>NC_018108.1:0-1200000 GCF_000276685.1 Taylorella equigenitalis ATCC 35865 | reverse complement strand
AGAAGCACTCGAGTTTGGTTTAATTGACACTGTATTTACAAATCGTAGCGATTTGAACAAAGAAAAATGACATCAAAATCAACAAAAAATGCACGTTGCTCTTTTTGCTCGAGAAAAAAAGAAGAAGTAAATCAACTTATTGCTGGTCCTTCAGGATTATTTATTTGTGATGTGTGTATAAATGATTGTTTGAATTTAATTAAAGAGCAATCAAAAAATACTGATGAAGGTTCTGAAGAGTTAGCAAAACTTCCAACCCCTTCTGAAATTAAGGAATTTCTAGATAAGTATGTTATTGGTCAAGAGGGTCCAAAAAAACAACTTTCTGTAGCGGTATATAACCACTATAAGAGAATTCGTCATGCTGGTGAAAAATCAAACGATGTGGAGCTTAGTAAAAGCAATATATTATTGATTGGTCCTACTGGTTCTGGTAAAACACTTTTAGCTCAAACTATAGCCAAGCAACTTGATGTGCCTTTTGCTATGGCTGATGCAACTACATTAACTGAAGCTGGATACGTAGGTGAGGATGTAGAGCATATTATTCAGAAACTGTTACAAAACTGCGATTTTGATATTGAAAAAGCTCAGCAAGCCATTATATACATCGATGAAATAGATAAGATTGCTCGGAAGTCAGAAAACCCTTCTATTACTCGAGATGTTTCGGGTGAGGGTGTACAGCAAGCACTGCTTAAACTTATAGAAGGTACGGTTGCCGCAGTTCCACCACAAGGTGGTCGTAAGCATCCTGGGCAGGAGTTTATTCAGGTTGACACTACTAATATACTTTTTATAGTAGGTGGTGCATTTGAAGGATTAGAGAAGATTATCCAAAACCGAACTGAAAAATCTGGGATTGGATTTAATGCTTCTGTATCCCACAAAACTGAAAAAGGGGTGGGGGAGCTTATTGCCCAAGTTGAACCCGAGGATATTATTAAATTTGGTTTGATTCCTGAACTTGTTGGTAGGCTACCTGTAGTCACCACATTACAGGAGTTGGATGTAGGAGCTTTAGTTCAGATTCTTACTGTCCCTAAAAATGCCTTAGTTAAGCAGTATCAAACTTTGTTTGCTATGGAAGGCGTTGAATTGGAGGTGACTCCAGAAGCCCTTAAATTGATTGCCGAGAAGGCTATCAAAAGAAAAACTGGGGCGAGAGGGTTAAGATCGATTATTGAATCTGTACTTATGCCTATTATGTTTGAGATGCCTTCTCGTTCGGATATTAAAAAGGTTATTCTAAACGAAGAAGCTGTCTTAGGTGGAGAGCCAGAAATTATAAGTTGATGACTCTCCTTTAAATTAGAGGATGCATATGTCATTAGATAAAAAACTGGTTAATCTTCCATTATTGCCACTGCGAGATATCGTGGTGTTTCCTCATATGGTTGTGCCTTTATTCGTGGGTAGAGCGAGATCTATTGCCACCCTAGAAAAGGCTATGGCCGAAAAAGATGGTCATCAAGTAATCCTTACTGTTCAAACTTCTCCAGAAGTTGATGAGCCAAAATTTGATCAAATTAATAAATTTGGTGTAGTAGCAAATATTCTTCAACTGATTAAATTGCCAGATGGGACAATTAAATTATTAGTTGAGGGTGTAGAACGCATAAAAATCGATTATATAGAGGATGATGGTTCTTTATATATGGGCGAAGGGCATATTGTAGAGACTACAATATCGGACGAATCTCAAGTATCTCCTCTTATTCGCAGTGTTGGAACTAAATTTGAAGAGTTTGTAAAAATAAATAAACGCCTTCAACCTGATGTTGTTCAATCAATTTTACGCATTGAGGATCCAGTTAGATTTTCAGATACAGTATGTGCTCAGCTTCATGTAAATCAAAGTAAAAAACAAAGCCTTCTTGAAAAAATTGACTTAATTGATCGTTTGAATAGTCTTTTATTTTTCCTAGAGTACGAGATGGATATTATTTCTCTTGAGAAAAAAATCCAAGATCGCGTAAAAAAACAGATGGAAAAAAGTCAACGCGACTATTATCTAAATGAGCAGATAAAAGCTATTCAGAAAGAGTTAGGAGAAGGTGAAGAGGGTGCCGATCTTGAACTTTTAGAAAAGAAAATCAAAGAGGCGGGCATGCCTGATGAAACAGAGGAAAAAGTTCTAGGTGAGCTTAAAAAACTTAAACAGATGGCTCCTATGTCTGCAGAGGCAGCAGTCATTAGAAGTTATATTGATGCAGTTGTTAGTGTGCCATGGAAGAAAAAATCAAAAGCTAACACTAAACTTTCTGTTGCCCAAGAGACATTGGATGCAGATCACTATGGGCTTGAAAAAGTTAAGGAGCGTATTGTTGAATACCTAGCAGTACAAAAAAGAGGTAACAAACTTAAAGCTCCAATACTTTGTCTAGTTGGACCTCCTGGGGTGGGTAAAACTTCATTAGGGCAATCCATTGCGAAAGCTACGAATAGAAAGTATGTTCGTATGGCATTAGGTGGTGTGCATGATGAATCCGAGATACGTGGTCATAGACGTACATATATCGGAGCTATGCCTGGAAAAATCATTCAAAATATGACTAAAGTCGGTGTTAAAAATCCGCTTTTCTTACTTGATGAGATAGATAAGATGGGTCAGGATTACAGAGGTGATCCCTCAGCGGCTTTATTAGAGGTTCTAGATCCTGAGCAAAATAATACCTTTCAAGATCATTATTTAGAAGTTGATTATGATTTGTCGGATGTATTATTTGTAGCTACAAGCAACACAATGAACATACCTGCACCATTACTCGATCGTATGGAAGTAATCAGACTTTCAGGTTATACAGAAGATGAAAAATTGCACATTGCCAAAGATCATCTGATTCCAAAATTGATGAAAAACAATGGAATTAAGACTGGTGAACTCGAAATCGATGACACTGCTGTGATAGATGTTGTGAGATATTACACACGTGAAGCTGGTGTTCGTTCTCTTGAAAGAGAATTGGGAAAAATTTGCCGTAAGGTGGTTAAAGCTATTGTTGAAAAAGAGGAAGAAAGTTCCAAAAAAACTAAGATTAAAACCACAGTGGTTGATAGCAGTAATCTAGATAAATATCTAGGCGTACGTAAATTTACTTTTGGATTGGCAGAAAAAGAAAACCGTATTGGTCAGGTTACTGGCTTGGCTTGGACAGAGGTTGGAGGCGATTTGCTTTCTATAGAAGTAGCAGTTGTTCAAGGTAAAGGACAGATTCAGCATACAGGATCCCTGGGTGATGTTATGAAGGAATCTATGAGTGTTGCCCGTACTGTAATCCGATCATGGGCTTATCAACTTGGATTTTTCGATAATCTTTTTGAGAAAAAAGACATGCATATCCACGTTCCTGACGGTGCCACTCCTAAAGATGGACCCTCTGCTGGTATAGCTGTAACTACAGCATTGGTATCTGCATATTCAGGTATTCCAGTAAGGGCTGATGTTGCTATGACAGGCGAAATAACTCTTAGAGGTGAAGTTTTAGCTATTGGAGGTTTAAAAGAAAAACTTCTAGCAGCTCTAAGAGGAGGTATTAAAAAGGTTCTAATACCTCAGGAGAACGTTAAGGATTTGGCGGAGATACCCGAAAATGTTAAAAATGGCTTAGAAATTATACCTGTGAAGTGGATTAATGAAGTTCTAGAGCATGCTTTAGTATCTATGCCTAAACCGCTATCAGAGGAACAAATTTCTAAACTTAAGGCTGAAGCACTTAATAACGAAAGCACATCTGGTTCGACCCCTAAGTCGATTAATTAACTGGATCTGGAAAACTTCCACTTGGAGGATTTGATGAGTTAGGCTCTGGAAATGTATTTCTAGGGCCTTCATCGTTATTGTTTTGCTCCAGGCTATTTATTGTCCCTTCAACAGGAGTTGGAAATTCACTTTGAGGTGATAAATCATCAATTTGAAGTTCTACATTAAGCGGATCTTCTGAATTTGATTCCTCACTACCAGTTTTATTTTGCGTGAATGTGGTTGTTTCGGAATTAGAATTGGATTCTTTTTCTGTGTTTTGAGTTGTACCAACATATTCTTCGGTGTTGGTACTATTCGGTTTAGATAAAATTTGATTTATATCTTCCTTTATCTGAGCGTTTTGTTTAACTATAGTTACTGGAATACTTGGTTCTTTTGTTTTATTTTTAGGGCCTGTATTTGGAGCTGATAAAACTCTAAAAAGAACAACTACTATAAAAGTTATTATTGCTACAGTTGTTAGTAAATATATCCAATAAAGATTCTTTTTCATAAGGAATTGATATTAGTGCTAAAATTTAAAGTTACATTGAAACTTTGACTATATGATGCATTTTTATGCATTTTTTTATTTTAGGTTTATTTATATAGATGATACAAGTAACCCTGCCTGACGGTTCTTCTAGAAGTTACGAAACTCCACAAACTGTGGAGCAAATTGCTCAATCCATTGCCCCAAGTTTAGCAAAAGCTGCTATTGCAGCCACGGTTAAATCTGATACAGGTATTGAGACTACGGTTGATACTAGTTATGTAGTGGATAGTGATGTGTCATTATCGATTATTACTCCCAAAGATGATGTAGGGTTGGACATTATTCGTCACTCAACTGCTCATCTGCTTGCTCATGCGGTAAAAGAATTATTTCCAGATGCTCAAGTAACTATTGGTCCAGTTATTAATAATGGGTTTTACTACGACTTTTCATATAAAAGACCCTTCACTCCTGAAGATCTACAAAAAATTGAAAAACGTATGAGTGAATTAGTTAAGCAAGATATTGCTGTAATTCGTGAAGAGTGGGATAGAGATGAAGCTATAGAGTTTTTTAAAAAAGAAGGTGAGCTTTATAAAGCTGAAATTATTTCATCTATTCCTCAGGGTGAGGTTATAAGTTTATATAGACAGGGTTCTTTTGTAGATTTGTGCCGTGGACCACATGTTCCTTCTACAGGAAAACTTAAAGTTTTTAAGCTTATGAAAGTTGCGGGTGCATATTGGCGTGGTGACTCTAACAATGAAATGCTCCAAAGGGTTTATGGTACCGCTTGGAGTTCTAAAGATGATCAAGTTAAGTATCTTACTATGCTTGAGGAAGCAGAAAAACGAGATCATCGAAAACTTGGAAAAGAATTAGATTTATTTCATTTTCAGGATGAAGCTCCTGGGTTGATATTTTGGCATCCTAAGGGATGGACCATTTGGCAACAAGTTGAGCAGTTTATGCGTAAAGTTTATGTTGAAAATGGTTATCAGGAAATCAAAGCACCACAAATCCTTGATCTTGGTCTATGGAAAAAAACAGGTCACTGGGATAATTACAAAGAAAATATGTTTACGACACAATCCGAAAATCGGGAGTACGGTCTTAAACCAATGAATTGTCCAGGTCATGTTCAAATCTATAATTCAACTTTGCACTCTTATAGAGAGCTTCCTATTAGGTACGGTGAATTTGGTCAGTGTCATAGAAATGAGCCTTCTGGCTCTTTGCACGGTATGATGCGTGTTCGCGGGTTTACTCAAGATGATGGTCATATATTCTGTACTGAAGATCAACTCCTAGCCGAATGTTTGGCTTTTACAGCTTTACTACAAAAAGTTTATAAAGAATTTGGTTTTACTGAAGTTCTGTATAAGATAGCTACTCGCCCAGAAAAAAGAATTGGGGCTGATGAAATTTGGGATAAAGCTGAAAAAGCCTTGATGGAGAGTTTAAAGCAGTCGGGCTGTGAATTTGAAATTTCTCCTGGAGAGGGTGCTTTTTATGGCCCCAAAATTGAGTACACACTAAAAGATGCAATCGGTCGTCACTGGCAGTGTGGTACTATCCAAGTTGATTTTTCTATGCCAGCTCGTTTAGGTGCGGAATATGTAGATGCGGATGATACTCGTAAAACTCCAGTTATGTTGCATAGAGCTATTTTGGGATCTCTCGAAAGATTTATAGGTATGCTTATAGAAAACTATTCTGGTGCTATGCCTCCATGGTTATCTCCTGAACATGTAGTTGTCTGTCCGATTTCAGAAGCATTTAATGACTATGCTTTAGAAGTTCAGACCAAGTTAAATCAAAAATTTAGAGTAAAAGTGGATTTACGCAACGAAAAAATCACAAAAAAAATACGTGAAAACTCTATGCAAAAAATTCCATATATCCTTGTGGTTGGTGAAAAAGAACGTAGCTCTTCAAGCGTTGCTGTCAGAGCCAGAGGAAATATTGATTTAGGCGTTTTAACTGTTGATGATTTTATTGCTCGCCTTCAAAATGAAATCGATAACAAACTTGATGTTGTCGTACCGTCTGTTTAATTTAATAGGAGTTCTAACATAGCTACTGGAAAAACCCATAACATCAATGGCGAAATCACAGCCAAGGAAGTAAGATTAATTGGCTTAGATGGAGAGCAACTTGGTATAGTTCCATTGAAGGCCGCTCTAATCAAAGCGGAAGAAGAAGATACTGATTTAGTGGAGATTGCTCCAAATGCTGATGTCCCTGTCTGTCGATTGATGGACTACGGTAAGTTTAAATATCAAGAGCAAAAAAGACTTCAAGAAGCTAAATCAAAACAAAAAATCGTTCAAGTCAAAGAGATTAAGTTTCGACCAGGTACTGATGAAGGCGACTATCAAGTAAAACTCAGAAATCTAAAACGATTTATTGAGGATGGGGATAAGGCTAAGGTTACGCTTAGATTTCGTGGACGTGAGATGGCACATCAAGATCTTGGCATGAAGGTTCTTGAAAGAGTTAGAGAAGATTTAGGGGATCTTATAACTGTTGAATCTATGCCTAAGTTTGAAGGGCGTCAGATGATTATGGTTGTTGCTCCAAATAAAAAAGCTAAATAATATGCACACAAATACTCCTTTCACTAATATTGTCTTATGTGTACATAGCCCAATGCATAAGGCATATTTAAAAGTGATGGAACATATCTGTCCAAATGCAAACTCATTTATGGGTTATGACGTAGAGGCTGATCAAGACCCCTCTTTTTTAGTCGATAAAATATATAAAGATATTAAGTTTGATATTAAAGAAGGAAATAGTGTTTTAATACTTACAGATCTGATTGGAGCCACTCCTTATAATATTTCCAAAGAAGTGGTTTCTAAATTACAAAAAGATGGTGTAGATGCTGATTTGATTTCAGGAATTAATATGGGCATAGTCCTTACTGCATTGGGTAGTCAGTCATTGCCATTTCAAGAGCTTAAACTAAAAATTATCGAATCAGGACGTAAGTGTATGAAGCTGGAATCTGAAAATCTTAAGGATACCGTTAATTGAGGTGTAATTTATGACTCAAGTAGAAGTTGTAATTTCAAATAAACTTGGCTTGCACGCAAGAGCGGCTTCTAAGTTGACTCAGTTAGCTTCTAAGTTTAAAAGCGAAATATCCATATCCAAAGGCAATCAAAAAGTTAACGCAAAGAGCATAATGGGCGTTATGCTTTTGGCTGCGGGAAAAGGTTCTACAATTATTGTAGATGCAAATGGTGATGATTCAGAGGAGGCTTTGGTATCCATAAAGGAGTTATTCGATTCCAAATTCGGCGAGGTAGAGTGAGTAATTACAATGCTTAGTACAACTGTCGTAGCTTTGTACGGAAAAGGGGTATCCAAGGGTATTGCCATAGGGAAGGCACTACTTTTAGGGTCCGAATATAATGAAAATAATTTCACTCATATAAATGAAGAGGATATAGAAAGCGAGTGTTTACGTTTAGAAGAGTCTCTAAAAACTGTTTCTAAAGAATTGCTTTCCTTGACGGAATCTCTTCCGCCTGATGCTCCAAGTGAACTTGCACCCATTCTAGAAGTTCATAGCCAATTGGCAGCTGATGCTTCATTAGCATCCGAAACAAAAGAAATCATAAGAACTAAACTTTATAACGCCCAGTGGGCCATCGTTGCTTACGGACAAAAGATAGCTCAGCAGTTTGAGCACTTAGAGGATGATTACTTAAAAGAGCGCCTATCTGATATTCAGCAAGTTATTGATAGAGTGGTATCTAGATTATCTGGAAATGTTGCTAATATTTTGCCCAAAATTTCAAATCAATCCGATAGTTTAATTCTTGTTGCTAGTGATATAAGTCCGGCGGACTTGCTATCGTTTGGTGATCAGAAATTTGGTGCTTTTATATCTGATTTGGGCGGTCCAACTTCTCATTCATCTATTGTGGCTAGAAGCATGCGTTTACCTGCAGTTGTAGGTATGAAAAATGTCAGATCGTTGGTAAATCCTATGGATTTATTAATTGTAGATGGAGATCAAGGGCTTGTTATAGTTAACCCGTCACATAAAATTCTCAGTCAGTATAAAAAAAGACAGATTGAGCAAAAGCAAGCAAAGAAAGACTTTTCAGGGCTAATCAATCATACAGCAATTTCATCTGATGGTGTAAAGGTTCATATTGAGGCGAATATTAAGCATCCATCCGAGGTGGATTTAGCCTTAGAAATGGGGGCTGGTGGTATAGGGTTATTTAGAACAGAATTTCTGTTTATGAATAGGGATGTATTGCCAACTGAAGAAGAACAATTCATAGCATATAAGCATGTACTGGAGTGTATGAATCCATTGCCAGTAACTATCAGAACGCTTGATATAGGAAATGATAAGCTTTTTAAAAATTCATCAAATACCGCATTAAATCCCGCTCTTGGGCTTAGGGCGATTAGGTATTGTCTAACGCATACAGATATTTTTAAGACTCAAATTGATGCCTTGGTAAAAGCTTCTGTTTATGGACGTTTGCGGATTTTATTGCCTATGATTTCACATGTTAGCCAAATCATGCAAGTGAAAGAAATTTTAGAAACTAGCAAAGATCGATTTTTGAAAAACAATCCACATCGTCAGGTACAAATTGAACTTGGGGCAATGGTCGAAATCCCTGCTATGGCGGTATCGATGGCACCCTTCCTCAAAGAATTAGATTTTGTATCTATAGGGACTAATGATTTGATTCAGTATGCATTGGCAGTAGATAGAATTGATGATTCTGTTGCAAATTTATTTGAACCCAATCATCCAGCTATTTTGAGATTGATACAAATGGTTATCGATAGTTGTGAAAGATTTTCAAAACCTGTTCATATGTGTGGTGAGATGGCAGGTGACCCTGATTATACAAGCCTTTTGCTTGGTATGGGATTAAGGCATTTCTCTATGCATCCAAATAATTTTGCTGATGTAATTGATAGGGTAAATTCAACCGATATTTCTAAAGTGAAGGGTTTTATTGAGCCCTTTTTAGAAGAAAGTTCGTACATTGATTTAGTTAAATTAAATTCAATATGAAAAATATTAGATTTGTATTTCTCTTCATTGTGGCTCTTGGCTTAGGTGCTTGTTCTGGTGCGATATATGAAGAAACAGATGTACATTTCACTTATAACTGTCAGGATAAAGATGGGTGTCCTTCGAAGTTAGAAGAATTTAAAAAGATTTGTGCCACTAAATATAAAGGTAAAGTTCTGGATAGTGGACATAGAAAAAAATTTGTACATCTAAGGTGCCGTCCTGCTGACTCTAAAAAACCAGAATTTAAAATTTTTAATCACAACAAGCCAGTGCGTAAACCAGAAAACTAGTGCTTCTTTTTATAAGACTTCAGTTTTTCTTGGTATCTACTTAATTGTCCGCTAGGTCTTACAAAGTCGCCTCTAGACCTTACTGAGTCAGCATCATCAGTGTCTTTTGAATTAAAAGCTGTTCCTCCGTCAGATATAGATTCACTCAGTACTGTCTGCATTGAGTTAGCAAGATTTATCCAATCATATTCTTTTAAAGAACTAATAGGGGTGGATGGATCCAGTCCTGATGCAAAAACAACCTCGCGTGAATATATCGCTCCGCAACCCTTGATAGCACCTGATTTACCTATGAAAGATAGCAAACCCATATTTGACTGATTCCATTTGCGAGTAGTCTTTTGTGGGTGGTTATTAATAAATTCAATAAGTGATTTTGAATCAAAATTAGATAAATGAGGATCCCAAGAAGAGCCAAATCCATCTTTAAATTTGTTTAGCTCATCATCGGTTAGAACTGCCCATTCTCCAAATCTTCTAACATCATGAAATAGGAATATACGCCCATCTTTAAGCAAAAATCCCGTATGATGATGCCTAGCAAAAACACGATCGGTTGATGAGTTTAGGAAATCTAAAAATTCTAAGCCACCACCAGATTCAATTAATTTCCTATCATTTGGGGTGGCAATAATTGAGTATACAGTGGCTGACATACCTAGATGTATCACAAAATGAAGCGATGCATCTGTACTAATAATTATGTATTTTGCAATTCTATAAATTGATGTGATTTTGGAGTTTTCTAATTCTTTTCTTCTATCATCATATTTAAGAATTTGAGCTAAAAAATCTTTTTTGTTATTTCTAGGATTGGTTTTAGCAGTAAAAAACTCTTTAGTATATGGCAATACTTTTGCAATCGTTTTTGATTCTGTTCCAACCTCACTTTCAAGAATCATTGAATAGAGGTCTTGCTTTGTAACTTCAACTTCAGGAAGTTCAGGCATATCAGCATAGCCCCAAACAGTGAGGATTAGCGTGATGCTCATCATAGTATGTTGAAACTATGTCTAGCACTAAATCTGCATCATCAGTTACAGAAATTAAATCAATATCTTTAGCAGAAATGTACCCATTTCCCAATAAATTATTTTTTATAAATTCAATTAACCCTGTCCAGAAAGAGGTCCCTACAAGAACTATGGGTGCTCTGTTTGCTTTTCCAGTTTGAACTAAGGTAAGAGCTTCAAATAATTCATCCATAGTACCAAATCCACCAGGCATAATAATATAAGCCCAACTATTCATAAAGAAAGTGGTTTTCCTCGAAACAAAATATTTAAAATAAATACTTTGAGATTGAAAGGGGTTATTAGTAGTTTCGTTAGGTAGTTTGATATTAAGACCAATACTATTACCGTTGACTTCATGAGCTCCTTTGTTTGCAGCCTCCATAATCCCAGGTCCTCCACCAGAAATTATTGTGAATCCTGCAGAGGCAAGCTTTCTGCTAATATCTGTAGTTAGAATATAAAAGGGGTCATCTTGTTTAATGCGAGCACTTCCGAAAATACTTACAGCCTGAGTTACGTTTTTAAGATGAGTTGCTGCGTCTTGAAGTTCATCAGCAATCTCAGAAATTTGTCCTTTAATTGTTATAGATCTTGTTTCGACCATGAAGAAAACCTTGTTATTAGTAGATGGTTCTAGTTTTTTGTATAGAGCTCATTTTGCAATGCCAAATTTGAGAAGTCCTGATGGAGAACCATCTGGGGCTATATTTGGCCTGATAAATATGATGAAGCGGACACAAATCGTCTCTAAACCTGACTACATAGCTTGTGTATTTGATGCACCAGGTAGAACTTTTAGACATGAGTTATATACTGAATATAAATCACATAGACCGCCCATGCCAGACGATATGAGAACTCAAATTGAGCCGATTCATCAGGCCATTGAAGCTCTAGGCTGGACTATTATAATGCAATCGGGTGTAGAGGCAGACGATATCATTGCCACCATAGCGGACTTTGCAATTAATCAAAATATAAAATGTGTTATAGCAACAAGTGATAAAGATATTGCACAACTTGTTGATGATAATATTTCTATTATTACAGGTAAAGAGGAAATTCTAGACAGCAATGGAGTGCTTGAAAAGTACGGAGTTCGACCAGATCAAATAATCGATTATTTGATGCTTATGGGGGATACCTCGGATAATATACCTGGAGTAGATAAGGTTGGACCAAAGACAGCTACTAAGTGGCTTAACGAATTTGGTAGTTTGGAAAACTTACTTAAAAATGCTGGATCACTCAAAGGTAAGGTTGCACAAAATCTAATTGAAGCTCAATCGCAATTTGACTTAACTCGTAAGCTTGTAACCATTAAAAAAGATTGCGATATTAGCAAATGGGTTAAGAGTATAGATGACTTACTACCAAAAGAAAAAAACTTCGATGTATTAAAAGAAATTTATACGCGTTTTGGATTTAAAACGTTTTTAAAAGACTTGGAAAGTATCGATAATCTACCAACTCTTCAAAGAAAAAAAGACGAAGAGAAGGTAGATATTGCCACTGAGAAAACTATAAAAACGAATTATGTTTTGGTTGATACTATCGATAAGTTAGAAAGCTGTTTGGAAGAAATTAAACAAGCAAATTTAGTAGCACTCGACACTGAAACAAATAGTCTAGATCAGTTAAAGACTAGATTAGTCGGTATAAGTTTATCTACAGATATTGGAAAAGCATGGTATATACCTGTTGCCCATCAAGTTGAGCTAGGTTGCAATCAACTTATGAAAGCCGAAGTGCTAGAGGCTATGCGGTCATGGCTTGAATCAGAGCAAAAAACTAAAATCCTTCAGAATGCAAAATACGATATGCACGTATTTGCGAACGAAGGGATAGTTCTTAAGGGGATTAAGCACGATACCATGGTTTTGGCATATGTGATTGATACCAATCAAAGGGTTGGGCTGGAAGCTCTTTCACTGAAGTATCTTAACCGTAAGGGTTTGAGTTACGAAGAAATATGTGGCAAAGGTGCTAAAGCTATAACATTCGATTATGTACCTTTGGATCAAGCAACTCAATATGCGTGCGAAGATGCAGATTTTACTTTTCACTTATTAACAGAATTACTTCCTAAATTAGAAGGGTTTGAAGGGCTTAAATTTATCTATGATTTGGAAATGCAAGTGCTTCAAGTTCTATTTGATATGGAGAGGGTTGGGGTTTTAATTGATTCCTCCAAACTTTTAAGCCAATCCGAAATAATTTCTTGCAGACTAAGTAAATTAGAAAGCGAAATTTTTAATCTAGCTGGTGAGGAATTTAATATAAATTCACCTAAGCAATTAAGTGAAATCCTCTTCACTAAACTAAAACTTGAAACACAGGGTAAAACTAGAACTGGTGTAATTTCTACAAATGAGGATGCTCTTGAGAAGTTAGCATTAGATCACCCTATAGCTGTTCATTTATTAGAGTACAGAAGTTTATCAAAACTTAAATCCACATATACTGACAAACTTCCTACTATGATTAATAAAGTAACTGGACGTGTGCATACAGTGTTTTCGCAAACTACTGTGCTGTCTGGAAGATTGTCTTCATTTGATCCTAATCTTCAAAATATACCGATTAGAAATGAGGATGGAAGACAAGTCCGCCAGGCGTTTGTAGCAGAAGATGGTTTTAAGTTAATGTCTGCTGACTACTCTCAAGTAGAACTTAGACTTATGGCACATATTTCTAATGATGAGGGTATGCTGAAAGCTTTCAAAGAGGGGGCAGATATTCATAGGTCTACTGCTTCTGAAGTTTTTGGAGTGCCCTTGTCTGAAGTAGATGATAGTCAACGTAGGGCTGCTAAAGCCATCAACTTCGGACTGATATATGGTATGGGTGCATTTGCATTAGCTAATAATTTAGGTATAAGTCGAGAAACTGCACAAAATTATATTTATAAGTATTTTGATAGATTTCCTAAAGTCAGGAAGTTTATGGATGATATCAAAATACAAGCATTCCAAGATGGTTATGTAGAAACAATCTACGGTAGACGAATTTATATTCCTGGGATTCAAGATTCTAAAGGAGCACGTAAGGCAGCCTTAGAGCGTGTAGCTATCAATGCTCCTGTGCAGGGTAGTGCCGCTGATATCATAAAGATGGCTATGATATCTGTTCATAAATGGATTAGTCAAAATAAACTAAATTCTCGCATTATCTTGCAAGTGCACGATGAGTTAGTTTTGGAAGTACATGAATCTGAAATTGAAATATTAAAATTAAAACTTCCTAAACTTATGGAAGATGTAGCTAAATTAGATGTTCCTCTCGAAGCTCAAGTATATGTGGGTTCCAATTGGGATGAAGCCCATTAATTAATACTACTAAATAAAACCCCAAAGAAACTTCTTTGGGGAGTTGGGGTAAATATTACAGACCTAAAGATCTATTTAAAAAAATCAGAGCGGTCGAAATCTTTGATCTCAGGATTTTGGATTTGAGCAACTCTAGTTGCTTTAGGTGTAGCAAGGTTTTGGGAATTTAAATTCCATGCTTCTAGGCTTGCAATACGCTTTTCTATAGGTGGGTGGGTTGCTAAAATCCCTCCAAAACAGATACCAAATGCAGCAAAGCCTTGGCCTAGTTTAGGAGATTCTTTTAAGCCACCTAAGACTTTTAAGGCATCAATCATAGATTGATTGTTTTGTAGTAAATCAGCAGACCCGCTATCAGCTTTAAATTCCCTTTTACGGGAGTACCAACAGACAATAATCGTAGCTAAAGCTCCTAAAATAGTCTGAAGTAAAAAATAAACTAAATAGTAGGACAAAAAACCACCTGATCGACCATTTTCATTTCTACTTAACGCTCTAGCAATAATTTGAGAAAAGAAGATAACAAATGTATTTAAGACACCCTGCAATAAAGTCATTGTGACCATATCTCCATTTTTGATATGAGATATCTCATGACCTATAACTGCTTCAACCTCAGCTTTATTCATTGTGTTCAATAATCCAGTCGAAACAGCCACTAGAGAATTATTTTTGCTAGGACCAGTTGCAAAAGCATTAGGTGCACCTTGAAAAATACCAACTTCTGGACGTTTGATATTAGCGGTATCAGCCAGCTTATAAGTGGTATTTAAAATCCAGTTTTCAGCTTCGTTTCTAGGTGATTTTGGGTCTATAACTTGTACTCCCATAGTTCTCTTGGCAATAAACTTGCTCAAAAGCAAGGATATAAAAGATCCTACAAAACCAACTACTAAAGCCATAATTCCAAGTCCTATGGTTTCTTCTGTATAGATACCATACTCTTGAAGTACGGGTGACAATAGCATAAACACTAGCATTAAAAGTGTCACAACAGCTAAGTTGGTCAAAGTTAATAAAAATATGTTTTTCATTGAAAATCCTGAGGTAATGGTGAAAAGTCTTGAAGTTATATTTTTCCTTAAATTATACTAAATGGAACGATTCACACACTTAATAGATTATGCAATCTTTTTGGATGTTGCTCGCAAGCATTATGTTTGCAATTATGGCGGCTACTATCAAAATTTCTTATGATTTTGGTGTTAGTACCCCAATGTTAGTAGTATTTCGAGGATTGCCTTCGTTTGTAATCATTTTTGTATGGGTGATTCTTACTCATCGGTCCCTTAAGACAAAGTATTTAGGATTACACATAAAGAGAAATGTTTTAGGAACTACCTCTATGTGGCTTAATTTTAATGCCTTAAGCCTATTGCCTATTGCCACGAGTACTAGTTTGAACTATTCTTCATCACTTTTTTTAGGTCTTTATCTTGTTCTGATTACTTGGAAAAAAAGTGCAAATTGGGGCAAGTTAGGTGCTTTATTTATAGGCTTTTTGGGGATTCTTTTAATACTTAGACCTAGCATTGGACACGATCAAATGTTAGGTGCAGTCTTCGGTTTAAGCTCTGGTATATTAGCTGCATTTGCAATGCTTCAAGTTCGATCCTTAGGGGCTACTGGAGAGCCTACATGGAGAACGGTATTTTATTTTTCTATTATGATGACACTTACTGGTTTTATAGCAGTAAATTTTGATGAATTTGCTCAGCTATCGGTCCGTTCATGGATGGTGTTATTTATCGTTGGTCTATCGGGTATGGGTGGTCAGCTGGCTCTAACTCAAGCTTACGGGGCTGGTTCTCCTATTGTTTCGGCGGTTTTGCAGTATTCAACAATTATTTTCTCTGCGATTTTAGGAATTATCATTTGGAATACCGTCCCAGATTTATTGTCTTGGGTCGGTATGCTTCTAGTTATAGTTGCTGGGGTCTTAGTTGTAGTTATCGACCAATCAAGAGCCCTTCGTGTGAGGTGGAAGTATATAGTTAGACACTATCATCACCATCACCATCCTCCAAAACCTCATGATCGGAGACATTAGATGTCATATTTAATTACGCCAGAAGTATTAAATGAAAAGCTAGATGTTGTTAAAGTTATTGATGTTAGACACGATTTGGTTGATCACGCTTTTGGTCGTAAAGCATATGAAAAATCCCACATTCCAAATGCTATTTTTTTTGATCATGAAACTGATTTATGTGGACCTAAAACTTCTAAATCTGGACGGCATCCTTTGCCAGACAGAAGGCACTTTGCAAAATTATTAGCTAGTACTGGTATTTCCCTACACGATGAGATAGTTACCTATGATTGTGGTAGTTTGATGTTTGCTAGCCATATGTGGTGGTTGTTGCGATGGTTGGGCATCCAAAATGTTAGAGTTTTAAATGGTGGTTTTGATGCATGGGTTGATAAAGGTCTATACACAACTAGTAGTATTCTAAAACTTAAACCTGTTGATGAGTGGTTACCATTAAAACCACTTGTTAGATTAATTTCAATGTCTGAAGTACAAGAAAATCTTAAAGATGCCAAATTTAAAGTTTTGGATGCTAGAGTGGAAGGTAGGTTCAATGGTGATTTCGAGCCTATGGATCCTGTAGCTGGTCATATACCAGGTGCATTAAATCATCCTGCGGATTTAAATTTTAACTATAAAGGAGAATTGCATTCAAAAGAAAAACTTAGACAAATTTTCTTAGATATAAGTTCTGATCCCAAAGCTATTGTTCATCAGTGTGGTTCTGGCATAACCGCATGTCTTAACGAATTTGCAATGGAAGAGGCAGGTTTAGAGGGTAGTGGTTTATATGCGGGGTCCTGGAGTGAATGGATTGCATATCCCGAAAACCCAGTAGTGACTAAAACTTAATCCAAGTCCCCAGAGAAACTGAAATTATCACCGTTATACCACATCTCTACGTATGTGACAGGCTGTTCTGATGAGTATGTGAATCTAGTTAATACTAGTGTAGGATCAGCTTCTTTCATTTCTAAATACTGAGCCACATCCTTAGGACAACGCAACGATTTAATTTCATAGTGCCCATTAACTAAAGGAACATTTTTAATAAGATGTGCACTTGGACTAACTGACTCAAAATCTAAATTCTCAAATGTAGGAACAAGATTTAAATCAACATACCTTCTTTCAAATTGCATAGGTACACCATTAGATAAGTGAAGCAATTCGATTCTAAAAATATTCTGATGGGGTTGAAAAATTTTTGCGACTGCAGGCGGTAGCTCGAGGTTTGGAAATCTTCTTTTACTAATAAGATGTGCACTATAGGATTTGCCCATAGATTCGATATCGGAGCGAATATTACGTACAGTGACAAAAGTATTACTAAACCTCTTTTGAGCAACATATGTACCAGCACCACGACGGCGAGTCAACACACCTTCTGCCGTTAAGTCATTAACGGCACGATTTACAGTCATACGTGAAACTTTAAATCGCTTAACAAGCTCGTTTTCGCTTTCAATCAAATCATCGGGATGCCAGTTTCCCTTATGGATTTGATCTAGGATATAGTTTTTAATTTTTTTATATTCTGGCAATACTCTACGCATCGAATATATGTAAATATTTGTAATATTCAAACTATTCTATCATTTCATTCTCTTATTAAACTTATGGTTTTACCTAGTATAAATAGCTAATTTACAACTGAAATATATGTTAAATTTACTTGTATATACAAATTTAACATTGAGTTATATCATGGGTACATTTACCAGAACAGATAAAAATCGTATTATCAAAGCCCCGATCGGAACTAAACTAAATTGTAAAAGTTGGCTTACTGAGGCTCCTTTTAGGATGATTCAAAACAATCTACATCCCGATGTCGCAGAAAATCCTCAAAGTTTAGTTGTTTATGGCGGAATTGGTAGAGCTGCGAGAAACTGGGAAAGCTTCGACAGGATTCTAGAATGCTTAAAATCCCTAGAGAAAAATCAAACTTTATTAGTGCAATCTGGAAAGCCAGTAGGTATTTTTAATACACATGAGAATGCTCCACGTGTACTTATTGCCAACTCAAACTTAGTTCCCAAATGGGCTACGTGGGAGCATTTTAATGAACTCGACCGCAAAGACCTTTTTATGTATGGTCAGATGACTGCGGGTAGTTGGATTTATATTGGTACTCAAGGCATAGTGCAGGGTACGTATGAAACGTTTGCCGAGGCTGGTAGGCAACATTACAACGATGATTGGAAGGGTAAATGGATTTTGACTGCAGGATTAGGAGGGATGGGTGGTGCTCAGCCTTTGGCTGCTACATTTGCAGGGGCCGTTTCTCTAACAATTGAATGCCAGCAATCTAGCATAGATTTTAGATTGCGTACGGGTTATATAGATGTTCAGGCACGGGATTTAGATCACGCATATGAGCTTATAAAAAAACACACAGATGCTGGGGATGCGATATCAATCGCCCTTCTTGGCAATGCTGCTGAAGTTCTCCCCGAGATGGTAAAACGTGCCCAAAATGGAGAGATAAAACCCCATTTAGTTACAGATCAAACATCAGCCCATGATCTTATATTTGGATATTTGCCCATAGGTTGGAGTGTAAAACAATGGAGAGATGCTCAAGAAAATCCAGATATGCACAAGCAACTAAGAGATGAAGCTTCTAAATCGTGTGCTATTCATGTGCAAGCTATTTTAGATTTTTTAGATATGGGTATTCCAGCAACAGATTACGGGAACAATATTCGTCAAGTTGCTTATGATGAAGGTATTAAGGATGCGTTTAGTTATCCTGGATTTGTACCAGCATATATTCGTCCTCTTTTTTGTCAGGGTAAGGGGCCATTTAGGTGGGTGGCATTGTCAGGGGATCCTAATGATATTTATAAAACCGATGCGAAAATTAAGGAATTATTTCCACAAAATAAACATGTTCATAACTGGTTAAATATGGCTAGAGAAAGAATTAAGTTTCAGGGATTGCCATCTCGTATTTGTTGGCTAGGGCTTGGAGAGCGCGATATAGCTGGTTTAGCCTTTAACGAAATGGTTAGAAGTGGAGAGTTAAAGGCTCCTATTGTTATTGGTCGGGATCACTTGGATACTGGTTCTGTCGCAAGCCCAAATAGAGAAACTGAGGGTATGAAAGATGGGACAGATGCGGTTTCCGACTGGGCACTTTTAAACGGTATGTTGAATGTAGCTGGTGGAGCTACTTGGGTTAGTATGCATCATGGAGGTGGAGTAGGTATGGGGTACTCGCAGCATTCAGGTATGGTTATTGTTGCTGATGGAACAGAGGAGGCATCTAAAAGACTAGCAAATGTATTAGTTAACGATTGTGGAAGCGGGGTAATGAGGCATGCCGATGCTGGATATGAGCTTGCTATAAAAACTGCTAAAGAATATGGTTTAAATCTTCCTTCTGTGGAGTAAATTAAATGCGAAAAATAATAATAAATCCAAGACAATTAACTTTTAAAGATTTACGAACAGTATACGAAGGTCCTGTACAAGTATCTCTTCCTTCATCAAGTTATGAAATCATAGAAAATAATCGAGAGGCACTAAAAAATCTTATATCAAACGAAACTAGTGTATATGGAATTAATACGGGATTTGGGTTATTAGCTAATACTAAAATTGCTGATTCAGATTTAGAAAATCTTCAAAGAAACTTAATTCTTTCACACTCTGTGGGTACTGGAGATTCATTACCAGATGATATTGTTAGATTGATTATGGTTATGAAGGTTGCTAGTTTAGCTCAGGGGGCATCAGGTGTACGAAGAGAGGTCGTAGATAGTCTTATAAATTTGATTAATCATAATATTATTCCAGATATCCCTGAAAAAGGGTCTGTGGGAGCATCAGGTGACTTAGCTCCCTTATCTCATATGACACTAACTATGATAGGGGAAGGTAGTGCTTATTTGGATGGAGAGTTATTGCCATCAAAAGAAGTGCTTGAACGGTGTGGGCTTAAGCCTATTAAGTTACAAATGAAGGAGGGGCTAGCTTTAATTAACGGTACTCAAGTTTCTACAGCATTAGCTATACGAGGATATTTTTTAGCTCAAGATTTACTTGCATCGGCTGTTATTACAGGATCCCTTACAGTTAAGGCAACACGCGGATCTAGCTCTCCTTTTGATTATCGAATTCATGAAGTTAGAGGGCATCATGGACAGTCTGCAGTTGCTAAAACTTATATGAAGCTACTTGAAAATTCAAATGCTTGCACTTCTAATCCAAGTGATGTATTGAGAGTGCAGGATCCATACTGCTTACGTTGCCAACCACAAGTTTTAGGTGCGTGTTTAGATATTATCAATCAAGCTGGACATACGCTCATCACAGAAGCGAATGCTGTCACAGATAATCCATTAATATTTGATGGTGATGAGCCTATAGCCATCTCTGGCGGAAACTTTCATGCGGAGCCTGTGGCGTTTGCGGCTGATATTTTGGCATTGGCTTTATGTGAGCTTGGGTCCATGAGCGAAAGACGAATTGCTATGTTGATTGATAAAAATTTATCTGGGCTTCCATCGTTTTTAGTGCAAAATGCAGGTCTTAATTCTGGTTTCATGATTGCCCATGTAACTGCGGCTGCACTTGCTAGCGAGAACAAAAGCATTGCCCACCCTAGTAGTGTGGACAGTATACCAACATCAGCTAATCAAGAAGATCATGTTTCCATGGCTACATATGGAGCACGTAGGCTTTTCACTATGGCTCAAAACACAGCCACCATTATTGGTATTGAGTTATTGGGGGCAGTACAGGGTATAGATTTAATAAATAAAAATGATTTAGGAGAGGATTTGAATTCTACCTATAAACTTCTTAGAAGTGAGGTCGACTTTTATGAAGTAGATCGTTTATTTGCTCCTGATATAGAAGCAGCTAAGCAATTAATTCTTTCTGGAAAGGTGAAAAATATTAATTCAGAGTTGTACGAAAATTGGTTTTCTAATTAGAAGTAGCGACCATGTACAGTAGGAGGAGGTAATGTCCAGTAAATTAATCAAAAATTTGAATATCGTTACTTTTAACGAAAAGTTTGGATATGGTCTTGGAAACCCCTACGGGCAAATTCTGGGTGGTTGGCTATATATTGAGGATGGAAAATATTCTGCTATAGGTGGTCCTGATAATCCAATACCTAAAGTTAATGACTCAGTATGTAATACTTTTGATGCGGCTGGAGTTTGGATCACACCTTCTCTTATTGATTGCCATACGCATATTGTATATTCGGGTAATCGTAGCAATGAGTTTGAAATGCTCCTAAATGGAGCTAGTTACGAGGAGATTGCAAAATCTGGAGGAGGTATTCTTTCGACTGTAAAAAGTGTGAGAGAGGCTAGTTTTGACCAGCTTTACAAAGAGTCAGAAGCTAGACTAACACAAATGACAGAGTATGGTGTTAGAGCGGTTGAAATTAAATCTGGTTATGGACTGAATCTCGAAAGTGAAAGAAAAATGCTGCAAGTCGCTAGACAACTTTCTGAAAGTCATGAAATTCTGGTACAGAAAACTTATCTAGCAGCACATGCATTGCCACCAGAATATAAAAATTGCGAAGATGAATATATTAATAAAGTCTGTGAGTGGATGGAAATTCTTAATGATGAAGGGCTTATAGATGCTGTTGATGGATTTATGGAAAATATTGCTTTTAATCAAAATCAAATTAAAAAGGTTTTCGATAAAGCCAAGGAGTTGGATCTGCCCGTCAAGTTACATGCTGAGCAGTTAAGTAATATGGAAGGCAGTGCCTTATGTGCGGCTTATGGTGGGCTTTCATGTGATCATATAGAGCATCTAAGTAATGCTGGAGTAGAAGCAATGGCGGCGTCTGGTACTGTTGGCGTTTTGCTTCCTTCAGCTTTTTATAATCTAAAAGACACTCAAAAACCACCTATAGATTCTTTAAGAAAATCAAGGGTGCCTTTGGCCGTATCAACTGATTGTAATCCTGGCACATCGCCAAACTTATCTCTTCCAACTTCTATGAATATGGCTTGTGTACTATTTGGTCTTACACCTGAAGAAGCATTGGCAGGGGCTACTATAAATGCTGCCAAAGCTTTGGGTTGGTCGGATATGGGTAAAATAGATATTGGTCTAAGTGCTAATTATATAATTTGGGATATAGAAAGACCTGCGGACATCAGCTATATGATGGGGATTAAGCCACGTAGTGATTCTTTTGCTACCATTGAATAATTTGGTGGTGATAAAAAAGGTCCTCAACTAATTTTGAGGACCTTATAGATTTAGGGCATTATTTTTCGGTACCAAGCATGGAAGTGTTCCATACCATCTTCAAATGGTGATTGATAAGGTCCGTATTCCTCTACGCCTCTATTCAATAGGGCTAGGCGACCCTGATCCATACGCTCTGCAATTTCATCATCTTCAATTGCAGTTTCCATATATGCAGCTTGCTGGGCTTCAATAAATTCACGCTCAAAGGCCACAATCTCTTCTGGATAGTAAAACTCAACGACATTAAGTGTTTTTTGTGGACCTTTTGGATAAAGTGTAGATAGAACTAATACGTGAGGATAAAGTTCAATCATATGAGTAGGGAAATAAGTAACCCATACAGCACCAAAATTAGGAGCTTCTCCCTGTCTAAAATTAAGCAATGCATCATGCCATTTTTGATAGGTTGGACTTCCTGGATTAGCGAGTGCTTGATGAACACCAACTCTTTGAGAACTATACCAGTCTGAAAAATCCCATTGCAAATCCGAACAACTAACAAATTTACCAAGTCCTGGATGAAATGGTTCGACATGATAGTCTTCTAGATATACCTCAATAAAGGTTTTCCAGTTGTAATTACATTCATGAACAATTGCCCGATCGAAAACATAATCTGAAAAATCAAATTCGGGTAACTCAAATAATTGCTTCATATCAGCTGAAGGTTCACGAACACCCTCGAATAATAAGCCATGACAGTTTTTAACTTCAAACGGAGTCAAATTCTTACAGGGATTTTCTGGAAAATGTGGAGCTGCTATCTGTTCACCTTTGTTGTTATATGTCCATCTATGAAGAGGACACACAATATTACCTCCTGTCTCGGATAAATTTCCTCTAGATAGGTTAGGGTCGGTCACATTTCCAGCTTGACCTCCAAGCATAAGAGCTTGTCTATGACGACAGACGTTTGATATGAGCTGAGGACCAGCTTCATTATGAACTAAAACACGACCAGCATTATCTTGTGGCAATGTATACCAGTCCCCAAGATTAGGCACTGTTTTTTCATGGGTTACGTACTGAGAAGATTTTTTGAATATATGCTCCAACTCTAGAGCGAAGTGGCTTTCATCGAAATAAGCGGCTACTGGAAGAGTTGATTCGCCTAATGAAAGATTGGTTTCCTTAACGGACATTTCGGTTCCCCCCGATTTAAAAATTAAAAAACACTCATCACCAAGGGTCATGTTGAGTGAGCCAAAATAACTAGTATTTTATATTAAAATAATCATTTACTTCATGGAGATGGTTATGAATATAGATGAACAAGCAACATCTATTAAATATGAGGATGCTATAAGCGAACTTGATACTATCGTCAGAGATATGCAAAGTGGAAAACTTTCTCTTGAAGATTCAATTGCAAAATATAAAAGGGGCATGGAGCTTGCTGAAATTTGCAAGAGCAAATTAGATGATGCACAAAAGCAAATAGGCGTTATGCAAGAAGACGGCTCTATCCAACCATTAGAACAAAATAAAAAAACTAATGATTCTAGTTTCGAAGACATCCCATTTTGACTCTTGGCTTGAAGAAGTAGTTAAATTTTCAAATAGACATCTAGAAGAAATATTTTCTTCTTTACATGATGTTCCGCCCAAATTGTTGGAGGTTATGAGATATGCAACATTGGGTCCAGGTAAAAGACTTAGAGCGGCTTTAGTTCTTGCTACTTATGAGGTTTTTCAGACCACATCCCCTGATTCGTATGACGACTACATAAGCCGGGTCGTATGTTCTATCGAACTGATTCATGCCTATTCGCTAGTGCATGATGATTTACCTTGTATGGACGATGATGATCTGCGTAGGGGTAGACCGACTTGTCATGTTAAATATGGTGAGGCTATGGCATTGCTTGCGGCAGATGCATTACAACCTTTATCTTATGAGCACTTACTTGGTTCGCATATAGATTATAAATTGCTAGTATCTAGTACAAAAGAGCTTTTAAGTGCTACAGGTGCCACTGGTATGGTTGGTGGTCAGGTGATTGATATTTTAAATGTATCTAATCATATGGACCTTGAAGCACTAAAGGATATGCATAGCAGAAAAACAGGTGCTTTAATTCAGGCCTGCGTTGAGGTGGTGTCTATTCTATTCAAAGATTCTTCTCTTTATTATGAAGAATTAAAAAGATATTCTGAATACATAGGTATTGCATATCAAGTAGTTGATGATATTTTAGATGCAACTCAGGATAGTGATACACTAGGTAAAACAGCTGGAAAAGATCAGCAAAACAATAAGCCAACTTATGTCACTATTTTAGGTTTGGATGAGGCTAGAAACTTGGCTAAATCATTATATGGGAATGCCTTAAAATCCCTTGAATCTGTCCCTAATTCAAATCGATTAAAGGAATTAGCTCATTACATAATAATGAGAAATTTTTAAAAATGACCACCTTTGATTCCATATTAAAAACAATTGACACGCCACTGGATTTACGTAAGCTCGAATCCTACAAGCTCTATCCCCTTTGTTCAGAGCTACGGGAATTTATTCTAGAATCAGTATCTAAAACAGGTGGACATCTTTCGTCTAATTTAGGTACTGTTGAATTAGCGGTAGCCCTTCATTATGTATTTAATACTCCAGATGATAAATTAATTTGGGATGTAGGTCATCAATCTTATGCACATAAAATTCTAACTGGCAGAAGAGATAGAATGTCTACCCTTAGACAGTCAAAGGGTATTTCAGGTTTTCCTAAAAGGTCAGAATCAGAATATGATGCTTTCGGGACAGCTCATTCATCAACTTCAATATCAGCTGCTTTAGGCATGGCTATTGCCTCCCATTTAAATCATGAAGATCGTCAGCACATAGCGGTTATAGGGGATGGTGCTATGAGTGCGGGAATGGCTTTTGAGGCTTTAAACAATGCTGCATCAGTCGATGGTATCAATCTTATTGTTATTTTGAACGATAATGATATGTCTATTTCTCCGCCAGTTGGAGCATTGAACAAGTATTTAACTCGATTGCTATCTGGAAGCTTAGCTAGGGATGCTCATGCTTTTGGCAAAGCTATGCTTGAGAGAATGCCTAGTCCAGTATTAGAATTGGCTCGTAAGCTAAAAGGGCATGCTAAGGGTATTATTAGTCCTGCGACTTGGTTTGAGGAGTTCGGATTTAATTATTCTGGACCAATTGATGGGCATGATTTGGGAGCCTTATTGCCAACCTTAAGTAATCTTAAAAAACTAGGGGGGTTGCAGTTTTTACATGTAGTGACTAAAAAGGGGTATGGGTATAAGTTAGCAGAAAATGATCCTGTACTCTATCATGGTCCAGGTAAATTTGACCGATCAGTAGGTGTCTTAAGTTCCTCAAAAAAAATTACTAATTTTACAGATGTATTTAGTGATTGGGTATGCGATCAAGCCTCTGTTGACCCTAAATTAATTGCTATAACTCCAGCTATGAGAGAGGGAAGCGGTTTAGTTGAGTTCGAGCAGAAATTTCCTGATAGATATTTTGATGTTGGAATTGCAGAACAACATGCAGTCACTTTTGCAGGTGGTTTGGCATGTTCTGGATATAAACCTGTTGTTGCTATTTATTCCACCTTTTTACAAAGGGCATATGACCAGCTTATACATGACGTCGTGCTTCAAAATTTAGATGTGACATTTGCTATTGATAGAGCGGGCATTGTAGGTGCTGATGGAGCTACACATGCAGGGGTGTTTGATATTGCATTTATGCGCTGTTTGCCAGATATGGTTATATCAGTACCTTCGGATGAGGATGAATGTAGAAAACTTCTGACTACTTGTTATAAATATGAGGGTCCATCTGCTGTTAGATATCCGCGCGGTGCTGGTGTTGGCAATGTAGTATCTTACGAGCTCGAAACTGTGAATATAGGTGAAGCTCATATAAAACAAAAAGGTTCCGATATTGCAATTTTGTGCTTCGGTCCTTTGGTTCATGAAGTACTTAAAGCAAGTAAAAAATTCACAGTTGTTGATATGCGATTTGTAAAACCATTAGACACTAAAGTTATTGAGGAATTAGCCTTATCACATAAGGCATTTGTAACAATCGAAGAGGGTGTAATTCAAGGTGGAGCTGGTAGTGCAGTTAGTGAATTTCTTAATAAATCCTGTATTACAAAACCTTTATTACAACTTGGATTGCCCGATAGTTTTGTTGACCATGGTGATCAAAAGCAATTATTGGCTGAGGCTGGGCTTGATGCCAGTGGTATCATTAAATCCATAGAAGATTTCATATCTAAGATTAATGTTAAAAATTAATAATTACGACATACCTGATGTTCAGAATCGAGACGATCTAAGAGAACTCGTTATTCAAAAAGTAGGTATTAAAAGAATTAAATATCCCCTCAAAGTAACCAGTAATTCTGGAGACTTTTCAACTGTGGGAGAATGGTCTTTAGCGGTGGAATTGCCTGCTAACAAAAAGGGAACTCATATGTCCCGATTTGTTAATCTTTTGCAAAATCACAAAAATTACAGTTTCACAATTTCAAGTTTCAAAACATTATGTAAGCAAATGGTCGGTCAACTTGAGGCTAACAAAGGTTTTATTGAAACTAGTTTTATTTTTTTTGTAGAAAAAGAAGCACCTGTATCTAAAGTTTTAAGCTTACTTGAGTATTCAGTTACGTGGATTGTTTCATATCAGGAATCAACTGATTCTTTTAGTACTAGCGTTAAAGTTTTGGTGCCAGTTATGAGTTTATGTCCTTGCTCTAAGGAAATATCTGATTACGGTGCTCATAATCAACGCTCTCATATAACTTTTACCATACATGGAGAATTTTGTGAAAAATGGGAGAGTGTTATAGATATTGTAGAAGCTGAGTCTTCTAGCCCTCTTTGGGGGTTATTAAAGCGCTCTGATGAAAAGTTCGTAACTGAGCATTCATACGATAACCCCAAGTTTGTAGAGGATTTGATACGTGACGTAGCAAAAGCCCTATCTAATCTAGATGGTATTGGTCATTTTGAATTAGAGGTTGAAAACTTTGAATCTATACATAATCATTCAGCTTTTGCCTATTTATCTAGTAAAACAACATAAATAGTTTATTGTCCTAAAGATTTATGAAAAGCTATTGATTTTAAAGATTATTTTTAATAAAATGTTAGTTTTTCTTTTGCTCGACTTAAGATTTGATTTATAAATTTTAAGCGGGCTTTAATCCACAAAAGGAGTATTTAATTTTATGCGTCACTATGAAGTCGTATACATTGTGCACCCTGATCAAAGCGAGCAAGTTCCTGCTATGACAGAGCGCTATACAGCTTTAATTAAATCTAACGGTGGGCAGGTACACAGATCTGAAGATTGGGGTCGTCGTATTCTTGCTTATCCTATTCAAAAGTTAGTTAAAGCACACTATGTTTGTTTAAATATCGAGTGTAATCAAGAAACCTTAGACGAATTAGAAAATAATTTCCGCTATAACGATGCAATTTTGCGTCATCTTGTTATTAAGCAAAAAGCTGCAGTCACTGAACCATCAATTATGATGAAATCAACAGAACGCGAAGAATCTCGCAAAGCAGCCTCTGCTGAAGATAGAAATAGTTCTAAAGCAAACCATTCGGCTGAAGATTCTGATCAAGCTGATGCTGATATGGGCTCTAACTCTGATTCAGATATGGATTCAGATTCTGTGTCAGATGAGGACTCTAACGAGTAATTTGGGGTTTAGTCTTGAATATTGTTCGCCTCGATGGAGTAATTATTGAGGTCGCAGATATCAGATTCTCTCCAGCTAAAATTCCGATTTTAGATTTAATTTTAGAGCATGATTCTGAAGTTAAAACATTCAGCTTAAGTAGAAAATTAAATTTTAAAATTTTGGCTCAAGCCGTAGATACTATAGCTGAGGATTTATCAAAGTTAGATGTAGGGACTAAGTTGGAAGTAGTAGGGTTTCTAAGCGAAACTAGAAAAAATTCAAGCAAACTTAAATTACAGATTCAGTCATTTAAAAAGATTTAATTGGTTGTCTTAGACAGCTCACATAAAAAGGAAATATCATGGCTTTCATGAAAAAAGGTAAAGAGAAACGCAGCAAATTTACACAGCAAAATCCTTTGTTCAAACGTCGTAAATTTTGTCGCTTTACTGCAGCTGGTGTTGATGAAATTGACTATAAAGATATCGACACTCTTAAAGATTTTATTACTGAAACAGGAAAAATTATTCCTGCTCGTTTAACAGGTACTAAAGCAAATTATCAGCGTCAACTAGACACTGCAATTAAGCGTGCTCGCTTCTTGGCTTTGCTTCCATACACCGATAATCACCAATAAGGAGTTCTCATATGCAAGTTATTCTTTTAGAAAAAATTGGTAAATTAGGTGATTTAGGTGAGGTAGTTAAAGTGCGTGATGGTTATGCACGTAACTATTTAATTCCTCAGCAAAAGGCTCGTAGAGCTACTAAAGAAGCTATTGCTGAATTTGAAGCTCGTCGTGCCGAACTTGAAAAACTTCAAGCTGAACGTTTGGCTGAAGCGAAATCCTTAGGCGAAAAACTTAATGGTTACCGACTTGATATGACCCAAAAAGCTGGTGTAGATGGACGGCTATTTGGATCAGTAACATCTATGGATATCGCAGCGGGCTTAACAGAAGCTGGTTTCCCAGTTACCAAACAGCAAGTTCGTTTACCTCAAGGTTCTCTAAAAGCTGTTGGTGAGTACGAAGTTTCATTACACTTACATGCTGACGTCGATGCTGACATTATCGTTAATGTGATTGGTGAGATGGTTTAATTAAATTAAATTAAATTAAATCTCATTATTAATCCCAAAGCAGGTTTTGTCTTTGGGATTTTTTTTACTATAAAATAAATTTTTTGCATTTCATTTTCTATGTCTTCGGAATTCAGTGCTCCAACAGAATCGGAAATTACTTCTATCTCAGAAAATCCAAAAACAAAGCTTCCACCACAATCAGAAGAAGCCGAGCAGTCCTTGCTTGGAGCCCTATTACTTAGTAATGATACCTTTGACCTAGTATCAACTATAGTTACCGAGGATGATTTTTATTTTTCTAATCATAAAATAATTTGGGAGCATATTCGAAAACTGCGTTCACTTGATAGGAGTGTAGATGTAATTACTGTTTACACTGCATTAAAAAATTCTGGCAAAGATGAAGAAGTAGGTGGATTGGAGTACATACAAAACCTTTCATTTAACACTCCTTCTTCTTCAAACGCAGTTCGATATGCAGAAATAGTACGAGAAAAATCTATATTAAGAAATCTTATTGAAGCCTCTGAATCTACTATAGATGATTCCTATCATCCCCACGGAAAAGAAGCTACTGAAATCTTGGTTGAAGCTGAAGGTAGGATATTAAACATTGCCCAACACATAAACAATAAGACTACGGATTTTAAAAATATAGACGATGTTCTTTGTGATGTTTTGGAGGAAGTTGAGGTACTAAGTACAAGAATAGATAAATCGATAGTGACGGGGCTTAAAACTGGGTTTGCTGACTTAGATAGTAAAACTACAGGACTTCATCCAGGTCAGCTTATTATTATTGCGGGCAGACCTGCGATGGGTAAAACTTCGCTTGCTATGAATATCGTGGAAAACGTTGCCATAAACGAAAAGAAACCCGTGGCTGTTTTTAGTATGGAGATGGATTCATCTCAGCTTGTGCAGCGTATGCTAGGATCAATAGCACGAGTTGACCATTTAAAAATTAGAACTGGTAATCTTCGTGCAGAGGATTGGCCTAAAATTACCGATGCTGCAAAAAAGCTTGCAGATGCTAAAGTTTTTATAGATGAATCTCCAGTGCTTAATCCCTTGGACATTCGATCTAGGGCTAGACGTCTTTTAGCAAGAGAGGGGTCGCTTGGTTTAATAATGGTCGATTACTTACAACTTATGTCTGGATCTACTAAACGCTCAGATAATCGAGTAGCCGAGATATCAGAGATAAGTCGATCACTTAAGCAACTAGCTCGTGAGATGGAATGCCCTATCATAGCACTTTCGCAGTTAAATCGTAGTCTTGAACACAGGTCAGATAAAAGACCCATAATGTCCGATTTGCGGGAATCAGGTGCTATCGAACAAGATGCAGATACCATTCTGTTTATCTATCGTGATGAAGTTTACAATCCAGACAGTTTGGACAAAGGTTTAGCGGAACTTATTATAGGTAAGCAAAGAGCAGGCCCTATAGGGACTATTAAACTTGCGTTCCAAAAAGACATAACCAAATTCGAAAACGCTATTACAAATCCCAACTACAACACTTTGTAGTTCCTAGCCCTTATTCCAGATTCAAGGACTGCTCACGTAATTGGTCGACCAATACTTTAAGATCAATCACATGATTGGTTATGGAGGTGTCACTAGATTTTGACCCTATTGTGTTGATTTCTCGGTTCATCTCCTGATATATAAAATCCAATCTTTTACCATTACTTTGGTTGGATTTTGAGGCTTCATCTGAACTTAAAATAGATTTTATCTCGTGGCAATGTGTCTGCAACCGATCTAGTTCCTCATTTATATTGCCTTTAACCAAAAGAGTGGCCACTTCAAGTGCTACCCTACTGTTAATTTCATCTTTAGACAGACCTTCAATCCCTTTAGGATTTAGCTCTTCCAATATATTTTGAATTTTGATTGCAAGTTTTTCGTTAACTTCCCTAGTTATAACGGGAATTTTAGCTACTATTTGATCTCTAATGCTTTCAATTTTCATAACATAATCAAGCATAATCTGAGCCAAACGGCTTCCCTCGCGTCTTCGAGAATCCAAAAACTGCTCCAATAATTCATCGATAAGTCCTAAGATTAAGGATTCATCATGATTTTGAATGTTTTTAGGTTTGAAAGTCTGACTTAACTCATACAACTCTTTAAAAGTTGGTGCTTGCATATCAGGCACCATCAATTTTATCTTTTTGTACACATCATTGATTTTGGTGGCAATATCAATATCAATCATCGAATTCTCCTCTTCGGCGAAATTACTTTTTGATATTTGGAGTTCTAGCTTTCCACGTAAAATTTTCTGGGTTATCTTATCGCGTATAGTTTGCTCTAAGTATCTAATTGATTCAGGAAGCTTAAGATTAATATCTAGATATTTGCTATTTACACTTTTGATCTCAACGGTAAATACCGAATTTTGGCTCGCATTGGTTGCAAACCCTGTCATGCTAAAAATCATGATTATCCTAGTTTAGATTAGTTAAAATTGATTGTACTAAATCAATCCTATAGGACTCATATGTCAGAATCATTGAAAAATCGGTCAGATGGTCGCTCAAACAACCAAATACGCAATGTTTCTATAACGAGGAATTACACACCATATGCAGAAGGTTCTGTATTAATTAAGGTAGGTCAAACTCATGTATTGTGTAATGCAAGCGTATTGCCAAAGGTACCCCCATTTTTAAAGGGACAGGGAACTGGTTGGGTGACGGCTGAGTATGGCATGCTCCCAAGAGCAACTCACGACAGGATGGATCGCGAAGCTTCAAAAGGAAAACAAACTGGTCGTACCCAAGAAATTCAACGACTGATTGGAAGAAGTCTAAGGGCCTGTATCGATCTTGCGGCTTTAGGTGAGATAAGTATTCATATTGATTGCGATGTAATACAGGCCGATGGAGGGACTAGATGTGCAAGCATTACGGGAGCTTGGGTTGCTTTATACGATGCTATTAATAAGTGCATTGAGCGAGGATTGATTCAAAGTAATCCTATACATCAACAAATCGTTGCCATTTCTGTTGGTGTGGTTGGTGATGGCTTGCTTTTAGATTTAGATTATTCTGAGGATTCCAATTGTGAATCTGATATAAATGTGGTGATGACATCAAATAAAACTTTTGTAGAGATTCAGGGTACTGCAGAGGGTGAAACTTTTTCTAGAGATTCGTTGAATCAGCTTTTGGATTTGGCTCAATTTGGGTGCGATCAACTTCTTAGGGTACAGCTTGAAAGTCTTGGCATTTCTAATTTAAATCTAAAAACATAATGAAAGTAGTAATAGCTTCAAACAACAAAGGCAAAATTCGAGAATTTTCAAAACTACTTGATGGTTTTGATATCGTCTCTCAGGGCGAACTTGGAGTAAAAAGCTGCGAAGAACCATATAGTACTTTTTTAGAAAATGCACTTAAAAAAGCTAGACATGCATCATTAGAAACTGGATTGCCTGCAATTGCAGATGATTCGGGTATTGTAGTGCCTGCTTTAAATGGAGCTCCTGGAGTGTATTCTGCTAGATTTAGTAAAAATCCTGAAGGTATAGATCAAGATGAAGCAAATAATCTTCTGTTAATAGAGAAACTTAAAAATATATCTGACCGTACTGCTTACTATGTCTGTTATATAGTTTGGCTGAGTTCACATGATGATCCAAGTCCATTAGTGGCACATGCTCGATGGTATGGAGAAATTATTAATAAACCTCGTGGTGATGGCGGGTTCGGGTACGACCCTTATTTTTATATAGCTTCTTTAGGTAAAACTGCAGCAGAACTTGATCTTGAATATAAAAATAAACTTAGTCATAGAGGTTTGGCTATGCAAACCCTCTTAAAGCTTTTAAATGAAAGCAATATCACCTAGGATTGGTTTTAAAGGGGCATTGCCACCCCTATCCATCTACATCCATACACCTTGGTGTATTAGAAAATGCCCATATTGCGATTTCAATTCACATGAGACTACGGAAATTGAATTGCCCGAAGAACAGTACCTTAAGGCACTGGAAGAGGATTTGATATACAATCTCCCGCATATATGGGGGCGTTCAATCATATCGGTATTTATCGGTGGGGGTACGCCTAGCATTCTCTCAACAAAAACGATAGACCGCATCCTTCAAATTTTAAGAAATTTACTAAATATATCTTCGGAAATAGAAATTACTTTAGAGGCCAATCCAGCTACATTTGAGTCTGAAAAATTCGCAGCATACAGGTCTTCAGGGATTAATCGACTCTCAATCGGAATACAAAGTTTTAACAATAAAAATTTACAAGCACTGGGCCGTGTTCATGATTCGCAAAGTGCCATAAATGCCTGTGAAATAGCAAAAAAATTTTTTGATAATTTTAATCTAGACATTATGTATGCTCTGCCCGATCAGAGTTTAAAAGAATGTGAAGAGGATATAATTCTTGCCCTTCAGTTAGAGTCTAAACACCTTTCGCTATACCAATTGACGTTAGAGCCAAATACACTATTTTCTAAATTTCCTCCAAAAATATTACCCTCTGAGGATGAGATTATCGATATGGAAGAAATGATTCATGAGCTCACAGCATTGCGTGGATTTAAGCGATATGAAATATCAGCCTACGCCCTTGATGGGTGGCAATGCATCCATAATCGGAATTACTGGGAGTTTGGAGATTATGTGGGTATTGGTCCTGGTGCTCACAGTAAAATAAGTTTTCCCGATAAGATAATTCGTGAGGTTAGAGAAAAGCATCCCATTAAGTGGATAAAAAAGTGCATGTCAGATCAAAAGGGTGCACAAATTATTGAGCATAGGGAGCTTAAGGTTGAGGAGCTTCCCTTTGAGTTTATGTTGAATGCTTTAAGACTAAAAGATGGTGTCCCTACGAACTATTTTGAAGAGCGTTGTGGTGTTTCGATGGCGGTTGCATTGCCAAATATTAAAAGGGCGGTCGATAAGGGATTACTATCCCAAAATCCATTAGAATTTAAAGCCACCGATTTAGGGTGGAAATATTTAAACAACCTACAAGAAATTTTTCTTATTTAATTGAATTGGTTTAAAAAAAATGAAACAATATAAGATTATTCACGGAGATAGTGTATGTTTTCTATAGATGATATCCTAAATCTTATTAGCGAAAGGGAAGTGAAATTTGTTGATCTAAGGTTTACTGATACTCTTGGTCAAGAACACCACATCACTATTCCATCACATCAGCTTGACGAAGACCGATTTGAGTCTGGTCAGCCATTTGATGGTTCATCAATTGCTGGATGGAAGGGGATTGAGGCATCGGATATGTTACTTATGCCTGATTCTACATCAGCCAGAATTGACCCTTTCAGAGAAATCCCAACTCTTGTTATGACATGCGATGTGGTAGATCCGACAAACCTTCAAGGTTATGATCGTGACCCACGCTCAATTGCTAGACGAGCAGAGCATTATTTGCAATCTTCTGGTATAGGAGATAAGGCATTTTTTGGGCCAGAACCTGAATTTTTTGTTTTTGATGGTGTATCTTGGCATGATGATATGTATAGTCGCTTCGTTAAGATTTCTTCTGATGAAGCTGCAAGTTCGAATGCTTTGGATATGGAGGGTAAAAATCCTGGTCATAGACCACGTGTTAAAGGTGGATATGTTCCTGTTTCACCTGTCGACTCATTCGGCGATTTGCGCTCTGAGATGTGTACTATTCTTGAAGAGCAGGGCGTTCCAGTTGAAATTCATCATCATGAAGTCGGAAATTCTGGGCAACTTGAAATTGGTACCAAGTTTAGTACTCTTGTGCAGAGAGCTGACTGGAACCAAATTCTTAAGTATACAGTTAAAAATGTAGCCTATCTTTACGGTAAAACAGCTACATTTATGCCTAAACCAATTGTCGGAGATAATGGTTCGGGCATGCACGTTCACCAATCGATTTGGAAAAATGGCGAAAATCTGTTCCACGGTAATGGTTATAGCGGTCTTTCAGATACAGCTCTGTTTTATATCGGAGGCATTATTAAGCATGCTCGTGCTTTAAATGCTATTACGAATCCTGGAACTAACTCATATAAGCGTTTAGTACCACATTTCGAAGCGCCAGTTAAACTTGCTTATTCTGCACGTAATCGTTCTGCTTCTATTCGTATTCCATACTCAAGTAGCCCTAAAGGACGTCGTATTGAAGCTCGTTTCCCTGATCCTTTAGCAAATCCATATCTTGCATTCGCAGCACTTTTGATGGCAGGTTTAGATGGAATACAAAATAAAATCCATCCGGGAGATCCAGCTGACAAAAACCTATATGATTTGCCACCAGAGGAGGATAAATTAGTTCCTACTGTAGCTTCATCTTTAGAGCAAGCTATTGAAGCTCTAGATGCAGATCGAGAGTTTCTCACAAAAGGTGGTGTGTTTAGTAATGAAATGCTTGATGCTTATATTGGTTTAAAAGAGCAGGAAATTAATCGTCTCAGAATGACTACTCATCCTGTAGAATTCGATCTTTACTACTCTTTATAATTGATTAAATGAAATATGAGTCTTCAAAATCTAATCATTCATTAAAAGTAAGTTGAGAAAGTAAAAGTTTAAATGTACTTTCGCTTTTTTCAGGTTGTGGTGGGTTAGATTTGGGATTTGAAGGAGGATTTCCTATTCTTAAATCCCAATACAACATAAATGTTCACCCCCATTGGAAAATTAAAGATTTAGATAAGACACATATTCTTTTACCAAAGACAAGGTTTAAGACTGTCTTTGCAAATGACATAAAACCAGATGCGAAAATAGTTTGGGATAACTATTTTCGCCGTGACCCATCTATATTTAAAGTAGCAAGTATTGTTGAACTTGTTAAATCACACAATTCTGAACTAAAGAAAATTCCTGACTCTATAGACGTTTTGACAGGTGGCTTCCCATGTCAGGACTTTTCTGTATCTGGAAAACATTTAGGTTTTAATTCGAAAATGAGCCACTCTAATGAAAGCATTGTTATTGATTCTCCATGTTTAGAAAATTGAGGTAATTTATATATATGGATGAGAGAAGTCATACGAATTACAGAACCAAAGATATTTGTTGCTGAAAATGTTAAAGGATTAATAAGTCTTGGGGATGCAAAAAAATAATCGAATCTGATTTTAGGAATATATCCGATGGGGGTATTTAGTATTTCCATCAAGAATTTTTATGGCAGCTGATTTTGGTGTTTCGCAAAGTAGAGAAAAAGTAATTTTTATAGGTGTTCAAAAAAATCTCTGTCAAATGGTATATTGTCCAAACTTGAAAATTTAGATAAAAATTTGGATTTAGATCCTTACCCACTTATTACTCATTCTAAGCAGTTTTATGAAAATCTTAAACCTTATGTAAAAATTTCTGAAGTTCTGCATGGTTTGCTTGAACCTGATGTTGCAGAAGATGAAGATCAGAAAATTTATTCTAAGGCTAAGTACCTTGGAAGAAAACTTCAAGGGTAAATTGAAATCAACCTGGATGGAATATCACCTACAATCAGATCAGAACATCATGGAAATATTGAATTTAGAAGGTTGTCTGAAATAAACGGTGGTAAATATATCAAAGAACTAAATGAAGGCATGATTGAAAGACGTTTAACAATTCGTGAATGTGCAAGAATTCAAAATTTTCCTGATGATTATTCATTCGTTAAGTCAGGTAATAATGGAATTTCTGGTTCTAAGGTTTACAAACTTATAGGTAATGCTGTGCCTCCATTATTGGGTTTTCACATTGCAAAAAGACTTGAAGATTTATGGCCTACCTACTTTGAAGAATAAATTGTCAAGGAATTCTATTTCTGGATTGATACTAGGTGTATCTTTAAAAAGGATTTCACTTTTTTTAGCCAGAAACTAATTCTATTCTGATATGTATCATTGCTAATCTCATAGTCCTGCCAAGCTAAAATTAATTCTTCTATAAGGAATTCAATACTTTTTATTCGAACTATTTCGAGAAATTTGGTAACTATATATTTGTTCATAAAAAATAAAAAAATTATTTTCACTACAAACAATCTCAACCAAAATTTAAATACGTATCTTTACGTATGAATTAAAAAGCCCCATTTAGTTGGGGCTTTTTTCTATCTATCGTATGCTTGAACTACGTCTTTGCGTATATAGCTTTTAATTTTTTCATCTGCACAATTTAAGTATGATTCAGGAGTGCCCCACTGAACAAGTTTACCATCGTTAATAATACCGATTTTATCCGCAAAAGCAAATGCTTCAACTTGATTATGTGTGACTAAAATTGCACTCATACCCTTATTTTTTAAAATCTTGCGCACGTCCAATGCAAGTTTTTCTCGAGTATCTACATCGAGGTTAGAAAATGGCTCATCCAACAATAATAATTTGGGATTTGGTGCCAATGCTCTTGCTAAAGCTACACGTTGTTGTTGGCCACCGCTTAACTCATGAGGAAAATTATTTTTATACTCAGAAAGTCCAACTAGATTAAGCATATCTTTAGTTATTTCCTTAGACTGAGATTTAGGCAGTTTGTATAGACCAAATGAAACATTTTGCTTTATATCCATGTGGGGAAATAAAGCATAGTCTTGAAACATCATACCTATCTGACGTTTTTCAGGAGGAACCATTTCACCTTTTCGAGAAAAGCATTTTCCATCTACAAAAATAGTACCTTCGTAAACAGGCTCAAAACCTGCAATTGCACGTAATACGGTAGTTTTGCCTCCCCCAGAAGGACCAAGTAGGCAAGCTATTTCGCCTTTTTCTAGATCAAAGTTTAGATCTTGGATAACAGTTTTAAACTTATTATCTACTTCATATCCAAGCTTTAAATCACGGACTTCAAGAATATTTTGGAAATTATTAGTATCATTCATGATCATTAATTGCATGCCTTAAATGAGGGCGTGCTAAAAATATAACAGGCAATATACCTACGAGAACTATAAGCAAAGCGGCAATAGCACCTTCTTCATAGGTTTCTCTAGCAGCCTCAGCATATAGCCAAGTTGAAAGGGTTTCAAAACTTAAAGGTCTAAGTAGTAGGGTGGCTGATAGTTCTTTCATTGAATCTACGAAAACTAATAATGCCGCCGAACCTAATGCGGGTTTTAAGAGAGGCAGATGCACTTTAAAAAAAGTTCTATTTGACTTCATTCCGAGTGAACTAGCTGCATTATCTAGCGATATCGGTATTCTTGAAAGTCCTGCTTCAAGCCCACCAGTACTAATTAACAAGAAACGGATTACATAAATAATCACAAGCCCCGCAATACTTCCAGTTATATATAGTTGGGGAGGGGCACTTGTAAAATACTCAATTACTGAGCTTAGGAAATCATCTATATGACCAAGCGGATAGATTAATCCGATTGATATTACTGAAGCAGGTACGGCATACCCTATAGTAGCTAGTCTAACTAGAATTTTTCCAAATTTATATCTTGGATTTCGTACAACCCATGCTATCAAAAGACCTAAACATACTGTAATTACTGTGGCAATAGAAGCTAATATAAATGTGTTAAATGTAGCATCGAACAAGTCAGATGAAACTCTACCGTAATTTCCGATACGTATATAGGTTTCATAGGTTAAGTACGAAGCAGGGAAGAAGAAACCTACAATAATAGGTAACCATCCAAAAAATATAGCTAACAGAGCTTTATAGCCATGAAGCCTAACGGGTTCTATAGGCTTTAATTTTTGTGTGTTTGAATATCTTTGACGATTTCTGCTGATTCTTTCTATATAAAGAATAACGGTAACTACTGCCAACATAACCATCGCAATCTGAGCAGCTGCTTGCATGTTATGTTTGGTAGTCCATTCTGTATAAATCGAAACAGTCATCGTTTGGATGCCTAGAAACTCAGAGGCTCCTATATCATTTAAGGTTTCGAGCAATGCTAGGCTTATACCAACTGCAATTGCTGGACGGGCCATTGGTAACATAACCCGCATAAAAGCTCGTGATGGACTACACCCTAAGGTCCTAGCAGCTTCAATTAAATTTGCCGATTGACTCATAAACATGACTCTAACACTTAAATAGACGTATGAGTACAAAGATAGCCCAAGTACTATTACGGCTCCAAAAATACCCATGTCGCGGATATCTGGTAATCTAAAGTCTCTGGGAGAGGAGTATCCTAAAATATCTCGAATAGTACTCTGAATTGGTCCAAGAGTATGAGTTAGATCTAGATATGAGAATGCCATAATGTAAGATGGCACTGATAATGGCAATAACATAGCCCATATCAATATATTTCTAGTTGGGAAAATGTAAGCAGCAGTCAGCCATGCGGCACCTGTACCAACAGCTCCTACAAATATTGCGACCCCTATTAATAGCAAAACAGTATTTAAAGCTGTATTTGGAAGGGAATAACGTAATAGGTGAGACCACTCACTAAAGTCGCCAAAAATAGATATCAATAATAGGGAGGCAATAGGTAATAACACGATAGCGGTTGCTACATATGCGACCCAAGTCAACTTTGAATGATAGTTATTTCTTTTTAATTTTGGCATTTCGTAAGTATACAAAAAACAAAGGGATGATAGACTCATCCCTTTGTACACGCATTCAAATTTAGGATTTAGTCATCAAAACCAATTTTTTCTACAATTTCAGTTGCAGTTTTGCGGTGTTTTGGCACTTCGATAAGTGGCAATGTATCCGCTTTGAACTCTCCGAATTCAGCAATAATAGGGTCTGGTGCTACGCCTGCACGAATTGGGTGTTCATAGTTAACTTTAGCGTACATCTCTTGAGCTGTAGGTCCAACTAGGTACTCAAGAAGTTTAACGGCATTATCTTTATTTGGTGCATACTTAGCTACAGCAGCTCCAGAGATATTTGCGTGTGTACCGCCAGTTTTCTTGAAAGTAGGTTTAATAACTTTAATTGCTTCAGCCCATTCTTTTTGTTTAGGATCGGCATACATTTTTCCGACGTAGTAAGAGTTTGCGAAACCTAAATCACAAATACCACCTAAGATATCCCTAGCAACATTACGGTCACCGCCAGTTGCTTTACGGGCTAAGTTAGCTTTAACGCCTTTAAGGAATGCTTCTGTTTCTTCTACGCCATTATGAGCAATCATCGCACCGAATAGAGTAGCATTATATGGGTGTTTGCCTGAGCGAATGCATACGCGACCTTTATATTTAGGATCTGCAAGATCTTCGTAGTTAAACGAATCTAAAGGCATGTCTTTACGTGCATATAAAACTCGATATCTTAAGGATAATGCAAACCAATGGTTATTTGGGTCACGGTACTGTTCAGGAATAACTTCTGTTAATACTTTTGAGTCTGTAGGTTGTGTTAAACCACGTTCAACTAAATTTGTAAGTTGAGAAATATCCACTACCATCAAAACATCAGCTGGAGATTTGTCACCTTCACTCTCAACCCTTTCAGCTAGACCGTCTTTTACAAATACTGTCTCAGCTTTAATTCCTGTATCTTTTTCAAATGCTTCAAGAATAGGTTTTAATAGCCCTGGTTCACGAGTAGTGTAGATATTAACAACATCAGCAGCTTGTACACTAGCAGCACCTAAAGACAAGGCTAAAACCACGGGTTTTAAAATGTTTTTGAAATTCATATATAAATTGACCTTTTGTAAATAAGAATGATTTTCAATCGCAATAATAATTTCTTTTGAAATTGTTGTCAATTTTTTATGTTTAAAGTTTTTAATTATTATGCCAATAATATAAAATTAAGTTAATTAACAAGGACTTACTTATGAACAAAAAAATAATTCAGACTGAACTTGCTCCTGCGGCTATAGGACCATATTCGCAGGGGGTGCTTATTGAATCAACTAAGACACTTTATATGTCTGGACAAATTGGTCTTGTACCAGGAACAAATAATCTAATTTCAGATGTTCTAGAAGACCAAGTAAAGCAAGTATTTGAAAATATAAGAGAAATAGTAAAAGAAGCAGGTGGAGATCTTAATAATATAGTTAAGCTGACACTTTTTATGGTTGATCTTAAAGACTTCTCTATTGTTAATGAAATTATGAAATCATTTTTTGATCAGCCATTTCCTGCTAGATCTACTGTGGAGATTTCTGAGCTTCCTAAAGGTGCACTTTTCGAAGCCGAGGCTATTGCAGTTTTTTAAGTTATGGCTAGAACATCTCAGGCTTCTATTGATAACAAAATTGCAAAGTTGGGTCTTATTCGACCTATAGACTTTGCACTTTGGATACCTTTAAGATATGAAGATGAGACTGTCATTACACCCATATCTCAAGCACAACCAGATTTAAAGCAACAATTTGAAGGACGGATATATGATGTTGATATATCCTACGGGAATAAAAAAACTTTAACAGCTACCCTCAGTGATGATTCTGGAACTCTGTCTCTACGTTGGATACACTTTTACCCTAATTTAGTGGGTTACTTAAAATCAGGTCCTGTTGTTAGAGTAAGAGGATTAGTTAAAGGAAGCCCTAAATGGGGATGCACAATAATTCATCCTGAGATAAAAAAAATTACAGATCCATTGCCAGCTAATCTGACGCCTATCTACTCAACTACAGCAGGTCTTACTCAAGATGTTTTACGGAAAAAAATAAAACTTAATCTTGAGTTAGCAAAGACAAACGGTGATTTTAGGGATACATTGCCACCCCAAATCTTAAACAAATATTCACTTCCAGCATTTGAAGAAGCTATTTTTACGTTACATAATCCAAAATTAAGTGAAGCGAAAAGTATAGAAAATAAAACTCATCCTGCGTGGCATCGTTTAGTTTTTGATGAGCTATTAGCACAGCAACTTACTTTACAGCTGGCTAGAGATAAAAGAGAGCAGTTAAAAGCGATTCCCTTGGAACTAAATGATAGGTCTTTGTTTGAGGGCGTTATTAATGAATTTTTATTAGAGTTAACTGGTGCTCAAAAAAGAGTTATATCGGAAATAACTGAGGATTTAAAAAAGCCAAAACCTATGAATAGGTTGCTACAAGGTGATGTTGGAAGTGGTAAAACTATTGTCGCAGCTTTAGCCGCTTCCTTAGTTATATCTAATGGATATCAGGTTGCCCTCATGGCTCCGACGGAGATTTTAGCTGAGCAGCATTATCTTAAACTTAGTAAGTGGTTTAATCCTCTAGGAATTGAAATTGTGCGACTCTATGGAAGCCTCTCTGCAAAAGAGAAAAATTCAGTATATGAGGCTATTTTAAAATCAACTGCTAATTTCGTTATTGGGACTCAGGCTTTAATTCAAGAGAAAGTTGAATTTGCTAACTTAGGGTTGTTGATAGTTGATGAGCAACATAGGTTTGGAGTTATCCAAAGATTGACTTTGAATAAAAAGGGTGAATTGGGTGAGTATATACCTCATCAATTAAGCATGAGTGCCACTCCCATACCTAGAACTTTAGCTATGTCATATTTAGCTGATATTGATGTATCTACTATAGATGAACTCCCTCCTGGTCGGACACCAATTCTGACTAAACTTATTAAAAAAGAGAGGCGTGATCAGGTTGCTTTTCATATAAGAGACGAAGTAAAAAAAGGACTGCAGGCGTATTGGGTTTGTCCTTTGGTCGAGGAAAGTGAGGCTCTGCAACTTCAATCAGCTGTAGATACGTATAATTGGATTCGAAATTTATTGCCAGATATAAAAGTAGGACTGGTTCATGGACAACTAAAATCATCCGAAAAAAACGATATCATGCAAAAATTTAAAGACAATGAATGTCAAATTTTAGTAGCAACGACTGTAATTGAAGTTGGAGTTGATGTGCCAAATGCTTCGATTATGGTTATAGAACATGCAGAGCGATTCGGATTAGCCCAGTTACATCAGCTAAGAGGAAGGGTTGGTCGCGGTCAAAATTCATCTACTTGTATTTTGATTTACCAAGAGCCCCTTACCGTAGTTGGAAAAGAGCGTTTAAAGGCGATGTATGAAACTACTGACGGCTTTGAAATCGCCCGCAGGGACCTTGAAATTCGAGGTCCTGGTGAACTTCTTGGACAGAAGCAATCTGGGGTGGCAATGCTTCGTTTCGCCCAAATTCAAGTAGATACCGCCACTTTGGAATTTGTTAGAGATGAGGCAAAAAATCTTATCAGAAACTATCCTGACTTGGTGCAAAATCACATAGATAGATGGACATTTGGAAAAGAAGAACTATTAAGGTCTTAATTGGAGATACTTTATGAAACTTATGGAACTCAAATATGTATTGGCAGTGTATAAGGCTAAACATTATGCTCGTGCAGCAGAGGCAATGAATGTTAGTCAACCCACACTTTCAGTAGCTATTAAAAAACTGGAGAATGAGTTAAATGTAGTTATTTTTGAGAGAGGGTCAGGTGAAATAACTACCACTCCGATTGGACAAAGAATAGTAGATCAAGCTCAGAGAGTCATCGAGGCCTGTGATGATATTTATGATACAGCTACTAGAGGACAAGACCCGTTAGTCGGACCATTGCGACTTGGGATAATTTATACGGTGGCTCCTTATATATTGCCCAAGCTTATAAGCAGGCTTAGAGAGGTAGCACCCCAAATTCCATTGGTACTATACGAAGAATTTACAACTCAATTATTTGATAGATTAAAAACTAATGAAATCGATTGTGCAATTATGGCAATTACGCAAAAAATCGACGAACCACAACTTGAGTATATTCCTCTGTACAAGGAAGATTTTGTATTAGCCCTTAATAATAATCATCCGTGGTCAAATAAAAAATTAATATCCATTAAAGAGGTTCAAAGGGAAACCATGCTGCTACTCGGTGCGGGTCATTGCCTAAGAGACCAAATAATAAAATCATTGCCAGAAGTGTACTTAAATAATCCTAAGGAGCGAGCCCTAAGATCTTTTGAAGGTTCTTCGCTTCACACAATTCTACATATGGTTTCAGCTGGGCTAGGTATAACTTTAGTACCAAAAAGTGTTGTACATGAAGGTAAGGATCTCAATAATATTAAATTCGTAGATATTGAAGAGACCTCTGCCTGTAGGGAAGTGGGCGTAGTATATAGAAAAACATTTCCCAGAACTAAGGCTATAGAAGCTTTAGTAAAAGCCATAAAAACTAGTTTTATAGGTGGAGTTGAATTTTTAAGTAAATCTAAATACTCGTGATTATTTAGAAATACCAATAAGATCGCCAATTTTTATATTATTCAGTTTAAACCAGCCCTGATTAACTTCTAGGGCGTACTGTGCATCCTGCTTTGCACATATAGGGGTTTCATCTAAGGGTTGCATATCCAAAATATCGATTATTTTAAAATTTTGATCTATGTAGGCAATGCTTAGGGGAATGAGCGTATTTTTCATCCAAAAACATAATTTTTGCGGCTCTTCAAATACAAAAAGCATGCCATGATTAGGATCTAATGTCTCTCTATGCATCAAACCTAGCTGTTGAGAACTAGGAGTATCTGCAATTTCAACTGATAATTTGGAATCGTTGATAATAAGTGTTTTTTGTGCTGGGTCAGCATAAACAGGGGATATAAGACCCACAAAAAGTAAGAAAAGGGAGAATTTTTTAATAAGTTTGTGGGTCATATATAATTACTTAAGCTGGTTGAATATTAATAGCTTGTTTACCTTTAGGACCTTCAGTAATTTCAAAAGAAATCTTTTGATTCTCTTTCAAAGTTTTAAAACCTTCCATCTGAATTGATGAGAAGTGAATAAATAAATCTTCGTTACTGCCTTCAGGAGTTACAAATCCGAAACCTTTGGTATCGTTAAACCATTTAACAGTACCAGTTACTCTATTACTATTGCTAGAAACTTCAGTCATTAATTACCTACTAACAAGTTTAAAAATAGAGATTATTATGAATTATATATGTATTTGTTCAATTAGCAATTTTACTAATATGTACAGGTGTTACACATTATGAAAAATTCTATTCTAAACCAATTATTAACCGAGGCTTTTACCGAAGCACTTATGCTTAATTCTAAGTATGTAACTGCATGTCATTTGTTGCTTGCATTGCTTAGGAAAGATTCTGTAAGAGAGAGCCTCTCGTTCGTATCTCTTGATACAAATGAATTAATCCAGAAGGTTGAAAATTTTCTTTCTTACGGTGAAAAAAGAGAATCTCTACATAATGAACAACTTGAACCTAGTGAAGAACTTCAAAAGATTATTAAAAAACTAGATTCAAACTGGTTTAACGGGCAAATGGAAGACTATTCAGATGAATATGTGTATTTAAATTACCTGAATATTCTTTGTGAATCTAAGGAAGTTTGTTTGTTATTAGTTGAAAAATTCGTTGATGCTGAATTTTTTAATGAACCCGTTAGAACTATTTTTAAACAATTCAATATTAAAAATAACCCCTATAAATACAAACAGAATCCAAATAAAAAAAATGAGAAATCTCGTTCAAATAATGAAAGAGTCTACAACGATGATATATCCAACTATAAAAATAAGGCCCCAGAGGATTTTGAATTAATTAAAAAATTTGCCGTTAATTTGAACGAACTAGTTGAAAAAGGTTTAATTCGCAAAGCATATGGGCGAGAAGTAGAAACCGAAATGCTTATTCATTGCTTGGGTAGATTAAAAAAAGGAAATCCATTGCTTTTGGGAGAAGCTGGTGTAGGTAAAACAGCCATAGTTGAAGGTTTAGCTTATTTAATTCACTCAAAGGAAGTTCCTGAATTTCTCTCTGAATCAGTTATTTTTAGCCTTGATGTTGGAGGCATTCTAGCTGGCTCTAAGTTAAGAGGGGAATTTGAAATGAGACTAAAAGGTCTAGTAGAAGAAATCAAACAAATTCCGAATGCAATTATATATATCGATGAGATACACACTATAGTTGGAGCTGGAACATCAATAAGTAATGAGAATTTAGATGCGGCTAATATGTTAAAGCCTGTTCTAAGCTCAGGGGAAATTCGTTGTATAGGATCTACGACTTTTCAAGAGTATGAAAATTCTATCAGTAAGGACTCAGCACTAAAACGTAGATTTCAAGTTATAAATGTGGATGAACCTAGTAAGGAAGCTACATTAGAGATATTGAAAAACTCATTAGATCAATACTCCAATTTTTATAAATTAAATTTCACCGAGGCCGCATTGGAAGCATGTGTCAATTTGGCTCAAAGGTATATGGCAGATAAGCATTTTCCTGATAAAGCTTTTGATTTATTAGACTTGGCGGGTTCCTACGTTAGGATAAAGAACTCTATGGCAAAATCTGTAGATGTATCTGATGTTCAAAAAATGGTATCAATCCTTGCAAAAGTGCCTGAGATAGAAGTGTCTACTAATGATAAGCAAAAGATTAAAAATCTTTATTCAGATCTTTCTCAACTAATATTTGGTCAAGAGACCGCAATCCGCAAAATCGTAGATTCTATAAAACTTAATCGTTCTGGTTTAGGTAAAAGTAGCGGTCCAATTGGTAGTTTTCTATTTGTAGGTCCTACGGGTGTGGGTAAAACTGAATTAGTTAAAAAGTTATCCGAGATGCTTTCAATTAAATTAATTCGCTTTGATATGACAGAGTACAACACTGAGATGGGTGTAACCAAATTACTTGGTACTTCAGCAGGTTATATTGGATATAGAGACCAGGGTTTGCTTTCAAAAGAAATACTTAAATATCCTTACTCAGTTTTGCTTTTAGACGAAATTGAAAAAGCCCATCCATCGATATTTAATTTACTTTTACAAATTATGGATACTGGGTATGCAACGGATAGTGTTGGTAGGAAATTAAATTTCAATCATTGCATTTTAGTTATGACTAGCAATTTAGGTTCTGAAAAATTAACAAATAATATAGGTTTTACAAATAACAATTCCGCAATAGATGTAATCCCTGAGGTTAATAAGTTCTTTACTCCTGAATTCCGTAATCGTTTAGATGCAATTATTCCATTTGCCCATTTAGATGAAGAGACAATTCTTAGAGTAGTGGATAAATTTTTGTTGGAACTTACCCACCAACTAAAAGATAAGGGTGTAAATATAATTTTTTCTGATAAAGTTAGAAAATACATCGCTAAAAATGGGTACGACAAGCTTTTAGGTGCTCGTCCGATGTATAGATATATTGAGGAACATATACGTAAACCTGTAGCTGATGAGTTACTTTTTGGCTCATTGTCAGAAGGAGGGTACGTATCTGTTGATCTCGATGAATTTGATAAGTATGTTTTTAATTTCTCAAGTGAGTCTTTTAATAAAGACGAGCTTATTTTTTAACCACCTTTTAGGAGAAAGGATGAAGTCTTTTATGAAGCGATTAAGTATCACTGCTGTGATGCTTACTCCTCTTGCAGTTTCTGCAGAGGTTACTGTTGGTGTTATTTTGTCTAATACTGGTCCAGCTGCTGCTATCGGTATTCAATCTCAAAATGCCATCAACTTGTGGCCAAAAACTGTTGGTGGAGAACCGCTTCGATGGCTTATCTTAGATGATGGTTCAGATGTGAGTCGCTCTGTTAAAAATGTTCGTAAGTTAATTAACGAGGATAAGGTAGATGTTATAGTCGGACCTAATTTAACTTCCTCTGCTTTAGCATACCTTGAGACATTGGCAGAGACAAAAACTCCTATGATTGCTTTGGCAGCTAACTCAACAATCGTTGAACCTCAAAGTGATTCTAACAGAACTTGGGCTTTTAAAATGCCTCAAAACGATACACTTATGGCTGATGTTTTAGTAAAAGACATGCTTAGTAGAGGCTATAAAAAAATAGGGTTCATAGGGTATGCAGATGCATATGGAGAAAATTGGTTTAAAGAATTTTCGAAATTATCTGAGGGGAAACTTGAAATAGTAGCTAGAGAAGCTTTCCAAAGAACAGATACATCTGTGACCGCTCAAGTTTTGAAACTTATTGCATCAAACCCCGAGGCTGTATTAATTGCAGGTGCTGGCACTCCAGCTATTCTTCCTCAACGTGCTTTGCATGAAAGAGGTTATAAGGGTCAAATCTATCAAACTCATGGAATTGGAACTTTAGAATTTTTGCAAATTGGTGGAAAAGTCGTAGAAAATACTCTGTTTCCAACGGGTCCTGGAGTTGTTGCTCGTACACTGCCAGATTCAAATGAAGTTAAAAAAGTAGCCCTCGATTTTACAACTAAATTCGAAGAAGTTAATGGGCTTAATACTACGACTCAATTTGCTGGAGATGCATATGGAGCTTATATGGTGCTTGATGGTGCTGTAAAGCGTGCTTTAGATTCAGGGATGAAACCAGGGACAGTTGAATTTAGAACTAAACTTAGGGATGAAATCCAAAATACTAAAGAACTTACTGTACCAAATGGTGTTCTAAACATAAGCTCAAAAAACCATCAAGGGTTTGATGATAGGGCGGCTGTTATGGGTACTATTAAAGACGGCAAATTTGTATTTGGCGGAACCCAATAGAAATATTTCAAACCTTAATACTTCATTAGCCCCAAAAGTAGGTGTAGAGCCGAAATTGGGGTTTTTTACAGTTTCTTGACAATTTTATGAATAATAATGATAATAGTTCTTATTATTATCAACTGAAACAATTATTTATGAAATATGTAGTAACTTTACCATTTATTGCTATATTGACAGCTTGTGGGGGTGGAAGTTTTAAAGCAAATGACGCCTTTTACCCAAAGGATTTATTGCCACCACAACCACCTAAGCCAAAGAAATTTCAAGATGACCCTAATGCAATCAAAAGACCAGATGCAAAAGAGTTAACTAAATTATCCGAGCCAGTTTCAGGGTTTGAAGTAAAGGTGCCATTGAGAAATTTTCATCCTAAAACAGTTGAGAAAAGAGCACCCATAAAATTAGACAGCTTAGTATTCAAAAAACATAATATTAAAAAGAAAGAAGACGGCTCTTTAACTAATATTCCTCATGAAGCTGAACTTAAGAAAATAGCACAGGACAACTATACGTTTTTCTTGCACTCTCATGATAAATATAAGGAATCTAGAAAACGTGATTATATGAATCATGTATTTGCAGGTTATGCATTTGCAGAGGGTTCAGGCATAAATAGAAAAACTCCTGAAAAGTATTTTTATGACTTTACGGCTTATTTATTTATGCAAGGGGATAATCCATCAGTTAATCTGCCAGTAGAGAAAACAATTAAATATAAGGGTACTTGGGACTATGTTACTGATGCAGTAGATGACTCAAGTCGTATAAAGTATGAATTTAATAGCGAGTTTGCCTACAAACCAGGTGATCGTGTAGGAGCCTTGTCATTTCATGAGGCCGTCCAGCACGATAAAAACAGTTACGAGAAGGTAGAGTACGGTCATACCAGTGAATTTGAAGTAAATTTTGGAACTAAAAAACTCACAGGTAACTTATATAGAAATTCCATTGTAAAAGACAATGCTCAGGAGAAAGTTCTAAGATATGCAGTTAAAGCTGATGTTAAAGGCAATAGATTTGTAGGTGATGCTGTTGCAAGTAAAAAAGAACATCCTCTTTTTGGAAAAGATGCAGTTCTAGAGGGTGGCTTTTATGGTCCAAACGCTGAAGAGTTAGGTGGGAGATTTGCAACTACTGATGAATCTTTAGTGGGAGTATTTGGAGCAAGTAGAAATCATCCAGATTTAAAAGATCAATCTAAGGATATAAGTCTAGATAAGATATTGGATGCAAAATTAATAAATAAAAAATCGCTTGAAGTTACAGATATTGATAATTTTGGAGATGCAACTAGAATCGTAATTGATGGTCGTTCTTTTTCACTACTTCAAGATGATAGAAATATTAAAGTTTCAGATAAATTAAAACTAGATAAAAGTATTTGTTGTACTAACCTCGATTACGTTAAGTTTGGTAGCTTAGATATTGTTGAAAAAGATAAAGAAACTAAAAGCAATTTATATATTCAAGGCGAACGTACACCAACTTCAAAAATCCCGTCAGAAGGACAAGTTAAATATGTAGGTGCGTGGGATTCATTCTATGAGGGTAGTTCTGGAAAAGTAAATGGAGATCATCCTAATCCAAAAGGTGCAGTTGCAGGAAATAACAGAGCTGAATTTGATGTTAATTTTGCAGATAGAAAAATTAACGGATCTCTTATTGCTACAAACGGTACTTCAGCAGCCTTCAAAATTACAGCCGATATTGAAAAAAATGGATTTACAGGTAAAGCTAATACCGTTGATACTAATGGGTTAAATATAGATCCACTTTCAACTGGTGCTTCAGATAGAATTAAAGTCGTGGATGCTACTGTGACAGGTGCTTTCTACGGTCCAGATGCATCAGAAATGGGTGGGTCATTTAACTCAAACGATAAGAGTAACGGTAAAGCTGCCGTTGTTTTTGGTGCTAAGCGTCAAACGCTTAAATAGGAGTTTAGATGAGCCGTTATTTAAATCCTATTGCAATAAGCTTAGTTGCCTCTATATTCTTTAGTCAGACTGCGTTTGGACAAAACAAAGATAACTCGGCTAATCTTGAGACCATTGAAGTTGTTGGAACGAAGACAGTTACAAAAAAAGACAATGAGGTTACGGGTCTAGGAAAAGTTGTTAAATCATACGAATCGCTAAGCAAAGAACAAGTATTAGGAATTCGTGATTTAGCAAGATATGACCCAGGAATTTCTATTGTTGAACAGGGTAGAGGAGCTAGTAGTGGCTTTTCTATCCGTGGTGTGGATAAGAATCGAGTAGCTGTTATTGTGGATGGCATTCCTCAAATTCAATCCTACAATAATAAAGCTAATATGCACACATATAATGCTCAAATTCATGGTAGCGGATCAATTAATGAGATTGAATTTGAAAATGTAAGTGCCGTTACTGTCAGTAAAGGAGCAAGCTCTGCTGAATTCGGGAGTGGTTCATTAGGTGGTGCAGTTAGCTTTAAAACTAAAGATGCAAGTGATGTAATTAAGCCAGGCAAAAATTGGGGATTACAGACAAAATCCAGCTATGGTAGTAAAAATAAGCAGCTATTAAATTCTGTAGCATTAGCAGGAAAATTTAAGGGTTTTGAAGGTTTGGCTATATTCACAAATCGAAGAGGGAAGGAAACGGAACCCCATAAAGCGATTTATGATATGGAACATAACTTCACAAGAATTCGTTCTTATACGGATCTTTACGATTTTTCATCTCCAATTCCAAACACAGAGTCTAAATATGGTTGGCTTAAGGTTGATGGGTCCGATGATGTATTTCATGCTTATAAATTATCTTTGAATAAACCGCCTTTCACATTGCCAAATAGAGATATGACTCCAGAGGAGATAGCTCAATACTACAACTCGTGGGATGAGAAACTGAGGGTTAAATCTGGGGAATATACTGGTCCAGGAAGAGTAGTGCCTGATCCTATGGAGTATAAAACCAATTCGTTGCTTCTTAAATTGGGTTTCAATATAAATTCTCAAAATTATGTTGGGGCGATTTATGAAAAAACAAAACAAAACTATGATACTCGTGATATGACGTATAGGTCCTATTGGTCTAATCATGATGGTATAAAGTACGGATCAGCAGTTAACGTAACTAAGGGTATACCAGTTCCAGGTTTGGGGCCTTTATCTGCATTGGCATATGGAGATAGTGAGGGTGCTACATCTTTTAATTGGGCGAAATCACGCTTTTTTGATGAGCATCATGAGAAGAAGCGATTAGGGTTTGAATATAAATTCTATAACCCTGAGGCGTTTATAAATAATGTAAATTTTTCATATAACACTCAGGATATAGAACTGGATACCCTAAGACATGACCATAATTGCAGTCAGTATCCAAATATTGATAAGAATTGTAGACCTAATTCAAGCAAGCCCTTCTCTTCATATTTTTCTGAGCGAAATGTATATAAAGAAAAGCACAATATATTTTTATTAGATTTGGCAAAGCAGTTTGAAATTGCTAAAACTAAACATGATGCTCGTATAACTACTGGTTTTGATAAATCTGAATCTGTGCTTGAAATAAAGGATTTATATCGCGAATATTTTATGGTCGACTGGAAGTATGCGGATGAAAAAAAATCCTACCAAGGTACAAAAGAAGACCCAATTATTTATAAGATGACTAATCCAAGATTTATCAGTGATCATTTCTGCAGGTACGATGGGTCTTTTGGTGAAAATGACTGTAGACCTCGACGCATAGAAGGTAGAAATATATTTATTGGGTTAAGAGACAGTATTAAATTCAATAAATATTTAGATCTAAGTTTTGGGGCTAGATGGGATTATCACAATTATAAGTCGTCTGATTCTTTTGTATCAGCTGGTAAATTTAAAAACTTTACGTGGGATACTGGTATAGAAATAAGACCTCTAGATTGGTTGGCTTTTACTTATCGATTATCAAGAGGTTTTAAAGTACCTACTTTTCAGGAGATGTTTGGTTATCGTGTAACTGGTTTAGATGCTTCTTCAACTAGATACAATACAGCTCATAAACTTAATTCAGAAAAATCCTTTAACCAAGAAGTAGGGTTAGCATTAAGTTCAAAAGCAGGATACCTCGAATTTACTTACTTTAAGGATAAATATAGGGATTTAATATCCATAGCTAAAAGTCCAAAAGAAAGAACTTACGGATTTTATAACGTTCAAAATTTCAATCTTCATGGGTTTAACGTTAATGGCTGGATAGATTTAAATGGTCTATATTCAAAAATCCCTGAAGGTGCGTATGCAACTATTGCTTACTCATATATAAAAGCAGATAAAGTATTTAATAACCCTGGATTTATTCATGTGGGCTTAGCCGCTCTGGATGCTCTACAACCTTCTAGAGTGGTTTTCGGACTAGGATATGACCATCCAGCAGGTATATGGGGATTTAATGTGACATCAACATTTTCAAATCAAAAAAATCTTAATGAGTTGTTATCGCAAGAAGTTGCTTATGAGGGCAAAATTATATATAAAACAGCAGCCCAAAAGACTACTAAATCTTGGTATACAGTGGATTTGAGTGCCTACTATAAGATAAAAGACTTGGTAACTTTTAGAGCTGGTGTTTATAACTTATTTGATTATAAGTATCTAACTTGGGAGGCGGTACGTCAGTCTGCTGATGGTGCTATAAATAGACATACAAATGTTAATTATGCACGTTATGCTGCACCTGGCAGAAATTTCACACTTAGTCTAGAAGTTAAATATTAAAAATAAAACCCGTTTTTATAACGGGTTTTTTTAATGAATTTTTTTCCTCTCCCTTAGGGTACTTAGATGCCAAATAGGGCATCAATAGGAAGCCACAAAGGATGTTAATTAGCTCCAGTACTTCCAAAGCCACCAGTAGCACGCTCAGAGGTCTCAAAAGAATCTACAACATTAAATTCAATTTGTTGAATTGGAACTACAACAAGTTGAGCCATACGATCTAAAGGATTTAGAACAAATGATTCAGAACCTCTATTCCACACAGAAACCATCAATTGACCTTGATAGTCTGAATCAATAAGTCCAACAAGATTTCCCAAAACAATGCCGTGTTTGTGACCTAAACCAGAACGTGGCAGAATCATAGCAGCATATCCTGGATCAGCTATATGGATGGCAATGCCCGTCGCAACCAAATGAGTTTGACCTGGCTCTATAGTTAAAGGCTCATCAATGCATGCTCTTAAATCAAGTCCTGCAGATCCCGATGTGGCGTAAGTTGGTAATTGATCCTTAATTTTAGAATCTAAAATTACAATATCAATCTTTTTTAAAGTCATCTGTAATCTCCTTAGACTTAAGGTTGGAATGTAAAATTTTTGCCTTTGTTTTGTTATCTTTTTTTGATGGCCAAAATAAAAATATACCAAGTACCACACCCAAAATAACAGTAAGATAAGTCAAGTAAGTTCCAATATCACTACCACTATTTTCAACTACATGTTTGGAGGCTTTAGCTGAAAAGTAACCTGGTGATAGCATGACAGGCACCCAAATTATTGCAGATATAATATTTGCAAATTGAAATCTTCCTTGAGATAGCCCCATAATTCCTGCAATAGCTGGTATGGTCGACCTTATAGGTCCCATAAACCTACCTAAAAATACAGACATAGTGCCGTATTTTCTAAAGAGCATTTTAGCTCTAACAAACATGGGTCTGAATCTAGCAAGTCGTGGTTTTTTAGTGATATCCCACCCAAGCCATCTTCCAATATAAAAGGAAATAGCATCTCCAACAATTGCCCCAGCAACGCCCCAAAGAACAATTTCAACGGGGTCTAAAATTTCTAGTCCAATCAATCCACCTGTAAATAACATCAAAGCAGTCGCTGGGATAAATAATCCAATAACAAGTTGAGCTTCACAAATGCAAGTAAGAAATATAATAACTCCCGCCCACTCTTTATGATTGGAAATATACTCTTGAGCTACCATTAGAAAATCATGCATTTTTGTTAAATCTTTTATGTATGGCAGTAATCAATTTATCAGCTGCTTCAGATTTAGGAAGAGTTTCAAATTTCTCAATTCCATCTGAATCAAACAATAAAAATGTTGTTGTATCTTTACCCATAGAATATTGAGCCAGATTTCCCACTAGAAGAGGTATGGATTTTCGTTCTCTTTTTATAGAACCATATTCTTCTAAATTTTCAGTTTCAGCAGCAAAACCTACACACCATGGACCGTCAGGAATTGAAGCGACCTCAGCCAAAATATCAGGGTTTTTTTGAAACTCCCAATTTGGCTTCCAAGTATCAACACCATCATTTTTCTTAATTTTTTGTTCAGACGGATAAGGTAGATGCCAATCAGCCACCGCCGCAACACTAATAAAAATATCATAGTCCTTAGCTCTTTGTATTACTTCCTTATGCATCTCAACAGCCGTTGAAACTTGTGTAGATGACACACCATAGGGGATATCCAGACACGTAGGACCAGAAATTAAATGCACTTCAGCCCCATGTTCATATGCCGATTTTGCAATCTCATAGCCAGTCTTTCCTGAGGATCTATTACCTAAATAACGAACAGGATCTATATCTTCCTGAGTAGGACCCGCAGTAATTAGTACACGTAATCCCTCCATAATTTTAGGTTTAAAAAATGCTACAACTTCTTCTGTAATTTGCTCAGGTTCAAGCATGCGTCCGTATCCATCCTCTCCGCATGCTTGTAATCCGCTATCTGGTCCCCAAACAAATATCCCATTCGATGTGATCTCAAAATAATTCTTTTGAGTAGCTCGATTTGTCCACATATATGAATTCATACTTGGAACTATGGCAATACTTTTGTTGCTAGCCAAACATATACTACTTAAAAGGTCGTCCGCTATACCATGTGCTAATTTAGCGATAAAGTTGGCAGTGCAAGGAGCTATAAGCACTAAATCACAATCACGACTTAAGTGTATGTGAGACATGGAGTCAGACATGTTTGGATCAAGAAGCTCAGAAAAAACAGGGTGACCGCTTAAAGCCTGCATCGTGGTAGGAGTGATAAAGCTTTTTGCGGCTTCAGTCATTACTACAGTTACATCTGCTCCCTCAGACTTAAGTTTGCGACAAAGATAGGCCACCTTATAACAGGCAATGCCTCCTGTCATACCTAATAAAATTTTTTTATTTTCCAGCCTCATCTATTTCTCGCTTTTTTCTGCTCAAAAAAAATTCATTAAAAATAAGAAGAATAACGCCAATAGTAATGCATGAGTCTGCAATATTAAATGCTGGATAGTAGAAATTCCAATCATCCCAATAAAACAGTAAAAAGTCTACGACATAACCATAAACAATTCTATCTATGGCATTTCCCAAAGCACCAGCAATAATAAGGCTCATAGATATGCAGGCGAACTTATCAAGAACATTTTTCCTAATCATATAAATTAACCATGCACTCACACCAAATGCCAGTCCTAAGAATAGGTACTTCTGCCAGCCTCCAGCATTTGAAAACATACTAAAGGCCGCTCCATTGTTATGAGCAAGAATAAAATCAAAAAACGCAAATAGATTTACTCTTTCGCCGAGCTCATAATTAGTTTCAAAATAAAATTTAGTTAATTGATCTACTAAAAAGCATACTAAAACTAAAATCACATAAAAAAACTTTAGTTTACGAGCTCTCTCGTTCAAATTTAGTTTTGAAATATTTTGTTTTGAAGTCTCATGCATGCTTTCTGTTTTCACCGCCCTCAAACAAATTACTTACGCATCGTGAACAAATAGTTGGATGGTCAGCATTAGCCCCAACATCCTCTCTGTAATGCCAACATCTTTCACATTTCTGGTGCGTAGATGGAGTAATTTCAAACGAATTTTCTGAACTCTCGGTTTGTTTTAAAGTAACATAAGAAACCATAAATACAAATCTCAAATCCTCGCCTAATGAACTGAGCAGCTCAAAATCATCTCTAGGAGCGTTTATAACAACTTCAGCCTGTAGAGAAGAACCAATTAATCCAGCCTCACGCTTATTTTCAAGTTCTTTATTAAGTAAATCTCTAATTTCTAGAATACGATTCCATTTTTCAACTAATGCTTCTTTATTATTTACTTGTGGCAATGTTTCGAACAATTGCGTAAAGATTGTTAATTCGCTTTTTGAGTTAGAGTTTTGTAAAAAAGTCTTACACATCTCACTCCAAGCTTCTTCAGCTGTAAAGGATAAGATAGGTGCCATAAGCTTAATCATATTCATAGTTATATGATAGAGTGCACTTTGAGCCGATCTTCTAGCATAACTGTCAGCTGCACATGTATATAAGCGGTCCTTTAGGATATCTAAGTAAAAAGAACCTAAGTCTTCGGAGCAGTAAGTTTGAAATCGAGAAACTGCAGGATGGAATTCAAACTTCTCATAAAGAGAGGTAATTTGTTCACTTAATTGGGAAGCTATAGCAACTGCATACCGATCAACTTCCAACATATTATCTGTATCTATCAAGTCCTTACTAGCATCAAAATCATGTAGATTACCAAGCAAGAAACAAATCGTATTTCGTATACGACGATAACTTTCAACAACACGTTTTAAAATTTGATCTGAAATAGAAAGCTCGCCTGAATAATCCGTAGCAGCAGTCCATAACCTAATGATTTCAGCACCAAGAGTATCAGCAACTTGCTTAGGTGCAATAACATTACCTACAGATTTGGACATCTTACGTCCCTGTCCATCTACGACAAATCCGTGTGTAAGTAGAGATTTGTATGGAGCCCTACCATAAATCATAGAAGAAGTAAGTAATGAAGAGTGAAACCATCCACGATGTTGATCAGAACCCTCAAGATATAGATCGGCTGGCCAAGTTAAGTCATTCTTATGCGAGCCATTAAATTCCTGATCACGGCCACCGTTAACAGTTATATGAGTTGATCCAGAATCAAACCAAACGTCTAAGGTATCAGAATTTTTAATATAATCTTTTGCTTCTTCTGGTGGCAATAAATCAGTAACTTCAACTGACTGCCATTTTTCGATACCTTCTATTTCAACTAAATCAGCAACTTTAAGCAAAAGTTCTACTGTATTAGGATGTAATTCTCCCGTTTCCTTATGCACGAAAAATGCCATGGGAACTCCCCATTGCCTTTGACGCGATAAGGTCCAATCAGGTCTATTTGCAATCATCGCATGAAGTCGTGCACGCCCCCAAGAAGGATAGAAATTAGTGTTCTCAACCGCTTTAAGAGCCTTTTGGCGTAAAGTTCCAGAATTGTCATTTGGCATAACGTCCATACCTGCAAACCACTGACTTGTAGCTCTATAAATAACAGGTGTTTTATGACGCCAACAATGCATATAACTATGTTGAAGTTTTTGCGTTTTTAGTAGTACACCTTGTTCGTGTAGCGTGTCAACGATTTTAGGATTTGCATCCCATATCTTTAAACCGCCAAATAATGCTAGTTTGGATGAATAAACCCCATTTGCCATAACAGGACTAATGATTTGCTCATCAGTTAAGCCACGAGACTTGCATGATATAAAGTCATCCACACCATAAGCAGGTGCAGAGTGAACAATACCAGTACCAGTATCTGTCGTTACATAATCGGCTACGTAAATAGGAGAAAGTCGATTATATTGAGAGTGAGCCTTATATAGTGGGTGATGAAAAGCGATTCCGTCCAAATAAGATCCCATGCATGTGGCAATAATTTCCCCTTCAAGTCCCCAATTTTCTAAGCAAGCTTGAACTCGTTCTTTGGCTAGGAGCAGTAACTCACCTGTACCTTGACGTGCTTCAGATAATTTAACTAAAGCATATTCAGTCTCTGGACCAACGTTAAGAGCCTGATTTGAAGGTATAGTCCATGGAGTAGTGGTCCAAATTACTATGGCACCATCAGCTACAGATTCAATTCCAAATGCTTGTGCTAGTTTTTCATGTTCGGCAAAAGGAAAGGCAACATCAATAGTTGGATCGGTACGGTCTTGATATTCAACCTCCGCTTCTGCTAAAGCTGACTGACAATCAAAACACCAATTAACTGGTTTTAATCCACGGAAAACATACCCATGTTCGATAATACGAGCCAACGCACGAATTTCATTTGCTTCATTTAGATAGTTCATGGTTAGATAAGGATGCTCCCAATCACTTAGAACACCAAGCCTTTGAAATCCTTCCATTTGCTTTTGAACTTGTAAAGAAGCATATTCGCGAGCTTTTGACTGTACTTCAGAAGTAGGCAGATTTTTTCCGAATTTCTTTTCTATTTGAATTTCAATTGGCATGCCATGACAGTCCCAACCTGGAATGTAGGGTGCATCAAATCCTGCCATGGATTTACTCTTAATAATAATATCCTTCAATATTTTATTTACAGCATGACCAATATGAATGTCTCCATTAGCGTATGGAGGTCCATCATTAAGAATAAATTTTGGTCTACCTGCACTAGCTTTTCTAATTGCTAGATAGACACCCTTATCCATCCATTCTTTTATCCATTGCGGTTCACGTTTTGAAAGATTGCCTCGCATTGGAAAATCTGTTATTGGTAACTGTAAAGTATCTTTATATTCCATGTTTTTTAAAATAATTTTTTGCTTTTTCTATATCTTTTTGGATGGCAATGGCCATAGCTTCAACTGAAGGGAATTTTTCTTCATCCCTGATGAAATCGAGAAATGAAACGTTAATAATTTTACCGTAAGCAGAGATGATTCTATCGAGAATATGGACCTCGAGTAATACTTCACCACTACTTTCTACTGTGGGTCTGATTCCTAAATTAGCTACAGCTTGTAGAGGCTCAGCACTTAAACCGCTAACGGTAACAATATAAATCCCCGACCTAAGAGCAAATCTTTGAGGTACTCTCATATTCATGGTTGGAGTTCCGATTTTAGCCCCTAGTTTTTTTCCATGAATAACACGACCAGTGAAATGATAATTCCGACCCATGATTTGAGAAGCCTGAGAAATATTACCGTAGGCAAGGGCATTACGTAGCTCAGAACTTGAATATCTAATTTGATTGGTATCTAGAATGTCATCTATAAAATTAACATCGAAACCAAATTTTTTAGAGGCAGATTTAAGCATTTCGGAATCGCCCTTACGTTTATATCCGAAACGAAAATCAGCTCCAACAAAAAGTGATTTCACTTTTAAGCCTTTGACTAATATGCTTGTTATAAAATCCTCTGGTAGCATGGATGCAGTAGTTTTATTAAAACGTTGAATAAAAATTTCGCTAATACCACATCGACCAAGGGATAAAACCTTATCTCTAAGACCTTGAATTTTTGTAGGTATAAGTTCGGGACGATTTCCAGTTACTCCAAAATACTCACGTGGATGCGGTTCAAAAGTTAGAACACTTGGGACTAACTCTTTAGTTATAGCGGATTGTGATACCAGCTTTAAAATAGACTGATGTCCAAGGTGAACCCCGTCAAAATTACCTACCGTAAGACAGGTCGACGAATTAGATAAAAGATTTCTAGAAATATGCGGAAGATTGATAGAATTAAACACTTCTAAAATATTAAAATTTTTGATTTATTAGTAAGGATATGGAATATCAATGCGTTTCGTTATTTTAATCTCTGGTCGCGGATCAAATATGAAAGCGATAGTAGAACGCGCAAAAATTAATAAAAATATTGAGATTGTTGCAGTTATTTCCCACAACTCAAAGTCATTAGGTCTAAATTGGGCTAAGGAAAATGGAATTCACGTGGAATATGTGCCATTGCCACAGGAAAAAGGATATGACAGAGCACAATTTGATTATGAACTTCTAAACAAAGTTCTTGCTTATAGCCCTGATTATGTTTTACTTGCAGGGTACATGAGAATTTTAAATTCATCGTTTGTAGATGGGCTTGAGGGCAGGCTAATCAATATACACCCCTCATTGCTACCAAGTTTTGCTGGACTTGATACTCATGAGAGAGCACTTAAAACTGGTGTATGCGTGCATGGATGTACCGTTCATTTTGTAAATCCACAACTTGATGATGGTCCTATAATTGCTCAAGGGGTCGTGCCAGTATTTAAATCAGATTCAGCTCAAACTCTAGCAGATCGAGTTTTAAAGGTAGAACATCAGGTATATCCTACAGTAGTGGAATATTTAACTCAAGGAATAGTAAGAATAGATGATAGGGTTGTGAAGTTTGATAAAGAAGTTAAAACCACATTTTATTCAGAAGAAATATGAAAGCAAAATTATCCTATCTTAAAGTTTTTCAAATAGCTGAAGTCCTTGAAGAAGTATTGAAATTCAAGTATCCAGCAGATTCAGTGCTATCAAATTGGTTTAAATCTAATAAGAAACTAGGGCATGGCGATCGTGCTATCGTTGCCGAAGCGGTGTTTGATATTCTTAGAAATCTTAGGATGTATAGAAATTTTGCTCAAAGTGGTGTAGGTCCTGAAAATCAAAGGCTTGCCATTCTAGGGCTTAATTCTGTTTGTTCTAGGGAGTCTGTGGTTGCTATGCTTAAGGAAGAGCAAGCAGAGTGGTTTGAAAGAATTTATAAGATAGACACTTCAACTCTAAATGACTTAATCAAATATAGTGTGCCAGATTGGTTTTTTAATAAGGTTTCTAAACTACCAAATTATGAGTCTTTACTTGAAGCTCTTAATCAAAAGGCACCGCTTGATATTAGGGTTAATCCTTTGAAAGCAAGTCGGGATGAGGTTCTTCAGGAGATAAAATCAAGGGGATTACTTGATAATCAAGAGTACGAAAACACAAAATTTTCACCTTGGGGAATTCGCATAAAAACAAATCCTTCGATTAACAGATGGGATTTATTTATTGATGGCAAAGTTGAAGTACAAGACGAAGGTAGCCAAATTTTATGTCAGTTAGTTAGCCCTAAGAGAAGTGATTGGGTAATTGACTTTTGTGCTGGAGCAGGTGGTAAAACGTTGTTACTTGGGGCATTGATGCACTCTAAGGGGAGGCTTTATGCATTAGATACTTCAAGTAATAGACTTGGCAAAGCTAAACCAAGAATTGTAAGAAGTGGTTTAAGTAATGTAACTCTAATACCGATAAAATCTGAAAATGCGGAGCGGGTGAAGCGACTTCACGGAAAAGCCGATAAGGTTTTAGTAGATGCTCCTTGTACTGGTCTAGGTACTTTAAGAAGAAACCCAGATTTGAAGTGGAGACAAACTCAAAAAGATTTAAGTGAGCTAGTAGAGTTGCAATTCAATATACTTACTGCTGCTTCAAAATGCGTAAAAAATGGTGGAAGACTAATCTATTCAACATGTAGTGTTTTAGAAGAAGAAAATCAACAACAAATAAACAAGTTTCTTAAAATCAACACAAATTTTAAATTGATAAATCCTCAAAAAGTTCTAGGAGATAGGATTACAGGATTGGAAGACGTAGATGATATGCTAGTTCTTAGACCTGATATTCATGGGACGGACGGTTTCTTTGCGGCAGTTATGGAGAAGGTTGATTAGTGATGAGTTCGGTTTTAGATTCTCTAAATAAGCAACAACTAGCTGCGGTAACTAGCGAGGCTAAGCATTTGTTAGTGTTGGCTGGTGCTGGCAGTGGAAAAACAAAGGTATTGACCACTAGAATAGCTTGGTTGGTTCAGCAGGGCATTGCCACTCCTGAGAGGATCTTAGCTGTAACCTTTACTAATAAAGCTGCTAAAGAGATGATGGAGCGCATAGGAAAATATATTCCCGTAAATCCAAAGAGTCTGTGGGTGGGTACATTTCATAGTATCTGTCACAGGATTCTAAGGGCTCATCATAAGGAAGTTGGGTTACCAGCAGCTTTTCAAATTTTGGATATGGCTGATCAAAAATCTATGCTCAAAAGAATTTTGAAAAGCATGAAATTGGATGATGATAAGTTATATCCAATTAGGGAAGTTCAATATGGCATTAATAATAAAAAAGAATCTGGATTAAGGGCAGAACAGGTTATCCCAACGTATGAATTTGACGAAACATATGTTGAAATATATAAAACCTACGAAAAACAGTGTCAGAAGGAGGGGGTAGTCGATTTCGCAGAGCTACTATTAAGAACAGTTGAATTGCTAGAAAATAATAAAACTATAATAGGACACTATAACTTAAGATTTAAGCATATTTTGATAGACGAATTTCAGGATACTAACTTTCTTCAGTATAAGTGGTTAAATTTACTTGCAGGACCAAGTACTTCGATATTTGCTGTTGGTGATGATGATCAATCCATTTACTCCTTCCGCGGAGCAAATGTGGAGCATATGAGAAACTTCGAACGTAAATATGCAAAGGAGAATTTAGTTCGTCTAGAGCAAAACTACAGGTCCTATAACCATATTTTGTGTGCGGCTAATGAACTTATTGCTAATAATACAAATCGTTTAGGAAAAAATTTGTGGTCAGATAAAGGGCAGGGCGAACAAATAAGCATTGCCAGCCTTTATGATCAAAATGAAGAAGCTCAATGGATACTTGAAGAAACCAAACAGCTTATTAGGGAAGGTTTCGATCATAGACAAATTGCTATTTTATATAGAAGCAATGCTCAATCTAGGGCTATAGAGCACAGCTTTGCAAGGGCTGGAGTCAAATATGTGGTTTATGGAGGGCTACGATTTTATGAACGTCAAGAGATTAAACACGTAGTAGCCTATCTTCAACTTATTCATAATTTAAATAGCGATAATGCTTTTTTGAGAGTTGTTAATTTTCCTGCACGTAGTATTGGAAACCGCACAATTGAAAAGCTTGATGAGATTGCAAAAAGCGTTGGTTGTAGCCTCGCTTTGGCTGCTGGTGGCTTAAATGGAGAGGCTGCGAAAAAAGTAAATGGTTTTATCTATCTTATTAAGAGATTGCAAGAAGTCGCAGCTGAATCTACATTGCCTGAATTGGTAGAGGCTGTGATTGAGCAGACAGGTATCGATGAGTACTATAACAACGAGCAAGACGGTGAAGAGCGTTTGGAGAATCTGTCAGAGCTTATTGATGCTGCAAAAGTTTTCTGCAAGGAAGAGGGTATTGCCTTCCTAAAGTCTATTGAAGTAATTGAAGGCGTGGATGCCAAAAATATGACTCCTTTAGCTTTATTCCTAAGTACAGCAAGTCTAGAAGCGGGGGACAATCAATCTAAGCGAAACCTCGATGCCGTTCAATTGATGACTGTACATTCTTCAAAAGGTTTAGAGTTTGATGCTGTGTTTATTGCAGGCTTGGAGCAGGGTCTATTTCCACATGATAATAGTATTTCTGAGCCTGGCGGATTAGAAGAAGAGCGACGTCTTATGTACGTGGCAATGACGCGTGCACGCAAAAGGTTGTACTTGCTATTCACAATGTCACGACAAATATACGGTAAGACTCATCCAACCAAAAAATCTATATTTTTAGATGAAATTACTAAAGACCATGTCAAATGGCTTACCGATAAGCCTCAACTGTATTCAGACTCTAGATATAGTCTAGATAGCTTTGAAGAGTTTGCCTCACCAAAAACAAAAGAGAAAATTTATCATTCCGACTCACCATATAGGATAGGAATGAGTGTATCTCATCCTAAATTTGGTGAAGGTGTTATTATTAAAATAATAGGGCAAGGTGATGATGCTCAAGCCCAGATTCAATTTTTCTCTGTGGGAACTAAAACACTTTCTCTGTCAGTTGCAAAGCTCTCAATAATTTAATTTTTATAATTTTTAAAATTGTTTTGACAGTATTATCGATATAAACTATGATTTCGTAACGAAATCAAATTTTATTGATGCTATGCCTGATCCTAAATTAAAAATCGTACATAATTCTGGTTCCAGGGGAGGCTGTCGTAAGGGGGCTGGACGTAAGTCAGTTTTAGGTGAGGCTATGGTTGTTAAAAGAGTACCTGCTAGCCTTATACCTACTATTGATACTCTTATCGAGAATTTAAAGTTACAGCAGTTCCCTGATTCATGGTCTGAAAGCCGTGTGCCTGAGTTGGCTATTCCTCTAGCCTTAGAGAGGATTCCTGCAGGCTTTCCATCCCCAGCTGAATCCTACGTGGCTGACTATTTAGACTTTAATACATACCTTGTTCAGAACCCCATGGCTACTATTGCGGTACGTAGCGGTGGTGATTCTATGATTGATGTAGGTATATCAAAAGATGATATTTTAATAATCGATAGATCTGTCACCGCTAAGCATATGGATATTGTTATGGCAGATATCGGAAATGAGTACACAATCAAAAGATTATGCATATTGCCAGACGGGTCTGTTGAGCTTAGACCAGAAAATCGAAGTGGAATCTATACTCCAATCAAATTTCGTGATCAGGAGCAATTACGGATAGTTGGTGTGCTTTTACATGTTATTAAGGACTTTAGAAACTAGTTATGTTTGCTCTTATAGATGGTAATAGTTTTTATTGCTCCTGTGAGCGTGTGTTCCGTCCTGATTTGAAGGAAGTTCCTGTAGTAGTGCTTTCAAATCAAGATGGTTGCGTGGTTGCTCGTACACGTGAAGCAAAAGCTCTAGGCATTCCTATGGGACTTCCTTTTTTTAAGATTAGAGATTTAGTTGAAAGCGGTGAAGTTTATGCGTTTTCAAGCAACTATGAGTTATATGCCGATATCTCTTCGCGTATGATGAATACTATTTCTTCAGTAGTTTCAGATATAGAGGTTTATTCTATCGATGAGTGCTTTGCCTATATTGATTCACGCAGGTCTTATAAAGAGGTTGGTAGAACAATTAGAGACAGAGTTTTAAAGTGGGTAGGTATCCCAACTTGTATAGGTATAGCACCGACTAAAACATTGGCTAAATTTTGTAATCATTTAGCAAAAAAATATCCTGAATCTTTCGGGGGTGTAGTGGTTTGGTCTGATTGGTCAAAGTCCATTAGGGATAGGGCATTTAAGTCTATGGATGTATCAGAAATATGGGGTATTGGTCGACGTATTTCAAAGCAGTTACATACTATGGGTATCGATACGGTGTACGATTTGGTTAATGCGGATTCTAGGCTTTTACGTAAGCATTTTTCTGTAGTTATGGAGCGAACTCAGCTTGAGTTAAAAGGAATCCCCTGTGCAGATCTTGAGGAATTGCAGGATAGAAAACAAATTGTATGTAGCAGAAGTTTTGGAGAGTTAATTACAGATTTAAATTCACTTCAGTCTGCTATATCAGAGCATATAGCTGAGGGTGCTCGCAAACTTCGCAAACAAAATAGCTTTACTAAAGAATTATCCGTATTCATAAAGACAAATCGTTATAGAGAGCAAGACCAGCAGTATGGCGGTTACAAGATGGCTAGATTGATTGAAGCTACGGATGATACTTTGACCTTAAATTCAAAAGCTCAGGAACTTCTGAAGGTCGTCTACAGAAGCGGATACAACTACAAAAAAGCTGGAATAACTTTAGGTGAAATTACCCCAGCCCCCACTAGTCATCAACTTTCACTATGGGATAGTGCGACACACTTAGAGGAGTTCGATAGAAGAAAAGAGCTTATGAAGACAATCGATGAGACAAATCAAAGATTTGGTAAAGGGGCATTGAAATTAAGCCAGTCATTATTGTCTTCACGATGGCATATGCAGAGAAATTATCTTAGCCCTTGTTTTACTACAAGATTTAATGATTTATTGGTTTGTTCTTGATGGTTTCTAGATAAAAAATCAGGACCTTTGATAGGTCCTGATAATTAAGTATTTAGTTAAACCAGTTTGTAGGTGAAAGGTATTTCATAATACCTCCTTCGCCTTTAAATCCATGGGTCAAATATCGACTATTAGGGTAGTTTTTAACTAACACGCTTTTGGCATCAGCAGCTTGATCTTCAGACCCTAAAGCCTCATAAGATTTCATTAATACATATAGAGCTAATTCAGCAGAAGGAACACCTGAGAATTCAGTCAGAACTACCTGAGCTCTATTAATAGCAGCTACATATGCTTTTTTCTCATAATAATACTTAGCTACATTTGCTTCATGTTCAGCTAGTGTAGTAACCAACCAAACAAGGCGCTGACGTGCATCCGCAGCGTATCTACTGTTTGGATAATTATCAATTAGAACTTTGAAAGCAGTATAAGATTGTCTTAAACCTCTAGGATCACGTTCACTTGGCTTTTGTCCAGCAAAACTAGTTAAAAAGTGAGTTGGGGGTGTAAATGTGATTAGACCCTTTAGGTAAAGCATATATTCTGTACCTGGGTGGCTAGGATATATCTGAAGGAATCTGTCGATTACTGCAATTGCACGTTCAGGTTGTTCATCCTTCCAGTTAACATAGGCTTCATCAATCATAGCCTGTTGAGCGTAAGAACTGTATGGATGACGGTTTTCGATAGCAGCAAGATACTTTCTTGCACTATCCCAATCTCGTCCACGCACGTAGGTACGAGCGGTATCGTAAAGTTTATCTGCTGGAAGACCTGCAGTCTCGTCAATTTCTCGGTCAAAAATACCACAAGCAGACAAGATAGCTGTAAAGGATAAGATTAAAATGTTCCTTAGTGTTTTTTTCATTTTATTATGAGAAGAATATCTTAAAACTAAACGATTAATAATAACATTAACTAGCTCTATACATAAGAAACAATAATAACTTTAAATTAATTAAGTTTATGCTGGATGAAAATTTAGAAAAACGCATATTTACCTTGGATATAACGACTAAAGCAGATCGGTTGGATAAAGTGTTAGCTCAGTTATTGCCAGAATATTCAAGAAGTAGAATCCAAAATTGGATTGAGGAAGGGCATGTAAGGATTAATTCAAAGTCAGCAAATGAATCAAAAGTAAGAACTGTCGTAGGTCCTTTAGATGTTATAGAAGTCGATATACAGCCAGATGAGCACACTAGGGCTTTTCAACCCGAAGATATTAATTTTGATGTGATAGATGAGTCTACAGACTGGATTGTAATTGGAAAGCCAGCTGGACTAGTTACTCATCCTGGCTCTGGCAATTGGTCTGGAACTCTTCTTAATGGTTTGCTTTACAGATTTCCTGAACTTAAACATGTACCTAGGGCTGGTATTGTTCATAGACTAGATAAAGATACTTCTGGGGTACTTGTAGTAGCTAGAAATGAAATGTCGCAATTCAATTTTATAAAGCAACTGCAAGCAAGAACTATGGGTAGAAAGTATATAGCCATAGTTTCCGGTACTACATCCGATCAGGGTGTTATAGCTGATGAAATAGGTAGAGACCCTAGAAATCCGATAAAGATGGCTTCTTCAAAAATAGTTAAACCCATATCCCCAAAAGAAGCTATTACGCATTATGAGACTATTAGGCACGGATATATAGAGGATAAAAATATAAGTTTGATTAATTGTAGGTTAGAAACTGGACGTACTCATCAAATAAGGGTTCATATGGCTTCAATTAATCATCCTCTAGTTGGAGATGAATTGTACGGTGGAATTAAATTAAAAACTTTTAAAAACCTAAGACAAATGCTTCATGCATATGAGCTTCAATTTAATGATCCAGTGTCTGGGGAAAGGTTATGCTTTAGATGTGATGTAGCAGAGGATATGAAGATGGTTGCGGGGGCAGGATTTGAACCTACGACCTTCGGGTTATGAGCCCGACGAGCTACCAGGCTGCTCCACCCCGCGTCAAGTAAATTAAGATTATAAAAGTATTTTTTTCTAACTTCAATAGTTTTTGTAAAAAAAATTTAATATTTTGACTTTAATTATTTTTTAAATATAAACTTACATATACAATTCAAGCTCGCACCTCACTTTTTCTTAGATATGCAAAGCGAAACAATTTCTAAAGTTTTAGAGGCCTGTTTACTCTGTTCAAGTTCTCCTTTAAAAGTTAGTGAGTTAAAAAATTTATTTTTAAGCTCAGATAATATTAAATTTGTTGACATTGAGCAACAACTTAAAGGGCTTCAGGAAAAGTGGCTTAATAGTGGGTTAGAATTAGTTGAGCTTTCGACGGGGTGGCGTTTTCAATCTACTCCTGAGATGCAAATATATTTAGAAAGACTCAATCCAGAAAAACCACCAAAGTATTCCAGAGCTGTTTTAGAGACTTTATCTATCATTGCATGGCGACAGCCAGTAACTAGAGGGGATATAGAAGATATCAGGGGTGTTACCGTATCTTCAAACATAATTAAGACATTGGAAGAGCGTGGTTGGATTGATGTTGTTGGTTACCGTGATGGACCTGGACGTCCTTCATTATTGGGTACCACAAAACAATTTTTAGATGACCTTGGACTTAAGTCTCTCTCAGAACTTCCTCCTATAGAAGAACTAGGAGAAAGTAGTTTAGAAAACCTGATTGATTCTTCTCCTCCACTTAACAATAACTCTCAACTAAACATACAAGAATCAAGCTAGATTCATTTTTATATGACATTTGAAAATCAAAATACTTCAACAGAATCCCGACCACGTAAGCTTCGCAGTCCATTTCGAAGAAGACAAAACACCAATACCAAATTAAGCCCAACACCAAGGCATAAAACTAGCTCAAAGTTTGAAAAGTCAGAAGATTCGGCTGATTTTAATAACGAGCTCCAAATAGATGATCAACAAATAGACGAGCATACTAGGGCTTCTGAACATGAAGATCAAAATGTATTTGAATTTCTAACAGAAGATCATAAAAAGTTCTCAAAAAAAATTAGCAAACTTGCAAAGGTTGCTGAAAACTCTAGCAAACCAAAACTTCATAAAATATTGGCTGATGCGGGTGTTGGATCTCGTAGAGATATGGAAGACTTAATTATTCAGGGTCGTGTATCTGTTAACGGTGTACCTGCACATATTGGTCAAAGAATTTCTGATGAGGATGTGGTTAAAGTAAACGGCAGAATTATCAATAGACCTAAATCTAATAGAGTGCCTAGAGTAATTCTTTATCATAAACCAGCTGGCGAAATAGTTACGCAGGATGATCCTAAAAACAGAGCAACAGTTTTTGCACGTCTTCCAAAGATGAAGACTGCTAAATGGGTATCTGTGGGTAGACTTGATATTAATACTGAGGGTCTACTAATCTTTACTACATCAGGAGATTTGGCTAATAGACTTATGCATCCCCGATATGGCAACGAACGTGAATACGCCGTTAGAATTCTTGGGGAGCTTGATTCAACTCAACTTAAAACTCTGACCGAAGGTATCCACTTAGAAGATGGATTGGCAAAATTTGGATCCATTGATTATATAGGTGGGGATGGTAGTAATAAATGGTATAGAGTAACTATTGAAGAGGGCAGAAATAGAGAGGTAAGACGTATGTTCGAAGCTTTGGGCTTAACTGTTAGTCGTCTTATCCGTTCTAGATTTGGAGATGTTCATCTCCCCCGAAATTTAAAAAGAGGAAGGTGGGAGGAACTTGACCCATCTCAAGTTCTAGGTTTAATGGAATGTTTGGGCCTTAATAAGAAAAATGATGAAGATGGTCGTAAGGGAAGGCGTGGACCAGTGTCGCATGGAAATGCATTGCCACCTGGGTTTGAAAAATCTATAGACCCAAGTAAGGATTTTTCGATTCACAAAGTTCGTAAAAGTGCAGGTGGTCCTCAAAGGGGGTTGACGGGTAGAGGTGTCCCTAGCCAGAGACGAGGTAGAAGTACACGCAATAATACCACTAATCGTTAATTTTCTTGTTAAATCATATGATTACTGCTAAAATTTGTCATTAGTAGTTAATTTAGTATTTTTACTACATAGCATTTTTAGATTGAAATGGGCTAATTTAAGCCCATTTTTTTATTGATTATGAAAGACATTTTTGAAATTAGCCGTGGTCCGATTGAGGGACTGGGTTATGAATTAGTAGATATTGAAAGAGCGGCTCAGGGGCTACTTAGAGTAACAATTGATATCGATAGAGGTATTACCATAGAAGATTGTGAGGAGGTTTCACGACTTCTTTCTAGGATTTATGAAGTTGAAGATGTTGATTATGCTCGTTTGGAAGTTGGATCTCCAGGTACTGATAGACCCTTAAAAAAAGAAGATGATTTTCATAGGTTTGCTGGACAAAGGGTTGAGGTGAAGTTTCACGAGGCCATTGCCAGTAAGAAAGTATTTAAAGGGGTTTTAGAGGTTACCCAGGATATTAATAACCCTTTTCGTTTGGTTTTAGATCCAGAAATTAAAAACTCTAAATCCAAAAAAACTAAAAATGTTGAGAGTGCTCAAGAGCAATCAAATCAGATTATTGAATTTAATTATTCTGATGTTGACAGAGCGAAATTAGACCCTATTTTAAATTTCAAAGGTAAAAAATAATGAGTCGCGAAATAATCCATTTTATCGATGCAATGGCACACGAAAAAAATCTTCCCGTGGAAGAAATTTTTGCTGCGATTGAGGGTGCACTTGCCTCAGCTATGAAAAAGCAGTTTAAAGAAGGTGCGGATGTTGTAGTTCGGATTGATCGTGATACTGGTAACTACGTGGGTGTTCGTCGATGGGAGGTTGTGCCAGATGAACACGGTATTCAAGAACCAGAAAGAGAAGAAATTTATTCTGATGCAGTTGAAGATCATCCAGATATTAAAGTTGGTGATTTTATCGAGGAGCCGTTAGAGCCTCAAGAGTTTGGTCGTATAGGTGCTCAAATTGCTAGACAAGTTATTTTACAAAAAATGCGTGATTCTGAACGCAAACAGTGGATAGATGAATTTGTTGCACAAAACGATAAGATCGTATCTGGGGTTGTGAAACGCATCGATAAAGGCGATGTTGTTGTAGAGGTAGGTAAACTTGAAGCACGCTTACCTAAAGCTGAAATGATTCCTAAAGAGTCGTTTAGAATCGGTGATCGCGTTAGGGCTTATGTTCAAAAAATTGATAAGGAAGCTAAAGGTCAGATAATACAATTATCTCGAATTGACCCTGAATTTTTAAGAGAGCTTTTTGAATATGAAGTGCCAGAGATTGAACAGGGATTACTTGAAATAAAGGCAGCTGCTAGGGATCCAGGCATTAGAGCAAAAATAGCTGTACAAGCTTATGATAAACGCATAGACCCAATCGGTACTTGTGTTGGTATGCGTGGGTCTAGAGTAGGTGCTGTGAGACATGAACTTAATGGCGAACAAATTGATATTGTTTTATGGTCAGATGAACCTGCGGAGTTTGTGATTTCTGCTCTTTCTCCTGCACATGTATCTTCAATTATTGTTGATGAAGAAAAACATGTTATGGATGTTGTTGTAGATGATGAAAATTTAGCTAAAGCAATTGGTACTCGTGGTCAAAATGTTCGATTAGCTTCTGATTTAACTGGTTGGCAAATAAATATCATGACACCAGAAGAAAGTCAAGCTAGACAGCAGGAAGAAGACCAAAGCATCATGAAATTATTTACCGATAAGTTAGATATTGATGAAGAAATTGCGACGGTACTTATAGAAGAGGGTTTTACTGGACTTGAAGAAATTGCGTATGTACCAGAACAAGAGCTATTAGAGATTGAAGGTTTCGATGAAGAATTAGTACACGAACTACGAAATAGGGCTAGACATAGTTTATCTGTAGCTGCAGCAGAAAGAGATGAGAGGGTTGCTTCATCAAAAGGCTTGATAGATATAGACGGTCTTACTACGGAGATGGTATCTAAGCTTGTGGAAAATAATATTTCAACTAGAGATGATTTAGCTGAACTCGCTACTGATGAGCTTTTAGAGATTTTAGATGTAGATGAAGCAACAGCTTATGACATTATCTTAAAAGCAAGAGCTCATTGGTTTGAATAATTTAAAACAGGAATTTTAATGTCCCAAGATACAGTTAAAACAACTGATAACACTACAAAGAAAAAATTGACTTTGAAACGCAATGAGCATTCAAAGATCAAGCAGGCTGACGGTTCTACTGTTTCAGTAACTACTAGAAAGAAACGTACTGTAGTAGTTAGTGAAGCCAAAAAACAAGAATCAGTCAAATCAGCTACTCCAAAAGTTGAGGATAAAGTTAAAAATCCTGAACTGCAATCTAAGCCTATTGCTACAGCTAAGCCTTCAAGACCTGAACCTAAAGTTGCACATGAATCAAAAGTTGTACATGAGCCTAAAAGTGCACCTGAGCTTAAAGCTTCACCTGCACAGACTCCTGCACCAAAACCTGCTACTGCTCCAGCAACAGCCTCTGAAAAAATTGAGGCTAAGGAGCAACCTAAGGTCGAAGTAAAAGTTGCAACATCTGAGGTGGTTGAAAAAGAAGCTAAACAAGATATAACTGAAGCTCCTAAAAAGGTTGAAACTAAGGTTGAAACTCCGAAGCAGGATGTGAGAAAGGTATTGCCAAAAGAAGAAAAAGAAATACCAATACCTGAAGCGGTTTCACCAAAGGTTGAATCTGTTCAACCAGTTAAATCTCAAAAATCAACTGAAGAAGCAGAAAAAAATAGAGAAGATGCCCGTAAAAAAGCTCAGAGTGAAGCTGAAGCATTAACTCAATATGCTAGAAATCCTAAGCCAGCTAAAAAGGCTACTCCTGCACCAAGTGTACCTAGTTCTTCAGTTGCTGAGCCTTCTGCTAAAAAAGTTAATACTCCAAACGTAACTAAAACAGTTTCTACCCAAGCGAAACCTGTTGTAGACGAAGACGATTCCGATAATAAGAAAAAAGGTAGTAAAGCTAAATCAACTAAAGGTTCAGACAAGTCAGAAAAAAATTGGAATGATGGGATTAGACCAACTAAGAAACCGTCAGCTAATGAAAAACATGATAAACGAAACTATACAGACTCTGGAGAGGAAACATGGAGAGCTGGTGGGGGTCGCAGTAGGCCTAAAAATAAATCATCAGAAACTAAACAACCTCTAGTACAAGAATTTATCGCCCGCGAAATCCATGTTCCTGAGACTATTACAGTCGCTGATTTAGCTCACAAAATGTCAGTTAAAGCTGCTGAGGTTATCAAAAAACTCATGCTCCTTGGTCAAATGGTTACCATAAACCAAGTCTTGGATCAAGAAACCGCCATGATTGTAGTAGAAGAACTAGGTCATACGGCGATACAAGCTAAATTAGACGATCCAGAAGCATTCTTAGATGCTGAAAATGAATCACGTGATTATGAGATGTCTACACGAGCACCTGTTGTTACTGTTATGGGTCACGTTGATCACGGTAAAACTTCTTTGTTGGATTACATTAGGAGAACACGTGTTGCCTCTGGAGAAGCTGGTGGCATTACCCAGCACATTGGTGCTTATAGAGTTAAGACTAAATCTGGGGACGTAGTCACATTTTTAGATACACCTGGACATGAAGCTTTTACAGCAATGCGTGCAAGGGGAGCAAAAGCAACTGATATTGTAATTATCGTAGTTGCGGCAGATGATGGTGTAATGCCTCAAACTAAAGAGGCTATTAGCCATGCCAAAGCTGCACAGGTTCCTATGGTAGTTGCAATTAACAAAATAGATAAGCCTGAAGCAAATCCTGAAAGAGTTAAACAGGAATTGGTTGCTGAAGAGGTAATCCCTGAAGAATATGGTGGGGATGTTCCTTTTGTTCATGTGTCGGCAAAAACTGGTGAAGGTATAGAAGAGCTTTTAGAAAACGTTTTACTTCAAGCAGAAATATTAGAGCTAAAAGCTGCAGTTGATTCGCCTGCAAAAGGTATAGTAATTGAAGCTAGATTGGATAAAGGTAAAGGTCCTGTTGCCACTATATTAGTTCAAAGCGGTACGCTTCATAGGGGTGATGCAATTTTGGCTGGAGCAAGTTTTGGTCGTGTTCGTGCCATGCTTGACGAAAATGGTAAAACAATTGATGAAGCTGGACCTTCATACCCAGTTGAGATTCAAGGTTTATCTGAGGTGCCTGATGCAGGAGATGAAGTTCTTGTACTTTTAGATGAACGTAAAGCTCGTGAGATTGCTCTTTTCCGTCAGGGTAAATTCCGTGACGTGAAACTTGCTCGTCAGCAAGCTCAAAATCTTGAAAACATGTTCCAAAATAATGAGGGCGTTAAGACTCTGTCTCTTATTATTAAAACTGACGTTCAGGGCTCGCAAGAGGCATTAGTACAGTCATTACTAAAACTATCTGGTGATGAAGTTCGAGTTCAAGTTGTGCATGCCGCAGTAGGTGGAATTTCTGAGTCAGACGTAAACTTAGCGACAGCTTCTGGAGCGGTCATAATCGGCTTTAACGTTCGTGCCGATCAAGGTGCGAAAAAACTTGCTGAAAATAATGGCATTGACATTCGTTACTACAACATCATTTACGATGCTGTAGATGAAGTTAAAAGTGCACTTTCAGGTATGCTCACTCCGGATAAGAAAGAAGAGATTATTGGACTTGTTGAAATTCGCGAAGTATATACAATTTCTAAAGTCGGTAAAGTTGCAGGTTGTATGGTTACTGAAGGTCTAGTAAGACGTGAAGCTCAAGTGCGTCAGCTTCGTAATAATGTTGTTATTTGGACTGGGTATTTAGATTCACTGAAACGCTTTAAAGATGATGTTAAAGAAGTTAAATCAGGTTTTGATTGCGGTATATCATTAAAAAATAATAACGATATCGAAGTTGGAGATCAACTTGAAGTATTTGAAATCCGTGAAATTGCTAGGACCTTGTAAGCTAAAGTGAGCAGACATAAAACAAAAACAGGGCCTAGCAGACAGATACGCATTGCCGACCAAATACAAAAAGATTTAGCTTTTTTAATTCAAAGAGAACTAGGTACGCGTCATGGTTTGATTACTTTAACTCGTGTGGATTTATCTGCAGATTATGCTCACGCAAAAGTTTATTTTTCCGTGCTTGGAGCTGAGGCGATGAATGCACAGGAAGTGCTTAATGAAAAAGCAGGATATTTGCATTCATTGCTTTATAAGATGCTTCATATACATACTGTTCCTACTTTGAGATTTTTTCATGACGATCAACTTTCTCATGTAATTGAGATGAGTAAGCTAATTGATAAAGCGAATAATGTTGAGTCTTGCGAAATTTCAGCAGATGATGAAGTAGAGTTTGCCCCTCCAAAAATACGAGGTTTATAAATCTATTTTTATGGCTCGTAGAAAAGGACAAGATATTGATGGGATTTTGTTGCTTGATAAATCTGAGGGTATGTCGAGCAACTTTGCATTGCAACAGGCACGAAGGCATCTTGACGCAAAAAAAGGAGGGCATACGGGAACCCTCGATCCATTTGCTACAGGTTTGTTGATTTGCTGTTTTGGCAAGGCTACAAAAATTTGTGCAACTATGCTTGATGCAGATAAATCTTATCTTGCGACATTGAAGCTGGGGGTAGAGACGGATAGTGGGGATTTGACAGGCATTGCCACAAAAGAAAATATAGATATAGTGCCTGAAATCGACTCAATTATGAGTGCTATAAATAAGTACACAGGACAAATTGAGCAAATTCCTCCCATGCACTCAGCTCTTAAAAAGGATGGTAAACCGCTTTATAAATATGCACGTGAAGGTATTGAAATTGAACGTTCACCCAGAAAAGTTACTATTTTTAATATTCAGTTAATTAAATACGAGTATCCTAATTTAATTTTGCATATTAATTGCAGTAAAGGGACTTATATAAGGACACTTGCACAAGATATTGGTCGTGATTTGGGTTGCTTTGCCCATCTTGAGGCTCTTAGAAGAACTTCTGTTGGTCCTTTTGATATTAAGAATTCAATTACATTAGGCGATTTTAAAGACCTTAAACAACCTGTGGATGTTTTGATTTCTTTAAGTGAATTACCTGTAGAACTTGTACCAATTAAAACAATTTAACTAAGGAAAATTATGAGCAAAGCTCTTAGAAATATTGCGATTATCGCTCACGTTGACCACGGAAAAACAACATTAGTGGACCAGCTTTTAAGACAATCTGGAACCTTCCGGGAAAATCAACAAGTTGCTGAGCGTGTCATGGATTCAAATGACATTGAGAAGGAACGCGGAATTACGATTCTTTCTAAAAACTGTGCCGTGCAATACGAAGATACTCATATTAATATTATCGATACACCGGGACATGCGGATTTTGGCGGTGAGGTAGAGCGTGTTCTTTCTATGGTTGATGGTGTTTTGCTACTGGTGGATTCAGTTGAAGGACCTATGCCACAAACACGTTTTGTTACGAAAAAGGCATTGGCACTTGGTCTTAAGCCAATTGTAGTAGTGAATAAAATTGATCGTCCGGGTGCAAGACCAGATTATGTATTAAATACCACTTTTGATCTATTTGATAAATTAGGTGCCACAGAAGAGCAATTAGATTTTCCAGTAGTTTATGCTTCAGGACTAAATGGATATGCGGGTTTGACGGAGGATGTTCGTTCTGGTGACATGAGACCGTTGTTCGATACCATATTAAAGTATGTGCCTCAACGCAATGACAATGCTGATGGACCTTTCCAGATGCAGATTATATCTCTTGACTATAACAGCTATGTTGGAAAAATAGGTATTGGACGTATTAACAGGGGACGTGTGAAACCTGGCCAGAATGTCATTGTTAAATTTGGCGAAGACGGTGAAACGTTTAATGGTCGTATAAATGAAGTTCTCAAATTTAAGGGTCTTGAGCGCGAAAAAGTAGATTCTGCTGAAGCGGGTGATATCGTGCTTATTAATGGTATCGAAGAAATTGGTATTGGATGCACTCTATGCGATACAAATAATCCAGAAGCATTGCCTATGCTTAAAATTGACGAGCCTACCCTAACAATGAACTTTATGGTCAACACTTCACCGCTTGCAGGTCGTGAAGGAAAATTTGTGACTTCACGTCAATTGCGAGATCGTCTTAACCTAGAACTTAAATCTAATGTAGCCTTGCGTGTAAATGACACTGACGATGATACCGTATTCGAAGTAAACGGGCGTGGCGAACTTCATCTAACAATTCTTTTGGAGAATATGCGTCGCGAGGGCTATGAGCTTGCGGTATCGCGTCCACGCGTTGTGTTTAAGGAAATTGATGGCGTTAAGCATGAGCCTATGGAGCTTTTAACAATCGATTTGGAAGATGAGCATCAAGGCGGTGTTATGGAGGAACTTGGCCGTCGCAAAGGTGAGCTTCTTAATATGGAATCTGATGGTCGTGGTCGTACTCGTTTAGAGTATCGTATTCCAGCAAGGGGGTTGATAGGTTTTACGGGCGACTTTTTGTCTATGACACGTGGCACAGGTCTTATGAGCCATATTTTTGATGATTATGCTCCTGTAAGAGAAGGTTCTATAGGAGAGCGCAGAAATGGGGTAATGATTTCTCAGGACAATGGTGATGCCGTTGCTTATGCTTTGTGGAAACTTCAGGACCGCGGTCGTATGTTTGTGTCACCTGGGGAAGCATTATATGAAGGTATGATTATCGGCATTCATAGCAGGGACAATGATTTGGTTGTAAACCCTATCAAAGGCAAACAACTGACCAATATTCGTGCATCTGGCACTGATGAGGCTGTACGTTTAGTGCCTCCAATTAAGCTTACTTTAGAATATGCTGTTGAATTTATCGATGATGATGAGCTTGTTGAAGTTACACCTAAAAATATTCGTTTACGTAAGAGATACCTGCAAGAGCACGAAAGACGTAAAGCAGCTCGAGAGGGTGTTTAATTAATACAGCCTATACTTTTATTTTGGCAATGGGCTTGTAAAGAATTTGAAATTTAGTTAAAATCGTCTTTTACTAAATTTTGTTGCCCAATAGCTCAGTCGGTAGAGCGACGGACTGTTAATCCGCAGGTCACTGGTTCGAATCCAGTTTGGGCAGCCATATTAGTAATTTGCATATTGTTCTCCTAATATAATGCCCAATAGCTCAGTCGGTAGAGCGACGGACTGTTAATCCGCAGGTCACTGGTTCGAACCCAGTTTGGGCAGCCAAATTTAAAACCCTCCCGTTTATCGAGAGGGTTTTTGGTTTTTCGGGTGTATAGGGATTATAAGTTTGGAGTGCCGTGTAGGTTTTCTGGCTTAGATGGGCTTACGATTTTTAATCCATCTGTCTCATAAGCAGCTCCAAAACCTCTCACAAATCTTCCTTTTTTGAGTTTGAATTTAAGAATATGAAAATCAGCAAGTTCCTCGATAATGTCTATAACAGCATCATCTTCATATTTCTCCCGTAGCTCCTTAAAGATTTCCTCTCTTTTTTCATCCGCAAAACTAACTTCAACTTTAAAACTCGCACGAACTCTAGCAAAAATTGTATGTGCCTTTTGCTCATCAACGATAAACAAAATGCTTACTAAATCTTTGTTCTTTTTAATTGCATGATAGTGAGGTGCCACGCTTGATAAAATTGCATAGATTTCATCTCCACGTCTTAAAAATGGTGCATAAGATGATACGCAACCTTCATCAAAACTAGAGATAATTACACTTTTTTGCCCATCTATCAGATTAAGTAAAAAAGTTTCTAATTTTTGCATTTTTTCATTTTGTTTTTCAACGGAATTATTCATATATCCTCTTTATATGTAACTAAATTTAAACTGCTTCTAGGTGGCAATGCTTTTGCTATCTATATGCAATTCTTATACTAAAGTATAATGATTCTCATTATTTTTTAAAAGCTGTATATTAATGAAAGTATTTGTAATTATTGCCACACTGTTTCTTAGTGCTTGTACTGCAGTTGACACCGCCACTAATCATGTTTCATCTGAAAGAACTAATGAATTAAAAGTTTATGACTCAAATTCAAAAAAATACGTTGAATATCAGCAATTTATAAATGAACTTATAAATTCAGACATAGTACTTATTGGAGAAATACATACAGATAATTCTCATCATCAAATAGAAAGGCAATTGTTAGTTGATATTTCTAAACATAAAAAAACTTCTGTAGTTCTTGAAATGGGAGATGTTACAAAGCAGTCAATTTGGGATAGAGTTAAGTCTCAGGGTACTCAAGTAAGTACAGATCAATTGCCTAAATTTATTGAGTGGGACAATAAATGGGATTATTCTCTATATAAAAGTCTTGTGGAAGAGATTTTTTATTCTAATATGACACCGATAGCAGGAAACCTAAGCCCATCAGAGATAGAGACAATCTATAACGGAGCAGAGCCTATATATGGAACGATTTCAACATCTGATAAAGTAAGAAATTTAATTAAAACAAGTCTTTTGGAAACTCATCAAATCACAGACCAATCACAAGCAAATAAGCTAGTTGAGATTCAGCAATATAAAGATAGGCGAATGGCTGACAAATTAGTTAAATCCAAAAATTTATCTGTATTAATTGCTGGAAGACTTCATACAAATAAATCTGTAGGTGTACCTCTACATATAATAGAGTTCGATAAGACTAAAAAATATAAAGTTATATTTTTAGGTGACGAATCGGATGCCCCAGAAATTAGGAATTCGAAATTTACGGACTTCTACATTGACCCTAAAATTTCTAAGTAGATACAAATAAAGTAGCCCTATGTTAAATAGGGCCTTATTTTGAAATAATGATAATTAATATTATTTGCATTATCATTGTTATTTTTATACTATAGAGGGTTACTTACAGTTTGTTAAAAATTTTAATAATGATCCATCAAATTATAAAAATCCCCTGTGTTTAGATGACTAACAACCATCTTCTATGGGGAAAGTCAAGGATTATAGAGAAAATGAACAGAATTAAAGCATTATCAATTCTATCTTTATTTGCATTTAGTAGTCTTTATGCGCAAGAACTAGAGTTTGATACATTAGAAATATCTGCAAAAGAAGTCAAAGAAAGTGAAAAACAATTTGCAACTCCAGGAGCAGTAAGTTCCAGGGGAGACATTTCTGGAAGTACGCAATCTATAGATAGTATAGTTAGAAGTATGCCTGGCAGTTATACAAATACTGATCCTACTCAAGGTACAGTTCAAGTTAATATTCGTGGACTAACTGGCTTGGGTCGTGTCAGTACAAAAGTCGATGGTGTAACACAAACATTTTTTGGTACTTCTGCAGATACTGGAAGCTTTCATAGTGGTGGCGGTAATATTGCCACTTCATCTTATGGTGCTCTTGTAGATCAAAATTTTCTTGTTTCTGTTGATGTAACAAAGGGTACTTTTAGTTCTGGACATAATGGCTTGTTAGGAGGTGCTAGTTTTAGAACTATAGGCGTTGACGATATTATTCGTGAAGGTAAATCGTATGGTTTTCTAGGACGATACTCTCATGGTACAAATGGTATTGGATACAACTATATGGGTGCCGTTGCTGGAAAATATAAACTGAATAATGGCGGTTCCATAGGTGCACTATTTGGATATGCACGAAATAAAATATCTCAGGATTATAAGATAGGAGGAGGGGAATCCTTTGCAGACCAGCATATCCCAAATCCTAACTATGATCCGAGCCTACCTGAAGATGAATCAAATTATAAATACGAAAAAACTGCTCCATACGATCCAAAAAAATTAACTCAAAGTCCATATAGCACTTTATTTAAATTAGAAATCAATCCTGATATTCAAAATAATATTGTTCTTAGCCATCGAGGTTATAAAAATGTCTTGGCTGGTCGAGAAATAAAACATAATAACTATCAGTTTGATTACAAGTTTAAGCCCGAATCTGATTTGGTTGATTTGCATCTGTTAGCTGCTTATGGACGTGGTGAACAACTCTATTTGGATGATGCAGTATTTTTTGGACGTCATGATTTAGCGAGTAAGGGTGGATTAAAAGCTGAAAATAAATCAACTACCTTCGACTTGAGTAATGGTTCGTCTTATAACTTGGGTGGTCTTCATATTTCTCATCGGTATGGAGTAAATTTCTTATCTAACAAATATGAAAATACCATGGATATGAATTTGCCAGGTGCTACATCCACACCATTTCAGCCTAAGGGACGTCAAAAAATAACAAATTTCTATTTGGATAATAGTTTTGCATACAATATCTTTAATCTGGATGCCAATTTAAACCTTTCTAAGTGGAATATATCAGGCTATAAACCACCTTGCGATGCAAATCAATTTTGCTTCCCTAAGGCTGCAGCTGACATAAATAAAGATGGAACTGATTTTAATTATTCATTCATGCTGTCAGCAAAGATTCATGATTTGTTTATGCCATTTGTTAGCTATTCTAAAACTTCTAGACCACCTAATGTTCAGGAGATGTTTTTCTCGACTAACGAAGGAAATGGTGTTAATCCATTTTTAAAACCTGAAAAAGCTAAAACTTGGCAAATCGGTTTTAATGCTTTTAAAGAAAAAGTATTTTTCGACGATGATAGGTTAGGTTTCAAAATTCTTCATTATTGTACTAATGTAGATGACTATATCTATAACAAATCATTTTATACAAGCGATGCTTTTATGCTTCACTTAAACCAATCGGAAGTTACAAGATTTAGAGGTATGGAAGTTGAGTTAAGCTACGATGCAAGAAAGTTTTATATACGCGGAAGTTACTCAAACCAACATAGCAATCAGGTAGTTAATGAGACAAGTGGGGTTGGGGCAAATTCTTTTGGAGGTTATACGGAAATAACTACATTGCCAGAAGTATATGCAAATCTTGACGTGGGTGCTCGTTTTTTAAATGAAAAACTAGTTGTGGGTATGATTTATAAATATACAGGAGATGCTTACAGAGTTAGCGTTCATGAAAATAGAGTTGATACTAATGATCCTGATGACTTCTATCCTGAACTCAAAACTGAGAAATTACCTAAAATACCTGGTATTTTCGATTTATATGCATCATATCAACCTATAGAAAATCTTACACTCAAATTTGAGGTACAAAACCTCTTTGATAAAAATTATCTAGATGCTTTAAATGCGTTTAATGGTACTACATCCCAAGCTTCTTATGATATAGAAGGAAATGATATTTCTTTATTCGATAATAAAGCTCGTGGACGCACTTACAAGGCAAGTTTAGAGTATAGATTCTAGTGAAAACAAAAGATAAAGGCTGTACTTTTTGGGGGGCAATGTTATCAATTGCCCTTCATGTTTTTGTTATCATATATCTCAATTACAAGCACTCAGATTCGTTTGAACTAGGAGGATTTGGGGGAGAGATAGGGGATTTTGAATCCATTACGATTTTGACAGAGTTACCAGTAGGAGAATTAAAAGATTTTTCAATTAAGTCATCTCAAAGTTCTAAAGCAGAGCCTGAAACTCAGATAGAAAAGCAGGAGATGTTAGAAGAGAAAATCGAGGAACAAGAAGAGCTACCGTCTGAGGATATTGATGTAAATTCTGAAGCCCCAAAATCAGAGGTAATTGCAGTCGAAAGCAATAAGGATGCTGATATTCAAAAGGATATTAAAAAAGAGGTTATTGCCAAAGAAAAAACTAAGCCAAAACCAGTACCTAAAACTAAGCCAAAACCAGTACCTAAATCTTCAAAAAAACCGAAGCCTTCTACGCAAACCAACAACTCAAATAACACTAATGACAAACCTTCTGCAGTCGATTCCATTGCAGGGGCATCTGTAAATTCAACAGCTAGTGCACCTGTCAGTGGTAGTGGCAATAAGGTTTCTTCGCCCTCTACAGGTGTGGGTAGCTCAAATAGTAAAAGCTATCAAAGTTCCCTTTTTGCACATTTGAATAGGCATAAAACGTACCCACAATCAGCTTTGATAAACAAAGAAGAGGGTGTGGTTGCAGTTCGTATTGTCATAGATGCTAGTGGCAATGTTCTTTCTGCAGAAGTTAAAAGGGCTTCAAAATATGTAGCTTTAAATCAAGCGGCTAGGGATTTGTTTATGAAAGCTTCGCCATTGCCAAAGCCACCAAATTCAATGATGAACGGGGAAACTCTTAGTTTTACGATTCCAATTGAGTACGATATAAAGAAATATCTGAAAAATAGATGAGCAAAATATAAAGCCTTCCTATATGATGGAAGGCTTATCTATTTTAGTGAAGTAAGTGTAGATTAGTCTTTTTGAGCAACGTTACGAAGATATTCGTAGATTTGATCTTTAAGTTGAAGTTTCTTTTTCTTAAGTAGGTCAATCTCTTCACGACCTTGAGTTATAGGATTAGCTTCAAGTGCTTCAACTTGATGATCTAGCTCATTGTGTAAGTCGAATAAGCGAGTGAAGTGTGCATCCTCATTTTTAAGTTTACTAATTAAGTCGCGGTATTCTGGAAACATATCTTCTCCTTAAGTTAAGTTCTAATTTATTTTAACTGTAAATATTAAAAATAATAGAGGATTTTGCACAACTTAATCTAATCCAGATTCTATGGGTTCAATCCCCAAATCTTTAAAAATAAGTTTGCTTTGATATGCGTGAACTTCAATTAAGTCTTTTAAATAAATCATTTCTAAAAAGCTTTTACAAACACTAGCCTTATTATGGCAATACATATTAGAGAAGTGTTTGTAGGCATTGATTAAAGGTTTTGTCCAATCTCTATTTTCTTTCATTAGATAGTTAGTATCTATATTTATTTGTGTTTGAAGATCGGCAATTGAATAATAATCTAAATTATCTATTTGAAATTTTGATAACAGAATGCCGAGATTTTCTAGTTGATAAGCCTTAGTATAAAGACAATTTTTTTTGTAATCTACAGTATCAGGCTCCTTAAGAGTGCTGGTGAGTAATGAACAAAATTGCTCGCTGTATTGAAGCCATGCATTTGAAAGTACCTGTGTCCTGGAGCTTTTAATCCACTTATTAAAATCAAAACGTTTGCAATTAGAATCGCAATGCAAAAGGGCTTGCTCGGCTATTAATTTAAATTTTTTGTAAAAGCTACTGGGAATGTATAAAAATGAATATTCAGAAAAATTATCAACTAAAATTTTTAAAATTGAACTGATATTTGAATTAAAACACCCATTATTATTAAATTCATAGAGCTGTTTTTCTAAATTTTTAAGATGTTCTAAAGATAAATCATAAGTTCTATACATTTGTTTATCATACAAATCTACTGCTTCATTTGAATCTTTGTTTAAGATAAATAAAAGAATTTTCGCCTTTTTAATTAGATACCGAATTTTATGTAGAGCCAATTTGTTTTTATCTGTTTTGCAATTTTTATCGTAAAACGAATTTTGCTCAATATTAACTACAGTTTTAAGATAACCTTTGTATAGATTAATGAAACAATATGCATAGGCATCATCATTGCTTGGGTAATCAAATATTGCATGTGAATTTGCATGATACCTACATAAAGTATTAATAGTATTGTTATAAGCAAGAAAGTTTTTATGCATTTGCTCATTTGGCAAATTTTCTATATACCTATTTGAAAGTATGTTTATGAAGTTGGTATTTCTATAAATGCATTCCGCATATTTGCCAGACCAATATGAGTTTGTGCACAGGTTGTGAATAGATGTAAATAAAATATCTATTGATAGGTTAGGGTTTGAGCTAAAAGTAAATATGGAAATTAGGATTGAAAAAAGAAAGTTCATATTATTTTAATAATTCAGATCTTTTTAACCATCTATTTTTTTTGTAGAGTTATATTCATTCTTAGTATGTTCTAACAATATTTTTTTTGACTTACCAGAAGATATAAATTTTTTAAGAATAAAATTAGAAAGAACTCCTTGATACTTCATATCTATTAATACAATTTTTATATTTTCATCTAATAAATCCCAGATTTCTTCATGTATATTAGATGTAGTATTATTTAGATTGTTAGTGGTTGCTTTAACTAAAGAAAGATTTCGAATTTTATTTAGGAAAAATCTTTTTGTTTCTTTTACATATAAAGGGTAGATTAAATTAAATAAATTTGTTTGTTGCAAATTAGATATTTCTCCGATTTTGTGTTTGTTATTTTTTACAAATATTTTTGCTTCAATGCCTGACATTAGTGCAGCTTTTGAAATTAGTTTAGCTTGCTCAGAAGGTATTCCTGCTCTTTCTAAATCCTTTCTAATTTCGCAAGGGGTTCTGTATTTCATATCATAACCCCTTCCAATTGTTACTCCAGATTCCAAAGTAGGTTGGTGAATAACTCTTGAAAATAAAACACTTGTTCTTCTGTCAATTCCTTCCTGATCAAAAGTAAATTGTCCGCTTTTTACTGGAATAGGGGAGTCGTTGTATTGTTTTGGCAAATATCTAGGTTCAGGAGGTGTTTCATTTAAAATCTTTTGGTTTGGTACTATTAGGCCAGATGTATTAATATTATTCTTTGCTTGAAAATCCTTTATTGCTTGAATTGTTTTATTTCCTACCTTCCCATCAATTCCAATGTTGCAGTAGCCATTTTTTTGCAACAGTAATTGGATTTCTTCTACATCTTTTGGGTTGTTTACACCCTTTATACCAACTGATTGGTTAATTTTAAATTTATTGTCCATGACCCCTCCTATACTCAAATGAAGTTTAAAGAAGATCTATGACATAAATAAGATAAAGCCCAAAAACTAACGTTTTCGGGCTTTACAAATGGATGGTGTCTAGACACCAGATTAAATTCAAATTGACTTAATACTATCTATGCTTTTTTATTCAATGCATCAATTGAATCTTTTTGAATTTTGCTATAGATTTCAAACGGATCTAAAACGCTTTCACCAAGATTCTGTTCAAACAATGCTCGGTTTGAAGCTTCATCATACTCACGTTTCTCAGCTCCACCGAGATTTGATCTAAATAAAATTTTATGGCTACACCAGTTTATGAATTCATAGGTCATTTAATGAACGAAGTAGTGTTACTTGGTAAATATCAAGCGTGATTAAAATAAAAATGGTTTAGTACCCAAAATGGTTAATTAAATTAAGGAATGTCGGGGTCAATTTTAAATTTTCGTTGACAGAGGATTTTGCACAACTTAATCTAATCCAGATTCTATGGGTTCAATCCCCAAATCTTTAAAAATAAGTTTGCTTTGATATGCGTGAATCTCAATTAAGTCTTTAAGGTGTATAAACTGAATTATATTCATGCAGTTTCTATCGTTGTTTTGGCAATACTTACTTGAGAATTCTTTGAAAGCAATATTCAAAGGTTTTGTCCAATCTCTATTTTCTTTCATTAGATAGTTAGTATCGTTGTTAATAATTAAATGAAGATTGTTTATAGCGTAATCGTACTCTTCATAATTATTGTGGACTTTTAATTCAGATTCGAATTTATCGAATTGGTTAAGTTTTGTATATAGGCAACTTTTCACATAATCACTGTTTACTTTGTCACTAGGTGATGCTGTAAGTAATGAACAAAATTGCTCGCTGTATTGAAGCCATGCATTTGAGGATTCTTGGGGTTTTAAATTTTCAATCAATGTTTTTTTATCAAAATGTTCACAGTTTGAATCACACTTTTGTAAGTTTTGCTTTACTTTAGTTTGATATATATCTTCATACCCCAACAAGAACTCAATAGGTATTCCAGAATGTAAATTAATAAGTTCATTGACAAAAGATGTAGAGGTTCTCAATAAATAGGGGTTAGATAAAAAAATAGTTAAATTGCCTCTAATTTTTTTGGCTGTTCTTAATGAGTAGCGTAAAGTTTCTCGATAATCTAAATCAAGTGGATTTTTTTCAATTTCAAATCTGCTTAGTAATAAGTTATCTTCAATAGAGAAATATTCAAGTAGATATTCAACTTTACGAAGGTTTTCTTTTTGAATTGATATCTTGTTCGGGACTATTTTTTTAGAATTTATTTTATGAATATCGTTAACAAGATTTAAAGTTTCTTCGTATTTGCATATTTCGTTGTACTCAATATTTGATACATATCCAATAAAAGCTATTTTGCTTGATGAGTACCCACACAATTGAGATATAGTATTTTGAATATCCTTTACGGGAATATTTTTATCTATAGAGTTTCTGGAATTTGCAATTTTGTATAAATAATTTTCTAAAAACCGATTATGTGTATGATAGCAATCAATTTTGTCGTAAGTAACATTACATTGAAGATTAGCTAAATTCTGAAAAAAGAGAGATGTAGTATCCCAGCTAAGGAACCTCGTTAAGACCAAAAAAGTAAAGTTAAGAATGATGTACATCTTATCTAAAATAATTAATTTTGGATTTGTATTGAGGAAAATTTAGTATTTTTTTCTTAGGAAAATAAGGGGTTAACCTCCAATTTACGAAATAAGATTTTTCTTTGATGTGCATGAATCTCAATTAAGTCTTTAAGATAAATCATTTCTAAAAAGCTTTTACAAATACTTGCCTTATTATGGCAATACATATTAGAGAAGTGTTTGAAGGCTTTATGTAAAGGTTTTGTCCAATCCTTCTTAGTTTTCATTAAATAGCTGGTATCCATATCTATATGTGATTCAAGATCGGTGATGGAATAATAATCTAAATTATTTGTTTGAAATTTTGATAACTGAAAGTCGAAATTTTCTAGTTGATAAGCCTTAGTATAAAGACAACTTTTTTTGTAATCTACAATATCAGGCTCATTAAGAGTGCTGGTTAGCAATGTACAAAATTGCTCGTTGTATTTAAACCATGCTTTTGAGAGGTCCTGTGTCTTGGAGTTTTTAATCCACTTATTAAAATCAAAACGTTGGCAATTAGAATCGCACGTTAATAGAGCTTGGTCTGCTATATTGTCTAATCTTTTGTAAATATTGATTGGAATAAAATAATAAGAAACTTCAGAATAATTATTTTTGAAAACTTTTAAAATCGAATCTATGTTCGATTCAAAGCATCCGTCCTGAGAAAAATTTTCAATTTGCTTTTCCATTTTTTTTAGTTGATCTAAATTTAACTCATAAGTTCTATACATTTGATTATCATACAAATCTACAGGCTCGTCTTCGTTTCTAATTAAATAGTTTAATTTGTACTTGGCTTTAATAATCAAAAAGTTTATTTTGGACAGAGCTATAATGTTTTTTTCTGAATTACAATTTTTATCTATTAAAGAATTGAGGTCTTTCTTAACGAGAGTCTTATAAAAATCCTTTTTATTATTGATAAAGCAAGACCCATAAGCATCAGCATTACTTGGATAGTCATGAATTGCTATTGAATTTGCATGATACCTACATAAAGTGTTAATAGAATTGTTATAAGCAAGAAGGTTTCTACGAATTAGCTCATTTGACAAATTTTCTATATATTTATTTGAGAGTTTGTTTATGAAAACAGTATTATTTCTTATGCAATTACCATATCCTCCAGACCAGGATGGAATGTTACATTTGTTGTGTATAGATGAAAATAAAATATCTATACTTAAATCTGAGTTAGAGCCAAAAATAACTAAAGAGATCAATACGGAAAAAAGAAAGTTCATATTATTTTAATAATTTCATCCTATTAAGCCATCTATTTTCGTGTGACCCCATATATTGTCTTTCTAAATAACTATATAGATATTTTTTTCGTTCATCTGAATTTACAAATTCACGCATAAAGTTACTGTAAAGAACTCCTTGATACTTCATATCTATTAATACAATTTTTATATTTTCATCTAATAAATCCCAGATTTCTTCATGTATATTAGATGTAGTATTATTTAGATTGTTAGTGGTTGCTTTAACTAAAGAAAGATTTCGAATTTTATTTAGGAAAAATCTTTTTGTTTCTTTTACATATAAAGGGTAGATTAAATTAAATAAATTTGTTTGTTGCAAATTAGATATTTCTCCGATTTTGTGTTTGTTATTTTTTACAAATATTTTTGCTTCAATGCCTGACATTAGTGCAGCTTTTGAAATTAGTTTAGCTTGCTCAGAAGGTATTCCTGCTCTTTCTAAATCCTTTCTAATTTCGCAAGGGGTTCTGTATTTCATATCATAACCCCTTCCAATTGTTACTCCAGATTCCAAAGTAGGTTGGTGAATAACTCTTGAAAATAAAACACTTGTTCTTCTGTCAATTCCTTCCTGATCAAAAGTAAATTGTCCGCTTTTTACTGGAATAGGGGAGTCGTTGTATTGTTTTGGCAAATATCTAGGTTCAGGAGGTGTTTCATTTAAAATCTTTTGGTTTGGTACTATTAGGCCAGATGTATTAATATTATTCTTTGCTTGAAAATCCTTTATTGCTTGAATTGTTTTATTTCCTACCTTCCCATCAATTCCAATGTTGCAGTAGCCATTTTTTTGCAACAGTAATTGGATTTCTTCTACATCTTTTGGGTTGTTTACACCCTTTATACCAACTGATTGGTTAATTTTAAATTTATTGTCCATGGCCCCTCCTATACTCAAATGAAGTTTAAAGAAGATCTATGACATAAAAAAGATAAAGCCCAAAAACTAACGTTTTCGGGCTTTACAAATGGATGGTGTCTAGACACCAGATTAAATTCAAATTGACTTAATACTATCTATGCTTTTTTATTCAAAGCATCAATAGAATCTTTTTGTATTTTGCTATAAATTTCAAATTGATCTAATACGCTTTCACCAAGATTCTGTTCAAACAATGCTCGGTTTGAAGCTTCATCATACTCACGTTTCTCAGCTCCACCGAGATTTGATCTAAAGATACCAGCCGCTGATACAGGTAAGAAATCTTCGTAAGTGATAGGGTCTAACTCTAAAACGCCTGAAGCTACTAGTTCAGATACATTATCCCCAGTAACTTCTTTATCAAGTGTGGCACCATTAGCTAATTTATATTTGAAGTAAGCTAGACCTTGAGCCTGAAGTTCTTTATAACAGTCAGGGATTTGATCAAAGTGTTTCTTAAGTACTTCATAATATGCTTCAGCATTTTTGTTGATATCAATATTGCTAGTTTCTTCAAGCACTTTAGCTAGCAATTCGTCATACCATTTTCTTCCCTTAGGAGTTAGTGCAACGCCACGCTTCTCAATTTCGCCAAATCGTGCAGTATGATGGCCAGGAACTTTTTGATCTCCATCTACAAACATAACATCTTCATTTAATGCCTTAAAGCTTGTTTGACGGAGTAGGATTAGACATTTGCGACGTGGCGGCCCCTCAATAATATCTTTTGCTGGAATACCCCTTTCGAACATGCCCTTTTGAACTGCGTCAATATCAAGTGCACGTGGAGTTAAGTGATTGATATGTGGAACTTTGAAAGCAACAATATCAGCTATTAGCCTGTGTTGATTATGAAGTGCATCATAGGTTTCTTTAGAAACTGCAGCTTCAGACTGCCAGCGGAAAGTCTCTAAAACCTCTTTCACGAATTCATCAGCATCTGCTTGCTCAAGACCACCATCCTTCTCAAACTTCTCTACTAATTCAATGGAGCGTTTAGAGAAGATATTTCGTTTTGCCAAAATCTCTTCAGCTTGTTTGCGTAGGTCAGCATCGTCAATAAGCTCAAGACGAAGAAGGGAACAAAATACACGGAATGGGCACTTGATCAATGAATCTGGATCTATAGGTCTGAATGCAGTAGAGTGAACAGGTATTCCAGCTGGGGCTAAGTCGTAATATCCAACGGGATACATACCCATAACAGCAAAAATCCTACGCATAGTATGCAACTCTTCTTTTTTACCGATACGAATTGCACCGTGACGAGTCTGTTCTAAACGTTCAAGCTCCCCAGTCTCTTGAAGTTTTTGCTTAAGCTCTGCATCACTTTCAAGAACTTTATTATTAACGTCATTGACCAGATTGAGAAGATCCCCAAAAAGTGGAACTTCTGATTGGTACATATCAGACATTGCCCGAGAGAATTTCAAACGTATTTCATCTTTACATACAAATTGAGACATACTTGACTCCTTTTAAAAATATCAAGGTTTAAACTTAGCTGTATCAGCAAAAATAGAAGTTAGAATTTCAAATCCGCGATCAAGCACATCTGGTTCGATTGTTAATGGCGTTAATAAACGGATAGTGTTTTTATATTTTCCGCTCGGCATTAGTAGCAATCCTCGCTCACGTCCAAGCTTCAGAATTTCGGCTAACAAAGCAGTGCCTGGTCCATATTCTGGATGCGATAATTCAATACCACGCATAGCTCCTATACCTGTTAGTTTTGAAATCCATGGATTTATATTAGAAGATTTCCATTTTTCGTAAACAACTTCTAGGGTGGCAATGTAGTTCTGACTAGTTTTTGCAAATTCCTCGCTTTGAATTATCTCAAGAACAGCAAGGGCAGCTGAACACGCAATAGGGTTGCCTGAATAAGTTCCTCCCAAACTACCTAAATGAGGTGTATCAACAAATTCAGTACGACCAACAACTGCCCCTAAAGGCAATCCACCAGCAATGCTTTTTGCTAGTAAAAGCAAATCAGGCTGAACGTCAAAATGCATAAATGCAAATGGTTTACCAGTGCGACCAAATCCAGATTGAATTTCATCAAAAATCAAAACTATGCCATTTTCTGTGCAGAATTCACGCAGATATTTTGCAAATTCCATATCCAAACACTGAAAACCGCCCTCACCAATGACGGGCTCAACAATGACAGCACAAACATTTTTTACGTCTACTTCAATTTCTAATAGACGTTTCAAGGCAGAGATAGCCTCATCTTTTGTAACACCAGAATCTTTACTCGGATAAGGAATGTGATAGACAGGTCCTGGAAGTGGACCTAGTTTTTGTTTATATGGAGCGACTTTACCATTTAAATTCACGGTTGCTAATGTCCTGCCGTGAAAGCCACCATCAAAAGCAATAACTGCCGTACGACCAGTTTTAATACGAGCAATTTTAAGAGCATTTTCCGTGGATTCAGCCCCGCAATTTGTAAGCATTAAGGACAAGTCGCCATCAATTGGTACAAAATCAGTCAGTGCCACAGCAAGCTTTTTGTATGGCTCATGCTCAGCAGCATTAAATGCATAATGTGTGAGTTTAGATGCTTGATCGTTAATAGCCGTCACTATTTTTGGATGGCAATGACCAAAATTCAGCACACCTATGCCACCTACGAAGTCTATATATTCCTTACCGTCTACATCCCAAACTATTGCATTTTTGCCATGCGAAAGCGTGACAGGGTGAATTAGCCCTAATGCTTTACTAATGCCTTTTCTACTCATAATCCTCTCAATTAATCTAATGGTTGATCGTAGTCAATGCCTGCTTTCAGATGAGCTTTACGTTCAGATTGGTCAACAATCTTAGCAGCTACGAGATCTCCAGTAACATTGCCACATGTGAAAATCATATCAACGAGTGCGTTAATACCTGCAGTAAGTGCAACGATTTCAAGCGGTAGGCCAGCTTGTGTGAACACTATAGACATACCTATTAGCCCAGCACCCGGAACTCCAGCTGTGCCAATAGCTGCAATAGTGCCGATAACAACAATGGTTACAAGCTCACTAAATGAAATTGATATACCCATAATTTCAGCAGCAAAAATAACTGCCATACCAAATCTCAAAGCAGTGCCATCCATATTGACAGTAGCACCAATAGGCAATGTAAGTTTAGCTACGCGCTCACCGATACCTGCTTTATCTGCGGCTTTTAATGTGATTGGTAGTGTGCTTAAACTAGAGCTGGTTGCGAACGAAGTAAAAACGGCTTCCTTAATTTTGCTGTAGAAATCAAAAACATTTACGCCCCATAATTTCAGCAAAAGGGGATAGACAATAAAAATCAAAGAGGCAACGCCTATATAAGCTGTGAGTATAAACATACCTAAAGCTACTACAGTGTCCATACCTTGAGTGCCAATAGTATTTGCCGTGATACCGATAATCCCTATAGGGGCATACTGCAAAATCCCTGATAGAATTTTGGAAATTACTTCATTACCAGCTTCAGTAATTTTAAAAACTAAGTCGCCCATCTCTCGTTGGCGTGCATCATTTGAGTGACGCATAAACAATATAGCTAAACCTAAAACTATAGCTACAAAAACTACGGCCAAAATATCACCCTTAGAAAAAGCCATATAGATATTGCTAGGCACCATATTGATTAGAGTATCTATAAAGCTAGGACTCTCAGGAGCTTTGACCGTGGCATCTGCTGGCAATGTTAACCCTTCACCTGGGTTTGTAATCAATGCAACACCTATGCCTACAAAAATAGCTACCGCAGTCGTAAATAAATAAAGTGGAAAAATCTTGGCCCCAATACGACCAAGTTCTTTAGGGCTTGAGTGGTTAACAGCAACCATTAAAGATAAAACAACAAGAGGAATTACTATCATCTTTAAAAGGTTAAGAAATAGCTTTCCTAATGGAGCCAAAAAACTGCTATCTTCTCCAAGAATAAACCCAAGTACAATGCCGATAATAAAACCTGCAGTCATCTTGAACATAAAGGATTTATTGAAATACCAAGAAAAAAATTTCACTTAATGTTTCCTAAAAAAATCCACTCTTTTTTAAAATCTAAATCACATCCTCTTAAACTACAAAGGAAAAATATTAACTTTCTAATTCCTTTTTGGAATGGTTAAAAAATTTCTCTATTAGAGTGGCAATGTTTCCTTGTAAAAATTATTTGTTTACTAGGGAAAGTCCTAGTAAGACTCCATTACTAATGTGGCTGCCGCAAGGTCCTCAATAGCATTGCCAACAGCTTTAAAAATAGTTATTTCTTCTAAGCTTGTTCGACCTATGTGCTTTCCTGTGCACAAGTCAAAAAGATTTGCTTTAACCGTCTCCTTTGAAAACACGCCACTTTCAATTGGTTTAAGTAGATCGCCAGATTTCATTAGGGCTTCTTCAGTATCAATAAATACAGAACTACTCGAAAAACAAGCATCATCAGTTTCACGCATATCTGGTGTATAAGAGCCAATCAAATCAAGATGTGTTCCAGGTTTCAACCAATCACCAAGAATAATTGGTTCAGTGGACAATGTCGCACAACTTATGATATCTGCCTCTGAACATGCTTTTTGAAGATCTTCAACGTAGTAAGATTCGAATCCTAACTTGTATAAATCGGAAGACAATGTTTCTGCGTGTTTCCTAGTTGGACTCCATACTAAGACTTTGCGAATTGGTCGTACTGCTTTTAAGGCTTCAGGTACAAGACGAGCAACTTGGCCAGATCCGATTAAGAGTAAAGTGGATGAATCTTTTCTACTAAGATATTTTGCAGCTAGGGCAGCAACCGCAGCAGTCCGTTTAGATGTAATTACATTTCCATCAAGTAAGGAAACAGGTACTCCAGTCTGCCCATCATAGAGCATGTAAGCGGAATGCAAGCCTGGAAGGTCTCGCTCTTTGTTATTAGGAAAAACACTAACGGTTTTTAGACCAATCCACTTTCCTGCAATCCATGAGGGCATAAGTATGAAAGATCCCAAAGTTTTATGAGCATCTTTTATCTCATGGATATGTCGCAAGGGTACAGTGACATCTAAGCGGAAAAATTCTTCCAATTTGTCTATTAATTTTGCGTATGGCAATGCTCTATCAGTTTGTTCAAAGTCATAGATCTTCACCACTAACTCCCTAGAATTATTTTTATTTTTATAAATGAAAGGGAGAAAAATTAATTGAGGATTATCCCTAATCAAGAAAAAAAGTAGTTAGGTTTAAACTAATTTTCGTTTGACCTAAATCAATTATCTAAATAGTATTTGTGAATCTAATGAAGTAATTTAGGGGTATCTATGATTCAAGAACTTATGAAAAAATTTGGTGTTAGCGAGTCTAAATTTCAAGGTGGAGGCTTAGCTGTAAGATCGCCTATTGATGGTAAAAATATCGGAAATGTAGCTGTTAACACACCTGAAGAAGTAGATGGAATTATTGAAAAATCTAATCAAGCATTTAAAGAATGGAGAAAGGTTCCAGCACCTCGTCGCGGAGAGTTAGTACGTATTTTGGGTAATGTACTTCGTGAACACAAAGAAGATTTAGGAAAATTGGTATCCCTTGAAGCTGGAAAAATCACCCAAGAAGGATTGGGCGAAGTGCAAGAGATGATTGATATCTGCGATTTTGCAGTTGGTCTATCTCGCCAACTTTATGGCCTAACTATAAGCTCAGAACGTAATATGCATCACATGCGTGAAACATGGCATCCGATTGGAATTGTAGGAATTATTTCTGCGTTTAATTTTCCTGTGGCAGTATGGTCTTGGAATGCTGCACTTGCTTTGATTTGCGGTGACTCTATTATTTGGAAGCCATCAGAAAAAACACCTTTAACTGCATTAGCATGTCAGGCTTTATTTGAAAAAGCACTAAGGGAATTTGGAGATGATGCTCCAGAAAATTTATCTCAAGTTGTGATAGGAGATGCAAAAGTAGGGGATATGTTGGTTACAGATCCACGCATTCCTGTTATTAGTGCTACGGGTTCTACACGAATGGGTCAGATTGTTGGTCCCAAAGTGGCAGAAAGATTTGGTCGAAGCATTCTTGAATTAGGGGGGAATAATGCGATGATTCTCACCCCAAGTGCGGACCTTGATCTTGCTGTTCGTGCGATATTATTCTCTGCTGTTGGTACTGCAGGTCAAAGGTGTACAACTCTTCGTCGTCTAATTGTTCACGAGAGCATTCGAGATGAAGTTGTTGAAAAACTTAAAAAGGTTTATGGTTCTGTTTCTATTGGAAATCCTCTAGAGGGCAACCTTGTAGGTCCGCTTATTGATGAGCATATTTTTAATCAAATGCAAAGCATTCTTAAAAAGGCTACAGAGGCAGGCGGTAAAGTATTTGGAGGTAAGCGAGTTTTAGAGGATAAGTATCCTGATGCTTATTATGTAGAACCTGCAATTGTTGAGATGGATGAGCAAAATGAGGTGGTTAAAACTGAAACCTTCGCACCGATTTTGTATGTAATTTCTTATTCAGATTATGAGGATGCTATTGAACTTCAAAATAACGTACCTCAGGGCTTGTCATCTTGCGTATTCTCAAATGATATTCGTGAGGCAGAAGCATTTATTTCTGCTACAGGAAGTGATTGCGGCATAGCTAACGTTAATATCGGAACAAGTGGTGCTGAAATTGGCGGAGCTTTCGGCGGAGAAAAAGAAACAGGTGGAGGTCGAGAGTCTGGTTCTGATGCATGGAAGGCTTATATGCGCAGACAGACAAATACCATCAATTATTCACGAGAGCTTCCTCTAGCCCAGGGTATTAACTTCGGCTAGTAGCTACGTAAGCCTCGGGATATCTTATCTTGAGGCTCTCCCTCAACCTAACTCTTAGGAGAATGCATTGAGTAGCTTAAATAACCCAATTCAAGCCACGGATCCAGAAAAAGAGATTCTTCCCAGTAGTGGTAACTTTTTATTAGATGTATTGCCACTAATCATCACAACTATTTTGTTGATGATTCAGTTTCTAGTCTTTAAAGACTTTACACCACATGTTCCCTTGGCTTTTGGTCTATCTATTACTGGTCTACTTATTTATGTAAGAAAGGGTAGATGGATTGATATGGAAAACCACTTTTTAAAAGTGGTACGTGTAGGATTGCCCGCAATACTTATTCTGCTGATTATTGGTATGGTTATTGGAGTTTGGATTGCTGCCGGTACCGTTCCTACGATTCTATATTATGGATTTAAAATTTTCACACCTTCTAACTTTTTAGTTTCTTTAACCATCATCTGTGTAGTCATATCTCTTGCTACAGGCTCATCATGGAGTACTACAGGTACTATTGGTTTAGCTATGATGGGTATCGGTACAGGGCTTAATATACCACCAGAAGTTACAGGCGGTGCGATAGTGTCGGGGGCTTTTTTCGGCGATAAAATGTCTCCGCTTTCTGAAACCACAAACCTTACACCTGCAGCGACTGGGGTTGATTTATGGGATCACATAACTAATTTATTTCCAACGACAATACCTAGTCTAATAATTTCTCTAATTTTATATGCTTGGCTTGGAAGTACATATGACACTTCTGGTGCGGATATGAACCTAATCACTGAAATGCAGGAGACATTGGATAAAAACTATAATTTAGGTATCATCACATTAATTCCTGCTCTAGTAGTAATCGTCGCAGCTGTTACTAAAATGCCTGCCGTATTTGCTGGATTTTTGGGTGTTTTGAGTGGAAGTTTAGTTGCAATTTTTGTTCAAGACGTTAGTGTTCAAGAGCTTTTTAATGTCCTTCAAAATGGTGTAAAAAGTGCTACTGGCATGGAAGTTGTAGACAATCTTCTCTCAAAAGGTGGGGTTATGTCTATGGCTTGGGTGACATTGCTAACTATCTTAGCCCTATCATTTATTGGTGCTGTTGAGTACTATGGCACACTGAATGCTATCTTGAAAAAAATCGAAAAATGGATTAAGAATCGTGTTTCACTTACGGCAGCTTCCTACACAACAATTATCGGTACAGGTGCACTAATCGGTGATGTATTTACTACTTTAGTACTACCAGCCCGCCTATATAAAGATAAGTTTGAAGAGTTAGGATATAAAAAAACCAATCTTACTCGACAAATTGAGGACTGTGGTACATTGCTTTCACCGTTAATTCCATGGAATATGGGTGGTAGCTTCGTGGCGGGTACACTTGGTATAGCTACCTTATCCTACGCACCATATGCATTTTTCTGTTGGCTCTGTCCTTTAATCGGATTAGTATGGGCTGTGACTGGAATATATTTCCCTAAAATTAAAGAAAGCGATAGGTTACGTCATCGTGAGCCTGCTAAATGGGAAGGTCTATAGTATGGGATTATTATGCTAGAAGATAAAAATTTATGGCCTGAAATAGTTGATAAATCTCAAGTTGAGAGTTTTCCAAAGCTCTCAACTGATGAGACTACACAAGTTTGTATAATTGGTGGAGGATATACTGGCCTATCAGCAGCCATTCACCTTGCTGAAAAAGGGTATTCTGTTGTTCTTTTAGAAGCTAATATTATCGGAAGTGGTGGGTCTGGACGTAATGTGGGTTATGTAAATGCTGGCACTTGGGCTACTCCTAGGGATTTAAATAATTTCTTAGGCGAAACTCAAGGCGAAATATTGAATAAAGCATTAGGAGATGCCCCATCACTAGTATGGAATACGATTGACCGCTTCCAAATTGATGCACAGGATGTGCGGGTCGGTAACTTACATATGGGACATAATGCTGCAGGCGAAGCAGATGTCGATGACCGATATAAACAATTCTCTAGTAGAGGTGTGGATTGTGAGGTTCTCACAGGTAGCAAGTGTCTTGAGTACACTGGTACCACTGCGATAAAAAAAGCTTTGCTTGATAGGCGTGCAGGAACTATTAACCCATATGCCTACGTTACGGGATTAGCTAAAGCTGCTAAAAATTTAGGTGTAAAAATATATGAACACACTTCTGTCAAAGCTATTGTAAAATCCGATGGAAAATGGCAGGTACAAACTGAATCTAATTCGGTTACTTCTGAAAAAGTAGTTATAGGGACAAATGCCTATACAGAAGGCGAATGGACAGAAATCCTGAAATCCATATATTTCGTTGGTTACTATCAGATAGCTACTGAGCCCATGTCTGGAGATCCAGATGCTGACAAAGTTATGCCTTATCGCACGGGCTCTTGGGATACACGATTAGCTTTATCTACATTTCGTAGAGATAAGGAGGATCGAGTTCTTCTAGGTACAGTTGGCTTTCATGAGGGTAAAGAATCACTTTATGTTTCATGGGCTAATGCAGTGCTTAAAAAATACTATCCAGAGTTAGCCCCTAAAGCCAAATGGCAATATAGATGGTCTGGTCGATTTGGTTTCACGCAAGATCATATTATGAGAGTTTTTGAACCAGCACCTGGCATAGTAACGGCAACTGCCTACAATGGTCGTGGCATAACAACTGGAACCATGATGGGCAAATGTTTTGCTGAGTACCTTGATACAGACAACCGGGAAGCTATACCATTGCCATTTAAGAAAATGGAAGAGAATTCGATTTCAATGAGAGGTTTGCGTTCTGGTTTGTATGATGCGGGTATTGCAATTTATCATGCAGGTCAAGTACTTAAGATAGTATCTTAATCTTCTTGGATTCTGTGAATTATCCAATCTATCAGTGTTTTTACATGAGGTACTCCCGTTTTATTTGACGGGTGTACCATAAAGTAAGCCCAATTTTTATCCAATTTATGATTCCATGCATACTTAAGTTTCCCAGTTTGTAATTCTTCCTTTACTAATACATCAGGAACTAAGGCCACACCACATCCACAAACCGCAGCATGAATTGCATCATAAAAAGAATCAAATCGAGGTCCTGTAAATAAACCTTCCCATTTCACATTTGCGGATTGAAAATATTCATTCCAAGCTCTAGGGCTTAAACGGGTCTGAATTAGAGTAACCCCATCGGAACATTTAGGTTTATCAAAATCATCAGTCTCAAGTTCTGGTGAACATACAGGAACAAATTTACAGTCGAAAAGCTTTATGCTAGTCATACCAGGCCAATCACCCGAACCATGCAGAAAGCCTATATCCATGTCACTAATGGTTGTAGAATCCAACTCTCCTAAATGATCGTGAAATTCTAGGTGAATGTTTGGATGAGCTTTACCGAAACCCTTCAAAAGCACAACCAACCATCGAGCACAGAACGTAGGGTTGGCAATGATATTGAGTGTAGCAACTGCATTACCATGAGAGAGAACATTAAGAACAGCATCTTCAACTTTTTTTAATATATCCTGCGTATCGTAGAGGAATTTCTCACCAATCGGGGTAAGCTCTATTCGTTGCTTGTGCCGAATAAAAAGTTCACAATCGAGAACTCTTTCTAGCAATGCAACCTGCTTTCCGACAGCACTTTGCGTCATGAATAATTCCTTAGCGGCACTCGTAAAACTTAAATGTCGGGCGGCGGTTTCAAAACATCGTAAGGATGTTATTGAAGGCAATTGAGAAACGGCTATTTTTCGCATGGTGTCAACTATGGCAATCGTACCTAATCGAGAAACCATAATTATAAATCTACAAGCTTCTTATAAATGGACTAGTATTTGATTTCATTCAAACCAATTTCTTTGAAAATGAGTTTTCTATAAAGCACGCGTATTTCAAATAGGTCTTCAAGAAAAATATTAAGTAATTTATTTTCGCAAGTTGAATTATTTAAGCAGTAATGTTCGAAAAACTCTATGAAAGCATTTTTTAATGGATTAATCCAATCCTCTTCTTTCTTTTTAAAGTAGCTGATATCTAAATTTATGAATGGCTGTAAATTATTTATTGTGTAAATTAGAGTTTCATCAGTTTTAAATTGATTTAAATAATCATCAAAATTATTTAACCGATAGAGTTTTGAATAAGTACAACTTTTTAATTTATCCTGAGCATCAAATCCATCTAATGTATCAGTTAGAAGGGTGCAATATTGCTCACTGTACTGGACCCAACTTTTGGAAATATTGGGATTATTCATATTCTTAACCCAAATATCAGGATCAAATTTTTTACAGTTTGAGTCACAAGGGAAGTAAAGCTGAGAGGTTAATTCGTCTAGATCTTCAAATTTATCGTTGTTCAGTAAAAATAACCCTAAACTATCATTGTAGGCATACCTCAATATATTAATCAGTGTTTCAATATTGGAATTGAAACATCCTAATTTATAGAATTTATTCAAATCCTTTTTAATATCTTCTAGATATTGAAGACTTAATTTGTAAGTTTCATACCATTCTTGATCAATATAAACATCATTGTTATCTTCATCCCTAAGAAAACCTATATCCTCAGCAATTTGAAGTTTTTCTGCATTTATCAAATATTGTATTTTGGCAATATCTTCTTTATTTTTATACGAATTGCAATTAGGGCTGAATGTAGAATCGGGATCCTTTTTGTAATTTATAAATATATTTTTTAAAAGAATCAAATTATTAGTGAAAGAACAGTTTTCATATGCATACCAGTTTGCATCGTAGCCATCTATAGCATAGTTATTAGCATTATATTTGCAAGCTATATCCAAGTTGTTTTTATAGAATTTTATAGATTCATAGTTAGGGTCATTTGTAAAAGTTGATATTTTTTCTGTATATATATTTTCAAGTAATTCGTTGTAAAAGTAGTAGCAACTGCTGTTTGCCCCTGAGTAGGGGATTGAATTGCATTGAGTATGTACTATTTGAGAAAAAACATTACTTAATCCATCTGTCCTAAGAAGGAGTGGAAGGGATAGCAATATTTTTAAAAGTAGTCCCATGTTATTTAAGCCACTTATACAATGATTCCAAGTCCTGTAAGTTAAATAATAGTTTATGCCCTAATTGAGAAAAAATGCTTTAACTAGGGACTTTTTTATCATTTAAAAATCAATAACCGAATCTAGAAAATTGATATAATTTTTATTTCCCAGAAGGTAATGCTATGACTAAATATGTTTTTGTAACGGGTGGTGTCGTTTCATCCCTAGGAAAGGGGATTGCGGCAGCTTCATTGGCAGCGATACTTGAGTCTAGAGGTCTTAAAGTTACGATGCTTAAGCTTGACCCTTACATTAACGTAGACCCAGGCACTATGAGCCCCCTTCAGCACGGTGAGGTTTTCGTGACCGAGGATGGGGCAGAGACTGACTTGGATTTAGGGCATTATGAGCGTTTTATATCAGCGAAAATGCATAAGTCTAACAACTTTACTACTGGTCAAATTTATGAGTCTGTTCTCCGCAAGGAACGTAGAGGAGACTATCTTGGGAAAACTGTTCAAGTTATTCCTCATATCACAAATGAAATTCAAGAATTTATAGAGCGTGGTGCGAAATCTGCTTATGATGGGCAGGCGGACATTGCCATAGTAGAAATTGGTGGTACAGTCGGGGATATAGAGTCATTGCCATTTTTAGAGGCTGTTCGTCAGATGACCCTAAGACTCGGGCGTACGGGTGCGGCATTTATTCATCTGACTCTCGTACCATATATTGCATCTGCAGGCGAACTTAAAACTAAGCCTACGCAGCATTCTGTCCAAAAATTGCGCGAAATTGGTATATATCCAAATGCATTGCTTTGTCGTGCAGACAGGCCAATCCCAGAAGATGAAAAAGCAAAAATTTCTCTTTTTTCTAATGTTCCTCAAGAAGCCGTAATTTCAGTCTGGGATGCTGATTCAATATACAAAATACCTAAGATGCTACATGAGCAAGGTTTGGATAATATTATTTGTGAGGCCTTGGATATAAAAGCCTCTGCCGCCGATTTGTCAGTTTGGGATGGGATTGTACATGACCTTCAGCATCCTGAACACTCAGTTCGTATAGGAATGGTTGGAAAATACGTTGATTTAACTGAATCCTATAAATCACTTATCGAAGCTCTAAATCATGCTGGAATTAAAAATAAAACTAAAGTTGTTATCGAATATATTGATTCAGAAGATATAGAGAATTCTGGAATTGAGATACTTCGTGATTTGGATGCTATATTGGTTCCTGGTGGCTTTGGAAAGCGTGGTACTGAAGGAAAAATATCTGCTATTAAATTTGCTCGAGAAAACAATGTCCCATATTTAGGTATTTGTTTGGGTATGCAATTAGCAACAATCGAATATGCCCGTAATGTAGCTGGTCTTGAGGGTGCTAGTAGTACGGAATTAGATCCTAATACACCTTATCCTATTGTGGCTTTAATTACAGAGTGGACAAATAAAGATGGTTCAGTTGAACAGCGCTCGCAGGAATCAAATCTTGGTGGTACCATGCGTAAGGGTTCACAAGAAGTACCTGTAAAATCAGGAACATTGGCTTATAGTATTTATGGAGATATGGTGAACGAAAGACATCGTCACCGTTACGAAGTAAATACAAATTACATAGATAAGCTTGAAAAAGCAGGACTTGTTATCAGTGCCATAACGCCTAAAGACCATCTTCCTGAAATTATGGAGATTCCGGGTCATCCATGGTTTTTGGGAGTTCAGTTCCACCCAGAATTTACATCAACACCTCGTGATGGACACCCGTTGTTTACAAGCTTTTTGAAAGCCGCATTAAAACATCAATCAAATAAAGTGAAGTGATGTCTAAGACCATATCTTTATATGATTTTGAAATTTCAAATAATATTCCATTCGTCTTGATGGGAGGTTTGAATGTCCTTGAATCTCTTGATTTGGCAATGTTTACATGTGCACACTTCGTAACTGTTACGCAAAAGCTTGGCATTCCCTTTATATTTAAAGCATCTTTTGATAAAGCCAATAGATCATCTATACATAGTTATAGGGGACCTGGGCTTGAAAAGGGTATGCGAATATTTGAGAAGATAAAGAATGAATTTACTGTCCCAATAATTACAGATGTTCATGAACCAGCACAAGCTGTAGTGGTAGCTGAGTATGTGGACGTTCTGCAGTTGCCTGCGTTTCTTGCACGTCAAACGGATTTGGTCGATGCATTGGCTAAAACTGGTCGCATTATTAACATTAAAAAACCTCAATTTCTAAGCCCTGAGCAGATGGGTAATGTAGTGCAGAAATTTGTAGAATCAGGTAACGATAATTTAATTTTATGCGAGCGAGGTTCTGCTTTTGGCTACGATAATTTAGTAGTAGATATGCTCGGATTTGGTGTGATGAAAAGAGTATGCGAAGGTATACCTTTGTTTTTCGATGTAACTCATTCGTTACAAAGGAGAGATCCGGGGTCAGTTGCTTCTGGTGGGCGTCGTGAGCAAGTTTTAGAACTTGCATTATCTGGAATGGCTGTAGGTTTAGCGGGCTTATTTTTGGAAGCACATCCCAACCCAGAACAAGCAAAATGTGATGGACCTTCGGCATTGCCACTTGAAAAATTAGAGGAATTTTTGGTACGAGTGAAAGCAGTGGACGATGTAGTGAAGTCGTTCAAACCGTTAGTAATTTGATATTGATAAAATAATTAAAACATTTTTAGGATACGAAATGAGTGCAATTGTAGATATTATTGGTCGTGAGATTTTGGATTCGCGCGGAAACCCGACAGTCGAGTGTGATGTACTGTTGGAATCAGGTGCCATGGGTCGTGCATCAGTGCCATCTGGGGCTTCTACTGGATCTCGTGAGGCAATTGAATTGCGTGATGGTGATAAATCGCGATATCTTGGAAAAGGTGTTCAAAAAGCTGTTGAAAATATTAATGGAGAAATTTCTGAAGCCTTGATGGGCTTGGACGCTCAGGAACAAACATTTATAGACCATACTCTAATCGATTTAGATGGTGCAGAAAATAAAAGCAATTTGGGGGCAAATGCTATGTTGGCCGTAAGTATGGCTGTTGCACGTGCGGCAGCCGAGGAGTCAGGTCAATCTCTTTATCGTTATTTTGGAGGTTTTGGCCCAAAACATATGCCTGTCCCTATGATGAATGTTATTAATGGTGGTGCTCACGCAAATAACTCTTTAGATATACAAGAATTTATGATTATGCCAGTACGTGCAGAATCATTTAAAGAAGCACTTCGTATGGGGGCTGAAGTTTTCCATGCATTGAAAAAAATTATTAACGATGCAGGCATGTCTACAGCAGTGGGAGATGAGGGTGGTTTTGCTCCAGATTTGGGTTCTCACGAAGAAGCTATCGAATTAATTCTTGAAGCCATCAAAAAAGCAGGATATGTTGCTGGCGAAGATATTGCTCTTGCATTAGATTGTGCAAGTTCAGAATTTTATTCTGATGGAGTTTATAATTTGTCTTCAGGAGGCGGTGCCTCTTTAAGTTCTAGCGAATTTGCTGATATGCTTGCTAATTGGTGCGATAAGTATCCTATCGTATCAATAGAAGACGGCATGGCTGAAAATGATTGGGATGGATGGAAAGTATTAACAGATCGAATCGGTGATCGTGTTCAACTAGTGGGTGATGACTTGTTTGTCACTAATACAAAAATATTGAAAGAGGGCATACAAAGAGGCATTGCTAACTCTATCCTTATTAAAATCAATCAAATCGGTACATTGACAGAAACTTTTGCTGCAATCGAAATGGCAAAACAAGCTGGGTATACTGCTGTTATTTCTCATCGTTCAGGAGAAACTGAAGACTCTACAATTGCGGATATAGCCGTTGCTACTAATGCTATGCAAATAAAGACTGGTTCACTAAGTCGCTCTGACCGCATGGCTAAGTATAATCAGCTTCTGCGCATTGAAGAGGAGCTTGCAGAAGTAGCTAAGTATCCAGGTAGCGATGCATTTTATAACTTATCGTAGTTTGTAGTAGCTTTTTATGCGTCGATTAATTCTAGTACTCATATTTGCTTGCATTGCCATCCAATATCCGCTTTATTTTGGCAGTAAAGGTTATAAAAGAGTGGAAGAATTAAAAGAACAACTTCAAAACGAAAAGGACAAGTCTGCAGCGATGACCGCTAGGAATAATGCTATGCAGGCGGAGATTGAGGACTTGTCCACGGGTACTGAGGCTATTGAGGACATAGCACGTCAAGAAATGAATATGATTAGCAAGGATCAGATATTTGTGCGAGTCGTGGAGCCAACTAAGTCGAATGTACAGAAGCCGAATCTAAATTCCCAAACGGAAGTTCCACATAACAATCCTAAGAAAGATAAAGGCGCTAAACAAGATCGTTAATTTAGTAGTTTGGATGAGAGATTATTTTTTTTCTGATTTAAAGATAAAATCAACTTGTAAATTAATATAGACAGAATGATATTAATAAGAAGCAATAGGTAAAATTAAATTTCTGTTATATCCCCCCAACCATACTTAAAACTTAAGTTAGAAAATAAAGGTTGGAACATATATTTAAGTATCTAATAATATAAATTATTTGTTAAAACCAATAGGGTTACTAAATAAGTCAATACAAATATAAGAATTTTTATGAGCTTAGGGACATTTTTTGAAGGAATCTGCATAGACGTTTATTGATCCATAAGTATTGAATTTAATTGTAACTAGAATTTATTCTGCGATTTAACCTGTTTAACCCTTCACGTTTTAATAATTGATCTCGCGTAAGTTTAGGCAATTCTAAAAAATCGCGTTCCTCCAGTCCTTCTTTAACTAGTTGAAAAACTAGGTCGGGATATTTTTCAAAATAGGCAGTCAGTAGCTCATCAGGAGTATTCAATATAACACGATTGTCCCTAAGGTTTGAGCGACTAAAGTCCCTTAAATTCCAAGTAATTAAAACGCTACAATTTTGATTAAACCTCTTTTGTGCAACAATGGAAGCCAAAGCGACATGTCTGTCTTTTGGATCTGTGGAACGTAGAGCTTTTGTGTAAATCTGTTCCGATATATTGAGCTCCCCGAGATTAGCACTCGGGCAAATTTCATTAAATCTCATCCATTCAGAATCAATAAATTCTTGTGGTTTTTTCCATATCGAGGCAGCATTTCGGCGCCATTCACGTCCGATTTCTTCGCTCCATATAGGCTGGCAAAGACCGTGGGAATGCAGTCGCAGAAACATTGCCAACGTAAAGTAATGCATATTTACGCATGTATCGATAATTGTAAGAGGTGGAATGTTTCCCGAGGAATCGCTAGTTGTCATGAAAAGGGCAAAATAGTTATTTTAGACTCTTGATAAATAAATAATTTCCCATATATACATATCATAGAAAAATTTGTGAGGCTATTATGCGTTTTGAAAAATTTACTACTAAGTTCCAGCAATCAATTGCGGATGCTCAGAGTTTAGCTTCTCGTAACGACAATCAGTATATCGAAGGTCATCATGTGTTGTCGGCGATGTTGGCTGATGATAGTTCTGGAATTACCAGTTTGCTTGCACAGGCGGGTGTTCGCGTTAATCAATTGCAAACTAAGCTAAATTTGGCGTTGAAAAACTTGCCTAAGGTTGAAGGGGCGGATGAAATCCAAATTAGTCGAAATTTGAATCAACTGCTGTTAAAAACTGATAAAGAATCTTCTAAGCGTGGGGATAATTTTATTGCTAGCGAATTGTTTTTGGTTGCATTAGCAGAGGATAAAGGCGAACTAGGGACTATTTTGAAAGATTGTGGTCTTGAGAAAAAGGCATTACTCGCTGCTATAGAGGCGATTCGTGGAGATAGTACAGTATCAGATCAAGAAGGCGAATCTCAAAGACAAGCATTGAAAAAATATACGACCGATTTAACTGAGCGTGCTCGTATGGGCAAACTTGACCCTGTAATTGGTCGCGATGATGAAATTCGTCGTGCGATACAGATTTTACAGCGTCGAAGTAAAAATAATCCAGTCCTTATTGGTGAGCCTGGTGTGGGTAAAACTGCTATTGTGGAAGGACTAGCACAGAGAATAGTTAACGATGAGGTTCCAGAGTCATTACGCGGAAAACGTGTGTTGTCATTAGATATGGCTTCTTTACTTGCTGGTGCTAAATTTAGGGGTGAATTTGAAGAGCGCTTAAAAGCTGTATTAAAAGAGCTTGCACAAGACGAGGGTAATAATATCGTTTTTATTGATGAAATTCATACTATGGTTGGTGCTGGTGGTGCTGAGGGTGCTATCGATGCGGGGAATATGCTTAAGCCTGCATTGTCACGAGGAGAGTTGCATTGTATAGGGGCGACCACTTTAGATGAATATAGAAAATATATCGAAAAAGATGCTGCACTTGAGCGACGCTTCCAAAAGGTGCTTATTGATGAGCCTGATGTGGAGGCGACTATTGCCATACTTCGTGGTTTGAAAGAGCGCTATGAAATCCATCACGGGGTGGAGATTACCGATCCTGCAATTGTGGCGGCTGCGGAATTAAGTAATAGATATATAACTGATAGGTTTCTACCTGATAAAGCAATTGATTTAATCGATGAGGCGGCAGCTCGCATCCGTATGGAGATTGATTCTAAGCCAGAAGTTATGGACCGTTTGGACCGTCGCATTATTCAGCTTAAGATCGAGCGTGAAGCTGTGCGTCGTGAGGATGATGAGGCATCTAAGCGTCGACTTCAGTTGATTGAGGATGAACTTGCAAGATTGCAACGTGAATACGATGACTATGAGCAAATTTGGAAGGCGGAGAAATCTTCTGTTCATAGTGTGCAGTCCATACGTGAAGATATCGATAAGGTTAAGGCACAGATGGCTGAATATCAACGTCAGGGTGAGTATGAAAAGCTATCGGAATTGCAATATGGAAAATTGCCAGACCTTGAGCTTCGTCTGAAATCAGCTGAAAAAGGTGAAGTTAAAAATCAATTATTGCGCACCGAGGTTGGCACAGAGGAGATTGCAGAAGTTGTTTCTCGTGCTACTGGTATACCTGTATCCAAGATGATGCAAGGTGAGAGGGCGAAATTATTGACTATGGAAGATCGTTTGCATGAGCGTGTAGTTGGTCAGGATGAGGCCGTTCGTCTGGTTTCTGATGCGATTAGGCGTTCGCGTGCGGGGCTTGCGGATCCTAGTAAACCGTATGGTTCTTTCTTGTTCCTAGGGCCGACTGGTGTGGGTAAAACTGAATTGACTAAGGCTCTTGCAAATTTCTTATTTGATTCAGATGAGCATATGGTTCGCATTGATATGAGTGAGTTTATGGAGAAACATACTGTGGCTCGTTTGATAGGTGCCCCTCCTGGATATATTGGATACGAAGAAGGTGGCTATTTGACTGAGGCTATTCGTCGTAAACCGTATAGTGTGATTTTGCTTGACGAAATAGAAAAAGCTCATCCAGATGTGTTCAATATTCTGCTTCAAGTGCTTGATGACGGGCGATTGACAGATGGTCAAGGACGTACAGTTGACTTTCGCAATACTGTAATTGTTATGACTTCAAATATTGGATCACAGCAAATTCAGAAAATGAGTGGTGAACCTTATGAGAAGATTAAGGATGTAGTTTGGGATGAGTTGAAGGATTCATTTCGCCCTGAATTTCTAAATCGTATCGATGAAATCGTAGTATTTCATGGATTGGAGAAAGAGCAGATTGCGAACATTGCCAAAATACAGATTAAACGCTTGGCTCAGAGATTGGCTCAGTTTGAGATGAATCTTGAAATATCGGATGAAGCAATTGCTAAAATTGCTGAAGCAGGCTTTGATCCTGTGTTTGGAGCACGTCCTCTGAAACGATCTATTCAGCAGCTAATCGAAAATCCTTTATCTAAGCGGATTCTGCAAGGGGAGTTCTCTGCAAAAGATACTGTCAAAGTGGGTTTTGATGAGGCTAGCGATCAGTTTATATTTAGCAATTAATTAGGGTTGTTATCGTGTGACCCTAACATAGGAGACAGGTATGAATAAAAAAAATTTTTTTGAAGATTTGCAGTCTAAGATTCAGGATTTGATTCGTAACAGTCCAGCAGCTGATATAGAAAAAAACGTTAAGGCTTTTATGGCTCAGACTTTTAGCAAAATGGATTTAGTTACACGTGAAGAATTTGAAGTTCAAAGGGCTATGGTAGAAAGGCTCAGAGAGCGAGTAGAGCAACTTGAAGAACAGCTTGCGAGTAAATCTTAGTTTTTAAGCGTATGGGGGCAGATTTTTTCTGCCCTTTTTTGTAGCAATACACCTTGAGACGTCCGCTTTCGTTTAAAGTTATCTCTAATTGCTATTCTTGTTACAATGATTAGTGAGTTGTATTATTCCCTAAGGTTTTATTATTTTCTTTCACTAATTTTATTTCTTTTGGGTTGTTCTTTATGGGTAGCCTATTAAGATTTCGTATTAAGGAATAAAGATGCTTACTTTTGTTTTGACTTTCTATGCCGTTGCAGTATGGGTTCTTGTTTATACTATGGTCAGATATGTAAAGTTAAGTTAAGCAGAAGAGTTAAAGGCCATGAAATAAATTCACATTATTTTGTGAATAGAAATCGAATTTTTTCTGTCATTTAATAACACTATAATTCCTAATTATCTCCATTTAAATCTTATACCACACTGAATGAAGACTGAAGATTCACAAAATCCTGATGTTCAATCACAACTTACTAAGGTAGTTAGTGACTTAGAAAAACTTATGAGTGTTCAAAGAGCTCATATTTCTAAAAATGAGGCTATTCACTCAATTTGTGAGGTCATTAATTATTCTGAAGAAAATCAATCATATTCTGTTTCTTTGGATGGTAATGTCCTTTCTTGCGAAAGAGCTGCGAGCTGTTTGCTAGAGCCTTCCGTGGGAGATAAGGTTTTAGTAAGTGGTCCAAATAGTGATGAACTCTTTATCATTGCCATCGTAAAACAAAAAGAGACTTCAAACTCGAAAGTAAAAATTCCTGGAAACTTGACGATTCAAGCCGAAGAGCTTTCGTTTCGTGCAAGTAAAAAAGTTGATTTGAAATCTGATCACCTACAAATGAAATCAAACACAGCGGAGGTGGTTGTTGATTCTGCGGATTATGTTGGTAGTGAACTTAGGTCAACCGTCAGTATTTTTAGATTTGTAGGTAAAGTTTATGAGCTGATTACTGATAGGCTGGCACAGATGAGTAGAAATACAGTTCGTATAACTGAGCAGATTGATCAGACTCGTGCAGGTACCATTGACTATCAAGCTGAAGACAGTGCTCGTGTGCATTCGAAGTACACTATGGTTACCGCTGGCGAACTCGTTAAGGTTGATAGTGAGCAAATCCACATGGGTTAGGAGGTGGCTAACCCTTATTCTGAATACATAACATCCTCCTCTAAGTCTACAATAAACCTCAGACCAAGCCACAGACTTAGCCAAAAAATTAACTCATAAATCATAAAATTTGTAAAAATAGTTTCAGTCTGTTAAATCTATTTCAGATAACTATATGATTTTACTTGATTTATCCATATGTGTAATGAAAACTTAAAATTCATATAATAGAATTGATACGTAAGTAATTTTACGTAGATTGATTATGTCGTAGATTAGTGGTTTCTGAGAACCCTGGGACTTAGACTCTTAGCACGACTATATCAATTTGCCCAACCGTCTTTTATATATTGGCTTAAATTATGTCTGAACGTCACTTAGTAGCTAGCACCGTTTATGGTGATGAATTAAAGTTTAAATCCCTAGAGGGAGTAGAAAAACTTTCTGATTTATTTGATTACACTGTAGATCTCGTTTCAGAGAAAGGTAATCTAGATTTAGAGAAGATTTTAGGCACTATGATTGATATTACGGTTGATATTGATCAGGGGAAAAGATACTTCCAAGGGTTGGTTATTAATGCACAATACCTTGAACCTTTGAACACCACTAAGCGTGAACATGTGTATCGATTTCAGCTTCGTCCATGGTTGTGGCTAGCTACGCAAACTCAAAATAATCGGATTTTCCAGAAGATTTCAGTTCCAGATATTATTGAGGAAGTGCTAGAAAAGTATCCGTTTAAGCATGAGTTCAAGACCATGGACAGCTACAGGACTTGGCCATATTGTGTTCAGTATGGAGAAAGTGATTTTGCGTTTATAAGTCGCTTATGTGAGTATGAAGGTATTTATTACTTCTTTGAGCATACTGATGGAGAGCATAAGTTAATATTCACTGATTGTAGTGCGGTCCATAAAGATATAGCAGGTGAATCTACATTGACGTATCATGCGGAAGATCAGGTATTGCCATCGCATGGACCTGTTATAACTGCTTGGGGGAATGTAGATTCTCTTTACAGCAATGAACACACCATGGTCGATTATGATTTTGAGAAATCGAAAGCAAAACTAGATGTTTCGCATTCTATTAATAAAAATAATGGACGTAAGATGGAGATTTACGATCCACTTCCAGGTTATATTGAGCTTGAAGACGGTGAGAAATACGTTAAGGTTGCCGCTGAGAGTGAAGCGTGGAAAGCAAGGACTGTACTAGTTGAAACGAATTATCCGCTTGTGAGTTGCGGTTCTACTTTTTCCGTGGATCGCATTCAGGATGCTAAAAATCCGTATGTGATTCTGAGTACTGAATTTACCTTGCATGAAAATCAGTATGCCTCTGCTGGTGGCAATGCTCCCGAACTTCACCACATGCACGTGAAAATGCATGCATTGCCAAAAGAGATTCAATTTAGGGCTCCCAAAATTACACCAATTCCAAAAGCTCAGGGACCAATGACAGCTAGAGTTGTCGGTGTTCAAGGCGAAGAAATTTATACCGATAAATATGGGCGCATCAAAGTTCAATTCCACTGGGACCGCAAGGGTAAATCAGATGACAATAGTTCGTGCTGGCTTCGCGTATCTAGCCCATGGGCGGGCGGTGGATTTGGTGGCGTTCAAATTCCACGTATCGGAGATGAAGTTATTGTGGGATTTGTAGGAGCACATATTGATAGACCTATGGTGATTGGCCGTGTGTACAATGCGAACAATATGCCTGCATTGGAATTTCCTGCAAATGCAACGCAAAGCGGTACCGTCACTCGTTCAAAATATGGCGATTCGTCTACATTCAATCAGATGCTCATGGAAGATAAACCAGGCGATGAGAAACTAAGTTTCCAAGCACAGAAAGACATGGACACATTGGTTAAAAACAATGAAGATATCAGTGTAGCGGGTGAACAGCAAGGTACTCACGGCGGAACAACTGATTTGTCCGTGGGTGGATATGACGATAATATTTTTAAAGATGCTTCTACCGAAACTAATGAGGCTAATCAAGTAAGGACTATTATAGGGACCTCTGACGAAATCGTTGAAGGACCACGCTCTCACTCAATTGGTTCAAATGCTACGATAAATATGGGCCGTGGATTTGTGCGAAATGTTGATGAAGGATTAGCAACATATACCTATGGAGCAGGAAGAAATCGTACTGTGAACACTGACTACACCCACAGTGCTAAAAGTACCGTTAAGAGAACTGTTTCAGGAGGCGAAACTTATACAGTTGGGTCTGTTTATAGTAAATCTGTAAGTGGTGGACCTATTGAAATTCAGAGTGGTGGATTAGCATCTATAGATGTGAAAGGTGATACTACGATTTCATCTAAGACAGATCATGAAAATAAAGCTGGCTCGAATATGACCGTTAAGAGCTTGATTATTACTCATACCTCACCTTGTGTAACTGAAGATCATACTCAAAAAATTGACGTTGCCCTTTTCAAGAATACTGCAACTGTACAGAGTACAAATAATATTAATTTAGGATTATCCCTTACAGGTTTAAGCGAAGCTGCACAAGTAAATAAAATTGGTATATCAGGTGTGAAAATCGCAGGTTTAGTTAATCAATGTGAAAACTCACAACTTAAGGGCGATATAACAGGAATAAAACTTAAAAAAGCTTTTAAAAAATCTAGCGGCGATATAGTCAAGAATGTAATTATTGGTGTGGTTTTTAAAAACCCATAGTTTAAGGAAATTTTATGTTTGCTACTAATCAAATGGTCGGTCTTGATTTTGCATTCCCAGATGTTTGTAAGACTCCGCCTGCTTTAATACCAATTCCATACCCTGATTTGGCATTCCCTATGGCTGCAATTCCTGTTGCCATAAATGTGCTTTTTAACAGTGTGTTTGCTCACAATTTGGCTACTCAGATACCAGTGACGGTTGGTGATTTGCCAGGAGTTGCAATGGGGCTAATTTCTCAAACTGTTTCTGCAACTAGTAGAAGAGTATTAATGAATTCATATACAACACTGATTTTTGGCACTCCTGCTAACCGCATGGGATGTGGTGGTCCCCAAAATAACATAAACACCGTAGGATTCACGGTTGTCCCTAGTTGTCCGAATATCACTATTCTGGCCGCTTAAATGGAGAATTAAATGAGTAGAACTTACAAAATTAGCGGTTCTTTTGATTCAGAAAGTTTGTTATTTAGATCTTTGATTGGCAATGAATCTTTATCATCACTCTATGAATTTAAACTTGAATTCCTAAGCAAGGACAAAAATTTTGATGCACGTTCACTTATTGGAAAAGAGTTAACACTTACAGTTGATAACAGTGGTAAAAGCAGATTTCTTAGTGGATTAGTTACTCAAGCAAAACGTGTGGGTCAAGAAACAACAACTGAAAGATATTTTATTTTCGAGGCTATCGTAAGACCATGGTTATGGCTTGCTACAAAAACTAATCACTACAAGATTTTTCAAAAGAAGAACATTCCTCAAGTAATCAAAGAAACTCTTGAAGAATATCCCTTTGAGTTGGAAATTAATACAGAAGAAAGTTATCGTGAGTGGGGATATTGCGTTCAATATGATGAGACTGATTATGAATTTGTTTCCCGCTTAATGGAACACGAGGGTATGTACTTTTGGTTTGAGCATAGTGAAGGTAAGCATAAACTTATAATCTCTGATAGTAAAAACTCTCATAAGCCAGTCGAGGCATTCGATAGCATAAGTTTTTATGATCATGGTCTTGGTTTAGATCATACTGAAGAGCATTTTTATGAATGGCAGCCTAAATTAAGCATCACACCTACTAAATTTAGTTCTGTTGATTACAACCTAAATAAGCCTGATGCTAGTTTGTATGTAGAGAAAGATTCATCTCTTAAAAATAATCATGGAGTTGATCTTGAGTTTTATCATTCAATTGGGGATTACACAGAAACTTCTGAGGGTGAAAGATATGCTGATATAAACGTGGAAATATTCGAGGCCCAAAGTAAAAAATATCATGGAACCTCTAATAGTCCACTGCTTACAGTTGGTAGCACTATATCTCTGGAAAAACACCCAAACGATTCACAAAACCAGAAGTACCTAATCACAAGTATTGACTACGATTTTTCTGAAGCCTCATACGCAACAAATGAAAATCAGAAAACTTATGCAATCACTAAGGTATTAATGATTCCAGCATCTACTCAATATCGTCATCCAAAAGTAACATCAATTCCTTTTACCTATGGTCCTCAAACGGCTGTTGTCATGGGACCTCCAGGTGAATCTATTTATACAGATGAGTATGGTCGAGTGAAGGTTAAATTTCATTGGGACTCTGCACAAATTGAAGATGGTGATAGTTCTTGCTGGGTGCGTGTTTCAAGCCCATGGGCTGGTGGTGGTTTTGGAGGTATGCAAATCCCACGTGTCAACGAAGAGGTAATCATTGATTTCTTAGGGGGGCATCCAGATAGACCAGTTATTGTTGGGCGGCTTTACAACGCAGATAATATGCCTCCAGTTGAGCTACCAGCCAATGCAACGGTAAGTGGCTTTCATACTCGAACTAAAGATGGAACATCAGACCAAGCTAACTCCTTGTTATTTGAAGATGCATTAGGGCAAGAACTTTTAAAAATGGTTGCTCAGAAAAATATGGATTACTACGTTAAAAATGATAGTAATCACTCAGTTGGAGGTGCATCAGCTACAAATATCGTAGGTGCACACACTTGGAATTACGGTGGTTTACTGAATAAAAAAGTTACAGGTAAAGCAACCTATCAACATGATAAAGGTCATACAGTAGAAGTTTCTGGACATAGTAAAGATACTGTTCATAAACGTCAAAAAAGAGCTTATAAAGGTCCTAATACTGAAACAACAACTGGCACTGAATCTTTTACAGTAACTGGTGAACCTGCAATCCATGGATATAAAACAGGTGTTAAGCAAAATATAACTGGTGTGAGAAAGGATTCTATTTCGTTAAATCGTATCAATAGTTATGAAATAGATGAAGATGTCACTGTGGGTGGAGAAACTTCTGTAACTGTTAGCGGATCGGGAATGCAACAAACCGCACAAAACGTTGGTATGACCGTTGGAGATTATAAATTTAGTTCTGTAGGTCCATTATTAGGTATTAATCAAAATACCAAATCTGAGGCTGGTGCGATGATGACCCATATCAGTATTATGAATAATTTAGATTCAACTTGTGAACATAAAGAAAAAAGTGATTCACTAAAAATTAAAATTACTGGCTTTGAAGACAAAATGGTTCTCTACTATAACGACTTTACTAATTTCAAGTTCAATTTTGTTATTAGGGATTTGAGTCAACAACTTCTTAAAGCGGGTGTCGCAGGTCTTAACCTAAAAGGTGTAATAAAAACAAACGATAAAGAAGATATTGCAGGTAACTTGATAGGTATAGACTTTGACGAATATAAAGAAGAAGAGCATAGGGCTTTAAAAGTAATCCTTTAATATGAAAATATCTAAACCCTTTCCTCTTAGTCTTCAAGTTAGACCCTATAGGTGGCGAGGCCAGTCTAGGATAGGACTCAGCATAATAGTTTTAGTTGATGCTTCAGAGCTTGTTCCAGTAATTGAATCAGAACAGAAATTATGGGAATTAGCTAATACTGAATTAGACTCAGGTGGAGTTATTGAATATGGTATTCCTAAAGTTAATCCTGAGTTTTTGGTCTCTGGCAAAGCATATTCAAATTTTTCTAAAGACAAAACTAAGGTTGATTTAACTGTCAGAGTAAATGATTTGGTTCGACAACTTAGAGTATTCGGTGAAAGAGAATATATAGATAAAAAAATTACTAATCCTAAGGAATTTAAGGAAATCCCTCTTACATGGGCCAATAGTTATGGAGGTGAGGGCTTTGAGAACAATCCTATGGGTAAGGGGTATATTAAAAAAAATGATGAACAATCTAATGAACCAATAATACTACCTAACATTGAAAATCCAAACCATTTAATTGTTGAGCTCAGAGATGAATATAAAAGTTATAACTTTGGACCCCAATCCATGGTATGGCCAGTTAGATTCGGCAAGGTTGGCACTTATAGTGAAGAGTGGAAGAAAAGAGACTTCCCAGGTTTCTTTCCTGATATGGATCCAACCATGTTTAATGCAGCTCAAGATGATCAAATATTTAAAAATCTAGATTGCTTTCCAAATAATACTAACTTTTCAGTGATTAATATGCATCCCGAAAAGGAAGTTTGGAAAGGTATAATTCCTGCTTGGTCTGGACGCTGCCTAGTAAAACTTCAGAAAACACCTGATCATGAAGCTGAGGTTATTGATGTTTCTCTTAAACTTAAAACTCTTTGGCTCGTCCCTCATTTAGAAAAATATATTTTGATTTTTCAGGAATCAATCCCTAGTTGGTTTGATGATGGAACAGAAATTATTCATGTTTTAGCCTCTTTAGAGTGGGGACATTCCCCTAAGCCAGCAGATCATTATATGCAGTTCATGTCTCTGAGAGAGGATCACTATACCTCAGCACTTAAAGCCTTTTCAGATGAGGATTTACTACCAGAGAATGTAAAACATATAGGTTTTGATTCTGAACCAGCAGAAGTGGGAGAGTTAACAGAAAAGCTCTTGAAGTTTCAAGACTATGTTAAAAAAATTACCAGAGAACATATTAATGAAATTGGATTAGACGGATCTTATTATTTACCCCAAGAAGTTGGTCCTCAGCCTAGATCAAACCTAAAGTTCTTAAATGAAAAACAAAAATGGCAAGATGAAAGAGTTGAACAACTTAGAAATCACTTTAATGATGTAAAAGCTGCACGTAAAAGATATGTTTTGTCCAAGGGCGTGGATAAAGAATTTGATGAATTAACAAGGGCAAATGAATTATATGAATTTGCTACCAGCGATTTAAAAAATATTAAACAAAATCCTAATCTTGAGGATACTAAACTATCTAAATTACAAGAGATGTATTCTGAAGAAAATAGTGACCAGAGAATTGATAAATTAAAGAAAAAAATGTGGTCTTTAACTGCTCAATTTGATCAGGGTGAATATTTAATAAATTCATTAGCTAGAAAAGTAAATAGAGACGGTCTGATTGAAATGATTGCAAAGGCCGAATCGGTTGAGGGAATTCATCTAACAGATGCAGATTTATCAAAACTTGAATTTGAAAATATTGATTTTTCATTTGCCATATTTAAGGGCACTAATTTAACAGGGTGTAGGTTTATTAAGTGTAAGCTTAATGAGGCAGCTTTTTCTTTTGCCATACTGAACAACGTTGTATTCGATGATTGTGAATTTTTAACTACAAATTTTAATCAAGCAAAATTTGATGGGTCCTATTTTAAAAATTGTAAATTTGAAAAATTAGTTATCTTTGAATACTCATTTTTTAAATGTCAGTTTGAATCTTGTTACTTCAAAGAGATTCTGGCTCATCAATCAACCTTTTTGAATTGTAAATTCAAAGAATGTGTTCACGATGGTTTCTCTATGGTTCAGAGTAGTTATAAAGACTGTGAATATTTAGATTGTGAATGGCAAAGATGTGCATATACTGAATGCAGTATAGAAAATTGTGATTTTAATAAAAATTATTTTTATCGTTTTGCTCTCACTCTAACGGATATTGAAAACTCATCTTTTAAATCATCATGGCTAGAGGCACTCTCTGTAATTAGTGATAACCCCTTAGTAAAAATAGATTTTACTGAATGCTATATAAAAAATAGTTCTTTAAGAAAACAAAATTTTAGAGGTTGCATTTTTAATAATTCAATCATAGAGAACTCAGAACTTTCTCATTCCAGTTTTGTAGATATTGACATGACAGGTATTGAGGTCCCTGATTCTCTCTTTAGGCATTCAAAGTTTTCAAAAGTTGATTTCACGAATTCTAATTTGATGACAGGGACTTTCACTCACTCAATATTCTCTGAAGTTAACTTTACACACGTAAACTTTTTTAGATGTGAGATGGGTCACACGATTATTAAGGATGACTGCATTGAACATGAGAATTATATGGAGCTTATACAGTTAGAGCCAACTGAAGGGAGGGTGTCAGATGCATCTTAATGACAAACTTCTTAAAGAGTGGATTGATAATGGTGTACCCCTAAAAGGATTGGATTTAAGCAATAGAACATTTAATCATTGGGATTTGTCAGGAGTAGTATTTGATAATATTAATTTTTCTAACACGAAATTTATTGATGTTCGATTAAGTCAAACGACTTTCAATTCGTGCGATTTGACTGGATGTTCGTTTGAAGATTGTTATGTATTGGATGCTTTTATAAATGATTCTAAAGCTGAAAATTTCTACATCAAAGATTCTTATTTTTACAGTGTTAAATGGACAAATTCTAAATTAATTAAGTTTTCTGTATTTAATTCATATTTTTCAAAGGGTGCCATTTTAAGATGTACCCTTAGTAATGTATCTTTCTTAACTTCTGATCTAAGTGAAACATTGTTTGCAGAAGTAGATTTGACTGAAGTAAGTTTTAAAAATTGTCAAATGTACAAAGCAATTTTCTACGACTTAGATTGTCGGTCTATAAAGATTAAGAATTGCAAACTTAATCATATTGTCTGGTCTAAATCTAAACTTATTGGTGCAAATTTTGATAAATATGATTTGAAATTATGCTCATTTACAGACAGTGACTTAACAAATTCTTCTTTTAATAAAGCTAACCTTACTCAATGTTCTTTCAAGGGTAGTAAATTAGACAATGTGCTTATGAATGAGTGTATCGCACCCTTCTCAGTTTTTGTTGAGGCTCATGGGCAAAACTTATCGATACAAAATGCAGATTTAAAACAAGCTGTATTCGCTCAAGCTAACTTTGAAAAATCACATTTTGACAATTCTGATTTATCGCTAACGCATTGGAAAAAAGCCAGTGCAATTAACTGCAGTTTTAATAATTGCAATCTCTATTACACGGATTTTTCTTACTCAAATTTAAATGAGTCAACTTTCGATGAATCAAATCTAAGAGAGACACGATTTCATCGAGCATTAACAGAACAGTCTGATCTTAAGACAGCTCCTGGAGCTATAGAAAAGGATGTAGCTTTATTTGAAGCTGAGCTATGGTCAGAACAATTTAGAACCAATTCTCCAAATACAACACAAGTATCCGATACTAAAGGGCCACTATCATGAATCGTATCGTTAATCTTAAAACCATTTTTGGTGATAGTCTAAGATTTCTATCTCTTAAGGGTAAAGATGAGCTATCAAATTTGTTTGAGTACCGTGTACAGGCAGTTGCTGAAGATAAGCCTATAGATCAAACTCAACTTCTAGGTACGGATGTAAGCATTGAGATTGATACCGAGAAATCCCTCAGATACATAAACGGTATGATCAGCTCAGTGCGTAAGGTTAGTGAGAAGATAGAGGATGCTCGTAAGTATTTTATATATGAGTTCACAGTGGTTCCGCACTTATGGTATAGCACACAGACTAACAATAGTCGCATATTTCAAGAGATGACTGCAGTGGATGTGGTCAAAAAGGTTCTTGAAGATTACGATGTATATATTGAGAATAAGTTATTTGAAAGTTATAGAAAGTGGAATTACTGCGTTCAGTATAACGAGACAGATTTTTCTTTTGTAAGTCGCCTATTAGAGCATGAAGGTATTTACTACTGGTTCCGACATGATGATAAAAAACATTATTTGGTTCTTACAGACTCAAAAGACACGCATCCGAAGCTTCCAGTAAACGGAACAGCATATTTTTATCATGAAGATAAAGTGGCTTATGCTCACGATCAACATGTGTTTGATTGGCAATCTGGAGGTCAGATTACATCAAGTTCATATTCGACCCAAGACTATAACTTTGAGAATCCTCGTGGAGATTTATCTGGAGAGAGCAACGTAGGTAGTAAATACTCTGCAGGAAGAGAGCTTGATATTTACGAGCCGTTTGGTGGGTATATCTCAGCTGATGAGTCTGAACATTATGCAAAAGTGCATCTAGAATCCTTGCAAGCTCTTCAGGATTATGCTGAGGCTCGCACACGTCTAAGAGACCTAGCATCAGGATATAAGATAGAACTAAAACAAGCACCATACGCAGCAGATGATGGCGAATATCTTGTAGTCAAAACTGAGTATGACATATCGGTTCAATCCTATGTATCAGGAGATGATGTTAACTACAACCTTCAGACATCAGCTCTCCTTATTCCAGCTGATGTTCAGTATAGAGCACCTAGGATTCATAAAGAACCTAAGATGGGTGGTCCACAAACGGCAGTAGTTACAGGTCCAGCAGGTGAAGAGATTTGGACAGATAAATATGGTCGAATTAAAGTACAGTTTCACTGGGATAGGGACGGTAAGAGAGATGAAAATAGTTCTTGCTGGGTACGTGTATCAAGTCCTTGGGCTGGATCTGGATTTGGTGGTGTTCAAATTCCACGTGTAGGTGAAGAGGTTGTGGTTGACTTTGTAGATGGTCAGCCTGATCGTCCAGTGGTGATAGGACGTGTATATAACAATGAAAACATGCCTCCTGTAAACCTTCCAGATGATGCGACTCAAAGTGGCTTCTTTACTCGTAGTAAAAACGGTGATGCTAGCAATGCAAACCGCATGATGTTTGAGGATAGTCCAGGCAATGAGTTGCTATCGTTTGTAGCAGAGCGTGATATGAACACTCACGTTAAGGATAAGCAAACTCAAACAATTGATGGCAATGTAACTTCATCAATTTCAAGTTTCCGATCTCATACTACACATAGTACTTCAGATGTAACTTTAAAAAGTGGTAGAGAGGCAAAGTATGAGAGCGATCATGAGAGACTGATTAAAACTCAATTAACAGAGAAGATTGGCGGTAATTTAAAAGAGGACTATTTGGATGGAGTTGATGAAACCATTAAGGGTACGTTTACAAGTACAGTTAGTGGTGTGGCTACTCATACTATGCTTGGTTATCACCTAAATTCTGAGACCTCTGATGAGGAAGAAGTAACTGGAGATGTGGTTCAAAGTGTTGGTGTAGATGAAATTTTTAATATAAATACTAAGTCAAAGTTAAACACTGGCTCGTTATCTTGGAAGACACCTAAATTAGGTATTGAATCTAAAAGTTCATCTACGAAAATAGACTCTGCATCAAATGTAGATGTTAGTGCAATTTTTGGTTATACCATGCAGACAGAAGCATCCATAACGAATAAGGCACCTTTAAAATTTGAATTTGAACTTTTATCGTCTAAAAATAAGATTACCCATGTCAATGATGTTTCAACTAGTATTAGTTTAACGGGTGTAAAAGGTTCTGTTGGAGCACAGACTTTAGGTCTTAATGTTATATACCTTAGTGGAGTTGTTCAAAATAATAGTAAACAATATTTTAGTGTTGGAGCTTCTGGTATTAGTGGTCAACTCATAGGTAAAGAAAATAAAGATGGAAGTTTGGCAACTGATTTAGTGGGATTGAGGTTTAATCGAGGTCTTAAAGTTTGGTTCTCTGGGCCTGATAGTGGTGGTGGATCTGGCAAGGGAGGTTCAGGTAAAGGAAAATCCGATAAAAAAGAAGGTGGTGGAGATGATAAGGGAGGAAAAGATAAGAATAAAAAATCCGATGAACCAAGTGCAGATTGTAAGGAATGTAAGGGTTTATCATCAAGTAAGATTCTATTAGCACCAGTTGTAGGGATGGCTGTAGATGGCATAGTTGATATTGGTATGGATTTGGCTTCTGGTGCAGTGTCTCAAGCCACATCACCGCATTCAATTGACTTTTCACTAGGTGAAGAGCGTTTTTATCATACAGACTTTGCACTACCAGGGATAAAGAAAATATCTTGGACTAGGATGTATAGATCAAATAACTATGCTTTTGATCAGCAGTCAGTATTAAGTCCGTTAGGTCCAAGATGGATGACACCTTACATGCAATTTATATATTTGCATGAAGAGACTCCTGTATTTGTTAATTTTGAAGGTAGGTTGGTGCGTTGTCCACAACAATTACCTATAAATAAAGAAATCTATGACAGGAATGAAGAATTATTCTGGTCTCAAGTTGATCCTGATACTTTGCAGATCAGGTATAAAAATGACAATAAATTAATATTTAAGAAAATAGGCTCAGTATTTAGATTGCACCTATGTACTGATGCACAGAACAACATACTGAAACTAGACTATGATGATGAGTCTCGTTTATCTAATTTAGAAAACGATTTATATAACTTATATTTTAGATATGACGATCAGAATAGGTTTGATGAGGTTTACTACTACGAAACTGATTTAGAGACAGGCAACAAGGTTGAAGTTGTACTTGCTAAATATTCCTATGATGCCGATGGTAACTTAATAACGGCAACAGATAGGTATGCACTTTCAAATAAATACAAATATCAATCTAATCACTTAATTACCAGGTATGAAGATAAGACAGCACGTGGTGTTAACTTATCTTGGGAGATTGATGGTAGTCACGGTCGTTGTGTCCATGAAAGTTTAGATGATGGTTCGGAAGCATTGTATATAAGATATGAGCGTAAAGAATTATCCACTTATGTGACGGATGCATTAGGTCAAACTACAAAATATGTCTTTAATGAAGACAATTATTTAATGCAGATTCACTACTGCGATGGAACTAAGCGAATCAATGAACGTGATAAATATAACAATATCACTCAGGTTAGATATCAAGATGGGACTACTAGTAAATTTGTATACGATGCATTTGATAATTTAGTGGAAGTATTACAGCCAGATAATACTAGCATTAGATATGACTATGACTTAGATAATAATCTAATAACACTTACTGATCCAATGGGATATGAGTGGCATAGGACATATAACAATTTGAAATTGGTTGAGTCTGAGATAGATCCTTTGGGCCATGTCACTAAATATCAGTACAACACAAAAGGTCAAGTGATTAGAATTCAGGATGCTAAAGGAGGTAATAAACACATCCTATACCATCCAACTGGAGAGGTAGCATCATTTAGAGACTGCTCAGGTAAAACGACTAAATGGGATTATGACCTATTAGGTCGTGTGGTCAAGATGACGGAACCTTGCGGTACCACGGAAGTCTACACTTATGATTACTACAGCAATATTTGCAAAGTAGAAAGAAGTGGAACCAACCCAGTATACCTAGAGCATGATGCTGAAGGGCGTCTACTTAAGTTCATAGACGGGCTTGATCGTGAGACACGATATGAATATAACTCTGCAGGTCGAACTGAAACACGCATCGATGCACTTAATAATGAAGTAGGGTATAGATACGATGTGCTTGGTAGGCTATCTAAGCTTATCAATGAAAACAATGACAAATACCTCTTTGAGTATGATCCGCTTAGTAGGCTTGTTTATGAAAGAGGGTTTGACGGTAAAGAGAAGCGTTATCAGGTCAACAAGTTAACAGGGCGTTTAGATAGTGTTACGTTTGTAGATCAGACCCTAAGCTTCCAGTACGACATTATGGGTCGTATGACTAAAACCACTAGTGCAGATGAGGTCCGTGAATATGACTATGACTTAAATGGGCGACTCACCTTAGCGAAAAACCCATTATCAGAGAATCAATTTGAGCTTGATGCATTAGGTAATGTGTTAAGAGAGATTCACTCATACGACATCTTTGATCATCATGTCACCAAGCTATGGAGATTTGAATACGATGAGCTATCTAACCTAATCAAAACAGTAAGACCAGATGGAAAAGAGGTTGATTATTTAAGATATGGATCAGGTCATCTTCATGGGATGTTGCTTGATAAAGAGCGAATCGTAGACTATGAACGAGATGACAATCACCGTGAAGTAAAACGCCATTGGGCTCAGGACATGCTTCAGACCACAGCATATGATGCAGCAGGTCGTCTAGCTAATCAACACACTCAAAGTGGCAAATACGTTAAGAAAAGCATACTCAATCGAGACTATCAGTATGATGGAGCAAATCAGTTAATCAACATTAAAGATAGTCGCAAAGGAGAGCTTAGCTATCGTTATGACCCGATAGGAAGACTAATCAATGCTAAGGGACCATTGGGAGAGGAGACCTTTAGCTTTGACCCAGCACACAATATCTTAAGTAAAGAGCATAGTGCTTTAAGCACATATCAACATCAAGTAGAGAACACACTTCCTAGTGGTTTATCTAAAGTGATGGGCAATTTGCTAAGGCACATCTCAGGCTCACACTTTGATTATGACCAAAGAGGTAATTTAATCAAAAAAGAGAGTGCTAAGGGAATACAGACATTTGATTGGGATGGATTCAATCAGATGAAGTCTTCTACATTTAGAGGAGCTAGAGCAGGAAGTAGGCTTGATACCCAGTACCGCTATGACGTGTTTGGCAGAAGGATAGGTAAGAGAGTAGTAGATGTAAGGACTAAAGAGGTATTAGAACAGACGCTTTATGACTGGGATGGTTTAACAATTGCGTCTGAGGATAGGATTGGGGAGCAGTTAGCAGTTCAGGCTCAGATAAGAAAGGATGCAGGCTCAGAGACAAGAAAGTTAAGCTCAGAAGTTCAGTACTTGTATGAGGATGGAGAGTTTGTACCACTTGTGCAGTATACGAATACTGCTGCTGTAGGGTTTGGTTATGGTGTTGCAGGAGGCGGTTCTGGAGGGGCAGGCAGCTTAGGCGGTGGTTCGAAGGGTGTTGCTCCAGCTGTTTATCACTATGTGAACGATCAGATAGGCACTCCACAAATTCTGATGAATGCAGAACAAGAGGTGGTGTGGGAGGCACAAGCTAAGGCATGGGGTGATACTATCATCTCTGCTCCTGTGTCTGATGATGGTGTAATAAACAATCATAGATTCCAAGGTCAGTACTTTGATGCAGAAAGTGAGCTACACTACAATACCTTCCGCTACTATGACCCTGAGATTGGTAGGTTCATTTCACTTGATCCGATAGGATTATTGGGTGGGTTGAATAGTTTTCTTTATGCACCAAATCCAGTGGAGTGGATTGACCCTATTGGTTGGAGTGGCTACAAACTAAGAAAATACATGGAGGCTGTTAATATATTCCGACCTAGTGGGTCTTGGAATGCTGTTTGGCAAACTCATCACATAATTCCTCAACAAGTATGGAAAAAAGAAAGTGCATTTTTGAAGGAGATTGGTATGGTTGGTTCAGAATTCGGAAAAAATGGATGGCGTAATGGAATTTATATGCCCTCAACTATGGTTGATGCACAAAATGCTGGTAGGATGTTCTGGCATAGAGGAAGCCATGGAACTTATAATGCTGATGTTGCTAAGAAAATTGATTCTATTAAAAGTGAATATGATGATAATGTTAATAATAAGGGTATGTGTCAGAGTGAAGCCAAGTCTATAGCTAAACAAAAAGTTACTCAATTGCAAGATAAACTTCGAACTGGTTTAAGTGCAAACGCTAATTACCATGTAAGACTACACTAGGTAAAGCAAGATGAAGAATGAATTATTAGTTTGGGATGTTCCTATTAGAATGACTGAGATAGCTAGTAAAAATAAATTACCGTTATCATCCTCAGGGGAAATTGGTATATCAGAACGATTTAATCCTAAAAATACTCATCCAAATTTTGACTTCCCTTGGGTTAGGTTAAGTGCTACTAAGAATATTCAAAAATTACCTCAACATGTATTTATATGTTTGAAAGGTCATAAACAAGTTAATTTTGATTATGTAAATTATGGTAATTTTTTTATTGTCTCAGAAGCCCTCTATAAATTTCTAAAAATTAATGGGTTTGACTATGAAGACGACAAATGTAATGCATTTATAGTTGATACTAAGGGAAATCAAATTACCAAGGAAGTTTTTTATTTTTTAAGGGTTTTTAGCTGGCAGATAAAGTCTGAACTTGTACAAATTAAATATTCGAATAACGGTGAACCTTTATCATTGGTTTCCTGCGATGAAGTTGGTAATAAAAAAATTTTTATGTCAAATATTGAAGGTTTAAGGAATTTACTTTTAATTAATGCCGATTTAAAAAATTATATCGAAACTAACTTTAGGAATACTATGCTTTTTGATATTAAGACTTGGTATGAACTGAATAAATCGGTTTATTTTTGGGAATAGTTTATTATTCCATCTTATATTACGATTTGGTTTTAAGACAGTTTTTACCTGCTCACTTTCACAATAATAAAAATAAAAATTTGGATGAGGCATTATCTAACAAGCAAATTTCGTGAGCCTGTAACGTTTTTTGTGTAAATGGTTTATAGGTGACTCTTAATTCTTTCTCAAACACCCTCTAACATACAACTGAGGGTGTTGAGCCCAGTTCTTTAACATTGCCAAAGTAAATAAAACATAAACAAACCCCGTATACCTAGAGCATGATGCTGAAGGGCGTCTACTTAAGTTCATAGACGGGCTTGATCGTGAGACACGATATAAATATAACCCTGCAGGTCGAATTGAAACACGCATCGATGCACTTAATAATGAAGTAGGTTATAGATATGATGTGCTTGGTAGGCTATCTAAGCTTATCAATGAAAACAATGACAAATACCTCTTTGAGTATGATCCGCTTAGTAGGCTTGTTTATGAAAGAGGGTTTGACGGTAAAGAGAAGCATTATCAGGTCAACAAGTTAACAGGACGTTTAGATAGTGTTACGTTTGTAGATCAGACCCTAAGCTTCCAGTACGACATTATGGGTCGTATGACTAAGACATCTAGTGCAGATGAAGTTCGTGAATATGACTATGACTTAAATGGGCGACTCACCTTAGCGAAAAACCCAACATCAGAGAATCAGTTTGAGCTTGATGCATTAGGTAATGTGTTAAGAGAGATTCACTCATACGACATCTTTGATCATCATGTCACCAAGCTATGGAGGTTTGAATACGATGAGCTATCAAACCTTATCAAAACAGTAAGGCCAGATGGAAAAGAGGTTGATTATTTAAGATATGGATCAGGTCATCTTCATGGGATGTTGCTTGATAAAGAGCGAATCGTAGACTATGAACGAGATGACAATCACCGTGAAGTAAAACGCCATTGGGCTCAGGACATGCTTCAGACCACAGCATATGATGCAGCAGGTCGTCTAGCTAATCAACACACTCAAAGTGGCAAATACGTTAAGAAAAGCATACTCAATCGAGACTATCAGTATGATGGAGCAAATCAGTTAATCAACATTAAAGATAGTCGCAAAGGAGAGCTTAGCTATCGTTATGACCCGATAGGAAGACTAATCAATGCTAAGGGACCATTGGGAGAGGAGACCTTTAGCTTTGACCCAGCACACAATATCTTAAGTAAAGAGCATAGTGCTTTAAGCACATATCAACATCAAGTAGAGAACACACTTCCTAGTGGTTTATCTAAAGTGATGGGCAATTTGCTAAGGCACATCTCAGGCTCACACTTTGATTATGACCAAAGAGGCAATTTAATCAAAAAAGAGAGTGCTAAGGGAATACAGACATTTGATTGGGATGGATTCAATCAGATGAAGTCTTCTACATTTAGAGGTATTGGTCTGTCAGCAGGAAGTAGGCTTGATACCCAGTACCGCTATGATGTGTTTGGCAGGAGGATAGGTAAGAGAGTAGTAGATGTAAGGACTAAAGAGGTATTAGAGCAGACGCTTTATGATTGGGATGGTTTAACAATTGCCTCTGAGGATAGGATTGGGGAGCAGTTAGCAGTTCAGGCTCAGATAAGAAAGGATGCAGGCTCAGAGATAAGAAAGTTAAGCTCAGAAGTTCAGTACTTGTATGAGGATGGAGAGTTTGTACCACTTGTGCAGTATACGAACTCTGCTGCTGTAGGGCTTGGTTCTGGAGGGGCAGGTAGCTTCGGTGGTGGTTCGAAGGGTGTTGCTCCAGCCATCTATCACTATGTGAATGATCAAATAGGCACTCCACAAATTCTGATGAATGCAGAACAAGAGGTGGTGTGGGAGGCACAATTCTAAGGCATGGGGAGATACGATAATCTTTAGCTCCTGTGTCTGATGATGGTGTAATAAACAATCATAGATTCCAAGGTCAGTACTTTGATGCAGAAAGTGAGCTTCACTACAATACCTTCCGCTACTATGACCCTGAGATTGGTAGGTTTATATCACTTGATCCGATAGGATTATTGGGTGGGTTGAATAACTATCAATATGCTCCTAACCCTGTGGAATGGGTGGATCCGTGGGGACTGGAAAATTGGGGGTTATTACTTACCAAAGCTATTGGCGGTCCTCCAGATGATATGATTAGACCGCATGCACATCATATTGTATTCAAAGGTATGTATCTACATAGACCGAAACTTCGTGAACAACTTATTAGAAGTAGAAATATCTTATCTAAGTATAATATTGACCCAGTCCATGACATGCGAACATTAATGTGGGCTCCTAATAAAGGTCACTCTTTAGAAAATGCCAAAAGGGTTGCTGATATGCTTGAAGAAGCAGACAAAAAAATACAAAGAGATGGAGGAAATCCTTGTGAAAAATGTGCTCAAGATAGAATGATTGCAGAATTGCAGAGAATAGGTTCGGAAGTGTTTCCAAATACTTAACTTTAAAGAGGATCATTATGGATGAAAAAAAATTAATTCAAGATATTGTAAATGCTACTAAAAGTGCTTTTAATAGACTTATTCAAAAACATATTGAAGAGCATTTTTATGTCTTCATTCTCTATACAGATGAGGATTGTATTACTGTTCTACCTGCAGCTAATTCAATTGAAACTCTGAATAAAAAAATTTTAGACCTAAAATTATCAGATGATGAGATTGCTGAGTTTAAATGGAGTAGTGCTGAATGGGGTTATGAAGCCGTATACGACGAAGAGTTTATTCCCATTTGTAATTATCTGAAGAACGAATCTTTAAAATTGACCGACAGTGATGAGTTCAAAAAATTTAAAAAGAAGGTACTATTATGTATGGAGGAAGCTTTAAAAAGCATAGATAATGAAGGTTTTTTTGATGAAAGACGTAAAGATTTAGTTTTATATATTTCATCTTCAAATGACGAAGAATCTTATGAGTTAGAAAACGAGTCTGCGAAGAATCTTAATTCACAAGAGAAATACCTAGAATTTTTAGACAGATTCTCTGAGGCAGATTAATTTACTACCTTAAATTAGTTTTAATAAATAATACTTTATTATCATATCCGTATACAGTTTAGTTATTTAAATTTAAGTATTAAACTAATTTAACTTAAAATTTAATTTTCTAAATTGAATTTTTTTATTGAACTTAGTTAATAGTTTTTTCGATAAATACGAACAAAAATTAACTTAACCATTGCCAAATTAATCAGTAATATTTATAACCATCACCCTCTAACCTCAACGAGGGTGTTGAGCCCAGTTCTTTAACATTGCCAAAGTAAATAAAACCTAAACCAACCCTGTATACCTAGATCACGATGCTGAAGGGCGTCTACTTAAGTTCATAGACGGTTTGGATCGTGAGACACGATATGAATATAACCCTGCAGGTCGAATTGAAACACGCATCGATGCACTTAATAATGAAGTAGGTTATAGATATGATGTGCTTGGTAGGCTATCTAAGCTTATCAATGAAAACAATGACAAATACCTCTTTGAGTATGATCCGCTTAGTAGGCTTGTTTATGAAAGAGGGTTTGACGGTAAAGAGAAGCGTTATCAGGTCAACAAGTTAACAGGACGTTTAGATAGTGTTACGTTTGTAGATCAGACCCTAAGCTTCCAGTACGACATTATGGTTCGTATGACTACTACCACTACTGCAGATGATGACCGTGAATATGACTATGACTAATATGGTGGACTCCTCTTATCGAAAAACCCCCCATCATAGAATCATCTTGAGCTTGATGCATTATGAAATGAGGTATTAGAAATTATCTCATACTACATCTTTGATCATCATGTCGCCACGCTATGGTGATTAGAATACTATGATCTATCTTCTCTACTCATCACAGCAGGGCCACATGATGAAGAGGATGATGATTACATATAAGGAGCATGACGTCTTCATGGTATGATGCTTGATGAAGAGCAAATCGTCGACTATGATCAACATGACGATCATCGTGAAGTAGTACGCCATTGTTGTCATGATATGCTGCATACCACCGCATATGATGATGCAGGTCGTCTACTCGATCATCACACTCCACGTGGTGAATACTTCATTAAGAGCATACTACTTCGTCACTATCATTACGATGAAGCCGCTCATCTAATCATCATTATTGATGATCGTCAAAGAGAGCTTATCTATCGTCATGACCCGCCTAGTAGACTACTCATTGCTGCTGGAGCACGTTGAGAGAGACTTCTAGTTTCTTTGCAGCACACCATATCATAAGTAATGAGCATCGTGCTGTAGTCACCTCTCATCATCATGTAGTGGATACAACTCTTAGTGGCATATTTTAAGTAATGATCAACATGCTAATGCGCATCGCAGCATGACCCTTTGATTATGATCAACGAGGCGGTATAATCATCAAAGAGAGTAGTAAGGGAAGACTGCCATCAGATGAGTATGGATTCATTCAGCTGAAGTATTCTACATCTAGAGGAGGTAGAGCAGGAAGTACACGAAATAGCCAGTATCGCTATGATGTGTATGATAGAAGGATTGGTAAGATAGTTGTAGAAGTAGGGGATGTAGAGGTATTAGAGCTGTTGGTTCATGCGTGGGATGGTTGAGATGGTGCATCTGAGGATTGGAATGATGAGCAGTTAGCACATCAGGCTCATATAAGTAAAGTATCAGGCTCAGCGAAATGAGAGTTAAGCTCGGAAGGTCAGTAAGTGCATGTAGGTTGATGAGTATGTAGCACTTGTGCAGTATACGCAGTATGCTAACTTGGATGTTGTATATGGCGGTTATGGAAGTTTATGCGGATGGTTCGAACGGTGTTACTCCAGCCGTATATCACTATGTGAATGATCAGATAGGCACTCCACAAATTCTGATGAACGCAGATCAAGAGGTGGTGTGGGAGGCACAATCTAAGGCATGGGGTGATACTGTAATCTCAGCTCCTGTGTCTGATGATGGTGTAATAAACAATCATAGATTCCAGGGCCAGTACTTTGATGCAGAAAGTGAGCTTCACTACAATACCTTCCGCTACTATGACCCTGAGATTGGTAGGTTCATTTCACTGGATCCGATAGGATTACTGGGAGGGTTGAATAACTATCAATATGCATTAGATCCTATTTTTCATATTGACCCATTGGGACTAAGAAGTGAAGCTGGGAAGCAGGCAAGAATAAGAGCTTTAGCGTATGATATGAAACAACCTAAATCAGTTAGGGGTTGGGTTCTAAATGAGATTAAAAGACAAAAAGACTTCGCAGCTATGGGTATAAAGAAAAAATTACGATTACCGCCAGGAATGGATTTAGCTCATTGGCGAGGTTTTGAATCTGCTAAAGGTTACGATTATACCTACACAGACTTAAATACAAGATCACTTCATAAAACACAACATAAAATTGATAAAGGAGGGAGGTTGCAGAAGGAAGGATGGAGTGGTAAAGATATGGGCAGAACAAAAGAAGAAATTCAACAAGACAGATTACCTTGTGATAAGAAATAGACGGGATATTTATTATTATTTACTAATGTTTAACAGGATTAACATATAATGATTAAGAACACAGCATTTATAGATGAATCATACGAACTTTTTCTTTCTGAAGTAGTTGAGGGGGGGAAGGCCTATGCACTTATTGGTGAAACTGGCAGTGCTTTAGTTCCTTCAAATCATTATTCAGATTTCGAAGATTGTGAATGTCCAGTATTGTGTTTATGGTCAAGTGAATTAAGAGCTAGAGCTTGTAAAAAAGCTGAATGGAGTGGATATAAACTCAAAGAAATTCCATTGAATGAATTGCTTGCAAGCTGGTGCTTGGGTATGAACCAAGATGGCGTGATAGCTGGTCTGAATCTTGACTCAAATTTATTTGGAAAAGAAATGCCCCCCCTCGAATTAGCTATGGATATTCTGAATCAAATTGTTAAATCAGGTAATAGCAATGATATTGTTGCGTTCTTAGACATTGAAGATTTCAAAAATGAATTAATGGAAATAAGTGAAAGTGAAAACTTTTATAAAAAACAATAATCCACTTAACCATTGCCTAAGTAATCATTAATATTTAAACTCAACCCCCTCTAACCTCAATGCGGGTGTTGAACTGTGTTCTTTAACATTGCCAAACTAAATAAAACTTAAACCAACCCAGTATACCTAGAGCATGATGCTGAAGGTCGTCTACTTAAGTTCATTGACGGGCTTGATTGTGAGACACGATATGAATATAACCCTGCAGGTCGAATTGAAACACGCATCGATGCCCTTAATCATGAAGTAGGCTATAGATACGATGTGCTTGGTAGGCTATCTAAGCTTATCAAAACAGTAAGGCCAGATGGAAAAGAGGTTGATTATTTAAGATATGGTTCAGGTCATCTTCATGGGATGTTGCTTGATAAAGAGCGAATCGTAGACTATGAACGAGATGACAATCACCGTGAAGTAAAACGCCATTGGGCTCAGGACATGCTTCAGACCACAGCCTATGATGCAGCAGGTCGTCTAGCTAATCAACACACACAAAGTGGCAAATACGTTAAGAAAAGCATACTCAATCGAGACTATCAGTACGATGGAGCCAATCAGTTAATCAACATTAAAGATAGTCGCAAAGGAGAGCTTAGCTATCGTTATGACCCGATAGGAAGACTAATCAATGCTAAGGGACCATTGGGAGAGGAGACCTTTAGCTTTGACCCAGCACACAATATCTTAAGTAAAGAGCATAGTGCTTTAAGCACATATCAACATCAAGTAGAGAACACACTTCCTAGTGGTTTATCTAAAGTGATGGGCAATTTGCTAAGGCACATCTCAGGCTCACACTTTGATTATGACCAAAGAGGTAATTTAATCAAAAAAGAGAGTGCTAAGGGAATACAGACATTTGATTGGGATGGATTCAATCAGATGAAATCTACAACATTTAGAGGAGCTAGAGCAGGAAGTAGGCTTGATACCCAGTACCGCTATGATGTGTTTGGTCGCAGGATAGGTAAGAGAGTAGTAGATGTAAGGACTAAAGAGGTATTAGAGCAGACGCTTTATGACTGGGATGGTCTGACCATTGCATCTGAGGATAGGATTGGGGAGCAGTTAGCAGTTCAGGCTCAGATAAGAAAAGAAGCAGGCTCAGAGAAAAGAAAGCTAAGCTCAGAAGTTCAGTACTTGTATGAGGATGGAGAGTTTGTACCACTTGTGCAGTATACGAACTCTGCTGCTGTAGGGCTTGGTTATGGAAGCTTCGGCGGTGGTTCTGGAGGGGCAGGTAGCTTAGGCGGTGGTTCGAAGGGTGTTGCTCCAGCTGTTTATCACTATGTGAATGATCAAATAGGCACTCCACAAATTCTGATGAACGCAGATCAAGAGGTGGTGTGGGAGGCACAATCTAAGGCATGGGGTGATACTGTAATCTCAGCTCCTGTGTCTGATGATGGTGTAATAAACAATCATAGATTCCAAGGTCAGTACTTTGATGCAGAAAGTGAGCTTCACTACAATACCTTCCGCTACTATGACCCTGAGATTGGTAGGTTCATTTCACTGGATCCGATAGGATTGTGGGGAGGGTTGAATAACTATCAATATGCTCCTAACCCTGTGGAATGGGTGGATCCATGGGGGTTAATAAGAAGGTATAAACCTTCTAAGGAATTGATTGAAAAAATTATGGAAAATGCTAAGAGAAAGGGTCTGTTTGATAAAACTAAGAATAAATTTATAGATCCAAATACATTAATGACAACTGATAATCCTGTTATGGGTCATAAACATGGCAGTGAAAACTGGAGGATGATAAAAAAAGCTGAAGAGTTGGGGTGGGATCAAAAGAAATTTGATGCTTATATGAGTCAAACAAAACACTGGCAAATAGAGGATGGAGCTTCTAATTCATCTCATAGGTTTGAAATGAGTAAGAACGATCCTAGGAGTTCAAGAAGAATGTCTAGGATAGAAAGTGATATGAAAAAATTTGATAAAAGTTACAAGGGCCAATGTTCAGGATAATTTGTGGGGATTTTTTATGAAAAAATTTGATGAAGATCAAATGTATTCAATTGTATTGGGAAAAATTGATAAACATAAAATTGATGAATTCGTTAATAAATTTGGAACAGATTCAGTTGATAGAGATGGTCGTACAATTTTAAGCACAGCAGTGGTTGAAAATAATAAAAATTTAGTTAAATATTTGATTGCTAAAGGGTTTGATGTTAATGCTAGTGATTCTGATGGGCTAACTGCTCTACATCTAGCTGCTATTCATAATCGCTACAAAATGATTGAAATTCTTTTAGAAAATGGGGCTAAAGTAAATTCATTGGATAAGTGGGGAAACACTCCTATAAGTAGAGCGGTTTATCCTTCTCAAAAACTAGAAAAATTTAATAAATCAGCAAGAATTCTTCTAGCAAATGGAGGAGATCTTTCTATTAAAAATTTTTACGGGGTTTCCATGCAAGACTTAATGGATAAATATTCAAGAGGTAATTAGTTATAACTTGAAAGTTATAATTTGATTTAGATATTTTCTCTTTGGTATGTTACATGACTGAATATCAATTTTTCAGTTTAGGTTAATAAAATTACTAAATAAAATATTTTGAGGCTGTATGTAATCTATTTAACCACTGCCAAAGAGATAATAACTATTTAAATCCAACACCCTTTATCTGCAAAGCTAGGGTTTTGAACAGTGTTCATTAACATTGCCAAACTCAATAAAACATAAACCAACTCAGTATATCTAGTGCTAGATGAAGCAGGTCGTCTAGCTAATCAACACACACAAAGTGGCAAATACGTTAAGAAAAGCATACTAAATCGAGACTATCAGTATGATGGAGCCAATCAGTTAATCAACATTAAAGATAGTCGCAAAGGAGAGCTTAGCTATCGTTATGATCCGATAGGAAGACTAATCAATGCTAAGGGACCATTGGGAGAGGAGACCTTTAGCTTTGACCCAGCACACAATATCTTAAGTAAAGAGCATAGTGCTTCGAGCACAGCTCATCATCAAACTGAGAATACACTTCCTAGTGGCATATCTAAAGTGATGGGCAATTTGCTAAGGCACATCTCAGGCTCACACTTTGATTATGACCAAAGAGGTAATTTAATCAAAAAAGAGAGTGCTAAGGGAATACAAACATTTGATTGGGATGGATTCAATCAGATGAAGTCTTCTACATTTAGAGGAGCTAGAGCAGGAAGTAGGCTTGATACTCAGTACCGCTATGATGTGTTTGGTCGCAGGATAGGTAAGAGAGTAGTAGATGTAAGGACTAAAGAGGTATTAGAACAGACGCTTTATGACTGGGATGGTTTAACAATTGCCTCAGAGGATAGGATTGGGGAGCAGTTAGCAGTTCAGGCTCAGATAAGAAAGGATGCAGGCTCAGAGACAAGAAAGTTAAGCTCAGAAGTTCAGTACTTGTATGAGGATGGAGAGTTTGTACCGCTTGTGCAGTATACGAATACTGCTGCTGTAGGGTTTGGTTATGGTGTTGCAGGAGGCGGTTCTGGAGGGTCAGGTAGCTTAGGCGGTGGTTCGAAGGGTGTTGCTCCAGCCATCTATCACTATGTGAATGATCAGATAGGCACTCCACAAATTCTGATGAATGCTGATCAGGAAGTGGTGTGGGAGGCACAAGCAAAGGCATGGGGTGATACGATAATCTCTGCTCCTGTGTCTGATGATGGTGTAATAAACAATCATAGATTCCAAGGTCAGTACTTTGATGCAGAAAGTGAACTTCACTATAATACCTTCCGCTACTATGACCCTGAGATTGGTAGGTTCATTTCACTGGATCCGATAGGATTATTGGGTGGGTTGAATAACTATCAATATGCTCCTAACCCTGTGGAATGGGTAGATCCGTGGGGGTTGGTCAAATACAGACGAAGGAGAAATGGACAATTTGCTAAAAAACCAGGACCAAGACCTAATAGTAAAGCCAATTCTAAACATGGAAATAGCCATCAATGTAGTAAAAAGACTTATGGGTATGTTTTGAAAGATAAAGATACAGATGAGATTTTAAAATTTGGGGAAACAACAAATCCGAAGAAGCGATATTCTAAATCCTTCTTAGAGAATGAAAATGCTTGGATGGAAATAATCACATCTGGGTCTAAAAAGGATATGCATCAATGGCAACATAAAGAAATTCTTAATTACAAGAATAGTCATGGTGGATTCCGTCCACCACTTAATAAATCTGATTGGTAGTTTGATATGGTTTTTAGGAGTTAATGAAATGAGATTATGGATATCTGCTGAAGCAGAGCATACTGTAGGGTCAGAGTTTATAAAGATTGCGAATGAAATTGAAAAAATTGTAAATTTCTACTTAGAAGACAAAAAATTTTCGGATGAATATAAAGATTGGTGCTGGGCATACATTGCTATGTTGGAAGGACCAGTAATGGAATCTATGGAGTTACCTGAGATAACTAGACGAAGCATAAAAAAGCAAGATTTAGAGTTTCGTTTCAAAATTGATTATCACTCTTTTCTCAATGGAGACTATAATCAACGATTAAAACTTATCATTGATTCTTTAGATAGATGTCTAGAGCATCCCAAAATGAAATCCCCTTGGAAGGTACCTAAAGGAGACATTATAATTTTGAAAGAGGCTTTACGGGTAGCAGAGCAAAAATTGACTAAGAATTAATTTTACAAAATTAAACTTTGAGGCTAGTTTCGAGGACAATTTAGCCTGTAATGTTTTTTGTGTAATTGCTTTATAGGTTCCTCTTAATTCTTTCTCAAACGTCCTCTAACCTCAATGCGGGTGTTGAACTGTGTTCTTTAACATTGCCAAACTAAATAAAAGCTAAACCAACCCTGTATACCTAGAGCATGATGCTGAAGGGCGTCTACTTAAGTTCATAGACGGGCTTGATCGTGAGACACGATATGAATATAACTCTGCAGGTCGAATTGAAACACGCATCGATGCACTTAATAATGAAGTAGGCTATAGATACGATGTGCTTGGTAGGTTATCTAAGCTTATCAATGAAAACAATGACAAATACCTCTTTGAGTATGATCCGCTTAGTAGGCTTGTTTATGAAAGAGGGTTTGACGGTAAAGAGAAGCGTTATCAGGTCAACAAGTTAACAGGACGTTTAGATAGTGTTACGTTTGTAGATCAGACCCTAAGCTTCCAGTACGACATTATGGGTCGTATGACTAAGACCTCTAGTGCAGATGAAGTTCGTGAGTATGACTATGACTTAAATGGGCGACTCACCTTAGCGAAAAACCCAACATCAGAGAATCAGTTTGAGCTTGATGCATTAGGTAATGTGTTAAGAGAGATTCACTCATACGACATCTTTGATCATCATGTCACCAAGCTATGGAGATTTGAATACGATGAGCTATCTAACCTAATCAAAACAGTAAGACCAGATGGAAAAGAGGTTGACTACTTAAGATATGGATCAGGTCATCTTCATGGGATGTTGCTTGATAAAGAGCGAATCGTTGACTATGAACGAGATGACAATCACCGTGAAGTAAAACGCCATTGGGCTCAGGATATGCTTCAGACCACAGCCTATGATGCAGCAGGTCGTCTAGCTAATCAACACACACAAAGTGGCAAATACGTTAAGAAAAGCATACTCAATCGAGACTATCAGTATGATGGAGCCAATCAGTTAATCAACATTAAAGATAGTCGCAAAGGAGAGCTTAGCTATCGTTATGACCCGATAGGAAGACTAATCAATGCTAAGGGACCATTGGGAGAGGAGACCTTTAGCTTTGACCCAGCACACAATATCTTAAGTAAAGAGCATAGTGCTTTAAGCACATATCATCATCAAGTAGAGAACACACTTCCTAGTGGTTTATCTAAAGTGATGGGCAATTTGCTAAGGCACATTGCAGGCTCACACTTTGATTATGACCAAAGAGGCAATTTAATCAAAAAAGAGAGTGCTAAGGGAATACAGACATTTGATTGGGATGGATTCAATCAGATGAAGTCTACTACATTTAGAGGAATTAGACTGTGAACAAGGATTAATACTGATACCCACTATCACGATGATGTGATAGGGCTCAGGATAAGAGAAATAGATGTAAATGCTAAGGCTATATAGGAATTAACGCTTACTGACTGTGACGGGCATACCATAGCTATTGAGTATGAGAATAGGAAGGAGTAGCAGTTAGCAGCTCAGACTCGAATGGATGCAGACTCAGACTCAAAAAAGCTAAAATCAAAATCACATGACTTGTACGAGGATGAAGAAGAAGTACCACTACTTGATACGAATAGGTAGTGCTGATGCTCTAGGAAATGGCAAGTAAGCTTAGGCTCTGGATCGATAGAAGTATACGCAAGATAGTAAAAAAAGTAATAAATATAAAGATAATAGAGCAATTAGAACAGAAGTGGTATGATTGGAACAGTGCATCTAAGGAAAGTAAGGATAAGAAGGGAGAACATCAAGCTCATATAAGAAAGAAAACAAAATAATAAATATCAGAGATAAGATAGGAAAGTTAATAAGTGCAGTAGGATGTAAGAAGGATGTAGGAGTTTGTACCGCTTGTGCAGTATACGAACTCTGATGCTGTAGGGCTTGGTTATGGAAGCTTAGGCGGCGGTTCGAAGGGTGTTGCTCCAGCCATCTATCACTATGTGAATGATCAGATAGGCACTCCACAGATCCTGATGAATGCAGAACAAGAGGTGGTGTGGGAGGCACAAGCAAAGGCATGGGGTGATACTGTAATCTCAGCTCCTGTGTCTGATGATGGTGTTATAAGCAATCATAGATTCCAAGGTCAGTACTTTGATGCAGAAAGTGAGCTTCACTACAATACCTTCCGGTACTATGACCCAGAGATTGGTAGATATATATCCTTAGACCCGATAGGATTACTGGGAGGGTTGAATAACTATCAATATGCTCCTAACCCTGTGGAATGGGTGGATCCTTTGGGATGGGAGAATAAACCTACAAAAATATATGTAACATACACGAAACTAAATGAAGCGACAGGTGAAATTTATTCTGGAAGAACTAGTGGATACGGTGATCCAGAACAGGTTATGCGTAGAAGAGATAAGGGACATCATATGAATAAACAAGGTTTTGGTCCTGCTGAACTTGATAAGTGTTCCTGCAATAAAGAAGCTATTCGTGGCAGAGAGCAACATTTAATTGAATATAATGGAAAAGCTAAATCACAAGGGGGTACCTCGGGTAATGCAATTAATGGAATATCTAAAAATAATTCTAAGAGAGCTAAGTACCTAAATGCTGCGATTGAAATATTCGGAGAGTTATTAAGATGATTGAGAAAAAAAGGCAACGTAGGAAACCAGGAGACTTTTTTGCAGTACCGTTAGAAGACGGTGAATATGCTTTTGGTCGTGTTCTAAAGAACGCCATGGCATTTTATGATATCAAATCGAATGAAATATTAAGTATTGATGAGCTTTATAAAACTAAAATTATCTTTAAAGTTTGGGTGATGGATAATGTAATTACTTCAGGGCGATACCCAATAATAGGTCATATACCCTTAACAGAAGAGGAACTTAAACCTTTGGTTTTCGCAAAGAGAGATGTTATTTCGGGTAGGCATTATTTATATATAGAAGGAGGCACCGAGATCCCATGCAGTAGAGATGATTTGATAGGGCTTGAAGTAGCTGCGGTCTGGAGTGATGTTCACATTGAGGATAGACTTAACTGTTATTTTAGGGGTGAGGAGTCTAAGTATCAAACAACATTAACAAATCGAGTTTTGAAAGATTAATGAGTTAAGCATATATGTTTTATTAAAATGTTAGGAGATTTTAAATGGGTGCATGGGGTGTTGGTATATTTGAAGATGATATGGCCTACGAGTTTTCTAACCAAATTGAAGAAAATGCAATACAGTTTTTTAAAACATCTTTTGAAGATGCCATTGAAACTGATTATTTAGAAAAAGACGAAGCTTATGCTGTGTTAATTAGTGCAGCATATTTAGATAATTATTTTTATGGCACACAATATGAGAACGATTTTGATGAAGAAGATGGTCTAAGTAATGTTAATAATTTTCAGGAATTATATGTAGGAACATCTTTGGAGGAATTAAAACCTTATGCAGAAAAAGCATTAGGGGTAGTATTAGGGGATAATTCAGAACTAAATGAACTTTGGCAAGAATCTGAAGAAGATTATCCACTGTGGAAAGAAAATATCATCTCACTAAAAAATCGCTTAAAAATTTAAGTTGATATTTGCTTTATTCGAATATGAAAATAAATGTATCTCTAAACTCCGTCAAGGAAAATGACACCTTTTCATATTTAACGTACTGATAATTGTAACGTGATTTAACCACGAGCAATGGGCTAACAAAATTCTTATTTGAAGAAACAAATCCAGTAAACGTTAGGTGTATTTTGAGAAATATTAAACTTTGGGAATGGTCATTAAAAAAAGCACACCACTAAGAAATATTAAAGTAGGGGATATTATTTGTTATGAATTAGATTCTGAGGGTTCAAAATATTCGTATGGCCAACTAATTGCCAAAACTGGTGCAGGTTTTGTATTCAGACCGTTTAACATAATTCACACTGAACCAAATGATTTAACAGTTGATGAGATTTTAAATAGCTCCATTGCTGGAAGACATTTCATTCTCGATGTCTATACTGCATTGGATAAGAAAAAATTTCATGATGATGGTGAATGGCGAATCATAGGTCATGAATCTGATTTCAAATTAAGCGAACAAGAAAGCAACCTTTTTTTGTTTAGTAGAAAAATAGGTAATCGAGCTGAAAAAATTAATATATTAGGTCATTCGGAACAATGCAGTTTAGAAGAAGCTGATAATTTGGTAGCTTATGGCCCATATCTTGGAGACCAAGCCAAGAAATGGTCTATAGATTTGAATCAGTAAAATTGATACCCTTTACATTATTATTGGTTTACGTTTGCTAATTATTAAAGTAAAAAATCTATACCTGGCCACACCCTAACTAGTTAACGCTCATACCTCTTCAAATAAGCTTTTGTATACCCACAAGTAGGTCGAACTTCCCAATTATTTTTTCTAGCTAAATCCAAAGCAAATTTAGTCAATTCAGCAGCTACACCCCGTCCGCCGATCTCTGAGGGGACCTGAGTTGAGAGGATATCCATGACATTGCCATCCAATGTATATTTAATAAATGCACGCAGGCCGTCAACATCTGCAAATATCAATCCCGCATCTAAGTCGTTTTTAATTTCCATTGCCATCCATAACTTGAAATAATCCACTAAACTCTTATAGTATAAGAAATAGTTATAAGGGAGATAATATGAAGTTAATTTATGTGTGGGATGCGATTTGTGGTTGGTGTTATGGGTTTGAATCTGTGCTTACCAAATTTGTGCAAAATCATCCTGAGCTTGAATTGAAGATGGTTTCGGGGGGTCTGATTACGGGGGACCGCATAAAGCCTATAAGAGAGTATAGTTATATAAAAAATTCGAATGCTCAAATCTCACAGATTTATGGTGTGGAATTTTCTGACGCTTACAATGCAATGCTAGACGAGGGATCGACCGTTTTAAATTCTAATCAACCAGGACTAGTGTTTAGTGTATTGCGTGAAGTGGTCCCATCAGAAAAATGGGTCGATATTGGTTGGGATATGCAAAAACTTATGTATCTCGAGGGCAAGTCTTTGAGTGATTTTGATGCGTATAAAGCGATTTTTGAGAAGTATGGCATTGCCACAGAAATTATTGAAAAGATTCGAGCAAATTGGAATGATACTACAATCCCTGAAAATGATTTTAATCAAGCTCGGGAGTTGGGTGTAAGTTCGTATCCTACATTACTGATTGAACACGATGGGAAATATTTCGATATTCGCACGGGTACAGAAACGCTTGAAGAGTTAGAGGACAATTATCGGAAAGTTCTCACAATACAGGGCGATCAAAAAGCTAGTAAATAAAATGCCATCATCTAAGGACGTTGCGAAGAGAGCGGGAGTGTCACAGGATATTAGTAAAATATACGTGGCGGCACATCAAGGTTCTAAATTAAGAGGGTAGCATGAAATTCAATCCATTAATATTCAAACAGCAGGCACTTATAGGCGATCAGTGGATGGACGCACTTAGTGGCGAAACCATTGTAGTAACCAACCCAGCCACAGGTGAAACAGTAGGCACAGTTCCAAAGATGGGCACTAAAGAGGCAGAGCAGGCGGTGGAGGAGGCTCAGATGGCATTGCCAAATTGGTCTGCACTTCCTGCAAATGAACGCTCAAATTTGCTACGTAAATGGTTTGACCTTATGATCGAGCATAAGGAGGAGCTTGCACGTTTGCTAACTATTGAGCAAGGTAAACCGCTCAAAGAAGCTGAGGGCGAGATTCTGTATGGAGCAGCTTATATCGAATGGTTTGCAGAAGAGGCTAAGCGTGTATATGGTGATACTATCCCAGCTCCAAGCGGCGATAAACGCATAGTGGTTATAAAACAGCCTGTTGGCGTGTGTGCTGCTATTACCCCTTGGAATTTTCCAAACGCTATGATTGCTCGCAAAGTGGCTCCAGCTCTAGCTGCTGGGTGTACATTTGTTTCTCGCCCTGCATCTCAAACTCCATTTTCTGCAATGGCTATGGCAGCTCTAGCTCTCGAGGCTGGCATTCCGCCTGGCGTGTTCAATGTAATTACAGGTAAATCAAGCGAAATCGGCAAAGTGCTCACAGAAAGTCCAATCGTGCGTAAATTCAGCTTCACGGGTTCTACTGAAGTTGGGCGTTTATTGATGCAACAATCGGCTTCGACCATTAAGAAAATCTCCCTAGAGTTGGGTGGCAATGCTCCTTTTATAGTATTCAACGATGCAGACGTTGATGCGGCGGTAGAAGGTGCCGTAGCAGCCAAATACCGCAACGCTGGACAGACATGCGTATGTGCAAATCGTATTTATGTTCAATCTAAGGTATATGATGAATTTTGCGATAAATTTTCTAAAGCTGTTGCAGATCTTAAGGTTGGCAATGGTGTAGACGATGGTGTAATCATAGGTCCGATGATTAATGAAGAAGCCTTAGAACATTCTACAAAGCTTTTGAAAGATGCGACCGATAAAGGTGCTGACATATTGACTGGTGGCAAAAGTAAAGATTTGTTTTTTGAACCTACAGTAATTTCAAATGCCACTACCGATATGCTTGTAGCGAAAGAAGAAATTTTCGGACCTATCGCTCCCGTATTTAAATTTGAAGATGAAGACGAGGCGATCAAATTAGCTAATGATACGATTTTCGGATTAGCTTCTTATATTTATACAGAAAATTTGAATCAAACTATTCGAGTGTCTGAAAAACTCGAGTATGGGATGGTCGGCGTAAACACTGGTTTGATATCTAATGCTGCGGCTCCATTTGGTGGCGTTAAGCAGTCTGGACTCGGTCGCGAAGGCTCAAAATATGGTATTGATGACTATCTGGAGATCAAATATATTTGCGTGGGTAATGTTTCTTAGATACTAAGCTCTAATAGAAATGTAGAAATCTAGTCTTTCAGATAAATAATTTGCTAATAAAAGTTCCATGCTTTCTTAAGATTCGCTTGTATGGAACTTTTCAAGGGCTTGATAGTATTGCTTTCTTTTTATCTCTCTCTGAGAGAAAGCTTTCTAAGATCATATATTAAAAAAGCCCCGCAATAGCAGGGCTCTCAAATAGTTTGTTATTCAGGGCTTTATTGCAAAAACCCATACATCAAAATCACTTAAGCAAATCTGCAACGCCCGCACGCTCTTCCTCAAGTTCAGCCAAAGTAGCATCCATGCGTTTGCGGGAATCTTCGTCGATATCAAGCCCTTGGACGATTTTGTATTCACCACCTTCAGTAGTCACAGGAAAGCCGTACATAATACCCTCTGGGATACCATAAGATCCATCAGATGGAACGCCCATAGTAACCCATTTACCGTTTGTGCCTAAAACCCAATCATGAATATGATTAATCGCCGCATTGGCTGCAGATGCTGCGGATGATAAACCACGAGCTGCAATGACTGCAGCACCACGTTTAGCCACTGTAGGAATGAATTCGTTTTCTATCCAATTATCATCAGCAATTTTCTCTTTTAGATTAACGCCAGAAGCTTCAGCAAATCGGATATCAGGATACATAGTAGAAGAATGGTTACCCCAAACAACAAATTTATCTATATCTTTTACATCTACTTCAGCTTTACGTGCCATTTGAGTCAATGCACGATTATGATCTAAACGCACCATCGCAGTGAAATTTTTAGCTGGAAGGTCTGGTGCAGATTTCATAGCAATGTATGCATTAGTATTAGCTGGATTGCCTACTACAAGCACTTTTACGTCGCGTTTTGCTACTTCATTTAAAGCAGCACCTTGAACTGTAAATATTTGAGCATTAGCTTGAAGTAAATCCTTACGCTCCATACCTGGTCCACGAGGACGAGAACCAACTAGGATGGCAATGTCCACGTCTTTAAAAGCAGTCTTTGGATCGCTATGAGCAGTAACTTCCTGAAGAAGAGGGAATGCACAATCGTCTAGTTCCATCATTACGCCTTTAAGTGCGTTTTGAGCTTTTTCGTCTGGTATTTCTAAAAGTTGAAGAATTAGGGGCTGATCTTTACCCAACATTTCACCAGAGGCGATTCTAAATAAAATTGCATATCCAATTTGGCCAGCAGCACCAGTGACAGCTACACGAACAGCAGGTTTCGACATTTATAACTCCGTAAATTTTTCTGTTTAAACGTTTAATTTTAAACCTATTAATGCCCCAAATTCACTAATCAAACTCAACATGTAGATTAAAAAATATTATAATCTTACAAGTTTTATATTTAACAATAGGTATCAATTCATGTCTGAGAGTACTCAAAAGCCACGCCGAGAGTTTAGGAACATTGAATTCGATAAAATTACTAGGGCCTATAAACTACCATTGCCAGCGATTTTATCGATTTTGCACCGTGTAAGCGGTGTTTTAATTTTTCTGAGCCTCCCAATTCTTATTCATCTTTTCCGTAACAGCCTATCAGGACCTGTTATGTTTAATAGTTTGGCTACTGGTTTTTCGGGCTTTATTATTCGTGTGGTCTGTATTGTGGCATTATGGGGCTTTATGCACCACCTTTGTGCTGGTATCCGTTTCCTTATACTTGATTTGCATATAGGTATGGATAAAGTCTCTGCACGTAAAAGCGCAAAAATTGTCTTCATTGTGAGCCTTGTCCTCACTTTTGTGTTTGCTATTAAACTGTTTGGAGTTCTGTAATGTCTGAATTGTTCGGTACTAAAAAGAGGGCTGTCGGTGCTCACTACGGAACTATAGGTTTTATAGTTCAAAGATTAACGGCAACTTTGCTTGCTATATACTCTGTGTTTTTTCTACTTACCCTTTTATTTACTCCTGTAACCTATGAAAATTGGTTGCACCTTTTCACTTTCACTGTATTAAGTATACCTGCTGGCCAAATCTGTGTGACCTTAGTGTTCTTTACTTTAGCATGGCATGCATGGATTGGTATTCGCGATGTTTGGATGGATTATATTGACTGTTGGATGCTTCGTTTGGTGTTATTCATCTTTACAATTTTTTGGCTAATCGCTATGTCTATGTATTTCTGTTTTGTAATTTGGAGTCTTTAATGTCTGTTGTTTTATCTTCTTTACCTCGTCGCAAATTTGATGTTGTGGTTGTAGGTGCGGGTGGCTCAGGCATGCGTTGCTCTCTACAACTTGCACAGGCTGGTCTTAACGTAGCGGTTTTATCGAAAGTTTTCCCGACTCGATCTCACACAGTAGCAGCTCAAGGTGGTATTGGAGCCTCATTAGGTAATATGTCTGAGGATAATTGGTACTGGCATATGTATGATACCGTAAAAGGTTCTGACTGGCTTGGTGACCAAGATGCTATTGAATTTATGTGCCGTCAAGCTCCTGAAGCTGTTTATGAACTTGAACACTTTGGTATGCCTTTTGACCGTAACCCTGATGGAACTATATACCAACGTCCATTTGGAGGTCACACAGCAAATTTTGGTGAAAAACCAGTACAACGGGCCTGTGCTGCTGCTGACCGTACTGGTCATGCCCTTCTTCACACCTTATATCAACGTAACGTTGCTTCACGTACACATTTTTTTGTTGAGTGGATGGCTTTAGATTTAATTCGTAACGATGATGGGGATGTCTTGGGTGTTACTGCACTTGAGATGGAGACAGGAGATATATATATTCTTGAAGCGAAACGCACAGTATTAGCAACTGGTGGGGCTGGTCGTATTTGGGCAGCATCTACAAATGCATTTATTAATACTGGTGATGGATTAGGTATGGCTGCACGTGCAGGCATTGCCCTACAAGATATGGAGTTCTGGCAGTTTCATCCAACTGGAGTTGCGGGAGCTGGTGTTCTTATTACTGAGGGTGTGCGCGGAGAGGGTGGTATTCTTCTTAATAAAGATGGTGAACGCTTTATGGAGAGGTATGCTCCTACGTTAAAAGACTTAGCTCCTCGAGATTTTGTGTCTCGTTCTATGGACCAGGAAATTAAAGAAGGTCGTGGTGTAGGTGATGGCTCTTATGTAGCACTTAAACTTGATCATTTAGGCGAGGATGTGATTAAAAAACGTCTTCCATCTATTCGTGAAATTGCTATTCGCTTTGCTAATGTGGATCCTATTAAGGAGCCAATTCCTGTTGTTCCTACTATTCACTATCAAATGGGTGGTATTCCAGCTAATTATCATGGACAAGTTGTTCAATGGAAGGATGGTGAAGAAAAAGTGGTAAATGGTTTATATGCTATTGGTGAATGTTCAGCAGTTTCTGTTCATGGGGCAAATCGTTTAGGTACGAATTCATTGCTTGACCTTGTTGTCTTTGGTCGTTCTGCTGGTAATCATATAATTTCAGAAAAACTAACTGAGCAACATTCACATCAAGAACTACCAATAGAGAATGTACAGAAATCACTCGATCGTGTTCATGCTTTAGAAACTCGTTCTAGTGGTCTTAAAGTTCAAGATGTAGGTAGTAAAATACGAAACACTATGCAGGCTCATTGCGGTGTATTCCGTACAAAAGAACTTCTGAATAAGGGTGTAGCTGCAATCGCTACTTGTGCAGAAGAAGTTAAGCAAATTCATTTTAAAGATAAATCAAAAGTGTTTAATATGGCCCGCCAGGAAGCACTTGAGATTGAAAATATGATTGAAGTCGCCAAAGCGACTATCAAATCAGCAGCTAATCGTGACGAGAGTCGCGGAGCTCACGCTCTTAATGACTTCCCTGAGCGTGATGATGTTAATTGGTTGAAGCATACTCTTTGGTATTCAGAAACGGATTCACTAGAATACAAACCTGTTCATATGAAACCATTGACTGTTGATACTTTCCCTCCAAAACCTCGTACATTCTAAGTTGGATATCATGACTAAACGCACCGTAAAATTTGAAATTTACCGATATGACCCTGATAAGGACGAACGTCCATACATGCAAAAGCTTGATGTGGAGCTTGGACCAAACGATAAGATGCTACTTGATGCTTTAGTTCGCATTAAAAATGATGTGGATGATAGCTTTTCAATTCGTCGTTCTTGTCGAGAAGGGGTATGTGGCTCAGATGCCATGAATATTAACGGTAAAAATGGATTGGCATGCATCACAAATTTACGTGATTTAAAAGAGCCAATTGTACTTCGTCCATTGCCAGGTTTACCCGTGATTCGCGATTTAATCGTGGATATGACATCATTCTTTAATCAGTACCATTCAGTAAAACCTTACTTAATTAATGAGGATCACCCTCCTGAAAAAGAGCGTCTTCAATCACCTGAGGCACGTGAAGAGTTAGACGGTTTGTATGAGTGTATCTTATGTGCTTGCTGTTCTACATCTTGCCCATCATTTTGGTGGAACCCTGATAAATTCGTTGGGCCAGCAGGTCTTCTTCAGGCTTACCGTTTCCTCGCAGATAGCCGAGATCAAGCCACATCAGAACGCTTAGATAATCTTGAGGATCCATATAGACTATTCCGTTGCCATACAATTATGAACTGTGTGGATGTCTGTCCTAAGGGGTTAAACCCTTCTAAAGCTATCAGCAAAATTAAAGAAATGCTTGTGAGACGTACCGTTTAAAATGGCTACGTTATCCGATAGTGAACGTGACCTACTTCGTTGGAGGTCGCGTCGCGGACTTCTTGAAAACGATCTGATTATTACCAAATTTTTAGATCAATATGAGAATTCATTGACTAAGGACGATGTCCAAAGCCTAATGACTCTTTTTGAACTTGATGATAATACCCTGTTGCAGGTCTTACTAGGGTCAGCCGAACTCGAAAGTCCCTATAACAATCCAAATATTTTGCGGCTTGTTAAACTTATGCAATCTTAGATGGGTATAGTACACAAAATACTGAGGAGTATCACAATGAAAACATCAGAAAAAAAAGCCGTATTAAGCATTGAAGGCCAAGATAACGTTGAGCTACCTATTTATGATGGATCAGTTGGCCCAAGCGTAATCGATATACGTAAACTTTATGCTCAGACAGGCATGTTTACTTATGATCCTGGATTTATGTCCACTGCATCTTGCGAGTCTAACATCACTTATATTGACGGTGCTAAAGGGGAGCTTTACTATAGAGGTTACCCAATCGAAGAGCTTGCTGTTAAGTGTGATTTTATGGAAGTTTGCTATCTTTTATTAAATGGCGAACTACCTAATCAAGCACAAAGAGAAGATTTCTCTTATCGTGTGCTTCATCACAATTTAGTACATGAGCAAGTACACATGCTATTACGTGGCTTCCGTCGCGACTCTCATCCTATGGCTATTTTGGTTGGCTTAACAGGTGCAATGGCTGCTTTTTACGATAAAGGTTTGGATATTAATAATCCAGAACATCGTGAAATTGCTTCAATTCGACTTATAGCTAAGATGCCTACATTAGTTGCTATGGCTCACAAGTACACAATTGGTGAACCATACATGCACCCTAATAATAATCTTTCATATGCAGGTAATTTCCTTCGTCAGATGTTCGCTAATCCATGCGAGGAATATAAAGTTAATCCTGTTCTTGAAAGAGCAATTGACCGTATCTTAATACTTCATGCTGATCACGAGCAAAATGCATCTACTTCAACGGTTCGTTTGTGCGGATCATCAGGTACAAATCCATATGCTGCAATTTCAGCTGGTATTTCTTGCCTATGGGGACCAGCACATGGTGGTGCAAACGAAGCATGCTTAAAAATGCTTGAAAGAATTCAAGCCGATGGTGGCGTGGCTAAAGTTGGCGAGTTTATGGAAAAAGTAAAAGACAAGGAATCTGGTGTTCGTTTGATGGGCTTTGGTCACCGTGTTTATAAAAACTACGACCCTCGTGCTAAATTGATGCAACAAACATGCAAGGAAGTATTAGCAGAGCTTGGTCTTGAAAATGATCCTTTATTTAAACTAGCTATGGAACTAGAACGCATTGCTCTAGAAGATGATTACTTTGTAGAACGCAAACTATATCCAAACGTAGATTTCTACTCAGGAATTGTACAAAGTGCGATTGGTATTCCTACGCAGTTATTTACTGCGGTGTTTGCACTAGCTCGCGTAGTAGGTTGGATTTCTCAATGGAGTGAAATGATATCTGACCCTGATTACAGAATTGGTAGACCACGTCAACTTTATGTGGGTGAAACTCGTAGATCAGTGCCTGACATGGCAGATAGAAAATAAAATATGTTTATGATTGAGGTCACTTTAGGGTGTCCCGACCATTAAAGAGTATAAGGTCACTTTCGGGTGACCTTTTTTGTGGCAATGCGTCCGTCAATATTTCACTCAAATTATCGAGAACCTAATTAGAATACCATTTAGGTTTTCTGTAGATATATTTATGTAATTTAGTTAATTCACCCAACCTCAGACTTTTAACTTGATCTAAATATTCATTAATCAAATTAGTTTTGCAAGAAGCGTACGAAGGCTCATTGAAATCAGAATTAATATAGAAATTCTCATTAGTTTCGGTTGCGTATATTATGCAATATAAGTTTATGTAACCTGTTAGTGAACTTTCAGCATAATTAATAATTTCATGTTCCTTAATAAAACTATTAGGCGTAAGATATTTATCTTTAGGCACAAAGTAAGAAAGTCTAATAAGTTCGAAAATCAGATTTAAGGATTTGTTTGCCCTTTTGTAAGTCTCTATGCTGAATTCCTTTTTCTTGGTATTTTTGGAGGTTTCCTCTTTATTTTGATTAGAGTTGTTTTTTAAATGTACCTCAAGATTGTTTAGATCTTTAGAAAAAAGTTTAGTCAGACGCAATGTGCAAAATAAATCTCCATCAGAGTTTTGATCTTGATACCATTCTCTACTTGTACATATATTTATTAGAAATAATTTCCAGTCACCAAATGCTTGATCGATGATAGAATTTTTGTTTTGTTCAGAATCTACATCAGATATATTGAAACCATAAAAGTTAGATTTTTTAAGTCTAGCTATATAGTTCATATTTTGAGCATCTATATTCTTTATTACTTTTGCTAAACAATCTTCAAATGCATACGGGCTTGAAGCACTATAACATTCCTCCTCTTTGATGGGGTTTATCTTTTCGTTGACCTGTGCACATGCAAAAGAAGACATAAAAAAAAGAATTAAAAATTTAAAAATTTTCATTCAAAACCCCAGTGATGATTATCGTTCCAAATTTCAAGCAATAGGTCGAAAAATTTATATCCATCTCTTGTGCATTCAAGTTCTAAATAGGAATTATCAATATGGTTTGGATTTACCAAAACACAAAAATTGCTGATAAAGTTAGAACTTGAATCCATAACCTTTTCAAAGAGGTCAAATTGTTCAATTGCAACATTTGCTTCCGTTTCTGATTCTTTAGATATCCACCTTAGCCCCCTAACAAATTCTTCTTTATTAGAAATCCTCTTTAACTTTATTTTTTTCAATTCATCATAAATACAAGTTGGCAATGCTTTGTGTACCGCACAATCTATATGATCTTTATGCTTTAATAATTTATACGAAGCTTCATAATATTTGCTGTGGTGTACTGAGGATTCAAATTGGGCTAGAAGTTTTTCTTTTTGAAATGAAATAAATTTATCCAAGAAAGAATTTATCAAAGTTGATGATTGTACTTTGCACAAATCTATAATTAACTTTTCATCTTTTTTATCGGGGAAACCGCCAGAATTTTTTAACTCACAATATGAATTTGTAAAAATATTCCATTCACCTAAAGCCTCCTTTAAATTATTTTTTAATGTACTCTTGTATTCAGTCTTTTTATCTAAATCTAAAATTAACTCAGCTTCATACACTTTTGATTTAGTTTCAGATTCAAGCAAATTAACGTTTAAGTTTGCGCATTCACGAGTTTTATCAGGATCTATAACCTCTTCACAATCACCTATTAGATTAGTGAAAATTTTTTCAGCTTCATATTGAGGCCAAATTCCAGCCCATGAATAAGAGCTAAAAAATAAAAACATGAAAAACCAAATTCTCATTCATAGTCCCCAAAAACAGAATTAAATGATTTTGAAATTTCTTTGTAGATATTTAAAATCTCATCATTTTTATTTTTATAAAAGTCATATCTACACTTATGATAGTCTTTGAAATAGTACCCCTTATAGATTTCTTCTAATTTATATAAATCACATGAGCTAGTCATATAGTCTTCCCAAAGATTAAGAGATTTTCCTAGTTTGGTTTTCCCGTATGAATTAACTTGATTACTTGAATCAAATGCTAATAAAGCGTTTTTAAGTATGAAGAATCTAGTTTTTTCCTGTTCCGCTAGTTGTAAAAGACAAATTAAGTTATCCTCAGTTGACGAGCAATTATGCTCCACTGATTCAACTTTTAACTCATCTACGTAAGGTACCACTAAAGTTAAATTGGTATTAAATTTACCTAAAAAATTTAAACTTAAAATCTTTTCGTAGAATTCATGCAGATTTTTGAGGAAATCACTTCTTTGATCCCACTGAATGAGTTCATAGTAAAGAGGTAACGAAAAATTACCACCCATCCCTTTATTTTTTAGAGATAGATAGTCAATTTCTCTGGATATTTTTAGGTATTCATTCCAAATTTCTATATTATGTTTGATGTAAATATTTTTACTTGAGTAAGGATCAATTTCATGATCGTTAACTTTCCTAATTAAATCATCAGGTCCCATTAATAAACGTTCATTAAAACTTTTAATTTTTTTAAGTTCTTCTTCAAGGCATTGATTAATAGCAGAACTATCCTCTTTATCGATGCAAGCGACATAACTGTGTTTTTCTGAAGGTATAGGGTAAAGCGGGGAGGATATTGCCACCCTAAAAGAAAAGGATAACAAAATAAATACTAGAAACCGAATCATATAGACTGTACTTTTACAAGGATATTTGAAATCATAGTTAAACAATAACTGCATAAAATTACAAGAATTTTATGGAGACGAGTATGATCAAGAAATTAATTCCTCTAGTTGTTACAGGCTTGTTCGCTATGACTGCAACCCAAGCTCAAAATCTAACTTTATATACTTCACAACCAGTAGCCGATGCTCAGATGACTGTGGAAGCATTCGAAAAAGCTAACCCTGGTGTTAAAGTTGAGTGGGTGCGTGATGGTACTACTAAACTTATGACAAAATTTCGTGCAGAGTTAGAGGCTGGTGTAACAAAACCTGACTTACTACTTATTGCTGATAGTGTGACTTTAGAGCAGTTGAAAAAAGAGGGTTTACTAGCGACTCACGACTCAAAAGAAAAATCAAATTATGATGAAGCTCTTTACGATAAAGAAGGGTATTACTACGGTACAAAATTGATTACTACCGGTATTGCATATCACAAGGATGCAAAAGTTAAACCAGCATCTTGGAAGGATCTAACAAAGCCTGAATTAAAAGGTCAAGCTGCTATGCCTAGCCCACTTTACTCTGGTGCAGCTCTAATACATTTGTCAGCATTAACTACAAATCCTGAATTCGGTTGGGACTACTACAAGGCTCTTAAAGAAAACGATATGAATCCAATAAAAGGTAATGGAAGTGTTCTTAAAGCAATAGCAGCTGGCGAAAAACCATATGGTGTGCTTGTTGATTATCTTGCTATCCGTGAAAAAGCTAAGGGTTCACCTGTAGAATTTGTATTTCCTCAAGAAGGTGTTTCTATGGTTACGGAGCCAGTTGCGATTCTAAAAAGCTCAAAAAATCAGGAGCTCGCATCTAAGTTTGTGGACTTCCTGCTTTCTGCAGAAGGACAAGAGCTTGTTGTTAAACAGGGCTATCTTCCAGCACGAAATGGTGTAACACCTCCGGCTGGCTTCCCTGATCGTAAGGATATAAAACTTCTACCGTTCGATTCAGCTAAAGCTTTAGAAAATACTGAAAAAGACAAAGAAGAATTCTCTAAAATCTTTAATTAATCATACCGTTGAAGAGAAGTTCATTGCCAACTCCCATAATTTGGGGGTTGGTTTTTATTATTCTGATTATATCGGTCTTACCAACTGCCCGACTTGTTCTGCAGGTATTGATGGATATTGCAGAGGCCGATAAATCCTCTTTCTCCAAAATAATGGCCCAAAGTTCTACATGGACGGCCACATTTAATAGCCTATATACTTCTGGGCTGGCAATGCTTCTATCCCTCATCATTGGAGGTTCACTTGCACTACTTATAACATTAACAAATGTGCGATTTAAAAGCTTTTTCGTCATGATGTTTATGTTGCCCATGATGATACCGCCTCAAGTTATGGCTTTAAGTTGGCTTCAGCTGATGGGTCCTAATAGTGCTTTGTTAAAAATGATAGGGCTTGCTCCTGATCTTGGCTCTAAGCAACCTTTGTATTCAGATTGGGGGATTATTTTGCTTTTGGGTATTCAGAGTGCACCTTTGGTGTTTCTGACTATTCGCACAAATATACTGAATATTCCTAAAGAGCTAATAGAGGCAGCACGCCTAAGCGGGGCATCACTTCGGGATGTGCTTGTGGACATGATATTGCCACTTTGTAAAAATGCTATAGTAGCAGCTGCAGCTATAGCATTTATTTCAGCACTTGGTAATTTTGGAATCCCTGCAATGCTAGGGATTCCAGCTTCGTTTTATGTATTGCCAACTTTGGTTTATCAAAAAATGGCTGATTTTGGGCCAACCATGATAGATCAGGTGGCATCAATTTCTGTTTTGATTGCATCTTTATCGCTTATTGTCGTGTGGTTGCAAAATTACTTTCAACGTAAGATGCAAATTATGGGACTTCCTGGAAAGCCTCTTAGTTTTAAGCTAGGGAAAGGGCGTATTTGGATTGAAGGCGGTATTGCTATTTTTTTAACTTTAATTTTAGTAGTACCTCTTATTGCTTTAGTAATAAGCTCTTTAGTTCCAGCTCAGGGAGTTGTTCTTACATGGGATACACTAAGCCTTCATGGCTATGCGAATTTGTTTACGCCCCAAAGTGTGACCTGGCGAGCATTTAAAAATAGTTTCTTTTTGTCTATCGGTGCGGCTATGTGTATTGTAATGATTGGGATTCCACTTGCGTTGTGGTTTACAAAATCGCGAAGTCGTCTTGTGAATTGGTTGCAGATTGCGATGGATGTCCCGTATGCATTGCCAGGTGTTGTTCTTTCGATCGCAGTAATTCTGCTATTTGCTAGGCCATTGCCACTTATTGATATTGTTTTATATGGTACGATTTGGACGATATTTTTTGCCTATCTTTCCCGTTTTTTTACGGTTGGATTTAAGCCAATAGAGAGCACTATGATGCAGATGGACGATTCGTTTGAGGAGGCGGCACAGTTGTGCGGGGCGGGGCGTATGCAACGTCTGCGTGACATAATTTTTCCATTGCTTGTGCCTGCTTCTTTTGCGGGGATGATTCTTGTTTTTCTGCTTGCATTCAATGAATTGACGGTATCTGCGTTGCTTTGGTCTTTTGGCAATGAAACCGTCGGCGTCCTTATTTTTAATATGGAAGAGAGTGGTGATGGGATTATGGCTTCTGCTATGTCTGTTGTGGTTGTGGCTATTGTAGTTTTGCTTATGCTTGTATTGGATATGTTTTCCAGGTACATTCCTAAGGGCGTAATCCCGTGGAGGAGTTAATGAGCTTATAATTTTATATAACTCATTGATTTTATTTAGAAATTTCAAATGTACGATAAAATCGTACATTTGCCTGAAAGCTATGACTAGACTTATTCTTCATAATATCTCTAAATTTTACGACCACAATCAGGTCGTGCAAAATGTATCACTCGAGTTCGAAAAGGGTGAATTCATAGCCCTACTTGGTCCATCTGGATGTGGTAAAACCACCTTGCTTCGTATGATTGCTGGATTTGAACCCGTTTCAGAAGGTGAGATTCGCTTTGGTTCAAAAATTCTTTCAAGTGCCACTCCTTATAAGCAAGTTCATATACCCCCTGAAAAACGTGAAATTAGTATGGTTTTTCAATCTTATGCACTTTGGCCTCATATGCACGTTGACGGAAATGTCGGTTACGCCCTAAAACTTAAGGGTATAAAAGGGCAAGAGTATAAGTCCCGTGTGCATGATGCCCTTAAAGCCGTTAATTTAGAGAATTTCGCAGACCGCTACCCCAATGAGCTAAGCGGGGGTCAACGTCAACGCGTCGCACTTGCACGTTGCCTCGTATCAACACCTAAAATAGTGCTTCTTGACGAGCCCCTTGCGAATTTGGATCAGCATCTTCGTGGTTCGATGGAACGCACATTCCGTGAATTTCAGCGCAAAACGGGTGCTACATTTATCTATGTGACACACGATCAAGCCGAAGCTATGGCTCTTGCAGATAAGATTGCAGTGATGAATGCAGGTAGGGTTGAACAGTTTGATACCCCTGAGAACCTTTATAACAAGCCTCTTTCGGAGTGGGTTGCCAGATTTATCGGCAAAGGCTCCATCCTAAACCTTCCTTCAATTGGTGGCAATATTCTCGTCCGCCCTCAGCATGTACATGTACGTAATTTTGCGAATTTACAGGTTGTTGTAAAAGAACGTATATTTAAAGGTGCTCACTATGCTTATAATGCAGATTTAGAAGATGGGCAAGAGATATTGTTCTACTCAGAAGATCTTATTGATATTGGTTCGAGAATTGGGATTGAGTTAGAAAAGTATTCGAAGATTTCTTAGACTCTAGAGATTAGAAACCGCCTACTAGTTGTCACATCATAGTGATATCATAAAGACATATAGGTAAGGAGGCATATTATGGCTAAAGAAATTTTCGTATCATTTGGTATTGATGTAGATGCTGTTGCAGGCTGGCTTGGCTCTTATGGAGGAGAGGATTCACCAGATGACATTTCTCGCGGTTTATTTGCGGGTGAGGTTGGATCTTTACGACTTCTAGATCTTTTTGCAAAGCATGGTTTGACTACAACTTGGTTTATTCCAGGTCACTCAGTTGAGACATTTCCAAAGCAAATGGCTGAGGTTGTGAAAGCTGGTCACGAAGTAGGTATGCACGGATATAGCCATGAGAATCCTATTGCCATGACTAGAGAGCAGGAGCAAGCTGTTCTTGATAAGTGCTTCGATTTAATTAAGGATTTATCAGGTAAAGCTCCAACTGGTTATGTGGCACCTTGGTGGGAGTTTAGCAATGTAACAAACGAGCTTTTACTAGAGAAGGGTATAAAGTATGACCATAGCTTGATGCATAATGATTTCACACCGTACTATGTACGTGTGGGAGATAAGTGGACCAAAATAGATTACAGTCAAGATGCAGAATCATGGATGAAACCTCTTGTTCGTGGTACGGAATCAGATTTAATTGAAATTCCTGCAAGTTGGTATCTCGATGATTTGCCTCCTATGATGTTTATAAAAAAATCTCCAAACAGTCATGGCTTTGTGAATCCACGAGATATAGAGGATATGTGGCGTGATCAATTCGACTGGGTTTACGAAAATATGGATTATGCTGTATTCCCAATTACTATTCACCCTGATGTGTCAGGACGCCCTCAAGTTTTACTTATGCTTGATCGTCTAATCAAGCATATCAAATCGCATGATGGCGTGAAGATTGTGACTATGAACGAAATCGCAGATGATTTCGCAAAACGCTGTCCTCGTCAAAATTAATAAGATAACTTGTGTGAGAGGAGGTTCATACACTTTCTCGCACAGTCTTAAGATATATGTGTGGACTTTGTGGTCTAATCGCCGAAATAACGGATTGGACAGATACATTATCGGATGAACTTCCACGTAGGCAGGAGAGGTACAGGCGTATTGCCATCATAAATGCAATACTAAAACCTACCCATATTAAAGTTTACGATTCTCAGGGCGTAAATTATGTTTTAGAGGGACCTACTGGTAGGCGTGAACTTGCGAATGGATTGCATGAGTTGTGGCTGAAAGTTGAGCTTATGCAACCAAGCTTTGATATTCTGGATGAGGCTTATCTTGCGAGACTTGATGCCTGATCGAATTCCAATACACGTTATAACTGGGTTTTTAGGTAGCGGTAAGACCACCCTGATTAAAAATATTCTTGCTCATGAGGCGAATAGTGACACACTTGTTGTGGTTAATGAGTTGGGTGAAATTGGACTCGATAATTTGCTTGTAGAGCAAGTCCATGAAAACACTTATTTGCTGTCGTCGGGATGTATCTGTTGTACTGTGCTTTCCGATGTTAAGGAAACCCTGCTGAAAGTGCTCTCTGATCAAAATGCCTGCAAAATTACTCCTTTTAAAAATATTATTATCGAAACTACGGGTCTAGCTAATCCCGCTTCAATGCTTAATACCCTTAGCTTTGATACTCATTTAAAAAGTAAGTTTGTAGTTCATGGTATGACATGCGTTATTGATGGCACGTTGGCAATTACTCAGTCAACCACGCATCCTGAGTGGCTTCCGCAAGTCATTGCCAGCAATACATGGGTTTTATCTAAACGTGATTTAATTTCTGCAGAAGAAGAGAGGCTAATTAAGAGCAGAGTTGAGGGGCTTGGCTCAAATGGTGCATGGATAGACCATGATAAACTTGTAAATACTTCGAATTTATTTGCGACCGAGGAAGCACGGACTGAGTTTCATAATATACCATTCTCTTCTGAGGGCTTTAAAATACATAATGAAACACAGTCTGGTGTTATAGTTTTTGATAAGCTTTTGGATTGGACTGTGTTCGGTTTGTGGTTAAATATCTTGCTTAAACAATATGGAGAGTCTATATTGCGTATAAAAGGTATGCTCTACTTAAAAGGGCAAGAAAAACCAGTTTTTTTGCATGGTGTTCAGCATTGCATCTATCCGCCAGAACACCTGCTGGAGCCACTTTGGGGCGATGGTCTTTCAAGGCTATTGTTTATTTGCCGTGGCGTAGATATAGAGAAAATCCGCAAGTCAGCCCACACATTTATGAAGATATTTAAGGAGAAATCATGAAATACATGACTATGAATCGTTTTAAAATTCACGCAAAATATGAAAGTGAATACCCTGGGATCTGGGATGAATCCTATAAAAATATCGATACTGTTCAGGGTTTGGTGGATTTCAAATTATTAAAACTTGATAAAGAATTGGATGGAGAAATTGTTGTATTCTCTTCTTGCAGTGTTTGGGAAAGTAAAGAAGCATTTGAGTCTTGGAAAACTTCAGAAAATTATAAAGAAATGCATAAATCCATACCTCTCAATAAACATATGTATGCTGAACATCCTGTAATGGAGGCATTTGAAGTTGTTTTAGGGTAACTGGTGTGCTGGTTGCGGATTGTTGGGGATTCGTGTATGTAATCCAATAGGTTATTCAAAAGATGTTTTAATTACTACTTGGACTAATCTTCTTAAGCTCTTTACATGAATTTTCATAGCCATTCTCGCAGGAAAGTTTGAATATCCTAATAGCCTCATCTTTATTTCGTTCAGTACCTAGACCAAACATATACATTCTAGCGACATTGAATTGACCGGCAATAATATCAAAATCTGCCGATTTCTTATAATACCTAAAAGCCATCGGTAGGTCCTGTTTTACACCCATTGATCTTTCATACATGTATCCTATATTGTTGAGGGCATTCGTCTGTCCAAGGTTTGCAGCTTTAATAAAATATCTCATTGCCATTTCATAATCCTTTTGGACATAAATTCTGTTCATAAAGTAGTTGCCTAAATTGAATAAGCCTTCCCTTTGACCGCCATCAGCCCCCAAATTATAGAGCTCGAAGGCTTTACTAGTATCTTTTTCAACACCGATACCCTTTGAGTACATCCAGCCCAATGTAACCGCAGCATCTAAGTTATTCATTTTCACAGCCTTTTCGAGCCATTCTTTGGCCAAGGAAGTATTCTTAGGAAACCCATCCGCCCCGAATAAATAGTTATATCCTAAAGTAGAAGCTGCATTAGAATCACCTTGTTCGAATCTTAGAATTAGTTCATTAGCTTCAGGTGGAGTTTTTGATTTTGTGCATATGTTGGCCATGCAAACGCAATTCCCATAGCAAACAAAATTGAACTTAATATATTTTTCATAATGTACTCCGAAGTAAATAGTGTGATGTTGGTCCCATTTTTTTCTTTATATCAGTTATTGAGCTTTGTTTCGAGATCTATTACTATTTATCTCACAATTTAGACCACTATATAAAAAAGCCCTCAGGACAACAGTCACTGAGGGTAGGGTGAACTTGAAAAATTATTACTTGCTAAGCTTGGTTAAGAATTTCTTTTTTTAGGCTCATTGCATTTTTATCGCTTCTAGAAGCAAACTTTTTCAGATAGCCAAATGGGTCTTTTGGATCTCTTTCTAATAAAGGGACTTTTTCTTCATCTTTATTGATTTTTTTAGATTTTGTAAAGCCCTCAATTGATTCAAATTTGGCAATATTTTGATCAATCATCGTCTCTAGAATAGTAGGTCTTTGAGTGATACTTAATGCCAAAGTCATAGAGCCACTATTAGAAAGTTTGTTTACTTTGTATGTATTGTGTGCAATCTCTCTAATGCTAAATCCTCTTGATTGATTGGTTGCACCAAATGATGTGCTGTTATTTCCTGATAAACGAAGGGCAGAGTCAGATTTTAATGAACCATCTACTTCCCATCTTAAATTTGAACCACCGAAATTGCTTTGAATTATGCCAAGCATTGAAGCACTTCTATCAGATGCACTCAATTCACTAGAACCATTGTATTTAAATCTGTACGAAGCACTAATATCAAAATAATTTTGAATTTGTTCAACTGGAATAAGTAGAACTTTAAAATCACCTGTGTATTTAGCGTTAACTCTAGCAGAAATTACATACTTAACTCTTTTTTGGATCATTGCTTTTTTGACCCATTGGATAAGAACTAGAGTAGGGATGAATTGATTTACGTCTTCTTTACCGTTTACAACTTTGTCGAATACTTTTTCGTCAGAGAGATATTTTTGAATAGCTTGAGCCCAAATTCCTGCAGAAGGCTCTTTAGTAGAAAATGCAAAACTTTTAGTAGCAAAATCAGGTTTTAAAACAAACTGACCGCTTTGTGCCTTAGGCATTTTGCATTCAATAAAGAAGTTATGACCTGGCTTTTTGCACTCGATATCGCTTAGATATGAGTTACCTCCACCCTTATGATCGAAAAACTTACCGTAAGTTTTGTTTAGGTAGTCTGTGCAGTCAATTTCAAACTGCATCCAGTCAGCTTGTTTAATTTTGTTTGCCATGTGTTCCTCCCATTTGATAAGGAGATTTTAAATACAAAGTATTACATTCTTGTTACAACGAATGAAATATACTTAATTTTCAATATGTTACTTATTTTACTAAATTTAATATTTTTAAAATCAGTATAGGAAAAAGGGCATTCTTTGAAGCCCTTATTGTGCCTAATATGAATAAATTTAGTTTCATTTTTTCGATGGGTTTTCTATCTTGGTCTTATTCTTATCTTCGTTTTCCTTTTTTATTTTAGCTTCTATGCGATCCTTTCCTTCGCATCCAGCTTTTTCATGATTGTCACATGCCAATGTATACCACATAATTGCATTCTTCCAATTTTTAGAAGTACCTTTTCCGTACTCGTACAACAATCCGAGATTATTCTGTGCAACAGGATCATTATGTTTGGCGGCCTTTTTGTACCACTCCATTGCCAAATCATAATCGTGTTCAACACCTTCGCCTTTTTCATATAGGTAAGCTAAATTTCTTTGAGCTAAATAATGATCAGCTTCTGCGGCTTTTTTGTACCATTCCATAGCCTTTTTGTCATCCTTGGTCACGCCCTTACCGAACTGATAATGAATTCCTAAGTTATATTGAGCTTCGGTGTGATTTTTATTGGCGGCCTTTTCATACAACTCATTTGTTTTTTCTAAACTAGGTTCCACACCCCAACCTTTCTCATACATGTATCCTAAATGGAAATATGCCTCAGTGAAATCCTTAGATGCAGCCTTTTCGTAAAGCTCAATGGCCTTGGAATAATTTTTATCAACCCCATAGCCCATCATATACATAAAACCCAAATTAGTAATGGCATGGTTGAACCCTTGAGCAGCAGACTTTTCATACCATTGGACAGCAAGTGGATGATTTTGAGTAACCCCATCACCCTTGTAATACATATATCCAAGTTCAAACTGATAATGAGCATCCCCTTTATTTGCTCTATCTTCAATAGTCGAAAGTGGCAATGGATTTACATTTGGTTCAGTTTTATTCAGTGCTGAATTTAGCTTATCGATAGGGTTATTATTTGAGGAATTTGATACTAAATTTTCCTTTTCGACAGTGGCTTTGCCTGATGTACCAAAACCAATAGACCAGTTGCTAGTCGATTCCTGTGCAAAAACTGAAGTTGAAATTACAGCAGAAATAAGAGGTGCAAATGCACATGAAAAATTGAAAACAATGTTGAGAAGCGGTTTCATAGGGGGAACTCCAGTAGCTTCGTTCGTCTTCGGTGCTGACAATGCACCTCTGACTCACTCCGCTTGGGGTACGTGTTGTCAGATGTTAGTTAATTATACATGAGAGCTTCGTTCGACTGCGGTGCTGACAACGCACCTCCGTCTCACTTCGCATGGTGGCAGAGTTGTTGATGTGTTGGTGTTTCATGGTTTTAGGTGTATTGAATCTGGGGAGGCGGTTGAGGTTTTCAACCAGTGTTGAGGTCGAGGTTTTGAATGAGGGTTTGTTTGTGAGCTTCGTTAGTGGGCTTCGTTCGACTGCGGTGCTGACAACGCACCTCCGTCTCACTCCGCTTGGTGGCCGAGTTGTTGATGTGTTGGTGTTTCATGGTTTTAGGTGTATTGAATCTGGGGAGGCGGTTGAGGTTTTCAACCAGTGTTGAGGTCGAGGTTTTGAATGAGGGTTTGTTTGTGAGCTTCGTTAGTGAGCTTCGTTCGACAGCGGTGCTGACAACGCACCTCCGTCTCACTCCGCTTGGTGGCCGAGTTGTTGATGTGTTGGTGTTTCATGGTTTTAGGTGTATTGAATCTGGGGAGGCGGTTGAGGTTTTCAACCAGTGTTGAGGTCGAGGTTTTTAATGAGGGTTTGTTTGTGAGCTTCGTTCGTGGGCTTCGTTCGATTAGCGGTGCTGACAACGCACCTCCGTCTCACTCCGCTTGCTGGCCGAGTTGTTGATGTGTTGGTGTTTCATGGTTTTAGGTGTATTGAATCTAGGTGAGGCGGTTGGGATGTGAACCAGTGTTGAGGTCGAGGTTTTGAATGAGGGTTTGTTTGTGAGCTTCGTTCGTGGGCTTCGTTCGACTGCGGTGCTGACAACGCACCTCCGTCTCACTCCGCTTGGTGGCCGAGTTGTTGATGTGTTGTTTAAATGGCTAACATGCTCAGAAACTTTTAAATTGATATAAAGCCGAAGCAAGAGGCTATAAATCAATTTTAAAAAATCTATGTATCAGCGAGCTTTTTTTCGTTTTGATTAATAATTTTTTGAAGAAATTTTTTCGGTAACCAAAATGAATGATTAGATATCCTTCTTTTATCAGGTAGGGGATTGACTACATTATTTGAGTTTATGTGTTCAGCTTTTCCTATTATTATATTTTTGCTAATCTCATATACAGAATGAGAAGAATGTATTTTGTAGAAAATAACATTGCAATCGATAGATTTGAGACTGTAACGTTTTTTCCATAACGACATTAGTAATTTCCCTCTGATTTTTATTTTATTTCTTAACTTATCATGAAAGTTCCTATACTTTTTGAGGTTAAGAAATATGAAGTACCCACTTAAATCGCTAACTATTGTTATTGCTTCACTTTTTGCTGCTCAAAGTAACTCTGCACCTGTACTTAGTACAGATGATGTGAAGGTTAGTCAGTTATCAGAGTTATCTGCTAATGCGTGGATAGAGGTTGATGTTCAGGCCTTCGAAAATAATATTGCGGAACTCCAAAAATTGCTTAATGGTAAGTCTAAGGTTTGTGCAATTCTTAAAGCTGATGCTTATGGTCATGGTATTAATCTTTTGATGCCTAGTATTATAAAAATGAATGTGCCATGCATTGGTATTGCCAGCAATGAAGAGGCCCGAATCGCAAGAGCTCACAATTATGAAGGCACTATTATGAGGGTTCGGGCGGCATCTATAAATGAAATTAAGGATGGTCTTAAATATGATATGGAAGAGCTTGTAGGGGATGTGACACAAGCTCAAACTATTAATGCTTTGGCTAAGGAAGCGGGGAAAGATGTACGAATTCACATTTCACTGAATTCTGCTGGTATGGATAGAAATGGAATTGATATGTCTACAGATAATGGTAGGGCAGAAGCACTTGAGCTTACTAAGTTTTCTAATTTAAAAGTAGTGGGTATTATGACTCACTATCCAGAAGAAAATGAGGAAATTATTCGTAAGGATTTGGTTCGTTTTAATGAAGATTCCAAGTGGCTAATCGAAAATGCAGGGTTAAATCGCAATCAAATCGTCATTCATACTGCTAATTCTTATACAACCTTGACAGTTCCAGAAGCACATTTCGATATGGTTAGACCAGGTGGACTTCTGTATGGGGATTCTATACCTACGAGAACTGAATACAAACGTATACTCTCATTTAAATCGAGAGTGGCAAATATAAATCATTATCCAAAAGGTTCAACGGTAGGGTATGACAGAACTTTTAAATTAGAAAGAGACTCAATGCTGGCGAATTTGCCCTTTGGGTATTCTGATGGTTATAGACGTATTTTTTCTAATAAAGGTTATGTTCTTATTAATGGGCATAAAGTTCCTGTGGTAGGTAGAGTGTCTATGAATACTACTATGGTGGATGTTACAGATTTTCCTGATATTTTAGAGGGGGCAGAAGTAGTGATTTTTGGCACTCAGGGAGATGCAAAAGTAGAGCAGGCCGATATCGAGGAAATCAACGGAGCCTTACTTGCCGATCTTTATACAGTGTGGGGAAATTCAAATCCTCGAATAGCAAAACCTACAACAACTAATTAATCTTGATTGTCACAATTCTTTGCGAATGGTAATGATAATTATTATCATTACCATTAAAATGTGATATCCTTGCTTTCGTGTTTACAAACTGTAATATTTTATCGAGGGTAAGAATGCAAAAGGTGTTAACAAATTATGCGGCGATAGTGCTTGCATTTGGGTCTTCAGGAGCATTGCCACAAACAAATTCTTCCGAGCTAAACTCCATAGATGTAATTTCAAATGCTAGTTCAACGGCAACAAAGCAAGGGGTTTATATTGCTCCGACGGCAAAGTCAGTACGCGAAATCGAAAAAAATAATACAAAATCGGTTGATGATATTATGCGATCGGTGCCAGGTGCGTTTACAAATATTGATAAAACTTCAGGTGCTGTTAATGTAAATATTCGTGGGTTAAGTGGGTTTGGTCGTGTTAACACGATGATTGATGGTGTTTCTCAAACATTCTATGCGGCTTCATCCGATAACGGAAGTAAGGCTGGTGGTACTTCAACATATGGAAGCTTGGTTGACCCGAATTTCTTAAAGGGTATTGAAATTGATAGGGGTGGGTTTTCCGGTAAGGGCGGTCTTAATGCTCTTATGGGATCATCTAATTTTAAAACTGTTGAAGCGAGTGACATTATAAATGAGGGTAAATCTTTTGGGTTGCAATTAAATGGGTCTGTTGGTAATAATGCAATTGGCCCAAATGCAGGTGTTATTACGGCTTATAGACATGCAGTTGGTCAAAATGGTGAACTTTCATTTCTGTATGGCATCTCAACACGTCACATTTCCGAGGATTATAAAGTAGGGGGTAATGTTCAACCTCGTGTCTATCATAAGACAGGTCGCCAAGGTTATAACACTGTTCTTAGAGTTGTTGAGGGAAATAAAAAAGGTGGTGGTGTAGAAAAGAAAACCATTAAAGTTACCGTCCCATACGATATATATGAAGATCAATACGGAAACTCCTATGATCACGACCCTAGTAAATTAGAAAGGGATTTAAAGCAAACGCCTTTAAGTCATATAGCGAAAATTCAGTATTTAGATGATTTAAATAAAGCTACTCTTCAATATAGGGATTACAGTACTGAGTTGTCTGGTAGGAAAATAACTCAAAAAACTTATCAGGCTGATTACAGCCTGCATCCAGAAGGTAATAATTTCTTAGATTTCAATATTCTTTATGCACGAACAATAGGCAAACAACACTTTGATAAAGCTGCTAGGTTTCAAAGTTTTAAGCTATTTAAAGAATTAGATCTAAAGAACACATCGGACACTTTAGATATTAATAATACTTTTAGGATGAAGCTATCAGAAAAGGCTAATCTTAAAACAACTGTTGGTTTTAATTTACTTAAAAATAAATATGAACGGAACCGTAATCCGTTCGAAATTAATTATATATCAAACTCAAATAATCTGCTTTTTGACACCTCTTTATTTGATGGTAACTACATGGTTGGCGGAAGATTATCTAATACCGTTCAACCTGAAGGTGGTCAGGATTTTCATTCTGTATATTTAGATAATAGTTTGGATTGGGGTATCTTTACGCTTGATGTAAATCTTAATTATGCAAAGGCAGATCACTGGGGCAAAGTCTATTTGTATAAAGGTTTAAACGGGCCTTCTCGTAGAGCATGGCTAAAAGAAAAATATTCAAAAGATATATTTGCATTAAGCGATAATCCATCATTTGGAAAAAATTCCTATAAGGGTTCATTTGCAAATCCCGAATATGAGAAAATTATTTCAGAAAATTTGATTTATGAATTCGATGAAACGCTAGATATAGCTGGAGGTACAGAGGAAAATGAAGATGGTGTTATGCCTGATGGTGTAATCGATAATAAAGACTTTGATGATTTAAAAAGAAGAAATTCTTATCCTTTTGCTGAGTTAGGAAAGTTAAGAAAACGCTTGAAAAAAGAGGGTTTACCTAAAGATCAAATCGATCAACTTGTCGATAAGCGGTGGGAGGAGATGAAGCTTGATATGGCACAGGATTTATTTAATACCGTATCTTCAGATCCCAAAGATTGGAACTATGAGGAAATACAACGAGGTACTAATCGATATCTAAATTATCATATAGGTTTAGCTGCAAACATAAGCGATTGGTTTACTCCATTTGTGAATTTTTCAAGAACTCACAGAGCTCCAAATGTCACAGAAATGTATTTTTCTGAATTATCAGATTCAGGTGTTGATTCAGGATTAAAACCTGAAATAGCTAAAACCATGCAAGCGGGCTTTAATACGTTTAAAGAAAATGTATTTACCGAAGGAGATTATATAGGATTTAAGTTTCTTGCATATAAAACTAAAATTGATAACTACATCTATAACATCAAGGGAAATAGGTTTATCGGTGAAGACTCTTATGGAAAATATGGATTTGACTGGTATATTTATCACAAAAATAGCAAAGTTCCTGTGAATATAAAAGGTTTAGAAGTTGAATTAAATTATGATTCTGGTGCATTTTTTGCTAATTTAGCATACGCAAGACAAAATACAAATCAACCACTAAACTTTACTGATGCAAGTCCAGATGTTGATTCTAAAGATGGTCGTGAAAGATACTTTCAGGGTTATGGTTTAACTAAGCTTACTATGTTGCCTAAGGATTATGCTTCTATTGAATTGGGAGGACGATTCTTTAAGCGTAAATTAACGATTGGTGGCATAGCTAAATACTATGGACCTAGTAAGATAAGTAAAGCCTATGATGCTGTACCTATGGATTGTAGCGGAGCACCAGCTAGACCTAACGTCGATGGCACAGGATATATTATTAATCACCTATGTGGTTTTACGAAGAAAACTGGCACGCTTAAAAGTCAACCAGTTATAGTTGATTTATATGCAACATACCAGCCACATGAGAATTTAAGTGTCAAACTTGAGGTGCAAAATGTATTTAATAAAGGGTATATAAATCCCCTTGATGCTGGAAATGATTCAGCAAATCAATTTTTATTTCAATCTGGAGCGGGTGATTTTGCTCATGTAGGGGATAATTATGCAAGAGGACGCACTGCGATTTTAAGCATAGATTATAGATACTAAAGCATTGCCACCCCTTAAGCTTATAATTTAACTAACTTTTGGGGGTTATATGGAAGAACTTGACAATTATCTATTGCTATGTTTGAGATTTAACGCTTATTTCATAAATCAGAAAATCGCTAAGGTAGCTGAAAAAGCTAAACTCGGAATTAGTCAATTTAATTTATTGCATTTGTTGTATTGCAATGGAACTATTAAGGCAACCGAACTTCGTTACTGGTTGCCCAATGGACCTGGATATATTGATAGCTTGATTTTACAAATGGTTGAAAGGGGCTACATTCAAAGGCTAAGAAGCCCCAAAGATAAACGCGTAATTCAAGTTAGGCTTACGCACGAAGGCATGCATATTGTGGATAGTTTGATTGATGAATACGAAAAGGGCATCCTTGACTCATTTGCTATACTGGATGAAGACGATAAGTACAACCTTATTCATTTGTTAAAGAAATTGGGGAGAGGTTTATGACCTGTACGGTAACTAATATGCAAACTGGATTTGCTACTAAAGATGGAGCTGGCGTTAGTTTAATCAGAGTTTTAGGACATGATACAGTAGAGACATTTGATCCTATTTTGATGTTGGACTCCTTTGATAGTAGCAACCCTGATGACTATACAGCGGGTTTTCCTATGCATCCTCATAGGGGTATTGAGACAATTTCATATGTATTTAGTGGAGGCATGCAGCATAGGGACAATTTAGGATATGAAGATACTGTTTCAAACGGGGAAGTTCAGTGGATGACAGCTGGTTCGGGTATTCTTCACGAAGAAAAAATCCCTGAAGCTGATCATTTGTTAGGTGTTCAGCTTTGGCTAAATATGCCAGCATCAGATAAGATGAAAGACCCTGAGTATCATCCTATTAAAAATCCTGACATCAAGAAAATCGACCTTGATGGAGCTCAATTAAGGTTGTTAGCTGGTCGCTTTCCGCTTACTGATATAGATAGTTCTAAAGAAACTAATTTAGAGTCTTCCTCAGGTTTTATTTCTAAATACACTCCTTTTAATTATTATGATGTCAGCATGCAGAGTGGTGCAGTAGTTGATATACCTGTACCTCCTAATTCATCAGTTATGATTTTCACTTTACTAGGTGCAGTTAAAGTCTGTGATACTTTGGTAGCTCCAAAAACTGCAGCCAAAATATCAGGTGATGGATTGTTGAAACTTGAGGCTACAGAGGGCGAAAATAAAGTTTTGGTCATGATTTCTAAAGCTTTGAAAGAACCCGTAGCTTGGGGTGGTCCCATTGTCATGAATACTCGAGAAGAGCTTGATCATGCATTTCAAGAATTGCGTTCGGGTACTTTTATTAAGTCTAAAATGGTTGTAGACACTTAAAAATTTCATGATTAAAATCACAAACCCACTTCTCGAAGGGTTAACTTTCATCGACCTGTTTGCTGGAATAGGTGGATTTAGAGTGGCTTTGCAAAGTCTAGGTGCAAAGTGTGTTTTTTCAAGTGAATGGGATAAATTTGCTAAAGAAACATACTGGCTAAATTTTAATGAAATCGCACACGATGATATAACCAAAATAGATGAGTGCACCATCCCTAATCATGATATTTTGTGTGCGGGTTTCCCATGTCAGGCATTCTCAATAAGCGGGAAAAGATTAGGGTTTGAGGATAGTAGAGGCACTTTGTTTTTTGATGTGGTCCGTATCGCTAAGTCAAAACGCCCTAAAGTTATTTTTTTAGAAAATGTTAAAAATTTTGCTAAACATGATGGTGGTCGCACTATAAGGATTGTTAAAGAATCACTTTTAAGACTTGGTTATAGTTTTGATTGGAAAGTTTTGAATTCCTGTGATTATGGTATTCCGCAAAGCAGGGCGAGAATTTTTATGGTTGCTTTTCGTGAAGACTTAAAGCATCAAGAATTTAAATTTCCTGCACCAAAAAATTTAGACAAATATGTTGAAGACATATTGTTGCCAGATTCTGAAACTTCACATTTAGTTCGCCAAAGAGATGATATTTGTTTATATAGATCCGATCCACTTAATAATGTAAATGAAACCTACAGAATTGGTATAGTTGGAAAAGGTGGACAAGGAGAGAGGGTTTACAGTCCAAAGGGTTTGTCTGTGACATTTTCCGCCAATGGGGGTGGGCTTTTTGCTCACACGGCAGGTTATTTGGTTAATGGTAAAACTAGGAGACTTCATCCTAGAGAGTGTGCTCGTTTAATGGGTTATCCAGACGACTTTAAGCTTAATCCCAACGAAAAGCAAGCTTACAAACAATTAGGTAATTCTGTGGTAGTTGATGTGGTACAAAGTGTCGCTCAAGAGATAGGAAGGACCCTATCTCTTGCAGGTAAGGCTATTTAGAAGCAATCAATTTTCTAAGTTTTTTATCAGCTTCTAATAAATATTGATTCATGCCATCATTTATAGTTTTAAAACTTATTGAAAAAATAACATTTGAATTATGGGTGTTAGATAATTGCCTAATTTTGTATACACCTTTGCGTCTTTGTGGATCTTGTTTAAGCAAGAATCTTCTACCATTCGCAGATATAATCAATTCATGATAATTGCTGTTTGAATTAGTTATTAATCTTTTGTCCTCAATAGTGGCACCACTATCATTTTGTCCGATGTGCTTATTAAATTCCTTAAGAAAATTTGGTTCATGAATTGTACTGATCTTATTTGATCCGCTAGTTTTCTGTCTGTAAGTAGCCTCTACATTAAAAAAATGCTTAAGGTGCTCTTTATTAAAAAGAAAAAATTTTCCATTACTTTTAGTGATAATAAATTCAACTTTTTTCTTTTCCATTGCTTTTTCTATCCAGCGGAAAATTGTGTCCTCATCTACCTTTAAAGTTTTACCGCTAGTACCTGCTTCAGCAAAAGCATCCTCATCATTATTCATAATTTTGATCATTGCTCTGGATTCGAGGTTTAGTTCATTTTTGTTTTGCTCGGAATAAACAAATTTGCCAGATAAATTCTTAACGACAAATTGTCCGCATTGAGCTATTGGCATTTTGCATTCAATATAGAATTTACCTCTTTTGTAAGATATATCGCTAACTGTTGAATCTGAACCTCCAACACATTTAAAGTCTTTACAATCGTAATTATTGTTCAAGTATTCTTTGCATGAAACTTCAAATTCACTCCAACTCATAACTAACCCCCTTGATACAAATGTATTTACTTAGAGAAATGTTAAAATTTTTCTGTTAAATTTGTATTACTTATCTTATTTAGTAATTTCAAATCAATGGGTTATCGATCTAAATATTTATAAATCTGAATAGGTATATTTCTGAATTTCCTAAAAGGCTCTAATACACTTATATTTAGTATTGATAGTGCTCTGTAAACTTAATTTAATATGATCCATATAGCCAATTTCCCCCTTTGGGGCTTTACGTTTAGTGACCTGTTTGCTGGGATGGGTGGTTTCAGGGTGGCTTTCGAAAGCCTAGGGGCTAAATGTGTTTTCTCATGTGAAAATAATACATTTGCAAAAGAAACTTACTGGATAAACTTCAAAGAACTAACATATGATGATATATATACTATACCAATGGATATAGTTCCTGACCACGATATTATGTGTGCAGGTTTTCCGCCAGAGACTATCTCATTATCAGCTTTAGGACGCAATATAAACGAAATCAGGGATTCCTTATTTTTTGCAACTATTCGTTATGTGCAGGCAAAAAGACCCAAAGTTGTATTTCTAGATAATTTATACACTTTATATTCAAGTAACTGTGGTAATACGCATAAAGTAATTAAAAACACATTTGAAAAAATTGGATACGTTTTTTATTCCAAATTATTAAATTCCATGGACTACGGTCTACCTCTTAACCGTTTAAGAGTCTACATGATTGCAATTCGAAAAGACGTGAATATAAGAGAGTTTGAATTTCCTAAGCCGATTCCCCTTACTAGCTATTTAGAGGATTATTTACTTCCCGACTCAGAAACAGAGCATCTTGTATATAAAGGTGATGGTATTAGGTTCATACGACCTGAACCTGAATCTTATGTTAAGGAGTTATACAAAATAGCTGAATACTCTAGTGGTCGTATGATTGAGGGACGAGCGGGTGAGAAAATATTCAGCCCTAAGGGGCTAGCTTCAACCATAGGAATCTCTAAGGCAAAGCCATTCACTTATACAGATGCCTATCTTATAAATGGTAAAATTCGTACTTTGCATCCTAGAGAGTGTGCAAGAATACTTGGATACCCAGATAGTTTTAAGTTAAATCCAGATACTAAGCAGGCTTACATACAATTAGCTAATTCAGTCGTAGTAGATATCGCAAAACTTATAGGTAATGAAGTTGCAAAAGCATTAGACCTTTCTTTTGAAAGAAAAATTCCCGATAATCATTAAAATTTTATTAAATTCTAAGTATTAATTCTTTGAACAGGGTTCAAGTACAGTGCCTTTAAATATTGCTGATAATAAGAAATTCATGCAATTAGCCTTGCAAAATGCAGAGAAAGCATATAAATCGGGTGAAGTTCCAGTCGGGGCAGTTTTAGTTGGACCAAATCAAGACATTCTCGGGCAAGGATACAACCAAGTTATAGGGACTTCCGATTCTACGGCTCATGCAGAAATTGTAGCTTTGCGTGAGGCTAATTTAAGTATACAAAATTACAGATTGCCCTCGGGATGCACGATGTTTGTAACCCTTGAGCCTTGTATAATGTGCCTTGGAGCACTTATTCATGCTCGGCTTGAACATTTAGTTATAGGTTCACGCGACCCTAAAACTGGTGCTTGTGGTGGAAGGCTTTCTATTCATGCCTCAGATTTAAACCATCATATGCATACTACAGTTGGGGTATTGTCAGAAGAATGTTCTAAAATTCTAAAAGATTTTTTTCGTGAAAAACGCATCGATAAGGATGTAGGTAATGAGTGAATTCCAAAATAAACCATGCGATCATGAATTAGAGCAATTAATAAATGATGCTCAAATATTATTTGATGAAGCTGATGACGTGCCCTTACAGGTTAGGGAGTACGAAAAGAAACTTGGTATTTATTTAATTTCTCCTTCGAGTTTTTTGGTTGAGCCTGAAAGAATTCAAGTAGCTAAGACCAATTTACAAAGTTTTGGCTTTAAAGTTAAAGTAGATAAATATGCAACTGAAAAGTATTTACGGTTTGCTGGTTCAGATATACAAAGGGCTAAATCATTCACTCGAGCTATAAAAGAGTCAAAAGCTCCTATTATTATGCCTACAAGAGGTGGGTATGGTATTACTAGGATATTGCCACTAATCGATTGGAAATTATTAGCCGAAAATCCTAGAACCTATTGTGGTTACAGTGATTTCACAGCGTTTAATTTAGCACTTTTAGCAAAAACTGGTTTGCCTAGTTTTACTGGACCAAATGCTGTTAGTGATTTCGGTTCAGACAAACTGGATGAGCTGACCACAGAAATTTTTGTAGAAATGATGAGGGGTGAATTAGAGATTCTGAGCTTTGTTTCTGAAGAGTCTGATTCTGTAGATGAACATGGGGTTTTGTGGGGCGGAAATCTAGCACTATTAACGGCTTTATTAGGAACCCCTTATTTTCCTAAAATTAAAAAAGGGATTTTATTTTTAGAGGATGTAAGTGAGCATCCATATAGGGTAGAGCGTCTTTTAATTCAACTTCATCAAGCAGGCGTACTTAAATCTCAAAAAGCCATTGTATTTGGAGATATCTCAGACTATAAATTAGCTGATAACGATAATGGTTTCTCGATGTACTCTGTAATTGAATGGCTACGTAAAACCGTCAAAGTTCCTGTTGTAACTGGTCTTCCTTATGGACACGGAGAAGTGCGGGTCACATTGCCGATAGGTATAAAAGTAGGCATAGCTACCGAAAATGGCATGGCACATTTAGTAATTGATAAACACAACCACTCAAAATCAGAAATCGACTCCGAAAATTGTTTAAAACTTCATAAGTATAAGAGAAAAAATAAGTGATACAGACAGCTAACCTTACAATTCAATTTGGACCTAAGCCACTTTTCGAAAATGTGAGCGTTAAATTTTCAGGTGGTAATAGGTATGGATTAATTGGAGCTAACGGTTCTGGTAAATCTACTCTTATGAAGATTTTGGGTGGTGATTTAGAACCAACCTCTGGTAGTGTTTCGCTGGATCCAGGTATTAGGCTCGGAAAGTTAAGACAAGATCAATTTGCTTATGAAGATAAGCGAGTACTTGACGTTGTAATAATGGGTCACACAGAGTTGTGGGATGCTATGACTGAAAGGGATGCTATCTATGCTAATCCTGAAGCTACAGAAGATGATTATATGCATGCAGCTGAGCTAGAAGCAAAGTTTGCTGAATACGGTGGGTATACCGCTGAGGCCAGGGCTGGAGAGCTTTTATTAGGGCTTGAAATACCTATAGATAAGCACAATGCCACTATGAGTGAAGTTCCTCCAGGTTTAAAGCTTAGAGTTCTTTTAGCTCAAGCATTGTTTTCTAACCCAGATGTACTTTTACTTGATGAGCCCACAAATAACTTAGATATTAATACCATTAGATGGTTAGAAAATATATTAAATCAGTACGAAAGTACGATGATTATCATAAGTCACGATAGACACTTTTTAAATCAAGTTTGTACCCACATGGCAGATTTAGACTATGGTGAATTGCGAATTTATCCAGGTAATTACGACGATTTTATGCTTGCATCTGCACAAGCAAGGGAAAGATTACTATCAGACAATGCAAAAGCAAAAGAAAAAGTCTCAGAGCTTCAAGATTTTGTAAGAAGGTTTGCTGCCAATAAATCTAAATCCCGTCAAGCTACTTCACGGTTAAAACAGATAGACAAAATAAAGTCTGAGCAAGTTGAGATAAAGCCATCCTCAAGACAAAATCCATTCATTAGGTTCGAACAAAAGAAACCGCTTCACAGACTTGCATTTGAAGCTAGCAAACTTTCAAAGTCATACGATAATCCAGTAATTAAAGACTTTAGTGCTATGGTTGATGCTGGCCAAAAAATTGCAATTATTGGAGGTAATGGGGTAGGTAAAACTACGCTTTTACGTATGCTTGCATTGGATTTGCCACCTGATTCGGGAAATATAAAATGGTCTGAAAATGCAGATATTGGATATATGGCTCAGGATGTATCTGGTTCATTTACGAAACCTATGAACCTAGTTGATTGGATGTCTAGATATCGTCAAGAAGGAGACGATGATCAGCAAATTCGCTCCATTCTAGGTAGGTTGTTATTTTCAGCAGACGACATTGTGAAGAACGTAAGTGTTTTGTCAGGTGGAGAGAAAAATCGGATGTTCTTTGGGAGCTTGATGTTAGGAAGGCACAATGTTTTACTACTTGATGAGCCGACAAATCATCTTGATATGGAATCTATTGAATCACTCCAGATGGCACTTGAAAAATTTAAAGGTACATTAGTTTTTGTGTCGCACGACAGGGAGTTTGTTAGTGGATTAGCTGATAGGATAATAGAAATATTGTCAAATGGTGAAATAATCGATTATCAAGGAAGCTATGATGACTATTTGCGATCTAGACAAATTGAAATTTAATGCCCTCCATTCAATTTAAAATTGAAGCCCATCAGTATTATGAAGAGCGTATAAAAAACAGTCTCTTTATATGTCACTGTGCTCCCGTGCAATCTTCAGAAGAAGCTTTAGAATTTTTTTCTAAATTTAGTAAACCCGATGCAACTCATAATTGTTGGGCATATAAACTGATAGATAATTATCGATTTAATGATGATGGAGAACCTGGGGGAACAGCTGGTCGTCCTATTCTACAAGCAATTGATGGTAAGGCTTTAATTAATGTGGCTTCACTTGTTATTAGGTACTATGGCGGTGTGAAACTTGGTACTGGGGGGCTAGCAAGGGCTTATGGAGGAGTAACTTCTAAGTGCCTTGATCTAGCACACAAGATTGAGATTATTCCAACTGTAGAAATTTTATGTGAGGTCGTTTTCTCGGACATTGCCAAAGTGAAATCAAAATTCATTAATAGAGTTACTGTATTAAGTGAAAATTTTTCAGAGATGGGTGTGGTTTGGAGATTAGCAGTTGAAACTGATTTTGCAGATGAACTTGGTCAGACCATAACTAATCTGACCAAGGGTAAGGGGGTTTGGATTAAATCTGATTCTTAGGCTATAGCAAATCTTAAAATGAACAATCCAGCAATAATTGTAGTAGCTGGATGTACTTCCTTATATCTTAAAGTAAATACTTTAATGACTACATAACTTATAAAACCAAATGCCATGCCTTCGGCAATCGAATATGTAAATGGCATAGATATAAGTGTAATTGCAGAAGGTACAACCTCAGTCATGTCTTCCCAATCAATTTCGGTGATTTCTCTTAACATAAGTAAGGCTACATATATAAGAGCAGGAGCCGTTGCATATGCAGGAATCACAGCAGCTAAAGGAGAGAAGAATAATGCCAACAAAAACATTAAGCCAATGACAAATGCAGTTAATCCTGTACGTCCTCCAGATTGAACTCCAGACATACTTTCTACATAAGCTGTAGTACTTGATGTGCCGATAATAGATCCTGCAAGAATGGCAGCAGAATCAGCCATTAATGCTTTACCTAGGTTGCTTTTGTGGTTGGGACCATCTTTAAGAAGATTGGCTCTCTTAGCAACACCAATCATAGTTCCAGTCGCATCAAACACTTCGACTAGAACGAAAACTAATAAAACGCTAATTAAACCTTTTTCCATAACACCTGGTATATCTAGTGCTAGAAAGGTGGAACTTATAGATGGAGGAGATGAAATAATGCTATGTGGTACAGAAGTATGACCTAATATGATTGATAGAATTGATACAGATAAAATTCCTATTAAAATAGCTCCACGAACTCTTAAGCAATCAAGAATAACTATTAGGAAAAATCCAACTATAGCTAACTTAACTTGATGTGAGGAGAAGTCACCATGTCCTGTTAGAGTAGCTGGATTATCGACAACAATCCCAGATGATTGAAACCCAATAAATGCAAGAAATAAACCAATTCCTGCTACTATGGCAGATCTTAGGGATTGTGGTATGCCTTCAATTAGCCATCTTCTTGCTCCAGTCAGAGTTAGTATCATAAAGATAACTCCAGATAGGAATACCGCAGCCAAGGCTTGTTGCCATGTGTAGCCCATAGCACCAACTACCCCGAACGCAAAAAATGCATTAAGCCCCATACCTGGAGCCATACCAATTGGCCAGTTAGCAAGGAATGCCATAATAAATGATCCAACGGCTGCTGCTAAGCAGGTAGCGACGAAAACTGCACCAGTGTCCATACCAGTAGTTCCTAAAATATTAGGGTTAACAAATATAATGTAGGACATAGTGAGGAAGGTTGTTATGCCTGCAAGAACCTCTGTTCTTATATTTGAATGATGTTCAGAAAGTTTGAACATTTTCTCAAACATGATTAAAACTCCAAGTGGGTGAAAGAATGTGTAATTTTAATTCGTATTTAAGGGATTACTCTTATTGTTAAAAGTCATATATATTAAAATTTTATTTAAAGTCTATATTTGTAAGTAAATGTTTTTTTATAACAACAATATATGTTAGTTCTTGGTATTGAAAGTTCCTGTGATGAAACTGGTTTAGCCCTTGTGGACACTGAGTTAGGGCTGTTAGGTCATACCTTGCATTCCCAGATTAGTATGCACGGAGAATATGGGGGTGTTGTACCAGAATTAGCTTCACGGGACCATATTAAAAATTTGTTGCCACTCTTGGATGAGCTTTTGTTTAATACTAACAAAACCTTGGATGATGTCGATGTTATTGCATACACTGCGGGACCTGGTTTGCAGGGTGCACTCCTTGTTGCATCATCCTTTGCCCATGGACTGGCTTGGAGCAGGGGTTTGCCGTTAGTTCCCGTACATCATTTAGAGGGTCATTTGTTGTCGCCATTACTTTCTGAGCCTAAACCAGAATTTCCATTTATAGCTCTACTTGTAAGTGGCGGGCATACTCAAATCATGCTTGTAGAGCGGGTGGGTTATTACAAACTTTTGGGTGAAACTTTGGATGATGCTGCGGGAGAGGCTTTTGATAAAACAGCGAAAATTTTAGGTTTACCATATCCAGGCGGAGCCCACTTAGCAAGGTTGGCAATAAATGGTGACTCAAATGCGTTTGCATTGCCACGACCTATGAAGCATAGTGGGGATTTAAATTTTAGTTTTAGCGGATTGAAAACTGCGGTTATGAATCAGTATAAAAAGCTAGAATTAACGGAACATGATGAGATTTCCTTATCTAATCTTGCAGCCTCAACGCAAGAAGCGATTGTTGATGTCCTTGGATTCAAGGTTATGCAAGCCCTAAAGGAGACTGGTATACATACTCTAGTTGTCGCTGGCGGTGTTGGAGCTAACTTAAAATTAAGGGGGTTTCTAAAAAATGAGTGCGAGAAAATTCAAGCAAAAGTTTATTTTCCACCTATGGAATTTTGCACAGATAATGGGGCAATGATTGCCCACGCAGCTAGTGAAAGGATAAAAGCTGGCCTTGTAAAACTAGAGAAGAAATATGACCAACCAGTAAGAGCTAATTGGTCTTTAGAATCGGTTAATGCTTTTTATTAAATAATTTATCTATATTGGATTTGTGTTTATAAAGAAGAAGGGTGGCCATAATTAAAACTGCTGCAAATATAGGCCATTGTATATAGTTGTTAATATTTAAAAATATGTATAGGAATGGTGCTGATAATGCAGTGATGATTGCAGCTAAAGCGGAAATTTTAAAAAGCACTACAACTAAAACCCAAACAGATAAAAGGGCAATGGCAAAATAAAAATCCAATGCTAAAAAGATTCCTAATGACGTAGCTACACCTTTACCTCCTTTAAACCCCAGAAAAGGTGAAAATAAGTGTCCTAGAAATGCTGCTAAAGCTACTAAAGCTATTACTGTAGATGAGACATTGGGTAAGAAATGAAATGTCAGCAAAACTGCTATAGCACCCTTAGATGCATCACCTAAAAAAGTTAAGGCTGCTGCTAATTTATTTCCGCTTCTAAGTACATTAGTAGCACCTGGATTTCCAGAGCCATAGGTTCTAGGATCGCTTAAACCAAAAAGTTTACTTATTACTACAGCAAAGGGTATGGATCCTATTAAATATGCAATTGGAATAGCCAAATAATCCGTCATTTATAACCTCAATTATTATTTTTTTATATATTAAAATAAATTACTTTGAATTTAAAAGAATTGTTATGACTACTAAAATCCTATTGGCAAATGATGACGGTTATTACGCTCTTGGGTTAGAAAAACTATATGAAGAGCTTTCTAAATGGGCGGAAGTTGTGGTCTTTACACCAGAAACTAACCACAGTGGTGCTTCTAATTCACTATCAATTAATAGACCACTAAGCCTTAAAAAATCCTCAAAAGGTTTTAATATTATCAACGGTACTCCTAGCGATTGCGTGCATGTTGCACTTACAAATTTTTTAGATTTTGTACCTGACATTGTTGTTTCTGGTATTAATAACGGAGCTAATTTAGGCGAGGATACTCTTTATTCAGGTACTGTTGCTGCCGCTACTGAAGGGTATCTTTTTGGCTACCAATCTATAGCATTTTCTTTAACTCACTATAATTGGCCACAAATAGATGAAGTTGCTAACATTGCAAGTGAATTTGTGAAATTGATAGTAGCTAATCCTACAGAAACTAAAACTCTTTTAAGCATTAATATTCCCCCTAAGGAATCGTATAGTTTAAAAGATTTTAGGGTGACTAGATTGGGTCGCAGACATCAATCCCAACCAGTAGAAAGGACTAAAAGTCCATTTGGTCAGGATTTGTTTTGGATTGGTGCATCTGGTGAGATTATGGATTTTGGAGAGGATACAGATTTCTATGCTGTGGATAATGGCTTTATTTCTGTTACACCTATCCAGCTTGATATGACTCATTATAAAAAGCTTGAATCAACTAAAGCTTGGTTAGAAGGACAAGTTAATTCTAAAGTGGAATAATGATAAAAAAACAAATCATTTCCACAAATAGCAATACTAGACTATCTTCAGGTTCTAGAAATATTGGCATAAAAGGACCATCTCCTGAAGTTAAAAATAGACTCCAAAAAGCCTTGGAGCTTAATACGGGATTGAATTCTGATATTCACCGATTACGCATGGTTAATGCCCTTAAGGAATTTGGTATTACTAACGACCAAAGAGTGTTGGATGCATTAACGCAAGTTCAGAGACATGTCTTCATGGATCCTGGTACTAGAAGTAGGGCTTATGTAGACGAAGCACTTCCAATTGGCTATGGTCAAACTATTTCTAAGCCGTCAGTTGTGGCTCGTATGATATCTTTGGCCTTACAAAATAATATGCTAAATAGGGTTTTGGAAATCGGGACAGGATGTGGTTATCAAGCTGCTGTACTGTCCTGTATATATAAAGAAGTCTATTCCATAGAAAGAGTTACTGGTTTATATAAGTTGGCAATGTCAAATCTTGCAAAATTTATTGATTTGCCAAAAATTAATATAACATTAGGTGATGGCATTTTGGGCTTGCCAAAACATGCTCCTTTTGATGCAATTATTTTGGCAGCAGCTGGATTAGAAGTCCCTACAGAACTACTTAATCAATTAAATATTGGTGGTATTTTAGTGGCACCAGTAGGTTCTGTAGAGCAAAAAATTGTAACAATTAGAAGGGTTTCTGATACAAATTGGTCGAGTACGGATTATGAGTCTACACGGTTTGTACCCTTGAAGTCAGGAATACAAGTATAATATGTTGATATTATTGGGACGGGTTATATGTATTTAAACAAGCAAACTAAGTTATTAAGTCTTTTGTTAGTTACAGTTCTTTCTGCTTGTACTAGCACTCACAATGCACCTGTAGAGGACTACACTCAAACATATCCTCCACATACTGTTGAGAGGGGTGAGACACTTAGCTTAATTGCACGTAAATACAATACATCCGTCGAAGAATTAGCTAGATTAAATAATATACAGGACATAAGCAGAATTTTTCCAGGTCAGGTATTGCGTATTTCTGCAAAGTCAAATATTCAAAAAACAAATAACAGTTCTTCAAGTTCAGCTGTTACAACTACCGCATCAGGAAAAGCTACAGATGCTGGTTTGATATCTTGGGCTAAACCTACAGCTGGTCAAATTATCAAGGGATATGATGATGCCTCTAGGGGTATTGATTACAGTGGGTCTGTAGGTGATCCTGTACTTGCGGCTGCGTCTGGTACTGTTTCTTATACAGGTAATGGTATACGCGGTCTAGGTAATTTAATACTTATTACTCACAAAAAACCTTTTATATCAGCTTATGCACATACGGATAAAATCTTAGTTAAAGAGGGTCAAAAAGTAACTAAAGGTCAACAAATTGCTACATTGGGATCTTCTGATACACCTTCTCCTAAGCTACATTTTGAAATTAGACGTGACGGTAAACCAGTAAATCCTGCTTCATACCTACCTTGAGTTTTCTAAAAACTCATAACTTTTTTAGAGATTACTTTATACATTATTTTAATAGAAGGTTAATAATGTTTGGCTTAAATAAGTTCATCGTAGCTTCTATGCTTTCCTTTGGTGTTATAAGTGTTGCAATTTCTGCGACTCAATTTGAAGGTCATATTGATGCTAAATCTGCTCATCATGGTTCATTCCATCATGATTCAGTTGCTTTTCAGCTTTTGAATCCTAAGAGTATAAATAAGGAACTTACACTAAATAATGAGCAAAAATTATTATTTAAAGATGCACTAGATTTTCATAAAGCTATGACTAAAGAGCTTAAAGAAAAGTCAGAAGCTAATCGTCAATCACAATTAACTTTAATTAGTTCTAATACTCCAAATTTAGAAGCCGTGTTTTCAGCTGATAATTTAGTAATGGAAGAATTTCTTTTAAAAACTAAAGAATATCAGTCTAGGCTATTGAAATTTTGGAATTCTTTAGATAAATCTCAAAAAGATAAACTTGTATCAGCATACCAAAATAAAATTAACAATAGCGTAAAGCCTATTACATTTGAGTCTACTATTGTTATGCCTGCCACTGACTCTCAACTTTTAGCTTTAGAAGGCCAAGATAGTTCGATGGATCGTGCTAAAAAACAAGATGAGGAGTTAGAAGAATTAAATGCTCTAATTGATAAGTATAACGCACAACTTGATGAGACTAATAAACATTTAGATAAAAAAATAGAAGCTATCGATGCTGATCCTAAAAAATATACTCAGGATATGTTGAAAGCTATGGGTGTACCTCCTGAAAGTATGCTTCATGTAGATAAAGTTCCAGAAAATATGCGACCTACTTCTGCTAAACCTGCAACGGTCGCACCCTCAACAGCGACACCTACTTACACTCAGCCTTCTTATATATCACCTTCTCCAGTGCAACCCACTAATGTTCAACCTTCCGCTCAATACCAACCGCCTGTCCAGAGTCAACCAGCACCTGTAGCTCAACCACCAGCTCAGGCTCAGCCTGCACCAGCTCCCCAACCTACTGCGGTTGATCCAGGTGATGAAGCGTTACAGATGATTTATCAAGATTCATATAACCCTGAAGGTTATGAAAAATTAATGGAGCATAGTAATAAAGTTATGTCTGATTTTGAAAAATTGGAAATACAACTTGAAGAAGATGAAAAAAAAGCTCAGCAATATAAATAAATTCTTTTTTTGATGTCAGAATTACTTAAAATTGATTCTATAGATAATAACGGTCGTGGTGTAGCCCGAAGAGATGGTAAGGCCATCTTTGTTGAAGGGGCTATTACTAACGAAATAGTAGAAGCAAATATCTATCAAAAAAAAGATTCCTTTGAAGTTGCTCATACCGAAAGAATTTTAAAGGAGTCTTCTTCACGTGTATCTCCAAAATGCCCTAATTATGGTCTCTGTGGTGGCTGTTCAATGCAACACATTGACCCTTCAACTCAAGTTGCAGTTAAACAAAGAACATTAGAAGATAACTTCAAGCACATTGCCAAAATAAAAATCCCAAAAGTATTGCCAGCAATTCATGGTCCTTATTGGAATTATCGATATCGGGCTCGTCTTTCAGTCAGATATGTAAGAAAAAAGGAAGATGTTTTAGTAGGATTTAGGGAGAAAAAGGGTCGGTATGTTGTCGACATGCGTACCTGTCCTGTATTGGCAAAACCAGTTTCGGACTTGCTTCCAAGATTAAGGGCTTGTTTGAAAGAACTTGATTGCAAAGAGGAAATTCCTCAAATTGAAGTGGCTGTCGGAGAGGAGACAGTTGTCTTAGCTTTGCGTCATATGGTCCCTTTAAGTTCAAGTGATTTCGCTAAGTTGAAGGAGTTTGCTCATGAGCATAAAATTGTTTGGTGGTCTCAGGCTAAGGGCTTGGATTCTTTGAAGACACTAGATCCACTCGATTCAGAAAAAAACAATCTGTACTATGACTTGCCTCAATTTGGTTTGAGGATGTATTACGAGCCTAGCGATTTTACTCAAGTAAATCCGTTCATTAATCGGACTATGATTCGTAGAGCATTGGATTTGCTAGAGGTACATCAAAATGATAGAGTGGCAGATTTATTTTGTGGATTGGGTAATTTTACATTGCCACTTTCTACCATAGCTAAGGAAGTTGTAGGCATAGAGGGCAGTGAGTCTTTAACTAAACGTGCCATGCAGGGTGCTCAAAATCATGGCTTACAAGATAAAGTTAAATTTTCGACTCTAAACTTGTTTGAAGTTGATTCGACTTGGCTTGAAGGGTTAGGTGCGTTTGATAAGATGCTACTAGATCCCCCTCGAGATGGGGCTTTTGCCGTATGTAAGGCTCTAACTGCTATGAATCCAAGCTTAAGACCCAAAAGAATTGTCTATGTGTCCTGTAATCCAAGTACACTAGCCCGAGATGCTGATGTACTAGTTAACTCAGGAGCTTACAAGTTGCTAGGTGCTGGGGTGATTAATATGTTCCCACACACTGCACATGTCGAATCGATTGCGGTCTTTGAAAGGACTTAGGTGAATTATCTTTTTCTAATTAATAAATCTAATAGTTTCTTTCTCTCATCAGAGATTCTAGTCGAGTCTCTGCACTTTATAATTACGTAGTTGTGTGTCAGTTTGGGTAATTTATGTTCTGTCATGTATGGCAATACCTCATCCCACTGAAAAATCAGAGCGGTACAGAAAAACCAAGCCACGGCTGAATGTAGATAAAAATAGTCACCTGAGTTAACAGCCACAATAGCATCTAAGTGCTTTCTATCAAAACGCTCCTGCAAATAATGGTTCATAGTAGTCACAATCCCAAATCGCACAGCATATAAATCCTCGCTTTTTAGCCATTTATTTATATGCTCTTGCAAAAATAAATCATGTGGTTCGTTTATGGGGGATGAAACCTTTAAAACATCGCAAGTCCACCAGTTATCAACTTCTGGCAAAAACTTATCAATTTCGTAGTACTGCAATTCAATGTCTTCAATGCAATTTAGGATATATGCATGAGTATTGCTTTCTTCGATAAAGAAATGTGGAATATCATCAAGAAATCCTCTCAACTTTTCTATGCCTTTAGAATAATACAAATCTCTAGCTGCCCTTTTTACTATAGGCGAGGGTACCCCCATAATTCTGTCCCTGTCTACATGAGGAATTAGCTTTTCCATATAGGCTTTGTGTTTTTTTGTGGCATAACTTGATAGGTACTTTGATATGGTTTGTTTTCTCATTGGTGGCAATATTTTCTTCTCGTAATTAATGTTTATTTTTGATAAAAAATTGAAAGTATATATTTTGAAAGCAGAATATTTTAATGAACTTAATTTATTTTAAGAGGGCTTTCTAGCATATTCCCTAATTGTAGGATTTTCTAATATTGTTAATCTTAAATCTCCTAAAACTATATTGGGTGTGAATATGAAGACTGTATTAAAAACACTACCTCTATTGGCGGCTTTGACATTGCCAGCAATATCTGTAGAAGCTGCAGTTAAAGATCCTATAAAGGATACGACTACAGGTATTGTGTTGAGTACTCACGAATTAGCAAATGCAGTGGGTAAAAGTGTTCTCGATAAAGGGGGTAATGCTATTGATGCTGCGGTAGCAGTAGGATATATGCTAGCCGTGGTCCATCCTGCTGCGGGTAATTTGGGGGGTGGTGGATTTGCCCTAGTTCATACAGCTGATGGAAAGCAAGTAGCACTAGATTTTCGTGAGATGGCTCCTAGGGGTGCATTGAGAGATATGTACCTAGATGAGCAGAAAAATGTAGTTGATGGACTTAGTATAACTGGGCATCTATCAGCAGGCGTACCTGGTACAGTGAAGGGGATGAGTGAGCTTTTAGATAAGTATGGAACTATGAATCTTTCAGAGCTTATTCAACCTGCAATTGATACTGCGAGAAATGGTTTCAAACTCACTTCAAGACAAGCCAAATCATTTGTCGAAGAGAAGGACCGTATGCTGAAGTATCCTGCAACTAAAAAGTATTTCTATAAAGAAGATGGTAGTCCATATAAAGAGGGTGAAGTCTTAAAACAAGAGGACCTAGCTAAGACATTAGAAAGAATTTCACAAAATGGTCCTGATGAGTTTTATAAGGGTGAAACTGCAGATTTAATAGTTAAAGATCAAGAAGCTAATAAGGGGCTAATTACGAAAGATGATTTAGCAAACTATAAAGCAGTTTGGAGAGAGCCTGTAAGAGGGACATATCGAGGATATGACATTATTTCCATGTCTCCACCGTCATCAGGTGGTACTCATATAATTCAAATCCTAAACATTATGGAAAATGCAGATATAGAAAAGATGGGTGCTTTATCAAGTGAAACTATGCACTTGATGGCTGAGGCAGAACGTCAAGCATTTGCAGATAGATCTGAATATATGGGGGATCCTGATTTTGTTAAGGTACCTGTAGATAAACTTTTAGATAAAGCTTACGCAAAAAGAATTTACAATCGCATTATTTCTCAAAAGGGTAAGGCTATTCCAAGCGATAAAGTTAAACCCGCATTAGATATGCCTTATGAATCAGATCAAACCACACATTACTCTGTTATAGATTCTAAGGGTAATGCTGTTTCTATAACTTATACGATTAACTGGTCATTTGGTTCTGGTGCTGCTGTTGAAGGAGCGGGTTTTTTATTAAACGATGAGATGGATGATTTCTCTGCCAAACCAGGTGTACCTAATTTGTTTGGAGCAGTAGGTTCCGATGCTAATGCAATTGAGGGAGGAAAGCGACCACTATCTTCTATGTCCCCTACATTAGTATTAAAAGATGGTCAAATCTTTATGGTTGTTGGGTCGCCTGGAGGTACACGCATCATAACTACGGTTTTGCAAGTTATATCTAATGTTATTGATCATAAGATGAATATTCAAAAGGCAGTTGCCCATCCTCGTTTTCATATGCAGTGGTTGCCAGATGAACTTCGTGTTGAGGATTTAACTCTAGTTAAAGATGTAGAAAATAGTTTGATTGAAAGAGGCTATAACCTTAAAGAAAAACCTGATATGGGTGATGTTAATGCAATTATTAGAGACCCAGAAACAGGTATTTTCTACGGAGGCAAAGACCCTCGAACTGAATTTTAAATACTCATATTCCTATGCCCAAGTCTTAAGCTTGGGCTTTTTTATAAAATATCAAATCCTTTCTTAAGAAGTTAATATGAACCGTAAACCTATTCATACAAGAAGATATGAAGTTAATTCATTTCAAAGAGAAGATGGACTTTTTGATATTGAAGCTACTCTTTGGGATGAAAAAGCCTATGACTTTAAAAAACTAAATAATGAAATCCACAAGGCTGGAGTTCCCATTCACCACATAACTTTGACAGTTACAGCTGATATAGATGGGCTTATTCATGAAGCTTCAGTAAAGCATGGTGCAGTTCCATATGGTCAAGAGTGTATGGATGTTGCTCCATTTTATAGGGATTTGGTGGGGCTTCATTTATTACAAAAATTCATACCTGCAGTGCGTGAAAAGTTTGCGAATATTAAGGGCTGTACACATATAACAGAGATGTGCTCATTATTGCCAACAGTATTTGTTCAAACCACTTCTGGGCTTAGGAACTACAGAGAGACACAATCTGACAAAAAACCTTTTCAACTTAATAAGTGCTATTCTCTCCGATTAGACTCAGAGGTTGTCAAAGAACATTACCCACAATGGTATAAAAAAGAAGAAATATTAAATTTATGACAATGAAATAATTTCAAAATACGAAATCATATAAAATTACAACTTTCAGTAACTAGTTCAAAAGGATTTCAATGAAAATTCATGAATATCAAGGCAAAGAAATTCTGAAAAAGTTCGGGGTAAATGTGCTTCGCGGCATCCCAGCATTTTCAGTAGAAGAGGCAGTTAAAGCTGCTGAAGAATTAGGTGGTAATGTTTGGGTTGTTAAAGCTCAAATTCATGCTGGCGGTCGCGGAAAAGGCGGTGGCGTCAAACTAGCCAAGTCTATTGATGAAGTTCGCGATTTGGCTTCTCAGATGCTTGGCATGCAATTAGTTACTCATCAAACTGGCCCGCAAGGTCAAAAAGTTAATCGTCTTCTTATTGAAGAAGGTGCTGATATTCAAAAAGAGTATTACCTTGGTATCGTTACTGACCGTGGATCTCAAAGAAATTGCATCATGGCTTCAAGTGAGGGTGGGGTTAATATTGAGGAAGTTGCCCATGAAACTCCAGAAAAAATCATTAAAGTTTTCATCGACCCAGGTCATGATGTTTCATACGAGCAAGGTTTAGAGCTTGTTCGTGGTATAGGTATGCCTTCGGAGTTACATGATCAAGCTATAGATTTAATTCAAAAACTTTACAAAGCTTACTGGGAGACAGATGCAACCTTAGCTGAAATCAATCCACTAATTCATACAGGAGACGGTAAAGTTATTGCCCTTGATGCTAAGTTTAATTTCGATTCAAATGCACTTTCTCGTCATCCTGAAATTGTTGAATATAGGGATTTAGACGAAGAGGATCCTGCTGAAATCGAAGCAAGTAAATATGATTTAGCTTATATTCAGTTAGATGGTAATATTGGTTGTTTAGTTAATGGTGCTGGATTAGCAATGGCTACTATGGATACCATTAAACTTTTCGGGGGCGAACCAGCTAACTTCCTTGATGTAGGTGGTGGAGCGACTGCGGAAAAAGTGACCGAAGCATTCAAAATTATGCTAAGAAGTGACAGCGTTAAAGCAATTTTAGTAAATATCTTTGGTGGAATTATGCGTTGTGATGTAATTGCTGAAGGTGTAGTTGCTGCCTGCAAAGCTGTAGATTTGAAAGTGCCATTGGTTGTTCGTATGAAAGGTACTAACGAAGAACAAGGTAAAAAAATCCTTGCTGAATCTGGATTACCAATCATCAGTGCCGACACTATGGCTGAAGCTGCTACTAAAGTAGTCGAAGCTGCTAAATAAGAAGGAATTTGCAATGTCTATATTAATTAATAAAGATACTAAAGTAATTACGCAGGGTATTACAGGTAACACTGGTGCATTTCATACACACATGTGCCGTGATTACGCTAATGGTAAAGAGTGTTTCGTTGCAGGTACTCATCCTAAAAAAGCTGGTGAAGATTTCGAAGGAATTCCTATTTTCGCTAAAGTTAAAGAGGCTAAGGAAGCTACAGGTGCTACTGTTTCTGTAATCTACGTTCCTCCTATGGCTGCTGCTGGAGCTATCATTGAAGCAGTAGAAGCAGAACTTGATTTAGTAATTTGTATCACTGAAGGCATACCAGTTAGGGATATGCTCACTGTTCGTCAACGTATGAAAGACCTAGGTAGTAAAACTCTTCTTCTAGGTCCAAATTGTCCTGGTTTAATTACACCTGATGAAATCAAAATTGGTATTATGCCAGGCCATATTCATCGCAAGGGTAAAGTGGGTATTGTTTCTCGTTCTGGTACTTTAACTTATGAAGCAGTTGCTCAAGTTACTGAACTTGGTATGGGTCAATCATCAGCTGTAGGTATTGGTGGCGATCCTATAAATGGCTTAAAACACATTGATGTGCTTAAGATGTTTAACGATGATCCAGAAACAGAAGCAGTTATTATGATTGGTGAAATCGGTGGTCCAGATGAAGTAAATGCAGCTGAATGGGCTAAAGATAATATGAAGAAACCTATTGTTGGCTTTATTGCCGGTGTAACTGCTCCTCCAGGAAAACGTATGGGTCACGCTGGTGCTCTGATTTCAGGTGGTGCTGATACTGCAGATGCCAAACTTGAAATTATGGAAGCATGCGGAATCAAAACTACTCGCAATCCTTCTGAAATGGGTAAACTGCTTAAATCAATTCTTTAATTGATTAGTTAATAATCCCCTATAAAACCGCTGATGTAGACATATATCAGCGGTTTTTGTTATCATCAAAGTATAAGTTTTTTAGGGCAAACTACTATGATGGAATGGTTTGAGACTATCAATTGGGCTGCAGTTGGTAGCATTATTATGATCGATATTCTTCTCGGCGGGGATAATGCCGTGGTTATCGCTCTTGCTTCACGTAATCTTCAAAAAGCTAAAAGAATGCAGGGCATTATTTGGGGTACGGTTGGTGCCATAGCGATGCGCGTAATATTGATTTTCTTTGCTATGAGATTGCTTGATATCCCATTTCTGAAAGTTGTGGGAGGGTTATTACTTATATGGATTGGCATTAAGTTAGTCGTTCCCCATGATGATGATCATGATAATGTACAAGGTGGTGAGACTGTACTCTCAGTAGTGAAAACTATCCTAATTGCAGATTTGGTTATGAGTTTGGATAATGTTATTGCAATTGCTGGTGCAGCTGAAACTGCAGATCCTGATCATCAATTGTTTTATGTGATTTTCGGTTTAATTCTGTCTGTTCCAATTATTATTTGGGGTTCTACATTGGTTCTTAAATTGATAGATAGGTTCCCAATAATTGTTTTATTTGGTGCAGGGCTTTTAGGTTGGATTGCTGGTCATATGATTATTACTGATGTGACATTTGATAAGTATGTACTTCATAATCAACCGCCAAGTGAAGAACTCGACTGGGGTGCAAAAATAGCTGGAGCTCTTTTAGTAATGGGCATAGGTCTATTTATCAAATATCGCCATAAAAACAATCCTGAGACCATTGAATAATTTATCGATAACAAAAACATTTAAAACTTATGGTTTTAAGCATAAAAAATCTTAGAATTGCTACACGTGAAAGTCGTCTAGCAGTGTGGCAGGCTGAATTCGTACAGAAAAAATTAAAATCAATCTTTCCACACCTTAATGTTGAACTTCACAAGATGACGACTAAAGGTGATCAAATTTTAGATAAAACTCTTTCCAAAATAGGTGGCAAAGGGCTTTTTATCAAGGAATTAGAATCATCTTTACTATCTGGTGTGACTGATTTAGCAGTTCATAGCCTTAAAGATGTACCAGTTGAACTCAATGATGAATTTGAAATCGCTTGTATTCTCGAAAGAGAAAATCCTATGGATGCATTTGTATCTAATGAATATAAAACTTTTAAGGATTTGCCAGAGGGTGCCATAGTTGGGACTTCTAGCCTTCGAAGGGAATCACAAATTAGAGCAAAATTTCCTCATCTTGTTGTTAAACCTTTGAGAGGAAATTTAGATACTCGACTTAAAAAGCTTGATGATGGGCAGTACTCTGCGATTATATTGGCAGCGGCTGGTCTTAAACGACTCAATATGATGGATCGCATAAAATCTTTTGTTTCTATCGACGATTCACTTCCTGCTGTAGGACAAGGAGCACTTGCAATAGAAATATTAAAAGATAAGTTCGCCTTAAAAGAAATGCTGTCATATCTTCATCACGAAGAAACCTTTAAATGCGTTAGTGCAGAAAGAATCGTTTCCCAATATTTAGGAGGTTCATGTCAGGTTCCGTTAGCTGCTCACGCTTGTGTTATTAATGATTTATTTCAAGTTCGTGCACTGGTGGCTTCTCCTGATGGTTCACGGATACTACGTGCTGAAAGCTTCGGATCCCCCGACGAATATGAGAGTGTAGCTACAACTGTGGCCCTAAATCTTATTGACCAAGGGGCAAGAGAAATAATTAATGCTTCACTTGGTATTGACGAGTAATTCTAGCCGAAATAGGGAGCTTTCTAGCCTTTTCGGTTCTTTTATAAATGCAAATTTTCACGATTTGCCCGCCCTTCAAATTGAAAAGCTCCCTAGGCCCAAATTAACATTTTTTAAATCACAGCTTCCTAATCTAAACTATATTTTTTTTGTTAGCAGAAATGCGGTTGATATTTTCTTCCAAGATTTTGAGGATTTAGTGGCTTTACTGCCATCAAACATAAAATTTTTGTGTGTAGGATTAAGCACTGCTGAGCAGATTAGACACTATTGTCAGAGTTTTGAAATAATTTTTCCTGATGGCAATGCCCAAGATTCCCAAGCACTTTTGCAGAAACTTTCACCTTTGTTAGCATATAAAGCTAAATTTTTAATTGTAAAAGGTGAAGGGGGTAGAGGAGAGTTTCAAGACTTTTTAGTAAGAACTGGCCACGAAGTTTTTGAAATATGTGTTTATAAAAGGCTTTGCCACAAATACACCGATTCATTTTTGCATGAATTAAATTTAAAGCATTTAGATGATGATTATGTTTTTGTGTTTACAAGCACAGAAGGGGTAAAGTGTTTATTACCACAGATTGAGAAATTTCTAACAAAAGAGATTTTGAGAAAATCTCTATTCCTTGTGATTCATGATCGTTTAAGGGAAATTATTGAGTATCCTCATTGTGAAACAATTCAATTAAATAAAGCAAGTTTTATAGAAGTTATAAAGCATTATTTTAATAAGAAATATTTGCTATGAAGTACAATATTAAACGTCAAAATACCTGAGAGTGCATCAATGAAAGATAAGTCATTTGAAGATGTTGAAGAATTAACTCAAATTGAAACTAAGAAAAAATTCGAGGATGAAGTTGAGATATTAGATTCTGAATTCGATGCCGAACATCAGGAAGCGGACTTTATTGAGCATCAGGAAAGCATTGATGTTACTGATACTGCTACAGAATCTGATATTGATTCAAATGACGAAGTTGTTGTGGATCAAACTAAAGATGACGTAATCTATTCTGATATCGAAATTGAAGAACCTCCTGCACACAATTTTAAAGATTTAGAAAGTACCCCATATTCCGCAGATGCTAAAGCTATAAATAAAGAAGATGTAGCTGACGTAAGCATTCCTAAAAAAAGTGGTTTTAGTCCAATTATTATCATTTTGATTTTGGCTCTAATTGTTGGTGGGGGATATTATTTTTATAAAAAACAAAAAGGGGACAGTAGTACCGCTCTTTCAGATGGTAAGGGCAGTACTACTCTTATGGAGGAACCTTCTCCAAACTCAACACCTAAAGAGGAATTAATTTCAGAGCCTCAAAATCAAGAGGCTCAAGTTCATGAAACTCTAGTTCAAGAGCCTCAAAATCAAGGGGCTCAAGTTCAGGAAATTGAGAGTCAGAAATCTGAAACTAATGAAGTTAACATAGCTGATTCCAAGACTAAATCTGAAATTATCATGGAAGGTTCAGATAATAAATCAGAACTTAACGTATCTGATTCTGAGACTAAATCTGAAGGAGATATATCCATAACTACTAATTCAGATGTTCAATCTAATTCGAAGATCGAATCCAGCATTGCTCAGCCACAAGAAAGTAGTAATCAGACTGCTTCAGATCAAACAGCAGAAGTATCAACATCTAAAGACTCAAGTACAGAAGCATCAGTTCAAAACAAAGATGAGATTATTCCCAAATCTGAAAGTGTTGATTTAGATCCACAATTATTTGGAAGTAATGAATTTAAAAATCCAGAAAATGATCAAAGAGAACCCGATGTAGTTGAGGAATTTGTAACTCCAGCTGATCAATACACAACAAATCAAAAAGATGTATTGCCAGCAGATAATGTTAGCAATTTACCCCATCCTAATGAACCAAAACAAGAAGAAAGTTCTCAAACATCAACAGAAGATACCCCTACCATTGATCAAACTGAGCAGACGACTGAAAGCATTGAACCTGAAAATGAGCAGACGACTGAAAGCGAATCTTCGAATGCTGAACAGGCAGTAGAGGAAATTAATCCTGATGCTCAAAAGGATATGGCTACTGACACTAATTCAAAGGAGCAAAATAAGCCAACCTCATCTGAAATGGATATACCTGTTGTTACACCAATAGAACAAGAGCCTGTAGAGCCTAGTACTCCAGTAGAATCTGTTGATACTAAGGGTCCTACGGCATTGCCACCAGAGCAGGATCCCGTATATAGACAGAAAATTGCTCAAATTAAAACTAGAATTGATGAAGCTAATCACTTGCTTTTGGTCTTTAAAGATAGACCTAAAGCTCTGAGCGTAATTTCCTTACTCTTATTAGAGGATATGCCCGAAGAGCTGAGGAATGCCATTACAAAGGATAAAGAAAGTATTGAATCTATAAAGGGTTTTGATCAGGCTAGAATAGCTAGTGTGACTAGAGATTTACAAAAACTAATATATGATTTGCCTTTTAATAGTGCGTCCAAAAAATCTGATATTCAGCTTAATGAGATACCACAAACTACTTTTAAAGAGGAAGATGTAAGTTCAAATGAAACTGGCACTACAGAACAAAGAAAACCCAAAGGAAACTGGTTTAGTAGGCAATGGTCAAAAGTAGAAAGCTTACCTAGTGATATATATCACGGTGTTAAGGAAGACCTTAAGTCATTGGTAAAAGTGGAGAAATTTGAAGATGCATCAACTGCAACCTTAAGTATTGAGGAAGTTAAAGCAATCAAGTTATCAGCGGTAAATCAGCTTAATTTTGCACAATCTGCTCTCGTTAGTGGCGATTATGAATATTGGAAGTCTTCATTAAATGAAGTTAAATCAATTGTGCAATCAAACACAACGCCCGATTCTCCTAAAGCAGTCCACATTGTTGCTGTACTTGATAAACTCTTAAACGAACCTATTGCCACAAAATATCCAATTATGGAGGAGACTTTGAAAGTTTATAACAAACTTTATCCGTCTACTCCTATGAGTACTGAATCAAATTAGGACCTAAACATGAAAGCATTAATTAAATTAATAATTTTCTTTGGACTTGCTATAGGTCTTGTTTTGATTTTCAAAGATAACAATGATGTTGTGATGCTTGTCACTGGCAATGAAAGAAGGACGGTGTCATTATTAACAGCCGTAGTTTTTCTGTTGGTTGCATTTCTTACTTTATATCTTTTATTTAGAATTTTAAGTTGGATATTAAGTAGACCTAAAGCAGTGGCTGATTGGTCGGAGGAGAGGCATCATAAAAAAGATATTATTCTCTTAGAAAGAGGGTGGGTAGATTTACTTGAGGGTCGTCATTATGATGCTGAAAAAAATTTCCTTAAGCTTACCCATCATACAAAGAGTACAGATAGACAGATATTAGCTAATATTGGAGCTGCTAGAGCAGTACATGCTATAGGTGATTATGCAAGAAGAGATGATCTTTTAAAAGATGCAAGGTTGTTGAGTAAAAACAATCCCAAGTTAGATGCTGCTGTTGTTGCCGTTCAAGCAGATTTACTGATAGAACAAGGGCAAGCACATAATGCCTTGATGTACCTTGAGTATGCTGATTCAGTCGATGGTCGCCAATTGCATATTAAGCACCAATTACTAAGAGCCTATGAGCAGACAGATCAGGAGACGAAGTTATTAGATACTGCTAGATTTCTGTTTAGAAAAAAATCCATTTCTAAAGAAGAATACATGGACTTGCTTGATGAGTTTGGACCTAAATTTATTTCCAGATCTAAATATGATGGTGCGGTCAATTTTTATAATTCTCTTTCAAAAGAAGAAAAGCAATTAGAAAATATAGCCTTAGCTATATCTAGACGTTTTGATCAACTTGAAGAGTATTCAAAATCATCTCAAGCTCTCGAAACATCGCTAAATGCAAAACTTAGTCCTTCTGTACTTGCTTATTATGCGAGGGCACATGAATCCGTTGCCAATGAAAGATTGCACAAAGCTCAAAAGTGGTTGAATGCTGATGCCAATAATCCTGATTTACTGTTGGCCATTGGTCAGTTATGTTTGGCAAATAGTTTATGGGGTCAAGCGGAAAAATATCTTAATCAGAGCTTAAAAATTAAAGATAATGAAAAAATTCACGCATTGCTTGGTGTCCTTTATGATAAACAAGGTGAGCACTCAAAGGCATTAAGCCACTGGAGAAAAGCATCCCTTTCAAATATTGATTTGTCGGCTCAAGATAATTTCTTATTTATTGAACCTGCTGATATAAGTAATGATCCATCTACACCGCCAGATGTAAAAAATCTAGAAAAACCTGACGATCACTTTCTAGAAAATAATGTCAAATCCTACCAAGAAAAACCATTAAATTAGGAGTACCTATGAGTCTAAAAAATGTTCAGTCTGGCGATAGCTTGCCAGATGAATTTAATGTAATTATTGAAATCCCAATGAATTCGGATCCAGTCAAATATGAAGTGGATAAGGAGACAGGAGCCGTTACTGTGGATAGATTTATGCTAACTGCTATGTATTATCCTTATAACTATGGATATATACCTAAGACACTCTCACCAGATGGGGATCCCGTAGATGTATTGGTTAAAACGCCACACCCACTTCAAGTTGGATCTGTAATTAAATGTAGACCCCTTGGTGTTCTAAAAATGGAAGATGAATCTGGTTTAGATGCAAAATTGCTTGCTGTTCCAGTTACTAAACTTTATCCTCCGTATGCTAAATTTAATGATATCAATGACTTACCTGAGCAAGATTTAATTCAAATTAAACATTTCTTTGAGCACTATAAAGATTTGGAAAAGGGTAAATGGGTAAAAGTGACAGGATTTGAGAGACTTGAAGGTGCCAAAAAAGAAATAATTGAGGCTCAAAAATCTTACAAAGAGTAAATTTTGTTTATTTGCGTTTCTGTACCCTTATATAAAGTCATGTACTAATTTATTATGTAATAAAGTCGAAATATTAAAAATTTAATATTTCACAAAATAATCCAATATATTTTATAGGAGTTTGGATATTATGAAAAAATCATTGGTTTTAGCTACACTTTTCTCTGCAGTAGTTCTTGCTGCTTGCGGCGATAAAGATGAAACTAAAGTTTCTGAAACTACTACTACAACTACTGAAACTACTACTGCTCCAGCTGCAGAATCTACTGCTCCTGCTGCAGAAACAACAACTACAACTACTGAAACTACAACTACTGCTTCTGGTGATTTACCAGCTGAATGTGAAGATTACTTCAAATCTATTCAAGAGTTTGCTGATAAATTTGCAGGTCCTCAATCTCAAATGGTTAAAGACCAAATTAAAATGGCAGAGGATCAAACTCGTGCAGCTTTAAAACAAGCTCCAAACAAAGATGCAATGGTTCAAGCATGCAATCAAGCTAAACAAGCATTTGATCAAGTTAAAGCTTCATTCCCTCAACAATAGTTTTGGGCTATGCTTCATAATCCCGCCTAGGCGGGATTTTTTATTTCAACTTTGAAAGTTGATCTCTAACCTTATCCAATAAAGCAGTAAATTGTTCAACTCTAGCTTTTTCCTGTTCAATAACTGAATGAGGGGCTTTTTGAACAAAGTTTGGATTATTGAGTTTACCCTGAGCTTTATCTATTTCCTTAGTTAAATTAGATATTTCTTTATTAAGTCTTGCAGTTTCTGCTTCTATATCAATTTTTACATTCAACATAAGGGAGCAATGATTTAGGATTGTACTAGGTGCCCCTATATCTGGTAGGGAGTCAACGACTTCAATATTTTCTACCTTAGCTAATGATTTAATATAAGGATAGTAATCCTTCATATCATAGGATTGCACTAAGTATAAATCGATTTTCTGTGCTGGGGAAATCTGCATTTCACCCCTAAGAGCTCGAATTGCTTCTATCGTCTCTTTAATCTCCTTAACTTCAACTAAAGCATCTTCATCTATCAAGTAATCTCTATGATGAGGATATGCCTGATGGCAAAGAAATTTTTCAGAATCATCATCGCTATTTATGTAGTATGTCCCCGTAATACGAGAAACTTTTTGCCATAAACCTTCCGTTATAAATGGAATGATAGGATGTGCAACTTTAAGAATCCCCTCAAGAATATCAATTAAGACACGTCTAGTAATAGCTTGCTCTTCCTCATCTGCAGTATTAAGAAGTACTTTTGATAACTCTAAGTACCAATCGCAGAATTCATCCCAAACAAATTTATATATATTGTTGGCAATATTATCGAATCTATATTCTTCAAAGCCCTTATGTATTTCTTCAAGAAATAATTGAAATTCGCTAATTATCCACTGGTCAACAATCCTGATATCATCAAAATCGAAATCATCATCCCATATAGAATATTTGTGAATAGGTTTGTCCTCAACATTCATAAGTACAAACCTACTAGCATTCCAAAGCTTATTACAAAAGTTTCGATAACCCTCGCAACGTTTAAGGTCAAAATTCATATTACGTCCTAACGTTGCGTAGGTTGCCATGGTGAACCGAAGTGCATCCGTACCATAAGCATTAATACCATTCGGGTAGTCTTTACGTGTTTCTTTTTCGATTTTGCTAGCTTGTTTTGGATTCATTAAGCCCTGAGTTCGTTTATTTACAAGGGTCTCTAAATCAACACCATCTATCAAATCTTCTGGATTTATCGTGTTTCCCTTTGACTTACTCATTTTCTGTCCATGTGCATCTAAGATAAGACCATGTACATAAACGACTTTAAAGGGGATTTGTCCTGTTAAGTGCATAGACATCATAATCATTCGGGCTACCCAGAAGAAGATAATATCAAAGCCAGTTACAAGCACATTTGACGGTAGATATTTTTTGTAGTCATCAGTTTCTTCCGGCCATCCCATGGTTGTAAATGGAACTAGGGCTGATGAAAACCAAGTATCAAGAACATCCTCATCTCTCCTCAAAACTCCTCTATATCCAGAGTCTGATGCTTTTTGTTGAGCTTCTTCCTCGTTTCGTGCAACAAAAATCTCACCATTTTCTCCATACCAAGCAGGAATCTGATGTCCCCACCACAATTGCCTAGAAATACACCAATCCTGAATGTTTTCTAGCCACTGATTGTAAGTATTTGTCCAATTTTCTGGGTAGAATTTTACTTCACCCTTCTTGACTACTTCTAAAGCGACTTCTGTTATAGACTTGCCAGGATTAAATGTTCCTTCAGGTGCAGGCTTTGTCATGGCAACGTACCATTGATCAGTAAGCATGGGTTCTATAACGGTTTTAGTCCTATCGCCTCTAGGAACCATTAATTTGTGTGGCTTAACTTCCTGTAACAATCCAAGTAATTCAAGATCTGCAACAACTGCTTTTCTAGCATCAAATCTGTCAAGACCACGATATTTTTCAGGTGCATTCTCGTTGATATGTGCATCCAATGTAAAAATATTTATCTGCTCAAGACCATGCCTTTGCCCAACAGCATTATCGTTAAAATCGTGAGCTGGAGTCACCTTAACTACACCAGTACCAAATTCCATATCAACATACTCATCTGCAATTATTGGAATTTGACGACTAGTGAGTGGCAATGATACAAATTTCCCAATTAGGTGCTTATATCTCTCATCTTCAGGATGAACCATAACAGCAACGTCACCTAACATAGTTTCAGGGCGTGTAGTGGCTACAACTAAATAAGCGGTTGAATCAACTGGTTCAGTAAGAGGGTAGCGAATGTGCCACATATGACCATCTTCTTCGGAATTCTCCACTTCTAAATCGGAAATTGCTGTCCCTAATACCGGGTCCCAATTCACAAGTCGTTTTCCTCGATAAATTAAGCCTTGTTCATATAAACGAACAAATGTCTCTATAACGCCCTTGCTCATCTGATCGTCCATCGTAAAATACTCACGTGACCAGTCAGCCGAACTTCCTAATTTACGAATTTGTTTGTGAATTGTTCCACCTGAGATGTTTTTCCAGTCCCAAACTCTCTCGAGAAACTTCTCCCTTCCTAAATCGTGTCTCGATACTCCTTCTGCATCTAGCTGCCTTTCTACAACTATTTGGGTGGCAATGCCCGCATGGTCGGATCCCGGAATATACACAGTATCACTTCCATTCATCCTGTAATAGCGAACCAAACCGTCCATAATAGTTTGATTGAAAGCGTGACCCATATGAAGAAAGCCAGTAACATTCGGAGGAGGGAATTGAATAGCAAATGGTTCGCCCGAGAATTTGGAATCAGTTTGTACATACTGACCAGCTTCAAAAGCATTACTAGATTCCCAATTTTTGTATATTTTGGACTCTATTTCTTGTGGATTATAAGAAGCATTTAAATCTATTTTTATTCTTTCAGAATGGGACATCGTTAGGCTTAAAACTATAAAAGGATTATTTTAATCTAGGAGAAGTATTATTGCTATTTTTGAGGCACTTCAAATAGAGAAATTGAAGGCTTTGAATGTTAAAATAATCGACTAAATTATTTTCAAAGGATTTATATGTCTATCGAACGTACACTATCTATTATTAAGCCAGATGCAGTTAAAAAAAATGTAATTGGTGAAATCATCACACGTTTTGAAAAAGCTGGTTTAAAAGTTGTAGAAGCTAAATTAGTTCAATTAACTCGCGAACAAGCTGAGGGTTTTTATGCGGTTCATAAAGAGCGTCCATTTTTTAACGATTTAGTTGAGTTTATGATTTCTGGTCCAGTTTTCGTTCAAGTTTTAGAAGGCGAAAATGCTATAGCTAAAAACCGTGAACTTATGGGTGCTACAGATCCTAAAAAGGCTGAGCCAGGTACAATTCGTGCTGATTTTGCTGAAAGTATTGACGCTAATGCAGTACATGGATCTGATGCAGCTGAAACAGCTAAAACTGAGATTGAATACTTTTTTGGTAAATAATTCTAAGCTGTGACCATACTAGAGAAGCAAAATCTTATTGGTCTTGATTATACGGTCCTCACTGAGCTTGTAGCTAAGTGGGGGCATAAGCCATTTAGGGCAAAACAACTCATGAATTGGATTCATCAAAAAGGTGAATCCAATTTTTCTAATATGACAAATTTGGCTAATGATTTTAGAAAAAATTTAGCTGAATTTGCAGAGATATCAGTTCCAAAAGAATTAACTAAACAAGTTTCAACAGATGGAACTACAAAATGGCTTTTTGATGTACAAAACAATAATGCCATTGAAACAGTTTTTATTCCAGAAGACGACAGAGGCACCCTATGTATTTCAAGTCAAGCAGGATGTACAGTAGCCTGTAGATTTTGTTCTACTGGACACCAGGGCTTTAACAGAAATCTTACGACTTCAGAAATTATTGGTCAGGTTTGGTTAGCCAGAAAGGAAATTTTAAATTCTTCTACTGATATCCAGAAGTTGCCTGGTGATAGGGTTATTTCAAATGTAGTTTTTATGGGTATGGGAGAACCGCTCTTAAATTATGATCAGGTATTGCCAGCGGTAAAGATGCTTGTAGATCAAAATGCTTATGGTTTATCTAGAAGGAGAGTAACTGTATCGACTTCTGGTGTAATTCCCTTTATGGATAAACTATCTCAAGACTGTCCTGTAGCTTTAGCAGTATCCTTACATGCTCCAAATGATGCATTAAGAAATCAGTTAATCCCCTTAAATAAGAAGTATCCCTTAAAAGAACTTATAGATGCCTGTAATCGATATATTGAATTCGCACCTAGGGATTTCATTACATTTGAGTACATAATGTTGGAGGACGTGAACGATACTGATATACACGCAAATCAATTAATTGAGATTTGTAGGGAAGTTAAAAGTAAAGTAAATCTGATTCCTTTTAATCCATTTCCCGAATCAGGTTTAAAAAGGTCAAGTTCACAAAGAGTAAAGGCTTTTTCTGCTATTCTAAATGATGCGGGGATAGTTGCTACAACTCGAAAAACTAGGGGCGATGATATAGATGCTGCTTGCGGTCAACTCGCAGGTGATATAAAAGATAAAAGTAAAATATCTGAGCTTATGAAGCAAAGAAAATCCATTCCTATTACTAAGGAAATATTATGAATAAAGAAATTACACCTGAATTAAGAGAGTCTTCTAATTCGACTATTAGTAGTGATTCAGTTGGTGCTTACCTTCATAAAATTAGAACCTCTAATGGGTTTGATTTTACTGAGATAAGCGATAAAACTAAATTTAGTACTAGTCAACTAAAAGCTGTAGAGCAAGAGCAGTGGTCTTCATTGCCAGATGGATTTGTTCTTAGAGCGTTAGTAAAAAAATTTGCTTTAGCCATTGGGGCGGATGATAAGGTTGCCCTGCAAAAATTAGCGCAAGCTACGGGTAACGTTGCACCTTCTACAGTTAAAAATATTAAAACCATAAATTCTACTGAGTTAAATGAATCTATACCTGATACAGAGCAGCCAAAACGTTCTGGTGGATCGCTTTTGTGGATATTAATTATTTTGTTAATCCTAGGAGTGGTGGCATATCTTGCTTATAACCAAGGTATGTTTACATTAGAAGATTTAGGGTTATGATCTCAGATTTAACTGACAGCCCGTATCCATCAGGTCCTAAGCCTAGAAAGAAGACTTATAAAGTTGAGATTAAATGGGGGGCTAATTCTGTATTTGTAGGTGATGCATCGCCTATTGTGGTTCAGTCCATGACTAATACAGACACTGCGGATGTCATTGCCACAGCCATTCAAATTAAAGAGTTGGCTATGGCTGGATCTGAGCTTGTACGCATAACAGTTAATTCTCCTGAAGCTGCAGAGGCTGTGCCAGCAATTAGAGATCAGCTCGATCGAATGGGCTTGGATGTGCCATTAGTTGGGGACTTTCATTTTAATGGTCATAAATTACTTTCAGGCTATCCAGCATGTGCACAAGCTCTATCAAAATATAGAATAAATCCAGGTAATGTTGGGGGTGGCAAAAAAAGGGCAGATAACTTTGCTCAGATGATAGATGTTGCCATCCAAAATAATAAACCTGTGCGTATTGGTGTGAATTGGGGAAGTTTGGACCACGACTTGATGGCGAAGTTAATGGACATAAATAACAATCGTCAGCATCCATGGTCTTCACAGGATTTAATGAAAGAAGCTTTAGTTAAATCCGCAATAGATAATGCTAATTATGCTGTTCAATTAGGCATGAAGCCAGAGCAGATAATTCTTTCGTGTAAAGTAAGTCATGTTCAAGATTTAATTAGTGTATATAGAAACCTTTCGAGCAGATGTGATTATGCGTTGCATCTAGGTTTAACTGAAGCTGGTATGGGAAGTAAGGGTATAGTCGCATCGACTGCAGCTTTATCAGTATTATTGCAAGAAGGTATAGGAGATACTATCAGAATATCTCTAACTCCAGAGCCAGGAGGGGATCGCAAAAAAGAAGTAATAGTCGCTCAGGAGATTTTACAAACCATGGGTTTAAGAGCATTTACACCTATGGTTGTTGCCTGTCCAGGTTGTGGGCGAACTTCAAGTACTTTTTTTCAGCATTTGGCAGATGATATTCAAAATTTTTTAAGAACTCAGATGCCTATTTGGAAAGAGCAATATCCTGGAGTTGAAAATTTAAACGTAGCAGTTATGGGATGTGTGGTTAATGGTCCTGGTGAAAGCAGGCATGCAGATATAGGTATCAGCCTGCCAGGCACTGGTGAAGTGCCAGCAGCTCCTGTATTTATTGATGGTGAGAGGACAGTTACGCTTAAAGGGGAAGGCATTGCCAAAGAATTCCAAAAAATTGTTTTGGATTATATAGAACGCAGATTCGGTCAAACTAAATGAACTCAAAAAAATACGAAAAAATAAGTGCCATTAGAGGAATGAATGATATATTGCCAACGGAATCTTTTCAGTGGCTTATATTAGAGGATATGCTTCATTCTCTTATGAAGTCTTATGGATACAAAAATATTCGAACTCCTGTTCTAGAGCAGACTAGATTATTTGCTAGAGGGATAGGAGAGGTTACAGATATTGTTGAAAAAGAAATGTATACCTTTTCTATGTCACAAGATAAGGCTGATATGCTTACGATGCGACCTGAGTTTACTGCAGGGGTTGTTAGAGCGGCTATTGAACACAGTATTACATTTGATAGAGCCCAAAGATTGTACACAATGGGTCCTGTGTTTAGACACGAAAGACCTCAAAAGGGTAGATATAGACAGTTTCACCAGCTATCAGTAGAAGCCATGGGGTTTTCTGGACCAGATGTTGATGCAGAACAAATCATAATGTTAGCTAGACTATGGGGGACTTTTGGTCTTGAGGATATACATTTAGAAATTAATTCATTAGGTCAACCCAATGAAAGATTAGCCCACAGAGAGGCTTTAATTAAGCATCTTGAAGCAAATATAGATGTTTTAGATGACGATGCCAAAAGACGTATGTACAGTAATCCGCTTCGTGTTTTGGATACAAAAAATCCTGACATGCAGTCTATGGCAAATGAAGCTCCTAAACTATTTGATTATTTAGGTGAGGAGTCTAAGGCTCACTTCGATGAGCTAAAAATTAGGCTTGATGAGGCTGGCATAAAATACAGAATTAACCCAAGGCTTGTTAGAGGGTTAGATTATTACAACCTAACTGTATTTGAATGGGTAACAGGTAGTCTAGGTGCTCAAGCCACAGTTTGTGGTGGTGGTAGATATGATGGTTTATTCGAACTGTTAGGTGGAAAGCCCACTCCATGCGTTGGTTTTGCTATAGGTCTTGAGCGATTAATCAGTCTTATAATTTCTGATTCTAAAAATGCTGAAATAAAAAGTAAATTTACTGATATTGGTCAAGAAACACAGGTTTATTTTATTCATCAGAATAGCGAAGCTGCTCGCAAATGTTCTAAATTAGCGGAGCTTTGTAGAAATTCTGGAATTGATGTCATAGTTCACGCTGGCTCTCAAAATTTTAAAAATCAATTCAAAAGGGCTGATTTTTCGGGTGCAAACTATGCAATAATTATCGGAGAATCTGAATTACAAAACGATACAGTTTCCCTTAAACAACTACGTCCCAATCCTGACGGGTCATCAATCGAACAAATTACTATCCCTTCGAGTGATGTCGTAGTTAACTTGCTTAAGCTTATTAATAAAAAGGATGCATAAATGGCTTATGATTTAGAAGAACAAGAAAAGATTGATCAGATAAAAAGTTGGTGGGCTTCTTACGGAAATATAGTTACTACTTTATTGACATTGATTGCTGTTGCGTATCTAGCATTTCAAGGATATCAATGGTATGAAAATCGTCAAGCCAAGAAATCTTTAATTTACTACGATATCGTATATAGCGTTTCTCAAAACTTTAATCCTCAGTCATCAGATATAAAGAGGCTTGAGGAGGCTATTAAAGTTCTTAAGGATGACTTTAGTTCTTCAGCTTACACAGATAGAGCTATTTTAATAGCAAGTAATATATATTTTAAAAATAAGGATTTAGCTTCTTCTGCATTAAATCTGAATTGGGTTTTGGATAATTCCGATGATGTTGGTATAAAAGAAACTGCTAAATTAAATTTATCTTCAGTTCTGTTGGCTCAGGGTGAAATTCAAAAAGCTAAGGACTTATTGAAAAATCCAAGCGACGATTTCAAAGCACTATTCGATGACCGATTGGCAGATATTTACATGTCTGAGGGAAAAAAAGAGGAAGCTTTCAAAATATGGAAATCTTTATTACAAATCAAAACATTGGATGAAAACTTTTTGGAAGTTATAAACATGAAGTTAAAGGTTTACGGAGCGGAATAATGAAATTAACTTTTAATAAAAAATTTATTACAGTTGTAGTCCTTACTTCCTTTTTGGGTGCTTGCAGTATATTTAAAGCAGATAGTAGATACGAGCCAGTAAAAGTTAAAGAAATCAAGCAAACTGTTAGTTTGCAAGCTGTTTGGCAAAGTAATATTGGATCTGGTGGAGGTACTGGATTCGCCCCGGTTGTGCAGGATAATAGTGTTTATGCAGCTACTCCAGACGGAAATGTAGTAAAGCTTAATTTAGATAATGGAAGTCCAATTTGGTCCGTAAAATTAGGATCGAAACTTACAAGTGGTGTTGGTGTAGGTGATGGCTTAGTTGTTGTGACAGATAAAGATGCTAAAGTGTACGCTTTGGATGCTCAATCTGGTAAAACAATCTGGGACTCAAAGCTTTCAACACGCTCAACTACTCCGCCAATTGTTGCTCAAGGTAAAGTTATTGTGAGAGCAGATGATTTTCGTGTTCAAGCCTTTGATATTAAAGACGGCAAACTTTCGTGGAGTTTTGTTAGGACTAATCCATTACTTTCTCTAAAAACGAATTCTAGGATGTCTCTAGCCGATAATTCTGTTGTTGTGGCTGTTCCTACTGGTAAACTTGTGGGTCTGGGTATTAGTGATGGTGTGGTGAATTGGGAAATTTTATCTGCTTCTGCTAAGGGACCTAGTGATATTGATAGTGTTACAGATGTGGTTGGTCAACCTATAGTTTTTAACGATGGTGTATGTACCTCTAGCTATCAAGGAAATGTTTCCTGCTATAGAGTTACTAACAAAGGTCTAACACCGATTTGGATTAATCCATTTTCGTCAGCAGTTGGCTTAGGTACTGACGGCTCAAAAATTTATGCATCTGGAATTGATGGTACAGTTGCAAAATTTGCCTTGGCTAATGGTGAATTAATTTGGTCTGACCAAACACTTAAAAATCGTGGTTTAACTAATCCAGTAGTTTTTAAAAACTATGTTTTCGTTGGAGACTTAGATGGTCTCGTTCATGTTTTCGATAGCGAAAAAGGCACTATAGTTGGTCGTACTACAGTAGGGTCAAATAAGGATATTGTTTCTCCATTGATTGGCACTGAAAAAGGTGTAATTGTTCAAAGTGGTAGTGGATCTTTATTATTGTTTCGAGTTAATTAATGTCATATAAGCCTGTTATAGCTTTAGTTGGTCGACCTAATGTAGGTAAATCTACACTATTTAACAGACTGACTCGCAGTAGAAATGCTATTGTGGCAGATTATTCTGGTTTAACTAGGGATAGGCATTATGGAGAGGGGCGTATTGGTGATAGACCCTTTCTCGTTATTGATACTGGTGGTTTCGAACCTAAAGTTAAAACTGGAATTCTTAAAGAAATGGCCAGGCAGACTGAATTAGCCATTTCAGAATCTGATGTAGTTATATTTCTAGTTGATGCTCGTTCAGGTATAAATGCACAGGACCATGATATTGCCACTAAACTTAGAAAGGTGGGTGTTCCTGTGCTATTAGCAGTTAATAAAGCTGAGGGGCTTCAACCAAACCAGGCAAATGCAGAATTTCATGAGTTAGGACTTGGAGAGCCATTGGCTATTTCATCCGCACACGGAGATGGGGTAGCTAATTTGATAGATATCGCCTTATCTAAAATTCCCCAATCTGAAGAAGAGTTAAATTCTGAACCTGATGCTGACCAAGAATTCACCGATCATAAAATTAAATTAGCGATTGTTGGAAGGCCAAATGTGGGTAAATCAACTCTTATAAATTCACTTATTGGCGAACAAAGAGTAATTGCTTTTGATTTACCTGGCACAACTAGAGATGCAATTGAAATCGATTTTGAACATAACAACAAAAAATATAAATTAATAGATACCGCTGGACTTCGTAAAAGGGGTAGAGTGTTTGAGTCAATAGAAAAATTCTCAGTGATTAAAACTCTTCAAGCTATTGAAGCCTGTAATGTGGTTGTTTTAGTTTTAGATGCTCAAAGTGAAATTTCTGAGCAGGATGCCCACATTGCAGGGTTTATATTAGAAAGCGGTAGAGCATTGGTCGTTGCCATAAACAAATGGGATGGTTTAGATGAGGATAAAAGGGATTGGGTAATCAGAGAATTTGAAAGAAAACTAAGATTTCTCTCTTTCGCAAAAGTTCATTTTATATCTGCACTGAAATCTCAAGGAATTAAATCTTTACTTAAGTCTGTAAACCTGGCACACGAAGCAGCTTTTAGAAAACTTCCTACTCCTAAACTTACCCGTGAACTTCAAGCTGCCGTGGATCAGCAACCCCCTCCACGAAAAGGCATTTTCAGACCTAAGATGAGATATGCACATCAGGGTGGTCAGAATCCTCCACTTGTTATCATTCATGGCAATGCTCTTGATGCTATACCCGATTCTTATAGGCGTTATTTGGAGACTAGATTTAGGAAGGCTTTTAAACTAGAAGGTACACCCTTAAGAATAGAATTTAAATCAACAAAAAATCCATACCTTGATAAAAATTAATATGTAGTATTTTTACAAGTGAACTTCTATGTCTTGTTAGTTAAATTTTCTTACGTTAATATGAACTAACTAACTTGCTTTTATAAAAACAACACGGAGCACTTACAATGAGTTTTAAAGGACAAACACTACAAGATCCTTTCCTTAATGCCCTAAGAAAAGAGCATATTCCTGTTTCGATCTATCTAGTTAATGGTATTAAATTACAAGGACAAGTTGAGTCCTTCGATCAGTATGTAATCCTATTAAGAAATACTGTAACTCAAATGGTATATAAGCATGCAATTTCTACAGTAGTACCAGCACGAGCTGTCCCATTTCCAAATGAAATAACAGAATTTACTGAAGTAGTTGAAAACTCTGAATCTGAAGAACCAATCTAAGGAGTTTAGATTTAGTCCACCATGTAATTGGTGGAGTTCACTATATTGATGAAAGCAATAGTAATTAGCGTTAATTTTAACGATTCAAACTTCGACTCTCATTTAAGTGAATTTCAAATGTTAGCAACGGGTGCTGGAGCACAGATACTTGAAACTGTTGTTGCAAAGCGAGACAAACCAGATGCTAAATTCTTTATCGGAAGCGGTAAAGTGGAAGAGGTTGTTGGTTTAATTTCTATTTATAAACCAGAAATTATCCTTTTTGATCAGGCTCTTAGTCCAGCTCAACAAAGAAATCTAGAGCGAGCATTTGGATTGCGTGTTATTGATAGGGTCACTTTAATTCTTGATATATTTGCTCTTAGGGCTAAAAGCCATGAAGGTAAACTTCAAGTTGAATTAGCTCAACTTCAGCATTTGATTACTCGGCTAACTCGTCTTTGGACTCACTTGGAGCGTCAAAGAGGGGGTATTGGTATGCGTGGACCAGGTGAGTCTCAACTTGAAATGGATCGACGTATGATTGGGGATAAAGTAAAGCAACTTAAAGAGCGACTTGCTAAATTAGATACCCAGAGGCTTACTCAAAGAAGAGCAAGAGCTAGATCAAATATGCTTTCAGTTTCTCTAGTTGGCTACACAAATGCTGGAAAATCCACTTTATTCAATGCATTGACACGTGCAGGCACTTATGAGGCAGATCAATTATTTGCTACATTGGACACGACTACCAGAAGGATTTGGATAGAAGATGTTGGTCAGGTCACAATTTCAGATACTGTCGGATTTATTAGAGACTTGCCTACAACTTTAATTGCCGCATTTAAGGCCACGTTAGAAGAAACTGTACATGCAGATTTATTATTTCATGTAGTAGATGCCGCAAATCCTCAAAGAGATGAGCAAATTCTTGAAGTAAATAAGGTTTTGAAAGAAATTAATGCTGAAGATATACCAACAATACTGGTGTATAACAAAATTGACCTTCTCGAGCAGGGAGCTAGAATAGAAACCGATGAACAAGGTAAAATAAACCGAATATTTGTGAGTTCTAAAACTCGTGAAGGTATGAATTTATTGCGTAAAGCAATCGCAGAATTTAAAAGTAACATTTAGGGAAAATTTCCATTGAAAGACAATTTGATCGCAAATCTTAATGATCCCGACTGGGGCAAAGGTCAGTCCTCAGAAAACCCAAAAGAAAATCCAAAACAACCAAGGAGTGATGCTCCTCCTGAACTAGATCAGGTGTTTGGAGATTTAGCAAATAAACTAAAAGGTATGTTCGATAAGGATTCGAAGCGTAGGGGTAATTTTGGTAGAGTCCCTCCAGGTGGTCCTAAAAAACCAACTTCAAAGATTTTATCTAAGTTTGGCTTTTTCGTAATTATTATTGGTCTTCTTATCGCCTGGCTAATTAGTGGCTTTTATATTGTTAAAGAAGGCCAAGTTGGTGTTGTAACTCAATTTGGAAAGTACTCGAGAACCGTTGCCCCTGGGTTTCAGTGGCATATACCAACACCAATTGAAAATGTTGAGATTGTAGATATATCTCGTGTTAGATCTTTTTCTGTTGGCTATAGAGATAATGCTAGAAATAAAGTTCTACCAGAGGCTTTAATGCTAACTGAGGACGAGAATATTGTTGATGTTCAGTTTGACGTTCAGTATCGTTTAAAAGCAGATATGCAAGGGACAAATGGCAAAAATAGTCCTGCTGCAAATTATTTATTTGAAACTAGAGCTCCTGATGAATCAGTAAGGCAAGCTGCTGAAACTGCTATGCGTGAAATTGTTGGTAAGCAATCCATGAATAAGATTTTATATGAAAGTAGAACTCAAGCAGCTATAGATGTAAGAAAATTGATGCAACAAATTCTTGATAGGTATAAAACTGGTATTGAAGTTATAACTGTAGCTATTCAAAACGTTCAACCACCAGAGCAGGTTCAAGCTGCATTTGAAGATGCAATTAAAGCGGGTCAGGATTATGAGCGTCAGAAAAATGAAGGTTATGCCTACGCAAGTAAAGTTATCCCAGAAGCACGGGGACGTGCCTCTCGTATTCAACAAGAGGCAGAAGGTTATAAAGCAGTTGTTATTCAAAAAGCTACTGGTGAAGCTGAGAGGTTCAAAAAAATTGAAACTGAATTTACAAATTCTCCAGAAATTACCCGTGAGAGGATGTACTTATCGTCTATGGAGGAATTATTAAAAAATACTCCCAAAATTTTGGTAGATTCAAAAAATAACTCACCTCTACTTTATCTACCCATAGATAAACTATCTGCCTCAACTAGAACTAATTTTAATAGAGTATCTGAAGGTTATATACCAGAGATTGAACAAAAGGATAATTCTACTTCTGTGGAGGATGAGGCTAATAAAATTATTGATAAGCAGGATATCAGATCCCGAGCTCTTAATCGTAACCGTGTTCGCTAAGAGGTAGTTATGAATCGTTCAATTTTAGGTATTATATTTCTTGGTATTCTTGCATGGTTCATATCATCTACTCTATTTATAGTAGGTGAACGTGATTATGCTTTAGTATTCAAATTAGGTGAGTGGCAAAGAACTATCAGTCAGCCTGGATTGCATTTTAAATGGCCATCTCCATTCCAAAATGTAATTTATTTGGACAAAAGGGTCCAAACAATTGAGTCAGGAGATACTGAAAGGATTCAGACATCTGAAAAGAAAAATTTAATTATTGACTCATATATTAAATGGAGAATTAACGATCCTCTAAGATTTTATATATCATTCGGACCTAGTGCTGAAAATGCACAATCCCGTTTAGGAGCTCAGATACGAGATGCATTAAATGCCTCTGTAAATACTAGGACTGTACGAGCTGTTATTTCACAAGAGCGTGATGTTGTTATGGCAGAAATTCTAAAAAATGTAGAAGAAAGAGCTAAACCTCTTGGAATTCAAGTAGTTGACGTAAGACTAAAAAGAATTGAGTTTTCTCAAGAGGTGTCCGATTCAGTTTATAACCGTATGCAGGCCGAACGTAAAGAAGAGGCAAATAGTTTAAGAGCTAATGGTTTTGCAGAATCCGAAAAAATAAGGGCCAATGCTGATAGACAAGTTAAGGAAATTCTTGCTCAAGCACAAGCTGAAGCTGAAAATACAAAGGGAAGTGGTGACGCTAAAGCTACTGAAATTTACGCTTCAGCTTATGGTAAAAATCCAGAGTTCTATAGTTTTTATAACAGTCTTAATGCTTATAAAAATATCTTTTCACAAGATAAGGATGTTATGGTTATCGATCCAAGCTCGGATTTCTTTAAGTACCTAAAACAATCATCTCAGGAAAATTCAAACTAAGGTTTAATTATGAAAAATGTTGTTGTAATTGGTACCCAATGGGGTGATGAAGGCAAAGGTAAAATCGTCGATTGGTTATCAGAAAGTGTATATGGAGTTGTTAGATTCCAAGGTGGTCATAATGCTGGTCATACACTATGGATTAACGGTAAAAAAACGATTTTACGTCTTATACCTTCAGGCATTATGCATCCAAATACCCAATGTTTTATCGGTAATGGTGTAGTACTTAGTCCAGAAGCTATTTTGGGTGAAATTAGTGAGCTTGAAGTTGCTGGTGTAGAAGTTAGATCAAGGCTTCATATTTCTGAAGCGGCCACTTTGGTATTGCCATATCATATAGCAATAGATCAGGTTAGAGAGGCTGCTAGAGGTGATAATAAAATAGGAACAACTGGTCGTGGTATAGGACCTGCTTACGAAGATAAAGTTGCAAGAAGAGCGATAAGAGTGCAGGATTTGTATGATCTAGAAGTTCTTGAAACGAAATTGCGTTCTGTTCTTAGTTATCACAACTTTATTCTTAAAGAAAGATATAAGGCCTCAGAGATAGAGTTTGAGCCGTTATTTGCAAAATTAAAGGATTGGGGTGATGAACTCAAACCTATGGTTGACGATGTTTCCCTAGATTTGTACAACCACTTAAATGAAGGTAAGAACTTTTTATTTGAGGGAGCACAAGGATCCTTGTTAGATATCGACCATGGTACCTATCCGTTTGTAACTAGTAGTAATTGCGCTGCAGGTACAGCTTCTGCTGGTGCTGGCATTGGACCTCATCACTTGAATTACATCCTAGGTATCACTAAGGCATATACAACTAGAGTTGGATCTGGACCTTTTCCAACTGAATTAATTGGTGAACTTGGCGATCATATTGCCAAAGTAGGACAGGAATTCGGCTCTGTAACAGGAAGACCGCGTAGATGCGGTTGGTTTGATGCTGTTGCACTTAAGAGGTCAGCTATTTTTAATGGTATTTCGGGTCTTTGTGTTACTAAGCTTGATGTTCTTGATGGTCTTAGTGAAGTAGGTATTTGTGTCGGCTATGAGTTAGACGGAAAGGTTATAGATGTACTTCCATATGGAGCTTCAAAGGTGTCTAAGGTTAAGCCTGTTTTAGAAATGATGCCTGGATGGAATGAATCCACTAAGGGGGTTACCGAGTATGATAATTTACCTCAAAATGCTAAAAAATATTTAAAACGTATGGAAGAGGTAAGTGGTGTGGATATTGCCCTAATTTCTACAGGACCTGACCGTAAAGAAACTATTATGTTAAAAAATCCTTTGGAATAGTATATGACTTCTAATTTTCCACAAAGTACAGAAAGCGACTTATGGGTGTCGTGGGATGAATACAATCATCTTATTGAAAGATTGGCATTTGAAGTTTATAAGTCTGGCTGGGCGTTTGACCAAATCATATGTTTAGCTAGAGGAGGTGTTAGAGTAGGGGATGTACTTTCAAGAATTTTTGATGTTCCATTAGGTATACTTGCTACTAGCTCATACCGTGAAGTTGCAGGTACTGTACAAGGGCAGCTTGATATTGCCAAATTTATTACTATTACTAAAGGCACTCTTGAAGGTAGAGTATTGTTAGTTGATGATATGGTAGACACAGGTCTAACTTTTAGCAAAGTACAAGACCATTTAAAGTCAGAATTCCCTCAGATTAAAGAGATGAAATCGGCAGTCTTATGGTGGAAGGGGCATTCGACAATTACCCCCGATTTCTATATAGAAAAACTACCAACTAATCCATGGATTCATCAGCCTTTTGAAGAGTACGATTCTATTAGACCACATCAATTAGAAGCTTGGATTCGAAAAGGACATCCCGAAAAGTAGCATTTAGGTCACAAGCCAACTTAACCTATTGACAATAAACAAAAGTCTATCTTAAAATGATAGACTTTACTAATAATATGCTCTCCCAGCATTTTAGGTGGTGAATTTTTATTTGCTGGGCAAAAAACTTATCTTTTATAAAAATTAATTTTTAGGAATTTTATTATTTATGCCTAGTGTTCGCCTTAAAGAAAATGAACAATTTGAATCGGCTTTGCGTCGATTTAAGCGCACTATCGAAAAAACTGGTTTACTAACTGATCTTCGTGCTCGCGAGTTTTATGAAAAGCCAACTACAGAGCGTAAGCGTAAACACGCAGCTGCTGTTAAGCGTCATCACAAGCGTATCCGTAGCCAGCAATTACCACCGCGCCTATACTAAATACATCTTTAGTTTAGTTTAAAATATGCAGCTAATCACTTCTGGGTTTAGCTGCATTTTTTATTTTTTTATATGTCTGATTCCTTTACTAACGAGCTCCTAAGTAGAACCAATATAGTAGATATTATCGGAGGATATTTAACCTTAAGAAAGTCAGGAGCTAGCTACATCGGTTTATGCCCTTTTCATAATGAAAAGCGACCTTCATTTTCCGTTAATTCAGCTAAGCAAATTTATAAGTGCTTCAGTTGTGGAGAAAGCGGTAATGTTATTACTTTTTTGATGAAGTATAACGGCATGACATTTCCTGAAGCTTGCAAATATTTAGCAGATAAGCTTGGTCTTGAAATGCCCAAAAGGCACAGGCTTACTGAAAGAGAACAACAAGAATTAAAGAATAAAAAATCACGTCAAGAGCTTATGTGCGACTGCCTCTTGCAAGCTCAAGAATATTACGTTTTTAATTTACAAGACAGCAAAGAGGCTAAAACTTACATTGCTAAAAGAGAGCTAAACGAGGATTCAATAAAGAAATTTTCACTAGGTTGGTCAGGTTCTGAATACAAAAATTTAGCCCATAAATTTCCCGATTACGATGACAAATTATTAATGGATGTAGGTCTTGTTCTACAAAATGAGGAGCTTAGAAAAAGGGATCGTTTTAGAAATAGGCTAATGTTTCCAATTTTGAATGAGAATGGTAAGACCATAGGGTTTGGCGGTCGAACTTTGAATAATGATCAGCCTAAGTATTTAAATTCTCCTGAAACTGAGGTTTTTCATAAAGGTAAAGAGCTTTACGGATTATTTGAAAATAAAAAAGGAATAATCAAAGAGAAAAAAGCCCTAGTCGTTGAAGGCTATATGGACGTAATAGCTCTAAGTCAGCATGGTTTTGACTATGCCGTTGCCACTCTAGGCACGGCTACAAGTCAAACTCATATTCAAAAATTATATAGATACACTAGTACTATTATATTTTGCTTTGACGGCGACACAGCAGGAAGAGAGGCTGCATGGAAGGCTTTAAATGAGTGTTTACCTATATTAAAAGAAGGGCATTCAATAAGATTCTTATTTCTACCTCCTGAGCATGATCCTGATTCATACGTGAGAGCTTATGGTGGTACTCAATTTAAAAATCAGATTAAATCTTCTAAGCCTCTATCGATTTATCTGCTTGATGAGCTCAAAACTCGTTTTAATTTGAATGAAGCAGAGGGTAGGGCTGGTTGTTATAGTTTTGTAAAGCCTTTGATTGCTACCATTCCAAAATCTGCTATAAAAACACAAATGGAGAAAGAGGTAAGCAAACTTTTAAATCTCACACATGAAGAGTTTTTAGCAGATTTAGGACTTTCAGATACAGATTTTAAGAAAGCAGACCGCTCATACAAAAAAACAAAAATCAAGAAAAGCACTCGCACTTCTAAAGTTTCTGTTGAGCCACTTGAATATAAATTTATTAAACTGTTGGCAATGTATCCTTACCTCACCCAAAAATTATCAGCTAGGCATATTGAAATACTAAAAAAATTCCCCAAATATAGACTTGTACACGAGTTTATAAATTTAATTTATAAACACCAGATATCTGTGTACAGTCAGCTTTTAAATCAAGTTGATATTGATGTTGATTTACTTCAAATTCTAGATAGTATTGAATCGAGTCCGTTAAATTTGGACGAGGTTGAAAGTCCTGAAGAAGTTCTTAAGGACACACTACAGAGGGTTGAGTTAGATTTTATTCAGACAGAAATGAGTGAAATAGCTCAGCGTGAGGATTTGGAGCACTCTCAAAAAGAGTCTATGCTTCAGAGGTTAAATCGCAGATATATAGCACTTAGAAATCATTAATTTAAGCTATAATTTAAGGTTACATAAATTAGCAAAGGGATAGGTAAAGACGTGAAAAAGCAAGATAAAAAAGATGCTTTAACTAAGTCAACTAAGTCAGCAAGTACAACTAAAGGTTCAACTTCAAGTAAAGCTACAAAAAGTGTGGCTACAACTTCGGTTAAAAATAGTTCCTTAAAGAAACCTACTGCAACTAAGACATCTCCTAAAACTACAGCTAAATCTACAAAGGCCTCTATGTCTAAGCCTGCTACCAAACCTAACACTAAAACTGTAGCATCAAAACCTGTAGCTACTAAAGCTAAACCTAGTCTCAAAACTACAAAAGCAGAAACTTCAACTAAAAAAGTTTCTAAGTCAGTCCCTAAGTCTGTGGCTAAGACAGCTTCTAAATTGACAGTTAAACAAACTTCAAAGTCTAGTACTAATGAATCTACAAAAGCTCCAGCTTCCAAGAGTAATATATCCAAGGGTACTAGCTCTAGTAGTGCTAAAGCTCAAGATAAGTCAACTAAAACTGTTGCACCTAAAAGAGCTAGTTCAAGTTCTGCTACAAAGATAGAAAAATCAAATACAAAAGCTAAACCTTTAAGCAAAACTTCTATTAAAACTAAATCAATTGCTAAAAAAAGCATTGCCACAGAAAGTAGTTCAAAAGTTACGTCTAAAACTTCAACAGCAAAACCCACACGAAATATAGTCTCTAATAGAGATATAGATGAACTTATGTCTATTGATAGTGATGATGATTTCATGCCTAAAATTTCTAGACGTGGTCGTAAGCCTGGAAGCAAAAATGCACCTAAAACTCAAGCTAAATCTACAGAAGATTTTGATTTAGGGGATCCATCAGATGAGGACTCTGAAAGTCTTGATGATATCGATGATTCTACTTCTAAGGGTTCTAAATCCTTTCGTTCCAAAGCTGAAAGTAAAAAAATCTCTGACGAAGAAAGGCGTCAGTTAGTTCGTTCATTGATCAAACAGGGTAAGGATCACGGGTATCTAACTTATGCCGAAATTAATGACGTGTTATCGGATGATATCGTTGACTCTGAAGCGATGGAATCTATGGTCTCAACTCTTGAAAGCATGGGCATTCCTGTTTATGAGGAAGCTCCTAATGCAGAGGACTTAATTCTAGCGGAACCTTCAAATGTAAACGATGACGATGACGTAGATGACGAAGCTGAAGTGGCTCTTACAACTGTAGATTCCGAATTTGGTAGGACTACTGACCCTGTGCGTATGTATATGCGTGAGATGGGTTCTGTTGAACTTCTTAATCGTACAAAAGAAATTGAGATTGCTAAACGAATAGAAGAGGGTTTAAAGCATATGGTTATGGCCATTGCCAACTCTCCAACTACTATTAATGAAATTTTAGAGCACATACAAAAAGTTAGAGATGGCAAAGCTCAAATCGAAGAAATCGTGGACGGATTAATTTCTGATGATGGCGAAGAGTATGCTGGTTCTGGTGCTGCCGATGCTGACGAAGAGTCAGAAGAAGCTCAAACTGGAGGCATGAGTAGCCTTCAAATCGAGAAACTTCGCGAGGAATCTCTAGCTAAGTTTGATAGAGTTCAAAAGGCTTTCGATAAAATGAAGGCTGAATACGAGAAGGGAAGATTTCAATCACAAGCATACAACAAGGCCAATCAGCAAATACATGATGAAATTTCTGGTGTTAGATTTACCGCTAAGATGGTTGAAAAACTTGCTGAGATTTTGCGTAAGCAAATAGAGCGAGTTCGTGAATTAGAAAAAGCTATGCTTAGTGTTTGCGTGGATAAAGTTGGTATGCCTCGGGAGCATTTTATTGACTCATTCCCAGGGAATGAAACCAATCTTGAATGGGTTAATGATGAGCTTAAGAAAAAGCCTAAATATGCTGAAAAACTTGAGCGTTCTATTCCTGATATTCATGAGATTCAGCAAAAATTTATTGATCTTGAAAAAGAAGTTATTCTTCCCATCAAGGAATTAAAAGACGTTAACAAACGTATGGTAAATGGTGAAGCTAAAGCTAAGAAAGCTAAGCATGAGATGATTGAAGCTAACTTGAGATTAGTTATTTCCATTGCCAAAAAATACACAAACCGTGGTTTACAGTTCTTAGACCTTATTCAAGAAGGTAATATAGGACTTATGAAGGCCGTTGATAAGTTCGAGTACCGCAGGGGTTATAAGTTTTCAACTTATGCTACTTGGTGGATTCGTCAAGCTATCACGCGTTCAATCGCTGATCAAGCACGTATTATTCGTATCCCAGTACATATGATTGAGACTATTAACAAAATTAATAGAATTACTCGTCAGATATTACAAGAAACTGGCGTAGAGCCTGATTCAGCTATGCTTGCTGAAAAAATGGATATGCCTATAGAGAAAATACGAAAAATACTTAAGATTTCTAAAGATCCTATTTCTATGGAGACTCCTATAGGCGATGATGATGATTCTCATCTTGGAGATTTTATTGAGGATACTTCAACCTTGTCACCTGAAGAAGCCGCACTTCAACGTTCTATGAGTGAGGTGTTTGATGAGGTTATAAACTCCTTGACGCAAAGAGAGGGTAAAGTTCTTCGCATGAGATTTGGTATAGGTATGAGTTCTGATCAAACTCTCGAAGAAGTGGGTAAGCAATTTGATGTGACACGTGAACGCATCCGTCAGATTGAAGCTAAAGCTTTGCGTAAATTAAGGCATCCAAGCAGGGCTGATAAGCTTAAGAGTTTCTTGGAAAACAGTTAAATTTAGGGTCAGTTAAACTGGCCCTTTTTGATGTCTTCTAATAGTTCTTTAGCTGGACCATATTTATTTGAAGATGCCATTTCTAAATAATGGGTGGCAATACCCAAGTCTCTAGTCACTCCAGTTCCTTCAAAATACACCTTGCCCAATAGGTATTGTGCTTTGGTAATACCTTCATCAGCGGCTTGTTTTAGAAAGTATATAGACTGCTTATAATCCTTTGTAGTTCCAATACCCTCAAGTAGCATGTAACCCCAAACGCCTTTTGCACTTGAATCTGACCTATAAGCCGCATTTTCAGCCCAATTCGCTATTTGCTCAGCGAGTTCAGAACGTGGATATTTAGCTGCTTCAGCCAAAAACAACTGTGAAATCTTACTTTCGGCTGGAACATAATATTGATTTGCGGAAAGAACTAGCCATTTAAGACCAGTTTTGAAATCTTTGTGAAAATAAAAGCCTGATATGTATGCAAGTCCTAAATAATATTGTGCCTTAGGATCACCTTTAGTAGCTAATTCACAAAGTTCCTCCATGTTGTAATCCATGGCTTCTAAACCATTTGTCTCAGCCATGGCAAAATCTGTGATAACTTTAAGGAATTTTTTGAAAAATTTTGACATGCAAAACTATTTAAAAATAGTGGATATATAAAAGTTTAGCATGGGTAAAATTTGAGATATAGTGGTAGGCGATACTGGAGTTGAACCAGCGACCTCTACGATGTCAACGTAGCGCTCTAACCAACTGAGCTAACCGCCTGTAAAATAGATTGGTATTGTATTGTAAATCTAATATGAATATCAATAATATCCATCCAAGTTGGAAAAGTTTTTTTGATTCTCAAATTGAGCTAGCTTATTTTGATTCTTTAGTATCAAAGATTGATAATGCTCGTTCTAGCACAACAGTCTATCCGCCAGAAGATATGGTATTTTCTGCTTTTAAATTAACGCCTTTAACGGAAATAAAAGTTGTTATTTTGGGGCAGGATCCTTACTACAACGAAGGTCAAGCTCATGGTTTGGCATTTTCTGTGCAGCATGGAGTAGCATTGCCACCTTCACTTAAAAATATTTTTACTGAGCTAAAAAACTCTGTTGATAATTTTAAAATCCCATCTCATGGGTGCCTTGAAAGTTGGGCAAAACAAGGTGTCATGCTATTAAATGACGTACTCACAGTAGAGCAAGGAAAACCTAATTCTCATAAAAATTGGGGTTGGGAAATATTTACAACAAATGCTATTTCTCAAATAAATTTTTCATGTCAAAACGTAGTTTTTCTTTTGTGGGGTGGCAATGCAAAAACCAAATCAAAATTAATTGATAAATCAAAACATTTAATTCTTGAAAGCCCGCATCCATCACCGCTTTCAGCCTACCGAGGGTTTTTCGGGTGTAACCATTTTACGAAAGCAAACAACTATTTAATTAGCCACGGCATGTCCCCAATTTTGTGGGAATTAAAGTAGGACATTTTTGTCCGTAGCATTTTTTACGAATTGGCAGCTCAAGTCAAATAAAGCAAACTGTAGTCACCTTTTTAACAGGAGACTAATATGCATCTCGTTTTACAAAATCAGAAAAAAACTTTAGTAAGAAAACCAAGTCTTAAAAAAAGATTAGGACAAGGTATGACTGAGTACATAATCATCGTAGCTTTGGTATCAGTAGCTGCCATTGCTGTCTATCAACTCTTCGGTCAAGTTATTCGCTCTCAAACAGCGGCTATGGCTAAAGAGATTGCAGGCGAAGATGGAACCTCTCAATCTAAGAAAGCTCAATCTGCAGCTAAGAAAGCTGAATCACAGACTAAAGCTAAAACACTTAAATCATTTACCGGTAATGCTAAGCAGGCTGGTGGCTAGAAATGATTAAGATGCCCCTGGGCTATAGGAAAGGTCAAGTTTTAGTGCTTGGCCTTGCCTTGATTGCCATCGTGATTATAAGTTTTTTGGGTATGTATAGAAATAGTCAAATTATTTCTAAACGCACAAAACTCACACATGTTGTGGACTCGGCAGCCTATGCAGGGGCTATTGTTCAAGCAAGGGCTTTAAATATGCAGGCATATATTAATTTAGCTCAAACTGCAAATCAGATTGCTTTAGCTCATTTAATTACTCAGGGCTCATGGACTCAGTGGGGTCAAAATATGGGTAAGCAAGTCACAAAAAGAAACCCTCAAGCAGAATTAATAAAAAGATTTTTTGGAAGTAAATATTCTAGAGCCTATTTAAAAGGCAAAAGGGCACAACTTGGGGCATCATCACATATTGCTGATTTAAAAAATCAATTTGAAAGTCATCAAAAAATAATTAACGAAGTTCTTTTTGAAACTAGTAAAGCAATTCATGACACGCAACTTGATATGCGCTCGAAAGCTGTATTTGAACTTATTCAATCAAATTACACAAAAGATGATCTTAAAACAATTAGCTGGAATATAGAGGATATAGAAAATCCTGAGATATCAGTTATCTACAACCCTAAGGGGAAGTATATAAGCTTTATTAGAGATGTTAGTGAAAAGTATAAATTTCTACAGAAAAGATATTTTCTAAAGAGTAGTTTTCTAACACCTATATATAAATCATGCCCTACTTTGAGACATAGATTAATCCGTCGAGGTGAAACAAAACTTAATAAGGATGGTGATTGGGAATCAATTGACACTCAAAGTTTTCATTCACTGAGGCTTAGATTAAAGGTTATGTGCTACTACCGTGAATATCCAATGGGTTGGGGATATACAAACCACGATTCAAGTTATATTGGTGAAAGCATACCTCATGTAAAAGATCCGCCGTCAAATTTTTCAGCTATGACATTTTTTAAATGGATAGAGGAAAAAACTTCTGGATGGAATATTTTTGATACTCAAGAAAATGGATTAGCTAATTCATATGCAATTAAGCAAGGTCTAAAGTGGTCATCTGGTGGTTTGGTCCCTTTTGTAGATATTATCAATCACAGTGCATCAGCTACTTCATTTAGGGTAAGGCTGAAAGATAAAAACGTTTTTGGTCACCAGGTAGAAACTGTATCTGCGGCTGAAAGTTATTTTGAGCAATATAAGCACTGGGATGAAAAACCAAATTTATGGCACCCTAATTGGCTTGCGAGGTTAAGACAATGGAAATAAATACTCGTAAAGGACAGGCACTTGTGGAAAGCTTTGTGCTTTTAATAGTAATGGTTATGTTTTACTTGGCTATTCCATTTGTAGGAAAGTTAATCAACGAAAAACAGTCTTTACAAAACGATAGTAGATACATGGCTTTTCAGTATGCAATTCGAACTGGAGATGGGGCTAAAAGTTTATATAAAACCAATTATTCAAATGCAAATTCTTTAAGTGATGAGGCACAACCTGGTCAGCTATTAGCAAAATCTAAAATTCTTCGAGAGGAGTGGGGTATTCAAGATAAGGGAATCATCACTGCTTCCTCATTTAAAACAATCAAAGATAAAACAAAAAGTAAATTTCTAGCAGAAAAATTTATGCTTAGAGAAGAGTTGAAAATACTTTTTGATATTTCAAATGAAGCATCATCAAAGTCCGCCCATGACAGATCTTCAAGCAGTAAAACAGCTTGGAAGAATGCTAATTCAAAAACACAAAAATTAAGCTCGAAATCAAATGCACTTATTAGTGCAGTAGATAAACCACTTAAGAGAAAACTTCCAACATTTGACTCGTTTAGCAAGTGGATTGGAGAAATTCCAAATCATCATAAAAAAGTGTGGTAGACCAAATGGTTAGATTTAAATATTTTCTTCTTACTGTATTTTTATCTTTATTAAGTCTTCTTTTATTGATTAGTACAGCTCATTCAAATCCCGTAGAAAAGATTGATTGGATTGAACTTGAAATTAAAAATAGCAGTCTTTTGTATGAGACCAAAATTAACGGACTTAATCTTGAGATATATGAACTATCTTTAATGAATTCATTTGATAATTTACTGGATAGTTGCGAAAAAAATCATGCTTTTATACATGCAGTTGATTCAGATTTATTTATTTTTCCTGAAGACAGTCATCAAAGCGAATCCCTTCTTATTACTGATTATGAACGCTTTTTAAAAGATAAAAAGCTCAAGTTAAAAGCATATTTAAGCATATTAAAACCAAGCGTAATAGTTGGTAGGGTACCGCAAAAAAATTATCTACCAGATCAATTAGAACTTCTATTTACAAACGAAATGAACAATAAGCAAATTTACATATATGAAATTAAAGGAGAAAAGGGACTTATGCAGTATTTAGATAAATTAGCTAAAGAAGGGTGGTTCGAAACTTACAAAAAAACATTGCCAAATAAAGAGATAAGTACATGGCAAAAAAAGATAAACAAATCAAATGAAAATCTATTCTTATCAAAAATTAGGTTAAAGAATCGTGATTATTTGAGTGTGAGCCGTATTGTTAATTAAGGGGCGTAGATGATAAGGATAAGAAAATCTTGGTATATAGCTGGGTTTGCAATTGGAGCTGGAATTTTGGCTACATTTTCAGCAAACAAATATATGAAGGAAAAGATATCACAAATTGAAGCGAATCATAGACAAGTGATGATTCCGAGAATAGTAGCTGCAGGGGATATACCTGAGGGAACCATTATTGATTCGTCAATTTTAGCAGTGCGTGATATTCCAGAAAATTGGGTTAGTAGTGACAGTTTAAGTCCAGATGAATTTGAACGCATAGAGGGAAAGATTATTACAAGTCCTTTGACAGCGGGAGATCCAGTCTTGTGGGCTCACACTAGCACAGTTAGTAGACGTCCATTCTCTGAAAAAGTTGCTGTTGGAAGACGGGCGGTCACTATGCCTGTCGATACCATTAACTCAGTTTCGGGTTTGATTGTGCCAGGCGATTTAATAGATTTATACGTTTCCTTTAAGTATAGGAATAGAGATATAACAGCACCACTTTTACAGGGCGTACTAGTATTAGCAACTGATAAGGAATCGAAACTAACTAACGATGGATCTGAACGTGAGTTCTCAACAGTAACTTTAGATACATCTCCTGAAGAGGCAGCAAAATTAGTTGCTGCTCGTCAAGATGGTGTAATTACAGCCTTTTTGAGAAATCCAGATGATAAAAAAGCAAGTCAGAAAGGTGTGAAAGGTGATTTGGCTAGCATACTTGGCATTGCCACAAGTGGACCTATAGTTAGAAAAAAAGCGTCAGTTATCTATGGAGATCAAGGGTCAAAAAAAATGACAGAAATTGCTAACAATTCCGAAGACCACACACCTACTAAGGAAGAAATTCTACAGCAATCAGTAATAAATATCCCGGGACAGGAAGACATTGTTAGCTCATGGATTTCTGAAAATGCTAAGAAAAAAGAAGTCGCTACCCCTAATGATAATGAAATCTCAAAAAGAGAGGAAGATGTAGATGAAGAGTAGATATAGTAGGATTCTTATATTAAATTTTTTGTTATTACACGTTCCCACAATTTATCAAGAAGCCTATGCTCAAACGACAAATACGCCAAAAGCTATAAAAATGGAGATTGGTCAAATAGAGGTGTTGAACTTTCAAAGTATTGGTCGTGTAGCTGTGGGAAATAGTAAGTTACTAAATGCCACCACTAGTGACGATAAAGAGCTTGTGCTCTTTGGTCTTAGCGAAGGATTCACAACTTTACAGGTTTGGGATAAAGGGGGATCTATTAGTAGTTACAGAGTGGTTATAGAGTCAGCAAATCAAAATAAATTATTAAAAGATATTCAAAGAATTCTAAATAAAATTCCAAATGTAAAAACATCTGTAATTGCTGATAAGGTTATTGTTGAGGGTGATAAATTATCAGACTTTGACCGAGAAAAGGTTGTTCAACTTACAAAACATTATCCGCAAATCATAGATATGTCTAGCCAGGTAGGTTGGGATGAAATGTTGATGATCGATGTTCAAATCGTTGAGCTACCGCGTCAATTCGTTCAGCAACTCGGATTGAGATGGGGGACTACGGCAGAGGGCGGTGTCCAAATTGGTGCTACCTTAGAAGGGTCAACAGCTAAAAAAGCATTTGCATATCAAAGTAATCTTTTAGCTAATAGTGTTGGCAATGCTGGTGCAATAGCGAACCCAGCATTTTTTGGTGGAATTAACGCATTCTTAAATGCAAGTATTAATGCTATGGCTGTTGAAGGACAGGCTGTTGTATTAGCTCAACCTCAACTCACAGCTAGAAACGGAACTACAGCAGAATTTCTAGCTGGAGGTGAAGTTCCATATTCAATGGTTGATGACAAAGGACAAGCACAAACAGTATTTAAACCCTATGGCGTTAGTTTAAATATAACACCCCGTATTCAACGTGACGGAACGGTTAGATCAAAAATAAATGTTGAAGTAAGCACAGTAGACACTTCCATGAATTTAAATGGAGGTCCAGCCCTCAAAACTAGAAGGACCTCAACAGAATTCAATACAAAATCTGGGGAGCCAATTGTGATTTCTGGATTCATATCAAGAGATCAAATGCAAAGCATGACGAAAGTGCCTGGCATAGCTGAGACACCGATATTAGGAGAATTGTTTAAATCTAGAAACTTTCAAAATAATGAGACGGAATTAGTAATCATAGTTAGACCTTACGTTGTTAAACCAGGGGATAAAACTATGAAGACTAAAGTTCATAGAACTAAGTCTGTGTTAGATTCCACATTTGAACAACAACCTATTCTGAATGTGCCTATTCAAGATGAACCCGAGAAATATTATAAGTCTGAAAAAAGACATATTAAATATATTAAAACTCAATCTAAGACTCATTACTTAGCTCCAGTAGAACATATACCATTAACTAAAGCATTTCCAGAAAGATATATCCAAAAGCCTTCTCCTACAAAATTAAAGCTATCACGCAAAGCCTCAAGGACCAAGAGAATCAAAGCTAGGAGGATAAGAAGATGATTGAGTTAGATGTTACATACGAAAATGGAACAAAGAAAAAAGTAATCCTACCACTACCAATAAAAATAGGTAAGTCAGAGGACAATCAATTGGTTATTAAATCGTGGAGGGTGTCAAAGCTTCATGCGACGATTACTCTTGATGATGGGGCTACCTTTATCAACGATAATTATTCTTTACTTGGGGTGTTTGTAAATGGGAGAAAAATACAAGAGCAACAAAAATTAAAAATCGGTGATGAGCTAATTATTGGACCTTGCAAAATGAAGGTTCTTCAAGTTCCTCAGAAAAAGGAAAATAACGGGAACATTGCCACCCAAAATATAGATGTTTTAAATGAAGTTAGACAGAAGGTTCCTTCAAATATTTTGAGAATTTTGCACGGAGAATTACTGTCAGCAATGGATCTTAGAAAGCTTAAATCTTCTCACGAATCTACTACAGATTTAAAAGCTAGAGCCGATAGTGTTTTGGAAAATATTTTTGAAACTGGAGACGAGAGATTTTCAGCTTATCCTAAAGATGAGCTTAAGAAGCTTGTAATCAATGAAGCTTTTGGATTGGGTCCGTTAGAAGAGCTTTTAGAAGATGAAAATGTTAGTGAGATTATGGTCAACTCATATAAGGATATTTACGTTGAAAAAAGCGGAAAGCTACAAAAAACGGGAGTTTCATTTTCTGGTGAATCTGCTGTTCTTAGTGTGATTGACCGCATCGTATCACCATTAGGGCGACGCATAGATGAAAATTCTCCCATGGTAGATGCAAGATTAAAGGACGGCTCGCGAGTAAATGCAGTGATACCGCCTATAGCCCTAAAAGGTGCCAGCATAAATATTCGTAAATTTTCAAAAAAAATATTAGGTGTAAAGGCTTTAATCGAAAAGGGGACTATGACATCCGAGATGGCTAGCTTTTTAAATTTTGCTGTCTTAAACAAAATGAATATTTTGATTTCTGGAGGGACTGGCACTGGTAAAACCACAGTACTAAATATCTTGACAGCGGCTATACCTCATACAGAGAGACTTATTACTATAGAAGATGCGGCTGAACTTCAATTACAACATCCACATACTGTTAGTTTAGAGTCACGACCAGCTAATGCAGAGGGACAGGGTTTAGTAACTATTAGGGATCTTCTAAGAAACGCCCTTCGTATGAGACCTGACAGAATTGTAGTTGGAGAATGTAGGGGAGCGGAAGCCTTCGAAATGCTATCTGCTATGAATACTGGGCATGAGGGAAGCCTATCGACGCTTCATGCAAATAGTCCAAGAGAAGCATTAAATCGGCTTGAGACTATGATATTAATGGCTTCAATGGAGTTGCCATTAAGTGCAATCAGAGAACATATTGCAAGTAGCGTAAATTTTATAGTTCAACTAACTAGACTTAATGATGGTAGAAGAATCATCTCAAGTATTGTTGAAGTTGGTGGAGTAGATTCGGGCATAATTCAACTTCAAGAACTCTATAGCTATAAAAAATCCTCTAGTACTTTTATTTACTCGGGTCTGATGCCATCTGCTTTTGAAAATCTCAGAGAAAACGGTCAGCCCATCCCTCAAACTATGTTCATATAAGAAATGGATTACTTTATTTTTATTTTGGCAATATCGCTGACACTAGTTTTTGTAGTATTGTTTTGGATAGGATCAAAAATACTTGATCGCTACAAAAAAACTTTTAATATGTCGCTTGGTCAAAGTCTTTGGGAAAGTTTTATATTGATACCAAGTAGTAAGATTTGGACTATGGCTGCCGTTGCATCAGTGTGTGTTGGTTTATTTATATACTTGCTTACTCGATCTTGGATGTTTTCAATAGTTTTTGCTGTAGTGATTCTAATTCTTCCTCCACTAGGAGCTAAGTGGTTAATAAAAAAACGTCAAAAGAAATTAATACAGCAGTTTCCAGATTTTTTATTATCCCTATCAAACGCCCTTAAATCAGGAGCTGGTCTACAGCATTCTATTAAGTTAATTAATGAAACGAGCGAAAAACCTATTTCTCAAGAATTTGCATTATTTTTACACCAGATTAGATTAGGTAGTTCTGTTGAAGAAAGTTTAACTGTTTTACTACAAAGAAACCCTTCAATGAATATGAGCCAATTCGTAACTCTAGTAAAAGTTTCATATAAAACTGGGGGTAATTTAGCCAACATGCTAGAGGTTCTCTCTACTAATATGCGAGAAAATAATTTGCTTATAAAGAAGATTGATGCACTTACAAGTCAAAGCAGAATGCAGTCCTGGATTATGACTTTACTTCCAATATTTCTACTTATGGTGTTATCAGTAGTGGCTCCAAATCTAACTAATTATTTTTGGGAGCATAAATATGGATATTTTGCCCTAGCCCTAATTGTAATAATGGAAATTGGTGGCTTTCTAACTATGAAAAAACTTATGAAAATTAGAGTTATATGATGTGGATGTCCTTAACTATTTTATTAGTATTATTATCTCTAGCTGGGTTGATACTATTATTAGTTGGTGACTTTAGTTTAGATGGTTTAGGAAAGAAAATAATTAAAATTTTGGGCTGGCAATTTGGTGCAGGTTTAAATGTCTCTTTAGCTAAATCAGGTTTAAGTACTAAATGGACCCCTCATAAATTGGTTGGGTTAGTTGCATTTGTTATTTTGTTTGAGCTGGTCTTGGTTTTATGGGTGATTCTAGCTGATTTGCAAATCCTGTATCTTTATATTTTGTTTATATTTATTTTTATTACTTTATTGTGGCCTAAAGCATATATAAAAAGATATATATCGAAAAGAAGAACTGAATTAAGCGAAATTTTTCCATTTTTTCTTGATGTTTTAAGTGTAAGCTTATCTTCAGGACAAAATTTCACTATGAGTTTGCAATATGCTTTTAATTCCTTACCTAATGGAGTTTTAAAGGACGAATTAGGTTTTACTATTAGGGAGATGCAAGCTGGCAAACCTAAGTTAGAAGCCATTGATGATATGGCACAAAGATCTGATTTAAATGTAGTAAAACAGTGGGTTAACAATATTAAACAAGCTGATCAATTGGGATTGCAATTAGCTAGTGCTTTCAGAGCCCAAGCTAGCTATATAAGAAAACAAAGATACTTAATGGCTGAAAAACTTGCTTTTGAGGCTCCAGTCAAAATGTTATTTCCTCTAGTATTTTTTATTTTCCCATGCACATTTATAGTCCTGTTATTCCCTGTATTTATGCAGATATTAGAAAGTTGGTAAGCACATGAGATTTAAAAATGTATTGGTTATTGACATTTGTGGCAATCAAAAGAGGGTGGCAATAGCAAGTACTTTTAGAGAAAAATTGGTGGGGATGATAGGTTCGAAAAAGCGGAGGAATTTTGATTTTTTACTGATTGAGAATTGCAATTCTGTACATACTTTTTTTATGAGTGAGCATATAGATGTGATATTTGTAGGTGATAGTTTTGAATTAATAAAAGTCAAGGAGAAACTAGCACCATGGAGAACCCAATTTTGCTCAAGAGCGAAATATGTGATTGAAGGTCCTCCACTAGCTAGCAAGCACACCCGATCGGAGTCGGATGATAGGGGTGCTGAGGACTACATGTCTTATGTAGAAATAGTAAAAGCAGTTAGGAATTCATTAAAGTTATGATGTTTAAACAGAGCTTAGTTCCATAATGAATTCCAGGAATTACACAAGCCCAAAGTGCAATAATTAAAAAATCTTCAAATTTATAAAAAAATTTAGCTAATCCTGAGATTTTGGAGTCAGATGAATTATTAAGTTTTAAGTCTTTCATGATATATGTATAAATTAACAGTATTTTTAATACTGTACATCTTTACAGTATTAATTTCAAGGATGTTTTGTTTAACTGTTGTATTTATTTACAGTATCTAGATGTGGCTAATTTGGATAAAAAAACTTTGTTAATTAGTTAATTTAGTTTAGAATAGTTGGTTTCTCATCCTCTAGTGGTTTTAAGTAGCACGGTTGCTTCTTAGGAATAAATAATAAAACTAATTTTTAGCCATGTATGATGAATAAGGACATAATATGAATTTGATTCAAACTTTAGAGCAAGAAGAGATTGCTCGTCTTACAGGGGGCAAACCTGTAGTTGACTTTGCTCCTGGTGATACTGTAGTAGTAAACGTTAACGTAGTTGAAGGTAACCGTAAGCGTGTTCAGGCTTATGAAGGCGTGGTTATCGCAAAACGTAATCGTGGTTTAAACTCTGCTTTTATCGTACGTAAAATTTCATCTGGTGAAGCAGTAGAGCGTACATTTCAGCTTTATTCACCTCAGATAGCTTCAATTGAAGTTAAACGTCGTGGTGCTGTTAGACGTGCGAAACTTTATTATTTACGTAACCGTTCAGGTAAAGCAGCACGTATTAAAGAAAAATTAGTTAGAAAAGCAACTGTATCTGAATAAGCTTTAGATCTAACTTCACTTAATAAGTTAGGTTGCATGGCGTTAAAATCAGCCTTTACCTCAAATGGTGAGGGCAATATGTCATTAGCTGCTGGTATTTAGGTTAACTTTAACTAATACCTCTCAGGTGCATTGCACTCAGCCAAGATTCTGGTATATAAATCGTACCTATCTTGGCTGATTTTATTTTCTCTTAGTGCTTCTGTGATAGCACAACTTGGTTCGGTTAAATGCTGACAGTTGTAAAATTTGCATTTTCCAACGTAAGGCATAAATTCTGGAAAACCTTCTGTTAATTCGTTTTGAGTTAAATGCTTTAGACCAAAAGTCTGGAACCCTGGTGAATCTATAATCCGACCATTAAAATCTGATATGTCATACATGTGAGTTGTAGTGGTGGTGTGTTTGCCACTACCTAAAGCCACGGAAAATTCTTGAGTTGAGGCGTTTGCATCTTTAACTAAGATATTAAGCAAGCTTGATTTGCCCATGCCACTTTGCCCTAAAAGTATGGAAGTCTTTCCTTCAAAATATGGCTTCAAGGTACTTATCACTTTAGTGGGATGTTTTTTTGAAGTTTCTACTATAGATAGATTTAATTCTTTATAAATTGCAAGTTTTGCACGAGCAATATCAGCACTTTCTAAATCTACCTTATTAAGTATTATTAGCGGTTCTATTCCTTCGCTAGTCGCAGCTACTATAGCCCTACCTAACAAATCCTGACTAAACTCAGGCTCCACACCAACGACAATAGCTAGTAAATCAACATTTGAAGCAAATAGCTTTATTCTCATATCGTCTGAACGATACAGCAAATTTTTTCTATTTAGAACATATTTTATTAAGGCTTCACCAGAATCCGCACCTTCTGGGAATTCTAGTTCAACCATATCACCAACACAAATACCAGCCCGTTTTCCTTTGACGTAGCAATGATAGACTTTCTCATAGCCATCCACTGGGACTTTAACTTTAAAATTTTTGCCAAATGCTGATATGACTTGTGCTTGTATGGCATTATCTATGTTCATCGCTTAAAATGATTTGTTTAAAAGAAAAGGTTATTTTAATGCCAAATAAATCTCATCGTATGGTATGGCTTGATATGGAGATGACTGGTCTGAATCCTGATCAGGACAGAATAATTGAAGTTGCCGTAATCATAACCGAGGCGGATTTGTCTGTAGTCGCAGAAGCTCCTGTTTATGTTATACATCAGGATGATGCTATCCTTAATTCTATGGACAAATGGAATACCTCAACCCACACAAAATCAGGTCTTGTTTCGAAAGTTAAAGAATCAAAATTAAATGAAGCCCAAGTGGAAGAGGCTTTACTTAAATTCTTTAAGGAGCATATACCAGAAGGTTGCATACCGTTATGCGGAAACTCTGTAAATCAAGATAGGAGATTTATGTTTAAGTACATGCCTAAGCTTGAAAAGTATCTTCATTATAGGACAGTAGATGTTTCTACATTTAAGGAGTTAGCTAAAAGGTGGAAACCAGAAGTCTACAATTCCTTTAAAAAGCAAGGTAAGCATGAGGCTTTAGCGGATATATATGAATCGATAGAAGAATTAAAGCACTACAGAGAGCACTTTATAAAGGAATAGCATTGCCACTAAATAGACCGTATATAGCTGGTATTGGTACTGATTTACTTCATTTAGCACGAATTCAAAAAGCATACGATAAATTTGGATTAAAGTTTGCCACTCGCGTTCTTGGACTTGATGAACTGGAGGTATTTCAAAATCGCTTTGAAAGGGATCAAAAAAGGGGGATTCGGTACATTGCGACTAGGTTTGCTGCGAAAGAGGCATTTGCAAAAGCTATAGGATTGGGTATCCATAGTCCGATGTACTGGTCGAGGATTCAAATTCTCAACGCAAAAAGTGGAAAAACCGAAATTATTCTTAACGGCCCTCTCAAAAATTGGTATGAAGAACGTTTTGGACATGGGCATGTTTCGCTTACTGACGAATCAGATATTGTTATGGCATTCGTAGTTTTAGAAAGAAAGGATTAGATATGGCAGGACCAGTTTTAGTAGACATCGAAGGGTATGAATTGCAATCCCATGAGTGCGATCGTATTCAGCATCCGCTAGTAGGAGGATTGATTCTGTTTTCACGCAATTATAAAGATCCATCTCAACTTAAAGAGCTTACCCAACAGATAAAAGAAGCTAGGGCTGCATCAACTGATTCAAAGATACTAATTACCGTGGATCATGAGGGAGGACGAGTTCAAAGATTCAAGACAGAGGGGTTTACACATATAGTCTCTATGGCTAGTTTGGGTAGGCTTTATGACAGATATCCCGAAAGTGCAATAAAAGTTGCAACTGAATTTGCGTATATTATGGCAATGGAACTCTTATCATGCGGAGTTGATTTTTCTTATGCACCTGTGCTTGATTTGGACTATGGCTTTAGTACAGTTATTGGAGACAGGGCTTTTCATAAAGACCCCAAAGTTGTAGCTATATTATCGCGGGCATTTATTCAGGGTTTGTCTAAAGCTGGGATGGCTTCATGTGGAAAGCATTTTCCAGGACATGGATATGTAGAAGCTGATTCACACATAGCCATACCTGAAGATGATAGAACTCTAGATGAAATTTTATCTAGGGATACGAAACCTTATGAATGGTTGGGTGATTTAGTATTGCCATCAGTAATGCTTGCTCATGTTATCTATACAAAGGTTGATAAGCATAATGCATGTTTCTCCAAGGTTTGGGTGCAAGATATCTTGCGCAATCGCTTAGGTTATGATGGCTTGATTTTCTCAGATGATTTGACTATGGAAGGAGCAAGTTACATAGGAGATATAACAGCTAGAGGAGAGGCTGCTTTGAATGCAGGATGTGATATGGTTATGGTTTGCAATAAACCTAATCTAGCTGACGAGCTTTTAGAAAAACTTGACTACAATCCGAATCAAAACCCTAATTTAGAACGTAGATTAAATGAGTTATTTCCCAAATATAAAACTGTAGAATGGGATGAATTAGCACAATCCACTACTTATAAAAATGCAAGATGCGCAACAGATAAAGTCTTTTCTTAAAGAGCTACCTGATCTTCCAGGAGTCTATCGACATATTGATGCTTCGGATACGGTCTTATATGTTGGGAAGGCAAAGAATTTAAAAAAAAGAGTAAGCCAGTACTACGCAAAAACCCTACAAAGTCCTCGTGTAGCTTTGATGATGGCAAAAGTTGTACGCACTGAATACACAGTTACGAATTCAGAATCTGAAGCATTGATTCTAGAAAATAATCTTATTAAGAATTTACATCCAAGATATAACATTCTTTTTAGGGACGATAAAACATATCCGTTTTTAAAATTCAGTGCTCATCAATTTCCGCAAATTTCATTTTATAGAGGTTCTACAAATAAACCAGGTAAGTTTTTTGGACCATATCCCAATGGTTATGCAGTTGGGCAGACTATTGAAGTTTTACAGAGGGTTTTTAGACTAAGGACGTGTGCAGATAGTGTATTTCAAAATCGTTCAAGACCTTGCATGCAATTTCAGATAAAGCGATGTTCTGGTCCTTGCACGGGATTTATAAGCAAAGAAGAATATGAAAGTGATGTAAAAAATGCCGTTGATTTTTTAGATGGCAAAACTCCAGATGTATTGAAAAATATTGAGACCAAAATGCTTACGGCCTCAGAAGTAATGAACTATGAGTTGGCCGCCATTTACCGCGATCAAATAAAGGCATTGGGTACGATTATGAATTCACAATCTATGGAAGTTTCTCCTAAGATTAATTCGGATATTATTGCCATCGCACAACTTGACGGCAAAACTTGTATAAATCTAGCCATGGTTCGTAAGGGTCGTCACCTAGGAGATAAATCAATAATACCTACACATGTACATGGAGATGAGGCTAGCATAATACTAGAGGCTTTTATTAGTTCTCACTATTTAAATCATGAAATTCCAGAGACTTTGGTGTTATCACATGAGTTACATGATAGAAGTGTTATTGAGTTATTTGAAAGTAAATATCACAAAAAGGTACACATTGTAGCTAGGGCAAATTCTCTGCAGAAGACATGGCTTGAACTAGCAATTAAAAATGCTGAACTTGCTTTGGCACGTGAACTTAATGAATCTACTAAAGCAGAAAAACGAACTTTAGCATTTGCACAGGTGCTCGGTTTGTCCACAGATTTAGACTCACTTAATGAATTATCAATTGAGTGTTTTGACATCAGTCACACATCAGGGGAGGCTACGCAAGCTTCCTGCGTGGTTTACCAATATCATGATATGCAGTCTTCCCGTTACCGTCGATACAATATTAATGGCATAACTGAAGGTGATGACTATGCTGCTATGGAACAAGTATTAACTCGCAGATATTCAAACTTTTTGAAGGATGGTATCGATCTTCCAGATATTGTTTTAATTGATGGCGGTAAGGGGCAGATTGGGGTAGCCAAAAGGGTATTCGAGGAACTTGGTCTAGATTTAAGTAAAATTGTTGGTGTTGCAAAAGGGGAAGGACGCAAAGTTGGTCTTGAAACCTTGCATTTTGTAGATGGACGTGCCCCTTTAGAACTTGGTGTACAGTCTTCTGCCTTAATGCTTATTGCAAGCATAAGAGATGAAGCTCATAGATTTGCAATTACAGGAATGCGTAATCGCAGGGCTAAACAGCGTAACGTTTCTCGACTTGAAGATATTGATGGTGTAGGTCCTAAGAGAAGGCAAAAGTTGCTTGCAAGATTTGGGGGATTTACTGAAGTTTGCAATGCAAGTATTGCTGACTTGCAGTCTGTAGAAGGTATCTCACGTGAGATTGCCGAGAAAATTTATTATGCTCTGAGGTAGGTGCATGAAAAATATTCCTATGACTCTAACTTGGTTACGAGTCTATTTGATTCCTTTATTTTTAATTTGCTTTCTAATTCCAAATGGTTGGATTGGAGGAGATTTATATTTGCAATATCGCGATTCGATTGCCTGCATAATATTCGTTATTGCATCTGTTACAGATTATTTTGACGGATATCTAGCACGCAAATGGAATCAAACATCCGCCTTTGGAGCTTTTTTAGATCCAGTGGCTGATAAGCTTATGGTTTGTGTAGCCTTGTTGATATTGCTTAACCTTGGAAGAGTTAATGTAGTTATTGTGTTTGTTATCATTGCCAGAGAAATTACAGTCTCAGCTTTGAGGGAATGGATGGCAACTAGAAATGCACGTGACGTAGTAGCCGTAAATTCCATAGGTAAATGGAAAACTGCAACTCAAATGATGGCAATCCCTATGTTACTTTTGGACTCTTTTGGTTATTATTGGGTTCACTATACAGGGCATGTTTTACTGATATGTGCCACAATATTAACAATTATTTCTATGTGGGTTTATTTAAAATCTGCATGGCCTATTATGAGAACTGAGTAGGAGTTTTTGATGAAAGTTTTAGTCCCTGTAAAAAGGGTTGTAGATTTTAATATCAAAGTTAGAGTTAAATCTGATAACTCTTCTGTAGATACCGACAATCTTAAGATGTCTATGAATCCCTTTGATGAGATTGCAGTGGAAGAGGCTTCCAGAATGAAAGAAGCAGGTAAAGTGTCAGAGGTTGTAGCTGTAACTGTGGGCGTATCTCAAGCTCAAGATCAGCTTAGATCGGCTATGGCTATGGGAGCTGATAGAGGTGTTCTTGTTGAAACCACTGAATCTGTTCAGCCATTAGGAATTGCAAAGCTACTAAAAGAAGTTGCTATAAAAGAAGATGCAAAACTTATTCTTTTAGGAAAACAAGCTATAGATGATGATTCTAACCAAACTGGTCAGATGCTTGCAGCTTTGTTGGACTGGCCTCAAGCTACATTTGCTAGCAAAATTGAGCTTTTGGAAGATAAAGCAGTTGTTACACGAGAAATAGATGGCGGTCTTGAAACTATTGAAGTTTCACTTCCTGCTGTAATTACTGTTGACTTACGCCTAAACGAACCTAGATTTGCGACTCTACCTAAGATTATGCAAGCTAAGAAAAAGCCTATAGATAAATTTACTCCTGAAGAATTATCAGTCGATGTAACTCCTAAGATTAAAACAATAAAAGTAACAGAACCTGTTAATCGTTCTGGTGGTGAAATTCTTCCAGATGTAGCTACTTTAGTTGATAAATTAAAAAATGAGAAAAAGGTGATTTAATGAAAGTATTAGTTATCGCAGATTATGAGCAGGGTGTCATTAAGCCATCTACTTTATCTACCATAGCAGCCGCTCAAAAATTATCTATGGATATAGACCTTTTGTTGGCAGGTAAAGGTGTAGAATCAGTGGCTTCAATTGCATCTCAATATCAAGGTGTTAGTAAAGTTTTGGTTGCTGATGGGGACTCATTAGATCATAACCTAGCAGAAAATTTAAGTAAGCAGGTTTTAAAATTAGCAGAATCTTATTCTCACATTTTATTTTCTGCATCATCAGTTGGTAAAAGTACAGCCCCTAGAGTAGCAGCTAAATTAGACGTGCCTCAGGTATCTGAAATCACATCCGTTATTGATTCTCAGACTTTTGAAAGACCAATATACGCAGGAAATGCTATTGCAACTGTTCAGACATCTGAACCTAAAGTTGTTATTACTGTGCGTGCTACAGCATTTGATGCAGTTGGAACATCTGGTGGGTCTGCCTCTGTAGAATCTGTAGAAACTGTAGAATCTGATTCTCGAGTTAAGTTTATCTCTCAAGAGATGACTAAGAGTGAACGACCTGAACTTTCAGATGCAAAAATAGTTATATCTGGTGGTAGGGCTTTAGGAAGTGCTGAAAATTTCCAAATGCTATACGAATTAGCAGATAAATTAGGTGCAGCTGTAGGAGCTTCACGTGCAGCAGTGGACATGGGTTTCGCGCCAAATGATTTGCAAGTAGGTCAAACTGGAAAAATCGTAGCCCCTCAGCTATATATAGCAGTAGGTATTTCAGGTGCGATCCAGCACTTAGCAGGTATGAAGGATTCAAAAGTTATAGTAGCTATAAATAAAGATCCAGAGGCACCAATTTTTAATATTGCTGATTATGGGCTGGTTGGTGATTTATTTGAAATAATACCTCAACTGAACGCAGCCCTATAATTCAAAGAATTAGCAATATATGGCCCATTAGTTTTACTCTATTAAATCTTTGGGCCTATTCATAAAAATATCTTTATATGCGTTAAATGCAGCTACGTAAATTAGCACATTTATAAACATACCACCTAAGAAGAAAACTATTTCAAAAATCCATAGATTTGGCGAATTCACTAATAAGACGATAAGGCCTATTTGCATTATAAATATCGATGCATACATAAGTGAAAGAGCTAAAAAATTATCTATAGTGGCTTTAAACGAAACCACTACAGCATCTTTAATATCCAAATCTTCCCAGCTAGCAAGTACTGGTACCCAAAGTAAAAAAATAAAAATTAAGTAAATTAATAAAAACGTTCCAATAATAAATAAATAGTTATGAAGGTAATAACTGTTTTTAAAATCTTGAGTACTAAACCACTTTGCAAGATTTGGGTCATAATGGGATAAATAGGTAGCGATTAATAAAACCCCGACTATATAAAGTAATCCAACAGTGAAAAATCCAAGAAGCGTTTTGTTTGTAGTGAACTTCTTAAAAAGGTCGGACACAATAAGCTTTTTGTTTTTATAAATGCTGTAAGAGGCATTAAAGTAGACCATTTGAAATATAGCTATAACAAACCCTACAGCAAAAAAACCTAGTAATAATGATCCAAAAATAAAAATAGTTAGAAGAAAAGTTATTGATAAATTAATGATTAGATATGATAAGAAATTTTTAATTATCATATCGAACCCTTCGGTTAGCCATTTAAGCCCTGTTTTTATTGGAAAAGTATTATATTTTGTAATGCTCATATTTTATAAAGGTAAAGAAATGATATTTTCTGTTAGTCTTTTAATTAAGATTCGCTCAAAATGAGTCGGATCATGTGGTTTTAAATTTTGGGCATCACGAGGTAGATAGAAATCATACAAACGCGAACTCCAAAAGCGTAAAGCAGCCGCTTGTAATGCGTAAGGCCATAATTGTGCTTCTAAAGGTTCAAAGGGTCTCACTTTCGAATAGCTATCAAGCCAAACCTGTGCTAATTCAAAATCAAGCTCTCCAGTTGATCTATCGATGCACCAATCGTTCAAAGCAACTGCAATATCAAAAATAAAATTATCTACTCCAGAGAAATAAAAATCAATCACCCCGCCAACTGATGGACTATCGGATTCGGAATTAATAATTAAAACATTATCCCTAAAAAGGTCACAATGACAAGCACCCTTTGGAATCCCACTAGACCATTGCTCGCTATTTTGTATCTCTATTTGTTTTTTTAAAGTAGATTCGTATAGAGAGTTTTGGTCAGCATTTAAAAAAGGTTTTAGCTTGGGGTAGACATCAGTCCACCAAGATAGGCCCCTGAAATTTTCTTGATAAATTGTGAAATCCCTTGAGGCAATATGCATTTGAGCCTGCACATTAGCCACTATTGAGCAATGCAAGGCATTAGGGTGTATAACGTGCTTACCCTTTTGTTTTGTGGCAATAATTGCTGGTTTGCCTTTTAAAATGCAAATAAGTTCTTGAGATTTATTTCTTTGAGGTTTGGGTACTGGAAGCCCCTTTATAGCTAAATGAAGCATAAATTCAATGTAATAGGGCAATTGTTCTACTTTCAAGATTTCGAAAATAGTTAGAACAAACTCTCCTTTTGTGGTGTATACAAAGAAGTTAGAGTTCTCGATGCCCGCAGTTATACCCTCAAAACTAATTAAATCTCCGATGTTGAATTCACTTAAAAATTTTTTTAATTCTTCTTCTGTAATAGAGGTGAATACTGCCATAGATATATTTATGCTAGATTGCTAAAATAATTTTTCATTTTATCAAAAGAAGCACATTGCCACGAAGTGAAAGCTGCGTTTAATTTTAGACTTACAAGCCTTTTTAACAAGGTTAATCTTTTTTCTGAGCCCTCGATTATTTTGTGGGCTGCTTTGCTTGGAGTTGCAGGTGGCTTAACTACTGTGGCATTTCATGAGTGTGTGAAATTACTCCAGGATTTGCATAGCGGGACATACGGAGATGTAGTACAAATTGCTTCAAATTGGTCAACTTGGGAGAAGCTTTTGATTCCTTCCTTAGGTGGTCTTTTAGGGGGACTTGGACTTTACTATGCTTCAAAAATTAAAGTTGATGCTAACTCAGATTATATGGAGGCAGTTGCCATAGGTAATGGGCACCTTTCACTACGTCAAGGATTGTTGCGTATTGGGTCAGCACTTAGTGTATCAGCCACTGGATGGTCTTTGGGGCGAGAAGGTCCTATTATTCACTTAGCTTCAATGGTTGGCTCAGCTTTAGGTAGGGCAAATAAAATTGAAGGGAATTATTTAAGAATGCTAGTGGCCTGTGGTGCGGCTGCTGGGGTTTCTGCGGCATATTTTGCTCCAATTGCTGGTGCACTTTTTATCGCTGAAATTGTTCTTGGAAGTATGGCTAGCCATGTATTAGCACCATTACTTATTTCGTCTTCATCTGCCTATATCACTATAACAATACTTGGTTACGAGCCTTGGTTATACCAATTGCCTCCTATATATTTAGTGGGCGAAAAGGAGCTACTACTATCAATTGTGATTGGTATCCTATCAGGATTTGGTGCTCCACTGTTTTTAAAACTTTTGTCATTAACTCGTGACTTGTACTCAAAAACAGGTATGGCATTGCCTTTGCGTATGACATTGGCGGGTTTTCTTTTAGGATGTATTTTTTTAATTGAACCTACTGCTGCGGGCAAAGGAGACACGCTTATTCACTCATTTATGATTGATGAGTCCTGGGTTTTAAGGTCAGTTGTTTTTATTTTAATTATTAAATTAATTTCTACTAGTGTGAGTGTAGGTTCGGGTGCTGTCGGAGGGGTGATTACGCCAATTATGTTTATTGGTGCGTGTACGGCTATGATAGTAACTCATGCCTTTGCCCTGATTCACCCTAGTGTTTTGCACTTCACTCCAGTGTTTGTTTTAGTGGGTATGGGTGCATTTCTAACAGCAGGGACATCTGCACCTATTGTGGCTATAGTTTTGCTAATGGAGATGACTAATAGTCTACAGATCGCAGCACCTTTAATTTTTGCTTCAGTTATATCTTTTTATATTTCTCGTCTATTTACTGGTACTGTGATGTTTGGTATCACAACCAAAAGAGAAAAACAAGATTTAGTAAGCCTGAGAATCTCTCAATTAAAAGTCAGAGACTTACTTAGCCCAGTTGACACAACATTAGATCCAACTCAAACATTAAGAGAGGCTTTGGCTATTTTTGCAAACACTGGAGTAAAAAATCTTTTTGTTATTTCTCAAGATCGTGAATATTTAGGAATTCTAACTAATAAAAACATAACTCAAGGCATAATGTCTAGCAGTCCCCTTGATGAGCCGATACCTGCAGACTTTATTCAAAGAAGTTTTGTGGACCCCCTCAAACTGGATATGGGTTTGGATGAAGTTCAAAATAGCTTTTTTTCTTATAACGGTGAAAGGCTTCCAGTCGTTGATAATAGTGAAAAACCTAAGCTAGTTGGCTTGGTGTATAAGTCAGACCTACTTCGTAAACTTTCTGAGATTAAAAAAATTGATGAAAGACGAGGGTACAAGGCAGTAGACATTAGAAAATGATAGATCAAAAACTTAACAGAGGCAGAAGGGTATCTGTAGCCCCTATGCTTGATGTCACTGATAAACATTGCCGTTTTTTTCATAGATTGCTTTCTCCCGAAGCCCTGCTTTTTACTGAAATGGTCACTACTGGTGCATTAATATTTGGAGATGTGCCTCGTCATTTAGACTTTAATGTTGAGGAGCACCCAGTTGCATTGCAACTTGGAGGAGCAGAACCCAAGGATTTAGCTTACTGTTCAAAGCTAGGTGAAGAATGGGGATATGACGAAATAAACTTAAATTGTGGATGCCCGTCAGATAGAGTTCAGAAGGGATCATTTGGTGCATGCTTAATGCTCGAGCCTGATTTGGTTGCCGATTGCTGGGTGGCAATGAACGAGTGCACCACAGTACCAATCTCTATTAAACACCGTCTTGGAGTTGATGATCATAATGATTATGAATTCGTATACCATTTCGTAAGTAAGCTATATGATGTCGGATGTCGTCTATTTATTACACATGCTAGAAATGCGTTTCTTAAAGGATTGAGTCCTAAGGATAATCGTTCTATTCCTCCACTTAAATATGACTATGTCTCTAGGCTGAAAGCTGATTTTCCAGATGCAAATTTTGTAATCAATGGAGGAATATCAAATTATGAATTGGCTATGCAGCTATTAGAGGAGTTTGATGGGATAATGCTGGGTAGATTAGCTTGGCATGAACCACGTGCGTTTATGAATATTGCCACTACAGAATTTGAAAGGTCTGAACCTCCAAACTTTACATTTATAAGAGATGCTTTAATTGGTTATGCTAAAAAAAACATAGAAAATGGTGGCAGTCTAAGAGAGGTTGTTAATCCTGTTCTTGGATTTATGAATGGTTTAAAAGGTGCAAGAAAATTTAGACAGATATTATCTAATCCTGACTTACTTAAGAGAAATGATATTTCAATAATAGGCGAAGCTTTTGCTCCTTTTTTATAAAATAACTTAGATGAAATTTGTTGATGAAAATCAACAAAACTAAAAAAAATATTCTCTAGTAGAAATTGTTGATAGCAAGTTAAATCCTAATTCTTAACGATGTATAACACGTAGGCATTTTCTTGTAGTTATTTATTTAATTAGATACTATATATTGTGCCTTGGGCATATAAACATTACTAAATATAGATTTTAACAAGAGTCTATATTTAGTCCTGTAAATCTTTGCTGGACTTTATATGAACACTAATACCATCTCTGTTATCAAGCGTGATGGCCGATCTGAGCCGTTAGACCTTGAAAAAATCCATCGTGTAATCGATTGGGCCGCAAATGGCCTGGATAATGTCTCTACATCACAAGTTGAACTTAATTCTCAAATTCAATTTTATGATGGTATTCAAACTCAAGATATACAAGAAACAATCATTAAAGCAGCTGCTGATTTAATTTCCACGGATACACCTGATTATCAGTATTTAGCGGCTAGACTTGCGATGATAAATATCAGAAAAAAAGCTTATGGTGATCATGTTCCACCCCATTTGTATGACCATGTATCATCCTTAATTCAAAAGGGTGTTTACGACAAAAATATAATTTCAGATTACTCAAAAGATGAATTTGAAGAGATGAACAGCTACTTAGTGCATGACAGAGATTGGGATTTCTCGTATGTGGCTGTTATGCAGATGCAGGGAAAATATTTAGTTCAAAATCGTGTTAGTGGAGAGATTTACGAGACACCTCAGTTTTTATATGTGCTCGTAGCAGCATGCTTATTTGCTAAGTATCCTAAGGATGTTCGTTTAAAGTACATAAGAGAATTCTACGATGCGACTTCAACTTTTAAGATTTCATTGCCAACCCCAATTATGGCTGGTGTCAGAACTCCAACTCGTCAATTTAGCTCATGCGTTTTGATTGAATGTGGTGATAGTTTGGATTCGATTAATGCTACAAGTTCTGCGATTGTTAGATATGTTTCTCAGAGAGCTGGTATTGGGATTAATGCAGGGCGAATTCGTGCTGAAGGGAGTCCAATTCGAGGTGGAGAAGCTAGGCATACTGGTTGTATTCCTTTTTATAAGCATTTCCAAACGGCTGTAAAGTGTTGCTCTCAAGGGGGAGTACGTGGTGGAGCAGCGACTTTATTCTATCCTATTTGGCATTTGGAAGTGGAATCGCTTCTTGTTCTTAAAAATAATAGGGGTGTAGAAGCTAATCGTGTGCGTCACATGGATTATGGGGTGCAGCTAAACCGTCTTATGTATGAAAGGCTTGTGAAAGGTCAGAACATTACTTTATTTTCTCCTTCCGATGTACCTGGTCTTTATGATGCATTTTTTGAGGATCAAGATACATTTGAGCAACTATATACTAAATATGAACAGGACCCTAGTATCAGGAAGCGTCAAGTTAAGTCGAATGATTTATTTTCTATGCTTATGCAGGAGAGGGCTAGTACTGGTCGTATCTACATACAAAACGTAGATCATTGCAATACACATGGAGCTTTTGACCCTAAAAAAGCACCTATAAGACAAAGCAATCTATGCTTGGAGATTACATTGCCAACTAAACCTTTGGATGATATTAATGATCCAAAAGGTGAGATTGCACTTTGCACTTTATCAGCTTTTAATCTAGGTGCCATCGACAGTTTAGATGAGTTAGAACATTTAGCTGACCTTGTTGTGCGTGCATTAGATGCACTTCTTGATTATCAAGATTATCCGATTAAAGCTGCTCAAATTAGTACTATGAACCGTCGTTCGCTTGGGGTTGGAGTTATAAATTTCGCATACTACCTAGCAAAAAATGGAGCAAAATATTCTGATGGTAGTGGCAATGCTATCACACACCAGACTTTTGAAGCTATTCAGTATTACTTGCTAAAGGCTTCAATGAATTTAGCTAAAGAATTTGGACCGTGTCCAGCTTTTGATGAAACCAAATATTCTCAAGGTGTCTTACCAATTGATACTTATAAAAAATCAGTTGATGATTTTTGTAAGGAGCCATTGCGTTTAGATTGGGATACTTTAAGGGTTGATATAGTTAAGTATGGGTTGAGAAATTCTACATTAACAGCTCTTATGCCATCAGAGACCTCTAGTCAGATATCAAACGCTACCAATGGTATCGAACCACCTAGGGGGCTTATTACAGTTAAGCAATCTAAAGACGGAATCCTTAAGCAGATAGTTCCAGATTACAAAGAACTCAAGGACAAATATGAGACTTTATGGCAGCTACCAAATATGGATGGCTATCTTCAAATAGTCGGAATTATGCAAAAGTTTGTGGATCAATCCATATCTGCAAATACAAATTACGATCCTAAGAAATTTGAAAATGGTCTCGTGCCTATGATGCAATTGATCAAAGATTTGCTCAAAGCGTATAAGTACGGAGTTAAAACTTTGTACTATCATAATACGAGGGATGGATCTGATGATATACAAGATACATCTAAGGAAGACGATTGTGCAGGAGGTGCCTGCAAAATATAATTTTGCACCCTAAGGATTAATTATGAAATATAGTACGTTTTGTCAGACACCAAATAATGCATTAAAAGAACCTATGTTTTTTGGTCAATCAGTTAATGTTGCACGCTATGACCAACAAAAATATGAGATTTTTGAAAAGTTAATTGAAAAACAACTCTCATTCTTTTGGCGTCCTGAAGAAATTGATGTTTCACAGGACAGAATAGATTATGCAGGGTTGCCTGATCATGAAAAGCACATATTTATTAGTAATCTTAAATATCAAACTCTTTTAGATTCAATACAGGGTAGAAGTCCAAATGTAGCTTTTCTACCGTTGGTATCTATTCCTGAATTAGAGACCTGGATTGAGACATGGTCATTTTCTGAAACTATTCACTCAAGGTCATACACACATATTATTAGAAATATATCAGTTGATCCGAGTTCTATTTTTGATGATATTGTTAGAAATAAGCATATCTTAGAAAGAGCCCAAGACATCTCAAAATATTATGATGAGTTAATTGAACTAACTCAGTTTTACGAAATGTTTGGTGAGGGTGTACATAACGTAAACGGTAGGGAAATAAAGGTGAGCATTTATGAACTTAAAAAGCGTCTTTACCTTTGCCTTATGGCAGTTAATGTTCTTGAAGCTATACGATTTTATGTAAGTTTTGCATGTTCATTTGCTTTTGCCGAACGCAAACTTATGGAAGGTAATGCCAAAATTATTAAGCTAATTGCAAGAGATGAAGCCCTGCATTTAACTAGTACGCAACATATGCTTAACATTATGAGTTCTGGTGCAGATGATCCTGAAATGGCTCATATTGCAAGTGAATTAAAAAATCAATGTTTTGAGTTGTTCAAAAGTGCAGCTGAACAGGAAAAAGCTTGGGCTGAATATTTGTTTAAAGATGGATCTATGATTGGTCTAAACAAAGAAATTCTTATTCAATATGTTGAGTACATTACAAATATTCGTATGTCCGCTGTTGGGCTTGAGGAAGCATTTCCACAATCAAAACAAAACCCAATTCCATGGATTAATACATGGCTTACATCTGATAATGTTCAAGTTGCACCTCAAGAAGTTGAATTAACTTCTTATCTCGTAGGACAGGTTGATTCAAATTTAGATATTGACGAACTTAGTGCTGATGATCTTTAAATCATGGCTTATGTCATAACGCAAAGCCTTGGTTTTCACACTCTAGAAAATGAAACTTTACTGGAGGGATTGGAGCGGACTGGTCATAATGTTCCAAGCCATTGTCGTTCAGGCTTTTGTGGGACATGCAGAACTAAAATAAGGGTAGGAGAGGTAGAGTACTTATTGGATCCACTTGCTTATATAGGACCTGACGAGATTTTACCTTGTTGCTGTAAGGCTAAGGATTCAATTATTTTGGATTGTTCCATCGATTCTACTGAACTTAGTGTTGCTAATCCTCTTAGCATTAGTAGAAAGTAGATCTCCTAAAGTAACATTTTCATCTAATAAAAGCCTGGCCATTTGAGTCTTCATATTTTTATCTGTTATTTTGTCTATAGAACTACTTAGGATAAACATATCTTTTAGTTTAGACATGTCCATATCATAGTCGCTAGCTAAAACCCATCTTTCAGAGCGTTTACCCTCAGTATTAACTATGTATCCAAGTGTTTTTAATTTATCAAGAATCATTAATGTGTGGGCTATCTCACCATGAATATCATACACAATTGTGTTGGTACTTTTACCAGGTGGATTTTCATTTCTAGATTGATCAAGCAATCTTAAAATTCTTATAGCTTGTATAAAATCAGCTCCAATTTTGTTATATGTTTGATCAAAACCATATCGTAATTGGGGTAGCATAGAAACAAGCAATGCACCTGCTAGCACGATAATCCAAGAAATATAAATCCATAATAAAAATAATGGTATGGTGGCAAATGTTCCGTAGATTAAAGTATAAGAAGGAAATCTCGAGATATAGTAAGCAAAGCCTAATTTAAGTCCCTCAAAAAGCAGAGCGGCGGTAGCACCGCCGATGAGTGCATCCTTCCAGTGTACCTGTCTGTTAGGAACAATTTTGTAGATTAAGGAAAAGGAAATAAATGACAAAATAAATGGGAAAATAGTCCCAACTAAGTTTTGTACAAAACTTAAATCAACCCCCATCCCTAATTTTGCCCTAGTTACATACGAGCTAGCCCAAATACTAGTTGCAAATACAAATGGTCCAACCGAAAGAATAGCCCAATATATAAGAATCCTTACCCAAAGAGGTCTTTGTTTACTTACCCTAAACATTTTGTTAAGGACTTCATCTACTGTCTTCATAAGCATAATAGATGTTATGACTAAGAATACAGACCCAACTACGGTCATGCCTCTTGCACTTTCAGCAAATTGATTTAGATAATTCATGATTTGATCTGATATGCTTTCGGGCATCAAATTGCTGGTCATGTAATTTTGCAAATCGCCTTGCATTGTGTTGAACATAGGGAAAGCAGTAAATAAAGACAGAATTACAGCGAGCAGGGGAACTATAGCTAGAACAGTAGTGTATGTCAGGGTGCCAGCAACTTGAGTAATGTTTTCTTTAAGGACCCTGTTATAGATATATAAAAGAGTTTCTCTGCAAGATATTTTGGTTTTTATGCCTTCTAAATTATTAGATTCCTCGATTTCATGAACTTCTTGAATTTGCTCTAGTTGTTCAGCCTCATCGACTATGTCAGACATTATTTACCCCGTAATTTGACCTGATGTAAGTATAACAATCTTAAGATTAAATTCGTTAAAATGAAAAATTACATTTTTTTGTTAATCTATTAAAGATTGTGGAGAAATCTCAGAACAATTTTATAAAGTTAGTTTTATTTTTATTATTACTAACACTAATAATATTTAACGTTTTTTGGGAACTATGGTTAGATCCTTTAGTTCCAGGTGGAAGTTTATATGTTCTAAAAGTTATGCCATTGTTTTTTCTTTTGTATGGCACATATAAGGGTGACATATATCTTCTTCAGTGGTTATCACTCGTTATTTTGTTTTATGTAATGGAAGGCATTGTACGCATGATGTCTGATACTACTAGTATTTCAAACATACTTGGTCTGGTTGAATTTGTTTTATCTACGGGCATTTTTATATGCTCACTTGCATATTTAAGACCTGCTAAATTAGCTTATAAAGCAAAGAAAAAAAATCATAGGGAATCAAATGAAAAAGACTTTATACGATAAATTATGGGATGCTCATGTAGTTAAAGAATCCGATGATGGAACATCTTTAATCTATATTGATAGGCAGCTTTTACATGAAGTCACCAGTCCGCAAGCTTTTGAAGGGCTAAAGCTTAATAACCGCATGCCATGGAGAATTGATGCGAATCTTGCTGTTGTAGATCACAATATTCCCACTAAAAATATACAAAATGGGATAGATGAGCCCATTGCCAAATTGCAAGTTGATACTTTAAGAAAAAATTGCGAAGAGTTTGGAATCACTTTTTTTGATGTGGATGATGTGAGAAATGGTATTGTCCATGTTGTAGGACCAGAGCAGGGAGCTACATTGCCTGGGATGACTGTAGTTTGCGGAGATTCACATACAAGTACTCACGGTGCTATTGGAGCCTTGGCTTTTGGAATCGGCACTTCTGAGGTTGAGCATGTACTATCAACACAAACACTAATTAAAACTAAAGATAAAAATATGTTGATTAAGGTTGAGGGTAAACTTCCTAAAGCCTGTACATCCAAAGATTTGATTTTATATATTATTGGCCAGATAGGGACAGCAGGTGGGACTGGATATGCTATTGAATTTGCAGGTTCCACTATACGAAATTTGTCTATTGAGTCTAGGCTTACTATTTGCAATATGTCTATAGAAGCAGGTGCTAGATCTGGATTAGTTGCTGTTGACGATAAGACAATTGAGTATTTTAAAGACAAACCATTTGCTCCAAAAGGAGAAAAATGGGAAGAGGCTGTTGGGTATTGGAAAACTCTTCATTCTGATGAAGGTGCCCATTTTGATAAGGTTATAAATATTGATGCTTCAAAAGTGGTACCTCAAGTTACATGGGGTACGTCACCTGAGATGGTCTTGGGTATTGAGGATAGTGTTCCCGACCCATTTGCAGAATCTGATTCTACTAGGTCACAGGGCATTGCCAGGGCATTAGAATATATGGGCTTGAAACCGAATCAAAAAATAGTTGATATAAAAATAGACAAAGTTTTTATAGGTTCCTGTACCAATAGTAGGATTGAAGATATTAGAAGTGCAGCTGAAATAGTTAAAGGAAAAACAATTGCTAGCAATATTAAATTGGCGATGGTTGTTCCAGGGTCTGGACTTGTAAAAGAGCAAGCTGAACTTGAGGGATTAGATAAAGTTTTTACGGATGCCGGATTTGAGTGGAGATCTCCTGGTTGTTCTATGTGCTTAGCTATGAATAATGACAGATTAAGTCCGCTTGAGAGATGTGCCTCTACATCAAATAGAAATTTCGAAGGTCGTCAGGGTCATGGAGGTCGAACTCATCTTGTAAGTCCTTCCATGGCAGCGGCTGCTGCTATAGCTGGACATTTTGTGGATGTTCGAAATTTTTCAAGTTTAAATCAAGATCAATAGGGACTAAGTATGCAAGAATTTATAAAACATACAGGATTGGTCGTGCCACTTGATAGGGATAATGTAGATACAGATTTAATTATTCCTAAGCAATTTTTAAAATCAATTTCCAGATCTGGTTTTGGACCAAATGCCTTTGATGAACTGCGTTATTTGGATCATGGAGAGCCTGGTATGGATAATTCAAAAAGACCTCTTAATCCAGATTTTGTTTTAAATCTTCCTAGATATAAGGGAGCTAGCATACTATTAACTAAAAGTAATTTTGGTTGTGGATCATCGCGTGAGCACGCCCCTTGGGCTTTACTACAAAATGGATTTCGTGTGATATTAGCAAGCAGTTTTGCTGATATTTTTCACAATAACAGTTTTAAAAATGGATTATTACTTATTAAATTACCTGTGGAAGTAGTAGATGAGCTTTTCAAAGAAGTGGAATCCACTGAAGGTTATTCGCTGACAGTTGATTTAGAAAATCAAGTTTTGGTTAAACCTGATGGGTCTGAAATTTCTTTTGAGATTGATAAATTTAGGAAATACTGTCTCTTAAAGGGGCTTGATGATATAGGTATTACTTTAGGAAGTACAGAAGATATTACTAATTTTCAAAATAATAGGCTTCAAACTCACAGTTGGCTAAGAGGTATAAATGAATAAATTAGTAGCAGTATTACCAGGAGACGGAATTGGTCCTGAAATCGTTTCGCAAGCTGTAAGAGTTCTTAAGGAATTAAATCTTGGTCTTGAATTCGAAGAACTTCCTGTTGGAGGAGCAGCTTATGACCAATTTGGGCATCCATTGCCAGAACAAACTTTAGAGTTAGCCAATCGATCACAGGCTGTATTATTTGGAGCTGTTGGCGATTGGAAGTACGATAGTTTAGATAGAGAATTAAGACCTGAACAAGCTATATTAGGACTTAGAAAAAATTTGGGTTTGTTCGCAAATCTTAGGCCAGCATTTTTATATCCTGAGTTAGCACAAGCTTCTACCCTTAAACCTGAAGTAGTTTCAGGGTTGGATATTGTCATAGTTCGCGAGTTGACAGGAGATGTTTATTTTGGTAAGCCTAGGGGTATAAGAGATTTACCCAATGGTGAAAGCGAAGGCTTTGATACTATGTGCTATAGGGAGAGTGAAGTCGAACGCATTGCCCATATTGCGTTTAAAACTGCCTCTTTTAGAAGTAAAAAACTTTGCTCAGTAGATAAAGCAAATGTTCTTGAGACTTCACAGTTGTGGAGGGACGTTGTTATCAAAGTTTCTAAGCAATATCCAGATGTGATGCTATCTCATATGTATATTGATAATGCAGCTATGCAACTTGTTAGAGCTCCAAAAGATTTTGATGTAATTCTTACAGGGAATTTGTTTGGCGACATTTTATCTGACGAAGCATCTATGCTAACTGGCTCAATAGGTATGTTGCCATCCGCTTCCTTGAACTCTAGCTCTCAAGGATTGTATGAACCAAGCCATGGGTCAGCCCCTGACATAGCTGGTCAAAATAAGGCAAATCCACTAGCCACTATATTGTCTGCTGCTCTTATGCTTAGATATAGCTTTAAGATGGAAGATGAAGCTAAGAGGCTTGAAAGTGCAGTGGCTGAAGTGATTAAGGAGGGCTATAGAACTTTAGATATTGTAAGCAATGAAGATAGTCAAAATATTGTTGGCACAGTAGAAATGGCCGATGCCGTAATTAGTAAACTTTCAAAATAATAAGGATAAAAATGAGATTAGATGTTGGTTTCGTTGGATATAGAGGTATGGTGGGCTCTGTACTTATGCAGAGGATGCGAGATGAAGGTGATTTCAATCGAATAAATCCAATTTTTTTCTCTACCAGTAGTGCAGGTGGAGATTCTCCAAACTGGGCAGATTCTGGCCCTCTTCAGGATGCATATTCTGTTGAAGCATTATCAAAGTTGCCAGTTATTTTAAGCTGTCATGGAGGTGACTACACAAAAGAAATTTATCCGAAATTAAGATCATCTGGTTGGCATGGGTATTGGATTGATGCTGCTAGTGCACTTCGCATGAACGAAGAAGCAGTTATTGTTCTAGATCCTGTAAATCGTGAAGTAATAGATTCAGCTTTAAATTCAGGTGGTAAATTATTTACAGGTGGAAATTGCACTGTTAGTTGTATGCTTATGGGTATAGCAGGTTTATTTAAAAGTGGACTAGTTGAGTGGATGACTTCAATGACTTATCAAGCTGCTTCAGGCGGTGGTGCTAAGCATATGCGTGAATTACTAACGCAATTTGGAACTTTAAATAACGAAGTTAAAAATCTTTTAGATGATCCTGCCTCTGGGATTTTAGAGATAGATAAGCAAGTTTTATCTAAGCAAAGAGGAGACATAGATACTACTCAATTTGGAGTTCCATTAGCCGGAAATTTAATTCCTTACATTGATAGCCAGTTGGAAAATGGACAATCTAGAGAAGAATGGAAGGCTCAATCTGAGACAAACAAAATTTTAGGTTTAAAAGGCGATTCTATAATTCCTATTGATGGTCTATGCGTAAGAATTGGTGCTATGCGTTCTCACAGTCAGGCTCTAACAATAAAACTTAAAAAGGATGTACCACTTTCTGATATAGAAGACATAATTTCTAATAGTACAGAGTGGTCTAAATTTATACCTAATAATAAAGAGGACGCTATTCATAAACTAACTCCTGTTGCGGTATCTGGTACGCTTGATATCCCAGTAGGCAGAGTTAGAAAACTAAATATGGGTCCTAATTACATTTCTGCTTTTACTGTTGGTGATCAGCTTTTATGGGGTGCGGCTGAACCCTTAAGACGTATGCTGAATATTGTTTTAGACTTTTCAAATGCATAATGAGCTATAGAGTTGCACTTGGTATATCTTATGATGGTAGGGATTTTCAAGGTTGGCAAACTCAGCCTAATGGTCTGACTGTACAAGATAAATTAGAGGCAGCTCTTAGGGAATTCACAAGACATCAAGTAAGCACAATTTGTGCTGGACGTACAGATACTGGAGTTCATGCTCTTGGCCAAGTTGTGCATTTTGATACTGAGGTTGATAGAAATCTTGAATCTTGGATTAGGGGAGTTAATTCTCATTTACCTGACTCTATAAGAGTTCGTTGGTCAAAAATTGTTCCTGATAGTTTTAGTGCTAGATTTTCTGCGGTAAGCAGAACCTATGTTTATTTGCTTAGAAATGAGAGAGTTATGTCACCTATTTGGAGTGGCAGGGCTGGTTGGGATTTTCATAATCTAGATGTTGAAAGCATGAACATTGCCAAAGAAAAGATGATTGGTACTCATGATTTCACTAGTTTTAGATCTTCTCAATGTCAGGCTTCTAGTCCCGTAAGGACTCTAGATTTATTTAAAATAAATGCTGAGGGTCCATTCATTATATTTACTCTCAGGGCTAATGGATTTTTGCATCATATGGTCAGAAATCTTATAGGCACAATACTTTATGTTGGTATGGGTAGGTTTAGTCCTTCGAAAATCCCTGATCTTATTGAGGCTAAAAACAGGATGTTCACTGCTCCCACATTTATGCCCGATGGGTTGTATTTTGCGAGAGTTGACTATCCTGAAGAGTATGAGATACCACAACTTTTTGATATTGAATCTCCTTTTAGAAGTTTAATTCACGCTATATAGTGGAATTAAAAATTTTTTTGTATAGAATAAAAAATCAATTATTAAATTTTAGAATTAAAAATTTAGGTTAAAACATGAAATTTTTTAAAAACATTAATGCCAAAAATATTGTTATGGCTTTATTGACCGCAAGTGCATTGGTTGCTTGTGGCGATAAAAAGGAATCAACTGCATCTTCAGAAGATAGTTCAAAAAAATTTAAAATCGGTGTGGTTCAGTTTGCTGAACATGGCTCTTTGAAAAACTGCCATGATGGTTTTGTATTAGGTCTGAAAGAAGCGGGTTACGAAGACGGTAAAAATATTGAGATTGATTATCAGATTGCTCAAGCTGATACAGGTTTAACTAATCAGATTGTTCAAAATTTTTCAAGTAATAAGGCTGATTTAATTGTGGGCATTGCCACACCCGCAGCCCAAGCAGCTTTTAATGAAGGTAGAAAAAACAATATCCCAGTGATTTTTAATGCGGTGACAGATCCAAAACTTGCAAAACTTCAAAACGAAGACGGATCTAATATGGTTGGCATTACAGGAACTAATGACCGCCTTCCTATCAAACAGCAACTTGAATTGATACGTGCATTTTTGCCAGAAGCTAAAAAGATTGGCATTATGTATAACACAGCAGAAGATAATTCATTAGCCTCTATAAAAATTTATGAAAAACTTGCACCTGACTATGGGTTTGAGATCGTTACACAGGCTATTACTAATGCAGGTGATGTGCCATTAGCAGCTCAATCATTGATATCTAAGGTTGATGCTTTAACCAATCTTACAGACAATATGGTTGTTCAAAATATGCAAGTTATTATGGAGAAAGCAAAAGAGGCGAAGATTCCATATTTTGGTTCTGAGCAAGAGCAAGTGGCTTTGGGTTTAGTAGCAGCTGAAGGTCTTGATTATGTTGCCTTAGGTAAAACTACAGGTAAGATGGCTGCGGCGATTATTGAAGGTAAAAAACCAGAAGAATTGCCTATACCAGAAATTTCTGAATCGAGCCCTTTTTATAATTCAAAAACACTTAATGAATTAGGCCTTACACTACCTGAAAGCTATAAACACGCAAAAGACTTAGCTAAATAAAATGCATTACGTAGCAATCTTATCTGATATTTTTGAGCAAGGATTAATTTATTCTTTGCTTGCTCTGGGTATATTTATAAGTTTTAAAGTATTAAATTTGCCCGACCTAACTGTTGACGGTAGTTTTCCATTTGGAGCTGCTATTTCAACTTGGGCATTGATGTCAGGTTTAGATCCATGGACTTCTCTGTTTCTAGCAGCATGTGCCGGTGCTTTAGCTGGGGCTTTTACAGGAGTTCTACATGAAAAGCTTAAAATTAATGCATTATTTGCAGGCATTATAACTATGACTTTGCTTTATTCAGTCAATCTTTTGGTTGTGGGTAGGGCAAATCAATCTATATTCGATAAGATTACAATTTTCAAAGGATCATTATCTAGTCTATCTATTTTCGAAAATAATAAAGGCTTACTCATCCTGTTTGTTGTTGGTCTTATTGTTTTAATTATTAAATTAGCCTTGGATTATTTCTTTAAAACCAAGGCTGGTTTACTGCTCAGGGCGACAGGGGACAATGAACAAATCGTAAAATCGCTAGCTGTAAAACCTGGTACCATGCGGATTATCGGCTTATCATTAGCTAATTCTCTTGTAGCGTTATCGGGTGCAGTTTTATCTCAGCAGCAGGGTTATTTTGAAATAAGTATGGGTACTGGGGCTATGGTTACTGGTTTAGCTTCTTGTATTATTGGGCTTGTTTTATTTACAAATGTCAGATTTTTGAAGTTAACTACGCAAGTAATTTTAGGGTCAATTTTGTATAAAGCCTTGGTAGCGTTGGCCATTAATTTAGGTACTCCAGCATATTTACTAAATATGGTTAGAGCATTGTTATTCTTACTTATTCTTATGAGCGATCAAGTCAGAACCCCTCTTATGAAAAGTTTAAATTTCAGGAGGGCAAAAGATGTCTGATTTTCTTACAGTTAGTAATTTAAATAAGAGCTTTCATATAGGAACGCCTGATGAAGTTAGGGTGTTCAAAAATTTTAATTTGTCCTCTCCTAAAGGGGAATTCATTTCTATTATTGGATCAAACGGCTCTGGTAAATCCACTTTATTAAACTTAATATCAGGAACTTTAAAACCTGATTCAGGAAAAATAATACTATCTGATAGAGGAGATACCAGTAAGCTCTCCGAATCTTCGAGATATAAAACTATAGGCAGGGTGTTTCAAAATCCATCTATGGGTACAGCTGGAAATTTAACTGTATTAGAAAATTTGTCTTTAGCTGCTAATAAGGGTAAATTTTATGGATTAGGTCTTGGGTATAAAACTCGTGATAGAGATTTATTCAGAGAGTCTTTAAAAAAACTTAACATGGGCCTAGAGAATTATCTAGATCAGAAAACAGGTAATTTATCTGGTGGTCAAAGGCAAGCTCTAGCCTTATTGATGACTAGTCTTTCTCATGCAAGTTTAGTTTTGCTTGACGAGCATACGGCAGCATTAGATCCTAAGTCTTCAGATAGAATTATGGAGCTTACTCAAGAGCTCGTGGATACTATGAATTGCACAGTTTTGATGGTTACTCATAATCTCAGATATGCTCTTCAATATGGCGATCGAATTATTATGATGCATCAGGGTAAAATTGTTCTGGATAAACAAGGTCAGGACAAAAAAAACTTACAGCTTGATGATATCGTAGGACTATTTGCTGATATTTCTATAGAGTTGGGAAATTAATTATTTTCCAACTCTTCTATTTGGGCTAAAACATCAAACCATTCTTCTTCTAGATGTTTTAGCTCATTAACGGATTTTTGATGATCATTTAATATTTTAAGTCTGTTATCTCTATTTGATTCTGCATAAAAGCTTTCATCCGCTATCAATGCATCATATTCAGATATTTTATTTTCAAGATTGTTGATATTTTCTTCTATGTAAGAAGCTTTTTGTTCAAGAGGTTTTTTGAGTTTAAATTTTCTTTGCCTCTCTTCAGCTTCGAGCCTTTTGGTAGCCTTTTTATCTACAGTAGAATCAGATTTATTTTTTTGATCTACTTTAGTTGAATTAGATTTTCTTTCTTCAATCCATTTGGCATAGTCATCAAGATCACCGTCGAATTCGTGAACATTGCCATCATAAACAATCCAAAATTTATCAATTGTAGACTTTAATAGCTGTCTGTCATGGGATACTAATAGCATACTCCCATCAAATTGAGCAAGAGCCTCAGCTAAAGCCTCTCTTGTAACTATATCAAGGTGATTACTTGGTTCATCTAAAATTAGTAAATTCGGCTTTTTCCAAACAACTAAAGCCAAAGCTAGACGTGCCTTTTCTCCTCCAGAAAAGGGGGCAATGGGTTCGCAAACTACATCGCCAGTAAAAGCAAATTGACCGAGATAATTTCTAAGTTCTTGTTCGGTGGTGTTGGGATCAGCTATGAGTTGTAGGTGTTGGAGGGGAGTAGATTCATCATTAAGCATATCAAGCTGATGTTGAGCAAAATATCCTATTTTTATGCCTTTTGAGGGTTTTATTGCTCCCGAAATTAGAGGTAATCCATCAGCTAGAGTTTTTACTAGAGTTGATTTCCCAGCCCCATTCATACCAAGCATTCCAATCCTATCTCCACCACGTAACATTAGGGATATATTTTGCAAAACAGGTTTTTGTTCATATCCCACACTTAAATCTTCCATAACTAGAAGAGGGTCTGGCATATTTGGATTTGTTGGCAATGTTATGTGTATCGCTCCTTCAGCTTGCAAAGGGGCTAATTTCTGCATTCTTGAGAGGGCTTTAATTCTACTTTGTGCTTGTTTTGCTTTAGAGGCTTTTGCTTTAAACCTATCTATAAAGTTTTGTAGCCTTTCGCTTTCTCTCTTTTGTTTTTCAATTTCAGCGATATGCTGTTTATGTTTCTCAGCTTTTTGAATTAGATGTTGATCATAATTGCCTTTGTATCGAATAAGTTGTTTGTTCTCAAAGCTTAAAATGTTTTGAACGGTGGAATTCAGAAAATCTGTATCATGCGAAATAATTAGAACCGTTCCGTCATATCTAGATAACCATTTTTCAAGCCATATCATTGCATCTAAATCTAGATGGTTTGTTGGTTCATCTAGTAATAGCAGATCTGAGGGCATCATTAGAGCTCGGGCTAGTGCTAGTCTCATCTGCCATCCACCAGAGAATTCACCAATAGCTTTAGACCATTCGGATGGACCAAAACCTAATCCAGACAGAAGCTGTTCTGCCCTCGACTGGACCGTGTAGGTGCCAGCATCTGAAAGAGCAGCTTCAAGTTCCGATAATCTAACGCCGTCATTAGTGTCTGTATTAGCGTATTCACTTTGAAGGTTTCTTAAATTAATATCACCATCAATTACAAATTCGGTAGCTGATTGATTTCCTAATAAAACATCCTGTCTAACATGAGCGATTCTCCACTCTTTAGGAATGCTTATATCTCCAGTTTCTTGATCGATTTGCCCTAATATCAATGCGAATAAACTAGATTTTCCAGCGCCATTTCTACCAACTATACCAATTCTTTCATTGGAATTGATAGTGAATGATGTGTTTTCTAAAAGGGGTTTACTGCCACGTCTTAAACTTAGAGAGTTTGCTCGAATCATGTAGGTCACGACCCTTGATAAATACAACGCTTTCTGTCGTAGTAGCTGTTTCTAAACAAATGTGATGTAAATTTGGAAATGCTTTAACAAAGTACTCGTACTCATTGCCAATTTCAAGAATTATAGAGGTGTTATCATGGGTAAAGTTTAAAGCTTCAGTTAGAAAACGCTTGATTGTATCCATGCCCTTTTCACCACCTGCTAATGCTAATTGAGGTTCATAGCCATATTCAGGAGGTAAATTTTGCATCGATACGCTGTTTACGTAGGGCGGATTGCATATGATCAAATCATATTTGTAATCAGGATTAAAGCTAAATAAATCGCTGACTATAGGGTGAAAGTTTTGTACATTGTGTTTGTCTTTATTTAATTTTGCTATCTTAATAGCTGCATCAGAAATATCCACACCGTCTACCTCCGCAAAGGGGTAAATTAATGCTACTAGAATACCTAAACACCCTGAACCTGTGCACATATCAAGAATTTTAGAGGGTTCCGTATTTAGGATGTCCTGTTCAAATAAATCTTGAGATAAAAGCTCTGCAATAAAGGAGCGCGGTATTAAAACATCCGAGTTAACGATAAATTCAAGTCCTTGAAGCCATGCGGATCCAGTTATGTATGGCAATGGCATACGATCCACTATTCTTTTATTAAGATAATCCAATATCTTTGTTTTCTCATCTTCTGTGACTAATGCATCTAGAAATATATCGATATCAACTGGCTTGAGATGTAGGGCAGAATATACAAGTTGTATAGCTTCATCTATATATTCTGTATTTCCATGTCCTAAAAAAATTTCATTTTCGTAGAATTTTGAGGTGCAGTATCGAACAAAATCCCTAACAGATTTAAGCTCTTTTAGGATTTCAGAATGAATTTCTTTATTTTTCATTAAGCTAAAAGTTTTTCTAATACTTTAAAGTAAATGTCTTTGCTTTTTTCTAAGTCATCTACATCAACATGCTCGTTTATTTGGTGAATGCTGGCATTAATTACACCAAATTCCAAAACCTTTGGTTTAGGATTCATTTTTGCGATAAACCTGCCGTCTGATGTACCACCAGTAGTGCTCAATTGAGCATCAACACCAGTTACTTCTTTGATGGAATCAATCATCGCTTTTGTTAAATCTTCGGCTTCAGTTAAAAAAGGCTCGCCTCCTAGAATCCATTCGATTTCATAGTCTAGGTTGTGTTTATTTAGTATTTCTTCAACACGATTTTTTAATGATTCAGGAGTGCTTTCAGTGCAGAATCTGAAATTAAATTCAATGTGAGCAATTCCAGGGACTACATTTGCTGCACCAGTACCAGCACGATAATTGGATATCTGAAATGAAGTAGGGGGAAAGAATTTATTACCCTCATCCCAAACAGTACTACATAATTCAGCAACAGCAGGTGCCGCTAAATGAATAGGATTTTTGACTTTATGTGGATAAGCTACATGTCCTTGTTTACCTTTAATAGTCAAAGTAGCCCCGTAAGACCCACGACGACCAATTTTAATAGTATCTCCCAATTTATCTACACATGAAGGTTCGGCTACGACACAGTAGTCAATAGATTCACCGCGTTTTTCAAGGACTTCACAGACTTTTACCGTGCCATCGATAGCGATACTTTCCTCATCAGAGGTAATCAAAAGAGCAACTGAACCATTATGATTTGGATATGCTTTAACAAATTCATAGCTGGCAATGGCACTTGCAGCAACTCCTGCTTTCATATCAGCAGCCCCACGTCCATAAAGTTTATTGTTTCGAATAGTAGGTTCGAAAGGTGGAGAATCCCACAAATCCCTAGGTCCAGAGGGTACAACATCAGTGTGTCCAGCAAATACTACTAATGGTGCTAGGTCTCCATGACGAATCCAAAGGTTTTTTACAGCACCAAACTCCATGAATTCCGCTTTAAAACCTTGTTTTTTAAGAAGATCTGCTAATACATCCTGGCATCCAGCATCGTTTGGTGAAATGGATTCACGTGAAATTAAATCTTTAAGCAGTTCAAGTGTGGTTATATTTTGAGTGTTCATGTTAAGCTCTAAGAAGGTCATTAATACTTGTTTTTGAGCGAGTTTTTGCATCAACTCGTTTTACAATAACAGCACAAGCAAGACTGTGACTACCATCCTTACTAGGCAGACTGCCTGGTACAACGACTGAACCAGATGGTACTCGTCCATAGGAAATTTCACCTGTATCACGGTTATATATTTTTGTACTTTGAGAAAGGTAAACCCCCATTGATAATACAGAATTTTCCTCAACGATTACACCCTCAACAATTTCAGATCTAGCACCTATAAAGCAATTATCTTCAATTATGGTTGGATTTGCTTGAAGAGGCTCTAAAACACCACCTATACCAACGCCCCCTGAAAGATGTACGTTTTTTCCAATTTGTGCACACGAGCCTACTGTAGCCCATGTGTCAACCATAGTACCTTCACCTATATATGCTCCAATATTTACGTAGGAGGGCATAAGTACTACGTTTTTATCTATAAATGCCCCACGTCTAGCCACTGCAGGAGGTACGACTCTAAAACCAGAATTTTTAAAATCTTCGGAAGTGAAATTTTCAAATTTCAAAGGGACTTTATCAAAATACTGTAGAGGTACTTCGTTTATTACTTTATTTTCTCTAAGCTTAAATGAAAGTAAAACAGCCTTTTTAACCCATTGATTAACCCGCCATTCAGAATTTATTTTTTCTGCCACACGAATTTTACCCTTATCTAGATCGTCAATAACTTGTTCGACAATTTGAAAAAGTTCCGTATTTTGTGGGGTTAATTCGCTTTTGTTATCCCAAGCACTATTAATTAAATCTTCAAAGTTTTTTTTCATTTTTATGTTTTTTGTTATAAAGAATCCTGTACAAATATATCCAGTGAGGATTAATCACTAATCATATTATCAAACATAATATAACTTGCATCACTAGGCTCCGTATGAGCAAATTCAGTCATTGATCGTTCTATGTATTCAAATTTAGCAATACTTGGATCATCTTTCAGATAAAGAACAGGTCTTTTATTTAATTCAAATTTATAAATATCATTGAATGCAATGAGCTCTTTTATTACAGCCTGATGTTGAATTCCTTGTTTATCTGAATATTGGACTATAAATTTCATAAGAGGAGAATTCATTATTGTTGTACCTGTATGCTCTCTAGAAATTATAGTTCCTTCAGCTTTTAAGCCTCTTGTAACTAGTTTGTTAAACAATTTCTGATTAGTACCTGATGTAGTTATATATTTGTCTACTCCACCAATTACTTTTGTAGTAAAAATACCTATGATAGGGGCCCAAACCCAAGGGTGCCATGGGGACATAAATCTCCAACCATATCCATTGGAAAATAAAGCATAGCAAGCTAAAAAGAACCCTACAGCATAAGCAATTATAAAAAGAACGTAAAAAAGTCCAGAAGCTGGATTAAAGGAAGGTTTAAATGAAAATCTATTGTCTGCTATTACAAATGGGGGATCGGGATTTACTTCATCTGTATTGATGTATATCGGTAGAGATTGACCAGCCATTAATGATAAATCTTTTTTGTTTTCGATAGAAAAATGCACAGTAGTACCTGATAAATTTTGGAACTTTAAAAGATATTTATACTTAGGTTTTGAAGAGGTTCCAACATTGCTAATACTCTCTACAGTAGCATAAGAATTAGGACTAGAGTTATATATACGCCTGTAATAGGCATCAGCTCTAGCAGGTTTTAAAACAAAATTTCTAAATTCAATTAAAGCAAAAATACTCCAAAGAACAATCCCTAGAACTAGTGAGATAGTGGAAACCATAGCCGATGTCGGCCAAAAACCAACGTATACAAAAAATATTGGAAATACAAAGGTAAAACCTGCACAGAATAAACGCCAAAAATTCATACAACACCCAATTAAAAAATTTCAAATACTGTCGGATCTAATTTAAGATATCGTACATTGTATATGGTAAATAAATTCCTTTTTTGTGGATCTAAATTGATTTCAAGTGTTTTTGTATCAATAATTTGTCCGTCTTCAGTTTTGTAAATAATGTAGTAATCATCTATAACTCTATCATTAATTGTTGTACCTGATGGTGCGGATTTATAAAAAACGCCTTCAGTGTGACCGCCATTATCAGAAAGATATGCTCTAGTTATATTTTTAACTGGATCTATACCAGTTAGTGCCAGTATTTGAATAGCTGCGGAAGCAAAAATACTAAAAATTATTGAAGTTAAGAATGCAACTAAAAGTCTAAATCTAAATAGCAATAAAGTGACTAAAAACAAAATAAAGAATAGTGAAATTAATGTGAGAAAGAAGTTATCTAAAATTAAAATTAGATATTCATAATAATTATTCATTCTTATTTCCTCTCTAATTTGTATTTAATGCCATCGTTAGTTGTGCTGTAAATATAGTCTCCCCTCGGGGTCTCTATACCAATGTCCCATGTTTGCGTCCCATCTAAATATAAGTAGGATATAGCATAGTTTTGAATTTTAGCCTCTTCAAGACTATTTGAATTTTGAATGGCGCCTTCAATTAATCTACGCAAGCCACTAAAATCAACAATACTTAATGGTAAAGTCTCCTGTGGCAATGTTTGTAGTTGTTTGGCTGATAACTTATAATGCTTGTCTTTTGCCCATTTTTGATCGGTATAACTATAAGTGTACCTATCAACGTTTTCTATATTATTAGGATCGTTAATTAATATATTTATATGATCCGTATGAAAGTATATAGCTGTGTTAGTTAATACTTTAGGCATTTTCCCATCAAACATCCTAATTAGTTCATCCCGTATATAGTTAAGTTCATTTCCGCTCAAGTTGTATATTGAGTCATTTTGACCGATTGAATCTTCTAGATTTTGTTTTGAATAGTTAAGATTAGGAGGAGGATTTAGATTATTACTTTTACCAGTGGCTTGGGCAAATACTGCATTGTATTTTGCTTCTAAGGCTTCGTTTGATTCACTTTGAGGATGGAATGTCTGGTTATAAGCTGTCTTTACTTCATCACAACCTATAAGTAGAGAAATTAATAAGGTGGCAATGCCCTTAGTCTTCATATTCATACAATTAAAAAAATTAAAAATTTCTAAAATTGTATAAATAAAATATTAAATATATTTGTAATTTTGAAATATAAAAAAAGATGGGTAATCCCCATCTTCTTCAGTGGTGCGAGCGGAGAGACTCGAACTCTCACACCTCTCGGCGCTGGAACCTAAATCCAGTGCGTCTACCAATTCCGCCACGCTCGCTAAAAGAAAATAATTCTAACTTATAAGTGTTAAATTTTCAATTAAATGAGAAATATCTAATAAATAATGTTAGTTAAGTTGTAGATATACTACTTTTACTTCTCCATTTTCTTTTCTAATGCTTCTACTGTTTCTTCAGGGTGAGTCTCTGAAAGTGCAATATATTCCTCATGATTACTTTCAATAGCTGCTACATCATCCTCTTCGAGAAGACCAACGGCATTAGGGAGTTCACCCCAGAAAGTTATAAATAAAGCAGCAAGTAAAGGTCCAATCACAAATCCATTTAAACCAAAAACTGCCATACCGCCTATGGTTGTTATTAGAATTAAATAATCTGGAAGTCTGGTGTCTTTGCCTACTAGAATAGGTCTTAGAAGATTATCTGACATACCAATAACGACCACACCCCAAACCATTAAAATAATACCTTCCACTAGGGAGCCAGATACCAGTAGATAAATAGCTACTGGTAACCATACAAGAGCTGCTCCAATCGCTGGTAGTAGTGATAAGAAAGCCATGATTACACCCCAAAGAATAGGGGATGGTATACCTAGAACGGCAAATATAAATCCCCCAAGGGCACCCTGTGCAATAGCTACAAGCATGTTTCCCTTAACGGTAGCACGAACTACTGTTAGGAATTTACTAAATAATTTAATTTTATGGTTACCACTTAGAGGAGTAAAACGTTTAATGTACTCCTTAATGGTTTCACCATCTCTAATAAAGAAATACATTAAGTAAAGCATAATACCCAAATCCATAATGAATGTGAATGTATTTTGGGAAATGTTTACTAATTCAGTGGCCATCATCTTAGAGCCCTGATTGAATAATTGAAGAAGTTTTTCTCTGAAACTAAATTCACTAGTAATATGGAATTTTTCGAGAAAAGAATGAATAGGAGATGGAAGATTGTTATAAACCAAATCAACATATTCTCCAAAATTAATTTGACCTGATTCAACTTTTTGATACAAATCTACAGCTTGTGATGTAAGTGAAGTGGCAATAATCCCTATAGGAATAATTCCAAGAATAATAGCAAGTATAAGCGTTAGAAGTGCAGATAAATTTCTTTTACCTGGCATTTTTTCAAGTAGTTTTAGATAAATAGGTCTAAATAAAACCGCAAATATAACGGCCCAAAATAAGGCAGAAAAATATGGTGCTAGTACCCAAATGAAGCCTATGGTTATTAAGAGCAAAAGCCCCATGTAGAACCCATAAAATACGCGGTTTTTACTTTGCATGAAATTTCCAAGATAATAAAATAATGTGATTATACCTACATTTGTAAAGCCAATAGTATGAAACTTAATATTTTGTTACTAGTTACAACTTTCTTTTTGGTGTCTTGTGCCTCTAATAAAACTATTGTAGATACAGCTCCTCCAAAAGATTCTAATAATATTTGTTCGATTTTGAGTGAGAAGCCTCAATGGCACGAATCACTTAAGCAAGTTAAGGAAAAATGGCTAGCTCCACCACAAGTAGTCATGGCTATTATTTATCAAGAATCTAAATTTGTTCATGATGCAAGACCTGCGAAAAGATGGGCTTTAGGTTTAGTTCCGCTTGGACGTCCTAGTGATGCATATGGATATCCACAAGCAAAAGATGATGTTTGGAGGGACTATATTAGAGATACTAACAATAGTGGTGCCAGGAGAGATGTTTTTAGCGATGCTGTGGACTTTATTGGTTGGTATATGGCAAAGTCTAACAGTGTAAATGCGGTAAGTAGATGGGATACCTATAATCAATATCTAAATTATCACGAAGGGTGGGGCGGGTATTCACGAGGAACTTATGAGTCTAAAGATTGGCTTAAGACTATAGCTTCAAAAGTGGCTTCTAGGGCTGAACTCTATGGGTCCCAATACCAATTATGTAGAGACTAATGTTAGGGAAATTCCTATTTGGATGTATATGTAATTTTGGTATACATATAGGCGAGTTTTAATAACGTTGATAGGTGTTACTATGAAAATCCTAAAAAAAATATCTTTAGCTGTTAGTGTTGCTGCCGTCTTTTCTACATTTACAGTTTCACCTGTTGCTACTGCAGCAGATCAAAAATTTGTAAGTATTGGTACAGGTGGAGTTACTGGCGTGTATTATGCGGCTGGTGGTGCTATCTGCCGTATTGTAAATAAAGATCGCAAAGATCATGGAATTCGTTGTTCTGTAGAATCTACTGGTGCATCAGTTTTCAACGTAAACACAATCAAGGCTGGTGAATTAGATTTAGGATTTGCTCAGTCAGATGTTGCATACAATGCATATAACGGTGAGGCTAATTTTAAAGATGCTGGTCCCTACAAGGATTTACGTACAGTATTCGCCCTTCACCCTGAACCATTAACAATTGTTGTATCAAAAGATTCAGGTGTTAAAGGTTTTGAAGATCTTAAAGGTAAACGATTTAACGTAGGTAATCCAGGTTCTGGAAGTCGTGCTTCAATTGAACAGTATTTGTCTGAGTTAGGTACAGATAAATCTTACTTTTCTGTTGCTTCTGAGCTTAAATCAGACGAACATGGTACTGCCTTATGTGACGGTAAAATTGATGGGTTTATTTTCGGCGTAGGTCACCCATCAGCTAACATTCAAGATCCTATCACTACTTGCGGTGCTAAACTTATGCCTCTTACTGGTGAAGTAGTAGATAAAATTGTTGCCAAATATCCATATTACGCAAAAGTTCAAATTCCAGCAGGTCTTTATGCAGGAAATGAAGCAACTGACACTTATGGTGTTACTGCACTAGTTGTTGCATCTGCTAAAACAGATGAGGATGCTGTGTACAAAATCGTTAAAGCAGTATTTGAAAATTTTGATGACTTCAAAAAACTTCATCCAGCATTAGGTAATCTAACTAAAGAAGGTATGATTTCTAATGGTGTAACTGCTCCTCTTCATCCAGGTGCTGAAAAATACTACAAAGAAATTGGTTTAATTAAATAATTTAGTTTCTTTATTATTTTTACTTCCTCAAACCGCTAATGACTAAGGTCTTGGCGGTTTGTCCATAATTATTAAGTAGGATTATTAATGGTTACAGACGCAAAAAAATTAGCTGAACTCGAAAAAATGGTGGCAGATGTTGACAGGGGTGGCAGAAAAGTAGAGGGTATTGCCAAGCATGTTTTAGCTATCGGGGCTTTATTATGGACATTTTTTCAACTATGGATTGCGTCGCCGTTACCGTTTGAATTTAATTTTGGTATCTTTAATGATACCGAGGCTCGTTCTATACATTTAGGATTTGCAATGTTTTTGGGTCTTTTGGCTTACCCTCTTGGAAAGAGCCATTCACATAAAATGCCAGCTTATGATTGGATTCTTGCTATTGTTGCTGGATTTTGTGGTGCGTATTTATATCTTTTTTATCAAGAACTTTCTACTAGACCCGGTATTCCGACAACTCTTGATGTGATTGCGGGCACTTTAGGCGTATTACTACTTCTAGAAATTACACGCAGAGCTTTAGGTTGGCCCATGACTATACTTGGTATGGTTATGCTTGCTTATGTTTTTTTAGGTCCATATTTACCAGATGTTTTATCGCATAAAGGGGCTTCAGTTAATCGTCTAGTTTCACATATGTGGCTTGAAACAGAAGGTGTATTTGGAGTAGCGTTAGGCGTATCTACTTCTTATATTTTTATATTTGTGTTACTTGGATCTCTGCTAGATAAGTGCGGAGCTGGAAATTATCTAATGCAAGTTTCTTTTGCTATGTTGGGGCATTTGCGTGGGGGTCCAGCTAAGGTTGCAGTTGTTTCTTCTGCAGTAAATGGTATTGTTTCTGCATCTTCCGTAGCGAACGTTGTGACAGGCGGAATTTTTACAATTCCTTTAATGAAGAAGGCTGGTTATGGGGGGATTCGAGCTGGGGCTATTGAGACTTCATCCTCTGTAAATGGGCAAATCATGCCTCCAGTAATGGGAGCGGCTGCTTTTCTTATGATTGAGTATGTGGGTGTACCTTATACAGAAATTATTAAAAATGCATTTTTGCCAGCAACTATTTCCTACATTTCTTTATTTTATATAGTGCATTTAGAGGCACTTAAACTTGGTATTCAGCCTATGATGGCCGCAAATACTAATAGAACATTTAATCAAAAATTAATAGGTTATTTGCTAGGCATTACGGGTACTCTTGCTGTGATGGGTGCGTTTTACTACATTGGTACTGGTGTTCAGGCTTTGGCAGGGGCATCTGCAATTTGGATTTTAGTGGGGTTGCTTGTAGCACTATATTTGGGATTGATATTTATTGCTTCAAAATACGAAGACTTACCAACTGATATTAATATTACTAGTCCTGTTAAACCTGAGACTTGGCCTACAGTTAGGGCAGGTTTGTTTTACTTAATACCCATAGCGATTTTGGTTTGGTGTTTAAGCATCGAAATGCTATCTGCAGGTTTATCAGCATTTTATTCGGTTCTTTCTTTAGTTTTCTTAATGATGACACAACGCCCTTTGATGTCTTTATTTAGAAGAGAGGATTCTTCAGGGGCATTTAAAAGAGGATTTATTGAAACTGTTCAAGGTTTAGAAGAGGGTGCTCGAAACATGATTGGTATTGCAATCGCCTGCGGTACAGCTGGTTTGATTGTCGGTGCTATTACCTTGACAGGACTAGGTTTAAGGATGACTGCCTTTGTTGAATTGGTTTCAATGGGTAATGTACTTATAATGCTGTTTTTCACTGCATTTGTCTGCCTAATATTGGGTCTAGGCATGCCTACTACAGCAAACTATATTTTGATGGCTACTTTAATGGCTCCAGTTGTTGTGGAATTAGGAGCTCAAAACGATTTAATTATTCCTTTAATCGCCGTCCATTTCTTTGTATTCTATTTTGGAATTATGGCAGACATTACACCCCCAGTTGGTTTGGCTACGTTTGCCGCAGCCGCCATATCTGGAGAGGACCCTATAAAAACAGGGATTCAAGGTGTGGTTTACGCAATGAGGACGGCTATATTGCCATTTATATTTGTTTTCAACCCTATGCTATTATTAATAGGGGTTGATTCAACTGTGAATTTGGTCGTTGTGATCTTTGGTGCCATAGTTGCCTCTATGATTTTTGCAGCATCAACTATGTTGTTCTTTAGGATTAGAAGTACTTTTTTAGAGTCTCTTTTACTTATGATTGCGGCATTTATGATGTTCAGACCAGATTGGTATATGAATCGTATGTATCCTGAATATGAAACTAAGCCATTGTCAGAAATTTATAAGGTTGCAGCAGAGGTTCCAAATAATGGTAGATTCGTTGCTCGTATTCAGGGTATGACATTAGAAGGTAATGATTTATCTAAGTTAGTATCTGTGAACCTTCAAGATTTGGAAGATACAAAGGGCAAAACTCCTGATCAAATCGGTAAGGAAAGGCTTCGCAGAACTGGCTTAACATTGATGCCTTTAGGTGATACGGTACAAGTTGGACAAGTTAAATTCGGCTCTCAGGCAGCTAAAGCTAGGTGGGAGAATCAATGGGATGTGGTTGAGCTTATGGTTCCTAATCATAATAAACCTAATGTTGCGATTATGTTTATTCCTGCCTTTATTTTGATTGGATTAGTTTGGTGGCTTCAGGGTAGAAGAGGAAGAAGGGAAGGTACTTTATACCCCCAACTAAGAAGTACTCAAACCATGAAAGCTTAATAGCTAAATCTAAAGGTTAGGTATAAAAGTCTTAATCTATAACCTGCACAATTAATCTAAGCCGTGGTTTCTAATTAGACCCACGGCTATGCCTTCAATTGAAAAATCCTGATCTGGTCTAATTACTATTGGTTTATAAGCAGAATTTTCAGGTATAAGTTCTATATGATCTGGTAACTTACGAAGCCTTTTAACAGTAACCTCACCGTCAAGTCTAGCCACAATCACTTGACGGTTATTAGCCTCATCTGCACGTTTTACTGCTAAAAGATCATCTTCCATAATTCCTATATCTATCATACTGTCCCCCTTGACTCTTAGTAGATAATCAGGAGTTTGAGAGAATATGGATGAGTGAAACAGTAATTGATCCTCATGGTGCTCAATGGCTTCTATAGGACTACCAGCAGCTACTCGTCCTACAATCGGTAGGGATAAAAAATCATTAGATGCTTCAGAGTTAGATAATTCATCTTTAACTGAATCCAAAAATTCTGATTCAAATGCTGGGTTTATTCTAAGACCTCGTGAAACTCCTGGGATGGCAATCAAAGCTCCTTTTTTTACAAGTGCTTTAATGTGCATCTCAGCTGAATTAAGTGAATTAAATCCTAATGCAGAAGAGATTTCGGCTCTAGTAGGTGGAATACCACTCTTAGAAATATGAGATTTGATTATATTTAGAACCTCAATTTGTCTAGATGTGAGTTTTGAGCTCATAGCCAAATCCTTATGTGTACTTATTAACAAATTGTATAAGTATACAGTCTTATAGTCAATAAAAAGGTCTAGAAAAACTAGACCATAAAATGTTTAAGCTAAGGCTATAGAATTAGCTACATAATCGATATTAGAATCGTTAATAGCTGAAACGCAAATGCGGCCAGAACTGACAATATATAGATGTTTATCTTCTTTTAATTGTTGGACTTGCTCTTTACTTAGTCCTGTGTATGAGAACATACCTTTTTGATTAACTATAAAATCAAAAGATCTCTTAGCTCCAGCCTCTTTAATTTTGATTACTAAATCTTTGCGAACTTTTAAAATTCTTTGTCGCATAGACTCTAATTCACTTTTCCACATTTCATATAATTCTTTGTCATTAAGAATAGTGGAAACGAGGCTCGCACCAAAGGTTGGGGGGTTTGAATAAGTAGATCTAATCAACACTTTGATTTGACTAAGAACTGGTTCAACTTCAGATTCATCAGAGCAAATTACTGTTAATGCACCAATTCTTTCTCCATATAGAGAGAAAATTTTAGAGAATGATGTAGTAAAAAAAGTTTCAATTTTTTCAGATGCGAAAATTCTAATTGCTTTTGCATCCTCTTCAAGTCCTTCAGCAAAACCTTGATAAGCTGTATCTAATATAGGAATAAGATTTTTAGCCTTAACAATTTCAGCGACCTTTTTCCATTGTTCTTCATTAAGGTCTACGCCAGTAGGATTATGGCAGCAAGTATGTAAAACAATAATGCTTTTAGGTTCTAAAGAGTTTAACTTTTCAGTCATGCCGTCAAAATCTAGAGACATAGTTTTATCATTGTAATATGGGTACTCATCAATTTTGAATCCAGCCAATCCAAATATAGTCTTATGATTACCCCATGTAGGGTTAGAGACGTAAACAGTGGAGTTAGGTGTGATTTTGTGAAGAAAATTTGCTGCTAGCATTAAAGCACCAGTTCCAGCTAATGATTGTACTGTGCAGCAAACCTTAGATTTTTCAGAATACAACTCTTCACCAAGAATTAATTTTTTAACAGCTTCTGTATAATCAGCTGTTCCGTTTTGAGCTCTATAACTAAAGGGTTTGCTATTTTGAACAAATCTTTCTAAAGCTACTTTTACTGCTTTAGGTATTGGAATATTTCCGTTTTCGTCATAATAAACTCCAACACCAAGATTAACTTTATTTGGATTACTATCAGCCCTATATAAGTCAGAAAGCCCCAAAATAGGGTCGATTGGGGCTAATTCGATATTAGAAAATAATTTAGACATTTTTATACTGTTTAACAAATTGACTTATAAGTATAAAATAAAAAGTTTATTTTCCTTAAGCATTGCCACTTAAATGACGGAAATCATACAGTATCCAAACAGTCCATTTTTGCTTTATCAATCATGGGAACCATCTGGAGATCAGCCTTCAGCAATAAAAAGTCTGGTAGAAGGGGTGCAGGATGGTCTTATGAACCAGACTCTCATAGGTGTGACTGGTAGCGGTAAAACCTTCACTATGGCAAATGTTATTGCTCAACTAGGCAGACCAGCTCTAATTCTTGCACACAATAAAACTCTTGCAGCTCAGCTATATGCAGAGATGCGGGAATTTTTTCCTAAAAATGCGGTTGAATATTTTGTATCTTATTATGATTATTATCAGCCAGAAGCCTATGTTCCCAGTAGAGATTTATTCATAGAAAAGGACTCAAATATTAATGATCATATAGAACAGATGAGGCTGTCGGCTACTAAAAGTCTTTTAGAAAGAAGAGATACCATCATTGTAGGTACAGTATCAACCATATATGGTATTGGGGATGCTAGTGATTACCAAGCCATGGTCTTGATTTTAAGGACTGGGGACAAAATTTCACGTGAATCCATTTTAGAACGATTAGTTTCTATGCAGTATGAGAGAAACGATATGGAGTTTGCACGTGGCCATTTTAGAGTCCGTGGAGATATTATTGATATCTTTCCGTCAGAAAGTCCAGAGCTTGCTTTAAGGGTAACTTTGTTTGATGACGAACTTGAAAAACTTGAATTATTTGACCCTCTAACTGGCAGGATACGTCAAGATATTATTAGATTTACATTGTATCCAAGTTCCTTATACGTAACTCCAAGAAGTACTGTTTTAAGGGCAATTGAGACAATTAAGGAGGAATTGAAGCAACGGGTTAAAGAGTTTTTAGATAGGGGAGAGCTGGTCTACGCACAAAGAATTGAACAAAGGACAAGATTTGACTTAGAGATGTTACACGAATTGGGCTTTTGTAAGGGTATCGAGAATTATTCAAGGCATTTATCAGGAGCTAAACCAGGTGACCCACCGCCCACATTGATTGATTATTTGCCTAAAGATGCATTGATGTTTTTTGACGAAAGTCATGTAATGATGGGGCAGTTAAGGGGGATGTATAGAGGTGACCATTCAAGAAAAGCAACATTAGTTCAATTTGGATTTAGATTGCCATCTGCTTTGGATAATAGGCCCTTGAAGATGGAAGAGTTTGAGGCTCGTATGAAGCAGTCAATTTTTGTGTCTGCTACACCAGCTGAATACGAACTTGAAAGATCAGATAATATTGTTGAACAAGTTGTAAGGCCCACTGGTCTTGTGGATCCTACAGTTGAAATAAGACCTGCATTGACACAGGTTGATGATCTTCTAGGCGAAGCTAAACTTAGAATAGCTAAAGGGGAGCGGGTGCTTGTTACTACTCTTACTAAGCGTATGGCTGAGGACTTAACGGAATACCTCTCCGAAAACTTTTTACGAGTTAGGTATTTGCATAGTGATATTGATACTGTTGAGCGAGTTGAGATAATCAGAGACTTGAGGCTAGGTGTATTTGATGTGTTAGTTGGGATTAATTTGCTTCGTGAAGGTTTAGATATCCCTGAAGTTTCATTGGTGGCAATACTTGATGCAGACAAAGAGGGATTTTTACGTTCAGAGAGAAGTTTAATTCAAACTATTGGACGAGCTGCGAGAAATATAAATGGTAGTGCAATTCTATATGCCGATAAGATTACCGATTCGATGAAAAAGGCTATTGATGAAACTGAAAGAAGACGTGAAAAACAAATGGCCTATAACAAAGCCCATGGCATCACACCTAAAACTGTTAAAAAAGCTGTTAAGGATATTATCGACGGAGTACTCCATGACTCGTTAGAAGATATGCAAGAAACTATAGATATGTCTGATCTTCTTAAAGATGAGAAAAGGTTAAGCTCAGAAATTAAAAAATTAGAAAAACAAATGCTTGAACATGCTAAAAATCTTGAGTTTGAGGAAGCGGCAAAGGCTAGAGATCAACTTTCTAAATTGAAGGAAAAATTTTTATCACTTTAGTTTTTTGATTTTTAGTTTGAAGCTTTCACTTCTATTTGGAGATAAATTAAATTCAATATTAGGTTTAAAGAATATCCTTAGTTCATATATCCCTGGTTCGGGTGCGACAAACTTGTCTTTGGTTTTTAAAGAGTAGGTCTTTGTACCATATAACATCATCTCCAAGTCTTTATGTGCCTCAAGATCTATTTGAATGGTTTCGTTTAGTTCCATAAAGAAACTAAAACTTGAATAGCTTATCCCTTTGATAAACCCCTCAAAATTGTACCCATTTTCAGATAGCACAAATGTCTCCGTGACATTAGTCAAAGAATCCCTAGTTACGCTATTAATATTTTTATCTGTGCTTACATGCGTTTGGATTGGTTGGGGCTCAGGGGTTTCATCAGGTCCTGATAAATAAAATTCAAGACCTGTGACTAGAAAAATTATGATTAATATAGCGTTCTTTGAATCTTTTCTAAGCTTCATACCTAGTCTGCTTTATTTAATACTTCAGACAAATCCATAATCATACTTGAAAGTTCAGATGCCATAAGCGAGATTTCACTCAAAAACACTTCAAACTTATCGTCAGATTTTTCAATATCTTCCGCTAAATTAAGTGCAGTAATTTTTTTTATGTCTAGTGCATCATTAAGAGTGAAAACAATTTTATCGTTCCAGTTAAGGGATAATTTTGTACAAATTTTTCCGCTATTTAAGTGATTTCTAATTTCAGTTATATCTGGGTTGTAATTTGCATATCTCACAGAAATTTTGCTATCAAGAATTCCCTTAAGCTCTGTGTCTTGTTCTGTGGAAAATGGACTAGGTGCCCCTTCGACAATCCAAGTAGTCATAGCACTTGTTGGTGATATAGCAGTCTGAAAGTTTGTAAGTGGCAATGGGCTTAGACACTTGGACATTAGGGTGACAATATCATCAGCCAATGAGTTAGATGTTGTGTCCATCCAAAATATAGAATTTTCTATATCAAAAACTACCCATACCTCTTTGAAAATACTAAAAGCCTTAGGGCGCAGTTGATCTGTGACAAATTCTTTTATCTCTTTTAGTTTCTTTTTAGATGGTTTAAACCCTTGTTCTTCCTCAAGTTCTAAAGCTTTCTCCTTAGTAAATTGGTTTATAACTGAGGTTGGCAATAATTTTTTTTCGTATTTGAATTTTGTTATTAAGTGATGTCCAACTTCCAAAACCAAATCGTGTTCGGATTCATATTCTTCGTGAATTTTGGTCCAACCTACATTTGCCATGCCAGAATCAATAAAATTACCCTCTTCAAATGTATAAGTTTTAAGCATTTCATGTAGTTTTAATGCACTTACGGACCAATCAGGATTTAAATTAAATAGTTTTAGATTTTTAAATATCATTATTGTTAAATTGCCATAAAATTTTCCCTTTATTGTAGTTTAAAAAATCTACTGTATGGACATACAGTATTTTTAATGGCATAATATTTCTAACTACAAATAAGGAGTCGGAATTATGGAAGATAAAAATAATAAGGAGAAAGCAAAAGCTCTTACTGCAGCCTTAGCTCAAATTGAAAAGCAATTCGGTAAGGGTTCTATCATGCGTTACGGAGATAGTGAAGTAGAGCATGATATTCAAGTTTTCTCAACAGGATCTCTAAGTCTAGATATTGCACTTGGTGTTGGTGGTTTGCCTCGTGGTCGTGTAATTGAAATTTTTGGGCCAGAATCATCTGGTAAGACCACCCTGACACTGCAAGCGATTGCAGAGATGCAGAAATTAGGCGGAACTTGTGCCTTTATAGATGCAGAGCATGCATTAGACGTTCAGTATGCAGCTAAGCTTGGAGTAAATTTAGATGAATTGTTGATTTCACAGCCAGACTCGGGTGAGCAGGCCTTAGAGATTACCGATGCTTTGGTTAGATCTGGCTCTATTGACTTGATTGTAGTGGACTCAGTTGCGGCACTAGTACCTAAAGCTGAATTGGAAGGTGATATGGGTGATAGCCTTCCCGGGTTGCAGGCTAGACTTATGAGTCAGGCTCTTAGAAAACTTACGGCTTCCATAAAAAGGACTAATTGCACTGTTATCTTTATTAACCAAATTCGCATGAAGATTGGGGTTATGTTTGGTAGTCCTGAAACCACCACAGGGGGTAATGCACTTAAGTTTTACACATCTGTACGTTTAGATATCCGTCGTATAGGCTCTATTAAAAAAGGAGATGAAGTTATCGGTAACGAAACTAGGGTAAAAGTAGTTAAAAATAAGGTTGCCCCTCCATTTAAGCAGGTTGAATTTGACATTATGTACGGAACAGGTATATCGCGTGAAGGTGAAATTATCGACTTGGGCGTTAAAGCAGGCATAGTCGATAAAGCAGGCTCTTGGTTTTCATATAACGGAAATAAAATTGGACAAGGAAAAGATAACGTTAGGGAGTATCTAAAATCCAATCCTGAACTTGCTCAGGAAATCGAAGGCAAAATTAGAGAAGCCATGGGGGTTGGTGGCTCTGATATCTTTACAGATATGTCACACTCAGATTCGGATGATGAAATTGCTGGTATGGACGATTAATTTTGGAAGTAAATTTAAAGCACAGGGCCATCTCGCTTTTATATAGAAGAGAGCATTCTGCATTTGAGCTGACCTCAAAACTTTCAAGATATACCGATAATCAGGACGAAATTGAAGAAACTATATCTTATTTACAAAAGGTTGATTTGCAATCAGACCTTAGATTCTTAGAGTTTTTTATTCGTACACACGCAAGTAAGTGGGGCAAATCTAAAATTAAGCAAGCTCTTAAAGAGCATAAGCTAAGTGAAGATATACTAACTAACTTTGATAGATATTTTGATATAGATGAGTATGAGTTAGCAAAATCTATATGGATGAGTAAATTCAAGGGAGAGAAATCTTCTGACATTAAAACCAAATCAAAACAGTATAGATTTTTACTATCACGTGGCTTTACCTCGGAAATTATTAGGAAAGTAATAGATTAATTATGAACTTGCTTGTAATTAGGAACGATAAGATAGGTGATTTTGCACTTATATGGCCTGCACTAAAACTACTCAAATCTTCATTGTCAAATCTTAGAATTACCGCATTGGTTTCAGATTATGTAGCCCCACTGGCTTCTATTTGTCCTTATATCGATGAGGTTATAGTGGATATTAGTCTGGATGGCAGGCACATAAATCCCAAAGTCACACCAGAACAATCAAAAAAGTTTTATAAAATTTTAAAAGCACACAAATTTGACTCTTCTATATGTTTTTATTCAACATGGCATAATACAAAACTAGTAAATAAACTTAAAATCCCTCACAGATTCGCACCTGCTACAAAGCTATTTCAGATATTTCATAACCATAGACTCCGACAAAAAAGATCTTATAATTTAAAGCCTGAATATGAATATAATCTTGATTTAGCACGATATTTTCTTGGATGTGTTGGTGTTAGCGATATACAAAATATAGAGCCCCCATATCTAGTTTTACAAAAAAATTATAAAGAAATTGTTTTAGAGAGACTTGGATTAAATTCAGAAAAACCTTGGATATTTGTTCATGTGACGACTGGTGGTACTGCTGGAACATTGCCACCTTCACATATTGCAAAGTTAATTCAAAATATATTAAGCGATTTCGATGTGCAACTTGTGCTTACAACTGGTCCAAATGAGGGCTTTAAAGCAGCTGATGTTGTAACTTATTTAGATAAAAAATATTTAGATAAAGTTTTTATATATGAAAGTAATTATGGATTGGTTGATTTTGTCCATATTATTTCAACCACATCAGTTTTTATAGCTGGTTCTACAGGACCACTACATATTGCAGGGTTATTGAATATTCCAAACATAGGTTTTTTCCCGAATTTTAAATCTAGTAACGCTTTGAGATGGACTGTTTGTAGCTCTGAACCTAATAGACTATCCATATCCTTAAGTTCAGAGCAGGGGAATGATTTTTCAAAATTAAATATTGACGAGAGTTATATAGAAATACAAAAGTTTATCGCTCATCATTTAATATTAAATTAGCTTCCTTAACTACATTTTCTATAGCTGTACCACCAAGTGACTGTCTTGAATTGACGGATCCTTCAAGTGTAAGAACATCAAAAACATCCTGCTCAATTAAAGTATTCAAATTTTTCAATTCATTTAGGCTTAACTCGGAAATATCCTTTTCATGAGATTCGCAATCCTTTACAGCTTTTGCTACAACTTCGTGTGCATCTCTAAAAGGCACACCTTTTTTTACAAGATAATCTGCTAAGTCCGTAGCAGTAGCAAACCCCTTAAATGCAGCTACATTCATATTTTTTTCGTTAACTTCTAATCCTGACAGCATGTCTATAAATATAGTTAAGGTGTCTCTAAGTGTGTCGGCCGCATCAAAAAGAGCTTCTTTGTCTTCTTGATTGTCTTTGTTATATGCTAGAGGTTGGGCTTTCATAAGTGTTAGAAGAGATAATAAATCCCCATAAACTCGCCCAGTTTTACCTCTAGCTAACTCAGGAACATCTGGATTTTTCTTTTGAGGCATGATAGAGCTTCCAGTACAAAACCTATCTGGCAATGCTATGAAACTAAACTGCTGGCTCATCCATAAAACAAGCTCTTCAGAAAGTCGTGAAATATGCATCATACATATACTTGATGCTGCACAAAATTCAATAGCAAAATCGCGGTCAGAAACTGAATCCAGTGAATTATGAGTTATATCCTCAAAACCAAGTAGAGAAGCGACCTTCTGTCTATCCAATGGATAGCTAGTACCTGCCAATGCGGCCGCCCCCAAAGGCAAAGTATTTGTACGCTTTCTACAGTCTTTCAGACGGTCTAAATCTCTTCCGAACATCTCAGCATATGCAAGCATGTGATGTCCAAAACTTACAGGCTGTGCTACTTGTAGATGTGTAAATCCTGGCAAAATAACCTCACTAAATTTTATTGCCAATTCGGAAAGAGTTTTTCGTAATTTTTTTAGTAATTCTGTGGCAATATCAATTTCAGCCCTAAGCCATAATCTAATATCAGTGGCTACTTGGTCGTTTCGAGATCTGCCTGTATGTAGCCTTTTTCCTGCATCTCCTATAAGTTCAACTAGACGTTTTTCAATATTTAGGTGTACATCTTCTAAATCCAAAGACCAGGAAAAATGCCCTTCTTTTATTTCAGAGGAAATTTGGTTTAGACCTTTAGTAATATCTTCAAAATCTTTTTTACTTATAACTCCCACAGAAGCTAACATTTCAGCATGAGCCAAGGAGCCTTGAATATCAAAAGGTGCAAGCCTTTGTTCAAAAAATACAGAGGCAGTATACCTTTTTACTAGTTCAGACATAGGCTCTGAAAATCGTGCAGACCAAGCTTTATTTTTTTTGTCGAATTGGTTTTCTGTACTATCGTTCATAAGCTTTACCTTGAAGTTAAAACTATCATTATAATTGTGAGAACCAAATAAATTACAAGGATTAAGTAATGTATATCCGATTCGGACTTGCTCAATTAAACCCTATAACAGGCGATTTCGATGGCAATGAAAAGCTCATGACAGATTATTTAACTATTGCCAAAGAAAATAATATAGATGTTTTGGTTTATCCTAAATTCTCATTTTCTGGATATGGATCAGATGGCTTGATGCTTAGAGAAGATTACTTAAACAAGGAATTCCAAACTGTTGACCATTTTGGTAGGGTAGTAGCAGACTCGTTTAGTGGGAGTATTTTTACCACGTCTTTTGATAATGATAATAATAGCGTCTACTCATCCTTAAAATTAGTAGAGAGCAGGCCACAAATTCCCGTAACACACGACATGGGTCTAGATAGCGAATTATTCGTAACCACAACTGAAAATGACAAAAGGGTTGGATACGCTATATTTTCAGGTGACTCATGGATGAAACCTGAACTAGTAGATAAAGCACTTTCTAAGGTTTCGCAATTTGCAATTGTATTAGATGCAAAACCATATCACACAGAATCATTTAACGAAACCGTAGAATTATTAAAAGAGCATATCTGTTCCAAAGGCCTAAAGGTAGTGTATTGCAATCTTTTGGGCGGGCATGACGAGTGCGTTTTTGATGGTACGAGTTTTGTTATGGGTGAAGATGGAGAAGTTAGGGCCTTGGGCACTAGATTTAAGCAGGGTCTTAATGTATTTGAAATTTCTATTTTTGATGATGAAGTTACGCATCACGAGTTTATTGAGTATTCATCAAATTCTTTAAATTCAGAAACATTATATGAACTTGATTGCCTTGAGGCTGAAATCTGGTCGGCATTATGCTTAGCGACTAATAACTATATTAGAAAAAATAATTTTTCTCAGATTGTTTTGGGGCTTTCTGGAGGTATTGATTCCGCCTTAGTGTTAGCCATTGCCTCTGATGCTATTGGAGCTCAAAACTGTCACGCATTATCTATGCCGTCGGAATTCACAGCCCAAATGTCTAATGACGATGCTAAGACTATGTGTAGTACTCTAAAAGTTAAATATGACATAGTCCCTATAAGGCCAATGTATCAAGTAATTCACGATTCATTAAAACCTTTACTTGAACAAATAGAGACTCAATCTAAAGATGTCACACTTGAAAACCTTCAAGCACGTGTTAGGGGCGTGATATTGATGGCATTGGCTAACAAAAAAAATGCACTGGTTTTAAGTACAGGAAATAAATCGGAATCGGCCACTGGCTACTGCACACTTTACGGTGATATGGTCGGTGCCTTTTCTGTTATTAGTGACGTTCCAAAAACCTTAGTTTATAGGTTGGCAATGTGGAGAAACTCTCAATCTTCAACTATCCCTCAACGTATTATCGAAAGGGCCCCAAGTGCAGAATTGGCACCAGGGCAGGTGGATCAGGATTCATTGCCACCTTATGATGTTTTGGACCAAATAATAGATGGCCTTGTATTAAATGATAAATCGTCTTCTGAGCTAAAAATTACTACTAGCTTAAGTCCTGAAGAGATAGATAAAACCTCAAAACTTTTAAAAATAAGCGAGTTCAAAAGAAGGCAGGCTGCACTTGGTCCTAAAATATCTAAGCGTTCTTTCTTTAGCGGATGGAATGTTCCTGTAACACACAAATATAAGTTTTAATATGAAATTAGTAACTGCAATTATTAAGCCATTTAAGCTAGATGAGGTTCGAGAAGCCTTAGGAGAGGTTGGTATAACTGGGCTTACGGTAACTGAGACTAAAGGTTTTGGACGTCAAAAAGGACACACAGAATTGTATAGAGGTGCCGAGTATGCGGTAGATTTTCTTCCAAAAGTAAAAATTGAACTTTTAGTAAAGGATACGGAGGTGGATTCTGCTCTTGAAGCCATTGTAGAGGCTGCAAGAACTGGAAAAATTGGTGATGGAAAAATTTTTGTTACCAATGTTGAGCAAGTTGTTAGAATACGTACTGGTGAAACTGGAGAAGAAGCCATATAGTATGGAAAAGGTAAGAGTTTCAAAACTTTTAAGTGAACAGGGGATATGCTCTCGTCGTGAGGCAGATGTATTTATAGAAAGAGGGTGGGTAAAAGCTGATGGTAATGTTGTATCCCTAGGAACCAAGGTCTTACCAAACGCAAAATTAACTTTAGATAAAAAAGCACTAGAGAGCAAATCAAAACAGGTAACGATAATCCTTAATAAACCTGTTGGATATGTTTCTTCTCAACCTGAAAAAAACTATAAGTCGGCTCTATCACTTATTACAAAAGCCAACCAGTACGATAGGGTTCATAATGAATTTTCTGAATCTCATCTAAAAGGGTTAGCTACTGCTGGGCGGCTCGATATTGAATCGCAGGGATTACTTGTGATGACTCAGGACGGAAGCATTGCCAAACAACTTATAGGAGAAGACTCTGAAGTTGAAAAAGAGTATATAGTCAGGGTTGAAGGGAAACTTAGCGAAAGAGGGCTTCAATTATTAAATCATGGATTAAGCCTTGACGGTCAACCTCTAAGAGATGCAGAAGTGGAGTGGATTAACGATGATCAGCTCAGATTTATTCTATGGGAAGGGAAAAAGAGGCAAATCCGACGTATGTGTGAGTTAGTTGGATTGAAAGTAATAGGTTTAAAAAGAGTTCGTATGGGTAATGTGACCTTGGCTGACTTACCTACAGGAAAGTGGAGATATCTCAAGCCATTTGAAAGGTTTTTGTAATCAAATTACAAAATAAACAATTTAAACTTTATTGAAATAATTAGTTTTACACTTAAAATAAACTGAACCCCCATTTTGAAAGAGGATTTTATGAACTATAAAAGTTGTTTTGTGTCCCTTGCTGTACTCCTTTCTGGTTGTGAATCTATAGACAATTTTCTTGGTGAGGAGAAACCACAAGTACCAAATGCTCCACAAGTACAAGTACCAAATGCTCCACAAGTACAAGTACCAAGTGCTGATCAGATGCAATCATCATTTGTACCAAATAATAATATCCCTGCGGCTAACATTCAAAACTTACCACAAGGTCAAGGTACAGCTGTTCCACAATTCCCACAAGCAGGTCAGTCGTTTACTCCAATTACTCAAGCCCCTCCTGCTAAATCGTCTTCTACTTTCGTAATTTATGTAGGTTCCACTGAGCCTGTTCAGGGTTTCACACCTGTTCAACAGGGCAATACAACTGTTTATGTAGATCCTCGACAAACCATTGTGTATAACGACTTACAAGATGCACTTGCAGTTGTAGACCAATTCAATAGACCGCATGTAAAACTTCAACTTAATGATGAAGGTGCTCGCAAATTGAGTCGCCACAGTGCAAATAATATCGGTAAATTTTATATTGCTACTATGAAACAAAAGTTGGTCGCTATTTTCCCTATAGACCAGATGATTTCAAACGGCTCTATAGCTATTCCAATGAAAAGTGCTAGTGCAGCTCAAACTTTAGAGCGTCGTATTCTTGATGGGGATTAAAGTAGAACTTATAACTTAAATTCTGCTAAAACGGGTGCATGATCAGAAGGGCGTTCATGTGCCCTTTGTTTTTTATCTATCCAGCTTTTATAGCATTTTTTACCTAGAGAACTACTTGCAAGTATATGGTCGATTCTAAGCCCAGCATTTCTTTTAAAGCCAAATTGCCTATAATCCCACCAACTAAAAGAATTTTGCTCTTGTTCAAAAAGCCTAAAAGTATCAACTAAACCTAAATCTAACAATGCTTCAAAATGTGCTCTTTCTTGTGGTGAAATCAATATAGGTCCAAGATATTTTGGATGGATATCTTCATCTTTTGGGGCAATATTAAAGTCACCAGTCAGTATTAAATTTTCATTTGTATTTAACTGGTCTTCAATATAAGTTCTAAGTGCAGAAAACCACTCCATTTTGTATGAAAATTTTGGGCTTTCTAAATCACTACCATTAGGGCAATATACATTAACTATCCGAACTTGTTTTTTATCTATACTTAGTGTTCCAGCTAAAAGTCTTTTTTGTGGGTCCTCATAGTTGGGTAAATTTTCTACTAAATCGGTTATAGGATGTTTTGAAATTAGAGCTACCCCGTTATATGTCTTTTGTCCCAAAGCATAGATACCATAACCTATAGACTCAAAAAGAGAGGAGTCTATCTTTTGAGATTCCATCTTTAACTCTTGTAGGCATAATAAATCTACATCAAACTCTCTTAACCAATCTAAAACTTGATCAAGCCTGACGTTAAGAGAATTTACATTCCAGCTGGCAACAGTTAGGGTTACCATTTAGCAATTTTCCCGCTATAAAGTGTAGGACCTGGTACCTGAGAGTGATTTAAATCGGGACTGGTATTTAATGTCTCTGCTACAGAAGTTACTGCAGATTTAGGTTCTAAGGATATGATAAATGAGTCACCTGAGGTAATACTCAAATTATTTTTAATTTTAGTTGTTGAATTGGGATTAATAATACCCAATGGAGTTAAATAACCACTAGCATTTAAGTGCCATAGTTTTAAGTCACTTTTAGAGTCGACATTTTGACTAATAGCAGGAATAATCTCCAGGGAATTATTTACTTTTATAAGATAAGCCAGTTGATTTGAGCTCGACTGATTAAGTATGGACACAAATTTTGGCTGATTAGTAAATGGATTTGATACAAGAATCCAGATTATGAATGCAGTTAGTAATAGACTAGTAAGTCTCCAAAATGTTCTACTAATCCAGCATTTTTTTATGAGATATATGGGTTTAGAGAAAGAAGAAGTTTTAGAATCTACAACTTTATCCTCTAGATTTATGCTTTCATCTAGCTCTTTTATAGCTTCTGATTCACCTGAATCTAACTTAAGAATGGCTTTTTGAATTTTTAACCAAAGATTTTTTGGAACCCTCTTTAAAGGAATTTGTTTTAGAAATTCTAAATATAGATTCTCCCACTGGTAGGTAAAAAGGTCAGCTTCTGGATCTATAGCAATTTTTCCATTCAATTCGTGCTCTTCCTCTTCTGAAAGAGTTCCAAGAATTAGTTCGCCAATTTTGCTATTAAGTGTGTGAGCAGTATTAAGCCCGCTAAGATTTGAGGATAAGTGCTTTACTCCCATTTTTATGGAATTACGTAATTCCTCCTCGCTCATACTTAAAGCATTAGCAATATCCTTAACGTGATGTGGGGAAAAGTAAAGTGTCAAAAAGCTAGTTTGTGTGTGTAAAGGTAGCTCTTCAAAAACCCTATAAAATGACCCATCAGATTTAAATTGTTCAACTTCCCTCTGTAAATTATGTACAACGGTGGGAGAGGGGTGTAGGGAGTTTAGATGAGATTTTGCAATTTGATTTAAACCAAAGCGGAAAATTGTATAGATCCACCCCCTGGAATTTAATTTCTCATTATAAAAACTAGCATTTTTCCATATGGCAATAAATGCATTTATAACCGCTTCCTGGGCTAGTTCTTCTTTACCTAAAACTTGTAATGCAAAAGTATAAAGATTATCAGATTCGATGTTGAAAATATTTTTTAAAGCCTTGCGGTTACCTTGGGCAACAGCAAGAAGCTCTTTACTAAGTATTTGCTCGTTCATGGAAAACTATTTTTTAAGGTTTAAATTTTCAATAATCGGTTTCCATTTTAATTTTTCAGATTCCATTTTCTTCGAAAAATCTTCAGGAGAACTAGGGATAGGAGTCATATACTGTGATTTTAATTTTTCAGCTATTTCAGGATTACTCAAAGCATCAAAAAGAGCTTTTTGTAATTTTGTCCTTACATCTGGGTCTACTTTACTTGAAATTACATAGCCATTCCAAGCTTCGCTTGTGATATCCCCTGCACCAGTTTCCTTAATGGTAGGTACATCTGGCAACGCAGGACTTCTATTGTCAAATGCTTGAGCAAGAACAACTAATTTCCCATCTTTAACTAATTGCATAACTGACGGAGGATTCATAGAGGCAAATTGAGTGTCTCCTGCTAGAAGGGAATTAACTGCATCAGGCGAGCCCTTGTAATGAATTGCTACTGCTTCGGTTCCAGTACCCTTTAAAAATAACTCACTAGTAAGGTGTGAGCCAGAGCCCTTTCCTACAGTAGCAAAGTTATATTTACCAGGCTCAGCCTTAAGTTTGTTTATAAGTTCTTCTAGTGTACTAACACCAAAAGTTTTGCTGGCTACAATAAGATTTGGTTGAGTGACAGCTAGTGTAAGAGGGGATAAATCAGTATCAGCATTAAATTTTAAGTTGTCGTAAATATACTGGTTGTAAACTAGTGGTCCATTTATACTCATACCAAAGGTATAGCCATCAGGTTTGGCATTTGCAATAGCAGCAGTTCCTATATTTCCTCCTGCACCAGGCTTATTTTCTACCACAATAGTTTGACCTAATGACTTACTAGCTTCAGAGGCTACCATGCGAGAAATCTGATCAGGATTAGAACCAGGACCAAATGGTACTATAAGATGAAGCTCTTTAGATGGCCACACATCAGAGGCTATAGCAACCGCAGAACTTAATAAAAAAGCTGAAGATAATAAAAGTCGTTTTAAATTCATGAAATTAATCCTCTTTGGTTGGAATTCCATACAGTGTGTTGTAGTAGAGATTTTCTTTATTTTGACCTGAATAATCAAATTTTGAATTCAGAAATTCCTTAAATGATAGTGTATTTTGCAAAAAATTAAACCTATTTTCACATAATTTAAACTGATCTTCTTGTGCTGGAAACGTTTTGTAATTCTGTCCATATATAAAAACCATACATATATTTATGGCAATATTCCTATCAATCGTCCTATAAGTTTGGTCTTTATTAAAATGCTCTTCAAAACGAGCTGGGTCAAAATAAACCCTAGAACTTTCCATAAACCCCTGCTCAGCTGAGGCATCTTTATAAATAGTAGTATCCATAACATTGAAAATGGATTTATCAGAAGGGGAGATGCTTGTAAATAAGTCTTCATTCCGGTATTTATGAGAAAACGCTCTTTTGTAGTTCTCATAAAGGTTTTGATAAAAATCCTCATATGCATCATAGGGTACTGAATTTTGGAATTCGGAAACTGCCTTTTTACAAAACTTTACTTCTTGCTCCCTGTTATTAGAATCAGCTTTTGGTCTTGAAAAAAAACATTGATCAAATAAATCCTGAGATATATCGGCAGGGTATTGTTTTTTAAAAAATGTATTTACAGCTAAAGTAGCTAGAACGGCAATTAAAAAAGCAATGAGAATTCTTCCAAATTTCATTAAAAAATCTTACTCAAATTAAGGGTTAATAATCTTTAAATATACATATCTAAAGAGTAGAATGTTTCGTTTGTGAATTTTACTATTTAGGATAATTCCTGTGTATCAACCACTTGCTGGATTTTTATTTTCGTTAGTAACTGTGACGCTTTGGGCCTTATTACCTATTGCACTTCAAGGCTTATTAGCTGAGATGAACGCAGAAACTATAGTGTTTTTTAGATTTTTTACAGCTTCAATAGCCTTATTTTTTATATTACTGTTTTCCAAAAAGTTACCTAATTTACGTCGTTTATCTAAAAAGGACTGGTTTATTTTAATAATGGGGGTGCTTGCATTAGCAGCTAACTTTTATTTATTTAACTATGCATTAAACTTTATTCCAGCTGAAACTAGCCAAGTTATCAATCCCCTAAATTCGTTTTTTATGATATTTGCGGGAGTAGTTATATTTCATGAAACTGTTAAGAGATCTAATATAGTTGGTTTAATAATTGTGATTATTGGTTTGGCTTTGTTTTTCAATCAGAGATATGAAGCATTCCTTTCTTATAACGAGTATTCTTTTGGGATTTTTATTGCTTTATTTGCCGCTATGATCTGGGTGATATATGCAATGGCACAAAAGGTACTACTAAAAGTTATTAAATCCCAACAAATTCTACTTTTAGTTTATACAGGTTGTTTTATTTGCTATCTACCCATAGCTGACTTTAACCAGCTAAACGGGCTATCTACATATGGTATTTGGGCATTAGTATTTTGCTGTTTAAACACTATATTTGCTTATGGGGCATACGGTGAAGCTATTGCACGCTGGGAAGTAGCTAAGGTAAGTACTGTGCTTACGTTATTACCCATTGCCACAATAATATTTGCCCATATAGCTGCTTTAATTTATCCAGATAAATTTAAGACCCCTGATTTAAATTTCTTGGCATATTTAGGAGCGTGTCTTGTAGTAGTAGGTGCTTTCCTATCTGCATTGGGAGAGTATCTAGCTAAAAGATATAGAAATAAGAGGTCATAAGTTGTGATACGTAAGTATTTGTTTTTATTCATTGCTTGTATTGTTTCGTTTAGTTCAATTGCTCAAGATAAAGCAAAAATAAGGGATTCAAATTTAGTATCAGCCGTTAATGTGATAAAAGCTGATTTGTATCTTACGATTGATGCTATAGGTAATGCCGTACCTTCAGAGAAAGTTATTGTTAGACCTCAAATTTCTGGTCCAGTTACTAAAAAATTTTTTAAGGATGGAGATTTTGTAAATGCTGGAGACCCTTTGTTTGAAATAGATTCAAGCACGTATAAAGCTGAATTAAATCAAATTAAAGCTCAGTCCTTAGTGTTGGAATCTAAACTAATTACTGCTCAAAAGGATTTAAAAAGATATCAGATTTTATTTAAACAAGATTCTATAGCAAGACAACAAGTTGAAAAGCAACAAGCCCTTGTTAATCAACTAGATGCAGAGCTTAAAGGGATTAAAGCTCAAGTAGCTCAAGCCCAAATTAATTTAGATTACACTACGGTGAAAGCACCTATTGATGGCAGGCTTGGAATTTCTCAAATTGATGTAGGAAATATTGCCACCACTAATAGTGAAGGTGGATTAGTTAGCATTATTAATACTAATCCAATGGAAGTCGAATTTTCTATTCCTGACAAATATATTTCTAAGGTAGCACCTAAATTTTATAAGGGTGTTGAACTAAAAGTTGATTTGGTTGAAGCTTCAAATGGAGAATTAATTTCAACTGGTAAATTGGTTTCAATGGATAATCAAATTGATACAAAAACAGGCTCTGTGAAACTAAAAGCAAGTTTTGATAACTCAGAGTTCATGCTGTTTCCAAATCAGTTTGTAAGTGTTAAGTTGATAGTAGAAGAATTTAAAGATGCTTTGGCTATTAAAAATGAAGCTATACAATATGGAAAGCAAGGGGCTTTTGTATTCAGGATTACCTCAAGTAAAAATGTTGAATTAGTACCTATAAAGCTTGGAATTTCATATAAGGGATTAACTCAGATTTTATCAGGGCTTAATTTAAATGATAGGGTGGTGCTTGAGGGTGTTGATAGACTTAAGGATGGGTCTAGTGTAGATGTAGTGGACTAATGAATTTTTCCGAAGGATTTATAAAAAAACCAATAGCAACTACTCTGATTATGATAGCTTTGCTTATTGCAGGCTTATTCACTTATAAAAATCTTCCCATTTCTGCATTGCCCGACGTCGATTATCCCACGATTCAAGTTACAACTGAATTTCCTGGTGCAAGTCCCAAAATTATTGAGAAACTGATAACCTCTCCCTTAGAGAAGCAATTGGGGCAGATGTCTGGCTTGGAACAGATGATATCAACAAGTTCTGCTGGAGTTTCTTTAATAACACTTCGATTTGCTTTAAATGTTGAGATGAGTGTAGCTGAACAAGAGGTTCAAGCGGCACTAAATACAGCTTCGAACAGTATCCCTAGCGAATTACCATCGCCACCAGTTTATAACAAAGTAAATCCTGCTGATACTCCAGTCATCACATTAGCTATTACATCGGATACATTGCCACTACATGAGGTTAGGGATTTAGTTGAAACTAGAATTCTACAAGATCTTTCTCAAATTTCTGGTGTAGGATTGGTAAACGTTGCTGGTGGTCAGAAACCTGCATACAGAATCCAGGTTAATCCAGTATTGCTAGCAAATAGTGGACTCACATTTGCAGATTTAAGGTCTGCAATATCACAGGCCAACATTAACGCACCCCTTGGTACATTAAATGGTGAACAAAAATCTACTGTAATTCACGCTCAAAGCCAATTGCAATCTGTAGAAGATTATGAAAATTTAATCATAAGTTTTCAAAATAATTCTCCCTTAAGACTTGGGCAGGTTGCTAAGGTTGTAAGAGATGCACAGAATTTATATCAGTCGGCTTGGATTAATAATAAACAAGCGATACTGCTAAATATTCAAAGACAGCCAAGTGCAAATGTTATAGATGTAGTTGATGAAATTTATAAAGTATTGCCTGATTTAAGGGCATCATTGCCACAAACAATAGATATTCAGGTGGTGGGGGATAGAACGGAATCAATTAGGCTTTCAATCGATAATGTGAAAAATGAACTTTTGCTCTCTATTGCATTAGTAGTGATAGTCACGTTTATATTTTTAAGAAGCATTACTGCCACTTTAATACCTTCAATCGTAGTTCCATTATCAATTATTGGAACTTTTATTGTTATGTTTTTTTTGGGTTATAGCATTAATAATCTAACTTTGATGGCTTTGACTATTGCTACAGGGTTTGTGGTTGATGATGCCATAGTCATGATTGAGAATATAGCAAGACATGTAGAAGAGGGTGATTCACCTTTGAATGCGGCTCTTAAGGGTTCTAAAGAGATTGGGTTTACATTAATTTCACTAACTTTTTCATTAATTGCTGTTTTAATTCCGCTTTTATTTATGGGGGACATATTAGGAAGGTTATTTAGTGAATTTGCAATCACTTTGGCGGTAGCTATATTAATTTCATTATTTATTTCTCTAACACTTACTCCTATGATGTGTGCTCGGTTATTAAATGATAAAAACAACATCGCCGATACTAAGCAATACAAAGGTTTTCACGGTGTTACCTCGAAGTATATAGATGGAATAATTTCTTTATATTCAAAAGCCCTCGATGTGGTATTACGAAATCAATTTATTACATTGCTTATAGCTTTATCAACATTGGGCTTAACTGTTTTTCTTTACATCTATATACCTAAAGGATTTTTTCCTGAGCAAGATACTGGGGAAATTCAAATAATTACCACTTCAGATCAATCATCGTCATTTATCAAAATGACCCGTGATATTAACAGTCTCATAGATGATTTATTAAAAAACCCAAATGTAAAATCTATAACTTCCTATGTTGGTGTGGATAATAGTAATACCTCAATGAATAAGGCTAGAATGCAAGTTTCATTAAAGCCTCACACACAAAGAGGTGATTTGCCAGCCATTATAGAAAATCTTAAAACTACTACGAATCAACATCCTCTACTTGAATCCTTTATCCTTCCAAATCAGGATTTAGCCCTAGATGCAGTGATTTCTCAAAGTCGCTATCAATTAACGTTGTCATCTATTGATGCTGAAGAATTAAATAAATGGATATCCCCTTTTAAAAATAAATTAAAAGACATATCTGGGGTACGGGATGTTGTTGATAATCTTCAAAACAATGGTTTGGAACTTTTTATAAATATAAATCGTGACTTGGCTTCCAAGATGGGTTTATCTATATCCCAAATAGATGAGGCTTTATACAACGCTTACGGTCAAAGACTTATATCAACCGTGTTCACTCAATCTAACCAATACAGAGTTGTTATAGAAATAGATCCAAAATTTAGCACTAGTCCTCAGGATTTGAAAAATATATTTATAAAGTCTCAAACTAGTGGATCTTTACTTAAATTAACAGACTTGGCTGACATTCAAATGGGGAAAACAACCCTTGAGATACAAAGAGTTAATCAATTTCCATCAGTAATGATTTCATTTAATGTGAATAACGGATATGCACTTTCAGACATTATTCCACAAATAATGAAAATTCAATCGGCTATAAAAATGCCTGCAAGCGTTTATATGAATCTCCAAGGCTCCACAAAGGCGTATGCGTATTCTCAAAAAAATACGATTTGGCTTTTGTTGGCAGCTATTTTCGTTATGTATATAGTATTGGGTGTGCTTTATGAGAGTTTTATTCATCCAATAACGATTTTATCTACATTGCCATCAGCTACTATTGGTGCACTTCTTGCACTTATTTTGGTAGGTAGAGAATTGGATATGGTGGGCATAATTGGAATTATTCTTTTAATTGGTATAGTAAAGAAAAACGCTATTATGGTTATCGATTTTGCATTAAATGAAGAAAGAGTGCATGGATTAAAACCAATTGAAGCTGTAAAAAAGGCGGCGTTGCTTAGGTTTAGACCTATCTTTATGACAACTCTGGCAGCATTATTCGCTGCGATTCCACTAATGTTTTCAACTGGAGTAGGTGCGGAGCTTAGAACACCCCTTGGCTTAACAATGGTTGGAGGCTTAATGCTTAGCCAAATTCTAACTTTGTTTACAACACCAGTAATTTATCTTTATTTTGATAGGTTGGTTAAGAGTAAGTGAAATGAACCTATCTGAGCCATTTATAAATAAACCAATAGCAACTACTTTATTAGCTGTTGCTATGTTAGTGGCCGGGATATTTACGTATTTTAAATTGCCAGTAGCTCCACTTCCAAACATGGCTATACCTGCGATTTTTGTAACTGCTAGTGTTCCTGGTGCAAGTCCAGAAACTATGTCTACTAGTGTGGCAATGCCTCTTCAAAGAGCCCTAGGTACTATATCTGGTATAGATCAAATTTCATCTAGTAGTTCTTCAGGTAGGACTACAGTATTTGCTATTTTTAAAATGTCAAAAGACATTAATGATGCTGCCAGAGAAGTTCAAGCAGCCATTAATAAAGCAAAGCCTCAACTTCCTTCTAATATGCGTACCCCACCTATTTATAAGAAGTTAAATCCTTCATCAATTCCAATTATGGTTTTGACTTTAAGTTCAGAAACCATGGAGTTAAGTTCTTTATATGAGATTGCTTCTAATATCCTAGCTCCAAGGCTTTCGCAAGTTGAAGGAGTAGGAGAGGTTGATGTAGGTGGGGGATCCATGCCTGCTGTAAGAGTAGAAGTTAACCCCAAAAAGTTAAGCTCTTATGGTATAAGCATATCTGAAGTACAAAATGCTATAGCAAATTCAAATAAATTATCACCTCGAGGGTCCATAGTTAATAACAACCATCAATGGCTTATAAGTGCATCTGATACCTTAAATAAAGCAAACGAATATAAGAAAATAATTGTTAAATGGAATGCAAATAACGCTATTAGATTAAAGGATATAGCAGAAGTTTTTGATTCAGTTGAAGATGAATTTAATCATGGTTTTTTCAATAAAAAAGAAGCTGTTACTTTGATAGTTAGAAAGCAAGAAGAAGCTAACGTAATAAAAACTGTAGATTCAATTCGAAATCAAATTAAAGAAGTAAAAGCTTCATTGCCAGATGGAGTAGATTTAAATATATCCCAGGATAGAAGCCCTAGCATAAGGGCAACTCTTCATGAGACAGAATTAACTTTATTAATCTCTGTGATGCTGGTAATCATAATTGTATTAATTTTCTTAAGAGGCTGGAGAGCAACCATAATACCCGCAGTAGCGGTACCCATTTCTTTATTGGGTACTTTTGTTTGTATGTTTTTTATGGGGTTTTCTTTAAATATTATTTCTCTGATGGGCTTAATCGTTGCTTCAGGGTTTGTAGTGGATGATTCTATAGTAGTCACTGAAAATATATCTCGTTATATTGACATGGGCTATTCGCCAAAAGATGCGGCAAATAAAGGGGCAAAAGAAGTAGGTACAACCGTTTTAACTATGAGTATCTCCTTAATTTTAGTTTTTTTACCACTGCTAATATTAGATGAGATGCTAGCCCGTCTTTTTTTTGAGTTTTCTTTTAGCCTGTCTTCGGCTGTTTTAATCTCATTATTGGTATCTCTAACTTTAACCCCGACTTTATGTGCTCACGTATTAAAGAAAAAAAACATTGCCACCCAAAATGAAAATATATTTTTGAAGTTTTATAAAAGTACTCTGAAACTGGCACTTAAGTTTAGATTTGTAATTTTGCTTTTACTTATGGGTGTTTTAGTTCTTAATGTTGTTCTATTTAGCTCTCTTCCTAAAACGCTTTTTCCTGAACAGGATACTGGTATGTTGAGGGGTTCATTTAAAGTAGACAAAGGGACTTCTTTTCAGACGATGATACCTAAACTTCATGCATATAGGGATATTATTTTGAGTGACCCTAATGTGGAAAATGTTAGTGGCTATGTAGGTGGAAGAGGTGGTGCGTCCACTAGTTACATTACTGTGCAACTTAAGCCATTTAAGGATAGGGAATTAAGTGCAAAACAAGTCGTCGAAAAACTTAGAAATAAATTAACTGGGGTATCTGGGGCTAGGGTCAGTTTAGTACCTCAACAGGATATTCGTGTAGGGGGTGGACAGCAAGAAGAAGCTTTATACGAATATAGCTTAAGAGGTTCTGACTTAAGATTATTGGAAAAATGGGGAAATCTTGTTAGAAATTCATTCAAGAAAATACCTGAAATTGTTAATGTATCTAATGGAAGAGAGGATAGGGCCCTTCAAGTTGAATTAAAAATAGATAGAGAGAAGGCTAAAAATATGGGGGTAGACATGCGACTACTCATTAACACCATAAACAATTTATATGGTTCTAGATCGGTAAGTACAATTTATAAAGATTTGAATCAATATAAAGTCATACTATCAGCTTCAAAAAAATATGCAGAAGAAATTTCTGATCTTGAGGAGCTTAATTTTCTTACGCCTAACGGGGAATTAGTACCTTTAAGTGCTTTTGCTGAGCTTGAAGTTAGCAATACTTCTACAAGAATTAAACAAAATAATGGCATGCTCTCTCAATCGATTACATTTGATTTGGCAAAGGGGGTGACATTAGATCAAGCGACATCTGCAATAGAGCATACTATCAAATCTCTCAGGGTGCCTGTTAATCAAATTGAAGCTAAGTTCGCTGGGTCTGCGGATAAATTTAAAGAAGTTACCAAGCAACAACCATTGGTGCTACTTCTTACGATATTTATGCTTTATATAGTGTTGGGTATTTTATATGAGAGCTTTATTCATCCACTAACCATACTTTCTACACTACCTTCGGCTGGAATTGGTGCATTCCTAGCTCTTAAATTGGTAGATATGCAATTTTCAGTTATTGCCCTTATTGGGGTGTTTTTACTAATTGGTATAGTAATGAAAAATGCCATAATTATGATTGACTTTGCTTTAGATAGGCAAAGACGAGAGAAGTTAAGTTCAAAAGAGGCTATATATGAAGCATGTATTGTTCGATTTAGACCTATATTGATGACTACATTTGCGGCGATTTTCGGGGCATTGCCACTTATATTAGCGACTGGAGCAGGGGTAGAGATGAGACAGCCACTAGGTGTTACTATAGTGGGAGGATTAATAATGAGCCAACTATTAACCCTTTACACAACGCCTGTGATGTATGTGTACTTAGATAAAATTTTCAACAGGAAAAAGAATGCATATAAGGCAAAAACTGTATAGTCTATTTATTTGTACAAGTTTATTAGCCTGTTCGATGGCACCTGAATATAAGGTGCCAGATGTATATATGACAGAGAAATATAAAGCCTCTTTTATGAGTTCTAGTCGTTGGGTGGCTTTTGATCAAATAAAATTTACTGAATTTAATAAGCCATGGTGGACGGCATTTGAAGATAAATTTCTAAATACACTTATCAATCAATTAAATATTAGAAATTACACAATTGAGCAAGCTGTCGCTAAGTATGAAGCTAGTAATGCACAAATAAAATCAGCTCAAGCTTCATATTTCCCATCAGTAGGCCTAGATGCATCAGCTTCTAAATCTGGAGGATCTAACAGAGCAGAATCTGATAAATTTAATTATGGGTCTAGCTTGAAATGGGAAATTGATTTGTGGGGAAAACTTAGCGATAAAACTAATATAGCAAGGCTTGATAGTGAGATTCAATCATTAACTATCGAACAAACTCAATTAGGTTTGCAAGCACAATTAGCTAATACATACTTTTCCTTAAGGGAAACTGATGTAAAAATATCAGCATTAGAAAAAATTATTTCGTATTTAGAAAAATCTAACCATATAAATAAAAATCTATATAATCAAGGAGTTATAGCAAAGGCCGATGTAATATCTAGTGACCTACAGCTTTTAAATGCAAAGGCAGAATTGGTGGCAACCCAATCTTCAAGAATTCAGTTAGAAAATGCTATTTCTACTTTGATTGGGCTAACACCTGGAGAATTCAGGATTGAGTCTGAGAGATATGAGTTATTACCAGCGAAAATATCTGTTTCTTATCCAAGTTTATTACTTGCTATGCGACCTGACATCAAAATAGCGGAAAAAAGAGTTCAGGAAGCGAATTATAAAATCGGAGTAGTTAAATCTGCATGGTTTCCAAATTTAACACTTAGTGCTTCTGTAGCTAATCAAGCTATTGCCATAAATGATTTAATCAGTTCGCCTGCAACTGTATGGTCGTTGGGACCAGCATTGGTTTTATCAATTTTTGATGGTGGGTCCAAAAGAGCAGCTCTTAATTCGGCTAAAGCTGATTATAGGTTTAGCGTGGCAGTGTACAGAGAAACCGTTATTGAAGCGATTAGAGATGTAGAAAATGCCTTAACAAAAATTGAAATGACATCTAAAGAATTAGATTTGCAATCTGAAGCATTAAAAGCTTCTAGAAAATCCCTTGAAATTACAAATAACCAATATTTGGCAGGACTTGTAAGTTATTTAGATGTAATCCAAGTACAAAACAGCAATATTAATGCCGAGATTAAAAATTTAAATTTAAAATTAAAGCTCGTTCAAAATCAAATCGAACTTATAAAAGCACTTGGCGGTCATTTATAAACCTTGTTATATTATTCGCATAATGTATATTATGTAAAGTTATCTACGGAACTATATTAGATGGATAAGCTTAAAAATAAACTTCTCTTTCAGTCAAATTCATATATCGATGGAAATTGGTTTGTCACCGATAAAAATTTCGAGGTAACTAACCCAGCTTCTGGGGAAGTTATTGCCCATGTGTCTGATTTATCTATAGAACAAGCCCTTAATGCTATTAATAAAGCTGCAGAATCTCAAAAAACATACAAAAAACTAGTTGCCAAAGATAGAGCCAAACTTCTTAAACAATGGTATGAGCTGATTTTGGAGAATATAGATGATTTAGCCCGTATTATGACTATTGAGCAAGGTAAGCCTTTAGCAGAGGCTAAACGTGAAATAATGTCAGGGGTCGCATATATCGAATGGTTTGCCGAAGAATCAAAGAGAATATATGGAGATACTATACCAAGACCCTCCGATGACCGTAGGGTTATCGTGACCAAGGAGCCTATAGGTCTTTGTGCAGCAGTTACCCCATGGAATTTTCCTTGTTCTATGATATTGCGTAAAGCGGCTCCAGCTCTTGCTGCAGGCTGTTGTTTTATATTGCGTCCTTCTTCTAAAACCCCTCTTACAGCCCTTGCACTGGCTTCATTGGCTCATAATGCTGGATTTCCTGCGGGAGTGTTTAATGTAATTACGTCAAAAAGCCATGATATTGCCAACCTATTAACTACAGATGATCGAATTAAACATTTTAGTTTTACAGGGTCAACTGATATTGGTAAAAGGCTTATGTCACAATGTGCGAACACTGTTAAACGAGTTTCACTTGAATTAGGTGGCAATGCACCTTTTATCATCTATGATGATGCAGATTTAACAAAAGCTTTGGACGGAATTATAGTCAGTAAATTTAGAAATGCGGGACAGACCTGTGCCTGTGCTGATCGCATATACGTGCAAAAAGGCATATATCAGGATTTTTTAGAAGGATTTTTAGCTCGCGTTAAAAATTTGAAGCTAGGTTCTGGCCTTGATGCTGATACCACTACTGGTCCTTTAATAGATGAAGATGCTTTAATTAAGATTAAGGAAAATGTGGCAGATGCATTATCTAAAGGAGCCAAAGTTGAAGTTGGCGGTCAAGTATCTTCGTTGGGAGGTCTGTTCTTTGAGCCTACAGTCCTTACTAATGTAAATAAGGATATGAAGGTTGTGTATGAAGAGAATTTTGGACCTTTAGCTGCTGTAATACCTTTTGAAACTGAAGCTGAAGTTATAACCATGGCAAACGATACACCCTATGGTTTAGCTTCATATGTGTATACTCAAGATTTAGGGCGTGTAGTCAGGACATCTGAAGAGCTTGAGTATGGTATGGTAGGTATAAATGCGGGCAATTTCACCAATGAAACTGCTCCCTTTGGAGGAGTTAAACAATCTGGATTAGGTCGTGAAGGTTCTAAATACGGTATTGATGACTATGTTGAAATTAAATTTATATTGATTTCTGGTATCTAAATTTAATATGGAATAACGGATTTATCACTAAATAAAATAGTTATAAGTTTTTAAAAGTTCCATCCCAAAATTCAACATGATCGGCAACATCTGGTCTATCTTTTACTGGTTTTTCCGACTGAGGTGTACCAACTAAAATCATCCCCATGTATTTATAATCCAATGAATTAAAACCTATGGCTGATTGAAATTCATCAAAATATGTGGCAATACCAGTAGACCAAAACAATCCGTACCCCATGCTTTCAAGACAATTGATTAAATTCATAGTTGCACACGCAGTTGATATAACTCTTTCATCCTCGGGGATTCTAGTGTTCTGATAGTCCATATGACATGCAACTAAAATAATCATAGGAACTTTAGAATATAGTTTTCTTATGATTTCTACTTTATCTTCAGGCATACGTTGGTCAGAATTCTGCCTAATATCGATAGCATAATTAGTAAATTTAAGAATCTTTTCCCTGCCCTCAATCACCTTAAATCGCCATGGTCTAAGTTTTCCATGGTCAGGTGCAGCCATAGCAGCTCTGAAAGCAAGATTCAGCTCATCCATACTTGGTGCAGGATCTGCAATATCTTTCATCGAAGAACGGTTAATAATTGAAGTAATTAATTTATTTTCCATAGGAAATCTCATTTAATCTAATCAATGCTTTCATGTCACTTACGGCTTTATAAAGTCCATCAAAAACAGATTGTGCAATAAGAGAATGCCCAATATTTAATTCAGAAATACCTTCTAACTTAATGATGGGAACAACATTTTTAAAGTTTAGTCCATGACCTGCATTAACTTTGAGACCTAGTGTTTTAGCCTCTCTTATGCATGTTTTTAATCTTTCTAATTCAGTATTTACCTCTGCCCCACTCGACTTATCGGACAATTCTGCATATGCTCCCGTATGGAGTTCAATAATTTTCGTACCAGCATCATATGCGGCTTTAATTTGATTTACATCGGGGTCTATAAATAATGAAACTCTAATCCCAGAATCAGATAATTTACTCACTGCACTTTTAATTAAATCAAAATGTGTTACCACATCTAACCCACCCTCAGTAGTTAGCTCTTCCCTTTTTTCAGGTACAAGACATACATCCTTAGGTTTAGCTTTTATGGCAATGCTCAACATTTCCTCGGTGATAGCACATTCAAGATTCATATGAGTCAAAAGCCTGTCTTTCATTTCGAAAACATCCTTATCCTGGATATGTCTTCTATCTTCACGTAAATGTAAAGTAATAAAATCTGCCCCAGCAGATTCAGCCAACAAAGCAGCTTCTATGGGGTCTGGATAAAGAGTTCCTCTTTGTTGTCTAAGGGTTGCTACATGATCAATATTTACGCCTAGTTTAATCATTTGGTTGATTGCTCCCATCCGCCTCCTAAAGCTTTATATAAATTAACTTTAGCTTGAAGACTTTGCAAAAGAGAATTTAGGTATGCTTGTTTAGAGTTTAGAACGCCTAATTGTGCTTGCTGGACTTGTAAAAAATTATCAATGCCAGCTTCATATCTCATAAAGGCAAGTTTTGAATTTTGCTCCATTAATTTTGCTTGTTCAGAAGAGTTTTTTAATTGATTCTCGCTTGATTCGATAGTAATCAAAGCATCATTAACTTCCTTGAAGGCGGTATAAACGGTTTTTTCGTAGTTTACAACTGCAATTTCTTTTCTAACAGTTGCTAAATCTTTGGCATTTTTAAGAGCACCTGCTGCAAAGATTGGCAATGTTACCGTAGGAGTAAAATTCCAAGTTTCATGGTTAGGTGTAAATAATTTATTTAAATCACCACTAACTAACCCAAACAATCCAGTTAATGAAATGGAAGGAAAAAAAGCAGCTCTAGCGGCACCTATATCCGCATAAGTTGATTTTAAGTTATGTTCAGAAGCAATAATATCTGGTCGTCTTGTTAGCAATGATGAAGGCAAACCTGGAGGCAAGTCTTGAACTATTTTTTTATTAAAAACATTAGTCTGATTATTCAAATTCAGAACATCCTTAAATGAAATACCAGTCATTAGTTGCAATGCATTATATGTAAGAGCTTTATTTTTAAGAGTCTCTTCAAGTTTGCTTTGAGCGGTTAAAACTGATGATTGAGCTTGATTCAATTCGAGTTGTGAAGCCAGACCTACACTAAATTTTTGTTTGATTAGATTATAAGTAGTGTTGTATGAGTTAAGAATATCTCTAATGATTTTTTCATTTTCACTTAAAACCGCATATGCAAAATAAGTATTTGCAACTGCTGCGATTAGGTTTATCTGAGCAGCTTTTTGAGCAGACTCAGTTGCAAAATATTTTTGAAGGGCGGATTCATTTTGATTTCTTATTTTTCCCCAAAAATCAATTTCAAAATTATTTATACCCAATCCCACAATATATGTTCTTTGTATGCCTGCTCTGGGTACCTCAGATACATTTTGCCTAAAAGATGCCCCTACTTTTGGAATTAACTCTGAAACTGAAATTCCATATTGCGATTGGGCTGCTAACACGTTAAGCGATGCTTGTTTGAGATCATGATTGTTTTCCAATGCTAATTGAACAAGTTTTTTTAATGTTTGATCTACAAAAAAACTTTCCCACTTTAAATTCGCAACTGAAACCTGGTTAGTAGAATTGTTATTAAAAGTATCAGGAAGAGAAATATCTGGAGTTTCATATTTAGGTGCGAAGTTGCAAGCCGTTAGAAACGCAGTGCTGGCAATGATAGACAATCGAATAAATTTCATAATTACTCTCCTTCTATGCCAGAAAGTTCTCTTTCTGTCTCATATATATCCTGTTTGAGGTGAGTAAGTTTTTCTTCTTCCTCAATTCTTAATTTTGAAGAATCAGATATTTTTGCTTTAGGTTTAAAGAGTTTTAAAACAACCACAAAAAACACAGGTACAAAAGTTACAGAAAAAGGAGTAGCAGCAAGCATACCACCTAATACGCTAAATCCTATTGCTTTTTGACTTGCAGCACCTTCGCCTGTAGCCATAGTTAGAGGTATGACACCCATAATAAAGGCCAAAGATGTCATAACAATAGGTCTAAAGCGAAGATGAGCAGCATCTACAGCTGCTTCCCATAAATCTTTTCCTTCAGCGACAGCATCCTTAGCGAATTCCACAATCAAAATTGCATTTTTAACTGATAGCCCCATTACCGTTATTAATCCAACTTGAAAATAAATATCATTAGCTAAGCCTAAAAAACGAGTAATCATAACTGTACCAAATATACCCATTGGTACAATCAAAATTGCGGCTAATGGTATAGTCCAGCTTTCGTATAACGCAGCCAAAACTAAAAAAATGACCAATACAGCTAAACCAAGCATAATAGGTGCTTGATTTCCAGCTTGAACTTCTTGATAGGAAAGCCCAGACCACTCTACACCATAGCCTTTTGGAAGTTTTTGACTAACTGTGTCTTCTACTGCTTTCATAGCATCACCATTAGCATAGCCAGGTGCTGGTGTTGCAGATATATTTATAGCTTCATAGCCATTAAATCTTTTAACTTGAGATGGTCCGTTTGACCACGAAGTAGTAACTAAGTTACTTATATCTACTAATTGGCCATTAATATTCTTAACTTTTAGTTTAAGGATATCGTCTAAGCTATCTCTATAGTCACCCTCAGCTTGTACCCAAACATTTCTTAATCTTCCTTCAAGTGGAAATTTACCTGCCATGGAGGATCCCATTGCCACCCTAATGACATTTGCTATAGATGCAATTGGCACACCTAAAGTTGCAGCTTTTTCCCTGTTAATTTTGAGGTCCAATTGAGGACCTGGACCAATTCCAGAAATACGAGGATTAACTACAATACCTGATTCGTTTAAATGTTTTACTAGTTCATTTGCTGTTTTATATAGTTCTGAAGAACCAAAATTACCCCTATCCTGAAGTTGAAATTCAACCCCTTGGGCAGTACCTAAAGATGGTATGGACGGAGGCACAATACTAAATACAATCGCATCTGGAATGCCGTACATCAATGCTCCAGTAGCTGCCCCAGCTATAGCAGGTGCGGACTGATCTGGACGCAATCTTTGATTAAAGGGTTTAAGTGTTGTAAATGCTAAACCAGCATTTAATCCAGTTCCATTAAAGCTAAATCCCCTAATACCTATAAAGTTTTCAACTAGAGGATTTTTCATGTAATAAGCACCAACTTGATCGATAACATCTTGCGTTCTTTTTGCAGAAACGCCAGTAGGTAGAACTATATTAGTCACCACATACCCCTGGTCTTCTTGAGGTAGAAATGAAGTAGGTAATCGAGAGAATGTAAAAAAGGTTCCAAAAACTAATCCTAAATATAGAATCATCATAAAGAAGCTTTTTCTTATAAGTGAGGCTACACCTTTTGAATATCTTCCAGTTACCCATTCAAAAGATCTATTAAACCATCCAAAAAAGCCTCTTTTACTATGCGGGTCCTTAGTTACTGGTTTAAGCAATGTGGCACATAATGCTGGAGATAACGTAATTGCTAAAAACCCTGAAAATGCTATTGAAATTGCCATGGTAACTGCAAACTGCTCATAAATAATGCCTGCAGATCCTGACATAAATATTAGAGGGAAAAACACAACAATTAGTACTAATGTAATACCTATTATGGCTCCCGAAATCTGTGGCATAGCCTTGATAGTGGCCGCTTTAGGTGGTAGTTTTTCGGTGGCCATAATCCTTTCAACGTTTTCTACAACCACAATGGCATCATCAACTAAAATACCTATGGCTAGCACCATTGCAAACATAGATAAAATGTTTATTGAATAACCTAAAGCCAAGAGCACAGTTATTGTTCCTAATAGGGCTATGGGTACCACAATCGCAGGAATAAGTGTATATCTCCAATTCTGTAAGAATAGAAACATAACGATAAACACTAGAACTATAGCTTCAATTAAGGTATTAAAAACTTTATTTAAAGTAGATTTAACATAAGGTGTGCTGTCATACGGGATAGAGTATTTAATACCTTCAGGAAAAAATGAAGACAATTGTTTTAGTTCTTCTAATACCAAACCATTAGTCTCGATTGCATTAGCCCCAGGTGCTAGAGATATGGCAAATGATACATTTGCTTTTCCATTTAAGGCTGCAGAGAAAGCATAAGATGAATTACCAATTTCAATATTAGCAACATCTTTAAGCTTCACACTAGAACCATCTGGTCTGGCTGTTAAAACTACATTTTTAAAATCTTCTACCGATTGGAGTTGTCCATTTGCAGTTATTACTGCAGTAAACGTTTGCTCTTCGGGTACAGGAGGTGAACCCAGAACTCCAGCTGAGATACTTATATTCTGACTTGTTATAGCATTAACTACATCAGTAATTGTTAGGTTAAAGGAAGACAATTTGTTAGGATTAACCCATACCCTAAGAGATTTATTTGCCCCAAAAACCTGAAACTGACCGACGCCTTTAAGAGAGGTCAAACTATTTTTTATATTGTTTTCTATGTAGTCAGCTAATTCCAATGGAGTGAATTCGTTATTAGGAGAATATAACGAGCCAATCATCAAAAAATTTGAATTTTTTCTACTAAAAGTTAAACCTTGCTGAATTACTGCTGCTGGTAGTTGTGAAGTTATATTTGAGACGACATTTTGAACGTCAATTTGTGCTAAAGCTGGATCTGTACCTGGCTCGAATGTTACAGTGGTCGATGCCATTCCATTGGTACTTGTGGTAGAAGAATAATAAATCATATTCTTAACACCACTTAATTGCGATTCGATTACTGATGTAACTTGATCAGATTGCTCTTGCGGAGAAGCACCTGGATATATAGCGGATACAGTAACACTTGGAGGTGCTACTTCTGGATATTGTGATATAGGCATATTTGTAAGAGAAATATACCCAAATAATGAAATCAATATAGCGACAACCCATGCGAATATGGGTCTGTGGATAAAGAAATTAGCCATTCTTCATTCCATTTTTATTAGTTTGTGGTTTTGGATTTGCTTTAGTGTTTTCTTTTTGTCTAGCACTGGCATCTTTAGATTGTGCATTTTGCATATTAGGTTTAGTGCCCATAACTCCTTTTTGCTCTTTAGACCAAGGTATACCTTTAACGGGCATGCCAGGTCCAATTTTAGAGATACCTTCGACGATTAAAGATTCACCTCCATTTAAACCAGACTCAATTATTATGTTTTGGTCAATTTGTCTACCAAGTTTTACAGGCTTAATTGCTACTTTATCTTGCTCAACAACAAAAACCATACTTGAGCCATCATCACGCCTCATAACAGCTTGGTATGGCACTACTACCATATTATTTGTAACGCCATGCTCAATTAAAATTTGAACATACATACCTGGCAATAATGTGGTATCAGGATTTGGAAATATAGCTCTAAGCTTTACCATTCCTGTACTAGGATCCACGAAGACTCCCGAGAAAAGTAATTTACCTGTTTCTTTGTATATGGAACCATCCTCAAGAACCAATTTAACAGGTAACTCCTCTTTAGATGCAAATTTTATTTTTCCAGATGAAGCTATGTTTCTAAGATTAGATAACTCGGCAGTAGATTGTGAAAAATCAACATAGACACGAGATAAATCCTGAACTTGAGCTAAGGGTGTAGCCTGTGCAGCACTTACTAATGCACCCTCTGTAACTAAAGCCTCTCCAATGGTTCCATCGATAGGAGATGAAACTTTAGTGTAGGATAGATTGATTTTTGCCTGCTCAACATTTGCTTTAGCTGCGGTAACACTTGCTTGAGCTTGTTTAACATTAGCCATAGCATTTTCGTATTCTTGCTGTGAAATGGCTTTTGAATTAATTAATTTTTTATATCGTGACGCTAGAGAGTTGCTCTGAGATGAGGCTGCTAAGGCTTGATTGTATGCTGCTATAGCTGCATCATAAGAAGCTTGATAAGTTGCAGGATCTATTTCGAAAAGTACATCCCCCTCTTTTACTTTTGACCCTTGCTCAAAGTTAATGTTTTCTACAATTCCACTAACTCTCGCCCTAATTTCGGCGTTTTTTATTGCAGATACCCTTCCTGATAATTTACTAGTCAAAACACTGTCCGATCGAGTCACTTTTGTTACAGCAACATTCATAGGTGGTCTTTTAGATTGGTCGGCTTTTGAAGGGTCTTCTTTTGAGCAGGCCGTCAAAAACAACCCAATGACAACCACTGACCACATCAATTTGTTAGACAGTTTCAGAGAACTCATATATATTATTTTGAAATAGAAATAGATATGTTAAGATTTTTTATAAACCTAAGGGAAAATACTAGTAAATATAAATTAAAAGGATAGATTCAAATTATTTCTATCAATTACTTAAATAGTTTTAAATAACTACCTATCTCTTTTGACATCTCTACCGCTTCAAGTTCAGTATGATTTTGTACAACTTTCGCCCTTTTTAAAAGCGATTCGTAACTTATATTTAATTTGGGTCCTTTGAAACCAAGAACTACCCTATTGCCATCCAAAGTTTCCTCGAATTCAACTGCAAAATCAAAAATATCTTTTATATGTTTTACATTTTTTTTATAACTTTTGTGATAGCCAAAAAGATTTACTGACATCACACCGATATCATTTAGATTGTTATAGCAATCTTTATAAAACTTCTTATTTCCTGCTACAGGTCCTTCAGCTTCATAGTTATACAAATCAACTAAAAGCAGATCGCAGGCTATTAAATTATGTTTTATCCACTTTCTAGCGTCTGCATGTATGACAGTAATCCTATCGGAGTCTGGCAATCTAAATTCTGCAATTGCACATTGCGTTACTTGAGGATTCCATTCTATGCAATTAAATGAAGTATTTTTTGTGCAATATCTATAACAAGACTTAAGCAGAGATCCAGCACCAAGTCCTAAAATATTTACTGTTTTAACTTGAGATGTTTCAAGAAAAAGTAACCAAGCCATCATCTGACGTGTATACATAAAATACAAGTGATTAGGATGTGTCAGTTGCATCGCTCCTTGAATAAACCGACTTCCAAAGTGAAGATACTTCATGCCGTTTTCTATGGAGATGCTTGGCTCATCGTATATAGGATGAGGTTCAATAATTTTCTTGGTTTTTTTGCTCAAAACTATCTCCATTCTTATAAAATACAATTATAAAAACCTTCTTCTTCGATTTCACAACATGCCATTATCAAGTCTTGTTCTTATTCCTTTGATTGCAAGTCTTATAGCCATGCTTTTGCCTACAAATGCTCGTAATAGAGAAGCATGGTTATCTGGTTTAGTTGCTACCTATTGTGTAGGATATTTGATTTACTGTGCACCAGATATTTTTAGTGGTGATATCCTGATACAGAAAATCGATTGGCTACCTTTTTTACATTTAAATTTTATCTTCCAATTAGATGGTTTTTCATGGGTATTTGCTTTATTAGTATCTGTGATGGGTCTTTTGGTTGTTATTTATGCCCGTTATTACATGGATCCTGCTGATCCTGTCCCTCGCTTCTTTTCCTTCTTTCTGATATTTATGGCCTCCATGATGGGTGTCGTTATATCGGGGCACTTAATTCAGCTTGTTATTTTCTGGGAGATGACATCCTTAAGTTCTTTTATGCTTATAGGATACTGGCATCATAGGTCCGATGCTCAAAGGGGAGCTAGAATTGCTTTGACGGTTACAGCTCTTGGGGGATTTTGCCTATTAGCTGCTATGCTTATAATTGGCAATGTTGTCGGATCCTACGAGTTTCAAGCTGTTCTTGATTCCACTGAACTTATAGCAGATCATCCCTATTACCCGATAATCTTAATATTACTTGTAATTGGTGCCTTAACAAAAAGTGCTCAATTCCCATTCCACTTTTGGTTGCCTAATGCTATGGCTGCCCCAACGCCAGTATCAGCGTACCTTCATTCAGCTACATTAGTAAAAGCTGGTGTAATTCTATTGGCTAGATTTTGGCCAGTTTTGGCAGGTACCGATTTGTGGTTTTGGACAGTCGGATTATCGGGTTTATTGTCTTTGACGTTAGCGGCCTACATTGCCACTTTTCAAAGAGATATGAAATCGGTATTGGCTTATTCAACTATAAGTCACCTAGGATTGATTACTTTACTACTAGGTTTAAATAGTAAGCTAGCCCTAGTTGCAGCCATTTTTCACATGATAAATCATGCGACCTTTAAAGCTTCTCTCTTTATGGCTACAGGCATTGTAGACCACGAAACTGGAACTCGTGATATGTCTGTACTTAGTGGATTAAGGCGTTATATGCCTATTACTACCACTTTAGCTATAGTTGCCGCTGCAGCCATGGCAGGTGTTCCGTTGTTAAATGGGTTTATTTCTAAGGAGATGTTTTTCTCTGAAACTCTTACAACTGACGATGCACGTGCTTATATACTTCCCATATTGGCACTGATTGCGGGTATTTTTAGTGTAGCTTACTCCTTCAGATTTGTTATCAAAGTGTTTTTTGGCCCTAACCCAACTGACCTTCCTAGAAAGCCTCACGATCCAAATAAATTCATGCTTCTTCCAAGTGCATTTTTGGTGTTTATGTGTATTGCTATTGGTATTTTGCCAGGTTATATCGTTGAACCAATTCTTAAGGTGGCGATGTCCGCTTTATTCCCTTATGAGGATTTTGAATTTAGTTTGCATGTATTCCATGGATTTAACATACCCCTAGTAATGAGTATACTTGCCCTTTCGTTTGGGTTTATCGTATACCTTATTCTTAAACCATATAACAAAACATTTCTAAATAGACCTATAGGACTGCGAAGGTTTGAAGGTAGAGATATTTTCGATTGGATACTGGATAGAATAGATAATATTGCCTACACCATAATTAATTACATTTCATCTAATAAATTACAGTCTCAAATTTTTGCCATATTGTTTGTTTCTGTTGTTGTGGCTACATTGCCATTAATAGGTTTCGACAAATGGTATAGATTGCCAAAATTAAATTTTGATATTTCTTTTGCAATTTTGTGGATAGCAGGCTGTGCAAGTGCCGTTGGAGCAGCTTATCAAGCTAAATACAATAGATTTAGGGCTATAGTTTTAGCGGGAGTTGCAGGAGTAATAACATGCATTACCTTTGTATGGCTTTCTGCTCCAGATTTAGCACTTACACAAGTTGTTATTGAGGTAATTAATGTAGTGTTGCTTTTATTAGGTTTGCGATGGCTGCCTAGAGTGACAAAGGTTGAAAAAATAGAAGCTTATACAGCTAAGCATTTAAGATATATTCGAGACGGTGCATTGGCAGTTACTATAGGACTGGGGCTTGCATTTTTAACCTATCAAATTACCACACGTGACACAATTCCATCTGTAGGTAAGTTCTTTTTGGATAATGCTTACTCTTTAGGTGGTGGTAGAAATGTAGTAAATGTGATTTTGGTTGATTTCCGTGCATTTGATACCTATGGTGAGATAACTGTTTTAGGTATTGTGGCACTTACTGTTTATGCTCTTCTTAGGAGATTTAGACCTCCCAAAGAGACTTTGGTTAAATCATCTAAACGCAATCGTACTCTATCACCAGATATAGTTCCTATATCTGAATCTAGACACCTTCCTAAAGGAACTATGCTAGCCCCAACAGTACTAGCTAGACTTATTATGCCTTTAATTAGTGTTATAGCCTACTTCTTCTTTTTTAGAGGGCATAATTTACCTGGAGGGGGGTTTATAGCTGGAGTTATCTTTGCTATTGGTGTAATTATTCAATATATGATAAGTGGTATACGTTGGGTAGAGGAGTTATCTAGAATTAGACCTCATAATCTTCTTTCAGGAGGTTTATTATGTGCAGCTATAGCTGGCATCTATCCTATGTTTCATGGGTTACCATTTCTTTCAGCGATGGCCTATCATTTTCATCTGCCATTATTGGGAGATATTCATATTTCAAGCGTAATACTATTTGACCTTGGGGTCTTTATGCTTGTTATTGGTTCAACTACATATATGTTGGTTGCCTTAGCCCATCAATCACTTAGATCGAGCAAATCTTAAAGGTTTATTATGGAACTCATTTATTCAATTGCAGTTGGTGTATTAGCAGGGTCAGGTGTATGGCTATTGTTGAGGCAGAGAACTTTTCAAATTCTTATAGGAATTAGCTTACTTTCATACGCAATTAATCTTTTTATATTTGGTACAGGTCGACTTGTTGTTGGTAAAGCCCCTCTTCTTCAAAAAAGTTCTGATTCCTTGGTTTATGCAGACCCTGTTCCTCAGTCACTCGTATTGACAGCGATTGTTATAGGTTTCGCTTTAACTGCTTTAATACTAGTTATGATTTTGGCTCAAAGAGGTCTTACAGGTTCTGATCACGTTGATGGTCAAGGTGATTAGTTGATGCGTAACAGTTATATTTTTTCTCATTTGCCACTTTTATGTATATTAATACCCATGTTTTCTGGGGCATTGATGTTATGGCTTAAAGAGAAAAGAAGACCAATCAATAAAATCATAGCCATTATTTCAACAATTACTTTGTTATGGGTTTCTGCTACTTTAATGCAGGCAGTTAGTGGAAAATTCACTGAATCAGCACCTAATAATATCTATGTTTATTTATTAGGTAATTGGGAGGCTCCATATGGAATTCTACTTGTAGTAGATAGACTTTCAGCCTTAATGGTTTTGCTTTCAAGTATTTTGGGATTAATGTGCTTAATTTATGCTACTTCTTTATGGGATAGGGCTGGAGTGCATTTCTATCCGTTGTTTTCTTTTATTTTAATGGGCGTTAATGGTGCTTTTTTAACTGGAGATTTATTTAATTTATTTGTATTTTTTGAAATATTTTTATCAGCTTCATACGGTCTGCTTTTGCACAGTTCCAATCAATCTCGTGTGACTTCAGGTTTCCAATATATAGTGGTCAATTTGATTGGCTCTTTTTTACTGCTTATTGGGATTTCAATGATTTATTCAGTAACTGGAACATTGAACATTGCAGATATCGCCCTAAAAGCTGGAGAAATGACCTCTGACTACAGAACCCTTTTCGAAGTGGCCTGTGCTTTGTTAGCCACAGCTTTCTTAATAAAAGCAGCTGCATGGCCTCTCTCCTTTTGGCTTACTAATGCTTATTCATCGGCAGTAGCACCTGTGGCCGCTTTTTTTTCAATTATGACCAAAGTTGGGATTTACGCCTTATTAAGGGTAGGATCTTTATTATTGCCTACAGGTGCTCCTGGTGCCTTTGGGGGGCAATGGCTTTACTTCATAGGATTAGGCACTCTTATATACGGTTCGCTGGGATTATTAAGCGAAAAGAAATTTTCTAGAATGGTTTCATTTTGCGTCATTATTTCATCAGGTACGTTATTAACAGCTTTAGGTATGCCAGGAGTTGCCTTAACTGGCCCATCTTTATATTATTTAGTCAGTTCCGTATTTGCTGTCGCCACTGCTTTTTTGTTAGTTGAGATAATTTCAAGAACAGAAGATACTCCACAAAACGTTTTAAACACAACTCTTGAAGCTTTTGGGATTGATGATTCTGATAATCAATCTGACTATTCTGGAGAAGTTGTAGGAGTTTCAATACCAGCAGCATTGGCTTTTTTAGGCTCAGCATTTATTGTCTGCACATTAATTATTGCGGGTCTACCACCTTTTTCTGGGTTTATAGCTAAATTTGCACTTTTGTCTCAAGCTGTATCATTAACAAGTATTCAGTCAGGATCGGCACCAATTTATGCTTGGTTCTTAGTGGGATTTATGATTTTCTCAGGAATGGTGACTGTTATAGTAATGAGCCGAACTGGTATTAGAGTGTTTTGGGCTAACAAAAATTTAAACTCTCCAAAATTGAGTATTAGAGAGGCATTGCCAATATCTATATTGATTGGTTTATGTTTATATATAACTATATTTGTTAATGATGTAATGGTCTACATGAATGCGACAGCAAAATCATTAGACAATCCTGCAGAATATGTAGAGGCCGTCTTTAGTAAAAAACCTGCTAAACAATCATCAGGCTTTTATAACTCAGAGGGAAATCCATTATGAATAAAATGTTTTTTTGGGTGCCTTTGACTCTGATTTTGACTGTAATATGGGTATTACTATCAAATTCGTTAGATGCTTCTCAGGTATTGTTGGGTTTCACTGTAAGCATGATTATGGTTATGCTTTCATTAAGAATGCGACCACATTTAGCATATCCCAGAAAAATTTTTACCATCTTTAAGCTCTGCGGATTAGTTTTATTTGACATGATTACATCAAATTTACATCTTATAAGACATATTCTTTGGAATAGTAAAGATGTTAATCCTGGTTATGTATATATACCCTTAAAGATTAGGGATCCTCATGCAATTGCATTTTTGTCTTGTATTGTTACTTACACGCCTGGCACTGTCTGGGCTAGTCTATCTGAAAAGGACTATATTCTTAGACTTCATGTATTGGATTTACATGATGAACATGTTTGGTATGAAACGATTAAAAATAGGTACGAAAAGCCTCTAATGGAGATTTTTGAGTGAGTATAGATATTATTATTTATTCGATTTACTACTCATTGTTGTGTCTTTCTATAGGTACACTAGCGAGTGTGTATCGTGTTTTTAAAGGACCAAGTCCTGAAGATAGAGCTTGGGCATTAGATGCAATTTATATTAACGGCATGCTTATAATTGTGATTCTTGGTATGTTATTCCAATCATCTTGGTATTTTGAAATCGCATTTCTAATGGCTCTTTTGGGGTTTGTTGGAACTGTGGCACTTGCTAAGTTTTTATTGAGAGATGAGGTCATAGAACCATGAACGATATACCATTATGGGCGACTATTTTAATAGCCATATTTTTAGTTATTGGTAGCACTGTTACGATGATTGGATCTATAGGTTTAGTTAAATTTAAAAACTTTTCCAGTAGAATTCACGCAACTGCTCTGGGTAGTACTTTAGGTACACTCTTAGTCATGATTGCCTCTATGGCATTTTCGTATTTTCTTCATGACAGAGTGTTTTTTCACGAAATTCTTTTAGTTATAGTGCTATTTATAACCTCCCCAATCTCTACATCTTTGATGCTACGTTCTTATACATTAAGAATGGAAAGATTGGGGATACATGATTAAATTAGTTGGGTTTTTTTCCAGTTCTAGGGTCATACTTAATCATCAAATCATAAATTGACTTAAGATTTTTTTGCTTAGCGTAATCAATCGCACTTAGGCGTTTTTGGTCAATCGCTTTGGGATCAGCCCCAGCCTCTAATAAAATTTTAACTGTTTCTATACTTGAAGCCTTAACAGCCATAATCAGAGGTGATGAACCATCTGGTGAAGGTGGATTAGGAATTGCACCTTTAGATAGTAAAAACTGTGCCATATCTGATTTACCAGTAGATGCAGCGTAATGCAAAGGAGTCCATCCAAATTTATTTACCTTTGCTCCCTTTTTGATTAGTAATTGTGCCATCTCAATATCGCCTGTTATAGCGGCATACATTAGAGGTGATTCTCCAAAACTATTTTCATGATTAACATTGAATTTAGGGCTCTGAGCAATTTCCATAGCAGCTTCTCTGTTTTTTTCACGTATTGCAACTATAAACGGAGTGTGACCATTTTTATTTACTATATTTGGATTTTGCCCTTGTTCAATTTGCTCCGTAATTGATTTAACCTTGTTGTTCTCAGCTGCATTGAAAAATGATGCATTATCAGCATTCGCAACCCCCATAGTTACTGCACTTAATAAAACACATGAGATTAGTGATTTCAAATACATATTTCCTCCTAAGAAATTTGTTTTATTTTAGAGAATAGGTTGTAAAAATTTTTAGTAGTTTGATCGCCAACTTCATCCAGAGAAATTTCCTTAAGTTCGGCGATTTTCTCCGCAACATGCATTACATAAGATGGATCATTTCTTTTTCCTCTATATGGTACAGGTGCTAAATAGGGTGAATCAGTTTCAATTAAAAGCTTGTCTAATGGCACGAATTTTGCAACTTCATGAACTTGAGTTGCGTTTTTAAAAGTGACAATTCCTGACATGGATATGTAGAAACCCAAATTTAAGGATTCTCTAGCCATATCTATGTCCTCAGTAAAACAGTGCATAACACCACCACACCTTTCAGCCCCCTCTTCTTTAAGAATTTTAATAGTATCTTTTGGTGCTTGTCGCGTGTGTATAACTAACGGCACCCCAGCTTCAATTGCAGCTCTAATATGAATACGAAATCTATCTCTTTGCCACTCTAATGGCTCACTTAATCGATAATAATCTAATCCACATTCCCCAATAGCAACAACTTTAGGGTGTCTGGTATATTGAACTAGATCTTCAACGCTAGGCTCTTCTGTGTCCTCATAATCTGGATGCACACCAACAGATGCGGACAAATTAGCATGCTTTTCTACTAAATTTAATACATTATCCCAGTCAGGTTTATTAACGTTTATACATAAAGCGTGTTCTACAGAATTTCGCTTCATTCTATCCAAAATATCATCTAAATCCTGAATTAGTTCAGGAAAATCCAAATGGCAATGCGAGTCTACAAACATATTTTTATCCTTATTTTCCAACGCATATATAAACCTTTTGTAGGCATGAATGAATAAATAACTTCTTATTTAGCGGATGAGATGAAAGCCTTTGCCTATCAATCAAATATTTCCATAAATCTGTAAGCTTAAGGGCACTACTTTTTGTGGCAATGCTCCTAATCTCGCCCTCTAAAGATTTATAGAACCTAACTTCTAGCCCGTTTATTGATAATAGCAAATCAGCAACCAAAGATTGCAAACTATTGACCCACTGTGTGTTTGGGATTTTGTCTAACTTATCTACAAAAAAATCGTAATCAATTTGAGTTCCAAAATTAAGGTTTTCTATAAAATCTGAAATCCAAAAATGAACTGGTTCATACTCCGATGAACTTAGCTCAAGGGCTTTTAAAGGAGCTCCAGATGCCATTAATAACAATTCATTTGCGTTTTGTAACCCTTTTTCTATAAGCCAATCGGTCGCTACTTCTGGGGTTGGGATTGGCAATGAAAGTCTTTGACATCTAGATAAAATAGTTGGCAATACTTTTTGAATAGCATGAGTAAATAATAAAAAAACAGTATCCCCTAGAGGCTCTTCTAAAATTTTAAGTAATGAGTTAGAGGAAGCCTGATTTAATGTTTCAACTGGACCTAAAACTATAACTTTGCTACTTCCTAGAGATGGACTAAGAGTAAAGAACTCTTCTAATTCTCTAATCTGATCTATCTTAATTTCTAAAGAAGGTTTTCCTCCTGTCGAAGGATTAAAAGACGAATATTCCTCTAATTCTTTATTCGAAATTTGATAATGCTCTCTCAAACTTTCAGGCACAACAACTCTAAAATCGATATGATTGCCCTTATCCATCAAATGACATGATGAACAGCAGTTGCAAGCAAAGGGGTTAGCATTTTTGCAAAGTATAGTCTTAGCAGCTGTTAAACAGAAATCAAATTTACCAATCCCTTCTTGACCATAGATAAGCCATGCATGCGAGAATCTATCTTTGGATTGAATCCAAATTTTTGCTATATCTAAATGCCAAGGGTAAAACTCTTTAACTTCCACTTCAAGCGCCAATAAAATTCATTAAAACTTGATTAACAAGTCTTCTAACAACAGTAACTGAGTGAGAAGAATCGATAATTTTAATTCTGTCAGGTTCATAATTTGCCATGCTTAAATACTGATTTCTAACTCGATTAAAAAAATCTTCATCAAGCACCTCAAATTTATCAACAGACCTACCATTAGATAATCTATCCCTAGCAACTTCCAAGGGAACATCAAACAACAAAGTCAAATCAGGAGTTAAATCAGGATGTACGATATTTTTTAAATCATTAATCACATCAATTGAAAAATCTCGACCACCACCTTGGTAAGCTAAAGTCGAATCAGTAAATCTATCGGAGATAACTATTTTTCCTTCTCTTAAGGCTGGCAATATAATCCCATACACACTTTCACTTCTTGAGGCAAACATCAATAGCACCTCTGTAAGTGAATTCATAGGTTGAGTTAGCAGAATTCCACGAAGCACCTCCGAAAGAGCATTGCCCCCAGGTTCTCTGGTAACTACTACCTCCCTACCCAAACTTTCAAAAAAATCGACAATATATTCAATATGTGAGCTTTTTCCAGCTCCATCGATACCCTCAAGTGTTATAAAATACCCTCGCATATTAATTTTTCTTCAATATATATTTATTCACGTTTGCATTATGCTCAGATAAAGTTTTAGCAAATGCACTTGTCCCATCACCTTTAGAAACAAAATATAAATAATCATGCCTCTCTGGATGTAGTGCGGCTCTTATAGACTCGAGTCCTGGGCTGGCAATAGGAGTCGGTGGCAATCCCTTACGAATATAGGTGTTCCAAGGAGTGTCGGTCATTAAATCAATTTTTCTAATTTTGCCTTGATACTTGTCCCCCATTCCATAAATAACCGTAGGGTCAGTTTGTAAAAGCATATTGTGGTTTAATCTATTTATAAATACTCCAGCGATTTTGCTTCTGTCTGATTTCTGACCAGTTTCTTTCTCTATTATTGAAGCAAGAATCAAAGCTTCATAAGGTGATTTCAAAGGTAAATCAGGTGCTCGATTTGCCCACTCTTTATCCATGATTTCATTACCTTTCTTATAAGCAACTCTAAGAATATCAATGTCTAGGTTTCCTGGTGTGTATTTATATGTATTTGGATGAATTAAACCTTCAAGTGATTTGATTTCTGAGGGAGCACCGAAATTTTTAAGAATTTCTTCATCAGTAAGATTGGATATACTTTGTTTTAAATCGTCTTTAGATGCAAAGGCTTGTTTTATCTGCTTAAGGCTCCATCCCTCAATAAGCACTAGTGAGCTGTAATATCTATCGCCCTTATCCATCTCTTCTAAAATTTGGATTAGGGTTTGACCATCATTTAATTCATATGCACCTGGATGAACTTTAATAGGTGCATTTTGAAGCTCTTTGTATTTAGCATAAATTCTTATGATTACACTAGACGCATCAGAGTTAGTCGCTTTATCAATTAATTCTCCAACTTGTGTCAGATTACTTCCATTGGGTACATCAATTAATTGTCTATGTCCATTAACTTCTAAAGGACTATTCAAATTTTTATAAACTAAATAACCTCCTATACCAAGAATTATAACTGTTAATAGGAAGAGGATAATTAAAAATTTGAATATAAATTTGATCATAGTTGGGCTTGATAAACAGGTGTCTTAGTATTTTAGCTTATATGTAGGGTCTTATTTGATAAGGAAATCCAATTGAAGTAAGCTTAATAAAAATCGTTTTTTTATTCTTATGATTAATCAATTTGCTTTATTAAAACTATCAGGAGCTGATGTTCGAAATTTCCTTCAAGGTCAACTTACACAGGATATAAATCGAGTATCTGCTGGACAGGCACAATTTTTTGGTTACTGCAATAATCAAGGAAGATTACTTGCTACAGGAGTTATGTGGTCTGATAGTGTTGACGAAACTAATATAGATGAATCAATCTTTATGATGGTTCACAAAAGCATTGCCACCTTGCTACAAAAACGATTAAGTATGTTTGTTTTAAGGGCAAAAGTTTTAATAGAACAAGTAGAGTCTTCAATTCAGGCGGTATATGAACCTGAAAGCGACTTAACCAACGGAGGTACGCCTCATTTTCCATTACTGCATTGCGATAAAGGTGCTGGTTTGTTTTCTGTAGGATTTCCAAGCCCTAACGCTAATATTAGTAGGAAATTAATAATAAAACTTATTGAGCATAAGGGTGTTGAAAGAGAAGATGAAGACCAGAAATGGGCTACTCAAGATATTCTTAGCGGTTTGCCGTGGATTACTGATAAAACGTATGAAAAATTCTTAGCTCAAAGCTTGAATTTAGATATCATAAATGCAATAAGTTTTAATAAAGGGTGTTATGTGGGTCAGGAGGTTATTGCTAGATTACATTACAAGAGCAAGCCTAAAAGACGTGCATTTCCTGTGAGGTTTAGTGAGCATTCTCTTATAGAGGGTGCTGACATTTATGATTTCGGAAGTGTTATTAATATTTCTCACTTTGAGGGGGGTAACTATGTATTAGCTGAAATACAGCTAAGTAGTTTAGAGAGCCTACATAATCAATCTGACCTGGAATTGATTCCTCTTCCATACATGATTAATTTGAGTCAAACTTAACTTTTCTTCTTTTTTGAGCTTCTTTTTTTAGTATGCCCATTTTGGCTATATCTGCCCTTCTCTTACGTGAAATCATTGGGTCAAATATTAAGGGTCTGCAAATTTCAATTCTATCTTTGTCTCGAAGAACATAATTTTTAGGGACTTTTTTTCCAAATATAGAAATACCACGACCTGATGTTTCAAAGGGGCAATGTGCAAGGGCATCGGACATAAGGGTGCCTTGTTTTAGTAATAGATCTTTAGATTCAATAGTGCCGTCGGAGTTTGAACAAATAAATTCAACGACTATAAGATTAGAGACTTGCTTCTCCATATTTGGCTTGTGCTCTTTTGGTAAAAGAATCTATAAAGGTGCTTGCAATGGTATTAAATACAGGCCCTACTATTAATGCTAAGGGTTTACTTTTAAAATCATATTTAAGGTCGAATGAGACCTTACAGGCGTTTTCTGCTAGAGGTTTAAAATTCCATTCTCCTGACAGTGCGGAAAAAGGACCTTCTACAAGAGTTAGACTGATTTTTGTTGGAGGAGTATTAAGATTTTTAGTAGTAAATGACTGTTTTAGTCCGGCAATACTAATAACAACTGTAGCTATCAGTGTTGAGTCAGTTCTTTGTATTTCCGTGGCACCACCACACCATGGCATGAATTCTGGATATTCTTTTACGTTATCAACTAATTCAAACATTTGACTCGCAGAATATGGAACTAAAACAGATTTTTTAATAACAGGCATTTTGCTTATAACCTATTTGTTTTCATTATTCTTTCTTTTTGGCGCTGCCAATCTCGTTCTTTAAGAGTGTCGCGCTTGTCATGGTCTTTTTTACCTTTTGCAAGACCAAAATCCAATTTAATCTTTCCTGCTTTGTAATGGAGATTTAAGGGGATTAATGTATACCCTCTTTGTTCAACCTTACCTATTAGTTTATTGATTTCTCTACGATGCATAAGAAGTTTTCTTGTTCTGTATGCTTGAGGATGAACATGAGTAGATGCAGATAAAAGCGGATTTACGTGCATGTTAAGCAAGAAAAGTTCTCCATCTCTAACTATAACGTAAGTATCATGCAATTGAACTTTTCCAGCTCTAATGGCTTTGACTTCCCAGCCTTCTAACACTAAGCCCGCCTCGAACTTATCCTCTATAAAATAATCGTGACGGGCTCTTTTGTTTTCGGTAATGCTCATTAAGGATTTATTTTATTATTTTTATGTGTATCCAATATTGTAAGAGCAGAAGCAACTAAACCACCCATGTCAGCCATATTACTAGGTAAAATTAGAGTATTACCTTTCTTAGCTAGTTCTCCAAAAGCATCAACGTACTGTTCACCTATTTTAAGGTTTACAGCTTCACGTCCACCAGGTTGATTAATTGCTTGAGCAACTTCTGAAATCGCTTTTGCAGTAGCTTCAGCAATTCTTCTAACCGATTCAGCTTCAGCTTCTGCTTTATTGATTTGGGCTTGTTTTTCACCTTCAGATCTATAAATATCAGCAGTTCTTTGAGCCTCTGCAATATTTACTTTCTCTCTACTTTCACCTTCAGAAACCGCAATTCTAGCCCTTTTGTCGCGTTCAGCAGTGATTTGTTGTTGCATGGCTTGAAGAATTGCAGTTGGAGGTGTTAAGTCTTTAATTTCGTAACGGAGTACTTTTACTCCCCAAGTTGCTGCAGCCTCATCCAATACTGAAACCACTTCCGCATTGATAACTTCACGTTCCTCAAAAGTTTTATCTAGTTCCATCTTACCGATAACGGAACGTAATGTAGTTTGAGCTAATTGTGTAATAGCAGAAATATAGTTAGATGAACCATAAGAAGCAAGTTTTGGATCAGTTACTTGGAAATATAAGACACCATCTACTTGAAGTTGAGTATTATCCCTAGTAATACAAATTTGAGACGGTACATCTAATGGAATTTCTTTTAGCATATGTTTATATGCAACTTTTTCAATTAGTGGCACAACAAATTGAGGTCCTGGTGTAAGAACCCTATCAAACCTACCTAATCGCTCTACAACCCAAGCATGTTGTTGAGGAACAATAGCTACCGATTTGAAAATTAAAATAATCACAAGGACAATCAGAATTATCCAAAATATATCTAATGGTGACATATATCTCTCCCCCTTATTCCACCTTAAATCCAACTGGTTCTAAAACTAAAACTAAACCATTGATTGCCATTATTTTATAGTAACCGCTATTTTCTGGTATAGAAGTGATATGATCTGCCAAAATTGCCTGCCATTGAGCACCCCTATAATTTACCTGTGTACGACGATTTCCATTCCATGAATTTACAAAAATCGAAGTTCCAATATCAAGATTTACGTTTTTATCTAGTGCAGGTTTTTTAGCAGGTGATTTTCGTATACCAAACACTCTTAAAAAGAAAATGCTAGAAAGGGATATAAGTGCAAAAGCACCTAAAGACCAATATAAATGCAACTCAAAGAAAGCAAGAACACCTGCTGCTAGTAACCCAATAGAGATAAATAACAGAAAAAAACCACCCGTCATTAGCTCTAAGATTAAGCAAATAGCAGACAGGGCAAACCATACCCACATCATATTATTCTCCTAGTTTTTGCCAAGTTTCGACTACAGTATCAGGGTTGAGAGAAATTGATTTTATACCTTTTTCCATCAACCATTTAGCAAAATCTGGATGATCTGAAGGTCCCTGACCACAAATTCCAATGTATTTGTTTGCTTTGACGCATGCTCCAATGGCACGTTCAAGTAGGAATTTAACTGCAGGATCTCTTTCATCAAAATCTTGAGCTAGTAGTTCCATACCAGAATCCCTATCTAAACCTAAACTTAGCTGAGTCATATCATTTGATCCGATTGAGAACCCGTCGAAATACTCTAAAAATTCCTCAGCAAGAATAGAATTAGTAGGAAGTTCACACATCATAATTAGACGTAGACCACTCTCCCCTCTCTTCAAACCATTTTGAGCAAGAAGTTCTACAACTCTTTGAGCTTGCTTAACTGTTCTAACAAAAGGAATCATGACTTCAACATTTGTTAGCCCCATATCTTCACGAACTAGTTTTAATGCCTCACACTCCATTTTGAAACATTCACGGAAATCATCGGCAATGTATCGTGAAGCACCTCTAAAACCCAACATAGGATTTTCTTCCTCTGGCTCATAACGAGTTCCGCCGACTAATTTACGATATTCATTAGATTTAAAGTCGGACATACGAACTATTACTGGTTTTGGATAGAAGGCTGTGGCAATAGTAGCGATTCCTTCAGCTAGCTTTTTCACAAAAAAGGCTCTTGGGCTTTCATATCCTCTAGCTGCAGACTCTACCGCTTTTTTCAAATCAGAATCTACGTTTGGATAATCCAAAACTGCTTTAGGATGGATGTTAATATTGTTATTAATAATAAATTCCAACCTAGCTAAACCTACACCGTTATTCGGAATTTGGGCAAAATCAAAGGCTAACTGTGGATTACCTACGTTCATCATGATTTTTACAGGAATTTGTGGCATGTCCCCACGTACTACATCCTCAACTTCAGTTTCAAGTAAACCGTCATAAATCTTACCCTCATCTCCTTCGGCACACGATACAGTAACTTGCATATCATTTAGAAGGACTTCAGTCCCATTGCCAGTGCCAACAACGGCAGGAATTCCAAGTTCCCTAGCGATAATCGCTGCGTGACATGTTCGACCGCCACGATTTGTAACTATGGCCTTAGCTCTCTTCATAACTGGTTCCCAATTTGGGTCAGTCATATCGGTTACCAGTACATCACCTTCTTTAACCTCATCCATTTGATCAAGGTCGTGAATAACTTTTACTTTGCCAACTCCAACTTTTTGACCAATGGCTCTACCAGAACAAATTACCTGACCAGTAGCCTTAAGTTTGTACCTTTGCTGAGAAGCACCGCTTGACCCCTCAGACGATTTAACAGTTTCAGGTCTCGCTTGAAGAATATATAACTTACCATCAACACCATCTTTACCCCACTCTATATCCATGGGTCTTTGGTAATGCTTTTCAATAATCATTGCGTATTTAGCTAGCTCAATAACTTCATTATCAGATAATGAGAATCTATTTCGTTCAACTGGTGAAACGTCAACCGTCCTTACTGATGATTCCCCTGGTTTACGCTCGCTATTAAATTCCATTTTTATGAACTTAGAGCCTATCCTTCTATTAACGATAGGGTATTTTCCTTGATTCAAAGATTCTTTGGAAACGTAGAATTCATCAGGGTTTACAGCACCTTGTACTACAGTTTCACCTAAGCCATATGATGATGTAATAAATACAACCCCAGGGAAACCAGATTCTGTATCCATAGTAAACATTACACCTGCACTACCTACATCTGATCTCACCATTCTTTGTATACCTGCTGACAACGCCACTTCAGCATGTTCATAACCCTTATGAACCCTATAGGAAATAGCCCTGTCGTTATAAAGAGAGGCAAAAACGTGGCGAATCTTGTCCAGCACATCGTCTATACCCTCAACATTTAAATATGTTTCTTGTTGACCAGCAAATGATGCATCTGGAAGATCCTCAGCAGTAGCAGAAGAGCGAACTGCAAAACTTCCATTACCATCCGAATCTAATTTTGCAAACTCTTCTCTGATTGCACTTTCAAATTCTTTTGAAAAGGGTGCTTCAATTATCCACTGACGGATTTCCTGACCGGCACTTGCCAATTCGCGAACATCCTCTGGATTAAGTGCTTTTAACTTATCTGAAATTTTTGATTCAAGTCCTGAATATTTCAAAAAATCCCGAAAAGCTTGTGCAGTTGTGGCAAAGCCACCTGGCACCCTAACACCAGCTGAAGATAGCTGAGAAATCATCTCACCGAGCGAGGAGTTTTTGCCCCCAACAATATCTACATCCTGCATACGAAGATGCTCAAAAGGTATAACATAAGACATAGGTCTCTCCAATAATAAAAAAAGCCAATTTATTAAAAAATCTGTAAAAAAATTTTTAAATAAATAAGCCTCTTGAATTAAATAGTTATTTATAATTTATGTCAGAATATTGTAAACCTTTTGATTACTAAATGAAATGCAACGAGGATAGTAGATGACCTTGCCCATTAAGACCGTTTTTTTTATATCTGATGGTACAGGTATTACTGCTGAGACATTCGGAAATTCTGTTTTAAGCCAGTTTCTGCATCATTACCGTTTCAAGATGGTTCGTGAGCCTTTCATCAAGACTGTACCTCAAATTGAGGATATTATTAGAAGAATTGATGAGATAGCTACTAAGGATTCACCTCCTATTATCTTTAGTACTTTAGTTCAAGAGGAAATTGTAGAGAAAATCCGAAATTCAAAAGGAATTTTTTTAGACATTTTTACTGCCTGTGTTAATACTCTTGAGCTATCTTTAAACGTAAAATCTCAACCTGCCATAGGTTTATCGCATCACAATGTGGGCTCTGATGCTTATAGACAGAGAATTGAAGCCATTAATTTCACTCTTGCTCACGATGACGGACAGTTTGTTCATGGCTTAGAGCAGGCAGATGTAATATTAGTCGGTGTGTCACGAAGCGGTAAAACGCCTACTAGCCTTTACTTGGCCATGCAGTACGCCCTAAAAGTAGCTAACTTTCCACTAATTCCTGAGGATTTTGAAAGAGGTCAACTTCCTAAAACAATCCAACCATTTAGACATAAATTATTTGGGCTTTCCATACATCCAGATCGATTATGCGAAATTAGAAGTGAAAGACGCCCCAACAGCAAATATTCTTCTATCGAGCAGTGCCGTTATGAAGTTGCTGAAGCTGAACGACTGCTCAGAATGGAAAATATTTCTTGGCTTTCATCTACCACTAAATCAATCGAAGAGATATCAACTCAAATTTTACAGATTCTTAAAATAGACCCTAAAACTATCGGCTAGTTTTCTGTCTATATTGCTCATATAGGCAAATGCTGGCCGCTACCCCTACATTGAGAGATTCAATATTTTGGTTTATCGGTATGATGCATTTTTCAAGCCCTAGACTAAGAATCTCAGATGAAACGCCGTTACCTTCATTGCCAAATATCCAAGCAATCTTTTTATTTAAATTTAATTCAAATAAGTTTTTGGAGCTTAAATCCAATGCCGTGGCAATGATTTCATAACCTCCAGCTTGTAATATTTCAATTAAGCCAATTAAATCAACGTGATGATATATCTTTAAAAAGGCATGTGAGCCCTGAGCAGAGCGTAGAACCTTACTAGACCAAGCACTCGAACACCCCTTATTGAGTGCAACATCACTAATCCCAACAGCGACACAAGTCCTTAAAAGAGTTCCTAGATTTCCAGGGTCTTGGATTGAGTCGAGCAGGACTATAGTATTTTGCATACTTAGATTATTAATGTTGTAAGTAGGGATATCTATAAGAAGCAGGATTCCTTGGTTTGTTACTACTTCGCTAAGTGATTTAAATAAATTATCAGATAGAACAATTGGATTTGAAATTGTGTAGCCTTCAAAATCATTACCTCCTTTATTGTAGAGGGTTTCAGACATAACAAATTTATTAAATGCCCTACCAGAATCGAGCCATTGTTTTACTAAATGTGGACCCTCGAGCACAGTTTGAGTGCATTTGTTATTGCTCAATGCTTTTTTTAAGTTTTTGTAGTATAGATTTTCTTTTGAGGTAATTATTTCCATTTAGATGTGCATATAAAAGCCTTCATTAATAATCATAATGAAGGCTAATATCAAAAATCAAGAATTAAACTTGATGTTTTGTTATGGGATTTCCATCGAAATCAGTCCAAACTTTGTTTTTATAATCATAAAGTTTGCAAGCACCTGCTGTTCTAAAGTACCAGCCCCATGAGAATGGTTGAATCACAATTCTTTCTGGTAGGATATGCTCAAGCTTAGCCTGTGCAGATTTCAAGTGATACAAGGGTATAGACATATCAACGTGATGAGCTGTATGTTCAAAAATATGATGCACTAATGCACCCATGTTGTAGTGGAAAGTTAAATGCACAGTTGTAGAAACGAAAGGTTGTGCAGCTGCCCACTCTTTTTTATCTTCATGCCATGTAACTTTAGTATGGGTATGATGGACGTAAACTACAAAGCCTATCATGTAAAACCACATCAATAGTGGCAAAAACCAAGAGAAGAACAACAGCACCCAAGGAGATTGATGAGTAGCGTAAGCAGCCCAAACTACTACAGCCGCCCACAATATACCAAAGCCTGCACATAACATACTATCCCAAAAGAAAATTTTTCTTTGAGTAGGCATTTGCTTTTTAGATGGGAACATCATTTTTTTCCACCAAATTTCAATGATGTAGTAAATACCAGAACCCAAACCGCTTCTGTAGATTCTTTCTAAAAATTTTCGTCCAGCACTCATGGCTTTATATTCTTCAGGGGATTTTGGTTGCCAAACAAAATCAACATCTTTAAGATTTGTATACCCATGATGTACAACATTGTGCCCAATATCCCATAAGCTATATGGCGATACAGATGGAAGCATACATATTCTTCCAAATATATGATTAAGTTTTCTGCTTTGAAAATAAGCTTGATGACATAAATCATGACCAATCACGAAAATACGGCCAATCCAGAAGCCAGCTAAAAGGGCAAATATTAGTTTAGCCCACCAAGCGTAAAAATGAACTGTACCGAAAAGCAAAGCACCTAAAATCACAAAATCTATAGCTATAAGAAATAATCCCCATGCTGTGTTTTTAGAAGCAAAAGGTTGTGTCCAGCTACGAATAATCTTTCTATGAGGAAGTTGTTCATTCGGAGCCAATGGACGAGGATCTAAGTTTAGACCCATGTCAGTTGTTTTATCTGGTGTCATATTTAAATAGTATTTAAAACCGTGTTTAAAAAATTGTTCTAATAATAACACTTAATTTTCAAACGGTGTAAGATTTTTCGTGTTTCTGTAATATTTTGTGGCAATTAATGGGAAAAACTAGAATAAATTTCCCTGTATAAGGGATTTAACTGGATTAAAAGATTTCCTATGAAAAATACTTGGTCCGTATTTTCTAATCATTTCAAGATGCAAGGCGGTACCATAGCCTTTATGCTCATTAAATTTATACTGAGGCACACTTTCATGTAATTGCAATATATGCCTATCTCTAGCTGTTTTAGCTAAAATTGAGGCGGCAGATACTGTAGGAGTAAGTAAATCTCCCTTAATTTGGGACTTTACTTCTATCTTGAAACCTTGATAGTCAAATATCCCTTCCCTCTTTAATGGATTTGGGATTTGATTGCCATCAATTATCACTTTAATTTGGGAAGATTGGTATTTTGGTGGCAATGCACCTAATACCCCATCTATTGCTCTGTTCATAGCAAGAAGAGTTGCATTAAGAATATTTAAGGAATCGATCTCTTCTACAGTGCTACAAGCTACAAAATAGCTAACTGATGCACCTTTTATCAGTACCTCAAGCTCTTCCCGCTTTTTGGGGCTTAATTTTTTTGAATCTGTTAAACCAACAATTTCGGGACTTCCTAATAACACAGCTCCTGCGAACACATCACCAGCTAAAGGTCCTCTACCAGCTTCATCTACACCAATTACTAATTTTTCAAACATAGGAAGCAACTACATCTGCCACAATTTGTGGAGTGTTGATATTTAGGGTTTTATGCAAGGCAGAGAATTTTGAAATCAATTCTTTCTCTTTTTGAGACCCGATATTGTTGATCATATCTAAGCAAGCAGAAGAAAGATTTTCTACAGTAGCTTCATCCTGTAAAAATTCTGGTACGGCAAATTCATTTAATAAAATATTTGGCAATCCTACCCAAGGAACTAAAGGTTTAGTTTGACCCGATTTCCACTTCATAATCTTAATCATAAGTGGTGTTAGCTTATAAGAAATTACCATAGGTTTCTTATGTAAAGCCAACTCTAATGTAGCCGTACCACTAGATACCAATGCACAATCGCACGCTTGCATAACGGCCCAAGAAGCTGGTTTTGACGAATCTAGACGATTAGTGCTTATTAAATGAATATTATCATTCTCAAATTGAGTTAATTTATCTTCGATAAGTTTTTTAGAGCTTTCATTTGCCACGGGAACTAAAAATTGAATCCCTTCTATGGCTTTTTGAATCCTCAATGCCGTTTGAAAAAACAAATCTGATAGTTGGTTAATCTCAGAATTCCTGCTTCCAGGTAGTATTGCCATAACAATATCATTTTCTTTAAGGTTTAAACCAAAAGATTTTCTGGCAATATTTTTATTTACTTCATGTGGAATTTGAGCTGCTAACGGGTGTCCAACATAGGTGACTGATATCCCCTCTTTTTTATAAATTTCCTCTTCAAATGGAAATAGTACCAACATATGGGAAACTGAGTCTTTTATCTTATATATGCGTTCGTATCTCCACGCCCATATTGAAGGACCTACGAAATGAAGCGTGGGGATAGAATTATTTTTAAGTTGCTTTTCAAGCCTAAGATTAAAATCTGGGGCATCAATCCCAATAAATACGTCAGGTTTGTTTTTAATTAAAGTCCTCTTTAACCCTTTATATGTAGACACTAGTGAGGGTAATCTTTTTAAAGCATCTACATATCCAAATACTGTCAGTATAGACATGGGATACAGGGTTTTAAATCCCTCCTTAGCCATATGATCACCACCTATACCATAGGTTTCTAGATCGTTGAATTTTTGATTAAGTCCTCGAATTATTCTTGAAGCAAGCAAATCGCCAGAGGGTTCTCCAGCCACAATTGAGATTGATGTCATATGAATAAATTAAGGAATATTAAGGTTTAAATTTGGGTTATGATTCTTTAGAGATACCCCTTGCACTGGACTCCAAAAAGTCTATAAACATTTGAATATATTTCTTAGATGAGGGGCTACTTTCCTTAAGGGCTATAAGTTCTTTTGCTACATCATCAGCCACTAAATCTTTGGAATAAATAATTTTGTAGGCTTCCTTAATGTCTTGAATTTGATCGTTTGTAAAATCACGACGTCTAAGCCCTAAAGAATTTACTCCAACAGATTTATAAGGCTGTCCAGCACCTAAAACAAATGGAGGTATATCTTGTCTAATAGCTGACATGCCTCCTGTCATAGAATGAGCTCCTATATGAATAAACTGATGTACAGCAGACATACCTCCAATAATTGCCCAATCATTAATATGGACATGTCCGCCCAATTGAACTGAATTTGCTAGTATAGTATTACTTCCGATTTGGCAATCATGGGCAATATGTACATAAGCCATAATCCAGTTGTTATCTCCAATTCTAGTGACACCTACATCTTGAACAGTGCCAGTATTTATGGTCACAAATTCGCGAAATGTATTTCCGTCACCTATTTCAAGTTTGGTATCTTCTGCGTTGTATTTTTTATCCTGAGGCATACCCCCAACAGAACAAAATCTATAAAACCTGTTATTTTCTCCAATGGTAGTGTGACCATCAATAACACAATGGTCCCCAATAACTGTACCAGCTCCAATCTTAACATTAGGATAAATAATTGAATATGCACCTACTTTAACAGAAGGATGCAAGTCAGCTCCTTCATATACAATTGAAGTTACATCCCTATTAGATGAATCCAGAGTGGAATTAGACAACTTAACCCCCTATTCAGTAACTTTCCTAACAGCACACATTAGTTTCGCTTCTGCAACTAGCTGATTGTCTACATAAGCTTTTGCATCATACTTACACATAACCTTTGAGATTCTAATCGCATCAACCTCAAATCTTAGTTGATCTCCTGGCACTACAGGTCTGCGGAAACGTGCATCATCCACACCAACCAAATAATAAATTTCTTCTTGCGTATCTACTGCACTGGAATTAGGTTTGGCAAAAGAAAAAATAGCCGCACATTGAGCCATAGCTTCAATAATAAATACACCTGGCATAACAGGCATTTCAGGAAAATGTCCCGTAAAAAAGGGTTCATTAACAGTCACATTTTTTATGGCAACAATTCTTTTTGCAGGTTCCATTTCAAGGACTCTATCCACCAAAAGCATAGGATACCTGTGGGGAATTCTCTCCATAATCTCTTTTATATCTAACTGTGCAACATTAATCTCAGACATTCTTCAGACCTATTAATATTTTTAAAAATTAATCTTTACTTGATAATAAGGTATTATTAACTAACTTTTCAAGCTCCATGACCCTCTTTCTTAAGTCATGTAGACTTTTTAAAGTAGCCGCATTTTTTTGCCAATCTTTATGAGCCTCAATTGGGTATAAACCAGTGTATCTTCCGGGTTTTGTAATATTTTCCATAACTCCAGTACCACCTGAAATATGGGCATCATCACATATATTAAGATGACCAGAAACCATCGCAGCACCTGCTAAAGTACATCGATCACCTATAGTGGTAGAGCCTGCGATGCCTACGCATGCAGCTATAGCAACATTTTGACCAATCTGGCAGTTGTGTGCAATCATAATGAGATTATCTAATTTTGCACCTTTCTTAATCAAGGTGTCTTTTAGAGCACCCCTATCAATACATGTATTAGCCCCTATTTCTACATCGTCTTCGATAACAACAGTACCTAACTGGTAAATTTTGGACCATCCTCCTTTAGAAATTGAATTATCGGGAGCAAAGCCAAAGCCATCAGATCCAATAACAGCTCCACTATGTATAATGCAATTTGAACCAATAATAACCCCATCGTATATGGTTACGTTAGGATGTATTAATGTATTTTCGCCTATGTGCACTCCTTTACCTATATAGCACCCGGCACCTATATAAACGCTGTCTGCAATTTTAGAATTTTCCTCTATTACAACATTAGTTGAAATATTTAGATTCTCACCTAAATCAACTGAAGTATCTATAACAGCATTTGAGTGAATTTTAGGAATTCTAGATGAGCGATTTTTTTTATAAAACCACTGAGTTAATCGTGAATACATCAAATAAGGGTCTTCACATATAACCACAGCAAAAGGAGGATTAGATGGGTTTATCTCTGGCAATACACTCAATGCATCAAATGCTTTATGTGTAAGCACAACTGCAGCCGCTTTGGTAGTGGCTAATTGAGGAAAAAATTTAGGATTGGATAAAAAAGAAATTTGGTTATGATCTGCCTCATCTAGTGAGGCAATCCCTTTTATTTTGGGTTGCTCGTCAGAATAGACTTTTACTTCACGAGGCAACCCAGATTCGTCAATTTCAGAAATTAATGAATTTAATTCGACAAAACTTTCAATTTGAATCATTTCTTAGATTCAAGAGCCTTTATAACTTTTTCGGTAATATCAACTCTATCACTTACAGCTACTGCCTCTTGAATAATAATGTCATAATCTTCCTCAGATGCAATTTGTTGAATAGCGGAGTTAGCTTTATCTACGATTTGTGCAAATGCATCTTGGCGACGTCGATTGAAATCCTCTTGGAACTCTCTTCTTTTTCTTTGAAGATTTGTGTCTAAGTCAGAAAGTTCTCTTTGTGCCTTCGCTCTATCAGAATCTGTCATAACAGGGGCATTCTTATCGAAGTTTTCGTACTTAGTTCTCAAATCATTTGCCAATTTTTGAAGTTCTGTATCTCGTTTTTTGAACTCCTCTTCGATTTTTCTCTCTGCTTCTTTAGCAGGCGCAGATTCGGAGAGAAGTTTATTTGTGTTTACAAATCCAATCTTAGGAACAAAAGATTTATTTTCTGTCGTTTTGGTTTCAGTTTGTTTGGTTTCTGTTGATTTAGTAATATCTTTAGCTACTGGTGCTGGTGCTTTTTGATTTTGGGCAATAGCAGAAACACTGAAAGCAAGAGATGCTACCGAAAAAACTAAAAATCTATTAATTTTAATCATTTTAAATCCTTATTAAAATTATCTTAGAAAGAGGCACCAATTTGGAATTGGAATCTTTGTTTTTTATCCCCTTCTTTATCCTTAAGTGGGTAAGCGTAGGATAGTTGAAGCGGTCCAATAGGAGACTGCCACGACAAACCAACACCAGCCGAATAACGCCATCCACAAGGGTCATCCACTATACCACCATAATTCGGATTTCCCGTTGTGCAGTTATTCTTACCGCCTGAAACGCCAACTTTACCAGCATCAGCAAATAAGAACCATCTCAAAGAACGGTCATTTTGCGTACCAGGGAAAGGTAAGTACAACTGAATATTACCAATAATTTTAGAGTTTCCACCTAAATAGTCACCAGTTAAAACATCTCTTGGACCTAGGGAAGCACCTTCATACCCTCTTACTGATCCGATACCACCAGCAAAAACATTTTTAATGATTGGGAATTTTTTATCACTACCAAAAGTACGACCCCAATCAGCTGCTAGGTTAAAAGCTAGAATGTAATCTTTATTAAGAGGTAGGAAGTATTGTTGTTGAGCAGAAAGTTTATAGTACTTTAAATCTCCAACTGAGGTTAGAACACTTATATTCGTATAGTAACCTTTTGTAGGGGCAATCGCATTATCCCTAGTATCTTTAGACCAACCTATACTGAAGGTAAAAGAATTATTTTTCTCTTTATATTCCTTAACAAAATCTCGGTAGGCTGCGGGAATTAAATAACCACTTTCAACGGATGGTAGAATTGTTTCATTTCTCTCAAATCCTAACCCCATAAAGATTTTATCGTATTCGGATATTGGAATTCCAAAGGACATATTTAGACCTATACCCCTAATTTGATAGGTATCTTCTTTTTGATCAACGGAGTTACTGTAAGGTTTGTCCAAACGGTAATAAACATTTGTAGTCCTACTTATTCCGTTGCTAGTCCAATACGGATCAGTATGTACAAGATTAAGGTTTTTATTGGTTTTGGCAGTATTAAATGATAAAGCTAAATTTGTACCAGAACCAAAAATATTATCCTGGCTTATACCTGCTTGGAAAGATAATTTATCTGTTGATCCATAACCAACGCCAACATTAATAATACCTGTCGGTTTTTCTTGAACATCGATATTTACGTCAACTTGATCATCTGTACCCTGTACAGGAGCTTGAGACATAGATACATCATTGAAATACCCAAGTCTATTAATTCTGTTTATTGAAAGACCTAGACGTTCTGCATCATACCACGCACCCTCATCCTGACGTAGCTCTCTGCGAATCACAACGTCGCGAGTTCTAGTATTACCGCCGATATTTATACGGCGAACATACATACGCTTACCTGGGTTTATATGGAAAACAAGATCAACTTCTTGAGTGCCAGAAACTGGTGTAGGAACAGGGTTTACTTCGGCTAAAGCATAACCAAGGCTTCCTAGGTACAATTTAATATCATTTACTGAGGCACGGGTTTCAGAAACCTTAAATGTCCTGCCTACACGATTAACAACACGATCTAAAATTTCCTCATTAAGCCCTTCTGTGTAGCCAGCTAATTTAATGCTACGAATCTTATAAGGTTTCCCTTCGGAAAGGGTAATATTAATCCCTATATCTTCTAGATTTGGGGAGATATTTACTTGCGGAGGGTCAATGCGTACATCCAAATAACCTCTATCCATATAATAATCACGGATTATTTCTATGTCCTGATTAAGCTTATCTCTAGAGAATTTGTCGGTACCAGTATACCAAGTCATAAATCCAGGAGTAGTTAAATTCATTTGACTTCTAAGTCTAGAAGATGAAATGTCCTTATTTCCGACGAAATTTATATCTCTAATCTTAGACTTTCTACCTTCATTGATTTGAAAATTAACGCCTACCCGATTGTTTGGCAATGGAGTAAAAACTTGCTGAATATCAACACTATAATTACCAGAATTAACATACTGATTTCTAATTTCACCCACAGCCCGATTTAATAATGATGGATTTAAAGGTCTACCCTCACCAAATCCTAAATCACTTAGACTTTGTGTGATTTGTTTGGAATCGAAAATTTTCATTCCATCAAAAATAACAGATGCTATAACTGGTCTCTCTACAACATCAATATAAACAATACCGTTTTTATGTGATATTTTTACATCCTCAAATAAACCAGTAGAATGCATACGCTTCACAGTATCACTAGCGATTTCAGGAGTAAATGTAGAATTAACCCTAGCAGGTATAAATCCAAATACCGCAATTGCTTCGGTATTTTGTAAACCACTAACGATAATGTCTTTTACTTTAAAAGGTTGAAACTGGGCATAGGCACTTGAAAAAGAAGTAAGTGCAGAAAGAAGGACCCCAAATAAATAAGTTAATATTTTAGATTGTTTTTTTTGTAACGAAGAGGACATAAATAGTTCCAAATCTTTATAATAAATTTAACACTATATTCTAGCATTAAAGCGAATTTTAAAAGTAATTTATAAGCTTTAGGATATCATTCCGAAAAGCTATAAACATCATACATAAGAGCAAGGCATATCCTACAGTTACAACACCTTTCATAAACTTTTCGGATAATTCCCTACCAGAAATAGCTTCAACAGTATGAATAAGCATCTGTCCCCCATCTAAACCTGGCACAGGAAGCAAATTCAGTAATCCGATACTTATACTGATTAAAGCAATAAATTGCGTAAAGTTCATAAAACCTGTCTGAACAACTTGTCCTGAATATTGAGCAATAGAAATGGGTCCAGATAAATTTTTAATAGAAAGATCTCCTGTAATCATACGACCTAAAAGCTTAAGAGAAATGGTGGCTGTATTCCAAGTTTTATTAGTGGCCTTTTGAATAGAGTCTGTGATTCCATATCTAACAAGAGTTGAAGGATAATCTCCACCTAATTGAGCTCCTAATCTTCCGACTTTAATACCTGATTTTTCCTCATGCATCTCTGGAATAACGGGGATTAAAATATCAGAGCCTCCTCTGTCAACTTCAAGCAATATCTCTTTGTTTGGAGATTTCTTAATAGTTTGTATTAACTGCAAACTATCGGCTATATTAACCCCATCTGCTTTTAATATCAGGTCTCCTTCTTTTAAAGAGTATCTTTCAGCGGCACTGTCTTTAATAATTTTTATAATTTTAGGTTTAGGTAATTTAAGGTTTAATCCCGCTTGTCCGAATACATCATATTCCTCAAGGCTTCCCTTAGCCACAGGGAATTTAAAAGTTGCTTTTTTAGCTAAGCCCTCACTGTTTATAAGGGTTAATGTAGTCTCCTGACCTAAAGTTGCTGGTCCTAATAACATCTCCAATGCTTGTGGCCAACTGTTAACATCGTACCCATCAATCGAAACAATTTTATCTCCAGCCCTAATTCCAGCTTTATAGGCAATTGATTGTTCAAATGGCTGACCGAGTATGGCAATGGGTTCCTTTACGCCAATCATAAAAATTAAAAAATAAATTATGATGCCCAATAAGAAACTGAAAAAAGGTCCAGCAGCATAAATTATTACCTTTTGAAATGCACTTTTTTCTGATATGCTTTTGCCCATTTTGTAAAATCTATGATCCGGATCAGCAATATCAAGAGGCTTTACATACCCTCCTAAAGGAAGCATGGATAAAGCCCACTCTGTACCCTTAGAATCGACCCTTGAAAGCAAAGTGCGACCAAAGCCTAGAGAAAATTTCTCGACATGAACACCATTAATTCTTGCTAATAAATAGTGTCCCCATTCGTGGAAGACTACAACGATTGATATGGTAATTATGAAGGCGATTAAGCTAATTAGCATTTAGTAATATAAGATTTTGTTAACTCTCTGATTCTAAAGTCAAATTCAATAATATCGTTAATTTCTAAGAGTTCAGTTTGCGAAATGGTTTCAAGTTGTTTTGCAATTATCTTAGGAATATCAATATATTTTATTTTTCCAGCTATAAAACTCTCAACGGCAATTTCATTTGATGTGTTAAAAATTTGACAGGCAACATTTCCATCCATAAGTGCTTCAAATGCTAATTTCAAACAGGGAAATCTCTTATAGTCTGGCTCTGAGAACTCAAGTCCAAACAAGTTTTTAATATCAAATTGAGCTCCAGTATGATTAATTCTATCAGGATATCCCAATGCATATGAAATAGGAATTCTCATGTCATGATGACCAAGCTGTGCGAGCAGTGAACCATCTATATATTCAACAAATGAATGCACAATGCTTTGAGGATGTACAAGAACATTTATTTGCTCTGGATTTAAATTAAATAGATACTTTGCCTCTATGATCTCTAAGCCTTTATTAACCATAGTGGACGAATCTATTGTAATTTTGCGTCCCATAGACCAATTTGGGTGTTTAGAAGCCTCTTCTAATGTTATAGATTCAAAAGTATCAAGCGGTCTTTTTAAAAAAGGACCACCAGATGCAGTGATATGAACTCTTTTTAAATCTTTTATATCTCTAATGTAAGTTGAATTTTTAGATGGTGGCAAACATTGAAATATGGCGTTATGTTCACTATCTACTGGAATTAATTGGGCACCATATTTTGATATAGCACTCATAAACAAAGCGCCAGCTGTAACTAATACTTCTTTATTTGCAAGTAGAATTTTTTTTGATTTTCTTGCTGCCTCGTAGGCACTTTTAAGTCCCGCAGCCCCTACTATTGCACAAACTACTACATCTGTCTCTGTAGCTGTACTTACTGAACACAACCCTTCTTCACCTAAAAGAATTTCATATTGATAATTTAGGGATGGCAATGAAAGGAATTTCTCTCTAGAACTTTCGTCTGGAAGAACAATACATGATGGAGAAAATTCTTGAGCTATTTGGTGTAATTTTTTTATGTTTGAAAATCCACTGACAGCAAAGACATCAAATTTTTTAGGGTTGGACCTAATTACATCTAAAGTACTAGACCCTATTGAGCCTGTAGCACCTAGTATAGCGATTCTTTGCTTTTTACTATTCATCTCTTATCTTTTATATCACCAGATGGAAAATAAAAACTATAGTCATGGAAAAAGATAAAACAGGAAAAATGGAATCTAATCTGTCTAATAAACCCCCGTGACCAGGCAATAATGAACCAGAATCTTTAATTTGAGCTCTGCGTTTTAATAAGGACTCATATAGGTCCCCAATTACAGAAAGAGTGGCAAACAATACACCAATAAAAGCGATTACTAATATATTCAACTCAGATGATAAGGAATTTGAAAACGTACCCTTAATAAAATAACTGGCAACCAACCATATTACAGAAGCCACTAAACCACAAATAAATCCTGATAATGTTTTAGCTGGACTTATAGTCGCATTTAATTTTCTTCCACCTATTAATTTTCCACCGAAAAATGCAAAAACATCTGCACAAAAAACTGTAATAAGGATACTTAGAAAATACCAAGCCCCCTTAAACTCATATATTGTTAAGGCACTAATCCATCCTCCTAAGACTGCAACTATAGCGAAAATCTGATGAAATAATCCATTATTGCTAATATCCAGTTTAGGCTGATAAAGATGAATAGGCACTAAGAATAACCATGTAAAACTTATAAAAAATTGCATTGTCATAAGCAATGCAAAGATACCCGTACCCCAGGGGTAAAGGTTAAATATTTTAGGATGGGAAAGGGCAGAAATAATCTGATTGTCCTTAAAGATTAAACAATATAACAAAGCAAATACAGTTGCTGTTATTAGAGTAATAATCAAGGCTTTAGTTTTTCTTTTTTTAGAATAATAAAGCATCTTGAGCCACTCATATAAACCTATACAAGATACTAGGCTAATAAAAAATGCAAAAAAGAATTGGTTTCCAGTGGTGAAAACAAAATATATGATAGCTAGAAGAATAGCAGATGTAATAGTTCTAGTAAAAAGCATTTTTATAATTGATCCGAAGTCATGCCAAACCTTCTTTCTCTAGCTTGAAAAGCTTTTAATGCATCTTCAAAATCAGCTAATTTCATATCTGGCCAAAATTTATTAGTGAAATAAAGCTCACTATATGCAGTTTGCCATAAAAGAAAATTTGATAGTCTTTGCTCACCACCTGTTCTAATACACAAGTCTGGTTCTGGTATATCACTTAATGATATGTACGGAGCAAAATCCTCTTCTTTTATAGGTATAGAAGAAAACGAATAATTATTGTTTTTAATTAATTCATTAATTGCATTTAGAATATCCCATCTTCCGCCGTAGTTTGCACAAATATTAACGCAAAGGGCGGAATTATTTTTTGTTAAGTCTTCAGCAGAATCCATAAGTTTTTGAAGATCCTCTGAAAAGCTTGACCTATCCCCCACTATACATACCCTAATATTGTTTTTATGAAGTTTTACAATCTCTTTAGTTAATACTTTTTTGAATAACTTCATAAGAAGAGCAACTTCGCTAGCAGGTCTTCTCCAATTTTCGGAGCTGAAAGCATATACGGTCAAATAACTTATCCCATTACGTATGCAAAACTCTACTGCATTGCGTACAGCTTGTACACCCTTTATGTGTCCTGAAGTACGGGGAAGATTTTTTTTAGTAGCCCACCTACCATTGCCATCCATAATGATGGCAATGTGTTTTGGTACTACATTTTGTTCAGGAACTTGTAAAGTGGAGCTTGTAGTTGACATTAAGTTAGACTTTCATAATTTCAGCTTCTTTTTCTGAAACTATCTTGTCGATTTCACCAACAAATTTATCTGTCATCTTTTGAATTACTTCTTGAGCACGTCTATCATCATCTTCAGAGATTTCTTTATCCTTAAGAAGTTTTTTTAATGTATCGTTACTATCTCGTCTAAGGTTTCGAATCGCAACCTTAGCATCTTCGCCCTCCGCTCTTACAACTTTAGTTAAATCGCGACGGCGCTCTTCGGTTAAAGCTGGCATGGGAACTCTAATTGCCTCTCCCAGCGTTATAGGATTTAATCCTAAATCAGATTCTCTAATAGCCTTATCTATAGGACCAGCCATGTTTTTTTCCCATGGTTGTACGCTTAAAGTTCGAGCATCTACAACAGAAACATTTGCAACTTGAGAAACAGGAACTAAGGATCCGTAGTAATCCACAGTAACATGGTCTAATATCCCTGCATGTGCACGACCAGTACGAATTTTTGAAAGATTAGTTTTAAGACTTTCAATAGACTTATTCATTCTAGATTCGGCAGATGCCGTAATAGAAGTTATGCTCATAAATTCCTCTAATTAAATATGAACTAAAGTGCCCTCATCTTCTCCAAGAACCACTCTTTGAAGGGCACCAGTTTTGTTAATTGAAAATACCTTTATAGGTAATTTTTGATCACGACATAATGCAAATGCAGTAGCATCCATGATTTCAAGTCGCTTTGTTAAGGCTTCGTCAAAAGTAATGTTTGAATACCTAGAAGCTGAAGGGTCCTTGTTTGGGTCAGCTGTATAAATGCCATCAACTTTGGTTGCTTTTAATACAATTTCAGCACCAATTTCTGCCCCTCTTAGGGCAGCTGCGGTGTCTGTTGTAAAAAAAGGGTTACCAGTACCAGCCGCAAAAATCACAACTTTTTTCTCTTCAAGATATCTTAATGCTTTTGGACGTATGTAAGGTTCGACAACTTGTTCAATATTTAGGGCTGACTGAACTCGAGAAACCACTCCGTATGTCTTTAAAGCATCTTGAAGTGCAAGGGCATTCATAACAGTGGCTAACATACCCATATAATCGGCAGTAGCTCTATCCATACCCTGTGCACCTGGAGCAATTCCTCTAAAAATATTACCCCCGCCAATCACGATGGCTAATTCGACGCCTAATTTGGAAACCTCAGCTATCTCCTCTGCCATGCGAGAAATGGTGGATCGATTTATACCAAATGAATCCTCGCCCATTAAAGCCTCACCAGACAGCTTTAATAGAACACGTTTAAATTTATCCGCCATATGTGTTTAATCCAAAAAAATTAACTGACATTTTAACAGTAATGACCTATATGTGCATAAAAAAATCCCCCATATAACTGGGGGATACATGCTTTAAAGATCACACTAAGATCTAGTCATAGAAGCCACTTCTTCAGCAAAATTAGATTGTGCTTTTTCTATGCCTTCTCCAACGATAAAAATATTGTATGACTTAATTGAAGCACCTTTTTCTTTTAGCATTTGCTCAACTGTTTGCTTATCATTTTTAACAAATGGTTGACCCAATAGAGTATTTTCTTTTAGGAACTTAGCAATAGTTCCTAAAACCATTTTTTCTACTATTTCAGCAGGCTTGCCTGATTCTTGAGCTTTTTCAGTAGCAACTTTACGTTCTGATTCAATGTCAGCTTCATTTATGCCTGATTGATCTAAAGCCTTAGGTTTTGTAGCTGCAATGTGCATAGCCAAATCTTTTCCAACAGAGTCTTCTCCATTGAAATCAACTAATACACCGATACGACCTCCATGATTGTAAGTTGCGATTTTTCCACTTGTTTCAACTCTGTGGAAACGGCGAATAGTCATGTTTTCGCCGATTTTTCCTACTAAGTCTTTGCGAGTTGATTCAACTGTACCGTCACCAAGCTTAAGCTCACTAAGAGCCTGAATATCAGCAGGATTTTCTGTAGCAACCAATTTTGCTAATTCTTGAACAAAAGAAATAAATTCAGGATTTTTAGCCACAAAATCAGTTTCGCAATTAACTTCTACTTGAGCAGCAACTTGACCATTTTGACCTTCAGTCACATATTCTCCAATCAAGCCCTCTGCTGTAACGCGAGAAGCCGCCTTAGTAGCTTTATTACCTAATTTAACGCGAAGAATTTCTTCAGCTCTAGCCATATCTCCTTCAGCTTCAGTAAGAGCCTTTTTGCATTCCATCATAGGTGCATCAGTTTTTTCTCTTAGGTCTTTAACCATACCTGCAGTAATTTCAGCCATATAAACTCCAAATAGTTTTTAGTGATTCTTAAAAATATCGGCTACCAATGATAGCCGATTAATATTACTTTTTAGTGTTAGAAATATCTTATTCAGACTGTTCAGATTCTAGGTTAGGACTTTCTTCTTCTAAAATTTCATCCTCATCTGACACAAAGTCTTCAGATTGAATTTCTTCAACAACACCATTTAATCGTTGCTCACGACCTTCTAGGATCGCATTAGCCACACCTTCCGCATAAATTTGAACTGCACGAGATGAGTCGTCATTTCCAGGGATAATATAGTCTATACCCTCAGGAGAGTGGTTTGTGTCAACTACAGCCACAACTGGAATACCTAGAGTGCGTGCTTCTTGAATAGCAATCTTGTGATAACCAACATCCACAATAAACAATGCTGATGGCAATCTATTCATGTCTTTGATACCGCCGATTGATTTATTAAGTTTTTCTAAATCACGGGTAAAATCAAGGGCTTCTTTTTTTGTAAGCCTCTCTAACGAACCATCATTTTGAGCTGCTTCCATATCTTTAAGACGCTTAATAGAGCTACGAACAGTCTTAAAGTTGGTCATCATACCGCCTAACCAACGGTTATTAACGTATGGCATACCAGCACGGGAGGCTTCTTCTGCAATGATTTCACGTGCTGAACGCTTAGTGCCTACAAAAAGAATATCCTCACCTCTTGAAGCGGTTTTACGAATAAAAGCTAAAGCTTCAAGATATTTTTCAATAGTTTTTTCTAGGTTAATTATGTGGATTTTGTTACGCTGACCAAAGATATAAGGAGCCATCTTTGGATTCCAATAACGAGTTTGGTGTCCAAAGTGCACACCAGCTTCAAGCATATCACGCATAAGTGACATAAGTTTTCTCCTAAAGGGTTATAGGACTACTTAAGGTTTGGATTTTTATTTTTATATCAAACACCCTTTTATTAAGTAGACCTCATATATGGTTTATAAAAATATTTAATTTAATTTTTTAAAATTAAAGACTATAATTCTCTCATATTTTTACTAAGATTTCAATAACTTAATGCAAATTTTTCTTGACCCAACTGAAATATCTGCTATGAAAGCAGCTTGCGAGGATGCGGCAAAAGTTCTCGATTTTTTAACACCGCATGTAAAAGAAGGTGTAACCACTGCTTATTTAGACAAAATAACCATTGAGTTTTTAAATGATGTATTACACGTCAAATCAGCTACCATAGGTTATGGTCCTAAAGGTCACCCACCATTTCCGTCAAGTATTTGTACTTCAATAAATCATGTTGTTTGCCATGGAATCCCTAATGATAAACCTTTAAAAGACGGAGATATTATGAATATCGACGTTACTATAATTAAAGACGGTTATTTTGGGGATACTAGTAGGATGTTTCTTATTGGAGAACCTTCTGTTAGGGCTAAAGTTTTATCTGAGACCGCATTTGAAGCTATGTGGCTTGGTATTTCAAAAGTCAAGCCAGGAGCACGATTAGGTGACATAGGTCATGCTATTCAAACCTATGCACAGAAAAAAGGTTTTAGTGTGGTTCGTGATTATTGTGGTCATGGTGTTGGAAAAGTTTTTCACGATGACCCTATGGTACTTCACTACGGAAAGGCTGGTACTGGTATTGAGTTATTTGAAGGTTTGACGTTTACCATTGAACCTATGATTAATGCTGGTGCCTATCCTTGCAAGGTTTTATCAGATGGGTGGACAGTTGTTACCAAGGATAGAAGCTTATCTGCTCAGTGGGAGCACACATTAAGAGTTACAAGTGACGGATATGAGGTGCTTACACTATCTGATGGAGTACGTCCGCCTCCAGCTTTCATCAACTCTTAACTGATGGACTTTATTGGAATTCGTCAAGAGTTAGACGAGCAATTTCTCAATAAGACCATTTCGCCATCCGATTATCTTTCTAAGTGGTCATGTATCGTTGATTGTGCTTTACAGGATTTATGTGCTGGAGTTTTTAAAGACAAAGAAGTATGTCTGATGGCTTTAGGAAGATATGGCCAATCCCAACTATTTCCCTATTCAGATATAGATATTTTTTTATTTAGTAAAGATACGGAATTTTTAAAAGATATTATTGAGGACTTTAGTTCCAAATCTTGGGATTTAGGTTTAAAAATATCTTTTCTTGTGCATGACCTTAAAACCTTAAAAGATGCTATTGAAAACGACCATAAATTCGAATCAAGTCTGCTTACAGCTAGATATATTTACGGCTCTAAAGAGTTGTTTGATGTTGCCACCACAACATTAAAACAGGTTCATAATCAGAAAAAATTCTTTTATTCAAAAGTTATTGAGAGAAATCGTAGGCATGAAAAATACGATAACAACCCTTACTCCTTAGAGCCCAATTGCAAAGAGAATCCTGGAGCACTAAGAGACCTAGATCTTATGAAATGGCTTGCTCTGTCCAATGGAATCAATCCAACTTGGGATGATATGGCAGACGCTAAAATTCTTACGTCAAAAGAAGCCAAAGTAATTAAAATTTGCGAACAGGATTTTTTTAAACTGCGTATACTTTTGCATTTATTGCATAAAAAAGCAGATGAGCGTTTACTATTTCATATTCAAGATGAAGTGGCAATGTTTTTTGATAAACTGAGCAATGATAAGCGTCCGTCTGAGCCGTTTATGCAATCTTTTTACAAGGTGTCGTCTCAAGTTTTACTAATAGAGGAATTTTTCTTAAAGACTCTTGAAGCAAGTCTTAATAATGTGGTTGAAGATAATAGAACTAGAATTGACGATTATTTTTCTATAAATAATCAACTTTTGGAATTAAATGATTCTGAAGCTTTTAAGAAAAATCCAGAACTTATATTACAAGCTTTCTATTATTTACAAACACTAAATGAAGTTAACGATTTTTCCCTAGACTTACAGCGTCAAATTTGGACAAATCGAAAACTTATTGACGCTCTGATACTTCAAAAAGATTCACTAAATAAATTATTTATCCAAATACTAAAACACCCTGAGGGTATAGTAAGAACCTTCAGAAGATTAGATAAATTCAAGGTTTTGCATCAATTATTGCCAGAATGGAACCTGATATCTGGTCAAATGCAATATGACTTATATCATGCTTACACGGTTGATCAGCATAATCTACAAGTTATTAAATACTTGCGTAGATTTACTATGCCTGAATACGATAATGAAAACCCATTGGCATCAGAAACAATACGTGAGTTCTCAGATAGTTGGTTGTTATATATAGCGGCTCTTTATCATGATATTGCCAAAGGAAGGAATGGAGATCATTCTGAATTAGGAGCTCAAGATGTTTCTGTTTTTTCCGATAGATTGGGGCTTGAGAAAGAACATAAAGAGTTATTAATATTTCTAGTAAAGAATCATCTTTTAATGTCAATATATGCTCAAAAAAAAGACTTTCATCATCCTGAAATAGCGACAGAATTTGCAAAATTAGTAGGAACGGCTAGAAACTTAAAAGCTTTATATTTGTTGACTATAGCTGACATCAAGGGAACGAATCCAAAACATTGGAACGATTGGAAAGCAAAACTTTTAGATGGTTTGTTTAGACAAACATTAGACCTATTAAGTCAAAAAGCTGAAAAGAAAATTAGCGGTAGCATTGCCAACAGAAAACAAGAGGCTTTAGAAATTTTAAGTAAAAAGAACCCAGAATTAGAAAGTTTAAGGAATATAGGTGAATTCTGGTCATTGTTGGGGGCAGATTACTATCTTCGTAATGATGCTGAGACAATTGCATGGCATGCATATTCAATATTGAAAGTAGGATTTGAAACTGATCCTAATGTTTTTTGTAATGAGTTAAATGATACGCATGTTCGTGTTGGTATTTGGGCCAAGGATAGGTCGAAGCTGTTTTTAGATATATTAAGTTTTTTCTACATAAATAAGATAAATATTGTTGAGGCTAAAATTCATACCACCCTCTCTCATTATGCTTTAGATACTATTATTTGCGAGTTTGGTCCATACAGTGAGATGCATCATGACAGATTAGGCTTTATAAGGAATAGTTTGAAAGAATATATCTCTAATCCACAAAATATTCTAATAAGAGATTTTGGGGTTCCAATAAATAGAGAATTTAGGAGAATGAAAGTATTTCCAATTCGACCTGAAGTTAATATAGAGAAAAAAGATAAAAGTTCTTCTTTTGTTATGACTATTATTTCAAATGACAGGCCAGGAATTTTGTATCATATTGCGAAAATTCTAGATTGCTATGAAATTGACCTGATTATGGCAAAAATATTAACTTTGGGCCAGAGGGTTGAAGACGTATTTTTGATTGAAAGTGAAAAATTAAACGACGGACTTTTTAAAAATAATTTAATAGATGATATCTATAACTATTTAAAAAGCATAATTCCTTGAGTGAGATTATTAGTAAATGTTTAGTATTATTTTAGGCAGTTTTTTACTTGTATTGGGTACCATTCTACCTATTGTTAACCCTCCAGGAGTAGCACCTATTTTCTGGTCACTCACAACAGGTGCTAGCAATAAAACCCGAAAAATTCTAGCTAAACGTGTGGCTTTGAATGCAATTTTTATTGTTATTGTAGCTACATTTTTAGGGAAGTTAGTTCTTTTTGCACTAGGTATTTCTATTCCTGCAGTGCGGGTAGCTGGTGGTTTGCTTGTAATCGGAGCTGCATGGAAATTGTTAAATGCAGAAGACCCAGATACTGGTATGCATGATATTTCAGCTGAGACTTATACATTAGACAAAGCTAAAAGTAGTGCGTTTTACCCTCTTACCTTTCCTATTACCTGTGGACCAGGCACTGTAGCCGCATCTATTACTTTGGGTACAACTTTTTCATACTCAAATTTAAACTTGGAATTACTTTCAAACATCATAGGTACAGTTTTGGGGGCAATGGGTGTGGGTTTAGCTATATTCATAAGCTTATATTTTGCGGCTGAGCTTTTACATAAACTTGGAAACCAAGGTACAGTAATTTTCATGCGATTAAGTGCATTTATACTGCTCTGTATTGGAGTTCAAATCTTTTGGACTGGTATGCACGAATTTATCCTAATTCTTAATAATGATATAAAATAAACTAATTACATAATAAGAAAAGATAATAATGAGACTTCGAAGTATCCTTAATACTATTACGTTACTCAGTATCCTATCATTATCATTTGCACTATTTTCTCAATATTATTGGGGTATGCTTCCATGTGCATGGTGTGTATTGAGCAGATTTTTATTAGTGCTCTTAATAATATTTTCAGTATTATTTAATTTCTTTTACAACCATTCAATTAAAAAGATAGGAGCTTTTTTCTCTTTGATTGTGTCGATATTGGGTATTGCCACATCTTATTACCAATACACGGTTGCAAATAAGACTTTTACTTGCGAACTTACTTTAGCAGATAAAATAATTTCAAAGTGGCTCGGGTTGGATGCCTTATTGCCCCAAGTGTTTGGAATTAAAGCTACCTGTATGGATGCAGTTGTTTCTCTCTTTGGTTTAGACTATGTCTTGTGGGCATTGATTTTATTTGTATTTTTAACTCTGCTTTCCCTAGTTGGATTATTCAGCAAACCTAAACTTTCTAACCGGGCATTATTTAAATAGCACTACTATATAATTAGTTTTAAATCAATCTTGTCTAATCAAGACAAATACTAATGTTTATTTGTCTATACTTTTTTTAAAATCTCCAAGATTTATTTTCTATTGGTGTTTTATGTCTAATCAAACAATTACAGAAACTGCAAAAGTTCTTATGAACCCTCAAGTTGAAAAATCTGCTATAGAAGGTAGCTTGCCTAGCTATCACATTAGTCCGCAAGATATTGCTCAGATAATTAAAGCTCAGGGTTTAAAAGAGACTTTTGAAGGTATGTTGAAATATATGCACGAAGACTACCTCAAATGGGAAGAATTTGACAAAATAGCTCGCGTAGGAAATTATTCTAAAAATGGAGTTTTAGAACTTATGCCTATAGCGAATAATGAGCAGTATAGTTTTAAATATGTAAATTGCCATCCTACAAATCCAGCTAAGGGGTTATCTACCGTATTAGCATTTGGTGCTTTAGTAAATGCTGAGACTGGTCAGCCAGAAGTTATTAGTGAATTCACACTTACAACTGCATTTAGAACTGCAACTATGTCAGTGTTAGTTGCAAAATATTTAGCAAGAAAAAATAGTAAGAGACTTGCAATTATAGGAAACGGTTGCCAAAGCGATTTCCAAATATTAGCTTTCCACTATATTTTAGGTATTTCAGAAGTTGCTGTATTTGACATTGATAGAGCTGCAAGTGAGAAATTAGCACGTAACTTAGAAAAATATGGACTTAAAGTTGAAATTTTTGATAGTGTTGCTGAATGCGTTAAAGGGGCTGATATCGTAACTACTGTTACTGCTGAATACTCAAAAGCTCATATATTGACTAACGATATGATAGAGCCAGGTATGCACATAAATGCTGTTGGAGGTGACAGTCCTGGTAAAACAGAATTGGATCCTGCAATTTTAGATCGCACAACTACATATGTTGAATTTGAACCTCAAACTCGTGTAGAGGGCGAGATACAAAACAAAGGTGAGGATTATAAAGTTAATTACGTAGCAGAACTTTTCAAAAACGATGAGTATGCACGAAAGTCTGATGACGAAATTACTCTTTTTGATTCTGTAGGGTTCGCTATCGAAGACTACTCTGCAATTAGATATATGAAAGATGTTGCTATGAAATTGGGTATCGCTAAGCCACTTGCTGTAGTCCCAGATTTAGAAGATCCAAAAGATTTATTTGGATTTCTTAAAGCTTAAATTTTTATTGGTTTTTGCTCCTAGACCGTCCCAAAGATTAAGTTAATTTATGGGACGGTTTTTTTATCCTCTACTAGCCTTTAGCTAGATCTACTTTCACTAAGTTTCCTTAGATACTCATCATCAATATCACCTGTTATATAAACACCATCAAAACAAGAGGCATCAAAGTGTTCAATATTTGGGTTTATATCGGTTAAGGCTGACTTAACATCTTCAAGATCTTGATAGACTAATGCATCTGCCCCAATATCGTCTCTAATTTCTTCAATAGTTCTGTTATGAGCAATAAGCTCAGCTTGAGTAGGCATATCAATACCATAAACATTAGGATATCTAACGGGTGGGGCTGCGGAGGCGAAAAATACTTTATTTGCTCCTGCTCCCCTAGCAAGTTCAACAATTTCTCGGCTAGTTGTACCTCGAACGATTGAATCGTCAACCAAAAGAACATTTTTACCCTTAAACTCTACACCCATAGGGTTGAGTTTTTGACGAACAGACTTTCTCCTTACAGCCTGACCAGGCATAATAAAGGTTCTTCCAACATATCTGTTCTTAATAAATCCTTCTCTATATACCAAACCCAATTTGGATGCGAGTTGCATTGCAACAGGTCTTGATGTATCAGGTATAGGCATAACTACATCAATTTTACTTATATCAATTTCAGATTTAACTTTATTCGCTAAATACTCGCCCATATTTAAACGAGCGTTATATACATTTATCCCATTAATTGTTGAGTCAGGTCTTGCAAAATATATATATTCAAATATGCAAGGCGTAAACTTCGCTTGGTCCGAACATATTTGACTTATAACATTATGATTTTCATCTATAAAAACCGCCTCCCCAGGCTCTACATCTCTGACAAATGTAAAACCAATACCCTCTAAGGCTACAGATTCGGATGCAAACATCCACTCAGTTCCTTTCTCGCCCTCATATTTACCCATACATAGTGGTCTTATACCGTTAGGATCCCTGAATGCAAGCATACCTATACCAGAAATTTCAGCAACGACGGCATAAGCTCCACGAACTCTGTTATGAAGAGCGCTGACTGCTTTAAAAACCATATCACTATTTGATGAAGCACTCGGAATGGCATTTTGCAATTCATGTGCAAACACATTCAAAAGCACCTCGGAATCAGAATTCGTATTTATGTGTCTGCGATCGACTCTAAAAAGCTCTTCACGCAAGGAATCTGGATTAGTTAAATTACCGTTATGAGCAAACGTAATACCAAAAGGTGCATTAACGTAAAGAGGTTGAGCTTCCTCGAGGCTTGTGCTAGAACCTGACGTAGGATATCTAACTTGACCTATACCAGAGAGACCATTTAAAGAGAGCATATTTTTGGTGTGAAAAATATCTCGCACATACCCTTGCTCTTTGTGAACATTAAATCTTTTATTATCTAGGGTGGCAATGCCCGCTGCATCCTGCCCTCTGTGTTGAAGCAGTAGTAAAGCATCATAAACCCTTTGATTAACTGGACTTAGTCCATGTATAGCCACAATTCCGCACATATAAATCTAACTCGCTGTTAAAGAATCACCATATGGAAGTGATTTCGCATATTTTTCTGGAAGCATTTTCTTAAGTTCAATTACAGCATTTACCGCTTTAGATGAAAATTTGGAATTAACCCACCAAGGTTCCTTAGGTAGATCAGTATATCCTGCAACAATAACTAGTAGAATTACTATTGCTATCCCTCGAATAACTCCAAACAATAAACCAACAAAACTATCAGCTCCACCTAAACCTGTGTATGAAATCATAGAGCTAATAAACCGATTTATAAAGCCAATAATTATTAATAAAATAATAAATAAAAACACATATGTCGCAACATAAGAAGCATAATAATTATTGAAAATATCGTATGCATACGGGAGCAACGTTGGGGCGAAAGTCAATGTGCCGTAAGCAGCTATAAGATAAGTTAATAAGGAAAAAACTTCTCTTACAAAACCGCGAAAGTATCCAAAAATAGCAGATAGAACTACTAAAGCAATAGCTATGTAATCAAATTCAGTCATTATTTGTTAGAAATAAAACCGTCAGAATAACCTAAGGCTCTTAGTCTAGCTAACGCCGCTTGAGCAGATTCTTTAGTACCAAAAGGTCCAACTCTTAATCGAAATGCCTGCTTACCATTTACAGTAGCAGTTTGAATAAACGTATTACTAACCCCAGATTGAGTTAGTTTATCCCTTAATTTTCTGGCTTCAGACATATTATTTAAAGAAGCCACTTGAACAGAAAATTTTCCACTAGTTGGATTTGAAGCATTGCTGTTTGATGTCTCTTTAGTTTCATTTTTAGCAATATCCTTAGTAGGTTGTTTGCCCTGTAGTATAGCTCTAGCTTTAGAACCATCATCTGTACGTGAATTATTTTTTTTATCCTGTTTAGGTTCTTTATTAGTAACTACGGGTTTAGGTTCCTCAGCAGGCTTAGATGGCTCTATTGCAGACTCTTCTTCAACAGGCTCGTTACTAATAGTACCTTGTGCAATAGATTGACCATTATTATTTTGGTTTTTAACTATAGGTTTAACATCTGTGCTAGGCTCATCACTGGGAGTTGTAGGTGAAATAACCACCTGAACTGGATCTTTAGGATTTGTTTTAATAGGAGCTTCAAGCGGTGCAGTGTTATTAGTGCCTTTTATGGGCTTATCATTATCAAATATAAGTGGTAAAAGTATGATGGCTACAATAGCTAACACTAAAGCACCAATCAGCTTACTTCTAGCCCGATGTTTTAAATCATTAGACTGCTGCTGAGCGATTTTCGATTTTTGAATTGGATTTCTTTGGTTTCCCGATGCTTTAAATATACCCATAACTCTCACTTAAGTAATGATTCTTTGATAGCCGCAACTGTCAAAAACGATCCGAACACTATAATTCTATCTTCTTTTTTTGCCTTAGATTTTACTTCTTTATATGCTTCTGTAGGTGATAAACACATATTAAATTTAGGTAATCCTTCTGAATCTGGTGGCAATAATTCTTTTAATTTTTCAACTACTTCACTAGATTTACTTCCCCTAGGTCCAGGTAAATCACATACATACCAATAGTCTACTATACCTTTAAGTGGCAATACTATACCCTCTAAATCCTTATCCTTTAAAACTCCAAAAACCGCATATGTATATGGAAAAAAAGACATACTTTTAAGATTGTGTGCAAGTGTCGCTGCAGAATGAGGATTATGTGCGACATCCAATACGACAGTTGGTTGCCCTGGTAGTATTTCAAATCTTCCAGATAAATGCACATCAACCAAACCAATCTTAATGCTTTGAATTGGAACAGGCAAAAATGTTTTTAAAGCATCTATACAAGCTAATGCAGCTGATGCATTAAGCAGTTGATTTGCCCCCCTTAATGATGGATGCGAAAGTGCATGTTTCTTTCCTATTCTAGAGGCAAACGACCATTGCTGTTTATCAGCCGAGTAATTAAAGTCTCTCGAAAAAAGCCATAAATCAGCCCCTATTTTATTTGCATAATTAATGATGCTTTGTGGTGGCAATGGATCAGCAATTATTGCAGGCTTATTTGCTCTAAATACTCCAGCTTTTTCAAATCCAATTTTTTCGCGTGTATCTCCGAGAAATTCAGTGTGATCTATGTCAATGCTTGTAATTATGCTCGCATCAGAATCGACTAAATTAACAGCATCTAATCTGCCCCCTAGTCCAACTTCCAAAACCCAAACATCCAAACAGTTTTTATTAAAAATATAAAACGCTGCTAATGTTGTGTATTCAAAATAACTAAGACTTATAGAACCCCTTATTTCCTCTATAAATTCGAAGGCCTCAACTATCTCTTTATCTGTAACCTCTTTATTATTTATACGTATCCTCTCATTAAAATTTAATAGATGTGGAGAGGTGTATTTGCCAACTTTATAACCAGCTTGATAATAAATAGATTCTAGGTAAGAGCAAGTTGAACCTTTGCCATTTGTACCAGCAACAGTAATTACCTTGGTATTAGATAGATTTAAGCACAGCCTTTCGTAAACATTTTTAATTCTGTCTAGACCTAAATCAATAGATTTACTATGAAGGCCCTCAATGTATGAGAGCCATTCATTTAAATTTTTAAATTTCATAGATTAGTCCCTCAATAAATAGAGGGAATTGGATTTAATTATGTATTTCAGAGTCTTTGATGCTACGTAACATTCTAGTAAGAGTGGAATCTTTTTGAATATAGTGATGATAGTAAGCACCAATAACATGAAGAATAAAGGATATACCAAAAATTAATAACATCGAAGTATGAATTGAATGAAAAGTACCAGCCAGTTCACCATCAATTGGTATTGGTTTTCCGTTAGAACCCATAGGTTCAGGAGCAATAATGTGAAAGCCCACTAAATCTAACCCTCTTCCACCGTAATATCCCATAAGTAAACCAGATAATGGAAATATCAGTGTAGAGAGCAACAGTATCCAGTGAACTATTTTAGAAAGAATAATTAAAATTGGAACAGGATTGGTTGAAACATCCTTTGGCCAGCCTTCTATGAACCTATTAGTTACACGGACTAAAGATAATAATAGTACTAAAGAGCCTAAAATTTTGTGATACGGAAAAGGCACACCCAGATCATTTAGAAACAACGGAATACAGAAAACAAAAAGAAACAAGATAGCAATTAGCCAATGCATAGTCCGAGAGAAAGCTGAAATGTGAACTCTATTCATATCAATCCTTTAAAAAAAAGCCCTAGAAACGCGGCTAGGGCATATTACTATTTTTTGCGTTTAGGGGGTAAATCTGTACAACTTCCATGTGCAACTTCAGCTGCCATTCCTATGGATTCACCCAAAGTTGGATGTGGATGTATTGTTTTGGCAATGTCAACCACATCAGCACCCATTTCAATAGCTAAGGCAGGCTCACAAATTAAGTCTCCTGCATTAGTTCCAACAATACTTGCACCTAATATTTTATGTGTCTGAGCATCAAATATTAACTTGGTTAATCCCTCATCTCGACCATTGGCAATTGCACGACCAGATGCCACCCAAGGGAACAGTCCAACTTCTATATCTATACCCTCTTCTTTAGCCTTTGATTCTGTAATGCCTACCCAAGCAACCTCAGGATTTGTATAAGCCACACTTGGTATAACCCTAGCTTCAAAAGCGACTTTTTGACCAGAAATAACTTCAGCGGCTACATGACCCTCATGAACGGCTTTATGAGCAAGCATTGGTTGCCCTACTATATCACCAATAGCAAATATATGATCAACGTTTGTTCGCATATGATCAGATACTGGGATAAAGCCTTTTTCATCGACCCTAATACCCGCATTCTCCACTGCTATTAATTTGCCGTTAGGCGAACGTCCTACCGCTTGCAAAACCAAATCGTAAACTTGTGGTTTTGTTGGGGCTTTATCTCCTTCAAAACTTACATGGATTCCGTCCTTTTTGGCTTCAGCAGATACAGTTTTAGTATTTAGGAAAATATTTTCAAATCTACCAACATTGAATTTTTCCCATACTTTTACTATATCTTTGTCGGCACCTCTCATGACCACATCACCCATTTCAACTACATCAACTTTGGCACCTAAAGAAGAATAAACTGTACCCATTTCTAGACCAATAATCCCTGCACCAATTATTAGCATTCTTTTTGGGATAAAAGGCAATTCTAAAGCACCTGTAGAATCAACAATACGTTCATCCTTAGGAAGGAAAGGTAGGTTTATGGACTCACTACCCGCAGCAATAATACAATTTTTAAATGAATAGTCTTTAGACAAACCACTTTCATCTAAAACAGTGAAAGTGTGACTGTCTTTAAATTTTCCAGTACCTTTTAAAATTTCAACCTTACGTGCTTTAGCCATACTAGCCAAACCAGTTGTTAATTTTTTCACTACTGAGTTTTTGTAATCCCTTAGCTTTTCTATATCAATTTTAGGCTTAGAGAAAGTTATACCATTTGAAGCTAAGTGTTTGGCTTCTTCAAGGACCCCAACATTATGAAGTAACGCTTTTGAAGGTATGCACCCTACATTTAAACATACACCACCAAGCGTAGGATTTCTTTCAATAATAGCTGTCTTAAGACCTAAATCTGCAGCCCTAAATGCTGCTGAATATCCACCTGGTCCAGCACCTAATACAATTAAGTCATAGTCAAACGAAGAACTTTTTCCTATGCTGTCTCCTTTAGACCTTGTTTCATCTGCCATTATTGATTCAGAAACATTTTCTTTGGTTTGTGACTGGGCAGTGGTCTCTTCAGGTTTTTTAGAAATATTATCAGAAATAGCTGAAGATGCCGAGTCTGACTCTATTTCAAGAATATCATCACCTTGATTAACTTTATCACCTAGTTTAATAAGTACAGATTTCACAACACCAGACTTATTAGACGGGATTTCCATCGAAGCCTTATCTGATTCAACAGTAAGCAAGCTTTGGTTTTCTTCAATTCTATCGCCAGATTTGACTAGAACCTCAATTACAGTGACATCTTTGAAATCACCGATGTCAGGGATTTTAATAATTTGTGACATAGTAATTCCTTAAATCATAGCCCTTCTGAAATCAGACAAAATTTGACATAGACATACATTAAACCTAGCTGCAGCTGCACCATCAATAATCCTGTGATCATATGACAAGGATAGTGGCAATGTAAGACGAGGCTGGAATTCTTTGCCATTCCAAACTGGTTTCTGGTATGAGCGACTAACGCCCAATATAGCCACTTCAGGTGCATTAATAATAGGTGTGAAATGAGTACCCCCAATACCTCCTAAAGATGATATTGTGAAGCATCCACCTTGCATTTGAGATGGGCTCAATTTTCCATCACGTGCTAATTTAGCAAGTTCTGAGGTTTCTTTGGCTATATCCGAAATGGATTTTTTATCAGCATCTCTTATTACAGGCACTACTAATCCATTAGGTGTATCTGCAGCAAACCCAAGATGAAAATATTTTTTATACACAATATTTTCACCATCAATAGATGAATTAAACTCTGGGTATTTTTTCAAAGCTTGAACAACAGCCTTAAAGATAAAAGCAAGCATTGTAAATTTAATACCAGCTTTCTCATGTTCTTTATTAAGTTGAACTCTGAAAGCTTCTAAATCAGTAATATCAGCTTCATCGTTATTGGTTACGTGTGGAATCATTACCCAATTTCTATGAAGGTTTGCTCCCGAAATTTTCTTAATACGAGAAAGCGGTTTACTGTCGATCTCACCAAATTTAGAAAAATCAACTTTAGGCCAATCAAGAACTGATAATCCTGAACCGCCTAAAGTAGAAGATCCAGTTGTAACTCCGCCAGGTGCTGATAGTGCGGATTTTACGAAAGACCTAACATCATCAAGCACAATTCTATTTTTACGACCTGTGCCTTTTACTTGATTTAAATCTACACCTAAGGAACGAGCAAATTGCCTTACAGATGGAGATGCATGTGGAAGATTACGTATTTCGTTTGCAGTTAAAGCATAAGCAGCAGTAGGTGATTCTTTACTTTTGCCAACCTTATCTCCAGCATCAGAAGATTGAGCAACAAATGTCATAGAAGACGCATTATCTTCAACTGTATTTTGTTTTTCTTGTGTTAATTGAGATGCTTTAATATCATAAATTCCTGAATCCCCTCCAGCTCCCTGCTCTTTGGAAACATTTTTCTCATTAACAGAATTATCAGCCGCTTTAGAATCATCAATTTGTGAAATTTCAGAAGATTGACCCTTAGAGTCGCCATCAGTTGATTCAACAGTTAACAGCACCACTCCTTCTTTAACTTTGTCTCCCAATTTAACTGATAGTTTTTTAATGATTCCAGAAGCACTACTTGGAATCTCCATAGAGGCTTTATCGGACTCAACAGTAATAATACTTTGGTCTACAGAAATTTTATCCCCCTCTTTAACAAGCACTTCAATAACAGATACATCATCAAAATCGCCTATATCAGGAACTTTTACTTCAATTAATTGACTCATACTTAATCCTATCAAGAGCGTTGAGGGTTAACTTTGTTAATATCAATTTTGTATTTTTTGATAGCCTCAGCAACTTTTTTGTTATCTATTAAACCTTCGTCTGCAAGGGCTTTTAGAGCAGATAAAGTTACAAAATAGCGATCGACTTCGAAGAAATGCCTTAACTTGTGTCTAAAATCGGAACGTCCAAAACCATCAGTTCCTAAAACACGATATGATCTGTTAGATGGAATAAACTCACGAATTTGGTCAGCAAAAGTCTTCATGTAGTCTGATGAGGCAATAATTGGACCCTGAGTATTTTCTAATAATTGAGTTACATAAGGCTTTTTAGCTTTGCTAGTAGGATTTAGTAAATTATAGCGATTAACATCTAAACCATCTCTTCTTAACTCTGTAAAGCTAGGGCAAGACCATACATCAGCAGAAACACCCCAGTCCTGTTCCAGCAAATCCTTAGCAGCCTCTACTTCTCTTAAAATTGTTCCAGAACCCAAAAGCTGAACTTTTAATTTTGAAGATTTATCTGATTTTTTAAGAAGATACATGCCTTTTAAAATACCTTCAATATCATCTTCATTTAGCCCAGGATGTGCATAGTTTTCATTCATCAAAGTTATGTAATAAAACACGTTTTCTTGATCTTCAACCATGCGTTTAAGGCCTCTTTGCATTATTACTGCAACTTCATGTGCATAAGTTGGATCGTAGGATACACAATTTGGAACAGTTGAAGCAACCAAATGGCTATGACCATCCTCATGTTGTAAACCTTCGCCATTAAGAGTAGTTCTACCTGCAGTTCCACCAAGTAAGAAACCTCTTGCTTGCATGTCTCCTGCAGCATAAATTAAGTCACCAACCCTTTGGAAACCAAACATTGAGTAGAATATGAAAAACGGAATCATAATTCTGTTATTAGTAGAATATGATGTGGCCGCTGAAATCCAGGAGCATAGAGCCCCAGCTTCATTAATCCCCTCTTGTAAAAGTTGACCGTTTTTTTCCTCACGGTAATACATAACCTGTGCTTTATCGACAGGAATGTATTTTTGACCTTCATTCGCGTAAATACCAATTTGCCTAAACAAGCCTTCCATACCAAATGTACGAGATTCATCAGAAAGAATAGGTACTACCCTTTCCCCTAATTGCTTATCTCTTAATAATTGATTTAAGAAACGAACAAAAGCCTGGGTTGTAGAAATATTTCTTCCTTCAGTAGTTGGCTCACAAATAGCTTTAAAAGTTTCCAAAGTCGGCGCTTTGAATTTTTCATCTGAATTAATTCTACGTTTAGGATAGTAACCACCCAAAGCTTCTCTATGCTCTCGTAGATATTTCATTTCAGGCGAATCTTCAGATGGTTTGAAATAAGGTACATCATCGACTTTATCATCTGGGATTGGTATGTTAAATCTATCTCTAAACCCACGCACATCCTCAGCACCAAGTTTTTTCTGTTGATGAGCTGGATTTTTGCCTTGAGCTACATGGCCAAGACCATATCCTTTAATTGTTTTAGCTAATATAACTGTAGGTTGCCCAACAGTCTTCATAGCAGCATCAAAAGCTGCATATACTTTATTAGGGTCATGGCCGCCTCTATTTAGCCTCCAAATAGCCTCATCGCTCATGCGGCTAACCATCTCAAGAGTTTTTGGATCCTTACCAAAGAAATGCTCTCTTACATATGCACCATCGTTAGCTTTATAAGCTTGATACTCCCCATCAACAGTCTCTTCCATAATTTTTAGTAGAGCACCATCCTTATCGCGAGCTATTAATGGATCCCAATAGCTACCCCAAATTAACTTGATAACATTCCAACCTGAACCACGGAATTCACCTTCAAGTTCTTGAATTATTTTGCCATTACCCCGAACTGGACCATCTAACCTTTGTAGATTGCAGTTAACTACAAAAATTAAATTATCTAAATTCTCTCTAGAAGCTAAACCAATAGCACCCATAGATTCTGGCTCATCCATTTCACCATCACCGCAGAAGCACCAAACTTTACGTTTTGATGTATCAGCAATACCCCTCGCTTGGAGGTATTTAAGGAAACGAGCTTGATAAATAGCCATCATAGGTCCAAGACCCATAGAAACAGTTGGAAACTGCCAAAATTCAGGAAGTAATTTTGGATGAGGATATGAGGGAAGTCCATTACCATCTACTTCTTGGCGGAAATTTTCCAATTGTTCTTCGGTAATGCGACCTTCAAGAAAAGCACGGGAATAAATACCAGGTGAAGAATGTCCTTGGAAATAAACCAAATCACCTCCGTGATCTTCAGTTTCAGCATGCCAAAAGTGATTCTGACCACAACTAATCATAGTAGCTAAAGAGGCAAAGGATGCGAGGTGTCCACCTAACGTACCCCCATCTCCTGGATCCTGTCTGTTTGCTCTAATAACCATGGCCATAGAATTCCATCTTACATAAGCCCTAATCCTAGCTTCTAATTCCAAATTACCTGGATATGTAGGTTGAAGACCTGGAGGGATAGTGTTTAGATATGCCGTTTGGGGGTTAAATGGAATATTCGAACCCGAACGTCTAGCTAAATCAGTAAGTTGTTCAATTAGGAAATGTGCTCTCTCAGGACCATCGCGATCTAATACTGATTCAAGGGCTTCTAGCCATTCTTTTGTTTCTGTTTTATCTATATCGTTTTGATTGTTTGTCATATAAAACACATCTCCTTTAGATTGAGATTAAAAAATTTGAATAATTTTAACGGATTTTACTATTTTACTTTCCGATAAATATTACACATATGTCCACACCCTGAATAATGAAGTAATACGTCACATTCGAACAAAGAATTGAGTAAAATCTGTAGGATAAAAATTAAAGTTTGAAATGTACGATAACACTCAATTATTAAGTCAGTCCTTCACACCTAAAAAGCATTCTAGAATGTTGCCATGGGTGGTGCTTTTTGCGATAGTTATTCTTTTGATTTTTATTATTCTATCGGCACTAGGGTATTTGGAATTTTCAAAACATTTATCACCATATTCCTTCCAAGAAGCATCTAAAACTCGTCATAACGTTTTATTTTTCATTATCCTTTTGCTTGCAATATTTATTTTAGTAATCTTCACAATGATGTGGAGAGATGCCCGTAAGCGTTATAGGACAGAACAAAAACTAGAAAATGAAATATTATTTCGAAGAGCCATGGAAAATTCAATGTCCACTGGAATGCGTGTAATTGATTTAAAAGGTCAAATTCTATATGTTAATCCTGCATTCTGTCGTTTGATTGGTTGGGACGAAAGTTCTTTAGTTGGAACTTCTCCACCTTATGCTTACTGGATACCAGGCAATCACAAAGAGCATATCCGCTCCATGGATATAGTTTTAAGCGGTAGAACTCCAAGTTCTGGTATTGAAATTGATGTTCAAAGACGTGATGGTTCACAGTTCACTACATGTCTTTATGTATCACCTCTAAGAAGCCCTGATGGTGAACAAATTGGCTGGATGACCTCCATGACTGATATTACTGAGTCCAAGCGATCACGCTTAGCTCTCTCTGCTGCACATGAGCGCTTTATGACTGTATTGGAGAGTATGGACGATGCAATTTCAGTTTGCTTTAAAGGGTCAAAGGGGCTTGAATTATTATTCGCAAATCAAAAGTATCGTTCATTTTTTGGTAATAATTCTCATGGGCATCAAGAATTGTCTGATCCGAAAAATATAAATTTTGAGCAAACTAATCTTTACAAATCTCCTTCATTAAACTCATGGTTTGAAGTCAACTCTCGTAACTTAACATGGACTGATGGTCGTAGAGTTACTCTTCAAGTTGCACGGGATGTTACACAAAAGCTTAAAAATGAAGAAGCTTACCGTATGCAACAAGAAAAAATTGAATTAACAAGCCGCCTCACAACTATGGGTGAGATGGCTTCTATGTTGGCACATGAACTGAATCAGCCTCTAACAGCAATTGTTAATTACAATTCTGCAATACTTACTATTTTGAAGGAGGATGAACACACTCATCCTAAGATAATTGAAGCACTTGAAAAATCAGCCCTTCAAGCTGAGCGAGCTGGTAGGATAATTAGTCATATTAGGTCCTTTGTTAAACGACATGAGGCTAGACATCAGACTTCTGACATTGCAAATATAATAGAATCTGTGTGCGATCTAGCTGAGATTGAAGCTAAGAAAAATGGGGCTATATTAGAAGTAAATATTGATAAAGATATACCAAAAGTTTTAGCAGACCCTATTTTGGTACAGCAAGTAATATTAAATTTAATTAAAAATGGCATTGAAGCCATGCAAAATTGCAAAGAAAAATTAATACAAGTTGTAGTAAAAAAATTTGAAAAAGATATTCAAATTCAAGTTATTGACCATGGAAGTGGTTTAAAAAATCCAAGTAGAGTTTTTGAACCTTTTTTTAGTACAAAAGAAAAAGGCTTAGGTATGGGGCTTAATATATGTCGAACTATTGTTGAGGCACACCACAGCAAACTTATTGCCATGCAAAATCCTAAAGGTGGGACTATATTTCAGTTTACATTGCCATACGCAAATTCATTTTTACAATCAGAGGAGTAATTTATGTCCAGCTCACAAACTACTATTTACATTGTGGATGACGATAATGCAGTTAGAGATTCACTAAGATTTTTGCTTGAGACTAATGGATATATCGTAGAAACTTTTCCAAGTGGTGAATTGTTTTTAGATTCATATAAACCTGATTCCGTAAGTATTTTAATAACTGATGTGCGCATGCCTGGCATGTCTGGGCTTCAACTCCAAGAAGAAATGAACAACAGAAAAATTGATATTCCTATTGTATTTATCACTGGGCATGGGACGGTTCCTATGGCTGTATCAACCATGCAACGTGGAGCTGTAGATTTTATTGAGAAGCCATTTAATCTCACTCACATTCAGGAAGTTATCTCACGTCTTATAAACGTTGCTCAAGACAGAGCAGAAAAAACAAAAAGTCAAAAAGCTAACGATGCATTACTTGGAAAACTTACAAGTCGTGAACAGCAAGTATTAGAGCGTATCGTAGCTGGTAGACTTAATAAACAAATTGCTGATGATCTAAGCATTAGTATTAAAACTGTAGAAGCACATAGAGCTAACATTATGGAAAAATTGGAAGTATCTAATGTCGCTGATTTAATTAAAGTTGCACTTAAATCCTCTAACATACCAAAATAAATATGACAGAAATTATTGATGGCAAAGCACTTGCCGCTCAGATTAAAGAAGAACTTTTACCTAGAATAGAAAATCTAAAATTAAAAGGAATTATCCCCTCTCTTACCGTAGTTTTAGTTGGTGATGATCCTGCATCCGCCGTTTACGTAAAAAATAAACATCAAACATTTATAAAACTTGGCTTGGTTAGTGAAGTTATTAATATGCCTGAGGACACCTCTCAGGAGCAACTAATTGAGCAAATCCAAAAGCTAAATAATGATGAAACAGTTCATGGAATTCTGATTCAGTTACCATTGCCACCCCATTTAAATAGTCAAATTGCTATTTCTTCTATAGATCCATCAAAGGATGTAGATGGATTTCATATTGAAAATGCGGGTGCTTTGATGACAGGAAATCCTAGATTTATTCCATGCACACCTTACGGAGTTATGCGTATGTTGGAATCTAAGAATATTCCAATCCGCTCATCAGAGGCTGTAGTAGTAGGGGCAAGTAATATCGTGGGTAAACCGATGGCTTTGCTATTACAGATGGCAGGAGCTACTGTGACTATTTGCAATTCCAAAACACGTGATTTAGCCGCACAAACAAAAAGAGCAGATATTCTTGTAGCAGCTGCTGGTAAACCACTTTTGATTAAAGGTGATATGGTTAAGGATGGAGCTGTTGTTATAGATGTTGGCATTCATAGAACAGATGATGGCAAGCTATGTGGGGACGTTGATTTTGAGTCTGTAAGAGATAAAGCATCTTACATAACCCCTGTGCCTGGTGGTGTAGGTCCCATGACTATAGTTATGCTGTTAGTTAATACTGTTGAAGCTGCTGAAAGAAAGGCTGGTTTAGAGCCTATTCGAAAAGGGGTAATATAATGCTTACATACAATCCGTTACTTGTTGATATCAATGAGTTTATTGACTATAAGTCTATAGAACCTCAACATGTAGAACCTGCTATAACTTACCTTATTGAAGAGAATCAAAAGTTTATAGATGAATTAGTTTCAAAAGAAGCACCTCTTACATGGAATACTTTTATACACGCACTTAACCAAAAATCTGCGGTTTTATTTAGGGCGTGGCAAGTTGTAGGGCATTTAAATGCTGTGATAAATAGTCCTGAGTTAAGAGAGGCATATACAAAAACATTGCCACTTATATCATTACATACAACAATGCTAGGTCTAAACCGCAACTTATATAAACACTACAAGGCTCTTGCGGATGAATCTGCAAATCCTGAATACTCTTCATATAGCGATGTACAAAAAAGAATTTTAAAACTTGCTCTGCATTCATTTAAGCAAAGTGGCGTTGAGCTTGAGGGCGAGAAAAAGCAAAAATTTATAGAGATTTCGGAAAAACTTGCTCAACTATCACAAAAGTTTTCTGAAAATTGTCTTGATTCTGTTGATAAATGGTCTTACTTCGTATCAGATTTAAATGAACTGAAAGGGCTACCTGAAGATGTAATTAGTTTAAGCAAAGAATTAGCTAAAGCTGAAAACAGACCAGATGAATGGAAATTAGTTTTGCAAATCCCTGTTTACCTGCCAGTAATGAAATATGCAGATTCAGAAGCACTTCGAGAAAGGTTATATAGAGGCTATAACACAATCGCTTCTGAAAATGGCATCTCGGAATTTGACAATTCTGCTGTTATAGAAGAGATTTTGCACTACAAAAATGAACTTGCAAAAATTTTAGATTACAAGGATTTTGCAGATTATCAACTTCAAACCCGTATGGCAAAAAATTCAGATACTGTTATGAATTTTCTTAACGATTTATCCGAAAAATCTAAACCATTTGCAGAAAAGGACTTAAAAGAGCTTAAGGAGTTTGTAAAAACTGAATTTAATAAAGATGAATTAAATCCTTGGGATTATCCATATTATTCAGAAAAGTTAAGACAATCTAAATATTCTTATTCGGATTCTGAGATAAAAAAATATCTTCCAGTTAACTCTGTATTTGAAGGTTGGAAAAGCATAATCTCAAAATTGTTTAATGTGCAACTTATCCCTAAGGAACTGCATAAATGGCATGATGATGTTGTTAGCTTTGAAATTACTGATGGTGATAATGAAGAGGTTCTCGGACATCTTTATGTAGATTTATATGCCCGAAACGGGAAACAAAGCGGTGCTTGGGTTAATCTTGAACGTGACCGCATGGTAACAGAATCTTTAAGAACTACTCCAATAGTTTATTTAACTTGCAATTTCATGCCACCAGTGGATGGAAAGCCATCTCTTTTAACGCATGATGATGTGGTCACATTGTTTCATGAAACTGGTCATGCATTGCATGCCTTATTAACAAAGGTTGATGAAGTTGATGCTTCTGCCTTTCATTCCGTCGAATGGGATGCTATAGAATTGCCATCGCAAATGATGGAAAATTTTGTATGGGAACGTGATGTAGTTAATCAATTGAGTTCTCATTTTGAAACTAAGGAAAAATTGCCAGATGAACTATTTGAAAAACTAATTCGGGCAAAAAACTTTCAAAGCGGTTTCTTTAACGTAAGACAACTAGAATTTGCCTTATTCGATATGCAACTTCATATGGGAATGAAGGAACTTAAAATAGCAGATGTACTTCGAATACTAAATGAAGTCAGGACAAAAGTAGCTGTAATTATGCCTCCCGAATGGGCTCGTTTTCCACACAATTTTTCTCATATTTTTGCGGGTGGTTATTCTGCTGGATATTACAGTTATAAATGGGCAGAGGTTCTCTCCTCTGATGTTTATAGCCTATTTGAAGAGAATCGTTTACCAAACGGTTCAACAGTTAACCCTGAAGTCGGGGCTCAATATAGAAAGAAAATTCTAGAAGTTGGAGGTTCAAAACCAGCAGAGGAATTTTTCCGTGATTTTAGAGGACGTAATCCAAAACCTGATGCCATGCTTCGCCATCAAGGACTGATATGATAAATATGAAAAATATACTATACAAAATTTTTATTATTTATATTTTAGGTTTATTAACGCCTGCAACTGCTGGTGTTAATACTGCACAGTTAGCACAAACTGACACGAAAATATATCCAATCAAAGGCAATTTACCTGACCTTAAATTTCAGTTAAATTCGGCAGATAAAACCTACTCTGAAAAAGATTTTGAAGGCTACGTGACATTAATTACATTCGGCTATGCTTCGTGTCCTGATATTTGTCCTACAACGTTAGCAGAACTTAATATTCTTTTGAAATCTCTTACTCCAGATCAGGCTAACCGTACCAGGGTTATTTTTATATCAGTTGACCCCTATAGAGATACGCCTGAACTTCTAAAAAACTATGTAAGCGTATTTAGCGATAAAATTTTGGGGCTTACCTCCGATGAAAATACCATTTCAAAAATAGCTAAGCGCTACAGAGTTGCATACCAAATAGAAAAGCCAAAAAATAATGATCCGCATGCGTATTATGAAGTTATGCATGCACGAGGTATCTATATATTCGATCAGCATGGAGAGGCTAGGTTTTTAGCTACTAATGCGATTGAGACCGAAAAGCTACGCGATTCGGTCGTAAAGTTAATAGATAAAAATTAGTGACCTAAATACGCCTTCCTAACTTCATCGTTAGTTAGAAGGTTTTTACCAGAATCCTCAAGTACTACCTTTCCGGTCTCCAATACGTAGCCACGATCGGCGACCTGAAGGGCTTTATTTGCGTTTTGCTCAACAAGGAACACAGTAACTCCGCCATCACGGATAGTTTGAATTATCTCAAATATCTGAGCGATAATTAGGGGTGCAAGCCCAAGAGTAGGTTCATCAAGCAACAATAACTTAGGCTTGCTCATAAGTGCACGCCCTATGGCGAGCATTTGTTGCTCACCTCCTGACATAGTACCAGCCCTTTGTTGAGCTCTTTCTTTTAATCTAGGGAATAGATTAAATACATAATTTATTCCCTCTTCAACTTCCCGAGAATCCTTGAAAAAAGCTCCCATTTGAAGATTCTCAATTACAGTAAGTGCGGAGAACACTCGCCTACCTTCAGGTGAGATGGCAATACCCTTTCTCATGATTTCGTGAGTTTTTAAATTTGTTATATTTTCTTTTTGAAAAAGAACTTCACCTGAAGAAGCATGGGGATCACCACAAACTGTTTTGAGTATGGTTGTTTTGCCTGCACCATTAGCTCCAATTAGTGTGACAATCTCCCCTTCTTTAATATGTAAAGATACACCATGCAAAGCTTCAATCGCACCGTAATGAGTAAAAATATTTTTCAATACTAGCATTTTTACTCTCCTAGATATGCCTTAATTACTTCGGGATCGTTTCTGACTTCATCTGGAAGACCTGTAATTAATGGCTTACCCATCTCCATAACCATAATGCGATCAGATATATCCATAATCAAACTCATATCATGTTCGATAAGCAATACAGACAAATCAAAATCCTCACGTAATTTATTAATCATAGAAGCAAGTTCTTTTTTCTCTTGGGGATTTAAGCCAGCAGCAGGTTCATCTAGAAGTAGCAATTTAGGTTGAGTGATCATACATCTAGCTATTTCTAATCTTCTTTGATGCCCGTATGCTAAATTACCTGCCTCTCTGTTTGCATAAGCTCTAAGCCCCATGAAATCTAGCCATTTCATAGCATTATCTAATGCAATTTTTTCACTTCTCTTAAATGATGGCAGCCTTAGTATTCCAGACAGAAAGCTAGCAGTAAGCTTATTATGCTGAGCAACAAGCAAATTCTCTAACACCGTAAGGTTTTTAAATAGTCTCACGTTTTGAAATGTTCTAACTAATCCGTAATTAGCTACTTGATGACTAGATTTACCTGTTATATCTTCACCAAATAATTGAACAACGCCCTCTGTAGGTGTATAAAACCCGCTTACACAATTAAATACAGTGGTTTTGCCCGCCCCATTAGGCCCAATTATAGAAAAAACCTCATTTTTATAAACATCAAAACTTACACGATCAACAGCTAAAAGCCCTCCGAAACGCATAACTAGGTCTTTTACAGATAAGACTATTTGACTTTTCATGGAGAAACCTCCACATGCGGTCTTTTTACTGGAAATAAGCCTTGAGGTCTCCAAATCATCATCAAAACCATAACCAGTCCGAAAATCAGCATACGATATTCAGCAAATTGACGAGCAAGCTCTGGCAACACAGTCAATATAATGGCCGCAAAAATAACACCAATCTGTGAGCCCATTCCTCCGAGCACAACAATAGCTAGAATCATAGCCGATTCCATAAATGTAAATGCCTCTGGATTTACAAGTCCCTGTCTAGCCGCAAAGAAAGCACCTGCAAAACCAGCACACATGGCACCCAATGTAAATGCTGACAATTTAATTTTCGTAGGATTCAATCCTAATGATTTACATGCAATTTCATCTTCACGTAAGGCCTCCCAAGCCCTACCAACAGGCATCCTAAGCAATCGATTAGATAGAAGAAGAGTCAAAATAGCTAAAACCAAAGCCAAAAGATACAAATAAATTACGGGATCCATTGAATCGAACTTCCACCCCATAAGTTGGTGAAATGTTTGTTGTCCCTCAGGAGCTCTACGAAGCATAGGATATCCAAAAACGCTAGGTTTAGGAATGCTAGAAATACCGTCAGGTCCACGCGTAATGCTTACAAGATTAATTAGTAGTAAACGAATTATTTCTCCAAATCCAAGAGTAACAATCGCTAGATAATCTCCTCTTAACCTTAAAACTGGAAAGCCCAATAAAAATCCAAACCCCGCAGCAAACACTCCTGCCAACGGCAAAGCCTGCCAAAAAGACCAGTCAAAATAATAAAAAAGAAGTGCATAAGTATAGGCACCTACAGCATAAAAGCCCACGAAACCTAAATCTAATAAACCTGCAAATCCGACGACAATATTAAGCCCTAATCCCAGCATCACATAAATAAGTACTAATGTGGCAATATCTACCGATACCCTATTTCCGAAGAATGGCCAAACAAATAAAGTAACCACAATTAGCAAAAGCAGGATATTCATCTGCAAGGGTTTTAAATTTAATTTAATCGGTTTGACTACACCTTTTTTAATATTTGTCTTTTTAAATAAAGGTACTACAAATAACTGAGCGAGAAAAACTGCTAAACAACCCCACAAGGCAGTTTTGAAATCAGGATTAACTGATATAGTTCCATTTACTCGAGTAAGCTGTAAACCTAAAATAGGGACAGCTAAAAAAGCCGTAAGTACAGCGGAAAATACGGCATTACCTAATGCTTGCATCATACTTTCTCTACCTCCGGCTTGCCTAATAAACCACTCGGTTTAAATAATAAAATCAAAACTAACAAACCAAAAGCCACAATATCTTTATACTCAGATGCAATGTAAGCAGCAGCCATAGTTTCAGTCACGCCAATAATAAGCCCACCCAAAATCGCACCAGGAACACTTCCTATACCGCCAAGCACAGCAGCTGTAAAGGCTTTGATGCCAGCAATAAATCCGATGAACGGATTCAGCTTCCCTATTGTTATGGCAATAAGAACTCCACCTACAGCCGCCAGCACTGCACCTAAAATAAAAATGACCGATATAACTTTATTAGTATCTATTCCAAGCATATTTGCCATTTGTATATCTTGCGAACATGCCCTAGAAGCCCTACCCATACGTGATTTTTTTATGAATAATGTCAATGCAACCATTAAAACAAAAACCACTGCAATAATTAAAATTCGTGAGTATGAAATAACAATAGTAAAGTCATTTGAAAACGTGAATACAAAAGAGCCTGGCAAAATATTGGGTACGGCAACATCTTTTGCTCCCTGACCTAATGCTACCCAATTTTGCAAAAAAATAGACATAGCAATGGCAGAGATAAGGGATATTAATCTAGGACTATTGCGTAATGGTCGGTATGCAACTCTCTCAACAGCATATCCGTATACACCCGTCACTATAACCGAAACTAAAAGCATACAACCAATCAAAACAGGCACGGGGATGGATCCATCAACTCCCAATACTGCGAGGGTAATCAATCCTACATATGCACCTATCATGTAAATTTCACCATGAGCAAAATTAATCATGCCTATAATGCCATACACCATGGTATAACCAATGGCAATAAGTGCGTAAATAGCCCCTAACGACAAACCGTTAAAGAGCTGTTGAATAAATTGAGGTAAAAAATCAGACATCTACTTAAATTCTTTTGAAAGTTCAGCTGCTCTATCTTTGGCGGCTTTCATAGCTTCAATAACAATGTTTTTATAATTATTTTTTTCTAATATATCTAGTGCTGCTTTAGTAGTTCCACCTTTAGAAGTTACATTTTCTCTAAGACGAGCTATGCTATCTTCAGAAGTCTGAGCAAGCTGTGTCGCACCAATAACAGTTTGAATTGCTAGTGATTTAGCTGTCTCCTTAGTAAGTCCTAGCCCAATTCCTCCTTCTATCAATGATTCTAAGAAATAGTAAACGTAAGCCGGACCACTTCCAGAAAGCCCAGTCACAGCATCTAGTAGCCCTTCATCATTTAAAACTTCAGTTGTACCTATAGTACTTAATAAAGATAAAACAAAGTCCAAGTCTCGCTTTGATACAGACTCCCTAGCATATACCGCAGTTGCACCTATTCCAATCGTAGATGGTGTGTTTGGCATACATCTTATAATACTAGTATGGTCGCAAAGCCACTTTGAAATAGAACTTGTTGTAATACCTGCTGCAACACTAAGTATTAAGGTATCTGGTTGAATAAAAGGAGTAATTGACTCACACAATTCCTTCATATTCTGAGGTTTTACCGCCAAAATCCAAAGTCTCGATTCAGATAATTCTTCATTAGGCATTAAAAAACCTAAAACCCCTTTTGAGGTCCAGTAATTTAATTTTTCCGTGTTTTTATCGTATACAGAAAGGCTAAGATCTCGTAGTGAATTTGTAATGCCATGTGCAATGGCAGAAGCCATGTTTCCGCCACCTAAAAACGCAATATCACTCATTTTTCAACCAATAAAAGACTCCCATTTTAACGGCATTCTTAACAAAATGTTTCCATTTTGAAAAAATACAAATTTTTATGGGAGTCAAACTCAAATACTACTTAACTGATGTTCTAGATCCGTCTTTTTTCCATTGAACTATTTCGAAGTCAAAAGACTTAAGATCTCCTGAATCCTTCCAAGAAAGGTCACCAACTACAGTTTTAACTGAATTTGCGTGCAACCAATCTGCAACTTTTTCTGGGTCATCACTTTTAGTTGCTTCAATACCTGCCACTAATGCTTGTGTAGCTGCATAAGACAACAATTGGAATGCACCGCCAGCATCACGTTTTTTGTCTTTGAAGTATTTAACAACTTCTTCGTTTCCTGGAAGAGTTGAGTAATTTGGTGGGAATGTCATATAAAGACCATCAACCGCATCACCTGCTATTGCAACAAGCTCAGGATTTCCTGAACCCTCAGGTCCCATATATTGAGCATTGAAACCTTGCTCTCTAGATTGTCTTAATAAAAGACCCAATTCAGGATAGTATCCACCAAAATAGACAAAATCCACACCTGCTGATTTAAATTTAGTAATCAATGCAGAATAATCTGTGTCTCCTGCATTAATTGATTCATCAAAAGCAACTGGAACACCTAGTTTTTCTAATTCAGCTTTAACCGAAGTAGTTAAACCCTTACCGTAGGCTTGTTTATCATTAACCAAAGCGATTTTTTTAGGTGCCTTAGATTGAATAAATTTAGCAGCTGGAGGACCTTGCTGGTCGTCACGTCCAATGGCCCTGAAGAAGAAGTGGTAGTCTTTACCCTCAGTGATTGATGGGGAAGTACCTGAAGGAGTAATAGCTACTACACCCTCTTCATCAAGGATTGGAGCTGCACCATTAATGGGACCAGAGCAAGTAGGTCCAACAACGAATTTAATGTTTTGATTAACAATTGAATTTGCGGCGATAGGACCTTGCTTAGGCTCACAACCATCATCAACAACTACGAATTCAATTTGTTTTCCACCTAATATACCGCCTTTTGAATTAATAATTTCCGCAGCAGAAATAGCACCTTCTTTAACCATATCGCCATACTGTGTATTAGGGCCGGTAGTAGGTGTAACCAATCCAAATTTGATTGAGTCTGCAAAAGCGGTAGCAGAAAACACCTGCATACCCAATGCTAGAGCTATAAGAGAACGTTTCATAGAAAACTCCGATTTTTAATTATTAGGTTTAGGATAATCCAATATACGTATATACAAAAGAAATTAGTGCATGGGGATTATACTTAATTGTAAGAGTTGATTGTAACTATACGTTACTGTTTCAGAAAATCTCCTAGAAAATTTCTTTTTTTTAAATTAAAAATATGTAAATTTTCGCCGTTTTTAATAGTTTTCAAGTGTTGTATTTAAACAAACAAAATGCCCCGACTAGAGAAATACAATAGCCAGGACATATGTAACAAAATTTAAGATTATTTGCTGAATCGTGCAGAAACCACCTTCCAATCAACTATTTCCCAAAAACCTTTTAGATAATTGGGGCGAGAGTTTCGGTAATCAATATAGTACGCATGCTCCCATACATCACAGGTTAAAAGCGGAGTACCACAGTTTTTAGATAAAGGATTTTCTGCATTGCTAGTATTAACAATATCAAGTGATCCATCACTTTTTTTAACAAGCCAAGTCCAACCAGATCCAAAATTACCTGTAGCTTTCTTAGTAAACTCCTCTTTGAATGCGTCCAAGGATTCATACTTATCTTTTAAAGCTTTAGCAAAATCACCTTCAGGTTCTTTTTGGGCTTCAGGTGAGAAGCCCTCCCAATAGAATGTGTGATTCCAAACCTGAGCTGCATTATTAAATAGACCGCCTTCAGCTTTTTTAATAATATCTTCAAGCTCCATGTCTTCGTATTCAGTACCTTTTATTTCCTTATTAAGGTTGTCAACGTATGTTTTATGATGTTTACCATAATGGTACTCGATTGTCTCAGCTGATATGTGAGGCTCTAAGGCATCTTTAGCATATGGTAGATCTGGTAATTTATGTTCCATAATTATCTCCTTTCTAAATACTAATTCCATTTTAGTTTAAAAACTTAAATATATTAATCTTGACTTACTGGTACTTGGGCTCTAATAGCAGAATCAGCAAATTCAATTTTAAGTAATTCACCGTCACCAACATCACGTGCAGTTTTAACTAACTTCCCTTTACTATCGTAAACAAGAGCAAAGCCCCTTTCTAAAACTCCTTTTGGGTTATAAGCCTTTAATGATGTGATTAAATTTTTGGCAATACTTCTAAATTCCATAAACCTAAATTTAAATAAACTTCTCAGTTCTGAATGTATATTATTTAGATAATTTTGAGCCTTAGTTAGTTTCTTATCTAATGCAAAATTTAAACTTGTTTTATACCCATCAACCTGTGAAAGTTGAATTTTTATATGGTTTTGAGGTGATATTAGCATCTCCATTTTGTAGTCTAAAGTTTGACCTAAATTGTTTATATAATTTTCGATAAGTTTAATTAACAAATCTGATTTACTTACAAGATCTTTATTAAGCTCATCCTTTGATTTACTCAATATCTCAGCAGCCGCCGTAGGAGTGGGTGCTCTATGGTTTGATGCTAAATCTGCAAGAGAAAAATCAATCTCATGACCAACACCACAAATAATATAAGTTTTTAATTCAGAAATTTTTCTAGCTAAACTCTCGTCATTAAATGCCCATAGGTCTTCAATACTTCCACCACCTCTAACTAAAAGTATCGCATCATGCTCCATAGAATCCGCCTTCTCAAGGGCTGTAATCATTTGTCCTGGAGCTTGCTCACCTTGAACTAAACTAGGATATATAACCACATCTATAAATGGAGTTCTTCTATTTAATGTAGTCAATACATCCTTCAAAGCAGCGGCACCAAGAGAAGACACTATTCCAACTGATTTAACAAATTTAGGTGGATTTAAATCATTTTTCTTGTTGAAAATGCCCTCTTCGCTTAATTTTCTTTTTAAAGCCTCAAGCTGTTCATGTAGCGTACCCTTTCCCTGTTCCTCTATTTTTGAAATGATTAGTTGAACATCGCCGTTTTTAGTGTAAACACTTAGACTACCTGTAATTTCAACAAGTAGCCCATCCCTTAAATTAGTTTTTTGCGGTATTCTAGTGTAATTAAATCTTGAACATTTAACTACTTCTCCGTTTTCATCTTTTAAATTAAAGTAAGCATGACCAACAGAAGAAATTTTGAATCCTGAAATCTCACCAACTACTTTAATGTCTGTAAAAAAATTCTTAAGTGTAGATTTGAGGTCCATCAATAATTCAGAAACACTATATACCTTTGGCAATGGCTCTGTATTAGAAATTGTTTCAAAACCCTCATAAACAGAGGAAAACAAGTCAGAATTCATAAAAAAATCTCTAAATTAAAAAATATTTATCCAAAATCAAAAAAATCAGTAGGTCCTAAGGAAAAATCTATACGTTATATGCAAAATATGAAAAACTTGTTTTAAAAATCATTCCAACCCATTGATTTTAAAGAAGTATTTATATTACAAGGAAATTGCACAAAATTTAGACATAACCAGTAAGAAACCCAAAAACACATACTCGAGCAAAGTTATCCACAGGTTTATCCCCCAAAATTTTGGATAACTACAAATCGTTACAAATGACATGTTTTATAAAATGGTATGGTCCAACATTCATATAAAATACCTATTTAGTATATATTTTGTTAATTTCAACGAGTGCACAATTGCGTAAATTTTTAGAATCTTTTTTCATTAAAAATTGGCAAAAAAAAGGGTTTGTTTATTATCTTCTCCTCCCCCTTTCACATATATACGAATTTATTATTAAAAGACGTAAAATATCAAATCAACCACACCGTTCGAAAATCCCTGTAGTTGTAATTGGCAATGTTTATGTGGGCGGTACAGGCAAAACCCCGATTACAAAAAGCATTGCCACCTATTTAATTTCTAATGGTTTAAAAACTGGACTAATAAGTCGAGGTTATGGGATTAAAATTCCAAAAAATCAGCCCCGATATGCTTCTCCTGATAGTAATAATCTTGAATTAAGCTCCTTTATAGGAGACGAGCCGTCTGAACTATCGAAAATTGCACCTATTGCTGTAGGTCCAGATAGAAATGCTGATATTGATCTTCTCACAGAAAAAAACCCCGATTTAGATGTAATACTCTCTGATGACGGATTGCAAAATACCCAACTCTATAGAGACATTGAAATTGTGGTTTTTGATGACAGACTAGTTGGCAATGCGAAGGTACTACCTGCAGGACCTCTCAGAGAGCCACTGTCAAAACTACAATCAGTAGAGTACATTATTTGTAATAGCTCAGGTAATTTTGATATTCCTATCCATTCCAACGCAAAGATTATTTCATCCAACATGAGAATAATTAAATTAGAAAATTTAAAAGACAAAGTGTCTTTGAATCTTAAGGATTTATCTAATCTTGACGGAAAGATTATTGCCATGGCAGGAATTGGAAACCCAAATAAGTTTTTTAATACTTTGAATGAATTTGGGATTAAAGCAAAACAAAACATTCACTTACCCGATCATTTTGACTATGATTTAAACTATTTGCGTAAACTTGAAATTGCTAACTATTTTGTGACTTCTAAGGATGCAACAAAAATTGAAAGGCTAATAAGGCTTGAACCATTAAAATCTAATTTTTTTTGCGTTCATGTGGAACCTGTATTTGAGCCAGCTGGATTTTTAGAAGAGCTTACAAAAAAGATAAAAGAAATTAAGGAGAACTATGAAATACGATAATCTTGTATGCCCACTCACAAAAACCCCATTAAAGTATGATGCAAAAAGAGGTGTTTTAATTTCCGAAAAAGCTAAATTAGAGTTTCCTATTAGAGACGGCATACCAGTCTTGCTTGAATCAGAAGCAACCCCATTAAAAGAAAATTCAAAAGACTAAATGTTCCACATAATCATTCCAGCTAGGCTTAAATCAACCCGACTCCCTAGAAAAATGCTTCTTGATGTGGACGGTATTCCTTTGGTTGTGATGACTGCACAAAATGCTTTGAAGGCAAATCCAGCATCATTAACCATTGCCACAGACAGTTCTGAAATAGATGAAGTTTGCAAAAAAAATGGGTTTAGAACCATTTTGACTAGAGAGAATCACATCTCAGGCACAGAGAGGCTGACAGAAGCTGTCGAAACTTTAGACTTAAACGATACTGATATTGTTGTAAATGTTCAAGGAGATGAGCCTCTAATTGATACCAATATGATTTCTGAAGTTGCTAATCTATTAGATGAAAACCCTGATTGCTCTATCGCCACGTGTGGATCGACATTTAAAAGCACTGAGGATTTTTTAAATCCGAATAATGTAAAAATTGTGCTTAATAAATTTAATGAAGCGATTTATTTTTCAAGAGCACCTATTCCTTGGGATCGTGAAAAAAATTCTGACATTTATAAAATCGCAAACCCGAATATCAATCACTCTCTTCATCACATTGGTATATATGCTTATCGAGTTAGCTATTTAAAAGGTTACTCTAGCTTAGATTCATGTTCTTTAGAACATATGGAAGCACTAGAGCAGTTGAGAGCAATTTATAACGGTCATAAGATTAAAGTTCTTAGGTGGGAGGGGCATTGCCACAAAGGAATTGATACTCAAGAGGACCTTCAAATCTTAAGAGATTTAATTTCTACTTTATAATTATTCACTCATTCATATTCAAGGTTAAATATGCGTCTAATTCTTCTTGGACCTCCTGGAGCAGGCAAAGGCACACAAGCCAACTTCATTAAAAATAAATACAATATTCCGCAAATTTCTACTGGAGATATGCTTCGTGCTACTGTAAAAGCTGGGACTCCATTAGGACTTCAAGTTAAATCAATTATGGAATCTGGTGGCTTGGTTTCTGATGATATTATTATCAATTTAGTTAAAGAGCGACTCAAAGAGGATGACTGTAAAAAAGGATATTTGTTTGATGGATTCCCAAGAACTATTCCTCAAGCTGAAGCACTTAAAGATGCGGGAGTTGACCTTGACTACGTTATTGAAATTGATGTACCACATGATGCGATTATTGAGCGTATGAGTGGTCGTAGAACCCATCCTGCCAGTGGTCGCACTTACCACATAAAATTTAACCCCCCTAAAATAGACGGGAAAGATGATGAAACTGGAGAGGAATTAATCCAGCGCGACGACGACAAGGAAGAAACTGTACGCAAGCGTCTTGATGTTTATGAAAATCAAACTCGTCCACTAGTTGATTTCTATTCGAAGTGGGCTGAATCTGGAGATTCAAAAGCTCCGAAATATATAAAAATAAATGGTGTCGGAGACGTTGATTCTATTTCTAAGCTTATAGTAGACTCTTTATGAGTTTACTCAAATCCGCCTCTACGATTTCAGGGCTGACTTTATTATCTAGAATAACTGGTCTCATTCGAGACATTCTAATCGCTAGAACCTTTGGGGCATCTGGACTTACGGATGCCTTTTGGGTTGCATTTAGAATTCCAAATTTATTACGTAGATTATTTGCTGAAGGGGCATTTTCACAAGCATTTGTACCAATTTTAGGTGAACAGAAAGCTAAGTCAGACCACAAAACCGTAAAATCTCTTATAGATAATGTCGCTATTATTTTATTCTTATCCCTAATTATAACTAGCGTCATTGGGGTTATCAGTGCTCCAGTAGTTGTATACCTTATTGCTAGCGGATTTCATGATGACCCTGAATTAATGAGGGATGCAGTGTGGATGACACGCATGATGTTCCCTTACATCGTTTGCATGTCCCTTGTAGCCTTGGCTTCAGGTGTATTAAACACATGGAAAAAGTTTGCAATCCCAGCATTTACTCCTGTGCTTTTAAATTTATGCATGATTTTTGCATGCTTTTATTTGATTAAGTATTTCACACCTCCTATATATGCATTAGCTGTTGGGGTGATGATGGGTGGAATTGCTCAGCTAAGTATGCAACTTATAGCATTATCTAAGATAGGGTTACTTCCTGACATTAGGAAGAGTGTCCGTAAAGCGTGGCGAGATCCAAATGTTAGAAGAATAATTCATTTAATGGGTCCTGCAATCTTGGGAGTTTCTGTAGCTCAAATTTCCATTTTAATAAATACAAACATTGCTTCATGGCTAACTCCTGGTAGCGTTTCTTGGCTATCCTTTGCTGATAGGATAATGGAATTCCCAACTGCATTACTAGGTGTAGCTTTAGGAACAGTGCTTCTTCCAAGTTTAAGCGAGACCATTGCCAAAGGGGACAAGGAAAGCTATGTTAGGCTTTTAAATTGGGGTCTGAAACTTACATTTTTACTAGGTATACCATGCATTGTAGGTATGGCTTTGCTAGGCGACGGTTTAATCTCTACCCTATTTAATTACGGGGCTTTTGGGCATGATGATGTACGCATGACTAAGTATGCTGTAATCGCATATGCTGTAGGATTACTAGGTATACTATGCGTTAAGATTTTGGCACCTGGTTATTACGCACAGCAAAATATTAAAACTCCTGTAAAAGTCGCTATTGCTGTACTTATCGTAACTCAATTTTTTAATTTATTGTTAGTACCTATATTTAATCACGCTGGTCTTGCTCTATCTATCGGCATGGGTGCGATTTTAAATTCAACCCTCCTATATATTGGCCTAAGACGTCGATTCCCTCTTCTACTTCATAAAAAAGGAATCTGGCCTAGATTTTTCATAAGGGTTGTGCCTGCAGTAGTTTTGCTTAGCTTATGGCTTTATTTTTCTAGTGGCAATGTGGACTGGACTATGAATTCAACTTCAAGCTGGAACTACTATCTAGCTTCGTGGTTACATGATAATTTTGGCTTCAATTTAAATACAAGAGGAAACGCACACATTTTAGCTAGAGCTTTGAGTCTGCTGTTCATAATCGTAATAAGTATTGTAGTTTATTTTGTGGCTTTGTACTCCAGTGGATTTAAAATCAAAAACCTCAATAAAAACAATGCTTAATTGTTGCTTTAGCATCAAAAGTACTTGAAATGGCACCTAATACTTTTTAAAATGGAAGTCTTTTTTTAAGAAAACTAGGATTTAATAAAATATATGGCAAATACAAGTCAAGCTCGTAAGCGTGCACGTCAAGCAATTGCTTTAAATAAACATAATTCAAGCCTTCGTTCATTACTTCGCACATCAATCAAACGCGTGCGTCAAGCAATCGAAGCTGGTGATAAAGAAAAAGCAAACGAAGCTTTAAATAGTGCTAGTAGCGTAATCGATCGTGTAGCCGATAAAAAAATCATTCATAAAAACAAAGCTGCTCGTCACAAAAGTCGTCTTTCAGCTGCAATTAAGGCTATTAAGGCTACTAACTAATTATTCTCTTCTGAGATCTTGATGCCATAAAAAAAGCACAACCTTTGGTTGTGCTTTTTCTGTTATTTTTCTGGTCTATCTTTTAAATCGCAGGAGTTATCCATAAGTTCAATCTGAAGGTTATTATCTGCTGCAAAATCATTTACAAACTTCCAACCTTTAGGCTCAAGCTTCTCAAGTCGTGTGTCTACTATCACACACTTATTTCCGTTAATTATATTTGGTACAACATATGGAGAATAACACAAGTGGTCTCCTCTAAAACCTTTAGGTTTAAAGTGTGCCATCACACCTGCTAACCTCTCAGCCCAATCACTTGGTCTGAACTTTTGACCACTCTTTGTTAATCCATAAATAATTAAATGTTGCATCTGAAAATATAGTAACAATATAGTTGCGTGTATTTTAACTTATACTAAATAAAATTAAATCATTAGCTATAATTTAAAATTAGTTTCAGAAGAATAATCATGACTCAAAATAATAAGCCCATTGCCAAAAGGCACTTTCTTCAGCTTAAAGACTTTTCTACAGAAGAAATTCTCTATATTTTAGATAGGGCGATTCTTTTAAAAAAGAAATTCAAAAACTACGAACCCCACACACCTCTACTAGATAGAACTTTAGCAATGGTTTTTGAGAAAGCTAGCACTAGGACTAGAGTTTCTTTTGAAGCTGGGATGTATCAAATGGGTGGGTTTGTGATTAATCTAACTTCTAACGATTCACAACTTGGTCGTTCTGAACCAATCGAGGATACAGCTCGAGTAGTTTCCCGAATGGTGGATATAGTTATGATTAGAACTTTTGAACAAGCTCGGCTAGAAAAATTTGCCGAATATTCTAGAGTTCCTGTAATCAATGGCCTTACGAATGAATTCCATCCATGCCAAATCTTAGCCGATTTACTTACATATATTGAGTATCGTGGCCCAATTAAGGGTAAGACTGTTACTTGGATTGGAGACGAAAACAATATGTCTTACACATGGATTCAAGCTGCTGAACTACTTGATTTCACATTGAATTTTAGTGCTCCCAAAGATTATCAACTAAAAGCTGATCGCATTGCTGGTGTCTCAGAAAAGCATCTTAAAGTTTTTGATGACCCAATTGAAGCAGCCCGTGGATCCGACCTTATAACTACTGATGTTTGGACCAGCATGGGCTATGAGGAGGAAAATGCTAAGCGTAAATCTGCATTTGCAAATTGGCAGGTAAATCAAGAGTTGATGAGTGTTGCTGCTAAGGATGCTATCTTCATGCATTGCCTTCCTGCCCATAGAGGTGAAGAAGTTACAGCAGAAGTTATTGACGGTCCGCAAAGTGTTGTTTGGGATGAGGCGGAAAACCGTATGCATGTTCAAAAAGCGGTTATGGAATTTTTATTAACAGGTAAACAATAAAAAATGAGTGAATACAAAAAAGTAGTTCTTGCCTATTCAGGTGGACTTGATACTTCTGTAATTCTTAAATGGCTACAGGATACATATAACTGTGAAGTTATTACATTTACTGCTGATATTGGTCAAGGCGAAGAGCTTGAGCCAGCCAGGGCTAAAGCATTGAAATTTGGAATTAAGCCTGAGCATATTTTTATAGATGATTTAAAAGAAGAATTTGTAAAAGACTTTGTATTTCCTATGTTTAGGGCAAATACTATTTATGAAGGTGAATATCTTTTAGGTACATCTATTGCCCGCCCGCTTATTGCCAAACGACAAATTGAAATTGCTAAACAAGTTGGTGCAGATGCTGTTTCTCATGGAGCGACTGGCAAAGGCAATGATCAGGTTAGGTTTGAATTAGGCTATTATGCACTGAATCCCGACATTAAGGTTATTGCACCATGGCGTGAATGGGATTTGTTATCTAGAGAGAAACTACTTGCATATGCAGAAAAGGCTGGTATAGAAATTGACATGAAGCATAAGCAAGGTGGAGCACCATATTCTATGGACGCAAACTTACTTCATATAAGCTACGAGGGGCGCCACCTAGAAAACCCAGAAGCCGAAGCTGAAGCCTCCATGTGGCGTTGGACCGTATCCCCTGAAGAAGCACCAGACGAAGCCGAATACCTAGACATCGAATTTAAAGCTGGTGATATAGTAGCTTTAAATTCGAAGAGTATGTCTCCCGCTGAGGTTCTCACCGAACTAAATAGATTAGGTTCAAAACACGGAATTGGAAGACTCGATTTGGTTGAAAACCGATATGTAGGCATGAAGTCTAGAGGTTGCTATGAAACCCCAGGAGGCACAATTATTCTAAAAGCACATAGAGCGATTGAGTCAATTACACTTGACCGAGAAGTTGCTCACCTAAAAGATGATTTAATGCCTAGATATGCGAGTCTTATTTATAACGGTTACTGGTGGTCACCAGAACGTAAGGCCTTACAGGTATTAATTGATCATACTCAGCAAAATGTTAATGGTACAGTAAGACTCAAACTTTATAAAGGAAACGTTATTGTAGTTTCACGCGACTCTTCAACTGACAGCCTATTTGATAAAACTATTGCTACTTTTGATGATGATGGTGGTGCATATAATCAAGCTGATGCAGAGGGTTTTATTAAGCTTAATGCATTAAGAATGCGGATTGGAGCTAAAGCCAACAGATAATTTATTTATTATTAAAGTTCCACATAAACATATTGTGGAGCTTTAACTTAAAGTAGGTAGAATTTTTTAAATTTAAAGCCTCACATAATTATTTTGTGAGGCTTTGTTATGAAAGCTATGACTAATTTAATAATTATCAACTAATTAAAACCTAAAAAACAAAAAAAGCCCATAAATTTATGGGCTTTTAAATCATCTATAGGAGGTAAGTAAGATGAACCTGGTGGGTGCTACAGGGGTCGAACCTGTGACCTACGCCTTGTAAGGGCGCCGCTCTACCAACTGAGCTAAGCACCCAAGAAATCTTGGGATTAAGCTATTATTATATTAATCTTTTATGTCTCATACAATGAATAAACTTTATTTTTTATATTTTTGTTGCTTTCATAAAACAAAACTCATGCTTTAGCATAATAAAACTTTTAAAAACTACCAACCACCACCTAAAGCTTTATATAAACGTATAAGGTTTTCTGCTTCAGCAAGCGAGGATTCCAATATCTTATCTTTAAATTCGCTAGCTTCTATTTTAGATTTCAATACATCATCTAGGGTTTTATTACCCAGCTTATACATTTGATTAAGTTGTCTTGTTTTCTTATTCTGCACAACTAGAGATGAGCTGAGTAAATTATTTTGTTCATTTATAGCAAACTGAGCCTGATACACAGAATCTACTTCACTTAATGATTTCAAAACTTTCTGATCATATTCAATCACGGCTTGCTTAAGTTTTGCATCCTTGACTTCAATATTTCTTTGAATGCGACCGTTAGTGAATATAGGTATAGAAATTCCAACATTAAAAAGTCCACCAAATGCCGAAGGGTTTGCTAAATAATCTGAATTAATTTCTACCACACCGTTATGTCCTAGAAAATTAATTTTTACCCTTGGATATAAATCCGCCTTAGCACTTGCTACCTGAGAAGCTCTGGCATTTATATTTAAAAGTGCAGCTCTCAAATCGGGTCTGCGCTCAATCACAGAAATTGGATACTGACCAGACGGTGCTTGAGGTATATGCTCAAACAAATCTCTGTTTGAATTAGAAATAGTAAAGCCTTGAGGTTTTTTTCCTAACAAAACAGCTATAGCCCTTAGGTGCTTATCCCTTTGTGCTGGCAATGTTTTAGTCCTAGCTTTGTGAGCCAGTATTTTAGAATCCAAATCTGTTACAAGCTCAATTCCAACATGACCTACATCATATCTACCCTTAAGGTATCTACGCATCTCTTGCATATATGAAAGTGTGCGTTGAGCGTAAAAAATTTTTTTCTGATAGTATCGGTAATATAAATAATTAAGTGCAATTTCACTACTTGTTAAAAGTGAAGCTCCATGCACACCCTCTTCCTGTGCTGACGCACCATACTCAGCGGCTTTAGCATCACTTAATTTTGAACCAAAAAAATCTGGTTCCCAAGATGCAACAGCTCCAGCAAACCCTGTTAAACCAGTTGTTTGAAAATCATCGGATACATTAAATCCAACTTTACTTAATGCTGGCTCTATCGGATTAGACACTGATGTTGAGTGAAAACCACCATTGGCTGTGAGACCAAAAGTAGGACCCATATCAGCATTTGCTAAATTAGCATTTGCCCTAGATTCCAAAAGCTTAGCTTTGGCTATGGCTATATCAAAATTTTCTCTCAGTCCTTCTTCAATTAATGTTGTTAGTATTGGGTCGTTCCAATCCTCCCACCATTTATCAAGTGACACAATTGCCTTAGCCTTTTTAGTTTGCTCAAACTCAAGATTATCTAAATCGACTTTAGATTCAGGTATATCAACTTTAATTGGTGAACATGCTGATATTAAACATGTAGCTAAAAGTATGAATTGTTTTGAATGTTTAATCATAATACTAGCCTTGCCTTGCAAGCATGGAACGGAATTTCGATAAGGCGAATACAAAAAATAGAGAACCAGTAATAAAAAGAATTACTAACTGAGGCCATATTATTTCAAATCCCGCATCCCTAAATAATACAGCTTGAGAAAAAATACTAAATTGAGTAACTGGTGACAAATAGGTAAGCTTTTGAATTATAGGGTCCATGCTATCTAGAGGAGTCTCTAAACCCGAAAGCAACCTACTTACGATATAAATCGGTATGCAAAGTAATCCAAACTGAGGCATTGTAGGTGCTAGAGTTGAGAGCCATAAAGCCAAAGACGCAATAGTATAAATATAAATTATTAGCCCCAAAATATATAATGGTACACTTCCGTTAATCGGTATCTTCAATAAAAGATGAACTACAAAATACATTGAAAGCAATGAAGCTATAGCAATAATTCCACCATTAGTCACAATTTTAGAAAGTGCAATTTCGCTAGCTTTAACTGGCATAACCAGCAAGTGTTCAATAGTGCCATGCTCACGCTCTCTTATGATGGCAGCACCAACCAAAATCATAACTAGCAAAGTCACATTAGCCACTACCTGAGTGACACCAATAAACCAAAGTGTGTCCTGATTTTGATTAAATAAAGAATTTATAACTAACTCAAAAAATGGATTAGTGACCGAGTAGTCAACATTCAGAAAATCAAGCACCTCTTTAGTGATAATTTTCTGCACATAAATTGAACCCACACCAGCTAAAGTAGCAGCCGTTGCATCTACTAGAAGTTGAATCTGTGGCTTTTTACCGGCTAGTAAGTCTTTTTGAAAATCAGGAGGTATATCGATTACAAATACAAATTTACCCTGATCCATTAAACTATCTCTTTCTGAATAGCTAATGACCTGAGCAGGTTTAAAATAAGGATATAGAAAGGAGTCTCTTATTTTGTAAGATAAAGTTGAGTTATCATTATCTATTACTGCAATTGAGGCATTCTTAACCTCTGTAGTAACCCCTTTAGACACAGAGTAGACAGCAACTGTAAACACCACACCTACTAAAGCCATAAGAATTAAATCACTACTTACACTTTTTATCTCCTTAATAATCAAGTACCAAATATTCCTAAGAGACATCTATTTCTCCTGCTTCTTAAGAATAAAGCTTGCTAATAAAAGATAAAAGGCAGTAAATCCCAGTAAAGCCATATAGGGTTCAATAAAACTAAAAAAATCTAATCCTTTAGTAAAAGCTCCAATACTAATCAACTGGTACCAAGCTGTTGGAAAACCCCACGCAACAACAACATCTAAACCAGTCAAGTTAGACACGGGGAACAAAAGACCTGAATAATTAAGTGCAGGAATCAAACCAGTTATGGCTGTTGCAAAAATAGCTGCGACTTGTGAATTTACAAAACTTGATACTAACAATCCAAATGAAGTAGATGCACAAATCATAAGAATCGCACCCAAACTCATTGCCAAAAAGCTACCCTTAATTGGAACTCGCAAAATAAAGACTGCCAAAAATATCATAGCTAAGTAGCTTAAAAAGGAAACAAATACATACGGAAGCTGTTTACCTATAAGAAATTCTAATTTTGTGGCTGGAGAACCGTATAAATTCATAATTGAACCGATTTCCTTTTCGCGAACTACACCTAAGGCTGTCATAATGGCAGGCACCATCATAAGTGCCATCATAATCATACCTGGTGTGATAGAAAACAAGCTTTTAAAATCCTGATTGTAAACATATCGAGGTTCAATACTAAATGGCAATGTCAAATCAACTGGTAAATGCGAGAGGCGCTCCTGCACATAATCATTAACCATTCCTTCAATATAGCCTTGAATATTGCTTGCAAAAAAAGGAACTGCACCGTCAAGAATAAAATGAACCTCTGGTCTTTCAGACCTTAATAAAGATCTACCAAACCCTTCGGAGATGGTGACCACAACACGTACTTTACCAGACTGAATTAGTTTAGGAATTTGCGAGGGTTCATTAATTTCTGGAAGTGCTAAAAAATAAGGAGAACCTTCAAATTTTTCAATCAATGACCTACTTTCAGAAGTTCTATCCTGATCTAAAACTGAAAATTTAATATCGTGTATGTCAAATGAAATACCAAGAGAAGCCCCAAGCATAAGGAATATAGGACCAAATACTGCAAAAAACAGTCTAATCTTATCTCTCAAAAGCTCCTTGCCCTCTCTAATTGCAAAGGTTTTGATTAAGGATAAAAATCCAAATGGATGATTTGATTTTATAACTTCCTTAGGCTCTTGGTTTTCTGAGAAATTCTCTGCGTGGGCTACGGAATCCTTTTCATTGGACGCCTGTGCATCAATCAAATATGCGATAAAAGCTTGCTCTAAGTTTTCCGCACCTTTGGCTTCAACTAGTTCTTGCGGTGTCCCAACGGCAAGAACTTCACCTTGATTCATAAGAGATATTCTATCGCAACGCTCAGCTTCATTCATAAAGTGAGTAGATACAAATATGGTCATTTGCTTATCACGCGATAAATGAATTAACTGCTCCCAAAACATATCTCTAGCCGCAGGATCTACACCTGATGTCGGCTCATCTAAAATTAACACATCGGGAGAATGCAAAATCGCAGCAGCTAACTGAAGCCTCTGACGAATACCTAAGGGTAAATTTGAGGGCTTAACTTTTGCCACGTCAGTAAGCTCATAGTCTTTCATCGCCTGTTCAATGGCAACTTTCCTTTCTTTGACTCCCATTTCATATAAACGGGCATGTAGAAGAAGATTTTCATAAACTGTGAGCTCTTCATATAGTGAAAACGATTGGGACATATAGCCAACACGTTTTCTAGTAGAAATATCATTAGGGTCTATATCATGCCCTAAAAGCCACGCTTTCCCGCTCGTAGGTTCTACCAAACCAGTAAGCATCTTCATGGTGGTAGATTTTCCGCAGCCGTTTGCCCCTAAAAAACCAAAAATCTCACCCTTGTGGATTTCGAAATCAACATCTCGAACAGCAGTAAAATCTCCAAATTTTTTACATAAATCCTTTGCTTCCATAACAAAAGGTTCTTTGGGATTAATAACAAGAGGTGCTTTGTATATGCCATTTGGATTGGTTTGTTTTTCTTTTGGCAATAAACTTATATATGTCTCTTCAAGGGTTTCAAAACCGCTATTTGCCAAAACATCTGCAGTTTTATCAGCAACTAAGACTCGTCCATCATCCATTGCAATTAAAAAATCAAATTGCTCTGCCTCATCAATATATGCAGTAGAAACGATTACGGTCATATCTCCTGAAGTCGCACGAATATTTTCAACGAGATCCCAGAACTGCTGCCTAGAAAGTGGGTCCACACCCGTGGTAGGTTCATCGAGAACTAGAAGTTTAGGAGAATGCACAAGTGCACAGCAAAGACTTAGTTTTTGCTTCATACCTCCTGACAATTTCCCAGCTGGCCTATCTGAAAAAGAAGCTAAGTTAGTCGCTTGCATCAATTGCATAATTCTTTGATGCTTATACTTACCTCTTAAGCCATATAATCGAGCATGAAAATCTATATTCTCGTATATAGAAAGGGTAGGATAAAGATTATGTCCAAGTCCCTGAGGCATAAACGCAATCTCGTGAGATAAATGATCCCTAGAGAAACTTTGAGCAATGTTTTTTCCTAGAACACGAACAGAACCCGACTGGAGTTTTTTAACTCCAACTATAACCCCTAATAGTGTAGATTTTCCTACGCCATCTGGACCGATAAGACCAACTGTACAATTAGATGGGATATCTAGGTTGATGCCTCGAAGTGCCTTAGTCTTTCCGTAATTATGAACTAAGTTTCTAATCGAGACGGAATATTCCATGACTCACGTCCCTTATTTAATTTCTGAAGGCGGATTCTTAATTTCTAGAATAGAAGGCCATGTTCCTTCATCAGTAAAGTTAAAGTATGCAACACCTGTTAAACCACCTTTTAAATATGCATTGTATTTGATAGATAACTCAGGTGGAATTTGGAGCTTAACTTTATACATAAGCTTATCTCGTTCAGTTTTTGTCTCAACATATTTTGGAGTAAATTGAGCTTTTGAAGAAATAAACACAACTTTAGCTGGAAATACTGCATCTACCCCATCTAAAACTATACGGGCCTCTGAATTAAGCTTAAGTTTGGCAATATCCTGTGTAGGCAAGAACACATTCATATAAATATCAGTTGGATCCAACAAAGATACAACCTTACTGCCTGGGCCTATTACATTACCCTTTTGAACAATAACAAATTCAACTCTACCGTCAATAGGGGATTTAACCTCTAAATCGCTGTCCGCAGATTTAACTGCATTTACTTGAGCGTTAGCTTGCTCAACACCAGCTTCAGCTTCAGCCAGCCCAGCAGTAGCAGCATCTACAGCCGCTTTAGCTGTCTCGTAGTCTAGTTTTCTACGTGATAGTTCTACAGATGATATCAACCTTTGGTTGTAAAGTTTTTTTGCGTTTGAATACTCTAATTCAGCAACTTTCATCTGCTGATTTCTAGCATCAATTTCTGACTGAACTCTTTCAGTTGCAACTTTGGCCCTGTTTTGTGCTGCCTCGGTAGCTGCTAATTGGGACTTAGACTGATCAGAAGAAAGTGATACTAAGACTTGATCTTTCTTTATATCATCACCTTCTTTCACATGGATCTCATGGATTCTACCAGGATATAAACTAGCTAAGTCCAAACGATTCATAACTAATCGTCCGTTAGTAGAGACAATCCCTTCTGGCAATGATTCATTTTGTCGAGTGAAATACCAATAGGAACCACCTGCTATTGCTACCAAAATTAAGATAATAATAATTTTTTTCATAGCCTAGTATTATAAAAACAATAAAGCCTGTTGTTAACAGGCTTTATTTAATTGAAATAACTAGATAAGGTTAACTTACTTACCGCCGTTAACGATTTCTTTAAGAGCCTTACCTGGAACAAATTTAGGCACCTTAGCTTTTTTGATTTGAATAACTTCTTTAGTACGAGGATTGCGACCCTTACGAGCTGCTCTAACGTTAACGCGGAAAGTACCGAAACCAACTAAAGTAACTGGTTGACCTTTTTTCATAGAAGCTTTGATTGCTTCGATAGTTGCATCAAGAGCACGACCAGCAGCTGCTTTAGATAGATCAGTCTTTTCTGCAATTTTTTCGATTAATTCGGTTTTATTCATTTGGACCCCTATTTTACTAAAGAAAAATAATATAAATATACCTGAAAATAAGCCAACATCAAACTGGGCTTGGGTTCTTGCGAGCCACTACTGCTTGCTCTATGTCTTTTATTATATCTAATAATGCCTCGATTCCAACTGAAAAACGTAAAGTATTAGGGCTGATACCCATATTATTGAGGGTTTCAAGAGACATTTCATGAAAAATAGTGTGAGCTACTGGAATGCATAATGTACGATTATCACCCAAATGAGATGCAAGAATGATAGTTTTAAAGCTATTCAAAACTGTAAACATATCTAATTCTTCTGAAAGCTCAGCTGATACAAGGAATCCAAAACCACTGCCACCTGTTAAGGTTATAGCTTGATCATGTTGTGGATGTGATTCAAGACCAGGGTAGGATACGTTTTTAAAATAAGGACTCTCTTCCAAGTAGCGAGCCAATCCTAAAGCATTTTCATGCGTTTTTTTAATTCTCAATTCAAGCGTCTCGAGGCCAACAGATATTTTGTGAGCAGAATCCGCAGACATTGTGGCACCCATATCGCGCAAAAATTTCTTTTTTATTTGCGTAATAGCCCATTTTTTACTATCCCCTTTTCGATAACGTTCATGTATATTTGGATAACGAGACCAATCAAAAAGACCTGTATCCGTAACAGAACCTCCAAGTGCATTCGCATGTCCACCCATAGATTTAGATAATGAATGCATCACAAGTGAAGCCCTTACATCACGCCCCTTAAAAATAATTGGCGTAAGCATAGTATTATCCAAAAAGAAGATTAAACCTTTGCTATCGCACAGATCACCTATGCTACTTAAATCGCTAACTTGGGTCATAGGGTTGGCAATGCTCTCGCAAAACACTAATTTTGTATTTGGTTTAATAGCTGCCTCGACATCCTCCATGTTCGTAGTATCTACGTAGGTAATTTCTATACCTAGACGTTCTAAGGTACTGAAAAAACTATTAGTATTGCCAAAGATAAAGTGAGAACTTATAAAGTGATCACCTGCCCTCAATAGAGTTAGAAACACCCCTGCGATAGCTGCCATACCAGAGGAAAAACAAACTGTACCAACTCCACCTTCCATAGTGTTGATTTTAGTTTCTAATGCAGTTGTAGTCGGAGTCCCTTGTCTAGTGTACGCATAGCCAGATTTTCCTTGAAAAGTTGCAATTAAATCTTCTACTTTATCAAATGCGTAATGCAACGTAGCATGAATAGGAAACTGAACGGGATTGGTTTCAATTTTTAATTTTCTATCCGAGTGAAGAATTTCAGTAGTAAATGAATTTTCAGACATTTAAATTGACCTCTGCCTTAGACTCTCATATAGACAAACAGCACTAGCAACACTAACATTTAGACTTTCAACTGAACCCAACATAGGAATACGCACTAGTTGGTCACAAGACTCGGACGTTAGTCTGCGCATACCATCGCCCTCAGCCCCCATAACCCAAGCGGTTGGAAGTTTAGCATCTATATCATAAACACTTTTCTCCGTAGCATCAGTAGTTCCTATAATCCAGATTCCTCTTTCTTTTAGAGAACGTAATGTCCGTGCTAGATTTGTAACCATAATATATGGAACAGTATCTGCAGCACCACATGCGACACGTTGAACGGTACTATTTAAACCCACCGATCTATCTTTTGGTGCGATAACTGCATGCACACCAGCCGCATCTGCGGTTCTTAGGCAGGCTCCCAAATTATGTGGGTCCGTAACGCCATCTAAAATCAAAAGCAAAGCAGGTTTATTTATAACATCAAGTACGTCATCTATAGAAACTGCTAATTGTTGCATAGAGGCTATTGCCAAAACGCCTTGATGTTTTATACCTTTTGCCAATGCATCTAATCTTTGACTATCAACTGCATATGTTTTTATCTTAAGTTCCGTTGCACGTTCAAGTAGCGTTCGCATACGGGAATCTTTTCTATTAGATTCAAAATAAATTTCCTTAATTGAATCTGGTGCTAGTTTTATTCGGGCATTAACCGCATGAAAGCCAGCAAGAATTTGTGTATTTGACATTATCTTTTTCTTTTACGGGAAGATTTTTTTGAATTAGTTTTTTTAAACTCTTCTCTTTGTTCGCGTTTAAGTTTTGCACGTCTTTGTTGTGATGTCATTCCCTTAAGTTCTTGGGGTTTAGTTTTTGCCGCCTTTTTTCTAAAACTTTTTTGGGTGGCAATGCCCTCTTCCATGCCCATTAATTCTTTTTGGACATTTGAATAGCTTAATCCTTTAACTGGGAGAAAATCTATTTTTCTAGCTTCCAGATTTACACTAGCAACTTGAACATGAACAGTGTCACCGAGTTTATATCGTTTTCCAGTTCTTTCTCCTATTAATTCATGAGTCGATTCATTAAATTGGAAAAAATCAGCTCCAAGTTCAGAGATATGAATAAGACCATCCACATATAAAGTATCAAGGGTGACAAAAAGCCCAAAGGACGTAACCGAAGATACTTTGCCACTAAAAATTTCACCAGTACGTTCTCTAATAAACCAACACTTAAGCCATGATTCAACATCTTTAGAAGCTTCATCTGCCCTACGTTCCATAGCCGACATTTGGATTCCAAGCCTCTCCCATACGCCATGTTCGTATGCTTTAATAGGTTCACCTTTAACTCTTTCATACCCTTCAATTTTTGGGCTATATTTTTGTTTTGACAGTATCCCTTTAATAACTCTATGAACTAACAAATCGGGATAACGTCTTATAGGTGATGTGAAATGTGTATAAGCATCATAAGCTAAACCAAAATGTCCGACATTATCAGGACTATATATTGCTTGTTGCATTGAGCGAAGAGCAAGAGTTTGAATAACTTGAAAGTCTGGTCTAGCTTTAGCTAACTCTATCATCTTGGCGTAATGTTTACTTTCTGGTTCGGCTCCACCTTCAAGAGTAAGCCCAATATTCTTCAGGAAATCTCTAAGAGATTGCAGTTTCTCTGTAGTAGGACCTTCATGTATGCGAAACAGGGCCTGCTGCTTTTTGGCAATAATAAAATCAGCGGCACATGTATTTGCGGCTAGCATGCATTCTTCAATTAGCTTATGGGCGTTATTTCTGATAAAAGGAACTATTTGTTCAATTTTGCCCATCTCATTACTTATGATTTTAGTTTCAATAGTATCGAAATCTATCGCGCCACGGTCTTGTCTTTGTTTATATAGGGTATTAAACAACTGATATAAATCTAGAATATGAGGACGAACATGCTTAAATTTCTGCGAATTTGGACCACTTTCATTTTGAATCATATCCCAAACTTGCGTATATGTAGTTCGTGCATGAGAGTGAATTACAGCATTATAAAATTGATAAGCTGAGATCTCCCCTGCTTTAGCACCAGACTCTGATATGATCATGTCGCACACTAACACAAGACGATCTACATTAGGGTTTAATGAACAAAGCCCATTAGATAGCACCTCTGGAAGCATAGGAATAACACGTCTTGGAAAATAAACTGAAGTCCCACGCTCTTGGGCATCTTTATCTAAAGCATCCTCTGGTTTTACATAATGAGAAACATCGGCAATAGCAACTAATAATCGCCATGCCATACGTTTACGTTTTTCAGAGCCTATATTAACAAGTTCTGCGTACACCGCATCGTCGAAATCTCGAGCGTCCTCACCATCTATAGTAATAAATGGCACATCTCTAAGATCGACCCTGTCTTTATAATCAGAAGGACGAAGTTCTTTAGGGAAGGTTTTTGCTAACTTTTGAGTAGCATCAGAAAACAAAACAGGCACATCAAATTTGCGAATTGCAATTTCAATCTCCATGCCAGGATCGTCAATATCACCTAAAACTTCTATTACTTTTCCTAAGGGTTGTGAATACCTAGTTGGCTGCCTAACGATTTCAGTGACCACCACATTTCCGTGTTTTGCTTTCGAAATGTCACTATTAGGAATGATAATGTCATGCTTAATACGTGTATCTTCTGGTACAACAACCCATTGTCCTTGTTCATGAAGAATCCTACCTACTAATTTTGTAGTACCCCTTTCAAGAACCTCAAAAATAGCACCTTCTGGTCGTCCACGATTATCACCAACTACTCTGACGGTGACTATATCCCCATGAAGCACCTTAAGCATCTCTCTTTCTGGTAGATAAATATCCTCCTCCGAGTCATCGGATATTAAAAAACCATACCCATCTCTATGACCTTGAACTGTGCCCGTGATAAGGTCATCAAGATTATCGTTAATTTTATAACCCTGTCGAACAGATATAAGTTGAGTATCCCGAAGCATAGCAGAGAGCCTTTTAGCTAGTCCCTGTATAGCAGACTCACGAGTTAAGTTGAAATGTCTAGATAATGCATCCAAGCCAATTTGTTTTTTATGCTCACGCATAAATTTCAGGATGTCTTCGCGACTAGGCACATCTGGATCGAATTGAATACCAGACTCTAAAGCTAGAGAATTGGGCACATCCAAAGGAGTAGAGATTTTCTTCTTTGATACCATTTATGACTCCAAGATATGCAATAAGAACATTTTAACTTTAAAAAGATTTACGTTTATACAGAATTTAAGAAAATTGCTCGTACAAATATTTTGCAACCATCAAAAAACACATTACTACAACCATGGGACGTATCCAAGTAGCTCCTTTGCTTATGACTACAAGGGATCCCAAAAACGCACCTAAGATTTGCCCAATAGCCATTACAATTGCGATACTCCAAATGGCATGCCCTCCGATCACAAAAACAAGCATGGATCCGATATTACTAGCAAAATTTAAAGCTTTTGCTGAACCTGTGGCCTCTATTATTTTTTTACCTCTAAGAAGTATATATGAGAGAGAAAAGAAAGATCCTGTTCCAGGTCCAAAAGCTCCATCATAAAACCCAATCCCTGGCACAACACCGTAATTGAATTTTGATTCTGAAAGCCTAGGTTCTACCTCAACACTGCCGATTGATGGTGTGAGCAAATAATAAAAACCGATCCCTAATAACACAATCGGGATAATAATACTCAAAGCCTTTTCATTAAAAAATTGTATGGCAATGGCGCCTATAGCAGCTCCTACAAATGAAGCTAAAAACGGCTTCCACACATCTTCAAACTTAATCACCCTTTTCTTTATCATAGTCAAAGTAGCAGTAGAAGATCCAGCTACACCTTGAATTTTGTTTACTGCTAACATAGAAATTAAGGGAACATTAGAAAGCATAAGGACAGGAATTGTTATTAGACCCCCACCTCCAGCAATTGAATCGATAAAACCAGCAATCAATCCGACGGAGAAAAGTAATACTAATTGCATTAAACTAAAATCGAGTTCCATAAATCCCTATATTTAAAAAGGCTTCTATTACTGTTTGAATAAAAAGTAATATGATATTTTAATTTTGCGAATAATATGATTGAGCATTACCAAAATATAAAATTTGTTCATGAGCATGCAGCTTATATGAGTATTTCATTATTCGTAATTAGAATTTTAATTTCATACTTTAAACCAGAAATCCTGCTTCAAAACTGGGCTAAGTATTTACCACATTTAATTGATTCTGTACTATTTGTGTGTGCATTGATGCTAGTTTGGGTTTACGGCTTTAATCATTTATTTATAATTTGCAAAATTTTATGCTTAGGTTTGTACATTTTACTTGGGCATAAGGCACTCAAAAAATCCAAGTCCCAATCAGAAAAAACTGTTTATGCTATTGCTTCAATTTTCGTATTTGTATGGATTATTGGAATGGCAAAATACAAATCACCTTTGGGATGGTTTTTAGTATTTTGATTATATGTACTTAAACATCATCTTATGAGGGATATTAGCATCATAGAAAACTTGTGCATCTTTTTCTAGTTCGAATCCTGCATTTTCATAAAATCCAATTGCTTGCAATTGGGCGGCTAGACTAACTTTTTTAAATCCAACATCTTTGGCGGCATCGATAATCAAATTTAAAACTACGGCCCCGATACCTTTACCGCGATACTCTTTTAGAACTGCCATACGTCCTATAAGACCTTCAGGTGTAAGTCTAGCAGTAGCTATAGGTCTTTCATTGTCATCAAAAGCAACAACGTGAGTGCTTTTTTCATCCATATCGTCTAGTTCAATTTCTACTGGCACCTTTTGCTCTTCTACAAAAACCACATTCCGTATGGAGTATGCAGGAGCCTTTAAAAGATCCCAGTCTCCTACTTGAATATTTAGACCGTTCGATTCAATTCTTTTAAGGACCAATTACCGTCTCCAAGAAGAGTTAATAAGTGCGTATGATGTTGAACTAAAGTTGACCTATGACCAACACTAATTATCTTAGAATCAGACATCTTCTCGATAATCATCTTATACATGTTGAATTCAAGCCCCTCATCCATAGCAGAAGTAGCTTCATCCAAAAATATAACTTTGGGTTTATTTATCAGAATCCTAGCAAGTGCTATTCTTTGTTGCTCACCTAAAGACAAAGTATGAGACCAGTTTGCGACTTCATTTAACCTACCCTTTAAGTGTGGCAATGCCACCATATCCAAAATCTTATCCATCATAGAATTATCTGAATCTTTAGATGGGTTGGGATAGAAAAACGTGTCTATAAGTGAACCTTCAGGCAAGTAAGGTTTTTGAGATAGAAAGAGAACACCGTCTTTAGGAACAGTAATTTGACCCGAACTATATGGCCAAAGTCCTGAGATGCATCTAAAAAGAGTCGTTTTACCTGAGCCTGAAGCACCCTGTATAAGATAAGCTTCACCATTATTTACTTCAAAATTTAAATCCTTAACTAAAAGCTTATTCGAAGGTGTATAAATATCTACATTTTGAAGTTTTAATTTCTGATCATCATAAACAAGATTTGGCTCTGGAAGTTTCTCTGCTTTATTTATGTTTTCATAGAAACCTGTAAGACGATCGAGAACTGCTTTAAAAGCTGCGTACGTGTCATAGCTTTCTCTAAAGAATGATAAAGACCCACTTAAAGCAGAAAAAGACTGAGAAGTTTGAATCATGTCTCCAAGGAGGATTTTGCCACTAAAAAAGCGTGGGGCTTGGATAATAAATGGAATAACTACTGATGCTTGAGAAACTATTAGATTAAATCCTTGGAATTTCAAATTTCTGAAAATAATATCCCAAAAGATTTTAATAACTTGTTCAAATTTATTTTTAAGCTTACTAAGTTCTAGTTTTTCACCTGCATAAAAAGCAATGCTTTCGGCATACTCCCTAATTCGTATCAGAGAATAACGATAGTTTGCATTAACTTTTTCGCTAATAAAATTTAATTTAATTAATGGATGACCAATTTTAAATGCGAGGACAGTAGTCAAGATCACGTATAAGAATATGATAAATACCATCGCTTTAGGAATAGTGAAACTATGAAATTCTATTGGTCCTGATAAATTCCATAGAATTGCCGTGTAGGCGATTATAGAAATAACTGATGTTAAAAGTCCTAATGTTAAATCTGTTGCGTAACCTACAAAAGATTGAATATCTTGTTGTATCCTTTGATCGGGATTGTCTATAGGTTCATTAAGGTAATAACTTCTCAAATAACTTCTCTTATTAAGCCACTTACTCAACAAGTCGTCATTGAGATTTTCTCTCCACCTAATCTTAAAACGATTATTTAAATAATATGCTAGTAAGGCTCTAAAAATGTGTATGCCTGCTAGTATAGAGAAGACGACCATTTGAACCCAAAATATGTTTTCGTCTACTTTTTGGAGTGCATCATACATATTTTTGTACCAATAGGAGAAAAGAACCCCTAGCCGAACACCCATAAGATCAATTAACAAAATAACTGCAAATCCAATAATCGGATAATATTTATATTTGTAATTAGTAACTTTAGGGTCAAAGAATTTCCTAGCAAGAAACCAAAACTGTCTGCCCCATGTTGTTGTTTTAACTATAATTGCACCAACTATGGCGAGGAATACGATACAAAATACATATGATTTTGCTATCCAAATTGCACTATCTAAAAGTTCTTTTGACCAATTCATTGTTTGAAATTAAGCGAAATACTGCCTCAATTTTCTATCTTGAGATATAAAGAATCTGTATTATATATATTATTAAGATTAATGAAACGTTTTTGAAGTCAAAACGTCATAAAACTGAAAGGAAAGTAAATGTCTTCTTTACGTAGGCTTGCACTTAAAGCTTTAGAGGAACGGAACATAGAAAATAAATGCGAGCTTACATTAGCTATTAAAGAGGACATTGCCACCCTAGAAATATCTGAAATTTTAATTCCTGAGTATGATATTCCAGGCAAACCAGATAAACCGGAACTAATCGACCCTAAAGAGGTTATGCATAGATCTGCTGGTTCAGTTGCTGGTAGAGCTAGTCTTCTGCATTCTATTGCACATATTGAATTTAATGCTATTAATTTAGCACTTGATATAGTATGGCGTTTTGCTGGCATGCCTAAACAGTTTTATTTAGATTGGCTTCAGGTAGCTAAAGAGGAAGTTTTCCACTTTAATTTAGTTAGTACACATTTAAAAACACTAAATATGCAGTATGGGGATTTGCCAGCTCATAGTGGACTGTGGGATATATGTTCGAAAACCTCAAATGATATTAAAGCAAGATTGGCTTTAGTACCAGTTACACTTGAAGCACGTGGTCTTGATGTTAACCCTGGTATGCAGGATAAATTAAAACAAGCGGGAGACATCAAAGCTGTAGAGATTTTAGAAATTATTTTGAGAGATGAAATTGGGCATGTTAGATTCGGTACAAAGTGGTTTAATTATGCTTGCGAGGTTGAAGGGTTAGACCCTTTAGAAACTTATAAAAAGCTTCTGGATACTTATGGCATGAAAAAACCTAAGGGTCCATTTAATATTAATGGTCGTAAGGATGCAGGTTTTACAGAAGCCACTTTGAATTGGTTGAATAATTAGGAGTTATTATGCCAGCTATTTTTATTGGGATTATTTTATTCATAGCAGCCATTCTTGCACTTTATCGCGGGGAGGAGCTATTAGCTGATATTGTTAATCTATTTGATTATCTATTTGGTGGACTCGTAGATTTTCTAGAGCACTACTACAGAGCACTTTACAACTTTATTGCAGATAACCCATGGAAGTTATTGATAGCTGGCTTAATCGCAGTATTTGGTACATTGTGGATTGTACGAAGACAATCTAGTTCAAGATATCCTAATTCTAATTTTTCTACAAGAGTAAACCGCAAGCGTATGGCTATAATTTTAGCGATATTAATTGGATGGCTTGGAGCACATAGGTTTTATCTACGCCAAGCCGGTTATGGTGTTTTATATTTGGTATGTACTATTATCTTTGCCCCATTTACCGTAATTATAAGCCTTATAGATGCTTTCAGATTCGGTCTAATGAGTGAAGTAGAATTTGATAAAAAATACCCTGCCCATTAATTTGTTTTGTTTTCGTTAGGTGTTGCAGGTTTTCTATCTTCCTGTTGAGTTACAAATCCAACTTTTGATAAACCTGCATCTTTCGCAATACTTAAAGCTATAGCTACATGCTCATAAGGAACCTCTTTATCAGCCGCTATAGCTAGAATCACTTCTGGGTTGTCTTGTTTTGCTTCTAGTAGCTTAGATTCCAGCTCTTCCTTTGAATTCAAAGTCGTTTCACCTAAAGCGTAATTACCATCTTTATCAATTGAAAGACGTAATGGGTCCTTAGGTTGCACATCAGATTTAGAAGAAACAACTGGTAGCTGAAGTGGAATTGAATGCGTTAGTACTGGCATTGTAATCATAAAAACAATCAACAAAACTAACATAACGTCCACCAACGGAGTTACATTAATATCCGCTAAAGGAGCTGAATCGTCTCCATCTCCTGAGCCCATAGATCCAAAAGCCATATCAATTCTCCTGATTATTTGCTACTTCTGATGCATATACCACTTCATTAGGATGGCAATGTTTTGGTGCACTAGATATTATTTGTGGATAAAAATCATGAGCAAATGCATCTAAATCCTGTTGCAGTGTTTTGTTTGATCTAACTAGTGCGTTATAAACTAAAACGGCTGGTATCGCCACAAATAGACCTGCAGCTGTTGCTACCAAAGCCTCACCGATTGGACCAGCTACTGCGGCAATGCTCATTTGACCCTCAGCACTGATATTTATTAGTGCGTGATAGATTCCCCAAACTGTACCAAAAAGCCCAATAAAAGGAGCTGTAGCACCTATGGAAGCCAATGCTGTGAGACCACCCTCAAACCTGCGCATAGTTTGCTTAATACTATTTCTAAGCCCACGACCTACGAATTCATCTAGTGAAATCTCACGACCCAAGAAGTTTCCATCCGTACTTGTGTGCTTTTTCATCGCATCTATACCGTCCTCAGCTACATTAGAGATGGTTGAAGTGTCTTTTCGTACAAATGCTTCAACCTCGCTCATATCCTTAGAAGCCCAAATGCGAGAAAGTGCCTTTTTGTTCTTTCCTTTTACAACAAATAATTTTAGAGCTCTCACGATAATAACAGTCCATGTTATTACACTCATGAGAATAAGAATCAGGAAAACCGCAATAAGAACTGGGTCTCCTTGTTTAAAAACCAATGATAAATCCATAATATCTTCCTCTAAAAATTATCTTTTATTAAGCTTAAAATTAATTGAAAATGTATAAGTAAAAGGTATAGCCCTTCCACCTTGTCTTGCAGGAGAGAACCTATAGTTTTCAACTGCTTTTTTAGCAGAGTTATCTAACCTAGAATATCCACTACTTTTAACAACCTCTACACTTGCTGCTCGTCCGTCGGCTGTTACCTTAACTCTTAACCCTACGGAACCCTCTTCACCTCTCATTTTTGATTGTTGAGGATAAGGAGGTTTAGGATTATTTAGATGACCACCAATATGAGTAGCAGGAACTACTGCCCCTTCAGAATTTCCGCCCTCTTTTTGTGCAGTGCCTACACCAGAACCCTCGCCTTTATCTGAAGCACCTTTTGCTCCAGTATTTTGAGATGTTGAATCACCAATTGTTTTCTTAATTGAACTAACTGGTTGAGTAGGTTTCGGTTTGGGCTCAACTTTTGGTTTTGGCTTCGGTTTAGGTTTGGGTTTCGGTTTGGGCTTGGGCTCAGGTTTTGGCTCTGGCTTCGGTTCCACTTTTGGCTGCTCGACAATGTCAGGCTTTACTTCTTCCTTAATTGGCTCTGGCTGTGGCAATGGTGGTATTACCGCAGGGTCAGGAATAGGCTCAGGCAATGGTGGAATTTCGACAGGATCTGGAATAGGTTCTGGCTCAGGTTCTGGTTCTGGTTCTGGCTCAGGTTCTGGTTCTGGTTCATTAATCTCACCCTTAACCTCAGGCAAATCAGCACTCTCATCTGCCCCTGAAGAAGCTCCTTCCATAGACATACCTGACAAGTCCACATATGCCAAACTGTCTACACTTAAATCTAATTTAGGGGGAGATATGCTTAAAAACCCTGAGAATCCAGCTATGTGAGTCGCCGTAACTAAACCAGCGACCACACCAGTTAATAAATTATTTTTTTTATATTTTTTCATTATTAAATTATCAATATCCCGTTAATGATAATAATTCCCATTAACGTTTGCAATTCTATCAGAATTTTTAGAGCTTTGTACAAAAATATAAATTATTTAAGCTCAGTGATAATTTGTTCTAATGGTAAACGAGATTTTGGTTTTAAAGACAATTGATTGAAATCGTTCTCTGCTCTATATCCTAGCAAAACGGCAACTACAGGTACAAATTTATCTGTACCCAAATGCTTATCGAGAATAACTTTATAAGCTTCGTGCTCTATTCCTTCTATAGCCGTACTATCAATACCTAAAGATGCTATAGCTGGCAATATAAAACCCAACGCAATATATGCCTGTGAAGCCATCCATAACTCAAGCAATTGCTTACCTCTAGGTTTTCCCCTTTTTTCATAATATTCAATCGCAGTTGGCGATAAATACTCTGGCATCTTACTTTCTAGATCTTCAATGTTTTTATATACAGACATAACCAATACATGGCTACAATCTAAAACTTTCTGATCATTGTGATACGATCTAGGAGAAAGTTCTTTTTTTATCTCTTCATTTGAAATAAAGGTAAAATGCCAAGGCTGGCTATTAATAGATGATGGAGTGAGTCTTAAAATTTCCTTTAAAGTCTCGATATCCGAATCGGAAACTTTTTTAGTTGGATCATAGACTTTCGTGGTATATCTAGTTTGAGCAATTTCAAGAAAATTCATAAGTTCACCTAAAATTAAAACGTTAATTATATAAAACAGTTGTTAAATTAATATTTTCTAGTAGATCTTCTAAATTTACTTGGATAAGTTGGATTTTTTTGTGACCAAATACCTAGATGATTCTTCCTAGCCTCAGCTTCTATTTCTAAATATTTCTTATCCCTATTATATTTTCGGAAAACCCAAGCATATCCTGAAGCTACCATATCCTGATTAATAAGCCTGCCCTCAAAAAGAACATCTCCTACAAGCCGTTTATAAATATCCTCTTCACTATAGTTAACAAGTACATCTTTACCAAATATTAAATCAGATAATTGTTTCTTAGCTTTATTGCCAAATGGTTGCTTTTTTTCAGGAGCATCTATACCTTTTAATCTTATAACTTCCTCTACTTTATTTTTAGTCAAGCATTTAAAAGTATCTCCATCAAAAACCCCAACCACATTGCAGACAATAGTTTCGGCTTGAGCTACGAAGGGAGTAAAAAATAAGAAAATCCATAAAATTTTTTGCATAAACATTCTCCTTATCGAGAATGTAGATTAAATTTTAAATGATGGCAATGAGGGTGGACATTTTTATCATATAAAAAAAACGGGAGCTAAACTCCCTTTTAACATATGAATTCGCAATTACCAAAAGTATCCCGCACTAATACCAGCTCCGATATCTCCACGAATACTGCCAGAGACATTTCCTTTTATGACCTACTTTCCTCCATCAGGGATAGTAAAAACCCAACAGCCACGTATGATTGTTGGAAATTAGTTTCAGCCAAGCCTATGTGCTAAGTATTTATGCATAGTTCCATCTAACCTATAGATTCTACCTTCGTTATAATCTTCTTTAATTTTAACATTACTAATATTCTATGTATCTTCTGCAATCTGATTAATATTATTGCTTATATTTTTAGTGTTGGTAGCAATAATATTCATATTTGTATTACCAGTAGAATATACAACTTTTATTGTGCTACATTCATAGCATCAAAATATGAATATTACAAATGTGGGTAAAAGATTTATCAAAATACAACAAAAAAGCCCTCACAGAGTAAAAAGGATCTGTGAGGGTTGTTTTTTTAGGAGGGTTATATATGAGTAAGAAAAAAAAGAGCTTGACGATGACCTACTTTCACAGGTGTCCACCCACTATCATCGGCGCTAAGGTGTTTCACTGTCCTGTTCGGGATGGGAAGGAGTGGGACCACCTTGCTATGTTCATCAAGCTGACTGACTTGTTATGGCTTAGTATATCTTTAGCCATTTGGAAGAAGCACTACAAGGTTTTGTGTGTGGGTTATTATTTAGAGGGGTTGTTGATTGAATTAACAAGTTCTCATTTTAGTGAAATGAGCATTGTATTATTGTTTTAGTCACTTTAGTCTATAACACTGATAAAGTTATAGGATCAAGCCTCACGGGCAATTAGTACTGGTTAGCTACATGCATTACTGCACTTATACACCCAGCCTATCAACGTTCTAGTCTCGAACGACCCTTATTGGAGCTTAACGCTCAGGGATACCTTATCTTCAGACGAGTTTCCCGCTTAGATGCCTTCAGCGGTTATCTCTTCCGTACGTAGCTACTCGGCAATGCCATTGGCATGACAACCGATACACCAGCGGTACGTCCACTCCGGTCCTCTCGTACTAGGAGCAGCCTCCGTCAAGTATCCAACGCCCACGGCAGATAGGGACCAAACTGTCTCACGACGTTTTAAACCCAGCTCACGTACCTCTTTAAATGGCGAACAGCCATACCCTTGGGACCGGCTACAGCCCCAGGATGAGATGAGCCGACATCGAGGTGCCAAACACCGCCGTCGATATGAACTCTTGGGCGGTATCAGCCTGTTATCCCCAGAGTACCTTTTATCCGTTGAGCGATGGCCCTTCCATTCAGAACCACCGGATCACTTTGTCCTGCTTTCGCACCTGTTCGACTTGTCTGTCTCACAGTCAAGCACGCTTTTGCCAATGCACTATCAGCACGATTTCCGACCGTACCTAGCGTACCTTCGAACTCCTCCGTTACACTTTGGGAGGAGACCGCCCCAGTCAAACTGCCCACCATACACTGTCCCCAACCCAGATCATGGGCCAAGGTTAGAACCACAAACAAACCAGGGTGGTATTTCAAGGTCGGCTCCAGTAGAACTAGCGTCCCACCTTCTTCGCCTCCCACCTATCCTACACAGGCCGGTTCACGATCCAATGTAAAGCTACAGTAAAGGTTCATGGGGTCTTTCCGTCTAGCCGCGGGGAGATTGCATCATCACAAACACTTCAACTTCGCTGAGTCTCAGGAGGAGACAGTGTGGCCATCGTTACGCCATTCGTGCAGGTCGGAACTTACCCGACAAGGAATTTCGCTACCTTAGGACCGTTATAGTTACGGCCGCCGTTTACTGGGGCTTCGATCAATAGCTTGCACCACATCAATTAACCTTCCAGCACCGGGCAGGCGTCACACCCTATACTTCCACTTTCGTGTTTGCAGAGTGCTATGTTTTTAATAAACAGTCGCAGCCACCTATTCTCTGCGGCCTCTTCTGGCTATTCACCATACAAAGGCATACCTTCTCCCGAAGTTACGGTATCAATTTGCCGAGTTCCTTCTCCTGAGTTCTCTCAAGCGCCTTGGAATATTCATCCCGTCCACCTGTGTCGGTTTGCGGTACGGTCAATATGTAAATTATCGCTTAGAGGCTTTTCTTGGAACCACTTCCTGTGACTTCAAAAACATTACGTCTTCTTCGAATCATAGCCTTGAATCCTTTGACCGGATTTGCCTAATCAACTTCTTAGCTACAATACCGAGCACTTCCATCAGCTCGTTCACATTTCGCAATCCGTCCCCCCTTCACTTCACATATCGGTGTAGGAATATTAACCCACTTCCCATCAGCTACGCATCTCTGCCTCACCTTAGGGGCCGACTAACCCTGCGCCGATGAACGTTGCGCAGGAATCCTTGGACTTACGGCGAGGGAGCCTTTCACTCCCTTTATCGCTACTCATGTCAGCATTCGCACTTCTGATACCTCCAGCAAACCTCTCGATTCACCTTCTCAGGCTTACAGAACGCTCTCCTACCACACATCCGCTCTCTTAATTCGTCTATCCACTTACTTCTTTTTCTACTTCTTCTTAACTCTACATAAACAAATTAAAAGAGCGGATGCATCCGCAGCTTCGGTAACTGGCTTAGCCCCGTTACATCTTCCGCGCAGGACGACTCGATCAGTGAGCTATTACGCTTTCTTTAAAGGGTGGCTGCTTCTAAGCCAACCTCCTGACTGTCTATGCCTTCCCACTTCGTTTCCCACTTAGCCAATTTTAGGGACCTTAGCTGGCGGTCTGGGTTGTTTCCCTCTTGAGTCTGGACGTTAGCACCCAGTGCTCTGTCTCCCATGATTAAACTTGTCAGTATTCGGAGTTTGCCATGGTTTGGTAAGTCGCCATGACCCCCTAGCCATAACAGTGCTCTACCCCCAACAGTTATTCATGAGGCACTACCTAAATAGTTTTCGGAGAGAACCAGCTATTTCCAGATTTGTTTAGCCTTTCACCCCTATCCACAGCTCATCCCCTAATTTTTCAACATTAGTGGGTTGGGTCCTCCAGTACCTGTTACGGCACCTTCAACCTGGCCATGGATAGATCATCTGGTTTCGGGTCTACACCCAGCGACTATATTCGCCCTATTCGGACTCGCTTTCGCTTCGCCTTCCCTACTCGGTTAAGCTTGCCACTGAATGTAAGTCGCTGACCCATTATACAAAAGGTACGCCGTCACCTCTCGGCTCCGACTGTTTGTATGCACACGGTTTCAGGTTCTATTTCACTCCCCTCCCGGGGTTCTTTTCGCCTTTCCCTCACGGTACTGGTTCACTATCGGTCGATCACGAGTATTTAGCCTTGGAGGATGGTCCCCCCATATTCGAACAGGATTACACGTGTCCCGCCCTACTTGTTGCAACGCCTAGTACCATAATCATAGTTTCGTCTACAGGACTATCACCCCCTACGGTCGCACTTCCCAATGCGTTCGACTACTACAACTACTATCTCGTTGCGGCTACTCCAATTTCGCTCGCCACTACTTTCAGAATCTCGGTTGATTTCTTTTCCTCGAGTTACTTAGATGTTTCAGTTCACTCGGTTCGCCTCCTCACCCTATGTATTCAGATAAGGATACCTCCTAAGAGGTGGGTTTCCCCATTCGGATATCTGCGGATCAATGCTCATTTGCCAACTCCCCGCAGCTTTTCGCAAGCTATTACGTCCTTCTTCGCCTGTGATCGCCAAGGCATCCACCATGTGCACTTAGTCACTTGATCCTATAACTTCATCAGTGTCTCTTTCATTAAGTATCTCTACCTCTTTATGTACACCGAACTACTACTTATAGCCTCTTTCATTTGACTATCGCTTTATATCAGCTTTATCAAAAAAACTGATACACCGACTACCTTCTTTAAAACCCTCACCCTACCTTTTTATTAAAGCAAGAGCTTCTCCAGTAATCTTCTTCTTTTTGAGTATCGCGTCTTATTTATTTTTTTACGCCGCTCATCACTTTTTAGAATATTTCTAAAACTTGAGAACTTTCTTCTTTCTTAAAAAAACTCACTTAAGCTTTTTATTAAAAGCTTATTTTTCGTTTGTGTTTTCTTAATTATGCAATCACAACCCATAAAATTTAAAAGGGTAATTGTAAGTACTATCAAGCACCATATAGTGGCACTTTCACACACTTACACAACCTCTTTTTCGTTGTTTTACTTGTTGTGCTTCTTCCAAATTGTTAAAGAACAGCCTTAAAGCATCTTAAAGATACTTTATTAAATCACTCTCTTTTAAGTTAAAGAGAACGATTAATAAAACACCCTTCAGAGTCCTATCAGTTTAAAGTGTTGGTGGAGGATGACGGGATCGAACCGACGGCCTCCTGCGTGCAAAGCAGGCGCTCTCCCAACTGAGCTAATCCCCCCATATACTTAATTGATCAAAGTCATCTCATGGTGGGTCAAGCTGGAATCGAACCAGCGACCCCCGCCTTATCAAGACGGTGCTCTAACCGACTGAGCTACTGACCCTAATGGAAACTGTTCAACAACCGATAAGCGTGGATACGTAACGAAGTTAAATATAGGATTATTTCTCTTAAAGGAGGTGATCCAGCCACAGCTTCCGCTACGGCTACCTTGTTACGACTTCACCCCAGTCATGAATCCTACCGTGGTAATCGCCCTCCTTGCGGTTAGACTAACTACTTCTGGTAAAACCCACTCCCATGGTGTGACGGGCGGTGTGTACAAGACCCGGGAACGTATTCACCGCGACATGCTGATCCGCGATTACTAGCGATTCCGACTTCATGCAGGCGAGTTGCAGCCTGCAATCCGGACTACGATCAGGTTGTGAGATTAGCTCCCCTCGCGGTTTGGCTTCCCTCTGTCCTGACCATTGTATGACGTGTGAAGCCCTACCCATAAGGGCCATGAGGACTTGACGTCATCCCCACCTTCCTCCGGTTTATCACCGGCAGTCTCATTAGAGTGCCCATCTTACTTGTAGCAACTAATGACAAGGGTTGCGCTCGTTGCGGGACTTAACCCAACATCTCACGACACGAGCTGACGACAGCCATGCAGCACCTGTGTTTCGGTTCTCTTGCGAGCACTCCTAAATCTCTTCAGGATTCCAAACATGTCAAGGGTAGGTAAGGTTTTTCGCGTTGCATCGAATTAATCCACATCATCCACCGCTTGTGCGGGTCCCCGTCAATTCCTTTGAGTTTTAATCTTGCGACCGTACTCCCCAGGCGGTCAACTTCACGCGTTGGCTTCGCTACCAAGACCCGTAAGTCCCAACAGCTAGTTGACATCGTTTAGGGCGTGGACTACCAGGGTATCTAATCCTGTTTGCTCCCCACGCTTTCGTGCATCAGCGTCAGTATTATCCCAGGGGGCTGCCTTCGCCATCGGTATTCCTCCACATCTCTACGCATTTCACTGCTACACGTGGAATTCTACCCCCCTCTAACATACTCTAGCTCGACAGTTAGAAATGCAGTTCCAAGGTTGAGCCCTGGGATTTCACATCTCTCTTTCCGAACCGCCTGCGCACGCTTTACGCCCAGTAATTCCGATTAACGCTCGCACCCTACGTATTACCGCGGCTGCTGGCACGTAGTTTGCCGGTGCTTATTCTTCAGGTACCGTCAGCAGTCCATGGTATTAACACAAACCTTTTCTTCCCTGACAAAAGTGCTTTACAACCTCGAAGGCCTTCAATCGCACACGCGGAATGGCTGGATCAGGGTGCCCCCATGTCCAAAATTCCCCACTGCTGCCTCCCGTAGGAGTCTGGGCCGTGTCTCAGTCCCAGTGTGGCTGGTCGTCCTCTCAAACCAGCTACGGATCGTCGCCTTGGTAGGCCTTTACCCCACCAACTAGCTAATCCGATATCGGCCGCTCCAATAGTAAAAGGTCATCTCTGATCCCCCTCTTTCCCCCTCAGGGCGTATGCGGTATTAGCTACGCTTTCGCGTAGTTATCCCCCGCTACTGGGCACGTTCCGATACTTTACTCACCCGTTCGCCACTCGCCATCAAGAAAAGCAAGCTCTCCTTATGCTGCCGTTCGACTTGCATGTGTAAGGCATTCCGCTAGCGTTCAATCTGAGCCAGGATCAAACTCTTCAGTTCAATTCCTGCTTAATAAATCGCTTACATATATTCAAAGTAAATTAACTACTGATATGCACTGTTTTTTCACTCTTACTCAAATAGCGCTTTTGTATTTCTTATTACACCACTTTCGTAATACTTAAAAACCATATCTACTTGTACTTAAACTTCACTTTCTAAATAAGTGTAAGACTTAATGTGAATCCCATTTAGACTACATCAAGTACCCACACTTATCGGCTGTATATATTTTTAAAGAACAATTTCAATTTAATCAGTAAATTTCACTGCAAAACTGAAAGATTGCTATTATTGCAAAAAAATTTATACCCTGTCAATAAGAAAATAAAAAAGAAATATTGCCACCCCAAAATCGAGATAATTTGTAGTTTTTTTTAGACGAATTTCAGAACTAAGAAATCAAAGCTAGAAACTCTCTACGTAAATCTGAATCAGTCAAAAAACAACCTCGCATAACACTATTTATCATCTTGCTGTCGTTGTCTTTTACGCCGCGCCACTTCATGCAGTAGTGATCGGCTTTCATAATAACTGCAATACCCTTTGGTTTTAATTTCTGCTCAAGAATATTTGCCAATTGCATAATAGCCTCTTCCTGAATTTGCGGTCGTTGCATAATCCAATGTGCAATGCGCGCATACTTAGAAAGCCCAATTAAATTAGATTCCTTATGTGGCATAACTCCAATATAACAATGCCCCATAATTGGACACAAATGATGAGAACACGCACTCCTAATAGTAATTGGACCTACGACAATAAGTTCATTTACGCTTTCTATATTTGGAAACTCAGTAACATCAGGAATAGGCTCATAGCGTCCTGAAAATATCTCTCGAATATACATCTTAGAAACACGTTTGGCCGTCTCAAGCGTATTGTGGTCAGAATCTATATCTATAACAAGGCTTTCAAGAACCTCTTTCAACTTTGACTCAACTTCTTTCTGAAGCAAATCCAATTCTCCATCAAGAATAAATTCTGAAATATTGTCATTGGCGTGAAAACGCTGTCCTGCAGCCTGTATACGCTTTTTTATTACTGCAGAAATGTATTTGCTTTCTTCGCTCATTGTTTGACCTTATGCTTATAATTGATTAATTGTACGCTATGAACTAATACATCCCCATGAGTGAACAGATTTTTATCAATACTAGCGATTTCGAAACTCGAGTAGCCCTGGTTGATCAAGGTGTTTTGCAGGAGTTGCATATAGAACGCGACAGCCAAAAAGGGGTCGTTGGCAATATTTACCTAGGCAAAATTACTCGCATACTTCCAAACCTTCAAAGTGCGTTTATCAATATTGGACTAGAAAGAAACGCCTTCATGCATGTTGGTGATTTGTATGAAAGTCGAGTAGCAAGGCAGAATTCGGAAGCATTGCCAAAAATAGAAAAGCTTTTCTTCGAAGGGCAAACGCTTCTCGTTCAAGTTATAAAGAACCCAGTAAATGACAAAGGGGCTCGATTAAGCAATCAAATTAATATTGCTGGAAGGATTATGGTATATATGCCGTTTAATGAGCATATTGGTATATCTCAGCGTATTGAGATTGAAGAGGAACGTGAAAAGTTAAGAGATTGGGTTCAAAATTTGAGAGGTTCTGATGACGTAGGTGGATATATTATTAGGACCTTTGCGGAAACCTGCGAAGAGTCCGACCTAAAGCGGGATATGGATTATTTACGCTTGCAATGGGAGGCAATACAAAAGCGTGCCAAAAATTCCAAAGCCCCTAAACTTGTTTATGAAGAATTAAGCCTAACACATAGAGTTTTAAGGGATTTTGCAAATGCAAACACAACAAACATAGAAATTGACTCGGAACCAGAATTAGAGCGAATGAAGGCATGGTCTACTGAATATACACCAGCCGTTACGGAAAAACTAAATTTATATAAAGCAAGCCGACCTATTTTTGATCTTAATAATATTGAAGAGGATATTGAAATTGCTCTATCGCAAAGAGTTAATCTACCATCGGGTGGGTATCTGATATTTGATTCTACTGAAGCCTTGACATCGATTGACGTAAACACTGGAAGTTTTCTAGGTTCTAGAAATTTTAATGACACAATTCTGAAGACAAATTTGGAGGCTTCATTAGAAATAGCCCGCCAACTTAGGCTTAGAAATGTTGGCGGAATAATTATTATTGATTTTATTGATATGGTAGATAATGGACACAAAGAGCAGGTAATGTGCTCATTGAAAAACGCTCTTTCTCGAGACCGTGTTCGCACTACGGTTAATGATTTTTCATGTTTTGGTCTAGTTGAAATGACTCGCAAAAGAGCTCATAGTTCGCTTGCTTCCATGCTTATGGAAAAATGCCCTACCTGCGAAGGTCGTGGCTCTGTTAAAACAGCAAAAACTATCGTCTACCAAATTATGAGAGAAATTCAAAGAGAAGCGAAATTATTTAACCCAACGGAATTTCGTTTAATCTTATCTTCTCAAGTTTTAGACTTGTTTCTCGATGAGGAATCTCAATACTTCACAGCTCTAAGCGATGCAATAGGTAAACCAATATCACTAGAAGTTGATGACCACTATTCTCAAGAAATGTACGATATCATACTGTGCTAGTTAGGGCTTGTAAGCATAGCATGAGAAGCCAAACTTGAATACACCCCGCCTGCGACCATTAGCTCTTCATGTGTACCTGATTCTACTATGCGACCCTTGTCCATTACGTAAATAATATCCGCATTTTTTATTGTAGATAGCCTATGAGCAATAACTAAAGTTGTACGCCCATGCATTAACGAATCGAGTGATGCTTGCACAAGTTTTTCAGACTCATTATCTAAAGCGGAAGTCGCTTCATCCAAAAGTAAAATCGGTACATTTTTCAGTAAGGCTCTTGCTATGGCAATGCGTTGTCGTTGCCCCCCAGAAATCCACGCACCGTTCTCCCCTATCATAGTATGTAATCCGACGGGCAAGCTTGAAACAAAGGTATCTAAATTTGCAGCTTTTACTACTCTCTCAATATCTTCAATCGAAGCGTTGGAATTACTACCGTAGGCAATATTTTCAGCCAAGGTTCCATCAAACAAAAATACGTTCTGCCCTACCAATGCCATTTGACTACGAAGACTTTCAATACTGTAGTCAGGCAGTTCTATGTCATCGATTTTTACGTGCCCTTTAGAAGGTTCAATAAAACGTGGAATAAGATTCATCAAGGTGGTTTTGCCAGCCCCTGAGCGACCTACAAAAGCTACTGTTTGGCCTGATTTCACTTCAAAATTTATACCATCAAGTGTGTTGTTTTCTGAGTCTGGGAATTTAAAGCTAACATCTTGAAATTGAATTTTAGAATTAGGAGTAAATATTAGTTCCCTATTTGAATTTGAAACCTCTTTAGGTGAATCGATAAGCTTAAACACACTTTCAGTAGCCATCATCATGCGTTGTGCTTTTGCGGTTATATGCGTAAGCCTTTTAATTGGGTCGAAAACCTGAGCCAGGGCAGTTATGTAGGCGATAAACGTGCCAACTGTAAGACTACCCTCCTTACTTTGACTTAAGGCTAAGGCAATAACAAACGCAACAGATATAGAAAGTATCCACTGCGTTAAGGGAGACATAGCAACCTCAGCAGTTGCTATCTTCATAGCCTGGTGCCTAAGACTTGAATTAACACGATCAAACCTTTCATTTTCTGATTTAACTCCATTAAAAAGCTTGATTACACGCGAACCGTCTATGCCCTCTCTGATAATTTGAGTCAACACCGCATTGATATCAATATTTTGCCTGTTGATTTTTCGTAATCGTCTAGCAAAAAACCTACCAACAAGCACTGATGGAGGAAAAACCACGATAATAATTAATGTAAGCTTCCAAGATAGAAATAAAAGAAGGAAAAGTATACCTACGATTACAGAAATTTCTTTTACAAAAGTTGTGATTACCTCGGTAGCATTCTGAGTGACTTGTGTCGCATCTACTGTGAATCTATTTAATAGCCGTCCCGTATCACCCTTATTAAACTCTGTGTCTGGCAATAAAACCAGACTACTAAACATATCTTTTCTGAGTTTAAATAGGACTTTGTTTGCAACATAAGCCATCAGATATCCACCACCGAAATTAGCTACACCTCGAATTAGCATTAATACAACTACTGCAACTGGTATCAAAACCATGTAGTCATCTTCGTGCCCAAGAAAGCCTTCGTCAAGAAGTGGTTTCATAAGGTAAGCCATTACGGGTTGAGTACCTGAACCTATGAGCATTAGTATCAAACCAGTGACCCAATAGCCCCAATACAATCCCACTCTCTTATATAAACGCACCCAGAGAGTTTTGTCTACGGCTTGTGAGCCATCTTTTATATCTTTTTTATTGTTAAAAAATGCCAATAGCCTACTCGCAAATATAAAATATTTCCTTATTATATTCTTAGCTGTTGAAATATGAAGGCATTGCCACCTGAAGTTATTTATGTGCGTCTACCAAATTGGGTAGGCGATGTATGCATGTGTCTACCATCATTAGATTTGCTTCTTAGTACTGGATGTCAGGTAGTTATATGTGCAAGACCTTGGGCAAAAGATTTGTTGCAGGGATATGATATTTTTGATTTTATCGATTATGAAGGCAAATGGCAGGACGAATCTAAAAAGGTAAACGAGCATAAAAAACAGTTTAAGCATAAACAAATTTATGGTTTGATTTATCCTAGGTCGATAAGTAGTGCTCTTTCATTCTCGTTGGCTGGAATTAGGAGTGCAGGATATACAGGCGATGCTCGTAGTCTATTACTTAAGTGGAAATTTCATCCAAATCCGCACCATGTTCATTTTGTACAGAAATGGTGGTATCTAACTGTAGATGCACTCAGAAAATGGGGGTTAACTTCGGATTGTAAAAACCCTCCAAGCAAAATCAGTTATTCAATACCTGATTCTTCTCTTTCTAAAGCATGCGATGTTTTGGGAGCCAAAAATCAAAAGGTAATTTTAATTTCTCCTACTGCAGTTGGTCTTATAAACGGTAAACCAAAGGTTTGGCCACATTATGAAGAGTTAACTAAAGAACTACAAAAATTGGGCTTTAGAGTAGTTATGACTCCTCCCGAATCTGAAAAAAATCAGGCTATCGAATCAGCACCTTCTGCTGAAATTTTAGAACCTCTCAAACTTTCAGAATATGTAGCTTTATGCTCAATGGTAGATTGTGTAATCGCAAACGATTCAGGCTCATCCCATCTTGCAAGTTTAGCTACTAACAAACAAATTTCTTTATTTGGTGTAACGGACCCAGCAGTTGGAGGTCCTTGGTCTGAAGAAGCCATAAAACTTGGTACAGTAGGTCAATGGCCATCAATTATGCAAGTTAGAAGTGCAGTTGACAAGTTATGTACTTAACAATTGCATATTAATAAACAATTTTATAATTTAGTTGAGCCTGTTCTAATTTTTTAAATAGTGCATCATCCAAACGGACAGACCAGTCATCTCCAAGCCTAAAACTGCAGGTGTAATCTTCATCATGTGAAAGATTTAACTGAACACTTACTCCTGGAAGATTATTTTCTGGGGCACCCCTATATGGGGCAAATATAGATTTAAAAACATCAAAATTAATGTCTTTTGAAATATCAACTTCGAAAGTTCTAGCCCATCTTTCTCGTGCTGTTTGATAATCGTATAAACATTCAGCTGTGTACCTCATTTTATTCATATAAGAGTTAAATTTGGCTTGAACCTGAACTACTAATAGTGAGTCTTTTTTTATCCTTGATTTATATCTTTCGTAAATAGATGGGGGGCAAAAAACTTCTACAGTTTCAGAACCATCATCTAGAGTTAAAAAGATTAAACGGTTATCTCCCTTATCTGAATTTTTACTTATATTAATCCTTAAGTTAGTCAAAACTCCTGCAATAGAAAGTGCTCCCTGGTTGCTACCTAAATTTTTGATAGGAGTTTTTATAAATTTCCTAACTTCAGATCTCCAAACACCAAACAAATCATTACTAAAATAAAAACCTATAGATTCCCTTTCAGCATCGAGCACTTCTTTTAAAGTCCATGCTTCAATTCCCTCAGGGACTGAAACCTCAATAGCACCACCCTCATCATCAGCAAACAAATCCCATTGATCCTTACTCTCTTCAGCTTGATTTGCAGCAATATAACAATCGTCTACCATTGCCATAAGTAAGGCTCTATTCTTATCTAGTACATCCATTGCACCAGATTTAATAAGTGCTTCAATAGATCTTTTAGTGACAATTGTCCTATCTACGCGTTTAATTAAATCCTGAAGACTAATAAAGTCTCCACCCTCGTTACGTGCTTTAACAATTTCTTCAACAACATTTTGCCCTACACCCTTAATAGCTCCTAGTCCATAACCAATTGTTTTTGGTGGCAATCCCAGATTCGACTGCTCATCTTTTACGGGTTCGAATCTGTAATATGATGTGTTGATATTTGGTGCTAAAAGCTTAAGACCGTTATGTATACAGTCCTCCCAAAATATCTGAACTTTATCTGTATCATTCATATCTGAAGTCATAGTCGCTGCCATAAATTCAGCTGGATGATACGCCTTAAGCCATGCTGTCTGATAGGCAATGAGTGCGTACGCTACAGAGTGAGATTTATTAAATCCATAGCTAGCAAACATCTCCATTAAATCAAATAAATTCGTAGCTAAGTTAGGATCATAACCCCGCTCCATAGCACCCTTTTGAAAAATCTCCCTCTGTCTAGCCATCTCTTCTAATTTTTTCTTACCCATGGCACGACGTAAGATGTCTGCTCCACCTAATGAATATCCCCCTATAATTTGCGAGATAAGCATAACCTGTTCTTGATAAACAATAACGCCATACGTAGGTTTAAGAACAGACTCAAGATCTTTGTGGAAATAATCCACTTTAGCCCTTCCGTGCTTTCTATCTACAAAATCATCAACCATCCCAGAGTTCAATGGACCTGGTCGATACAAGGCAAGAACAGCCACAATGTCTTCAAATGTACTAGGCTTAAGTTTCATAAGAAGATTTTTCATACCATCCGATTCGAGTTGAAAAACTGCGGTGGTATTGCCATCAGAAAGAAGTTTGTAAGTGGCTTTATCGTCTAATGGCAATCTATCTAAATCAAAATCTTTTTGTGCCTCATTAAATTCCTTAACATATCTCACAGTCCAATCCAAAATAGTTAAATTTCGAAGACCCAAAAAGTCAAACTTAACTAAACCTACGTCTTCAATATCATTTTTATCATATTGTGAAACCGCAGTAGTACTACCTGGCAGACGATGTAGAGGTGTAAAATCGGTTAATTTTCCAGGGGCAATAAGTACGCCTCCTGCATGGGTGCCTGTGTTTCTAGTTAGTCCCTCAATTTTTAAAGAGTAGTCAACTACGGTCTTGATATCAGAACTATCACCTTCTGAGTTGTTATAAAGGTCCTGAATATCTTTAATTTCATTTAAAGCCCTTTGTAAGGTATAGGGATCTACTGGAGAGTTTGGAATTAATTTTGATAGCTCATCGCATACAGCATATGGAACTTGCATAACACGTCCCACATCTTTTACAACAGCCCTAGCACCCAATGTACCAAAGGTCACAATTTGACTAACTGAATCTTCGCCGTACTTATCGATAACGTAATCAATAACTTTTTCACGATTGTCCTGACAGAAGTCAACATCAAAATCGGGCATTGATACCCTTTCAGGATTTAAGAACCTCTCAAATAGCAAATCATACTGTAGTGGGTCTAAGCCAGTAATACCAAGCGAGTACGCCACTAAGGAACCTGCACCCGATCCCCTACCAGGACCGACAGGAACACCATTATTTTTACCCCAGTTAATAAAGTCTTGGACTATTAGGAAATAACCTGTAAACCCCATAGACTCAATGACTTCAATCTCCTTATTGAGCCTAGCCTGATAAATGGGAGCCTTCTCCTTTCGGATAGCTTCATCAGGAAATAGAAATTCTAATCGTTTTGCTAATCCTTCTTTTGCTAAATAAGCGAAATATTCATCTACGGAAACCCCCTCAGGTGTAGGAAAAATAGGAAGCTGAGGCTTTCCTAGCTTTAAAGTTATATTGCATCGCTTAGCGATTTCAAAAGTATTTGTTATGGCAGATGGTATATCCTCAAACAATTTGCACATTTGCTCAGGAGAATAAAAATACTGCTCACGAGAGAATCTCTGCTTTCGCTTAGGATCACTTAAAAACTCTCCTTCGGCAATGCACACACGTACATCGTGTGAATCAAAACCATCAGATTCCAAAAACTGAATTGGATGTGTAGCAACTACAGGCACACCAAATTTGGCTGCTAATTGAACAGCCATCTCAGAATATTCATTACTCAGTTGACCAAATTTTGAATACCTACCATGTTGGTCAGGTAGTTCGCGTTGAAGTTCTATATAAAATCCATCGGGGAATCGCTCAACCCAATCCTCAAGTAATTTTGGAGCTTCAATGGGCTTATTAAAAAGTGCTTGTCCTATATCTCCGTAGATACCACCTGATAAAGCGATCAATCCGCTAGTGTCAGTTAGCCACTCTTTTTTTAGTCGAGCAACATCTAATCCTTCATTTTCAAGCCAAACTTTGGAGATAATCTCACACAATCTAAGATAGCCCTTATTGTTTGTAGCAATAATCTCTATTCTATGTGCCTCTCCCGAGACACCCTGTGTATCAAGCACAAAATCACATGCAGCTATGGGTTTAATACCTAATTTACGTGCACCCTTATAAAATTTAACAAAGCCAAAAAGATTAGCTAAGTCAGAAATAGCAATGGCTGGCATGCCAACAGATTGCACTTTGCTGATTAACTCTTCGATTCTTATAGTTCCGTCAAACACAGAAAACTCTGTATGACATCTTAGGTGTACAAATTGTTTAGGATTAAGTGTAGTCATTGCTTATAAATTAAATTGTGACCAAGATTTTTCAAGGCGTTTTGAAGATACTGGATACGGAGTTTTGAGTTCCTGAGAAAACAATGCAACTCGAAGCTCCTGTACCATCCAGATAAATTCATCTAGTTTTGGATCAGGTTGCCCACGAAGTTCGGTCAACTTTTTATTAATTTTAGTCTGAAATTTTCGGATTTCATTTAAGTTTTTTTCATCACGACCAATATCTCTAAGAAGCTTATCAATCCTAGCTATGGACGACTTAATGTAGCGAGGAAAATTCTGTAAATTTTTAAAACTATGCTTAGTTATAAATTTAGGAGGAATTAAAAATTCCAAGTTATTCTTTAGATCAGAATATGCTTCATCAATATACCTTTGATCATTATTGCTCACACTTTTTTTAATAGAACTTTTAAGTCCTTGAAGTTTTTTATCAAGCTGTTTGTACAAATCCAAAATCTGTAAAGACAATTGCACTATTTCATTAATAATAAGTCCCAACTTCTCTTTTGCTTGATTCTTTCTAACCTCAAACTCTTCCTTATTCTGTGGCAATGGTTCCTGCATCGCACTTTGATTTATAGCCCCCTCAATCAGTTGTTCAATTAACTCGGTCTGTGTACCCAAATTCATATACATAAGACCTAATTTTTCAATGCCAGGTATATTTTTTTTCCAATACTTAATTTGCTCATTTAAGCCCAAATAAAATAGGCGCATAAGCCCTTTTCTATGTACATCTAAGGCCATCTCAGGTGTATCAAAAACATCTATAGAACAATACGTATTTGAATCAACTAAAGCTGGATAACCCACTAAGGATTGGTTACTTTTACGAATCTCCATTATTTCAGGAAGTTCTCCAAACGACCAGTCGGTTATTTTATCCTCAGTATTTAAGCTGATTTTAGACAAATTCTGTTGAGCCAATTTCTGAAAACTATGTAAAGACTGATCCGCATGCTCTGCTTTCAATTGAGCTAAATTACGACCTGCAGATAGCATACGTCCATAAGAATCCACCACCTTAAAAATCATACTCATATGGACTGGAAGATTTTCCGTTTTAAAATCTTCACGAGCAATTTTTACATTGTGACTACTATAAGCATGATCGATAATGGCTTCAATTAAATCCTTTTTAGGCTCTTTTAAATCAGCCTCGTGATCCAAATAAAATTCACGTGCATAATCAGGAATCGGTACTAAATGCCTCCTAATTTTCTGTGGCAATGACCTTACAAGTGCTTGAACCTTCTCTTTTAACATTCCAGGTACCAGCCACTGTACCGTGCAGGGATTGATTTGACTTAGTGCATAATCAGGAACAGTTACAGTAACACCATCCTTTGGAGAGCCAGGTTCAAAATGATAAGAAGCAACAAGTTCAAGCCCTGAATTATGTACCTTTCTAGGAAAATAGTCCGTAGTAATCCCTTCTGCACTATGCTTCATTAAGCCATCTTTATTTAGAAGCAATTTTTTTCGTACTTCTTCAGAAAGCCTCTTATACCAAGCTTCTAAGCTTGCGGTTTGGCAAATGTCATTAGGAATTAATGACGAATAAAATGCAAAGATTAAGGCATCGTCAACTAGAATATCTCTTCTACGAGATTTATGTTCCATGTGTTCAATTTGCTCAATTAATTTCAAATTATGATCTACAAAAGGCAGATCCACATTTAAATCGCCGGATACCAAGGCTTCTCTTATAAAAATCTCCCGTGAATGCTCAGGATTTATTGGACCATAATGCACCTTCCGTCCCTGATAAATTTGTAGCCCATACAAAGTAGCTCTTTCATTTGCTACGACCTGACCTCGTTTAACATCCCATCGTGGATCACTCCAATTTTTTTGAATTAAATGGGTGGCAATGCTCTCAATCCATCTTGGATCAATTTGTGCAACCACTCTCGCATATATCTTGCTTGTATTAACAAGCTCTGCCGCCATCACCCATCTACCTGCCTTCTTTTGCATACCAGAAAGCGGATGAATCAAAAATTTAATATTTCTTGTACCTTGATAGAAATTAGGCTCTGTCTCACTTTTAGAACCCACATTACCAAGAAGCCCAGTAAGTAATGATTTATGTATTTGCTCATATGTAGCTTCTGATTCAAGAATTGACCATTTTTTTTCATTCACAATTGAAGTGAGTTGATTATGAATATCAATCCACTCTCTCATGCGAAGAACAGAAATCATATTTTTCTTAAGTTCATCGTTAAACTTACGATTGGATACTTTTTTAGAGTAGAGCTCCCAGTACCATTGCCACAGTTTTAAATAAGATATGAACTCAGATTTTTCATCTTTGAATTTTGCGTGAAGCTGATCGCTTTTGTTTTTTTGGTCAAATGGCCTTTCTCTTGGATCAGCCACACTCAACGCTGATGCGATAATTAAAATTTCTTTTAAGCAGTTATTTTGATGACCAGCCAATATTATTCTTGCAATTTTAGGATCAAGAGGTAGCTGAGCGAGAGATTGACCTATGCGTGTTAGATGAGTTTTATCTGAGTATTGACCAGAAATCGCACCTAATTCATGTAGTATTTGATATCCGTCTGCTATTGCACGGGAGGTTGGACTTTCTAGAAAAGGAAATGCTGCCACATCTCCAATACGCAAAGACTTCATCTGCAATATCACAGAGGCTAACGATGAACGCAAGATTTCGGGGTCTGTATATTCAGAACGTCGTGCAAAATCCTCCTCATCATATAGCCTAACACATACACCAGAGGCAACACGTCCACAACGTCCAGCCCTTTGATTTGCAGATGCTTTAGAAATTTTCTCTATGTGTAACTGTTCAACCTTATTGCGCCAAGAATATCGTTTAACACGTGCTAGTCCAGAATCCACAACATATCTAATACCTGGAACAGTTAATGATGTTTCAGCAACATTCGTAGCTAATATTACGCGTCTTAATGAAGATGAAGGTTTAAATATTTTCTCCTGATCATTCTGAGACAGTCTAGAGAAAAGTGGAAGCACTTCAAGTCTTTCAACTTCTCGACGTGTTACGGCATCTAATAATGCATCAGAACATTCACGAATTTCACGCTCTCCAGGAAGGAAAACTAAAACATCTCCACTTCCCTCAAACGTAAAATCGTGAACTGCCTTAACTACACCATCTGTCAATGAATCTAATTGTGAATTATTTTCCTCATCTGCCCCTAATGGTTTATATCTAATCTCAACAGGGAAAAGCCTTCCTGACACTTCTATTACTGGTGCAGGTACTCCGTTTAATGCTTTAAAGTGCTCAGAAAATTTAACTGCATCTATGGTCGCAGAAGTAATTATTACCTTTAAATTAGGTCTTTTTGGAAGTATTGATTTTAATAAACCTAGAAGAAAATCTATATTTAAGCTTCTCTCATGAGCCTCATCTATTATGATTGTGTCGTATTTTTTAAGGAGTTTGTCCGATTGAGTTTCGGCTAGCAAAATTCCATCGGTCATTAACTTTATTTTTGTATTGGAAGTACTTTTATCTTGAAACCTTACTTGATATGCAACCTCTGGTGCTCTTTGAGGTCCAAGCTCCTCGGATATTCGCTTAGCTACAGAAATTGCTGCAATTCTCCTAGGTTGCGTATGCCCAATTAATCCCTTACGTCCACGTCCTAATGCTAAACATAGTTTTGGTAATTGAGTAGTTTTACCAGACCCAGTTTCTCCGCTAACAATTATTACTTGATGATTTTTTATAAGCTTTGATAGTTCTTCTAGCTTTTGATTAACTGGCAATGAGGAATTAAATTTAATCCCATTAAGCACAATATCTTGAGGGGAATTATCCATTAAAAACTATATGAATTAAAATGTTTCTTTCATAAGAGATTATAGAGGTTTCGATATGAGTAGAACTGTTTATTGCGTGAAATTAAAGCAGGAACTCCCTGGACTTGATTATCCACCGTATCCTGGTGAAATTGGCAAACGTATTTATAAAGAGATATCTGTTGATGCTTGGAAGTCTTGGATGGATGTTCAAACTAGATTGGTAAACGAAAACCGGCTAAACCTAGCGGATGCTAGGGCTCGCAAATATCTACAAGCTCAAATGGAAAGTTACTTATTTGAAGATGCTGATGTAGAAGCACAAGGATATGTGGCTCCACCCATTTAAGCTGGATATATAAATTGTAGGCTCACAATTGCAATCACAATTATGAGCCCAAATATATAAATTAAAAGCCTAAGCAAAGAATTACTCTTGCTCTGCTTCGCCTTTAGCTACTAGTTCTGCGTATTTTGCACCTTCATGACGAACGTCTTCGCCTTGAACTAGATAAATTACTCTTTCAGCGATATTTTTAACGTGATCACCAATTCTTTCAAGAGAACGAGCAATAAAGATATGGTCTATAAACTCAGTCGTGCGACGAGGGTCTTCAATTAAGAAACTACTTAATGTACGAAGTAAGTTCTTCCACTCTTTATCTACCATTTTGTCTGCACGTACTACTTCTGCAGCTTTAACTACATCACTACGAGAGTATGCTTCAAATGCATTGTCTATCATCTGAAGAACTAGTATTCCCATGTGACGCATATCTACAAGCGGTTCATATCTCACACCACTTTCATGAAGTTTGCGGGCAATTTTTACGATTTTTTCGCCCTCATCTCCGATACGTTCTAAGTCAGTAATCATCTTAAGATTTGAAACCATAAAACGTAAATCGATTGCTGTAGGCTGATGAACAGCAATGCCCTCTGCAATTTGTTTGTCTAATTGTTTTTCAAGAGCGTTAACTTCTTTTTCTGATTGTAAAACGCGCTCAATAGTTTCTAAATCTCCAGAATCAATTACTACTAATGCATCTTTGACGATGGATTCAACTATTCCGCCCATACGGATAAAACCAGTACGGATTGATTCGATGTCTTGATCGAATTTTTTGAGAGTATGCTCAGTCATATTTAACTCCTAAGTAAACTTATTTAAGTTTTATAGTTCGGACACCATTTTGACTAGAAACAAGTGCCAACTCTGGTGGTCTCAGTGCAAAAAAACCGCAACAGACTACCCCTGGTATCTGATTTATTTGAGTTTCTAGCTCACGTGCATCAGATACAGAAAAACCAGCTACATCGATAATTTGGTTACCATTATCAGTTAAAAAGCCTTCACGTAAAAAAGCATCTCCTCCAAGCTCTTTAATCTTACGAGATACAACAGAGACTGCCATAGGAATTACCTCTATGGGTAATTTAAAAGCCCCAAGCTTTTCTACTAATTTAGACTCATCAGCTATGCAGATAAAATAATCTGAAGCTGAAGCCACGACTTTTTCACGTAGCAAAGCTCCACCACCACCCTTAATAAGATGTAAGTTCGGATTAATTTCATCAGCACCATCAACATACACTTTTATTGTTTCACGCATATTTAAATCAACTACAGGTATGCCGAATTTAGTAAGTAGCTCCTCGCTTTTTACAGAACTAGCAACAGTATCACGAAATTTATCTTTATGATTAGATAATAATTCAATAAAAAAATTTGCCGTAGAACCCGTACCGACACCAATCGTATCATTAGGTCCCACCATTTCTAAAACATACTTAATAGCCTCAGTAGCAACTTCTTTTTTTAACTCGTCTTGGGTTTTTACCATCATCTACTCCAATGCAGAGGATTTTTTAATTTGAATTCGGTTGGCAATAATTACTATAGCCCCGATTCCAACTACTAAAATTGTAGCTAAGGCATTAACCTCAGGTTTAACACCAAGTCTCACACGTGAAAAAATTTCAATAGGCAAAGTTGTATATCCTGGTCCATTTAGGAATGAGGCAATCACAACATCATCAAGAGAAAGTGTAAAAGCCAAAAGCCATGCCGACACTACCGCTGGTGCAATCATAGGTAATGTAATAGTAAAAAATACTTTTAATGGAGTCGCACCTAAATCCAAAGCCGCATATTCTATAGACGTATCGAGCTCACGCACCCTAGTAGAAATAACCACAGAAACATAGGCTATACACAGTGTCACGTGACCAAGCCATATTGTAAATACTCCATTTGCTTCTGGAAAGCCAACTAAGTTACGCAACTCTATAACCATCAACAATACAGATATACCCAAAATAACATCAGGTATAACTAACGGCAAATTAAGCATGCCAATATAAAGTGCAAAACCTTTAAAAGGACCTTTGCGTACTAATACATATCCTGCCCATGTACCTATCAAAGTAGCCATGGTTGCAGAAAAAACAGCTATTTTTATTGATAACCATGCAGCTCTTAGTAATGCTTCATCGTGATATAAGTCTTTATACCATCTAAGAGAAAAACCCACCCATGATGAAGTTAAAGCTGAATCATTAAACGAATAAACAATTAGGCTAACAATTGGGATATACAAAAAAGCAAATCCTAATCCCAAAGCTATCCATTTAAATAATCTATAAGGAAACATTAATTTGCCTCCTTAAAGAGTTTGTTTTGATTCATTTGATAAATAACTAGAGGAATCAAAAGTATCAAAATCATAACTACAGCAATCGCTGCGGCCGCTGGCCAATTTGCATCTGTAAAGTACTGATCCCACATAACCCGACCTATCATATAAGTATCAGTACCACCTAGAAGCTCTGGTATTACATATTCACCTACTGTTGGTATGAACACAAGCATCGCCCCTGAGATAACTCCTGGCATGGACAGAGGCAATGTAACATTTAAAAACGTATTAAATGGTTTTGCACCAAGATCTGAAGCAGCATCGAGAAGATTCTGATCAAGCTTTAATAAATTAGTGTACAAAGGCAAAATAAAGAAAGGCAAATACGTATAAACCAAACCAACATATACCGCTATGTCTGTTCTATATATCTCCAAAGGAGTATCAATAACGCCCAACCAAATTAAAAAATTATTTAGTAGCCCTTCATTTCGCAAAATACCAATCCACGCATATACTCGCAATAATAGCGAAGTCCAAAATGGCAATATAACAAGTAGCATCAGAACATTGCGTACACTTTCTTTTGAGCGTGCGATGTAATAGGCCATAGGATAGCCAATCAACACACACAAAACAGTTGTAATAGCAGCCATTTTTAAGGAACTAAGATAAGCCCTTATAAACAAACTGTCGGTGAAAATAGTTTTATAACTCTCAAGATGGAGAGTTAAATTTAATATCCAATCTTCAAATTTAATTAATGGAGAATATGGGGGCTGTCCAAATAACGATTCCGCAAAGGAAATCTTTAACACTATAAAAAATGGCACAAGCAAAAAAAGAATAAGCCAAGCATATGGAGGTATGATGGCAATGTAGTCCTTTTTAGGCTTACTTATAGAATATTTAGATTTCTTTTTCATGATGGAAGTACCGTACCGCTATCTGGTCCCCAAGTAACATACACCTCATCATCTATGCCTGGTGGCTCCTCATTGCCAATACGAGAATTAGGCATATTAACGTCAATCATTTTTCCTGTGTCTAATCGAATTTGATACCGTAAGTATGAACCCATCCAAGCTACGTGATTAACAATTCCATGACCCACATTAACGTCATCTTCTGGATGTTCAACTAAGATGCGAATATTTTCTGGGCGAACCGACACAAAAACTTCCATACCCAATGGCTCTGAAATACCATGACTAACGTACATAGGTTTCATCAAATCTTCAGACTCTATAACCACATGATCTGGTTCATCAACTGTAATCACGCCTGTAAATATATTTGTAGATCCAATAAAGCTAGCTACGAATTGAGAGTTAGGGAATGTATAAACATCGTGTGGTGTTCCAGATTGAACTATATAACCATCAGTCATCACAGCAATTCTGTGAGCCATAGTCATAGCTTCTTCTTGATCGTGAGTAACCATAATACAAGTCACACCCACTTCTTCAAGAATTTTTACTAATTCAATTTGAGTCTTTTCGCGGATCTTTTTATCTAGTGCAGACATAGGCTCATCTAATAGTAGAAGCTTAGGTCTTTTTACTAGACTTCTAGCAAGAGCAACCCTCTGTTGCTGACCACCAGAAAGTTGAGCTGGTTTACGTCTAGCAAAACTAGCCATTTGAACCAAATCTAAAGCCTCAAAAACTCTATCATGAATTTCATTTCTAGGGACTTTTTCTTGTTTCAAACCAAAAGCAACATTTTGCTCAACTGTCATATGCGGGAACAATGCATATGATTGAAACATCATATTAACTGGACGCTTATAAGGTGGGACATTAGAAATGTCCACCCCATCAACATATATTTGACCTGATGTTGGCTGCTCAAATCCTGCAAGCATTCTAAGAATTGTAGATTTTCCGCTTCCAGAACTTCCTAAGAGTGCAAAAATTTCTTGACGTTTGACCGAAAGATTTACAGATTGAACGGCAACAGTTTCACCAAAAATTTTTACTACATCTACAAGTTTTACAAACTCATCCTGATCAACGGGTACATTACGCCCATCTTCCATATAATGTTCCAACTCCTATAAAAACAATTATTTAGGATTATTTACCAGCTTTAAGATCAGCCCACAACCTAGTTTCAAGTCTAAGAATTTTTAGGGGTTGAGGTTTAATTACAAATAAAGTTTTGCTTACAGCTTCATCAGGATAAAGTTGTTTATTTTCGGCAATTTCTTTTTTTACAAACTCCCTAGCTGATTTATTTGCATTTGGATAGAACATTTTATTTGTAATGGCCGCATGAACTTCAGGCATTTCTATATAGTTGATAAATGCATGAGCTTCATCTACATTTTTAGCATCCGCTGGTATAGCCATAGTGTCAAACCATACGGGAGCACCACCTTTAGGGATAAAGTAATTTACTTCGAAAGATTTTTTTGCTTCTTTTGCACGGTCAGCTGCAATCATCACATCCCCATTGAAACCATACACCATGCATAGGTCCCCAGCTGCTAGCTCATTGATATATCCAGAAGAGCTAAATTGGCGAATAAAAGGTCGTATTTTTTTAAGTACATCAAAGGCTGCACGAATATCTTTTTCATCACTACTATTTGGATCTTTCCCAATATAGTGAAGTACAGCTGGCAATACTTGTGCAGGCTCATCTAGTAAAGAAATACCACATTCTTTTAACTTAGAAGCATTTTCTGGTTTAAATAACATGTCCCAGTTAGCAATATCCGCATCTGCACCAAATATTTCTTTAACCTTAGTAACGTTATAACCTAATCCATTTGTGCCGAAGCCCCATGGAATCAAATAATTGTTACCAGGGTCAACTTGAGCAACAACAGCCATAATATCTGGATCTAAATGCTTAAAATTAGGGATTTTAGATTTATCAAATGGTTGTAATAGCTTACCCTCAATATATCGAGCTGCATAGTGAGTTGAAGGAGTAACTACGTCGTATCCAGAATTACCTGCTAGTAGTTTAGCCTGAACAATATCATTTGTATCAAAGGTGTCGTATCTAACTTTAATACCTGTAGTACGCTCAAATCCAGGTAATGTATCTTCAGCCAAATACTCAGCCCAGTTATATACGTTTACGACTTTATTTTGCGCAGCGACTGGAGCAATTGCACCTACTACTAGTGCCGCTGATACCGCTATTTTGCCAAGGAAATTCTTTTTCATTGGGTGACCCCTCCAAAATAGTGATTAGTAAAAAGAAACATAATAATAAGGCAAATACCTGAAATCCCTACCCTTTTTTTGAATTAATTGCCCTTTTTAGTCTTTTTTACCACAAATAGACATTTCTTTCTAATATGCATGCCTACAATATCTTGAGGGAATTAGGGTATACAAAAATCAACGATTACCGAATAAATTCCAGCACTTCAGATAGTCGGGACATAGGATACACTTTGATACCTTTTATCTCTTTTTTGGGCTCATTATGTTTAGGAATTATGGCCACCCTAAACCCAAGCTTAGCCGCTTCTTTTAGACGTTCCTGACCTCTTGAAGCGGGTCGAATCTCGCCACCAAGTCCAATTTCTCCGAATGTGACCAAGCCCTCTGGCAGTGACTTATTACGCATTGAGGAAATTATCGCTAGTACTACAGCCAAATCTGAAGCTGTCTCCTTGATTCGAACTCCCCCCACAACATTTACAAATACATCTTGGTCGTATGTCGGTATATTTGCATGACGAGCTAAGATAGCCAATAACATGGCAATGCGATTGCTATCTAACCCAATCGTAAGTCTTCTCGGATTTGGAATATGAGCAGTATTAACAAGAGATTGAATTTCAACTAAAAGTGGTCTCGTACCTTCTTGGGTCACCATAACGCACGATCCAGGCACATCAGAACTATGTTGAGATAAAAATATAGCTGATGGATTGGATATACCACGTAACCCCTTATCCGTCATAGCAAATACACCCAATTCATTGACGGCACCATAACGATTTTTAAAAGCCCTAATCAAACGATGAGTAGAGTCAGCCTCACCTTCAAAATATAGAACGGAATCAACAATATGCTCAAGCACTCTAGGACCAGCTAATGTGCCATCCTTTGTAACGTGCCCAATAAGAACCATAGCAATGCCCGCCTGTTTTGCTACCCTAGTTAATTGAGCAGCACACTCTCTAACTTGCGAAACGGACCCTGGAGCTGAATTTAGTTCAGCGGAAAAAATAGTCTGAATTGAATCTATAACAACAACTGTGGGCTTGTTATTTTCTATAGTTCCAACTATACGCTCAAGCTGAATTTCAGGTAGTAATGATATATTTTCCGTAGGTAACTCAAGTCTGTTTGCCCGCATTGCAACTTGCTCTGCGGACTCCTCTCCGCTTACATATAGAACATTTTGCTTACTTGATAAATTAGCAACGGCTTGAATAAGAAGCGTAGATTTACCTATCCCAGGGTCACCGCCCAACAACACAACTCCACCAGGCACCAACCCCCCGCCTAGAACACGATCAAACTCAGATATTCCAGTTGAATAACGAACAATATCAGTAGTAGCAACTTCAGATAAATTCTGCACTTTGGATACACCATCAAATCCGGCAAGATGAGTGTATCTGTTAGATGAATTTGAAACAGGTGACTCTTTAAATTCCACCATCGTATTCCACATGTGGCAATGCGGACACTGCCCCTGCCAACGAATACTGGTTCCACCACACTCCTGGCATACATACTGAGTCTTAGGCTTGGCCATTTGCTATACCCTTAGGGACACGAGGTGCAATTCCGCACATAAGCTCATATGCAATTCGACCACTCATCTTTGCGACCTCATCTATAGATGGACCTCCCTCGCCCCACAAAACAACAGGTGTGCCAATATTAACCTCAGGAATGTGCGTTACATCAATGGCAATCATATCCATAGACACCCTACCTGCAAGTTTCGCCCTTTTTCCCAATACGCCTACCTCAGTATTATTATCAGCACTTCTAGGGTATCCGTCCGCATAACCACAGGCAATTATCGCGATTTTGCTAGGTTTAGTAGCAGTAAACTTAGAACCATATCCTACAGAATCGCCTACTTTAAGATTTTGAATAGCAATAACATCCGCAACTAAAGACATTCCAGGCTTCAAATCTAGCTTAGTAAATTCTGAATCCCTGTAGTCAAAGTATTGACTACCATATAACACGCAACCAGGTCTTATCCAGTTAGTTCCTGATATGGATGCTAACTCTGGAAATCTCATGCAGGCCGCTGAATTACAAATGCTTACTGGAACTTTACGTCCCTCAAATTCAAGACAATTCTTTTTGAAATCATCTACTATCGTATGAACTTGAACTTCGTGATCATCACTATCTGCATTTGCAAAATGCATCATAGTACCGACAGTACCAATCAATCCTGTAGATTTCAAAGTTTTTATCTGATCATAAATTTCGTGAGCTTCAGATGGTTTAAATCCTAGTCGGTTCATGCCAGTATTAAACTTAATAAAAAGATTTATTTTCTTTAAATCTTTGGCAATGCTTTCTTTTGCCACTTCAGACAATCTTTCCTTTAAGTAGGCAATCTGATAGGGACTATGCAAAGCAGTAGATATACCCCCTTCAAGCAATACATCTATATCCTGCTTATGAAAAAAACCCTCTAGCAACAAAATTTCTTGAGTATTTCCTTTTTTTCTTAATACTTCTGCATCTACTAAGTCAATTAAACCCAGTCCATCAGCATCTGCGAACCCTTCTATCGCCGCACCTAAACCATGACCATATGCATTAGCCTTTACTACTGCAAGAGTTTTTATAGTTTTATTAGTGTTTTTTGGATAATTTCTAACACTTGAAGTGATTTGATGTAGATTACTAGCCAAATTATTAGTGTGTAAAATGGCTTTGATTGGACGTCCCAAGATTTAATCCTTTAATATTAAACTTTAAAATTAATAATTATATATCTTACTAAATCGCTAATAATGGCTAAAAACCCTAGTCTTACGCCTTCTGAACAAGTCATAAATGAAAAGACTTATAGCACCTCAAGCCCCGAACATTTTGCTTATCTTTATTTAGCTGAGGATAAAAAAAATTCAGTTCGAACTTTATATGCACTTTTTAACGATATAAAAAACATACTCTATACGCAATCCGATAGCAACATAGCTAGGATAAAACTATCCTGGTGGAAGGATGCGATTGAAAAGCTATATCTAGAAAAATCAAATTCAGTTAACCATCCATTACTTTTCGCATTTAATTCTATTAAGAATAAACACAACATCAATCTACAATTTCTACTTAATGTTATTGAATCTGTTGAGATGGATTTAACACATAACCGTTATCTAGAATTCAGAAGTTTAAATAAATTTCATGCCTTACAAAGCGGATCTATTTTCTCAGCCGTTTCACAAATATTAGGATCAACTAAACCAGATGTTATTAAGCATGCTCAAAATTTAGGAGAATTTCTTCATTTCGTGGATATGATTTCTGAGATGGGCATAGATGCTTCTCAAGGTCGCATATATGTACCCATGGAATACCTAAGAAAACATGAAATTACTGCCAGCGATTTTCTTAAAGCGACACCAAAAGTTATTAACAGTCCATTAAAAGATTTTTTAATTTTAGAAGCCAGTGCAAAATCAAATGAAGTTTTAAAGCTTTATGAAGCATTGCCACCAGAAGAGAAAAAAAACTTAAGACCTCTTAAGGCATTAAGATTAATGGGGGAAGCGAAACTTAAAAAAATAAAAAAAGGCGACCCATTTAAAAATGAAATCGCCCTGACACCACTACATATGCTTATGATTTCAAGCCGTGTATGGTTATGAATGCTTTTGGATATAGTCCTTCACCTCTTCCACTGAGTTTTCCGTAACTACTTCATGACGAGGTTTATTGAGCATTTCATTAAATCGCTCAGGAACTTTAGGCTCAAATCCTAAAGATTCTTTAACTGTAATAGCAAACTTAGTAGATAGAGCTGTTTCTGCGACTACCATAATCTTATTTTCTGATTGAAATTCAGATGAAACTTTTACACCGTCAGCAGTATGTGGATCTAGGATATATTCGGTTTTATCGTAGAAATCTTTGATTGTTTTAATTCGATCTTCATGAGTACTACGACCCGCTTTAAAAGTAAAGAAGTGATCAGTTCCCTCAATTTCACTTAGTCTCTCAGAAAGATCAAAACTTCCATCTTCAGCTAAACGGCTCCAAAGATCTTTAACCTTAGAGGCATCACAATCATATAAGAAATATACGAAACGCTCAAAATTTGAGGCCTTAGAAATATCCATAGATGGACTTGATGTGGCAATGGTTTCAGCAGGAATACGTGGTTTATAGACGCCAGTTTTAAAAAATTCTTCAAGTACGTTATTTTCATTTGTAGCTACAATCAAATCACCCAAAGGACATCCCATCATAGATGCAATTAAGGCTGCCAGAATATTGCCAAAATTACCTGTAGGTACGGTTACGTCTATAACTTCAGCTTTGTAAGTGGCAATGTTTTTGTGCTTCAAATTATCATTAATTTTGCTATCTCTATATTTTGACTCAACTGGCTTACTAACCTGTAACCAAGCCCAAAAGTAGTACACAACTTGTGCTGCAATGCGTGCAAAATTAATTGAATTCACTGCCGCTATATGATGCTTTCTCTTAAACTCTAAATCGCCATTAATAGCCTTTACTATATCCTGACATTCATCAAATACACCTTTGACTGCTAAATTGTGAATGTTTGGATTATCTAAAGTGTACATCTGGGCTTTCTGAAAATCACTCATACGACCATGCGGTGAGAGCATAAAGACATTTACGCCTTTTTTTCCTTTTAATGCATATTCAGCTGCAGACCCAGTATCTCCTGATGTAGATCCCAAAACATTTACATATGTTTGGTTCTTATTTAGGACATATTCATAAAGGTTTCCCAAAAACTGCAAAGGAAGATCCTTGAAAGCTAAAGTCGGCCCCTCTGACAATCCTAATAGATAAAATTCTTTTGCATGTCCGAATTTAAATTTTTTAAGAGGAACTATTTCACTACTTTCAAAATTATCTAATGTGTATGTTTTATCGATAATGTTTTTAAGGTCGTTATATGGAATATCAGTTATTAATAAACTTAAAACCTGTAGAGCTACTTGCTTATATGTAAGATTTCTCCAACCTTCAAGCACTTCTATATCTATATATGGAATAGACTCTGGCACATATAATCCACCATCTGCAGCCAAACCTTCAATTAAAATATCGCAAAATTCAGCTGGTTCGACTCCACCTCTGGTTGATACATACTTCATAAACTTGTCCCTAAATTAACAAAGATTTTCCAATCTAATAAGTTTAATATCTGACTGCACGGAATCAAGTGCTTCAATCTCTTTAATGGCTTTTTGCATAGAGGACTCAATGGTTTGATGAATTAAGAAAATTAAAGATGCAAGATTATTTCCCTTATTATCCTGAATCATTGAATTAATTGAAATCTCATGATTTGCAAAAATTCGAGAAACATCTGCCAGCACACCTTTTTGGTCTCTCACTGTCATACGTAGATAGTACCCAGTCCTCGCCTCATCGATAGGCAGAATGCGATAATCCTCTAGAGCATCAGCCTGAAATGCTAGGTGCGGAACACGATGTTCAGGATCTGCTGTATGCAGACGTGTAACATCTACCAAATCAGCAACAACTGCAGATGCCGTAGGTTCAGAACCTGCTCCAGGACCATAAAACAAAGTTTCTCCTACAGCATCTCCTCTGACCATCACTGCATTCATAGCACCTTCAACATTTGCCAACATCTTAGTAGCTGGTATCAAAGTGGGATGTACGCGTAACTCAATCCCCTCATCTCTACGAGTGGCAATACCTAATAATTTCAACCTATAGCCCAATCTCTCGGCTTGAACAACATCTTCTTGTTCTATTTTGGTAATACCCTCAGAGTAGACACGGTCAAATTGAATCGGTATACCAAACGCAGTGGAAGCTAAGATTGTAAGTTTGTGAGCAACATCCACACCCTCGATATCAAATGTAGGATCTGCTTCTGCATAACCTAGTTTCTGTGCATCTTTTAAAACAACATCAAATGTAAGTGCCTTGCTACGCATCTCAGAGAGAATGAAATTACTAGTTCCATTAATAATTCCTGCCAAACTTTGAATTCGATTTGCGGTTAGCCCTTCTCGGACAGATTTAATTATAGGAATTCCACCAGCCACAGCTGCTTCAAAGGCGACCATAACTTTATGATCACTTGCAATTTTAAAAATTTCGTTTCCATGATGTGCAAGCAAAGCCTTATTAGCGGTTACTACATGCTTCCCATTATTCAAGGCTCTAATAACCACCTCTTTAGCTAAAGTTGTGCCTCCAATAAGCTCTACAACAATATCTATAGACGGATCGTCAACTACATCCATAAGATTAGCAGTAACAGGAACGGCATCCCCGACTATATCAGTAGCTTTAGAAATAGTACGGGTGGCAATACGCACAATCTCAATACGCCTCCCAGCTCGACGAGCAATTTCGTTGGAATTCCTCTTAAGTACATTCCAAGTGCCACTACCAACAACACCAAAACCAAGCAATCCTACTCTCAAAGCTTGTAATTGACTCATTTAAAACCCACAAAAAACTTTAGAAATTGTTATAAGTATTCACAATTTTACCTTTTTTAAAATCACGAACTTGTAATATATTTGACTTAATATAAACAAAGTTTTCGGAGTAATTGTGAAATTACACTTACAAAATACCTCTACACTAAACACAGTAACTGCTTACGATGAATCCTACATCGAAATCAATAAAGAGAGATATTTTCAATCGGTTTACTTTACGCCAGAAAGTCCTATCCACACATGGGATATCAAATCATTTGAAGATATTGATATCAATCAATTGGAACTTGTAGGCATGTTGGAAAAAGCAGCTAGTTCCGCAATTGACTTTCTTAACAGTTCCTCTTGTAACTATAAAAATGCACCTGAACTTATAATTATCGGAACAGGTTTAAAGCAACATTTACCTGACCCTTCCTTAATAACTCCTCTGATTAAAGCAAATATTGGAGTTGAATTTATGAAAACTGATGCAGCTGCTCGTACATATAATGTATTAATGGCCGAAGGTCGTAAAGTTGCATTAGGTTTAATTTTAGAATTTAAGGAGTCCTAATGGCAGAAAATCTTGAATTAAAAAAATGTCCTGCATTTACAGCAAACTTAGTTTATAAAGAAGGTGATGAATTTATAGAAAAAAACCTTAAATTCCCCTCTGACCTAAAAGGTAAATCATTTGTACTTTATTTTTACCCACGCGATAACACCCCAGGTTGCACTACAGAATCACAAGATTTTAGAGATGCACTTGATAGGTTTGAATCTCAAGAAGCCGTAGTCATAGGCATTTCCAGAGATACCATTAACTCGCACAAAAAATTTATCGATAAACAAGAACTTAATTTCCCTCTTATTGCCGACCCTGAAGAAGAAATCTGCAACTTATTCGGAGTTATGAAACAAAAAATGATGTACGGAAAGCAAGTTCATGGTATCGAAAGATCAACATTTATATTCGATGATAAAGGGAAACTTATAAAAGAGTGGAGAGGAGTTAAAGTTCCTGGCCACATCGAAGAAGTTCTTAATGTTATTGAATCACAAAATTAATTAACCAAAACGGAGTTTTTATGCCTCTTCCTAAACTTCCCACTAAACGTGCAAATCTTCTTGATATGGACACTGCTCCCAAACCAAGGGCTCCTAAAAAAATTACTCATCAAGAACAGAATACACAATCTGGGATATCTTTTGAGGCTAAATCTACTCAGACCATTGAAACTAGAGATGCTCAAGCCACATCGAAAACGCAGAGATCTAAAGCTACTAAAAAAGTTCAAGGTAAGGAATCAACAATAACAAACAAAACCAAAGAATCAACTGGCAAAAGTAAGCTCTTTGTTCTAGACACTAACGTAATGTTGCACGACCCTACATGCTTATTTAGGTTTGAAGAGCACGATATTTTCTTACCCATGATGACTTTGGAAGAGCTTGACCACCATAAAAAGGGACTTACAGAAGTTGCTCGACATGCACGTCAAGTAAGTAGATCTTTAGATGATCTTTGTGCAGAATCTCCAGATCTACTTCAGGGCATGCCACTTAATAGTTTGGGTAACAAAGAAGCTACTGGCATTTTGTATTTTCAAACTAAAGAGTTAAATGCGGAACTAAAAATACAACTCCCTACCCTTAAGGCTGATAATCAAATATTAAGTGTGGTTCAATCTTTGGTTAACCTCTACCCTGACCGCGAAGTTGTTCTTGTTTCCAAAGATATAAACATGCGCTTAAAAGCTAGGGCTTTAGGTCTTGCCGCTGAAGATTATCTAAATGACCATTCTGTCGAGGATTCCGATTTAATATATGACGGAAATATCCAACTTCCCGATAATTTCTGGGAAAGACACTCAAAAGATATGGAATCTTGGACACAAGCAGGGACCACGTATTATAAAGTTCGCGGTCCATTAGTAAATGAATTCTTAGTAAATGAATTCGTTTACTTAGAGGGAGACTCACCATTATTTGCTCAAGTTAAAGAAGTTTCTGGTAAATATGCCGTACTAGCAACCATACGTGACTACACGCACCCCAAAAATAATGTTTGGGGTGTGACAGCTAGAAATCGTGAACAAAATTTTGCACTTAACCTTTTAATGAATCCAGAAATAGACTTTGTGTCATTACTTGGGCAAGCTGGTACAGGTAAAACATTGCTAGCCCTAGCCTCTGGTCTAACGCAGGTACTTGAAACAAAGAGATATACAGAAATCATAATGACCCGTGTAACTGTGCCTGTAGGTGAAGATATCGGATTTCTACCAGGGACAGAGGAAGAAAAAATGCAACCTTGGATGGGTGCCTTAGAAGATAATCTTGAGTTTTTAAACACTAAGGCACGTCAAGATAGTGGAGCTCAATGGGAGCGAAGTTTAAGTAAAGAGATAATTCAGTCTCACATTAAGGTAAAATCCTTAAACTTTATGCGCGGTCGAACTTTTTTGAATAAATTTATCATTATTGATGAAGCTCAAAACCTTACACCAAAACAAATGAAGACATTGGTTACACGTGCAGGTCCTGGTACTAAAATCGTGTGTTTGGGGAATATTGCCCAAATAGACACTCCTTATTTGACTGAGGGCAGTTCTGGTCTAACATATGTCGTGGACAGGTTTAAGGGTTGGCCACACTCAGGACATGTAACTTTACAAAAAGGCGAGCGCTCTAGATTATCAGATTACGCAAGTGATGCTTTGTAATATTTAAATATGGAATTCCCTGGAAATGTTTTTTTAGTTTCCGCCCCTACTGGTGCAGGAAAATCGAGTTTAGTAAGTGCTCTTATTGAAAAAAATCCATTTATAAACTTATCTATTTCATACACGACTAGAGCTCCTCGTGAGGGAGAAATTGATGGTCGCGAGTATCATTTCATCTCAAAAGAGCAATTTTCTCAATGGCGTGAACAGGGAAATATGCTTGAATGGGCTGAAGTTTACGGTAATTTCTATGGCACTGCTAAGTCTCAAGTTGAAGCAGTTATAGAAACTGGTCAGGATGTATTGCTTGAAATTGACTATCAAGGAGCCCGTCAAATTCGCAAAAAATTTCCTGAAATCATAGATATTTTTATATTGCCACCCTCTATAGAAGAATTAGAAAAAAGGCTTATAAAACGAGGTCAAGATACAGCTGATGTAATTCGCAAAAGAATGCTTACAGTTAGCAGTGAAATTGGTCATGCTGATGAGTACTCTTATGTTATAATAAATGATTGCTTTGAGAGTGCTTTAGATCAACTTGATACCTTAGTAAAAGCCGCTAAACTTAAGTATGCAAGTCAAGCAAATAAGCATCAAGCATTGTTTGCAGATCTAGGTATTTCGTACTTACCAAAATAAAAATATAGGTTACTTATGGCTCGTATTACCATAGATGATTGTTTAGAATATATCCCTAATCGTTTTGATTTAACTTTGGTTGCTACTTATAGAGCACGTGAAATTGCTACTGGTCATACACCTAAAGTGGATCTTCAAAACGACAAGCCTACAGTATTAGCTTTACGTGAAATTGCAGAGGGCAAAACTGGCATTGAGATGCTTAAAAAAATCCCTTCATAGTTTTCTTGCGATTTTATGAGGTTCAGTAATTTATCCTCTCTCTTTTCTAACTTAAATCCTTTTCCTTCAAAAAAAAGGGTTGCTGAACCTCATAATTCAGAATTACCTGATATTAAGTCTTCACCTCACCCAAAGTATCTACCTTCCCTTTTAAGCAAACTTAAGTATCTAAATCCATCTGAGCTACATATGGTTAAAGTGGCTTATTCCTTTGCAGATAATGCACATTATGGTCAGATGAGATCAAGTGGTGATCCTTATATTACCCATCCAGTGGAAGCGGCAATTATTTGTGCTGATTGGAAGCTTGACTGCGATGCCATTATGGCTGCATTGTTGCATGATGTGATTGAGGATCAACAAGTTTCAAAAGAAACAATTGCCACCGAAATAAATCCTACAGTTGCAGAATTAGTTGATGGGCTAACTAAATTAGAGAGGATTCAATTTGCTAGTAAAGCACAGCAACAAGCAGAGAGTTTTAGAAAGATGTTGCTTGCTACAACTAAGGATGTTCGGGTGATCTTGATTAAACTAGCCGATCGATTGCACAATATGCGTACTCTTGAAGGGCTTGAAGCATCGAAGGCTAGACGCATTGCCAAAGAGACACTTGAAATTTACGCAGCGATAGCAAATAGACTGGGATTTACTAAGCTAGTAGCTGAATTTGAGGATTTAGCATTTAGTATCAATTATCCACATAGATATAGTGTGCTTAAAAATTCTATTGAAACTGAGCGCAAATCTAATCGCAAAATTGAAAAAACAATCCATAACAATATAGTTAAAGCTATTCCTTCGGAAGCTAAATTTAATTGGACCGTCTTTAGTACCTACAAAGTACATGAGATGATGAAAGCTCAAAAAAAGAGTTTTTCAAATTTTAACGATACGAAATATATCGACATTACAGTACCTACTTTAAAAGATGCGTACATTGTCCTTGGTGCTTTACATCAAATTTACAGACCAGTTCCTGGGACTTTTGCAGATTACATCGCTATTCCTAAAGTAAATGGGTACCGTGCTTTGCACACGATAATGGTAGGACCTGTTGGAACCCATATCGACGTTGCCATCTATACAGAATCTATGAAAGCCTATAACGAATATGGGATTATTGCTCATTGGAGAAATCGTGATCAGGATATTGGTGTTGTTAATTTCGATGAGCAATCCCACAACTGGCTTCAATCCTTGGTTGAAATTCAATCTATAAATAAAAATTCCGAAGAGTTTATAGATGATATTAAGATTGACCTTTTCCCAGATTCTGTATATGCACTTACACCAAAAGGAAAAATTATTTCTCTTCCTAGTAAAGCTACGGCTTTGGATTTTGCATTTGCGATACACACTGATATTGGTCTACATGCAGTTAGTGCGACAATAAACGGTGTTGCTGTTCCTATGAATCATGTGATTTCTAGCGGAGATACAGTTGATATTGTTTCTAATCCAAATACTGAACCTAATGTAAGTTGGCTTAACTATGCACGCACAGGTAGATCTAGGGCGGCCATTAGACACTACCTTAAAAATGTTAAAAGCAAGGAGTCCACAGACTTGGGGCGTAAATTACTCGTACAGTCTTTGGATGAGTTGGAGTTAACATTGCCAGAGCCAAATGATCCTAAATGGCAAAAAATTCTTTTAGAATCTGGAGCGAACTCAATTGAAGAGATTCTTATGGATATTGGAATTGGAAATCGCATCGCCTCTGTAGTAGCTAGAAGGTTTATGGCAGAAAATCCTATTATCCACACAAGTGCAAATGATTACGACACCTTAGTGTCTGCGAAACGTACTGACTTGATTATTAGAGGAAATGAAGGTCAGGCAATACAGTATGCTAGATGTTGTACTCCATTACACGGAGACCCTATAGTTGGAGTTCTTCAGCCTGGGTCAGGTTTAATTGTTCACCACAAAAATTGCACAACACTTGAAGCCTATAAAACTAAAGATCAAAGTAAATATGTAAATGTTGTTTGGGACAGCACTTCAGAAGCAAGTTTTAAAGCTAAAGTTTTAATTTCAGTTATGAACAGCAAAGGTGTATTAGGTTCTATAGCCCTCGAAGCTTCAAAACATGATTCCAATATCTCGAATTTATCAATGATTGATGAAGATAGTGATTCAGCTAATATCAATATAACGCTTCAGCTTGAAGACCTGGCTCAATTAAGAGCCATCATGTCGGATATAAGAAGAATACCTGAGGTTATGTCAGTTACTAGACCTAACCTCACCCAATCTAGCGATTAATCAAAATATAAGCCACTAATGCAATTACTAAAAGCATTAGTAAAAACGTTGATATATTAAATCCTCTACGTGCTGATTGAACTATATGATCTGGTGCGGGAGCATTTTCCAATTCAAGAAGTCTAGATTCTCTGTCTGCTAGTTTTGTAGACAGTTCTGACATTTTTACATCCATTTCATCAATATGTTTATTTGATTCATTTGAAAAGTTAATAAGCTTTTGATGAAGTACCTGACAAGAATCCGTCGGCTCTAAACCAAATAAATTTCTCAATTGATTCCATTGCTCACTGGACAAATGCTCTTCAAGCTCCCGTCCCCTAACTGTATCTGAATGAATATCTGGTACCGATACGGTTGAATCCCCAGTAGAATAATCAGTTGAGCTTATGTTTGAAGTTAATTCACAAGCTGAATCTTCTGACGTATTAGAAGTAAGCTCACAAGCTGAATCTTCTGATATATTAGAGCTGGAAGTGGCTGGAACTGAGTCTGCTAAAGCCTGTTTTGAAGCTTCAAGGTCAGATTCCAAATTCTTAATTTTGGATTCATATTCTGAAGTAAGGTTTGAAATCTGCTGAGTTTGGTTGTTTTTAAGAAGCTGGTATGCTTCATCTTTTTGACGAAGTCTTTTTGTATAAGTACTTATAACCGCCTCTACTGACCCTATGCTATCTAAGTAAATATTTTTAACTGCTTTTAGATCCTCATATCTAAGTAAAGTTAAATTCGTACCAACAGTTGCTTCAAAATTTTTACTTTCGAAATAATTTTGAATTCTTTTAAATCTATCGAAAATCTGATTAGATACAAAATAAATTCTTTTATACAAAGCAAGCATCTTGTAGTCTATGATGGTTTCAATAGCATCAGGTATGTTTGATTTTTTCGAGCATCCGATAACACATGTGCGGTCTGCATCTTTAGGAGATATAGATTCGCTAAACTTAATGGACTCAAGAAACCTAGAATCCATGGTCTTGAGATCATCTCCTATTTCATCAGGAAACTCTTTGATAAATGGTTTTTCTGAAAAACTATTTGAGTTAGATTCTACATATGCATCTCTTACATATGCTGCCATCGATTTAAGGGTTTCTATAGCTATGGGCAATCTTTTAGGACTAAAAAATTGCTCTTCCTGTCCCTCCCAAAATGCTCCATAATACATCCCGCTTTTGTTACTATCGATTTGTCTAGTAGAAACATACAAAGTTAGACCAATAGAATACCTAGTTTTATGGTCTGTATTGGACTTTTGTTTTTCTCTAGATAAACAAATAATAGGGTTATCAAAAGTATCGGGAGAATCTGAAGGAGGAAGTGCTGTTAGAAATTCTTGTGGAATCTCAAAATAATTAGCCCCACTGCTTAGCCCTTCGACTAATGTCCAAGTAGCTGTTTTAAAATTTGTAGTGGATGCTAAAAGTCCTAGTCGCATGTAAACCCCCTTGCGTCTTTAAATGACAATCTAACAATTTTACAATTTTACAAAAAAATATATGTTTCAAAGAGGTTACATGCAAAATAAAGCTTAGTCTTTACGTGGAATTACGGTTCCTTTGTACTTATCTAAAATGAATTTCTTAGTTTCTTCACTACCCCACTCAGCTACTAAGATTTTAAGTGCTTTATTATCTTTAAAACTTTCAGGAGCGGCACATACATTAGCGTATGGAGAATTAACGTCTTCTAGAATTATAGAGTCTGACTTAGGATTTAATCCAACCTCAAGTGCATAATTAGTATTAATAACCGCTAGGTCCACATCTGGCAATGAACGTGGCACTCCAGCTGCTTCCAATTCTATAAATTTTAGTTTTTTAGGATTCTCGGCTATATCTTTAGCTGTTGAAAATAAATTTTTAGGGTCTTTAAGCTTGATTAATCCTGCTTGTTGAAGAATCAGAAGAGCACGAGTACTGTTGGTAGTGTCATTTGGTATAGAAACTCTAGCCCCATCTTTTAATTCAGATAGGTTTTTAATCTTTTTAGAGTAAGCGGCCATAGGAGGAAGGTACATACCACCAACTGGTACAAGATTAGTATTTTTACGTTTATTAAAAGAATCTAAATGTGGAACGTGCTGAAAACAGTTCATATCAATGTCACCATCAGCTACTTGCTGATTAGGCTGGATATAGTCAGTAAACACATGAACCGTTAAATCAACACCTTTTTTAGCAAGTGCAGGTTTCATAAATTCTAATACTTCTGCGGCAGGAACTGGAGTAGCCGCAACCGAAAGTTTTAAATTTTCTGCAGATGCAATGCTCGCAACAGATGCGACCAAAGCAAAAGCTGTAGAAGTTATAAATTTTTTCATAATGAATCCTCACTTTTGTTTAAATGTTTGTTTAAATAATATTAGCAAAGAAGGAACATATTGCATATACTGAAACAATACAAAATATTTATTTCTTTATAACTGCCAGTTATTTAAATCGATAACTAATATCCATATAAATAAATTGCCTTGCTTAAATTTGAAGGGCTAATGTGTCTATTTTCTTCTAAATCGGCAATTGTTCGGGCAACTCTTAAAATTCGCATTAGGGATTTTTGAGAAATATTGCGACCCTGTTTTAGTTTTAATATAAGTTCATTAGAATTGGAATCGATATATGCATATTTAGGTAATTCCTCTTCATCTAGATGTGCATTTAACCTACCCTGCCTTTGAATTTGACTCTCTCTAGCTTTAATCACCCTTTTTCGCACCTCTTCAGAAGTATTGTTCGGTTGGATTATGCTTTCAAGTCCACCATTAATTCTTACGTGAATATCAAAAACTTCCCTAAAAAGAGTCTCCATCTTTTTTTCATATTTCATCAAGATAGTTTTTGTGCATCTACATTTATTTGAGTAAAGATAAGAACAATCACATGGCTGATAGGTTCCGAGAAATAAAAAATTAGCTGGCAACACCACTTTTTGCTTAGATCTGAATTGATTTACTATCCTATGCATCGTTGCCATCCTTATAGTTTCCATAAATTCAAGATTTGCATTTTGAAGATCATCAATATGCAGGACACCATTATGTGCAAGAGAAAATTCTCCCACATAATTTTGTTGATTATTACCACTTAAAACAGAAACACTCATAGTAGATAATGGATTTCTATATGGTATATCATTAGGTGGATTAACTTGGGCAAGCTTATAAATAGACAAAACTTCCAAAAACTCCCTATTATTAAATGGGGGCAATATTCCCGTAGCTCGCCTACATAACATAGTCTTTCCTATACCAGTTGCCCCTCCAACGACCATATTATGACCACCCGAAGAAGCAACCTCTAGGGCGTAACAAGCCTCATGCAATCCCTCCACTTCTGAAAGACAATTTGCATTTGAAGGTATACAAAAATACGAAGATATATTTTTTTCATAGTTAGGAGGCTCACCAGTTTGTAGATATTCAACTACTTGCTTAAGGTTTTTCGCAAAAACAAAATTTATATTCGGTGCATACTCTACTATCCATGAAAGGGATGCAGAAATAACTAACGTAGGATTTGGATTAATACTATGAATTTTTAGGGCTAAAACTTCTAAGTGATTAATAGAATTTAACTCTCCTGAAAGAGACAAATCAGAAACAAAATAAATATTTTGAAGTTTTAAATTTGGATGTAAGTTTATTTGCGAAGTACTAAATAGCAATCCAATCGCTATTCCCAAATCATAATTACCCTCTATCTTATTTTGCATACTTAAACCTAAGTTCACAGTATATCTACTGGCTGAAAACTTAAATCCCTGATTTAGCAATGCCGACCTAACACGCTCTCTGCTCTCACGTGCAAGTGAATCCTGAACACCCACTACCTTAAAGGTTGGTAAGCCCTTGCTTGAATGAACTTCAATGTTAACTTCATAAGCTTCAAGAGCAATAATTGAAAGGGTTTTTGTAATTGTTATAGCCATACTTAATCCAAATAATTTTATTTAGTATGGCAAAATCAGAAAGAATTTTAAACGGGGGTGGATAAATTAATCCTACTTAAACATCAACTGATTTTCTAGTTTTATCCTGCATATACTCAGTAGAACGCATTTCAATCATTCGAGATACAGTGCGAGAAAATTCGTTTGCAAATATGCCTTCCATAAATAATTCTTCGGCAGGCACTTGTGCGGAAATTACAAGTTTTACTTTATGGTCATAAAACACATCTACCATCCACGTAAATCTTCGAGCGGCAGAGGCATCTTGAGGGGTCATTTTAGGGACATTTGAAAGAATTATTGTGTGATATTCGTTTGCTATTTCTAGGTAATCAATTTGCGATCTAGGCAGTACACACATATCGTAAAAGTCCACCCACAACACATTAGCCGACTTGCATACAACTTTTAGTTCACGATTTTGTACAGAAATAGAATCCTTATCTACTTGCCCACTACTAAGCCTACTAAAACAATTTTGAAGTTTAGAGTTTGTATCACTGTCGATAGGTGTGTAATAAGTCTCAAGTTGCTCTAATTCACGAAGCCTATAATCAACTCCCACATCCACATTTATAACTTCCATCCTCTCAAGAATAAGATTTATGGCTGGTATCAACCTATCCCTATGTAACCCATCTGGATATAGTGTTGTAGGTTCATAATTAGAAGTCATAACAAAAACAACACCTTTTTCAAAAAATTTATTTAGTAATCTATAAAGTATCATGGCATCGGCGATATCGGACACATGAAATTCATCAAAGCAAATAAGCGTATATTTATTGGCAATGTTCGTGGCAATAATATCTAACGGATCGGCCTGTTTACTAATCTCCTGAAGCCTATTATGAATACTTCGCATAAATTCATGAAAATGAACACGAGTTTTATTTTCCATATTTATGCAGGCATAAAATGAATCCATAACAAAGCTTTTGCCACGACCAACCCCACCCCACATATATAGTCCTTTTGGCGTAGGCTTAACAGGTTTAGTCTTAAAGGATTTAAGCAATCCCGAAAATAAACCACTGGATACATTAGGTTCTTTGATACTGTAGGAATTTAATTGCACGGCTAAATTTTGAAGTTTACTGATGGCATTTAATTGAGATGCATCAGCTTTATAACCTTTTTTTGCAAGAGCATTTATGTAGTGTTCTTTTACGTTCATACAAAAAATAGGCGGGCTTCTAGCCCGCCATCAAATCAAAATGACTGTTAATTATAGATTAAGTGTGCGCTTATCTACTGCAAGAGCTGCTTCTTTTACAGTTTCTGATAATGTAGGATGTGCATGGCAGATACGAGCTATATCCTCGGCCGCCCCTTTGAATTCCATAATAGTCACTAATTCAGATATAAGCTCAGAAGCCATAGGTCCAATAATATGAGCACCTAACACTTCATCGGTTTCTGCATCAGCGATAATTTTTGCAAATCCAGTAGTATCACCCATAGCACGTGCACGACCATTTGCCATAAACGGGAATTGCCCTGTTTTAACTTTACGACCTTCGTCTTTAAGTTGTTTTTCAGTTTTGCCAACCCATGAGATTTCTGGGCTGGTATAAATTACATATGGAATGGTAGCAAAATCTACATGCCCGTGCATACCAGCGATTCTTTCAGCAACCGCAACGCCCTCTTCTTCAGCCTTGTGAGCAAGCATAGGACCACGAACTACATCACCTATTGCCCAAATATTTGGTACAGAAGTTTTGCATTCATCATCCACTTCGATAAAGCCACGATCAGTAACTTTAACACCAACAGCTTCAAGATTAAGGCCCTTAGTAAATGGAACTCGACCAATTGATACGATTAATTTATCAACCGTTAGCTCTTGCTTCTCGCCTTTTGAATTTTCATAGGAAATTTGAACAGAGTCGCCCTTATTTGTGGTTTGAGTAATTTTTACTCCAACTTCAATTTTAAGGCCCTGTTTATCGAAAACTTTTTTTGCTTCTTTGGCAATAGATTCGTCTGCAGCGGCTAAGAATTCAGAAGCAGCTTCTAAGATAGTTACTTCTGAGCCTAGTCTTCTCCAAACGCTACCCATTTCAAGTCCGATAACACCTGCACCTATTACACCTAATTTTGCTGGTACCTCAGCTATGCTTAAAGCCCCATCATTAGATAAGACAACTTTCTCATCAAATTCTAAGTTTGGCAATGGTCTAGGATCAGAACCTGTAGCGATAATTACTTGGTCACCTAAAAGTTCAGTAGCATCTTTTCCTTCGACTTTAATCTTGAAACCTTTATCGGACTTATCAGCAAAGGATGCTTTTCCAGAAAAGAAAGAGACTTTATTTTTCTTAAATAAGAAAAGAATGCCTTCATTGTTTTGCTTAACAACTGTCTCTTTACGAGAAAGCATTTTAGATACATCCATCTTAACGTCTGACACAGAAATACCATGTTCAGCAAAATGATGGTTAGCTTGTTCAAAGTGTTCGGATGACTGAAGAAGGGCTTTGGAAGGTATGCATCCAACATTAGTGCAAGTACCACCTGGTTTTGGTTTTCCTACATCATCAGTCCACATATCAACGCAGGCAACTTTTTTACCAAGTTGTGCAGCACGAATCGCTGCGATATAGCCTCCAGGACCAGCACCGATAACTACAACATCAAATTTATTTTCCATAATTTTTATCCAAGATTATTACAGATTTAAAAGAAGACGTTGTGGATCTTCAAGTGCTTCTTTCATAGCAACTAATCCAAGTACAGCCTCACGTCCGTCGATAATTCTATGATCATAAGAAAGTGCAAAGTAGTTCATAGGACGAATAACGATTTCACCGTTTTCAACTACTGCACGTTCGCGAGTTGCATGGATACCTAGTATTGCTGATTGTGGAGGATTGATGATTGGGGTAGACATCATAGAACCGAATACACCACCGTTAGAAACTGTGAAAGTACCACCTGTTAATTCGTCCAAACCTAATTTACCCTCTTTAGCTTTTTGACCAAATTCAGCAATTGTTTTTTCAATATCAGCAAAGCTTAGTTGATCAGCATTACGGATTACAGGAACTACTAGACCACGTGGGCTTGAAACCGCAACACCAATATCAAAATAACCGTGGTAAACGATATCATTGCCATCAACAGAAGCATTAAGAATTGGATATTTTTTAAGTCCATGAACAGCAGCTTTCACAAAGAAAGACATAAAGCCTAATTTAATTCCATGTTCTTTTTCGAATGACTCCTTGTACTTATTACGAAGGTCCATAACAGGTTTCATGTTCACTTCGTTAAATGTAGTAAGTATTGCGTTTTGTTGTTGTGATTGAATTAATCTTTCTGCGACACGAGCACGTAAACGAGTCATAGGAATACGTTCTTCGATACGACCTTCAGTGTTAGTAGCCATAGGTGCAGATGGTTTAGAAACAGAAGAGCCTTTAGATGCTTTTTGAGCATCAGCTTTAGTTACGCGACCATCGCGACCTGAACCGGCAACATCAGAGGCTTTCATATCTTTTTCAGCAAGAATATTACGAGCAGCTGGAGAAGCTACATCACCTTTTGAACCAGATTTTTGAGCTAATGAATTATCTGATTTAGCAGATTCTACAGTAGTTTCTTTAGAAGATTGAGCAACTTCCTTAGGTTCTGATTGTTTTGATGTATCCTCAGCTTTAGCCTCAGCTTTAGCTTCAGTATCAATTTTCGCTAAAACTTGATCAGGAGTTACGGTTGCACCGTCTTGCTCTAAAATCTCAGTAATTACACCTGCAGATGGAGATGGAACTTCAAGAAGAACTTTATCAGTTTCAATCTCAACCAAAATTTCATCAACAGAAACTTGATCACCTACTTTAAATTTCCATTCAATAAGAGTGCCCTCTGACACTGACTCAGAAAGCTGAGGTACTACAACATTAACAATTGACATTTAAATCTCCTAATAATTTTTTAAATCTTAAAATACGTTTTCAAGTTTTTCAGCAAATGCTTGTTCAACAAGAGCTTTTTGCTGAGCTTTGTGTACACCTGCATAACCAGTAGCTGGAGATGAAGAAGCCTCACGACCAGCATAAGAAAGAGTTTGGTTCTCAGTCATATTATCGATAACATGGTGAAGAATATAATTCCAAGGACCTTGGTTTTGAGGCTCATCTTGAACCCAAACAACTTCTGGTGCACTTGAATACTTATCCATTTCAGCAGCGAATGCATCGTTAGGGAATGGGTATAACTGCTCAACACGTAGAATTGCTACATCTTTTCTATTATGCTCTTTGCGTCCATTTACTAAGTCATAGTAAACCTTACCCGAGCAAACTAAAACACGTTTAACATTTTCAGCTTTAATTTCAGGATCAACTTCACCAATTACTGTTTTAAATGAGCCTTCAGATAAATCAGATAGTGGGAATGATGCATCCTTGTTACGTAATAAAGATTTAGGTGTAAATACAATTAGAGGTTTACGTATATTACGTAAAACTTGGCGACGTAAAGCATGGAACATTTGACCACCATTTGTAGGTTGAATGCACTCCATATTTTCATCAGCACATAATTGTAAAAAGCGCTCTATACGTGCTGATGAGTGTTCAGGTCCTTGACCTTCTTGGCCATGTGGTAAAAGCATAACTAAACCACACTGCACGCCCCACTTAGCTTCACCAGATGCTATAAATTGGTCGATAATGACTTGGGCTCCATTTACAAAGTCTCCGAATTGACCTTCCCATAGAGTTAAACCGTTAGGTTCAGAACTTGCATAACCGTATTCAAAACCCAAAGCACCTTCTTCTGATAACACTGAGTTATTAGCCTCAAATCTTGCTTGCTTATCAGATAGATTATTAAGAGGCACATAAACTTCGTTATGTTTTTCAGGATTTTGGTCATGTAGAATTGCATGTCTGTGCGTAAATGTACCACGACCTGCATCCTCACCTGTTAGACGAACTGGATAGCCCTCATTTACAAGTGTTGCATAAGCTAGATGTTCACCCATACCCCAGTCTAGGTTCATTTCACCTTTACCCATAGCAGAGCGGTCTGCCATGAGTTTTTCAACTAATTTATGAGGTTGGAAATCTTTTGGCAATGTAGTGATTTTTTGTGCTAGCTCTTTAACAATTTCCGCAGAAACTTTAGTGTCAGCAGAATCTATATACGGATTACCTTGATATGCACTCCAATCAGGAGCATTTTCAATTTCATAATCTTTGTTAACTTTTTCATTATTTTCACCCTTATCCATTAGGGCACGATACTTAGCAACTAATTCGTCACTTTCTTGAGCGGTAAATGTACCTTCAGCCGCAAGAGCATCAGCGTAAACTTTGCGAGAACCAGGATGAGCAGCTACCGCACGATACATTTCAGGTTGTGTTAGTGCAGGAGTATCTTGTTCATTGTGTCCAAGCTTACGATAGCACACGATGTCCACAAAAACATCATTGCCAAATTTTGCTCTGTAATCTACCGCTAATTGGCATACAAATGCTACGCCCTCTGGATCATCTGCATTTACGTGAAATATAGGACAATCAACCATCTTCGCAATATCAGTACAAAATTGTGAAGAACGTGCTTCCTCTTTAAGTGAAGTTGTGAAACCAATCTGGTTATTAATAATGATATGAACAGTACCAGCATTACTATAGTGTTTTGCTAGTGATAGGTTAAGTGTTTCTTGAACTACACCCTGACCGATAACAGCAGCATCACCATGAACTAGCACTGGCAATATTTCAGCTTTGCTGTTGTAGCGAACTTGACGAGCATATGCTGTACCTGCAACTACAGGGTTTACCACTTCGAGGTGTGAAGGGTTGTATGCTAAATCGATAAATATAGGACCGTGTTCAGTATCAATAGTAGAATTAAAACCATTGTGGTATTTAACGTCACCTGCTTTTAAGTCAGTAGCATATTTTCCTTCGAATTCATCAAATAAAATCGCAGGGGATTTACCCATAATATTGATCAACATATTTAGACGACCGCGGTGTGCCATGCCTACTATAACTTCCTTGACGCCTAACTTAGCTGCATGCTGAACAACAGCATCCATACCAACTACAAAGCTTTCGCCTCCCTCAAGTGAGAAACGCTTTTGACCTGTATATTTTGTATGAAGATATTTTTCTAATCCTTCCGCCTCTGTGAGTTGTTGTAGGATATTTAATTTTTCTGCTTTGTTATAGCTTGGTTTAGATTGAATTGATTCCAATTTATCTTGAAGCCATTTTTTAGCTTCATGGTTGGCAATGTACATGTACTCAACACCAACAGTTCCTGAGTAAGTAGCCTTAAGTGAATCAATCAATTCCTTAAGTGTCATAGTGTCTTTGCCGAATGAAGTATCACCAGTCGAGAATGTCTGATTCATGTCCGCTTCTGTTAAACCATGATATTTAGGATCTAATTCAGGGACATCCATGTGCTCTTGAAGTTTAAGTGGATCAACTTGAGCATGAAGAGCACCAAGCCTGCGATAAGCTGAAATCAATCTTTCAACTAAGTGTTGCTTAGAATTTGAAGCTCCTGTCGATGGAGCTGGAGAATATAAAGTATTATTTCTAGCCATAAGAGCCAGATTTTCAATAACTGCAGTGTGGTTTTGATCTTTAGAACTTGTGCTGCCGTCTACCGCAGGTTCTTTTGATAGTTTGTCAAAATATTGCTTCCAACTTTCATCAACTGAAGAAGGATCCTCGAGGTACATCTCATATTGCTCTTCTACATAAGACATATTCCCGCCGAATAAATACGAGTTTTCTCGTTTTTCACTCATCGTTTTCATATCACACCATACATTTAGTTACTAAAAAGAAGGGATACCCTAAGGAAAACCCTAATAATTGCGATTAGTATACTTCACACATATTACTAATTACATAACAACGTAATTTTAGAATTAAAATACATGTAATTTATGACAATGAAAATTTAAATTCATAGGATCCATTAATGTCGACCGATTCAAAAAAATTAGCCCTACTCTATCATGAATTTCCGACCCCAGGAAAAATATCTGTTGTACCTACTAAAAGCATGGCCAACCAGGACGATCTTTCCCTTGCATACTCTCCAGGTGTAGCACACGCATGTATGGAGATATTTGATCAGGGGGAATCTGCTGCAGCAAAATACACTTCTAGAGCAAATTTAGTTGGTGTAATTTCGAATGGGACTGCTGTTTTAGGTTTGGGAAATATTGGTCCTCTAGCTTCTAAACCAGTTATGGAAGGCAAAGGTTGTTTATTTAAGAAATTCGCTAATATTGATGTTTTCGACATTGAACTTGCTGAAAATGACCCTGATAAATTAGTTGATATTATTGCGGCACTAGAACCTACGCTAGGCGGTGTTAATCTAGAAGATATCAAAGCTCCAGAGTGTTTCTACATAGAGAAGAAACTCCGCGAACGCATGAAGATACCAGTGTTCCACGATGACCAACATGGTACTGCCATTATTTCATCAGCTGCACTTATTAATGGATTAAAACTAGTTAACAAAGACATTTCTAAAATTAAAATGGTCGTTTCTGGGGCTGGAGCTGCTGCCATAGCATGTCTAGACCTTATGGTAAATCTTGGTCTAACACGCGAAAACATTTTCGTGTGCGATTCTAAAGGTGTTATATATGAAGGTCGTGATGAAAAAATGGATCCTTCAAAACAACGGTATGCTCAAGTTACCGATGCACGCACTCTTGCGGATGTAATTGTAGGTGCTGATGCCTTCTTGGGATGTTCTGCTAAAGGTGTTCTCAAACCTGAAATGGTTAAAGCCATGGCTGAAAACCCACTAATACTTGCATTAGCAAATCCAGACCCTGAAATCACTCCCGAAGAAGCTAAAGCAGCACGATCAGATGTGATTATTGCCACAGGTAGATCAGATTATCCCAATCAAGTAAATAATGTTCTTTGTTTCCCATTTATTTTCCGCGGTGCATTGGATGTAGGGGCTACTACAATTAACGAAGAGATGAAATTAGCCTGCGTACATGCAATTGCTGACCTTGCACAAGCTGAACTAAGCGATGAGGTTGCAACTGCTTACGAGGGTCAGGATCTTAATTTCGGACCCGAGTACATCATTCCTAAACCCTTTGATCCACGACTTATTGTTAAAGTCGCCCCTGCTGTAGCTAAGGCCGCCATGGATTCAGGCGTTGCACGTAAGCCTATAGACAATCTTGAAGAGTATCGCGATAAATTGCTAGAGCATGTTTATCGATCAGGTCATTTAATGCAACCTTTATTTAAACTTGCAAAAGATGAACCTAAAAAAATTGTATATGCTGACGGCGAAGATCACAGAGTGATTCGTGCAGCTCAAACTGTTGTTGATGAGGGCATTGCCATCCCATATATTGTGGGTCGTCCTCACAAAATTCAAGAACAGATAGACAAGCTCGGATTGCGACTAGAGGATGGTAAAAACTTCCATATCGTGAATCCTGATGATCATCCATATTATGAAGATGCATGGAAAAAATATTTAGAACTTAATAATCGCAAAGGTGTGACTCCAGCTATAGCTAAGGCAATTGTACGCAAGCATAATACGTTGCTAGGCACTCTATTACTAGATCTCGGAGTAGTTGATGCTATGATTTGCGGTATATCGTCACGATGGGATAACCAGCTAGCATACGTACGCGATATTATTGGTTTGCGAGATGGATGTAAGCATTTTGCGACCATGAACGTGATTATCATGCCAAACGACACCCTATTCCTTGCTGACACTCAGGTAAACGTTGATCCTGATGCAGAGACTGTGGCTGAGATTACATTGATGGCTTCAGAAGAAATGCGTCGATTTGGGATTGTGCCTAAAGTCGCCCTTCTTGCTACTTCTAACTTCGGAAGCCGCACAAACAAAAATGCTCGCAAAATGGCTGAAGCTCTTGAGATTGTCCGTACTAAAAATCCTGACCTTGAGATTGACGGCGAGATGCATGCTGATGCAGCACTAAGCCAGCGAATACGGTTAGAAGCTTGCCCTGAAAGTACTTTGAAAGGTTCAGCTAATCTGCTGATTATGCCAAATTTAGAATCGGGAAATATCTCTTATAACCTGCTCAAAATGACTAGTGGTAATGGTATCACTATGGGACCTATTCTTTTAGGTGCACGCAAGCCCGTACATATTATGACTACTAGCTCAACTACACGAAGGATTGTGAATTTATCGGCACTAGCAGTTATTGATGCCCAAAAAGCTAGTTGAATTTAACGCATAACAAGTGATAAAAAACCCAGCTCTAATTAAGAACTGGGTTTTTATTTTGGAACTTATTTTGATATCACTTTTCATTACAGTTTAATATTAATCACTCATAATATTGGTTATTTGAGAGACGTTTATGAAAAAAAATTAGATTTTAGTAAAGCTATTATTTTTTCAAAAATAATTTATAACCCTGTATTTCCTCAAAAATTTGTTGCTATGTTAATTGGAGGGCTAGTTGACTACAACATCAATAAGGTTGAGGAAAAATATAGATGGAAAAATACTTGTGCAGTTAGAATGAGTTATATAATCAACTATTCTGGAATGAAAATTCCAGCCGTTGCTGGTAAAACAGTAACTGGAGCAGATGGTAACAATTATTTTTTTAGAATTCTCGATCTATATAATTTTTTGAAAGATAATCTTGGTACACCTAAATCCTATAAAGGAGCTTCACTTTCTGCTTTGGATTTAAAAAATAAAAAAGGAATTATTTTATTCATTGTATCTAATTAGGTGGATGCTAGGGGTCACATTACTCTCTTTGATGGAGAGACATGTTATGACAAATGTTACTTTCATGACCCATTAAGCAATCGAATAGTTGATTATGTTTACTTTTGGGAACTTGAATGAAATCTATTCAATCTATAGTAACTCTATTTCTTTTTCAATTGACATTAATTCCTAATGGATTCTCACAGGAAACCCTTAAAACTGGACCAAAAGCTGGCAGTCGTACATATGCTCAAAATTTTAAAGATATGGTTTTAGCTGAATGTTTAGTAAAAGCATTTCCAAAAAATCCTATATATACAAGGGATATTGCTAGTAGTTATCATGCGTTAATAGAATGGACTTATTTTGATCTAGAAAAAGCTCCCATCGAAACTACTAAGCTTGTTGAAAAATATCTTGCACTTGACTACTCAAATTTATTTGCAGATACTGAATCCCCAGGTATTGAGTGGAATTTTTTCAAATGTCTTGACCTTTATCATAGCAATGATTTAGAAGAAATGACTAAAAAATTTGTTATACATCCAAACAAAACATTTAGAGAGGAAAATACATTATTAGATGAAGCTAAAAAGCAAAACCCTTAAATTTAACGCATAACAAGTGATAAAAAACCCAGCTCTACGAAAGAACTGGGTTTTTATTTTGGTACTTATTTTGATATCACTTTTACATCATGCCTTTAGCTACATTAAGGAAGAATGTAATCGCAATTGCGTTTGTGATATTACTAATAAAACCACCAATAAGTGGAACTATAAAATAAGCAATCTTAGAATTACCATATTTAGAGCAGACTGATGTCATGGTAGCCATAGATACAGGAACCGCACCTAAACCGAAACCTACATGCCCAACGGAAATGATAGCACTGTCGTAGTTTTTACCGCACATTCTGTAAGTAACAAACATAACAAAGAAATAAATCAAAACTAGTTGCAGAGCCAAAATCGTAATTAGTGGTATGGCAAGATCTGCGAGTTGCCATAGCTTCATCGTGATAATAGAAAGAGAAACGAATACAGAAAGTGCAATAGCTCCAACTATGTCTATGCTCTCATACAATGCTTGATGGTCACCTTTTCTAGCATCGAGCACGAAACGCACGATAATCCCCCCAAACATACACATAACGTGAATAGGAAGTTTTACATCTGGCAATAATTCCTTAAATATAAAAAACAAAGTTTGTCCAATACCGCAGGCTATCAAAAGGGCAAAAAATGCCGTATGTGCTCTCTTAGAATTTACAAAATTTTGCACTGCTTCTGTATGAGTAATAATCGCAGTATCTGAAGATTTCAATCCGTTCTTCTCAATTAAACGACGCCCAATAGGACCTCCCATTATACATCCAGCAACCAAGCCAAAAGTAGCTGCTGCTACCGCAACCTCAACGGCACCAACTCCACCCATGCTTTCAGCTACAGGACCGAAACTAGCGGAGTTACCGTGACCGCCAGTTAGCGGTGTCGATCCAGCCATAAGAGCGACAATTGGGTTCATACCCATGGCATCACCCACGTATAGGGCAAGCACATTTTGTAGAATAGCCAAAACAGCAGCTAAGATGGCAAATATCAGTACAAGCTTCCCTCCCTTTTTGAGTAAAGATAAACTAGCAGCCAAACCCATAGCTGCAAAGAACACATTGTAAAAAAACGTATTCATAGCTTTGTAATCAAAATTAAAATTTACAATATTAAGTGAGTGCAAAATTGTAGTAATGATGGCAATAATCGTGCCACCAACCACCGCCGCAGGAATACAATATTTTCTAAAAATCGGAAATTTTTTAAGTAGATACTCACCCAAATAAATACTTATCACAGCGAGTGCTAAAGTTTGAAAAACCCCTACATTTAATGTGTTCATATTATTTTCTCTTTAGTTTTAATAGAGGAATGATATCAAAGCAAATCAGGAAACTAAGTTCGTAATTTCCCTAGATAATTTACTAGACAAATTTACACGACTTGTTTTCTTTTAAAATTAAACTTTTTTAGAAGATTTATCATTAATAAATTACTCTCATGCATAGATGAGAAAATATCAATTTAATTCTTGAAAACGAATATCACATAATTGAAAACGATCTTGAAAAGCACGCAAATACTAACGTTATGAAAAGTAGTCTTAAAGAAGCTTTATTTGATTTAAGTATTATCAAGAAAAATTTGGATTGCGTTAGTAAAAAAAATACAAAATTATTTACAGTCTCTTATTTACAGTCGCATATAAATTTAAAACTTATCCACCAAAACCTACTCATACCGATTAATAAGAAATAATACAATCTCAAGCTCTCATTTATCCCTCTGTTAATACGCATCAAATATACAACTCAATAACTTAAGTCATGTACATTTGAATTATTTGCTATAATGAGAATGATTATCATTTTCATTTAAATCACTATTACCCTACTTTTAGAAAGCAGGATGGATTAAAAGGACAAAAATGGGTATTTACAAAAGGCTGATTGGATACGTTCAAGAATATAAATTATTTCTCTATATCTCTATCTTTTTATCTATTCTCTCTGCATGTATAACGGTTATTGGATATTTATATATTTATAAATTCCTAGACTCAGTTATTATTCATTCAGAATATAGTGTTGCACAAACATATGCCATCTATTTTTTAATTGCCCTTGTTATTGCTGGATTTACGTATTTTGGTTCTGGTTTTTATTCACATAAACTAGGGTTTAGACTTGAGTCCAATCTTCGCAAAAAGGGGTTGGAAAATTTAACTGATGCTAGTTTTAGATTTTTTGACTTGAACCCATCTGGAACAATTAGGAAAACTATCGACGATAACGCTAGTAATACTCACAATGCTGTTGCCCATCTAATTCCTGACACATCTCAAGCTTTACTCATTCCTATATCAAGCATAGTTTTGGCTTTTTATGTAAGCCTTGAAACTGGATTAGTAATTCTAGGTTTAACTATTACTATCGGATTATTACTCAAATTTATGATGGGTGACGGACATTTCATGAAACTATACCAAGACTCCCTTCAAAAAATGAGTGCTGAAACCACTGAATTCGTTCGTGGTATACCTGTTATTAAAATATTTTCTGTTCAACTAGATACACTTAAGGATTTACATAAATCAATAACTGATTATTCAAATTATGCATATAGCTACTCAGAAAGTTGCAAAACTCCTTATACAGTCTATCAACTTATATTAATGGGTTTAGTAGCAATTTTAATTATTCCCATATCTATATTTATTGATGATATTTCAAACCCTCTTCAAATTGCTGTTGATTTAATAATGATCACATTTCTAAGTGGTGTGATCATGGTCTCTTTTATGAAAATCATGTGGATGAACATGCATCTGTTCAACGCAAAATTTGCCCTTGATTCTCTTGAAAATCTATTTGTAGGTATGAATAGTGACAAACTTACTTACGGTATAGAGACCGAATTTTCAAATTACGATATTGAAATGCAAGACGTAAGTTTTTCTTATAACGAAAATAAAGTTATTGAAAATTTATCTTTTAAATTTGAAGAAGGAAAAAAATACGCATTAATTGGACATTCTGGCTCTGGTAAATCAACGATAGCAAAACTACTGTCAGGGTTTTATAAAGTCGACAGTGGTGTTATAAAAATAGGCGGAAAACCTCTTGAATCCTACACAAAAGAAGCTATTGCTAACGCTATCACTTTTGTATTTCAAAATAGTAAGCTTTTTAAAATTTCAATTTACGATAACGTGGCGCTTGCAGATAAAAACGCATCACATGAAGAAGTAATGCAAGCCCTTAGCCAAGCAGGTTGCGATGTAATTCTCGATAAATTCATCCAAAGAGAAAACACAATCATAGGGGCCAAAGGGGTGTATTTATCTGGTGGAGAAATTCAACGAATATCTATTGCACGTGCAATACTTAAAAAAGCAAAAATCGTCATACTTGATGAAGCTTGTGCAAGTATTGATGCGGATAACGAACACGAGTTACAGATAGCATATAAAAATCTTATGAAAGATAAAACTGTAATTATGATTGCCCACAGACTCTCAAGCATTAAATCTGTTGATGAAATTATCGTTTTAGAAAATGGAAAAATAATCGAAACAGGAAACCATAATAAACTTTCAGAAAAAGATAGTAAATACAATTTCCTTCAAAACCTATATAGTAGTGCGAACAAATGGAGGGTTAAATAATGAAAAACTATGTTAAAGACCTATTTGCCCTTACAGATAACGGTGCTAGGGACACTATAAAAGCAACCCTTTCAAGTTTATGGGTATATTTTATAAATATGGTTCCCCCTACTCTCTTATTGTTCTTGATGGATGAACTGTTACTTCAAAATATTAAAAACCCACTCTTATATATATCTATATCCATAATTACACTTATAGTGATGTGGTATTTGTTAAAGCTAGAATATACGCGATCATTTAATGCTACATACAAGGAAAGTGCTAGTCTGAGATTAAATATAGCGGACACCCTTAGAAAATTACCTTTGTCATATTTTTCTAAACATAATCTATCGGATCTCGCTCAAACAATCATGACAGATGTAGCAGCTATTGAACATGCTTTAAGTCATTCCATCCCTAAAATGCTTGCAATGACTATATTCTTCCCTATTATTTTAATTTTATCGATATTAGGTAATCTTATATTAGGGTTGGCTGTTATGGTTCCTACAATCCTAAGTGTAATATTACTTTTTATCTCTAAGAAAAATTTCAAAACACGAAGCGTACTACTATTTAGCACATTAAGAGATATATCAGACTCCTATCAAGAATCTATAGAACTTCAAAAAGAAATCGCAAGTTTTAATCTCCAAAACGAAAACAAAAGGAAGATTAATGGATTATTAGAATCCAGTGAAAATATCCGACTTTCAAATGAAAGTCTAGTCATTCTTATTGTTTCATTATCAGATTTTCTTTCTATAACTTCTATTGGCCTTGTATTAGTAATAGGTATTAATCATCTGATAAACGGTCAAATTAATATTCTATATCTACTTGGTTATCTTTTACTTGCAATTAAAATGCGAGATTTAGTTGCAGTATCCAAAGAAGGAATACTTGAAACCTTTCATATTTCATCTTCTATTGAGAGGATTAAAGAAATCCAAAACATCCCTCATCAAACTGGCAATGATATTGAATTAAAAACGTTTGATATTGAATTTAAAAACGTTTCCTTCTCCTATAGTGAAGATACTAAAGTTCTAGATAACATATCCTTTACCGCAAAACAAAACGAAGTTACCGCACTTGTAGGTACAAGTGGATCAGGTAAAACCAGTATATTTAGAATCATTTCTAGACTTTATGACCACAATAGTGGCGAAATTCTTGTAGGTGGCGTAAATATAAAAGAAATTTCTACTCAGTCATTATTTAACTATATATCTATGGTATTTCAAGACGTTACCTTATTTGATTTATCGGTAATGGACAATATTCGCATAGGCAAAATTGATGCTAGTGATGAAGAAGTTATAAAAGCAGCACAATTAGCTAATTGCATGGATTTTATTGAAAAACTACCAGATGGATTTAACACTAAAATTGGAGAAAATGGTGCCGAACTATCTGGAGGCGAAAGACAACGACTATCCATAGCAAGGGCATTTTTGAAAAATGCACCTATATTGCTTTTAGATGAAATTGCATCAAGTCTTGATGTGGACAATGAAAAGAAAATCCAAGAATCTCTAAATAAACTTATAGAAAATAAGACTGTATTAATAATCTCACACAGACTAAAATCCATACAAAATGTCGACAAAATCGTAGTTATCAATGATGGCAATGTAGAACGTATAGGCAAACATGATGACTTAATTTCCTCATCGCCAAGCTATAACAATCTTATAGTTAAATCTAAATTGACTGAAGAATTTGTTTACTAGATACTATTTATGTGTGAAACACGTAGTGTGAATTGGGTGAATTATGATGTCACCCAATTTTTTAAATATTCCTTTTTACGTATTAAACATACAAATATATGTAACTAATTTATTTAGTTTTATTTAAAAACTATAGTTTAAATTTAAACTAATTTCCCTTTGCGTATAGATATAAAAATCAATATTGCTTTTATTTTGTATGTATTTAAACCTTAATTCTGGCACTACACCTTTAAATGAAATTTTAGGCAAACCTATACTTAAGATTGCAATTTTAGTATTATCATGTCTTGGTTCAATTGACAGAAAATTTGCCACATCATTTTTAGTGTCTCGATACATAGCCAATGCATGCAAATAGACACCTGATGATAAGTATTTATAAGCTCCGATTCTTATAGATTGCTCTTTACTGCTGGAATAATTAGTTAAATAAAGATTACGATAAAAATCAAAATTTGTATAAAGAAATGTATTTTTACTAGGTTCAAATACAAGCCCTAATCCCACATTAACTTGTTTATAATCTTCAAAATACTTTTTGTTTTCTCCCTCGTAATTAATCCATTTAAAAGAGAAATTGCTGTTCAGATTTAAACGACGTGATAATTGAATTTCAGTATTTAAATTAATGCTTGGCGATTGATAATAAGTAGATTTGTTTTTGTGCAATATTTCAAATTCTGGATAAAGCATTATTTTCTTAACGCTGTCCCTATAAATATAAGATATTTTTGCAGAGGAAGAGAAATTACTATAGTCCGTTAAAAATAAGGCTTTAGAATCTGTCTTAGAATACTTAGCTCCCTGAAATCTTGCTGATATTTCCAAGTCATTATTATCAGACAAGGCATATCTTTTGGATAAGTCAAAATTTAAACCCAAATATGATGAACCTATGGGGGGAGGTAAATTTCTATAAATAACACAGGTGTCCATAAAATTAAACACACACTGTCTTATACCATTACCTTGGTTAATATTAGAATCATAACCAATAGACAACCCAATATTACCTTGCCATTTATACTGGGAATTAATGGCTGATTGGTATTCATTAATCAACCCCTTCGTATAATTCGGTAATTCATAACTTTGAGCTAATGAATTAAATATTTTCTTAGATTGTCTATTGTTGTAGTCTTCAAAATAAAGTCTTGCTAACTCAAGTTGAACCCTCAAATCCTCCTTATTAATATCATATGCCCTTTGCATATGAGTTAAGGCTTTATTAATATATCCCCGGCTACGTTCCAACAACCCCTGTGCCATATAAACCAGTTGTTTCTGATGGTTTGGCAATGTCTGATATATTTCTATTAATTCCGATAAATCGCCCCAAAGATTTGCATTAATCGCATGATAAATAGCTAATCTTAAATCATGTTCGGTATGTGGAACTAAGTAAGTAGAACCATTAATTGTTATATAGGTTGCGTTTTGTGTTTGAGAAATCAATGATGTATCCAAAAGCGAATTTTCATTTGTATTGGATATAAAGTTTTTAGTTTGGACGTTAAAATCATTTGAAATCTCGTTGTGAGTTTCAATTGATTGGCAATTTATACTGATTACATATAAAGTACAGTAAAGAAAAAACTTGGATTTCATTGAAACAAATCACATAATAAAAGTAGCATCCCAAATCTATGGAATGCTACCAATCATAGGTTAACTAACTTATTTTTTAGTCCCACCAAACGCAACGTCATCTACATTAGTGGTCGTATTCATTGTGGCAAAACCAGCCATAGCAGAAGCACCTTTGCCGTAAAAGCGACCTTCTACTTTAGATACTCCATTATTGAAGGTACCTTTTGAATTATCGATTTGAACTCCAGTAAAATCAACATCAGGCGATCCTGCCCTTGTTAATTTTCCAGACATTGAACCAGTGGAACCATTACCAAAATTAGCGGTTATCTCTCCTCTGTAGAAATCATCTTTACCAGGAGTATGTTGATTTACCCCAAGGACATCATATTTTGCAGTTGCTAGACCAGTAGTTTTACCTGTTTCATCTTTACCTACATACCATACAGTATGATCTTCATTATTAAGATTAAGGTCTGTACTTGAACCTTGAGTAGGTGTACCAGAACGTGGACCCCATTCGCCAAAATATACACTCGTATCACTTGGAAGATTTGGGACCTTACCTATTACTAGACCACCAAATTTTGGTGCAAATGTCACTTTAGGATCAGCTATTTGACGTACACTGTAAAACTCAGTATCTTTATCTGCTGGCTTTTCAAACCAAACTTGCCCTAAAGGATCCTTGATAAACCAACCTATTACAGGGATAACATCAGAGGCCGTAAGCTTAACATCAGTAGTAGCAGCGTTAGGACCACTAATTATAGGTGTTTGATTATATTTTTTGCCTATGTGTTTAATTGGACCATCCTCAAGATTAATTGATATGTTGGTTCCTTTTATTTGGATACCAGGTTTACCAGCACCAAAAGGTTTTGCAGTTGAAGGTCCAGGTTTAATTTTACTGCGATCATTGGAATTTCCTAATACACCTGCATACGTAATTGAAGAATAAGTAGCAGAAGCTACTAATAAAAATTTTAATAAATTTTTCATAAAAATATCCTTATAAAAAAACAAAAATTGGCAAAACGCCCTACATTAAAACCTAGCTTTTAGGCCAAGTTTAAATGTTCTTCCAGGACCAGGTACTGGAACCGTAGACATAGGATCCAAATAGTATCTATCCGTAATATTAGTTACACCAAGATTCAACTCTAAATTTTCAATTGGCTTGTATTTAGCGTAAAAATCCATTGTTAATTCTGATTTCCAGTGATATGGTCTCTGACTCCAGTTATATACATCTATACCTGTAGATTTGACAAAATCGTCATATTTTCTTAAGTCAACATTGCTGTGATATATACCACGCAAACCCATTTCAAGTTTCTCTTTAAATAATCTAGTTCCTACTTCAAAATTTAATGAGTATTTGGGTTGCAATGCTTGATAGAATTTCGTTGCACCAAAACCTCCTTCAAAACATTCGGGTACTTTACCTTGCATATTAATTAAAAGAGATACCTTAGAGTCACACATCAATTGCTTAGTTCTATAACTTAAACCTAAAGAACCAAAAACAGTACCAGCATCAAATCTAGTCAACAATTCGAAGCCTTTAGTTATTTTTTTTTCAAATTGAACAACCCTACGATTCTCAAGAGTATCTATTACATTTTCAATAGTATTACTAAAGTAGGTAAGCCTAATATCGGCTTGTCTTAGTGAGGGTGATAGATTAGAAAAGTCGTACGAGGCACCAAATTCGTAGTTGATGCTCTTTTCTGGATCCAATCTCATGTTAATATCAGTTATATTATTATCAATATATCCTACGAAAGATGTCCCAGAAATTTCATATAAACTTGGAAATCTGTGAGAAATGGAATATCTAGTAAAGAGCTTAAATCTGTCAGTTGTATCAAAAGTCAATGCAATCATAGGAGAGATTGCGGTCCCCTTCCATTTACCTGGCGGTGCAAATAATGTTTCATAATCATCGGGATTGATTTTTGTCACATATGTAAATTTTGCCCCAGGACAAGCATAACCCGAAAAATCCGTTTCTCTAGTCCCAACACAATAATAATGTTCTCCACGTTTGTTATAACGTTCTAGTGATCCAGAGAATTCAGATTCTTCATCTATACCATCTCTTGATATAAATCTTTTTTTTCCTGCAGACTTCTCACTTAAATCGTAAGCAATATCACCATACGAATAACTGTCATAAATAGCTTGGTAAAACCTCCACCAGTGTTTGCCTTCTAAACTATTTAGAAATTTTGTATTAGCAAATTCTCCATAATACCTTCGAAATTCCCCGTCAATCCAACTTAAATTACTCACTTCCTCATTAAGTTTAGAATCCGAAAAGGCAATATAATTGTTAAAACCTGGTCTTAATTGCGGTAAATTATTTTTAATATCAAAGACTGTGTATTTAGTTTTATAAAATACGTAATTATCCTCATCAAATCTATAATATATTGAATCTTCGTCTTTATTTTTTTTCTTAAAATTATTAGAATATGGAACAACCTCGGCAAAATCGTGTCCGTATTTTCTATAAAAGTTTTTAGCCCTTTCAATATATCTTTCATACCCTTGTTTTGCTTCTGAAGTATTTAAAGGCACATCTACATATTTATAATTTTCCTTTATCAGTGCCTTAATTTCGTCGTGTTCTTCTTTTGAAGTGACCAACTCATAATATGGAATTACCACGTGGTTTAGAATTTGGTTTATAGGGAATGTAGCAATAGGATTACCATTTTCATCTCTTTTCCAATCTGTACCTTCATCATTTTTCTCATATTGCCCAGGGGTGATAGCGTATAAAGGATTTCTTTTTTCTCTTTCTTTTTTTAAGGTAATATCTTCGGCCTCGTATCCATGAATTCGAACACCAGCTTCAATTTTTAATCTTTCAATAGGTTTGTAATTTAATGCAAGATTAACGCCCCATTCACTTCTTTTTCCTTCTCTAGGACCACCCAATTTAGTTAAAGAGGTTATCATGCCAACAACATTAAACATGTCACCGCTATTTACTATGTTATTTTTTTCATCGACATATTCTCTTTGATAATCTACTCCCACGAGCAGTTGTAACTTATCATTAAAAGTCGCAACGTTACTTATATCAAATCCATTTCTAGTAACTTCTGTGTGCTGTTTGGCCCCAGATAAAACGTTAAATTTTCCATTTACATTTGGGTTTCTTTTTAACATTTCATCTACGGTGGTATTTTCGTTTATATCTGGATAATTTGGAATCTCGTCAGAACACTTAGAATAATTGCCCCATATAACCACTTCTTCTTTTTTTTTGATATGACATGTGTACCAAAAATCCCACTCTGAATCCATAATACCAGTAGCTAAAGAAAACCCTCCGCTTTGATGGCGATTACTTTTAGTTTTTAACCGCCACAAATTAGCTTTAAGGTCTATATATGGATTATTTTGAGGCTTCCATGAATAACTCAGTTTATACAAATCTGTTTTTACATCAGAAACCAAATTTTGCACTTGAAAAGGTGCATCACCCCCTTTAAATGTGTAATCATCTTGCTCAGTGTAATTGAGTATCCACATTGAATAAATAGGATTTATCTCACCAAACTTAACGTCAGTTCTCATGAATTGAAAACCCAATTTTTGATCGTTTGGTAGATACCAATTATTTTTAATTAATAAACTTTCAGTTGATGTATTAGAATTTAGCACTTCAAGACCAGGTTTAAACTGTTTAGCTATGTTTGGTATAAATGTTGAAGAAAGCTTAGTTTCAATTGGTTTTTCTGGTTCCCAGTTATATAGTGGATTATTTAAATATCTATCACCTCCTTTTCTACCAGAGAAGTAGTTCCCTTTTTCTCTATATCCATAAGCTGCAAGCACATCAAACATTTTGTTCTTAAAAGCACCTGCAACAAAAAGGTTATAGTCATTTTTAAATTTAAATAATTTATCATTTTCTTTCTTATTTGGCTGAAAGACTTCATTACCCTCAGAATCAATAACAACGGGGATAATTGCATGCAAGTTATCTGCATCTGGGAGGAAAACACCACCAGAAACAGCACCTAGTGTTCTATAGTCTTTTCCAAGCATCTCCTCTAGTCTAGTTCTAGGTTGATTGGCGTTATTTGCACCTTCTAAAGAAAATTGAAATCCCCAATTTTTATTACCCTTGATAATATCATCAGCTTCTATAGTTCTAAATGATATACCACCCCCAACGCCTGTCTTTAGACCTCTAGTTAAGCCAGGACTTTTTTCTACGGCAATACTTCTTATCATTGAAGGATCTATATAGTTTCTATCAGCAATCCCATAGTTATTTAGCCACACATCAACTGTTTGTTCTGTACCATCTATAGTTACTGGAATTCTACCCTTTCCTGCAACCCCACGAATATTTGGTGAAATAGCTGATCCAGCTGTACGTGTGGACATGTTATAAACACCATTTAATCCTTTTAATAGATCACCAGTTGCATTAACTCGATAATTTTCTATTTCTCCTCTAGTCATATAAAGGTTAGACACGCTTTTGTTAAATTCGTCGAACTTTCCTCTTTCATCCACAGTTATGGGATCAGCTATGACTTCTACGTTTTTTAGTGCGACATCTTTTTCTTGAGCAACTATAGGGTTAACAAAAGTTATATTAGATATCAAAAGATAAAGTACCGATAATTTTCTTTGTTTTATTTTCATTTTTAAGAGTGAGTAAAATAAGTTACGATTCATTACATAGTAAATGATAATTATTATCATTTTCAATTAACTTCGTGTCATTAATCTGTGCAATTTTTGGATTCACATTCAAGATTGGCTATTCATCAACTCAAATAAAACCCTAAAGGTTTTATGGGTTTGTGTGATTTTTTTGTAAATTATTTGACTTTGAAACAAGAGAAATTGAAAATAATAATCATTATCAATAGGGAGAGATGAATATGAATCGACGCTCAATGTTAAAAATGCTATCACTCATACCTTTTATGGTTAAGAATCCTGAAGTTTTAGCACAAGCTATAAAAAATCCAGCATTGGGACAGACAACTCTCTACGGCCCCCCTGCTATGCCTACCCTGTTGCTTGGTGTGGTACAAAAATATGGGGATTTAAAAGATAAATATGAGATAGAAGCCGAAATTTGGAGAACTGTTGATGTACTTAGAGCAGGAATTGTTAATCAATCAATTAATTTAAGTATTGTTCCAAGTTATGTGGCAGCTAATTTCTCAAATAGAGGAATTCCCGTTAAATTAATAAATATTATGACTTTTGGTCTTGTGCAAATTGTTGGACGAGGTGGCAATTTAAATAACTTATCTGAAATTGAAGGAAAAAAGCTAGTTATTCCTTTCAAAAATGATATGCCTGATCTAATTTTCCAAGCATTATGCTCAAAATTGAATATTGACCTTAATTCCATTGAAATCACCTACACTAGCACCCCTCCTGAAGCTATGAGTCTATTTTTAAAGGAAATAGTAGATTTTGCTATATTACCCGAACCCTTAGCTAGTATGGCTACCGTTAAGGGCGGTAGTGATGTTTCTAGAGTTCTAGATATAAATAAACTTTGGACACAAACTATGGGAGTTAGTGGAGGCATCCCACAAGCAGGATTAATGGTTACAGAATCCTTTTACAAATCATATCCAGAATTTGTAAATACACTTCAAAGTGACATAGAAAAAGCCGTGATTTGGGCACAATCAGAAGATCATAAGAGTGAGGCTATATCAATAGGGTCTTCTTTATTAAAAATTCCAAGTCCTGCAATTAAAAGAGCATTGCCATACGCAAACTTAGTGGCTATAAAAGCCGAAACTATCAGCAAAGATATTATGGTTTTTTTTGAAGAATTATATAAATTAAATCCAAAAATTCTTGGAGGTCAAATGCCATCAGAGAGTCTATTTTCTATTTAGCAAAAAATGATTCTCGAAGACGGTCGTCCTATTAAAAGAGGTAGATTATCTGAAATATTGTTTTTCTTATGGAGTGCTTTTAGTTCCGCAGCGATAATTGCTCTATTTTGTGCTTTATGGCAAATAGCATCAATTGCTTTAGGTGACTTAGTACTACCAGAACCCCTTTCGGTTTTTCGAGAAGCTATAGAAATTGTTAAAAACTATTCAGTTCATGATGTACACATAACTATTTTTAGATCGATTATTGGAATAACAGCATCAATCTTTATCGGAATGACACTTGGACTTATTGCTGGATCGTACAAAACCATAGCGATAATGTTTAAACCAGTAATAAGCATATTGCTTGGTATGCCACCTATTATATGGGTTGTATTAGCATTGTTTTGGTTTGGATTAGGTTCCACAAGTACTATTTTCACTACAATAGTTACGGTTATCCCTCTAACGTTTGCCTCCGCCATGCGTGGGATGATGACACTGGATAACAATCTAAAAGAGATGTTTCAGGTTTACAAAATACCCTGTTACAGAACAATAAAAAATCTTTATATTCCTCATCTTCTAAATTTTGTTCTTCCTGCAATTACTGTAGCTGTTGGTATGGGGATTAAGATTACGATTATGGCGGAGCTTTTAGGAGCAAACCAGGGCATTGGAGCTCAGATTGCAAGTGCTCGTGCCATGCTTGAAACTCAAACTGTCCTGGCTTTTGTTATTTTAATTCTAGCAATGATTTTTATTATTGAGTACCTAATAGTTGAACCGCTTCGCATCTTATTGATGCCTTGGGAGAAATGATGAAACCATCATCAAGTACTTGTGAAAAATTTAAACTTGAAATAAAAAATCTAAATCATAGCCTAATGGGTCAGGAAGTAATAAATCTATTTTCAATGAAAATAAAAAAAGGTGAAATTGCCTGTCTGTATGGACCTTCGGGCTGCGGAAAAACCACTATTTTACGTATTATTGCAGGTCTAATTGATTGCGATAGTGGACACATTTATAGAAATACAAAAGTATGCTCTTACCTATTTCAAGAACATAGATTACTCCAATGGAGAACAGTGCTTGATAATGTACTCTTAGTCACGAAAAACCCAAAAGATCCACAGAATATAGAACGTGCCAAAGCACTACTTAGAAAATTACATCTTACTCAGAAAGATTTAGAAAAATATCCTTCTGAATTATCTGGTGGAATGAAGCAACGCACATCCATTGCCAGAGCACTTATAGGTAATCCAGATCTACTTCTTTTAGATGAACCTTTTACCGCTTTAGACTACGAGCTAAAACTAGAGTTGTATGAGTTTTTGCATGAGTATGTTAAAGATGACTGTGCAATCGTAATGGTTTCGCATGACAGATTTGAATCTCTTAAATTAGCAAATACTATTTACTTATTAAAAGATAAGCCAACATCATGTAGGCAAATTCTTAATATCGAAACACCATATTCTCAAAGAGACGAAAGCTTTATTAATAAATACTTAAAAGAAAGTTTTTGGAGTGCTTATCATGATTAGCATTTTGAAAGATTGGATTCGTAACCCTTTCCGATTTTATTTTCTAGTAGCTAGTTTTATCATCATTCCTATTTCTTGTACTTGGCTAATGATTGGAGAAGGCTTCTGGTTATGGATTTCTGATCCTATCTCATTTCACAGTTGGGGATTTATAAACGTTTTTGGTACGGCTGCTTTTGGTGGATTTTTATTTACTGCAGTACCTGAGTGGACACACTATACTAAGGACCTCAGCAAAATATGCCTCTTAAGCCTAATTGTCTGGTTATTAATAATCCTATGTGCTTTTATCGACACTAGCATCAGTGCGATTTTTGCATCGATTTTTTGGTTGCTTTTTACTTTATTTTCTATAAATTTAAGTATCAAGGCAAAAGACAATAGACACATTAATATTATCGTCTTATTAATAGTTTTATGTTTTTTGAATGCTTTTTACGCTTTTGAACCAAGTATTCTAATAATTAAACAATTAGCACATTCATACATTATTGCAGTATCTTTAGTTATCTTTAGAATAGGAAAGGCACTTGGTAGTAAGGCATTAGAATTATCAAAACTATCACATTGCAATTTCGTCCCAAATCCTTTTTATCGAAACATATCAGTTATATGTCTCTATTTATATATAGTGAGTAATCTAGCTGGAGAAAATCCAATGACGATTGCATGGATAAGCCTTGCAATTGGACTAGCAATTATTGGAAGGCTTAGAGATTGGCATTATTTTGTTCTTTTAAAACAGCCATTCGTACGATGGTACTATGTCACACTTTTGTGTATTGGCATCGGGTATTGCTGGCAGGGTTATACGGTATTACTTGGTGATGGAAACACCATTTATCCCTTTCATTTAATAATGATTGGAGGTTTCTTGATGATGGTTATGCAAGCTTTTAGTATTGCTGGTACTGTACATAGTAGCCTTGATTTACCATATCCAAATACAAGTAGAATAAGTTTATTTTTTATTTTGCTTGCAACTTTAAGCAGAGCATTTGCTGGAATAATTAGCAATAGATGGTCCTTAAATTACACATTTTTAGCATGGTATCTACCAGCCATATGCATATCACTAGCATTTATCATTTATATACCCGTATTTGCTAGAATATATACTAAATATCCAGCTCTTGCACCCAGCCCAATCGAGCGTTAATGAGTATAGTAAAGTTTTAACTTATTATGTGGACTGGTGCTTCACGCAAGAAGGCAATGCTTTCACTTCTGTATTCCCCTAATGCATCCCAATCAAGCAAATATGTCGTACTTATGAATCTATTGTTCTAGAAACCTTTTGGGCATAATACAATTCATGAGCAGCTAATTTATAAAAATCTTCTTCATCACACATGAAGCATCTTTCCCTATCGATATAACATATCTTTAAGCCACAAACAAATAGCCTGAATTAATGCTGGTATAGCAAGAACATAAAAAATATGCGATACGGAAAAATCCCAATCAACCAACTGAGCAACTAAGAACGAGCCTGCAATACCGCCGAATCTACCTATCCCAAGCATCCAAGAAACACCTGTAGTACGCCCTTCTGTCGGAAAAAACCCCGCAGCATATGCTGGCAATGAGCTCTGAGCCGTATTCATAAACACACCGGATATTAAAATCACAACTATTAACACCCATAGGTTCTGCTCAACCACAGCACCAATTAAAGCCACTCCAATGCATGCAAGCAAACATAGAATAGAAATCAAACGTGCTGGGTTCCATTTATCCATAAGCCACCCGCTTCCAATAGCCCCCAAAGTACCTATAGCAAACAAACCCGTAACAATAGAAGCAGTACCTTGAGACATATTGATCTCATGAAATAGTGTAGGCATCCAGTTAATCACCCCATAGAACAGAACAAGTCCCATAAAGTAAGTAATCCATAAAAGAATAGATCCAGCTATATATTCAGGAGATAAAACCACACGCACACCCCGAACTTCAATGTCTTTTTGCTCACGTATACGCATAAAATCATGTGATTCAGGAAGTAAAAACGTCATCAAGAAAACAAGTATAAGTGGCAATACCCCTCCGAACAACAATGTAGACTGCCATCCATAATTCGGAATTAGCCATGCAGCAATAAACCCTCCAATCGCAATACCAAGTGGAAACCCACAAAACATGGTGTTTACGATAAAAGATCGTTTTTCTGATGGTGCATACTCAGATAGGATCGTTACTGCATTAGGCATAGCAGCCCCTAAACCTATACCTGTGATAAATCGCAAAATCTCAAGTTCTCTCAATGATCCTGCGTAAGAAGAAACAATAGCCCCTATAGCAAAAATAGCTACAGAAACAATTAAGGTAATTTTGCGTCCAAAACGGTCAGCTACAGGTCCAAAAGACACCGCACCCAAAGCAAGCCCAAACAAAGCCGCACTTAAAACTGGTGCCAAAGCAGATTTTGCTAATCCCCATTCTGCCAATAAGCTAGGTGCAATATACCCAATCGCAGCCGTATCATATCCGTCGAAAAACGCAATGAAGAATGTAAGTAGAAACACACGAAGTTGGATAGGTGAAAGTTTTAGCATTAATTCTCCAAAGAACTATAAGCGAAAAAATTATAAAGAAATATTTATAAAAACAATAAATTACGTGTAAAAAACACTTAGAAATTAAGAAAAAAGCCCCTACAAATCTTCATCGATAAAGCACCCATTAAGAGTTACACAACTTCAATATGATTATGGCGTAATAAATCATAACACTTCACTTGCATCTCCTTATCAAAAGAATCAGTAGCCTTAGAATCAATAAAAATTCTACTTTCAGGACTTGCCGCTTTAACAATAATTGCATTACAAAAAACGCAAATAGTACTCACAAGTCCACATAACTCAATCTCATCGTAAAACCCGTGTTCTTGTATATAGTCAACCAAACACAAGGACCCAAATGCTGGCTTTTCGATACAGGTGTGCTTTTTAGATAATTCTCGAACTCGTCCATAAATCTGATGACCCTCAGAACCCTTAATAACATGAGGCACGGGCAACCACTTACCTTCCATTGTTTCTAAATAATTTGCCCCATGCGTATCAAGAGTAAATACAATATCGTATCCAGCAGCTTCATACTCTTTTATTTTATTGACGATAACTGGCTCTAGGATGGAAGCCCCTTCAAATCCAAGAGCACCATCCACAAAGTCCTTCTGAAAATCAACTACTACGAGTAATTTTTTCATTTGGGATCCTCCTAAATATAATCTCCCTATATTTAGTTTAATCCCAATGAGCGACTACTTTTTAATATAAAAGTTGCGTAAGAACAATACGTCCTGAGGATCCTTTCCTGTGTAACCACCTACAGTTGGTTTAACAAGACGGATATTTACTCGATTAAAAAATGGAATTGTCCCATAATCTTCAGCCAGCTGTGCCTCAGCGGCAGCATAAGCTTCAGCCCTCCCCTTCGCAGTGCTTGACTTGTACGACTCATTAAACTTGCTATCATAAGCCTCACTCATATAGAAAGCTGTATTATTACTAGAGTCTGAAAGAAAATAACTGCCAAAGGTTGACGCCTGATTATAATCAGCTGTCCATCCCGCTCTGGCAATGTCATATTTTTTCTCACGCAAAGTATTTAAATACGTCTTCCACTCTTGACTTTGTAATTTAATATCCAAAATACCATCAGTGTTTTTCTTCCAAATAGATTGAACCGCAACAGCAATTTTCTTGTTTTCATCGTTTGTGAAATAAAGAACGGTTAACTTCAATGGATTTGACTTGCTGTAACCAGCCTCATTAAGTAATTTCACAGCTTCAGCATTTCTACTAGCCATATCCTGTTTAGAATACTCAGGTTGCTTAATTAACTCTCCGTCCGTAATATAAGGCGGTGTAAACACATACGTTGGAGTCTGCCCTTGAGCAAGTACCTTATCTGTTAGGATATTTCGGTCTAAGGATAAATTCAAAGCCTTACGTATGCGTACATCAGTCAAAGGAGACTTGGAATTATTAATTTGATACATATAAGTACCAAGCATACGGACAATTCTTAACTCATTAGGAAGTTCTCTTTTAAGTGTCTTGAACTGCTCTGGCGGAATTTGATAATTAGTAATCTGAAGGTCGCCTGCACGATAACGCAAAACATCAGTATTTGCACTTTCAATCGGCAAAAAAGTTGCCTTTTCAATAACAGTTTCTTTATCGTTCCAATATTTTTTATTACGTACAAAAACCATCTTTTCATTTACTACATGATCAGCTAATGCATAAGCCCCATTTACAGGGAAATCCTTTTGCTTAACCCAATCATCAGAGTACTTTTCTACAAATGATTTATTAACTGGCAATACAGCAAAATGCGTCATCATATCTACAAGATAAGGAATTGGACTGCTTAATGTAAATTCCAAAGTCCTATCATCTACCGCACGAACACCAAGCTCAGTAACAGGCTTTCTTGCAGCAATAACATCTTTTGCATTTTGAATTTGCAAATACTCTAAATAACTTGCATAGGGAGAGGCGGTTTTAGGATCTGCAAGCCTTCTAAATGAAAACTCAAAATCATAAGAGGTAACAGGTTCATCATTAGACCACTTCGCACCCTCACGCAAAGTAAAAGTCCATGTTTTGAAATCCTCTGAACTTTTCCATGACTCTGCAATGCCAGGGATTGCTTTACCCTCTTCATCCTTTGTCACAAGACCTTCAAAAAGCTGATACACAACTTCAGCTTCAGGATATCCTTCAATTTTATGAGGGTCGATACTCGTAGGCTCATTCCCGTTATTAATAGTAATTTCTTGCTTATCCGCAAGTTCAGTACCAACTGGGATAACAGCAGAATACGCAACAGACGTAAGCATAAATGAAGTAGAAAGAATTGAAAATGCTATTTTTAAATTTATTCTCAAATAAATCTCCAAAATAAAATAAATAATACTTGTTTTACAGTAGCAATAATATCCCTGAAAACTCAGGGGAAACACTAGCTATAAATGGGGCAATATACCTGGACCTAACTCCCATCCTAGCCCAACCCAAGCTAGAATCAGTATAGTCCAAAAGAAGAGAAATGCTATAGTAATTGGAAGCATAATAGATAGCAAAGAACCCATCCCAAGATCCTTTTTATATCTTTGCATGTATACGAGGCATACAGAGAAATAAGGACTCATAGGCGAGATAATGTTTGTAGAAGAGTCGCCGATTTTGTACATGGCCAATGTAAATGCGGGGTGATAGTCTACTAACATTAACATTGGGACAAAGATGGGAGCCATAAGTGACCACTGAGCTGAGCCACTACTTATGAAAATATTCAATAGTGCACTCATCAAAATAAAAGCAATCATCATTGAAAAGCCCGTAAACCCAGCCTCCTCGAGGAATATAGACCCTTGAATTGCAATATATTGCCCAAGATTGGACCACTTAAAGTAAGCGATAAATTGAGCAATAATAAAAAACAAGACAAGTGTAACTGCCATCTCTTTTACGGCATCTACCATAAGGGCTGGTATGTCTGCACTTTTCTTAATGCGACCAACTGTCCTACCGAAAGTGATACCAACGGTCATGAAAAACCCAAAAAGTATCGGTACGAATGACTTAAGAAATGGCGATGGAACAAGACCACCGTCGGGATTACGTAAAGGGGATGTCGAAGGCAGGAGTATTGCCACCATAATTGCGATATAGATTAAGGCAGCCCACATTGTTTTGCGAAGCCCCTTCTTTTCAAGATCACTTAATGCTATCACGGGCGTGATATGAATATTTGAATCAATTTTAAGGGTGCGATTCAAACGAGGCTCTATAAATTTATCGATAAGAATAGTACCAATGATAGCCAAAAGAACTACAGACGAAACTGCAAAAAAATAGTTATCAATAGGACTTACGTAAAAATTAGGGTCGATAAAACGGGAGGCTTCTGTAGTGATACCTGCAAAGCCTATATCACTTGTCGTAATGAGCACACTCACATCATAACCAGCACCAGAGGCTCCGTATGCAGCCGCCGCACCAGCAATGGGATGACGACCCAAGGAGTGATAAATCATAGCAACAAGTGGCACCAAAATAATATTTGCATCAGGTGCAATATTGCTTGAAATACCAATCACGAATACAGTAAATGTTAAGAGACGTTTTGGAACGCAACTAAAAATACTGTGTATCAAAATAGGAAGTAACCCTACTCGATCGGCCAAACCGAATCCGAACATAGCAATAATAATGATACCAAGAGGTGGGAATTTCACGAAATTCTCAACCATACTTGTAAACATAAATTGAATGCCCGAATCCGACAGAAGGCTTTTTATAGCAACTACCGCATTAGTCTTTGGATTTACGGCTGAGGCATCCATCTGAGCCATAAATGCCGTCGTAATAATTACAAAAATTGATAAATAGACGAAGAGGAAAAATGGATGAGGTAGTTTATTACCAGTTCTTTCAATGAAATTAAGAAATTTATTCATTCAATTAAGTTAAAAAAAATTAAGAAGTAAAAAAATAATTTCTAGTTAACAAAAAAGCCTACCCCTCTTTTTCAAGATTGATAGGACGAGATTTTAAAGTATTTAGAAACTTTGGAACCCCAAAAAATCGAGGTTCTACTTAATGTAAAAATTTATTTCTTAATTTAATTTCATCACTCTCTATTAATCACAGATTAGTCTTATATCTACACGAAACTTAAGAATCTGAAAATAGTAGATACAAATTGCTAGGTTTACCCCCATACAAATCAAATATACTTCGAAGAATTTATTTTGCTAATAAGAAAAATGAAAAAAATAGATAAATTCAATAGAACCTGGAAAATTATCTTTGGGATTGCTTATATTTTTATAATGCTTCCCTTCCCCTTCTTTTACAGCACAAAATACAACCCAGGTTGGTTCGGTGTCCCTACATTCGTATATGGATGGTTAATTTATGGCACATTCGTAATCTTACTCATAGCACTATACGCAAGTAAATTTCTAAAAAAATTCGGCCAAAATGATGAGGTAAGTGGCAATGATTGAGTCCCTCATCAACCCTATGCCACTTTCATTTTTCTTGATTATGGCAGTCTATTTCCTGCTTCTAGCCTTCATAGGTTATATAGCTGCAAAGCAAACTAAAGATTTAAAAGAGTATCTAATCATGGGAGGCAGAGCTGGTGCTATAGTTTCGGGCGTGGCCTATTTCGCCACTCAATATAGCTTCAGCACTTTTATGGGTGTACCTGCAATCGCTTATAGAGAGGGATTTGCAGGACTAAGTATATCAGTACCAGGCATTGCATTTTCTATGATTATTCCAGCACTTGTTGTCGGTATGAAAATATTGAAACTCTCTAAAAAGAATCAGTTCCTCACTATGACAGACTATCTAGCAGACAGATTTCAATCTAACGTAGTCCGCATTTCTCATGCACTAATGATAGTTGTTTTCCTCGTGGCTGTTATGGGTGCACAGATGGTTGGAGCTGGGGTTATTTTTAAAACATTTACAGGATTCCCTGAGTGGACGGGCGTAGTACTTACAGGCACAATAGTCATCCTCTACTGCATGTTTAGCGGTATGAGAGGAGCGATGCTAACCGACGTTTTACAAGGGTTGCTCATGGTTATCACTGCTATCGCAACTTTTATCATGTCTATTAGAATTGGCGGTGGCTTAGAAAACATCACGAAATCAATGCTAGAAACAAATAGCAAACTACTTTCGCACCCAGGTGCCGAAGGCGGATACGGTTACGGTGTCTACGTTTCGATGATACTTTTATGGAGCTTTTTTAGCATCGCACAACCCACACTATTTACTAAATTTTTCACTATGAAAAATTACGCAGTTATGTTTAAAGCAATACTGCTTGGAACAATTGGGATGTTTATATCCGCTACCCTTATTGAATGGTCAGGAGTCAATGCCTCCATTTCAATAACAGGCCTACGTGGCAATGAAGCCGATTTCATCGTCCCCATTTTGATTCAACAAAACTTCTCAAGTATCATCTCCTCAATATTAATCGCAGGCATAGTATCTGCTGGCATGTCAACTGTCTCAGCACTTATGGTGGTAGCCACAGGAAGCATCACAAGAGATATTTATCAAAACATAATCAACCCCAAATCTACTAACGAAAGGATTCTTAAGCTTTCAAGAATAATCACTATACTAATAGGACTAAGTGGAATAACAATTGGTATATGCAAACCATCAAGCATATTTGAAATAGTCAGATTTGCATTTGGAGGGATGGGCGTCTGGGCAATCGCCGTAATATTAGGAATGTACTGGAAACACACAACCACCGCAGGAATCCTAAGCGGAATATTCGTTGCAGAAATCTATTACATATACCTCAAAATAAACAAATTAGATGGCACAACACTTGCTCTTGGACTCGATTCACTAATAACATCATGGCTACTAGGAATGGCGGTAGCAATAACCGTAAGCCTATTCACCAAACCCGTAAACGATGAAGTGATCCAAAGACATTTTGAGTGATTTTTTGGGGACTGTTGAGGCGGGAGAAGTGGAACCTCCTTGAGAAAGCAGAGAACCCCTCCGAGGGGGCGGCTTTATAAAGTGGAAAGCCATATTTGGGGTAGCCATCTCATAGTTTATTCACATTTATCTCTTAGTCTTACCCTCTAAACTTTTAAGTCCTGTATAGTTTAGTTTTTCTAAGGATAGAAGTTGTGCTCTGGCAAATTTTCTAAGTTCTATCATTCTATCCTTTTGCCTCATACCTTTACTAATTAAAACAGCATTGTAGCTTTCCATATTGGCAAGTACCAATAACTCATTCAGGCTTGCATAATCTCGCATATTCCCTTTTAGTTCTGGATTTTCTTCTCGCCACTGTTTTGCCCTTTTATTGAATAGGGCAACATTTAATATATCTCCCTCACTTGCTTACTTATAGGATAATTGTTCACTTGTCAAATCGGATGGTAGATATTCCTTGATGGCATGTGTATGAATTTTGTAGTTAATCTTTGATATTTCTCGATTAAGATTCCAACCAAGAGATAATCTTGAATTTTCATCTGATTTAAGCCTCTTATAGTCTTGAATAATACATAGCTTAAATTCAGGAGATAGCCATGATGCAAATTCCATAGCTATATCATAATGGGCATATGTGCCACCATATCTTCCTGCCTTAGCGATAATTCCAATTGCTTTAGTAGAATCTATCCATTTTTGTGGAGTCATCGTAAATCTGTTAAGTCCTGATTCATTTCTAAACGTGTCGAATTGCACACGGTTAAAATTTTCGTTATTAAGAACTTCCCACAATCCTATAAACTCTAATGTATTTCTATTTCTCATCCAGTTTTGAATAACAAATCGTGGATCATCACTATTTCTATACTTTGCTATATCTGTAAGACTTATAAAGTCATTTTTAAAGTCCTGAGTATATATTTGGATTGAAAATCATTTTGCTTCAATAGTGTCCTTTTTCATCGTAGACATTTATAAAAACCTCCTATTGCTTATGTAATGTTTACAACAACTAACTTCATACTGTAGCTCTAAAGAGTACACAAACTATTAATTTTTTAGTTTTTAACTTTGGTAAAAGACCTAAAACCCGTTTATTTACAGAACCTTTTGCCTCTGTCATTATTATTACACGATCCTTTCGCAGGAATCCTAAGCGGAATTTTTATAGCCGAATCTATTACATATACCTCAAAATAAATAAATTAGAAGGTACAGCACTAGCCCTTGGCCACGATTCACTAATTACATCATGGCTACTAGAAATGGCGGTAGCAATAACCTCAAACCTATTCACCAAACCTGTCAAAAGCGAAGTCATCAAACGACATTTTGAGTTATTTTTGGGGACTGTTGAGGCGGAAGAAGAATGAGGAAAAGAAAGTAGTGGCTCCGAAGTGGTGAACTACCACTTCTCCTTATCGTTTGAGCTTAGTTACTCATCAATAATATATGTTGAAGTTTTAGATTCAGCCACTTTGAGTGTTTCATAAACATCTTGGCTCGTGGCTTTATATTTACCCAACCTTAATTTAAAGTATTGAGCAAGATTTTTGTTAGTGCAGTAGACCCTGCAACCTTTCATCCCCCTCGTCATAAGAGTTCTATAAGTATTTCTAATAATTAAATCTATTTTTTTTGAAGCCTCACCAAAAGTTAAATTTCTGATTTCCTCGTGAGCTTTTGTTTTTAACCCATAAAGCGATCTATCAGACTTAGCTCTCTTTTTAAAATCTGTTTTAACAACATTATCTTCAAATCTTAAATCATCTCCAATAATCACTCCAACGTAATCGAATTCCAACCCCTGTGAGGTATGTACACATCCAATTTGATTTATAGAATCAAAGTCTATAGCCCATGTTTTGGTATTTTTAAAGTTCCACTGCATGGAGAAATCATTAATATTAATATCGTTAACCCTATAATCTGACTTTGAATTCCATTCCCAGCAATAACCTGCAAGCAACCTTGAACGGTTTCTTCCTTCGTTTTTTTGTTTTACCCATTCAAATAATTCACTTGGACTATCAACAACATCAAAATCATAGTTGTAATCAGCTTCAAAAAGTGGATTTGCAGTTTTCTTAATCTGCAATAAATCATCCAACCATGACAAATAGCCATCAGATCCATTACACCTAAATTGAGTTGGTAATTCATCATAATAAATATCTGATTTTTCTCTTTGGCATGAGGCTTTTATTTCTTCAATTGTCCCGACATCTTTAGCATGAACAATTTGATTTTCGTCTATAAAAAACACACTAAATTTTGATGCTCTGATAATTTCTTGAACTTGATTCTCACCCATGTTTTGATAATACCCAGACCTCAATACCAACCTGTGTGATTCATCAACTATTGCAACATCCAAAAAATCTTTAACTTTACTGTGAAATGTTTCAGAAGACACGAACAAATTTATAACACCAATGTCTTTGTTAGAACCCATTAATTTTGATTGGTATACATTTCTTGTAGCAGAAGTCTTAGTAATGTATCTCGTATTAAGTTCTTTTTTAATGAGCTCAGCCAATAATCTTATAGCTACTACTGATTTTCCAGTCCCAGGACCTCCCTGAACAATTAAAGTTCTTTTTTTTCCATCTTCAATACATTTTTCAGCTAAGTTGATTGCTCTTTCAAAAACAACTTTTTGTTCATCAATTAGAACAAATTCCTCATTACCATCAAGCATACTCGAAATAGAATCTTGAAGAGATTTTGAAGGACGTATTTTTCCAGAATCAATATCATGTATTATTTGTATATCATCTCCTTTTTTTATACTATCTTTTATAAAGTTTCTTAAATTCTGAGCATCTTGAGAACCGTATAAAGGAGATGATTTTATTACATCTGAATATTTTGGATTTATAATAGGGTCATCTTCTTCAAGCAGGTAATTATGTAGAAAAGCACAAGTTTTTATATTTACTGGTTTGTTTCTAACAACTTCGCAAAAATCATAAAGCAATCTTCCATAACTGTAAGCTTGATATGAAGGGTGTGCTACCTGTCTTTCTCCACCACCAACGTATGTAGTAATTACATCCTTCTTGTTAGGATCTACATTTGCTTTTTGCCACTGTTTGAGCTCAATAATTACTAAATTAGACTCATTTGTTTGGTCATATCCAGAAATAAGAAAGTCCAATCTTTTGGAATTTCCAGGAATAACGTATTCAATAGCTACACCAGCGTTATTCGGAATATCTTTATCTTCAATTACCCTATCCATATAACTTAATGAAGAATTCCATGAACAAATTTCAGAAGACCCATAACCTATCCCATTATTCTTAAGTGCACTTTGAATACTTGATATAAGCTTGCCATTTAAAATATCCTAACGGAATTTATTTTTATCTGCTGTATAAACAATCATAGGTGAACATCCTCTAAGGGGTATTTGATTGAATTTTTATTTAATTTATCTAATATTATTCTTTCGGGATCGATATTTAAACTTAATGTCATATCTAAACAATAAATAAGAACATCAGCTAGTTCCTCTTTTAAATGCTCTTTGTCAATATCTTTAGTATTCCATTGGAAAATCTCTAATAATTCTGCTGCTTCGATTGAAATTGATTTAGCAAGATTTTCAGGAGAGTGAAATTTTTTCCAATTCCTTTCGGTATTGAATTTGTCTATGGCGTCAAGTACATTTTTCATTTCAAAAACTCAGAAGAATATTAAGGTGTCTTTGAATATTATTTAAAATTTTATTTATATTCAATTTGTACAAATAAATTATATAAACTTAACAAATTTAAATTGTCGACAGCATTGCTTAATTTTATTACTTGATTTCATCAATTTAAGATCTTTGTCAACGGTAGTCCAAAATTGAACTAAACAATAAAATTATCTCAAGTTTAAGTTTGACCTTGATTAAACTCCAATCACCTGTCGCAGACTACAATCATCTCAAGTAAACCAATCTAACCAATTGAAACACCCTTCATCTTCACTACTGTTAGTACTAACACACATACCACATTGTAAATCCCTTGAAATAACAAAAAACTGAAAATCAACTACTAGTACGAAACCTGTAACCTGAGGTGATTAAAATTAAAAATTCACTAAAGGAGAGAAAGTGATGATTAAAAAAATTATATTTGCTACCACAATTGCTTTGGCATTTTCCAATCTAAGTTGGGCTGAGGACTTGGATATTGCCACTTTGGAACAAAATGCTGCTGAAGGCGATGCACGCTCACAATTTAAGTTGGGCGAGGCTTACGAATTCGGGAAGGGAGTAGAAAAAAATCCCGAGAAGGCATTTGAATTGTATTCTAAAGCTGCTAATCATGGTTACAGAGCTGCTCAGACAAATTTGGGGTTTCTGTATGATACGGGGACTGGCACAAAGCAAGATTTTGACGCCGCCATGAATTGGTATAAGGCAGCTGCTAATCAAGGAGATCTTGCTGCTATGTATAATATTGGGCTACTTTATGAAGCTGGCAGGGGCGTTAAGAAAGATATAGACACTGCAAAGATGTGGTACAAAAAAGCTTGTGATTTAGATGATCAAGATAGTTGTAATAAGTTAAAAGAACTGCAGTAGTTTTTCTAAGTTGCTACGTGATACTAAGGTACGTCTGGGATACTAAGTTACGTCTTATACCCAGTTTCCTACATAGGAGTGTTCTGGATCTATAAATCCTATCCAGTTTAAGACCTAGTCGCATTTAAGACCTAGTCGCCTCCGAAGAGGTGCTTCCTGGCACCTCCGCAGGGGTACTTCCAGGCACATACGAAGTAGCACCTCCCGAAGCACCCCCAGAGTCACCTCCTTCAGCAGAGCCCCTCGCATTTACTTCATCATAGTAACGCTTAGCTCCTGGATGCATCGGTGCTACGTGTCCTTTTTGTGCATCCATAACATTTACATCCTTGATGGATTGATGCGAAGCTCGAAGCTTTGGAAGGCTCTCAAAAAACGTTTTCGTAAGTTTATACACATCATCTTCGCTAAGCGATTCCTGAACAATCATCGCATTTAAAATCGCAATCGTTGGCACATCTGGGCTCGATCCATAGGTGCCTGCAGGTATCGTATTCTTTTGAAAGTATGTCTCTTCCTTAACAATTTCTTCCACCTTCTCTGGTGGCAATGCTAACAATCTAAACGGCATCGTCTGATTCAAATCCATCAATGAAGAATTCGGAATCCCTGTAGTTAAAAAAGCCGCGTCCACACGCCCTGCTCGCAATGCTTCAGCCGATTCTGCATAACCTAAATAATCCTCATAAATATCATCATATGAAATATCGAAAAACTTCAAAATCGCACGAGTGTTCATTTCAGTTGCAGAATTCTGAGCACCCACCGATACACGCTTTCCTCTAAGGTCTGACACTTCCTTAATATCAGAATCAGCCCTCACCACAATATGCACAAAATTTGGATAAAGCGTCGCAATTTGCCGTATCGACTTAATAGGCTCTGAAAAATTGCGCTTCCCCTCAACCGCCTCAATCAAAGTATCCGACATCAGAAACGCCATCTCAACCTTCTTAAGTTTGAATAAATTGAGATTCTCTATCGATGCACCCGTCGTCTGAGTTTTAGAATTCACTCCATACACTCTTGCATATTCATTTGCCAATGTCGTCGCATATATATTGGTAGGCCCCGAAGCCCCACCTGTGGCAATAGTCACAAATTTAGTCTGCAATTTATTTTCTGTAGCCTTGGACGAGTCTGAAGATTGAGCGGTACTCTCAGTTGATGCTTTCTGTTTTGTAGAAGATTTTTCATCAGAACAAGCAGAAATTATCGTAACCAAGCCAATAAGGAGTGATTTTGTAATTCTATTCATAGTGCGTCGAGAAAAGTAATTTTTTAAATTGTATTTTAAATTTCAATAATCTATGAAAGGCTCAGTATTTAATGTATCGCACACCTCTACCCCTACCTACCCTAGATACTAGATTGTCGGCGATTAACTGCTCTAAACCTCTAAGAACCTTACTTTTATCGAATCCTGTTATCTTTTCAATAGCATCCCTACTCATTTCTACTGATTTCGGCATTTTCTGATAGATTATTGAGGAGTTCTTGCTCAAATCATCCATATCATCAATCAAAACTGGTAGTCGCACATATATCGAATTAGGACCAACTTTAAAAATGGGCTTTTTCAACTTGCCTTTATATTGATGTTTGATCCTCTTAATTCCAGTTCCAAACTTTTCAATAATCCCAAGCCTATAAAATAAAGTACCGACTTTTTCATTTCTGAGTAATTAAAATTTACCGTTAATATATTCCTCTTCACTTATACCCTTTGGCAATACACCTGGCGACGAGATATCTATATAATTTTCAAACATCTCGACTTTTATAAAAGAATTAATGCTCCAATCTCTATGAACTAATGCATTAGCGATAGCCTCTCTAAATGCATTTTCAGGAATAAGTTCAATTTTCTGCCTTTCATCCCCCTCAATTCTTTCAACTTGATAATACCTTCTATACATTTCAAGTGATTTGGCATAAGCAATAAGAATAGACTCATTTTCAACCGTTAACCTTTCTTTAAACTCATTTATATCAACGCCATATCTAACTAAATCTACTAATTTAAAACTGTTTTTATCTGCAAATAGTTGAGCTGCATGATTAAAACCAATTTTTGCCTCTAACAAACCCAAAGTCTTAAGAATATCCTGATCCAGATCTTCAATCGATAGTTTTTTAATTAAATATTTCTCTAATTCGTTAAAAGTTAAATTTTGATCCTTTGAAGGCATGTCCTCATAACTAAATTGATTCCCCTCCATGATAAGGCGTTTCAATTAGAACGAAAAATTGCAACGGAAACGTTTACGTAACATTTTTGCGTTGCAAAATCATATTTTATTCGTTGCAAATGATACGAAAAAGGGCAACGAAAATGATTACGTATCATTTATCGGGTGTGTTCAAGTATTGAGAAACTGTATTTCCCCTATAGTACGAAGGGGTCAATTTTCGATTGCTGATTCTAAGAGGGGTTATTTCTCAATTACCGACCACCTTTAACAAATACTTAAAAAAACTGAAGACATATGCTCTCCTCTAACTAATAAATTTATCAAAAAATGAAGGTCAACGTGAATTGCTTAAATTAGGAATTCTTAAGGCAGTACCGCCTAAAAGGAAAGGTTATACAAAAGTTGCTCTTAATGAGGGTGTAGATGCTCATTTAGGTGAATATTTTGGAGATTTTGTTTTTGATATATGTGCTGGCAAACCCTATAAAGAAAATTGAAAAAATCGAAGTTATGAGAGATGATTTAATTGCATACATAGATTATGACAATTCAAATGTCGGGAAATGAATTCTAAATAAATCCCTAGCTAATACACAATTTAGATTTATGAAAATGAAGTATAAAGAAAGTGAAAAAATGTTTTTTAGACAATTTGCAGACGGAAATTATTACTCGTATAAAAATGAATAAATTCAATTTTAAAATTTATGTCTATTAAAAATGCTTAGAGTGAGTAATAGGGTCATTCCCTGTCACGATTACGAATGCATCTAATGTTCACTACACCCCTTCTACCCCAGGTTCAATACACCACAACCTGACGAACCAACAACACACTAACAACATGGTCCCCAGGCGGAGTGAGTCAGAGGGGCATTGTCAGCCCCGAAGACAAACGAAGCCCCCTTACTCCCACTCTATAGTACTTGGGGGTTTAGAGCTAATATCATAAGTCACCCTATTAATCCCCCGAACCTCATTAATTATGCGTGAAGACACTTTCGCAAGTAATGCGTATGGTAGTGGTGCCCAATCAGCCGTCATAAAGTCAGATGTCTGCACTGCACGCAAAGCAACTACATAATCGTAAGTGCGACCATCTCCCATAACTCCTACACTTTTAACAGGCAAAAACACTGTAAATGCTTGCGAAGTCAGGTCATACCAAGACTTACCCGTCTCTTCGTCAATAAAATTATGCAACTCTTGCATAAAAATTGTGTCAGCTTTTTGAATTAAGCCAACATACTCAGGCTTAATTTCACCTAAAATACGTACCCCAAGCCCTGGGCCTGGAAATGGATGTCTAAAGATTAATGATTGTGGAATACCTAGAGCCAGCCCAAGTTTACGCACTTCATCTTTGAACAATTCACGCAATGGTTCAAGTAATTTTAAATTTAATGTCTCTGGCAATCCGCCCACATTATGATGCGATTTAATGGTTACGGCCTTACCTGTTTTGGAACCAGCAGATTCAATCACATCAGGGTAGATAGTGCCTTGAGCTAGCCACTTAGCATTTGGAAGTTTTGCAGCTTCTGCTTGGAAAACTTCAACAAACTCACGTCCTATAATCTTACGTTTTTGCTCTGGATCGGACACACCTTCAAGTTTGCCTAAAAACTGATTGGTAGCATCTACACGGATAATTTTAACGCCTAGGTTTTCATTCAAAGCTTGCATTACTTGATCGCCTTCATGCTCGCGAAGCAATCCATGGTCAACAAAAACACAAGTCAACTTATCGCCTATAGCACGGTGAATTAAAGCCGCAGCAACTGATGAATCTACCCCTCCTGAGAGACCCAATATAACTTCATCTTCGCCCACAGTCTTTTTGATATAAGCCACAGCCTCATCAATGTAATCAGGCATATTCCAATCGCCCTCACATCCGCATATATCGCAAACAAAGCGACGCAAAAGCTCAGCCCCTTGCTTAGTATGAGTTACTTCAGGGTGAAATTGAACTGCATAGAATCCACGACTCTCATCTGCCATAGCAGCGATAGGACAACTACCTGTGGAGGCAATGCAAACGAACCCAGCCGGCATAATTTCTACTTGATCGCCATGACTCATCCATACATGCAACGTAGGGCGAGACTTATCCCCTGCCACTTCACCATCTTTTAAGCCTTCGAACCATTGAGAATGGCCATGTAACTCAATCTCCGCATGCCCAAACTCACGATGACTTGCCCATGTTACCCGTCCACCAAGTTGTGTAGCCATAAGCTGCATGCCATAACAAATTCCTAAAACAGGCACACCTAAATTGAAAACTTCATCACTTACCTTATCCGATTCTTCTCCATAAACCGATGAGTGGCTACCTGAAAGAATAATTCCCTTTAAGCCCTTTGCTTGCTCTTCACGTAAGAACTCAGCAGATACATCACCTGCGTGAATTTCGCAGTATACGCCCGTCTCGCGAACACGTCTTGCAATTAGTTGTGTAACTTGAGAGCCAAAATCAAGAATAAGAATTTTTTGGTGCATTTAAATAACCTAAGTATTAAATATTTCAAAATTATAAGAGATTACTGCATAGGCTAACATGATTTTACCCACTTAAATTCTAGTGTCATTATTATTTTTTAAAAGTAGCTTTGCTATTATTGAGAATTATTTTTATCTGCAACCAAATCGTTACGCAACTGATACCGAAAGCCTATGTTAATTAATATTCAAAATACAAGCGAATCACAATCAGATAAACCTAGCCTAAAAGCCCTTTTTTCATTAGGCTTTCGTCCGCTTTATTTATCGGCTGCAATTTGGACTATTGTTTCTATTATTCTTTGGATTTACGTACCAGCATCTCTTAAAGGACCGATGACTGCTAGCTATTGGCATGCTCACGAAATGTTGTGGGGTTTTGTAATTACGATTGCCGTAGCATTCCTACTTACAGCAAGTGCCACTTGGACAGGTCGAACCCCTGCACAAGGTTCCATATTAATGTACATAGTTTTGCTCTGGTGGATTTCACGAATTTTACTGGTTGTTCCGAGTATTATTGCCTTCAAAATCGGCATGATAACTGAGTTTTCATTTTTCGCCTTGTCAGCTTACAGACTGTGGTCCGTCCTATGGAGTACAAAAAATAAACGTAATTACATTCTGCCATTTGTGCTTTTAATACTCGCTTTTCTAGATCTAGGCTATTTATATTCAGTTCTAGAAGGTGATTATTTGGGTGTTTCGCGATATGTGGATTTTGGTTTTATAGGCATGGCGTATATAGCTTTGCTGATAGCTCGGAGGGTATTGCCATTTTTTGCATCACGTGGAGCTAGCATCGAAATTCCAAATCATCAAAAGTCAGGATCCATGCAGTTGTCGCTTATGGTTATAACTTTCATGGCTTCCTTGCTAGATTTACATATCATTGCAGCGTTATGTTTAATCGCAACGGGCATCATATCAATTTATCAACTTTTGCAATGGAAACCTCATAAAGTTATACATATTCCTCTGCTGTGGGTTCTCTATATTTCATATTTTTTCTTGGGTGTGGGGCTTATTTTTTCGGGCATTTATTTTCTGCTTTCGCCATCATATGTCGCACTTATCGAAGGATGGGGATCTCAGAACGATTTAACGTTTATGCTTTCAAAACCCGCATTCCACCTGCATATCATAGGTATGGGAGGGTTTGCCGTAATGATTATCGGTATGATAACTCGAACTTCGCTCGGTCACACTGGACAAGCTCTAAGAGCGGATAAATGGATGGTGTGGATGTATATTTGTGTACTCATCGCTTTTGTAATCCGCATGGCTGGTCTCTATCCAAGTAATGTGATTATAGCTTTTTGGCACACGGCAGCTCTGTTTTGGATTATCGCTTTTGGGCTTTTTTTATATCGTTTCACACCTCTTTTAACAAAACCTCGTGCAGATCGATTTCACCCTAAAAAATAAAGGGGCAATGCCTCTCTCAAGATTCAGCATCCCCACCTTCATATGACACCTTTTTTAACTTAATTATCCTTGACGATAATTAGGAGATTCCTTCGTAATTTGAACATCATGTACGTGGGACTCTCGCATACCCGCAGATGTAATCTCAACGAACTCAGCTTTAGTACGCATATCTTCAATAGTAGGACAACCGCAGTACCCCATAGAGGCTCTAATCCCGCCTATCAATTGATAAATAATCGCTAAAACACTACCTTTATAAGGAACTCGACCTTCAATCCCTTCAGGAACTAATTTTTCCGTACCAGATCCCGACTCTTGGAAATAACGGTCAGCAGAACCTTTTTCCATAGCACCGAGAGAACCCATACCGCGATAGGATTTATAAGAACGACCTTGAAATAGGATAACTTCGCCTGGGGCCTCCTCAGTACCAGCAAACATACTACCCATCATGCAAGCATGTGCACCAGCTGCTAATGCTTTGGATACGTCACCAGAATACCTAATTCCACCGTCAGCTATCATAGGTACACCAGTCCCCTCAAGGGCAGAAGACACATCATGAATGGCAGTAATCTGAGGAACCCCCACTCCAGCAACAATGCGTGTAGTACAAATAGAACCTGGACCGATTCCAACTTTAACGCCATCAGCACCAGCTTCTACAAGTGCAAGAGCAGCGGCTGCGGTCGCTATATTTCCGCCTATCACATCAATTTGAGGATAATTTTGTTTCACCCATTTAATACGATCAATAACACCCTGTGAGTGACCGTGGGCTGTATCGACTACAATTACATCCACTCCAGCTACCACCAATTTCTCTACTCGTTCTTCAGTCCCAGCACCAACTCCAACAGCAGCACCAACACGCAATTGACCTTTCGAATCCTTATTAGCCACTGGATGTTCATGATTTTTAACTATATCTTTTACAGTAGCGAGACCGCGCAACTCAAAATTATCATTAACGATTAGAACTCGCTCAAGTCTATGTTTATGCATAAGAGCTTGTGCATCTTCTAAAGTTTGTGACTCTTTCATGGTTACTAGTCTATCTTTAGGAGTCATGACATTTGCAATTAGCTCAGAATATCTATCCTCAAATCGCAAATCACGATTCGTAACTATACCGACTAACTTACCGTCTTCTACTACTGGCAAACCAGAGAAACCATGAGATTTTTGAAGTTCTATCGCTTCACGTACAGTGGTTTGAGGAGACACCGTAACTGGATCTATAACAATACCAAATTCATGCCTCTTTACGCGAGACACTTCTTTGGCTTGCTGATCTGCAGTCATGTTTTTATGGATAATTCCAATCCCACCTTCTTGTGCCATAGCAATGGCTAGACTTGATTCCGTCACCGTATCCATAGCGGCAGAAACAATAGGGATATTAAGATTTATATTACGAGTTAGTTTTGTTTTAAGACTAGTATCCTTTGGGAGGATATTTGAATAAGCAGGTACCAATAGTACATCATCAAATGTGAGTGCTTTTTTGGTTAATCGCATGAATTACTCCTACACAAAGATAGATTATAAAATTTTTAATTAAAAAACACACGTGCATTCATAAACATGCGCATCCAAGGAGAGTAATCCCCGCCTGTATCCTTAGGTCCCCAGTTTTCTGGATGCCACGACATCATGGCATTTCTCGTGACACGTTCTGGATGTGGCATCATAATCATAAAACGTCCATCAACACTAGTAACCCCAGTAATCCCATCTATACTACCATTCGGATTAAAAGGATACGATTCCGTAGGTTGCCCAACATTATTTACGTATCGCAATGCTCTATTGACCAAGCCTTTATCACCTTGAGAGCCAAAGTTAGCATAGCCTTCACCATGTGAAACTACGACTGGTGCTTGCATACCTTCCATCCCTTTGAAGAAGATAGAAGGCGATTCCATGACCTCAACCATACATAAACGTGCCTCAAACTTAGAAGAAACATTATTAGTGAATGCAGGCCAATGCTCCGCCCCTTTTATCATGCCAGAACCAGCAAGGTGAGCCATCATTTGACACCCGTTACATACACCAAGTGCGATAGTATTTTGACTATCAAAAAACTCAGTAAATTGAGTGGCTAAAATTTCATTAAACAATATCGTCTTTGCCCATCCTTGGCCAGCTCCAAGTACATCTCCATAACTAAATCCACCCACTGCAACTATGGCCTGAAAATCAGACAGTTTTCTACGACCCGATAGCAAATCTGTCATGTGCACATCATGTGCTTGAAAACCAGCTTTATCAAAAGCCCAGGCCATTTCGATATGACTGTTACATCCTTGCTCTCTGAGTACTGCAATAGAGGGTTTTGAGCCTTTTCCAACAAATGGTGCACATATATCCTCTTGCGGATTAAAGTCAACTTTTGGTTGCATACCGGGATCTTTTAGATCATCCCAACGCTTAAATTCAGCTAAAGAAGTTTTAGGATTTTCTCTATTTTTCGAAATGTTATAACCTACTTTAGACCATTCTTTACCTAGTAGAGATCGCTCAAAAGAGGCTACAGTTTTAGCATCACGTAATATTTCAATAGTGTCAGTACTATTTAAAGAACCTACTACATAGGTGACCTTTGATAATCCAAAGTCTTTAAGAATATTTAAAACTTTATCTCTATTTGCTCTAGCAACCTGAATTACGGCACCAGCCTCCTCGTTAAACAAAGCACGTATCGTACTTTCATTGCGCTGAATTTCCACTTGATCAGGTCTAATTTTGTAATCACCAAAGTCACTACTTTGCTCATCATATACAAGCATATCCACATTTATAGAGACACCTACATGACCAGCAAATGCCATCTCAGCAACGGTTGCAAACAAACCTCCATCAGACCTGTCATGGTAGCTTTGAATTAAATTCTGAGCTGATAAAAATCTAATAGCATTAAAAAAGGCTTTGAGTAACTCTGGATTATCTAAGTCAGGTGTTTGGTCGCCATATTGATTTAAAACGTGCGACAGTACAGAGCCAGCAAGCCTTTGTCGACCTTCTCCTAAGTCTATTAGTATTAGAACGGAGCTATCTTCCTTACCCTGCATTAACTGAGGTGTCAAAGATTTACGAACATCATCAACATTTGCAAATGCACTTACGATTAACGAGACAGGAGAAATTACAAGTTGCTCATCTCCCCCATCAGCCACTTTTGTTTTCATGGAAAGTGAATCTTTTCCAACAGGAATTGATAATCCCAAATCTATACAAAATTTACTACATGCCTCAACAGCTTTATATAATGCAACATCCTGACCATCAGAACCTGAAGATGCCATCCAATTAGCTGATAGTTTAATGTCTTCAATTCTTTTAATATCTGCACTGGCAATGTTTGTGATAGCTTCAGTTATAGCCATTCTCGAGGCGGATGCGGGATTTATAATTGCAAGTGGAGAACGTTCTCCCATAGACATTGCCTCTCCTGAATAGCCCTCATAATCATCTAATGTTACAGAGCAATCAGCCACTGGCACCTGCCAAGGACCAACCATCTGATCTCGTGCAGTTAGACCGCCCACACTTCTGTCTCCAATCGTAATTAAAAACAGTTTGCTTGCAACGGTGGGGTGTCGCATGACTTTTAAAGCTAGATCCTCAATACTAGCCTCTACATAATCGAGCGGAACAGAAGTAAACTCCAATGTAGTCACTTGCTTATGCACTTTTGGAAGAGACCCCAAAATTACATCCATAGGTAAACTTACAGCATCATCATTTGGAGCATCAGTAACACGCAAATCCTTATCGTCTTTAGCAATACCAACAACGCTAAATGGACATCTTTCACGTGCACAAATTTCACTAAAAGCTTCCAGACTTTCAGGTGCTATAGCAAGCACATACCTCTCTTGCGATTCATTACACCAAACTTCCGCAGGAGACATGCCAGACTCTTCAAGATTAATTTTATTTAAATCAAATAACGCTCCCATATCTGCATCGTGTACCATCTCGGGAAATGCATTTGACAATCCACCTGCGCCTACGTCATGAATAGAAAGTATCGGGTTTTTATCAAGCATCCTCCAACAAGTATCTATAACTTCTTGTGCTCGTCTCTGAATTTCTGGGTTTCCGCGCTGAACTGAATCAAAATCTAAAGATTCCGAATTAGAGCCAACACCCATGCTCGATGCGGCACCGCCCCCCATACCAATACGAAAGCCAGGACCACCAAGTTGTATCAATAAGGTTCCATCAGAAAAAACTTTTTTGTGGGTTAATGAGTCATCAATAGAACCTAGCCCACCAGCAATCATGATGGGCTTATGATATCCCCATCTAACACCATCAACTGTTTGCTCATAAACCCTGAAGTACCCCGTAAGATTTGGGCGGCCAAATTCATTATTAAAATTTGCCGCTCCTATTGGACCCTGAGTCATAATCTCCTTTGGGTTGGCAATGCGATCTGGCATCGCATGTGAGTCTTTCTCCCATATCTCATCTAAATCATTTAGATGTAAATTTGATACTGTAAATCCAACAAGTCCTGCTTTAGGTTTACCACCCCTTCCAGTTGCCCCTTCATCACGAATTTCACCACCAGCACCTGTAGATGCACCCTGAAATGGAGCTATTGCAGTTGGGTGATTGTGTGTCTCAACTTTAATTAGGGTGTGAGTTAAACGATTTTGTGATTTGTACTTAAAATTGCTATCAGAATCTGGGAAAAAGCGAGAGATTTCATGACCGCTAAAAATAGCGGCATTATCCGAATAAGCAACTATCATACCATCGGGATGAGCTTTATGGGTGTCTCGAATCATACTGAAAAGCGACTTTTCTTTTGATTCTCCGTCTATGGTCCACGATGCATTAAAAATCTTATGCCTGCAGTGTTCACTATTTGCCTGTGCAAACATCATCAGTTCCACATCAGTTGGATTGCGACCAATCTCATTAAAAGATTTAAGCAAATATTCAATCTCAACTTTACTTAATGCCAAACCTAAAGAATCATTAGCTTCTAGCAGTGCGTTTTCTCCGTTTGTTCTTATATCTATGTAATTGAGAGCTTTGGGAGGTAATTCATTATTCAATATCTGCGGATCAAAGCCATCCTCAAACACTTGCTCAGTCATCCTGTCATGGATGACTTGTGCAATACTTGAGATTTGAGTATCACTTAGTTTTTTTAATCCAAGTAGCCCACGCTCGCAAACAAAATAAAATTTAATCCCACGCTCTATTCTGTTAACCTTCGATAAACCACAATTTTTGGCAATATCTGTACTTTTAGAGGCCCAAGGAGAAATAGTCCCAATTCGAGGAACCACATGCAAAATAAGAGAATTTTCTTGGGCTTGATCAGTTAAGAATTCTTTGCCGTAAGTTAATAGAGATTTAAGTTTATGTTGTTCACTTGGATCTAATTCTCGTTCACTAAATACAAAATGCACATATTGAGCATATAGATTAGAAACAGGAACATTAAGTTTTTTTAGTTTTTCTATAATCTTTTCTGATTGGAATTGAGATAGGGCTGATGAACCCTCAATGTAGTAATGAGTTGACACTTCTTTAATCCGTTTTTGGGCTTAAAAACCTATATTTTACAAGTTTTAAATTCAATTAATTTATAGAATTTTTAAATAGTTATTTAATGGACTTGCGAAGTTAAAGTTTTTTATACATAATTTACGTAACTCATTAATTTTTATGTATAATTATTAAAACAAATCGGGGTCGGGAGCTATAGTGATTGGATTTTTAAAATCAGCAATTTTAAGTTTTGCTTTGGTATTTTTTATTTCATCTTCCTTTAATCAGGAAGTTCATGCTGCCACAAAGCAAAAAACGTCTAAAACTATAAAAAAGACAACTAAAAAAACTGTAATATACAAAACATCAAAGTCAACGTCTAAAGCTCAAGTAGCTAGAAGTAAATCTAAATCTAGTAAAAATTCAAAAAAATCCATTGCCACGAAAACCAAAACTAAAAAATCTAAAGTTGTGGCTGGTACAAGAGTAAAACCTAAAACACCTAGAAAATTAGTATCAAAATCATCAATTAAGCCAGCACTTATTGCCACTACTAATTTAAATAATTCTTTGCCAAATGAAGAATTGAAAAACTCATTATCAGATGTAGAAATCGTTGGATTTGCAGATAATGGTGATGTTATTAATTCAGAGATTGCATTAGTGATGTCTCTAGATGATAGACAAATTCAATATCAAAAAAACATAAACGTAGTGCAACCCATAGCTTCAATTTCTAAACTTATGACTGCTTATGTAGTTATTAAAAGCGGTCAACCTTTGGATGAAATCATAACTATATCCGAGGAGGATGTTGATCATCTTAAAGGGACAGGTTCACGATTAACAATCGGAACTCAACTAACACGCAAAGAAGCTTTATTACTTGCTCTTATGTCATCGGAAAATAGAGCGGCAAATGCACTTGGTCGTCACTACCCAGGTGGTTTAGAAGCATTTGTAAAAGAAATGAATGCGACTGCTAGAAGTCTAGGTATGACTAGAACACGTTATGTAGAGCCTACTGGTTTATCTCCTATGAATGTATCGTCTGCACAGGATTTAGCGACTTTACTGGCTGCGGTTTATAAAGAACCTCTCATACATCAATTATCGACAAGTGACGGTTACAGTGTGACCACAAATGGCGGTAAAGTACAGGATTATAAAAATTCAAATAGACTTATTAGAAATAATGAGTGGGATATTCATATTTCTAAAACTGGATATATCAAAGAAGCTGGACGTTGTATCGTTATGATTACCAAAATTAAAGGTAAAGATATGGCTGTTGTTCTTATGAACGCTAAGGGCGGAACTACAAGATTCTCAGATGCGATACGTGTCAGACATATAGTACAAAACGAATTTCCGCCTATATTTTAGTTATTGATTAATTTGGTTGATTATTTTTAGTGGTATACAAGTTTTTAGGCGGTTTATTGAGGTATCTATAGGGTCTTCATGACCGCCAAGCAAATCTAAAGTTATATCGGCTCCTAAATCCTTTATAAATTTAAAATCGCTTTCAATCCTCTCCCTACCAAACTCACACTCAGTTTCGGTATATATAAGATGTGCCGTGTAATCTAAGCTTATGTTGTTTCCTACAGATTCAATAGGCAAATAAGAATTAAAAGTAATTACCCTGCCCGCTATGGGTGAACTAAGACCCAATAAAGATAAATTAACAGAGCCGATTGGACCACTACCTACTAGTGCCGTGAATTGAGCATCTGTATTAGTATCTTTTTGGATATGTCTAATCGTTTCGATAAGGTTTACTTTGTGGTTTCTAACAAATTCTTCAATTTTTGAAGTTTCTGTGATTACTTCTTCGCTTGGTATGCCAATGCCAAACATTTGAGCCTGTGGAAATACTTCTCTATAAGCATTAGAAACTACTTCCATCATTCGCAAATTTTCTAAATCTGGAAAACCTAAAATAAACAGTTGAGAAGGTTGTTCTAAATCATCAGGAGTAGAAAGGAGCTGCTTAGAGGGAAACATTGCCAAATTTCTTTTTGTTAAAATGTAATTTTACTCAAAATTAGGTCTAATTATGTCCCTAAAATCACGCATCTCTAGCAGTATTAAAGAAGCGATGCTAGCAAAACAAACAGACAGACTTTCTACATTAAGGTTTCTTTCAGCTGCCATAAAGCAAAAAGAAGTCGATGAGAGAATTGAGCTAACTGATGACCAGATTGTTGCCATTATTGAAAAACAAATTAAGCAAAGACGTGAATCCATAGCTGCTTTCGAGCAAGCTGGACGTGCTGAATCCGCTGAATCGGAAAAAGCAGAATTAGCGGTTTTAAGCGAATTTTTACCTGAGCAAGCATCAGATGAAGAAATCCAATCCTTAGTTGAAGAAGTCGTAAATCAACTTAAGGCCGAGGGTGTTAGCGGTAATCCAGCTATGGGTAAGGCTATGGGCATATTAAAACCTAAGCTTGCTGGGAGGGCTGATATGTCACGTGTATCAGCAATTATTAAAGATAAGATTAATCAAGGATAATTCATGTTTAGGAAATTAAGCTTCATAGCATTATTTATGTGTCTATCTGCATGTGCTATGAAAGATGAGCGCCCAGCAGTACCAAAGGATGTTCCTCCGCCTAATCACCTGTACGGTCAGTAAACTAACGATATTTACTAGGACCGAGGTATCTACCCGCCTAATCACCTGTACGGTCAGTAAGCAATTGTGAAACCTCAGATTCATTCCAAGGTTTCACATACTTTTCTTCCAAAAGAAGTTCTTCTATAAATAAAGAGAGCTTCTCCTTTGAATAGTAAATAAATACATGCTCTCGAGCCCTAGTAAGGGCTACATAAAATACTCTTCTTTCTTGGGCATGCGGAAAATTTTCTTCTGATGCATAGAGCTCAATTTCACTTTCCTTTTCTGAAGGCAAGCCCATCTCACCACTTTCAACATTTAGAATAATCACAAAATCAGCTTCCCTACCCTTGGATTTATGAATGGTCGATGCTTTAATCTCAAGATTATTAAAACTTGAATTTAGATAATCAATTTTAGTTGGCAATGGTAACTGATAATTAAACCTACTTAATATCAGACATGTTTTAGTTTGGCTTAGATTTTTGTTTATAAGGTTAAGCACATACCACAAGTCAATTTCATACTCTAATAAACTTACACATACCCTATCATACTCTCTAAGACTTTTAATTGATTTCTTATATTGGTTGGGATTTTTTTGAACAAATTTTGAACTTATACTTGCAAGTGCATTGTGAAACCTGAAAGTTCTATCTAAAGGAATTATCTCTAAGTCTTGCACATATTGATCTAAATTTCTAATATATTTAAGTTCACTACCTGCAAATTGATATATAGTTTGCCAGTCATCTCCTACGCAAAATAAGCCTATATCTGTTTCTTGCTTCACAAGTTCTTGCAATAATTCAAAACGTGATTTGGATATATCTTGAAATTCATCTACTAAAATGCACTTCCAATTATGAGTAAACTTTTTCTCTGCTACGTATTGAGTAGATTTGACTATCATCCTATCGTAATCAATTTCTTGGGCATAAGTTAAGTCTTCGTTATATTTATGTAGTATTTCTTTTGCCCAAAGACCTAGAAATTTTTTCTTATATTGCCATCTAGTAAAGTCTGCATCGGGGTTTGATTTCACAAATAAAAACACATCTAAAAGGAGTTTTGATAAATCTTTTATTCGACCCTTGCTATTTATGTTAAAAATCTTTTCTTTTCCCCAGTGATGTGATGAACACAATCTATTAAATTTATCTGCGTATTGAGAGAGTTCTGAATATTCAAACACATCTAGTGATTCGAATATGGAATTCAAATTTATATATTTAGTCCCAAAATCATTGTGTATATTTATTTGCTCTGCAGTGTCGTAAATTCCTAGATAGCATTTATATTTTGGTAAGTAGAAGGCAACTTCGTAGGGTTGGTATTTTTTAATTAGATATATGTCCTTTTCATATAAACAATTCGATATGTAATCAATACCCCGCATAAAGAGTATATTTGCGGTTATCAGGGCTATGGGATGATCAAAAAAATCATCTCTAAGTGAGCGCCAAATTGTTATATTTGAATTACTTACGCTTAGATCATTTTCATAAAATGTGAAGTATTCATAAAGTTTATTACTGTCAGAAGTACATATAGTCTCTATGTATTTTTCTAAATTTTGATCTTCACTTAAACTAGTAAGTTTGGGCATTTTCTTTTCTACTTTAGAGACTATATTTAACCCCAAACTGTGAAATGTCCTAACTTCAACGCTTTTAAGAGCATCTACACTTTCAAGCCTCTCCTGCATTTCTTTAGCAGCATCCTTTCCGAAAGCAAGCATAAGTATTTGCTCTGGCGGTATACCCAGATGCATTGCCAAATAAGAAACTCTTCCTATTATGGTGCTTGTTTTTCCTGTGCCAGCACCTGCTAATACCAATATATTTTGCGAATTACTGGTCGCAGCTTTGTATTGATTTTGGGTTAATTTGTTTTTTAGTTGATCTATATTCATTGAAAAACCTTTTTTACTATTGTGAACATAAATCTAGGGGATTTATAGGGGGGTGGACAAATAAGTCACTTATAATAAGTCTGTTAAAAAATGTAATTAAGGTGTGTTTAATGAGAAAAATTTATATTATTGCCTTGGCTGGATTTTTAACAGCATGTCAAGTTGGAACTGGTATTGATTTAAGCAATAAAGAGAATTATGGCTTAAAGTGTTCAGCTGGACCTAATTCACAACCTAATTGGGAGGGATGCATGGTCAGTGCAAAAAGGATTTGTGCGCCACTTCGAGTTGTTAATGTTAAGAAACTGAACCCCGTCGGAAGTGGCTCAAAAGATGATGGGTATTTTATGACCTTCACTTGTGCAAATTCTAATACATTGCCACAAAATCAAGTAAACAATAGTTCAAACGTAGCACCCATAACCAGTGCCACTTCAACCCCAGCTAATTAAAAAGCCTATGTTACTCACATAGGCTACATTTAAGGGATGGTATTAATTATTTGAAATTGCTATCCCTTGTTCATCAAACATACCCTCAAATAAGACTGTACTTAAGTAGCGCTCTCCTGAATCAGGTAGGATGGCCACTATAGTTTTACCTGCGTTTGATTTATCAAAGGCTAATGCGATAGCGGCTGCTGCAGCGGCACCCCCAGAAATACCAGTTAATATACCCTCTTCTTTAGCCAATCTACGGGCATATTCAATCGCTTCTTCGTTAGTAACTTGTGCTACGCTATCAATCAAGCCTAGGTCTAAGTTTTTAGGTACAAATCCTGGACCAATACCTTGAATTTTATGAGGTCCAGCTTTAACTTCCTGACCAGTTAGAGTTTGTGTAATTACTGGACTTGCACTAGGTTCAACCGCTATGGAAACCAGGGCTTTGCCTTTTTGCTTTTTGAAATAACGGCTAACTCCCGTTATTGTGCCACCTGTACCTACACCTGCTACAAATATATCAACTTCACCAGCAGTAGCATTCCAAATTTCAGGTCCAGTTGTTTTTTCGTGAATCGCAGGATTAGCAGGATTTTCAAATTGCTGAAGAATAATGTATCGACTTGGGTCAGATTCATAAATTTCTTTTGCTTTGGCAATGGCTCCGCTCATACCCTTTGAGCCTTCTGTCAAAATAATATTAGCTCCGTATGCAACTAAAAGTTTTCTGCGTTCAATACTCATAGTATCAGGCATAACTAATGTAATTTTTATACCTTTTGATGCTGCTACAAATGCCAACCCTATACCAGTATTACCGCTAGTAGGTTCAACAATTTCCTTATATGAAGATTCATTTTTTAATGATCCATCTTTTATCGCTGCATCTATCATTGCGTATGCAATACGATCTTTTACAGAATATCCTGGATTACGACCTTCTATTTTTACTAAAACTTCAGCATGAGCACCTTTAAGAATACGATTTAGCTTAATAAGCGGTGTATTCCCAATAGAGAGGGAATTATCTTCGAAATATCTTGACATTAAGTTCTCTCAGTATAAAAATTAAAAGTTAAATTAAAACTTTACAACAACATAAATTGTATATTCAATAATATCCTTATAACCTAGTATTATTAAACCTTCAAGAAATGGACTATTTAAAAAAAATAACAAGTATTTCTGACTTAAGAAAAGTAGCTAAAATTAAAGTCCCTAAAATGTTCTTTCAGTATGCTGATCATGGCTCCTATACTGAATCAACCTATAGAGCAAATGAAAGCGATTTAAACAAAATTAAATTTAGACAAAAAGTAGCTGTAGATATTGAAAATCGTTCCACTAGGGCGACTTTATTAGGTGATGAGTATGCGATGCCACTTGCACTAGCTCCTGTTGGAATTTGTGGCATGCAGAGGGCCGATGGTGAAATTTTATCTGCACAAGCTGCTGAAAAATTTGGAGTTCCTTTTACTTTATCGACTGTAAGTTGTGCTTCTATAGAGGATGTAGCCCAGAACACTAAAAAACCCTTTTGGTTTCAGTTGTACATGATGAAAGATCGAGGGTTTATGGCTGATTTGATTCAAAGAGCTAAGGAAGCCTGCTCCGCTTTAGTTGTAACACTTGATCTACAAGTTCTTGGTCAAAGGCATAACGAAGTTAAAAACGGTATGACCGTCCCACCTAAACCTACAATTACTAATCTTTTAAACCTAGCTTTAAAGCCAGATTGGTGTTGGGGGATGCTTCATACAAAAAGAAGATTCTACGGCAATCTTGTAGGTCATGTTAAGGGTATGGAAAATGTCACTGCACTATCCGAATGGACCGCAAGGCAGTTTGATGCTTCATTAAACTGGAAAGACTTAGATTGGATTGCTAGCCAATGGGGCAAAAAAATTATTCTTAAAGGAATTATGGACCCAGATGATGCAATCGAAGCATGTAACTCTGGAGCTGATGCTTTTGTTGTATCAAATCATGGTGGACGTCAATTGGATGGTGCACTATCTAGTATTAAAGCATTGCTACCCATATTAGAGGCTGTAGATAAAATTTCTAGCAATTGTGAGGTTTGGCTTGATGGTGGGATACGTTCAGGACAGGACATATTGCGTGCTTACGCCATGGGAGCTGATGGCGTTATGGTAGGTCGACCATATATTTATGGCCTAGGAGCCTATGGATATGACGGCGTTTTGAAATCCCTAGATATTATGCAAAAAGAGTTAAGCGTGACTATGGGATTTTGCGGTATTACTGAGCTAACTCAAGCAAACAAAAGTATTTTGTATATACCTGATGATTTCAGATAGCAGAATCAGATAGTTAGTTCAGACAGTAAGATTAGATAGCAGAATCAGATAGCAGGAACTTCTACTAACTTAATAGGTATACCTAATTTGTCAAACATAAGCTGAAGACCAATCAGTGGATACTCTTCGCTTGAAGTCGCATAACTTAATGTAGTACCCGAGCCTTCCGATGTATAGGGCTCGATTTTTTTAAGTGTGCGGTCAACTGGATTTATGAATTGCATATCAGGTGCTGCCTTTTGGAATATATCCACAATCCAAGTTAGATGTGTAGATGAAAGTGTACACACATCCGCATTTGGATATTTTTGACGCACATCATCCATAAACTTTTTGACTTGCTCTACAGTTTTTTCATGTTCAGTGATAAATTGACCACTTTCAACTGTAGTTACTAGATCTTCAGCATTAACCAAATGAACTTTCGCATCATCCGATATAGATTCGACAAAAAAACGAAATTCAGGTAAAGATGACAAAATCTTAACGCCTAGATTGATAATCTCTCCAGTTTTGGACGTAGCCACACCAGAGGCAATAGGAGGTATTGAACCCACTACTGGTACAGAGCACTCTTCCTTAATTTCACTGACAACTGTAATAGAGGGAGCATTAGAAGTCACAACAACCAAACAAGCACCCATATCAGCTAAGCGCTCTATAGCCCCCTTAATACAAGCTTTAAGCTCATCTTTAGTTTTCCATGCATAGGGAAAATTAGCCCTATCCGCAAAATAAATAATATCCTGTTTAGGAAATTTTTCTCTTATGGCCCTAGCCCATGCATAACTACCAATACCAGCATCAAACACCGCTATAGGTTTAACTAGTTTTTTTAGATTTTCCATAAGAGCACCTTATTTAAGGAGTTTATCAATATCTTTTAGAATCTGATTTAGTGAGGACTTTAAAGATGCAATTTCTTTAGCACTAAATCTAACTGCGGCATCTGATCCTGGCATAAGTGAATTATCTCTACCCTCTGCCAAACGATTGCGTGCTCCACTTATCGTAAATCCCTGATCATATAAAAGCTCACGAATTCTACGAATCAACAATACCTCGTGATGCTGATAATACCTACGATTACCCCTACGCTTAACTGGATTAAGCTGAGTGAATTCCTTCTCCCAATACCTTATAACATGTGGTTTAACATTACAAAGTTCAGAGACTTCGCCTATACCGAAATATCGCTTTGCTGGTATGGCTGGCAATGAGTCTGTAGGTAATATTTCTGTTTGTATCATCAGTTAAAAGTGTAGGCGCAAAAAAACCGCCATTTAAAGTCTATTAAAAGCAATTTTACACTAATTCGAATTAGGTTTCGCCTACAGCATTTTTAAGTTTTTGACTAGCATGAAATGTAACTACTCGACGTGCTTCGATAGGTATAACTTCCCCAGTCTTAGGATTTCTGCCAGGTCTAGCAGCTTTGTCTCTTACTTGAAAATTACCAAATCCTGATAGCTTAACATGTTCGCCATTAGCTAAGGCATCTCTAATTTGGTTAAAAAACTGGTCAACAATTTCTTTAGCCTCGCGCTTATTTAAACCTACAGATTCAAAAAGCATCTCCGCAAGTTCAGCTTTTGTAAGTGTTTTAGTTTTTGAATCATCTAATCCTGCAGAATCCGCTAATTCCTCAAAGTCCGCAGAATCCGCTTCTTGTAAATCAAAGTTTGTGTTATTCATTTTTTCCTCAATCAGCGCAAACGTGCATTAAATTTAGAAGTTAAATTGCTCAATATCTTATCCATAGCTGATTCTACTTGAGCATCTTCTAAACTGCTTTCATTTCCTTGAAAAATAAATTTGATGGCAATGCTTTTTTCTTCTGGATTTTGCTCATCAGTCCAAACATCAAATAAATAAAAATTCCTTATTACTGAGAGTTCATCATCTAAATTAACTAATGCACTTAGGTGATCTGCCACTTGTGCGTATTCTAAATTACTTGCTATCCATATAGCTAAGTCCCTCTCAGAGATTTGTTGTTTTGATAGGGATTTTGTTTTTGGTAAGGATCTTTCTTTAACAGCTTCTAAATCAATTTCAAAAACAATTGGTGAACTGTTTAATGAAAATATTTGAGTTAATTTAGGATGTAACTCACCTATAAAGCCCACTTCCAAACCTTTATAAAAAATGGAGGCACTTCTACCAGGATGCAATGCAACATGAGCATAGTCAGAAGAATAGGACTTAAACTTCAACTCCTCATAGTCTGACACAATATTTTCCACTACTTTTTTAAGATCGAAAAAATCTACTGGTCTGGTTTTTATACCCCATTGAGTTGGTAAGGCTAAGCCCCAAACTGCTCCTGCAAGTTTCAAACACTGGGAAATACCCTTAACTTCAAACTCTGAATCTTGAACAACCTCATCATGGGCAAAAACGCGGGCTATCTCAAATAACTTTATGGAAGATTGCTTTCTTTTAGAGTTGTAGACAATATTATTCACTAGACTTAAGATAAGACTAGATCTCATAACAGATAGATTTGAGGCAATAGGATTTAATAGTTTTACAGGATTAGGATTCTTTAAAAAATCCTCCTCCCATTTAGCATCTACAAAGCTATAGTTAACTACCTCTTGAAAGCCCTCAGTCACCATAAGTTCTCTGATTTGATGAGAGTCAAATTTTGATTCACTTAAAAAGTGCATCACAGCTTCAGATTTAGGTGACAGGGCAGGAATATTGTCGTACCCATAGATACGAGCCACTTCCTCGATTAAATCTTCTTCAATTTCAATATCAAATCTGTATGACGGAGAAACCACTTTAAATGTAGTGTCAGCTTCAGAATCTGAAATATCAAATTCAAATCCTAAGCCTTTGAATACTTCTTCAACTTGAGTGGAAGTTACAGGTACTCCCAACACTTTCTGACAACGACTCAATCTCATATCAACAGTTTTTTGGGCTGGTAGATTTACTTTTTGATCATCAATTTCACTAGCTTCGCCACCACAAATATCGATTATTAATTTTGTTATGTAGTTAATATGCTCAATATTTGATTGATAGTCTACGCCCCTTTCAAATCTATGACTTGCTTCAGAAGGAATTTTTAATTTTCTAGCCCTTCCTGCAATAGCATCGGGATACCAAAACGCTGCCTCAATAAAAATATTTTTTGTATTAAGATCAACAGCAGTTTGATGCCCACCCATAATACCAGCAAGACACTCTGGACCCGCATCCGAATAAATAACACCAAGATCAGAACTCAATTCAACATCAGTTTCATTTAACAGTTTAAGTTTCTGCCCCTCTGCACCCCAAGATACGGTCAAATCTCCATGAATCTTATCCAAATCAAATATATGCGTAGGCCTACCAAGTTCTAGCATGACGTAATTTGAAATGTCAACCAGAACTGATACGCTTCTCTGACCAGACCTTTCAAGTCTATCAACCATCCATTTAGGAGTACTACACTTTGCATCAACCCCTGTAATTACTCTTGCAGTAAATCTACCGCATAAATCTGAAGATTTAATATTAACTTTAGGTACTTTGATATTTGTATTTGTGGCAATACTCTCTGAAGTAGAATTTTGCTCTAAAGGTAATTTAAAAAGTGCTGAAACCTCTCTAGCTACTCCATATACAGAAAGACAATCAGCCCTATTAGGCGTGAGTTTAATTTCGTAAACTACATCATCCAAATTCAGGGCTTCACGAATATCAGTACCAGTCCTTAGATTCTCGTCCAATACCAATAATCCGCTAGCATCAGCACTTATACCCAACTCTTTAGCGGAGCAAAGCATACCAAATGACTCTTCACCTCTAAGTTTGCTTTTAGAAATTTTGAAATCACCAGGCAATACAGCACCAATAGTAGCCAAAGGCACCTTTATACCCTCTTTAGCATTAGGAGCACCACAAACAATTTGTATGGTTTCACCTTTTCCGTAGTCCACCTGACATATTCTTAGCTTATCGGCATTTGGATGCTGGACAATACTTACAATTTCAGCTATAACAACTCCACTAAATTCAGGAGCTACTTTCTGAATGCTTTCAACTTCAAGCCCAGCCATAGTCAAGGATTCTGCCAATTCCTCAGTTGAGACTGGGGGATTTACAAATTCTCGCAGCCATGAATCTAAAACTAGCATATCTGTATCCTAAGAGTGAAATTGTTTAAGAAACCTTAAGTCGCCCTCATAGAACAATCTAAGGTCATCAACACCATATCTAAGCATGGTTAATCTTTCAAGTCCAGATCCAAAGGCAAACCCTATATATTTTTCTGGATCTAAACCAAAATTTTTAATTACTGTAGGATGCACCTGACCTGACCCACTAATCTCTAACCACCTGCCCTTATTAGGTCCCGAAGTGAACATCATATCAACTTCTGCTGACGGTTCCGTAAATGGAAAAAAGGATGGTCTAAATCTAACAGTAAGATCCTTAGTCTCAAAAAATTCTTGCAGAAAATTTGTGTACACACCCTTAAGATGTGCAAATGATATATCTTGTGCAATCCAAAGACCCTCTACTTGATGAAACATCGGGGAATGAGTAGCATCCGAATCAACTCTATACGTCCTACCAGGAGCAATAACTTTAATTGGAGGTTTATGAGCACGTGCATAACGTACTTGCATTGGACTAGTATGAGTTCTAAGAAGATATGGAAGCCCTTTTGCATCCTTTTTATCAATATAAAAAGTGTCCTGCATGGAGCGAGCAGGATGGTTCTCTGGATTATTAAGTGAAGTGAAATTAGTCCAATCATCCTCAATCTCTGGACCATCTGCAATATCAAATCCTATGGATTTAAATATGTCTTCCACCCTCTTCCAAGTTTTTATAACTGGATGAATTCCACCTAAGCCCCTACCCCTGCCTGGCAATGTAATGTCTATTTTTTCAGCTGAAAGTTTTTCCTGCAATGCCATCTCAGAAAATTCATCTCTTCTAGCCCTTAGAAGTGTCTCTATTTCATTTTTAGCTTTTGAAAATCGAGCACCCTCTGTCTTTTTCTGTTCTGGTGGCAATGAAGCTAAACTCTTCATAAGAAGAGTGATTGACCCATTTTTACCGAGATATATAGCTTTTTTATCTTCTAGTGATGCAGGCGTTTTAGCTTCTTTAAAATCAATTGAAGCCTTTCTAACTAATTCATCTAAATCTATAGGCATGAGGGAAATCAAGTAGTTTTAAAAACAAACGGAGCCCAAAAAAGAGCCCCGTGTAAGAAAAGCAAAGGGAAAGCTTAGGTTAAGCACCTAGGGCTACTTTTGCTTGCTTCACAATTACAGCAAAGCCTGGTTTATCGTTTACTGCCATATCAGCTAAAACTTTTCTGTCTAAGGAAATAGCTGCTTTTTTAAGACCTGCTATGAAGGCACTGTATGTCATGCCCTGCTCACGAACTGCTGCGTTAATACGGGCAATCCATAAAGAGCGGAATGAGCGCTTTTTGTTTCTACGGTCACGATATGCGTACTGACCTGCACGCATAACAGCTTGCTTAGCTACACGGAACACGTTTCCGCGACGACCACGAAAACCTTTTGCTAATTTAATTATTTTTTTGTGACGAGCACGTGCGGTAACACCGCGTTTTACGCGTGGCATATATATCTCCTATTAAGCGAAAGGCATCATAGCGCGAACTGATGCAACATCAGACTCATGAACCTGAGTTGCTCCACGAAGATGACGTTTATTTTTAGTAGTTTTTTTAGTAAGGATGTGGCGCTTAAAAGCCTGACCACGCTTAATTGAGCCGCTACCGCGAACAATAAAGCGCTTGGATGCGCTTTTTTTAGTTTTCATTTTTGGCATAATTTTACCTTCATAGATACGGGAGGCACTAATGGTAGCACCTTTCAAAAACCCTTAATCCTTAATATTTTTTATTTTAAAAAACGTATATTTTATAAGTAAGTTATTAAAAAGTCTAGACTTTTTTATTTAGTTGGTGCTTCTATAGTCTTTTGTGCAACATCAGTAAAAATTACTTTGTTAGTTTTTCTAAGTGAAGCTTTATATGAATCACCAACTTGAGCGGAAACACCATTTTTAACAATTATTGGAAATTGTTGCTCAAACACCCTGACCATACGTTCATCTGGTATTGCATCCTTAATAACCCTCACTACAGCATATCCATCTGGTACTTCTCCAGCTACATAGGTAGGTAGTTTATCGTTAGGAATAGCCATAACATCTCTCATCAAATTTTCTGGAAGATTGCTAGCAAATATACTTGTTTCAATAGGATCTCTTAGCAATGAACTTCCATCTGATGCTTTAGGTGCTTCTGAGGGATTATTTTTATAAATATTTATAAACTCATCACCTGCTTTTTTAGCTAGTTCTGCCCCTTTTTCAAGCTGATAATCTCGTGTAACTTTAGCTTTAACCGCTTTTAACTCTGGTACTTTTGATTCAACCTTATCTAAAATTTTGAATACTAAAAATTCTGAAGGTGAAATTTCAATGACACCAGAGTTTTGTCCTTGGTTATAAACTTCAGAACTATAAGCTGTATCTATAACTCTTGGAGAGTTAAAAATTTTCTTTAATTCATCGCTAAGGACCATTTGATTTGGAACATCTGAAATTAAACCGCTTTTAGAAAGACCAAATACTTGACTAACTTGTAACTGCAAGTCTTCAGCGATAGTTTTTAGATCATCACTTCTGTCATGCACTAAATTAGTAAGATTTGTAGAAAGTTCTGCAAACTTATCAGAAGCTATTTGAAGTTTTACTTCATTAACTAATGTATCTTTAAGTTCCTCGAAGGATTTAACTTTCGCTTTTTCGATTTGAACTACATCGAATATATGAAATGAATTTCCTAATTTAACAGGACCTGTTATGCCAGGCTTATCCAATGCAAAAACAGTATTTTCGATACCAGGAATATCCGATTTTTTAAGAAAACCTAATTCACCTTTATTATTTTTTGTACCTGCATCAAGAGAGTCGGATAAAACAAACTCCTCAAATTTGTTTGGAGTTGTCTTTAGTTCCTCATAGATGGCTTTAGCCCTCTCTTCTGAATCAAGCTGAATATGCCTTACAAATCTTCTCTCTTCTGTGGAGAATCTATTTTTATTATTTTCATAGTAACTTTTGAGTGCATCTTCATTTGGCTGAGGTACAAGATCAACAGCAGCTTTCTGATTTAGTAAGAAATATTCAACATTTACATACTCAGGGACACGATATTTTTCTTCTGAATTTTTCTTATACCAATCCTCTAACTCTTTCTCATCAACAGAAACTGCGTTTATAAAATCTTCATTAGCAAAAATCTTTGTTTGAACTTCTCTAGTTTTAGTAACGTGTTTTTTTAATTCCTCCAAAGTTGTAAGAGGCACTAGGGTGCTATTAATTAATGGTTCAACCACCAAATTAATACCAGTGTTTGCTCTTAGATAATTTTCATACTCTTGAGAAGTTATATTAGCACTAGTAAGAAATGCATTGTAATTCTCCATTGAGAATTTTCCATCAACCGCAAATTTAGGATCCAAAGCAATTGCACTTCTGACCATAGAATCAGAACCGAAAAATTTATTTTTATTGGCAGTTTGAGTAATTAAAATGTCATCTACGATTTTATTTAACCAAAGATTACGATTTGCAGGCGTATCAATTTCAGATACTTTGAAATTATTACCCAATTGGTCACGTAAAGAATTTAGCCTCTCAGTCCAAGATTTATTAAACTGTCTCTCAGTAATTTTTTCTTTATTAACCTTAACTAGGGGTTTTTCGCTAATACTCATACCTGAATATTTAGACGTTCCAAAGAAAACAAACGATGGAACTATAAGAATTATTATTATGAATAGGACCCATTTAGAATGTTTGCGAAAAAACTCTAACATATATGCTCATATAAGATTGTTTTAAATAAGAGGAAAATTTTAACAGATTTATAATAGAGGTTTCCGTCCAATAGAGCACTTCAATGTTTAGTTACAGACATGCTTTTCATGCAGGCAACCATGCAGATGTTCTTAAGCATTTCACTCTTATTCATATTATCAATTACTTTAATAAAAAAGATTCACCCTACTGGGTTATAGATACTCATGCTGGTGCAGGCATTTATGACTTAACAAGTGAATGGGCAAACACAAAGGCTGAGTATGTTACTGGTATTAAAGCTTTATGGAATGCAAATCTACCGTATGAACTTAAAGAGTATGTCCAGTACATAAAAGACTTTAATGAAGTAGAACCAAATAAAGGTCCAGAATCACTTACCGCCTATCCAGGTTCTCCATGGATTGCTTTAGAATTTATAAGAGACACCGATAAACTAAAGTTGTTTGAATTGCACCCTACAGAGATAGATATTCTAAAAAATAATTTAAGTTTTGATGAACTCCAACTTAAAAGGCAAATTCAGATTAATTTTTTAAATGGATTTCAGGGGCTTATAGGATTATTGCCACCATCAACAAAAAGAGCAATAGTCCTGATAGACCCGTCTTATGAAGACAAAACCGACTATAAATCGGTTATACGGAGCATAAAAGAATCCTTAAAAAGATTTAAAACAGGTTGCTATCTTATTTGGTATCCATTAGTTCAAAGAGCTGAGGTTCATGATATGTTAAGGCATTTAAAAAATTTGCCAGAAACCAAATGGATTAATGCACAACTCACAATCTCTAAACCACCAAAAGATGGATATGGACTATATGGAAGTGGTGTATTCGTAATCAACCCTCCATACACACTTCTAAATTCCTTAGAAATAAATTTACCAGCTCTTAAGCAACATCTTGGAATTAAAGGTGAATCAAGTTTTCTACTAGAACACTCTGCCCAACTTTAGTCTGGATAGACTATTTCAAGAACTTCGATTTCCTGCTTGCCGTTTGGTGTTTTAAGAGTGACAATTTGCCCCTCTTCTGACTTAATAAGGGCTTTGGCTACTGGGGAAATCCAGCTTATTTTGCCATTTAATGGATCCGCCTCATCTATACCAACTATGGTTACAGTAACTTCATCATTATTTGGATTTAAGTAAGTTACTGTAGCTCCAAAATACACTCGGTCCTTGTTGGGTTGTTGGGATGGGTCGATAACTTCAGCTATTTCTAAACGTTTTGTTAAAAAGCGGATGCGTCTATCAATTTCTCGCAGTCTTTTTTTCCCGTATATATAATCACCATTTTCAGAACGATCCCCATTTGAAGCCGCCCATGAGACAACCTGGACAACTTCAGGTCTTTCAACAGTGACTAAATCCGATAATTCCTTTCTTAAACTGTTATATCCAGTCACAGTCATATAGTTTTTTATGCCCTTTGGAATCTCAGGCTCTAAATTTAATTCTTCTTCTTTTTTTGCATCTTCCTTAACAAATGCTCTACTCATTAAAATGCTCCCATACAGGATCCAAGCCCTTTGGCAATGCAGGCACTTCACCTAGTTGCATATTGTCTTTTTCCAACCCATGAAAATCAGATCCACAAGAAGCCCAAAACCCATATTTTTTGGCAATGAATTCGTATTCTACATATTGCGATGGAAAATGCGATCCCGTCACAACCTCTATTGCCATCCCGCCAAAATCTTTAAATTGATTAAAAAATTTCACAAACTCATCAGTTGAGTACTTATATCTCCCAGGATGGGCTATAACAGGCACACCTCCGGCAGAAACAATCCATGAAACAGCATCTTCAAGAGTAGCCCAATTTCCAGCTACATATGCAGGCTTACCTGGAGTTAAGTAACGGTCAAAAACTTCTTGCAACTGTGAGCACACACCAGCATCAACTAAATATCTTGCAAAATGAGTTCTAGATAAATTTTCCTCTTTATCAGAATATCTCATAGCACCCTCAAAAGTTCCACTTATACCAAGTGCATCAAATTTAGAAGCCATCTCTTGTGCACGTATTACTCGACCTCGTCTTATGCTTTCAAGCCCTTGATATATCTCTATATTATGAATATCAAAATTTAGTCCAACTATATGAACTGTTTTCCCAGCCCATGTAGCGGAAATCTCAACACCAGAAACATATTTAATACCTAATTCCTGTGCTTTTTTTGAGGCTCTCTCTTGACCTGAAAGTACATCATGATCAGTTAGGCTCCATATATCTACATTCTTCGATTTAGCAATTACGGCTAATTCATCTGGAGAATAAGATCCGTCAGATGCAGTCGAATGACAGTGTAGATCTACATTTAGCATATATTCTCCTTGTATTTTTATTTATTCAATCTATGCCAATATTTTTTTATTTTGTTTTTATACGACTTCCATTTTAATCCATATGTATCAGACGTAACCTCAATAGCCCCTTGATTAAAGGTTACTAAAAATTCGCTACCTCGCTCGGTCCATCTATCTTTAACAATTTTGTGAGGATGACCGTACATATTCATATATCCTGCCTGAGCAATAACAATCTTAGGTCTTGTTAAGTTCACAAATTGTTGGTTAGAAGAAGATTTTGATCCATGATGTGCAGCCATAATTAAATCAATTTTTTTATTCTTCAATTGTGGCAATATCCCTAATTCCTGCTTTTCCAAAATATCACCTGTCAAAAGAGCTGAATGATTCCTCCCTTCCACAAGCAATACACAACTGTCTTCATTTTTAGACTTAATAGGCCAATGCTCCCTATTCTTAGGATATAAAAAAGTGAATTTAACTCCATCTGCTGTAAAACTAACACCAGTTCGACAAACGTCGTATTGTAGGTTTTCATTTTTACTCTTATAAAATTTTCCCGTTTCACGCTCCTCATAATCAATATATTTATCCACTTTAAATGAGGCAAACATCCGACCGACTTTTACATTATGTATTAGTTCTGCCATACCTCCTGTATGGTCTATATCTCCGTGAGACACAACTAAATAATCTAATTTGTGAACTCCTAAATATCTAAAACTAGAAGAAAAAACACTGCTAAAGCCCTCTTTATTCGGAGAAACTCTAACGCCCGTATCAAACAAAAGAGTTTTGTTTTTTGTAAAAATTAAAACCCCTCCACCTTGTCCAACATCAAATGCAATTAATTTCCAATCCCCTTTTTGTGGCAATGATGCACTGCCAAACACAGAAGGCAAAATCATAACCAAACCAATTAACTTAAAAATTTTGTTTTTGATTACAAGAAAAAGAACAACTCCTAAAACTGACAACCATATAAAGGGACTGTGTGCAATATCAATGCTAGCCCAACTGAATTCGTTTATATATTCAGTCAATTTCATAACTTTATATAGCAACCAATGAATGGAGTCTGCAAAATGTTGATTTAACCCGTGGTAGGGGTTGATAAAGGTAAACATTGCCAACAGAAGGCATGCAGGTGTGATAATCGATCCTATAAGAAATATTGCGTATGCATTGACAAAGGGAGAGACAATTGAAATTTGATTGAAAAAAATTATTAAAAAAGGTGTTATGGCAAAAGTAATACCCAGTTGTAATTTAGTCCATTCAAAAATGGCCGATTTAAGTTTTTTCCACTTACTCATATCACCATATTGAAGCTCTTTATAAAAATTTAAAATGTATTGAAGAACGGCTACAGCAGCAAAGGACAGATAAAATCCAACGCTATGTATGGCCCAGGGATCAAAAATCAAAATCACAACAGCCACAAGTAAATAATTTTGAATAAACGTAGCTTTTAAATTGAAAATTTTGAATAGAAATACTACCAACAACATCAAAAATGTTCTTTGGGCTGGCACACCCCATCCAGCCATCTGACAGTAAGCAAAGGCAACTACAAGTCCTACAAACAAACCTAAATTTTGAATGCTAAATTTATCATTTAACAATTTACCCTTTCGTCGAACTCTTGAGCCGAGCGATAAAACAGCTAAAGTCGCTAAAGTTGAGAGCATGGTGATGTGAGAACCGCTTATAGAAACTAAATGCGTAATTCCCGTGCGATTAAATAGTTGCCAATAACTCTGAGGTATAGCAGACTGGTCGCCCATTACCAAAGCGATTATTATGCCTCCGTATTTTTTATCATTTACATATGACAGAAGCCTCTCTCTAACTTTGTGCCTTATAAATTCTATCCGCGTAGTGTAATTAAAGTTTTTACTACTTATTAATTGCGGATGCCCTTTTATAGATCCAGTTACTCGATAGCCCTTACGAAACATATAGGTCTGTGTATCGAAACCTCCAGGATTCATTAGCCCTGAGGGCGATTGTAATTTTAGATTTGCGTACCATATCTGACCTGGTTCTATCTTTGGCAATGGGTTTATTTTCGGTCCAAATTTATATAGATTAAAACCTTTAGTTATATTCCAATATACCCTTAATTTTTTAGGTATCTTTAAATCGCCTACATCAAGAATTGTGGCATCAAACTGTATATTAGATTCGGTTTCAGTAGAAATACTTGTGACTAAGAACTTAGTCTCTACTGTTTTCCTTTCAAGTGCAGATGGCAGTTGTGACTGAAGTCGGTCATATGCTTGATAACTTGAATACACAAAGCTTAAATAAAAACAAGCATAAATGATTTTTAGTGGTGTTTTATAAGGCCATAGAAATGGCATTAACGTTACGACGTAAAACCATTCACTTGATGGCAATGCCCTTAATTGCTGGACTATAACAAATGCTAATATTGAAGCTAATGAGCATAGTATTGGAATTGAGGGCAATTAAATATTCTCGCAGCGTTAGCGGAAGTTACTTCAGCAAGTTCTTCCAAATTAATTTCTCTTAAGTCTGCAAGTACTTGAGCTATTTGTCTCAAATGATAAGGTTCATTTCTTTGTTTATAAATCCAACTAGGTGCTATATCTGGTGAATCTGTTTCTAAAACAATATTTTCAATAGGTACCAATTTAGCCAATCGTCTAATCTGAAGGGCACGTTCATATGTAATATTGCCCCCAAAGCCAAGACAAAATCCCAAGTCTATAAACTTTTTTGCTTGCTGTTCACTTCCATTGAATGCGTGTGCTATCCCTTTAAGGCCCCCAATCTGATTAAGAAATTTATACACCCTATCTACCGACTTACGAACATGTAAAACTACAGGAAGTTTAAATTTTTTTGCAAGTTTTAACTGTTCAACAAAGTAAAATTCTTGCTTTTCAATTTGCTCTGGAGCTTGGAGTGAATCAACAAAATAATCTAGTCCAATTTCACCTATTCCTATTAATTTAGGGTTTTTATTTTCTCGCAAAATTTTCTCAAGAAACTGCAGGTCATTAATACTAGCACCCTCTAGGTACATAGGATGCATACCTAGACAAAAATATCCACCCTCAAAGCCACTAGCAATTTCCTCAACAATGGCGTAATTACTAGTGTTTATGGCAGGGATAATTATTTTTAAAACCCCATTATCTTGTGCCCTAGAAATCACATTTTGTAAATCTTGCTTAAAATCCAAAGCGTCAAGGTGGCAATGCGTGTCTATAAACATGAGAGCTCTTTTGTTACAATGAGATGAAAATTCTTAATTTAACATTATTCATCACACGGGGAATGTTATGGCGATGGATGCAGATATTATTGTCGTGGGAGCTGGACCTGCAGGTCTAGCATTTTGTAGAACTCTAAGTGCTAGCAACCTGAAGATTTTACTAATTGAAAAAAACTCCCAGGAATCTATCGCTAATCCAAAGTTTGATGCACGTGAAATTGCATTGACACATGCATCCCGAAGTTCAATGAAAAAACTAGGTATTTGGGGTAGAGTTAAGCCAGAACATATTTATCCTTTGTATGATGCTAAAGTTTTTAACGGTACTTCAGACTACACATTACACTTTGAAGATAAAAAATCTCTCGACACTGGTGAGGGGTTAGGATTTTTTATTTCTAATAATCACATACGCAAAGCCTCATACGAAGCCGTTCTTGAGCAGGATAATGTTGAGATGCGTTTTGGAGTAGGCGTTGCAGACGTAAAGGTTAACTACGAAGGAGCTGTAGTTACACTCGAAGATGGGACAAAACTCACTTCTCGCCTTTTAGTAGCAGCCGATAGCAGATTCTCAAGTACACGTCGCAAAATGGGAATTGGTGCGGATTCAAACGATTATGGTCGTACCGTTGTAACTTTTAGAATTAAGCATACAATTTCTAACAATCATACAGCTATGGAGTGTTTTCACTATGGTAGGACTTTAGCTATATTGCCACTAGATGAACATTTAAGTAGTTGCGTTTTTACTATAGATTCAAACAGAGCACACGAAATTTTAGATATGTCTTCTTCGGAACGTGAGGCAGATGTATATAAGCTTTTAGATGGTAAATTAGGTGAAATTACAGTAGATAGCGAAATGGTTTCGTATCCACTAGTTGGTGTGCATGCAAAACGCTTTATAGGACCTTCCTGTGCTGTTATAGGAGATGCTGCCGTAGGTATGCATCCAGTCACTGCACACGGATATAACTTAGGCTTGGCATCAGCCGTTATACTGGGTTCCGAGATTATTAAGGCTGAAAGACGAGGTCAAGACTTTGCATCTCAAGCTGTACTTAGTGCATATGAGCAGAAACACATGCTTAAAACTCGCTTTTTATATCACGGTACAAATGCAGTGGTTGGTATATTTACAAACGATAGCGAACCAGTTAAAGTCCTTAGATCTGCAATACTCAGAATTAGTAACAACTTGCCTCCTTTCAAAAAATTTGTTACTAACATGCTTACTAAATCTGAGTAGGATTTAAAGTACCGTTTTCCATTCTAAGTTGTCTGTCTGCCATAGATGCAAGCTTTTGATCGTGAGTAACTATGGCAAAAGCAGTCTTTAACTCATTGTTCATTTCTTTAAGAAGGTCAAACATAGAGGCCGCCGTATCTGTATCTAGGTTTCCTGTTGGTTCGTCAGCTAACACCAAGACTGGCTTTGTAACTAAAGCTCGTGCCAATGCGACTCTTTGACGTTCACCTCCAGATAGTTGTCCTGGTCGGTGCATTTCTCTGGATTTAAGTCCAACCTTTTTAAGAATAATTTCTGCCTCACTTCTTGCTTTTTCAAAATTTATGCGACGAAGAATAAGTGGCATAGCTACATTATCTAATGCAGTAAACTCAGGGAGCAAATGGTGAAACTGATAAACAAATCCTAATTTTTCATTGCGTACTTTACTTTTTTGAGCCTCAGTTAAATGTTTTGTATCAAGGCCATCAATAACAACTTGTCCGCTTGAGGGTTTATCTAAAAGACCAATAATATGAAGTAGTGTAGATTTTCCAGAACCAGATGCACCTACTATAGCAAGCATTTCACCTTTGGGAATCTGAAGGTTAATATTTTTTAGGATTTCTAAATTTGCATCTCCATCTGAGTAGGACTTGAAAACTGCTTTTGCTTCTAGGGCCAAATTATTCATGCCTTAAAACCTCCGCAGGTTGTAGTTTAGATGCCCTCCAGCTTGGATAAATAGTAGCAAGCAAAGATAGAATTATAGAAGTAGTAGCTATAAAGAAAACTTCATTTAAATTAACTTGTGAGGGAAGTTGTGAAATGAAATAAACCTCTGGATTGATAAACTCAATCCCTAAAAGGTTTTCTATAAATGGAATAATAGTTTCTATGTTATATGCAATCAAACAACCCAATGCAACCCCTACAAGGCTTCCGATAATCCCAATTAAAGCACCCTGAATTAGAAAAATTAATCCAATAGACCTAGGACTCGCACCCAAGGTTCTTAATATGGCAATATCAGACTGTTTATCCTTAACTGACATAACTAGAGAGGAAAGCAAATTAAAAGCAGCTACAGCCACAATTAAAGTAAGAATCATAAACATCATTCTTTTCTCAACTTTAACTGCCGCAAACCAAGTTCTATTATCGTAGGTCCAATCATGAGCAATATATCCTGTGGGCAATGTATTAGTCATAAGCTCAGCAATCTCAGGAGCTTTAAGCATATCTTTAACCCTTACTCTAACACCAGAAATAGCGGTATTTCTAAATAAAACTGCAACATCATCTGCATGCATAAATGCTAAATTACTATCATATTCAGCATGACCTGAGTCAAATAGAGCAACAACTGTAACTTGTCGCATACGAGGCGAAAACCCTGAAGGATTTATGGTACCTTGTGGACTCATGACTAGTAACGTGTCTCCTACTCCAACCCCCAATAAATTAGCAGCCCTTGAGCCTAGCACAATTCCAAATGATTTAGGTTTTAACTGCTCCAAAGAGCCCTCTGTTATTTGTTCTGGTAGTTCAGAAACATTACCCTCCTCGGAAGGTAAAATACCTCTAAATTGAGCACCTCGTAAAACCTGATCCCTTACTAACATACCTCCAGCCGAAACAAATGGAGAGGCCCCAGTGACATCTTTGAATTTAATAATTTGATCGCGTAACTGCTCCCACCCTTTTAAACCTTCTACCGCATTTGTATTTGTAGAATAGACTTGAATATGAGGTATAACGGAGAGCATGCGATCACGAACTTTAACTTGAAAGCCACTCATCACTGAGAGAACAATAATTAAAGCAGCAACCCCCAAAGCAATCCCAGCCATGGAGCTTGCAGCTACGAATGAAACAAAACGGTCGCGTTTTGCACCTCGACCTTTTGATTTGGTTAAACCTGCGTATCTAGTTCCGACCCAAAGTTCGTATGGCAATGACACTATCAATATCCAGTTAAAATTAGAATTTTAACAGCAGAACAGATTGCCCCAAAAAAATGGATTTAATTGTAAGGGCCTTTATACCACCTCCTCCACTTATTACTAATTGTGCAAGCTATATAAAAGCAAATCTTCCTAATTTAGAAAACGTGATGAGGATTAGAAATGCTAAAGTCATAGATTTTCCCTATGAGAAATTTAGATGTACATCGGAAGAATTTCTTGTACATCATGACCTAAATGAAATAGAAAATTTAATCACATTCAAATCGACAAGCAATTTTGAGTTTAATGAATCAAATGGATTTATCTACGAGATAAATTTAGGGAAAATTGAAGTAGGAAACCATAACACAAATTTCAAAAGAACTAATTCTAAGGTTCCAATTAAAATTTTCGATATCATTGAATCTGAACTAAATCATCATGATATAGAAGTTATAGATAAAAGTGCAAAACAACTGCTGATTAAAACTAAAAGAAAATTGGGCAACTTGGCTACCACTTCTTTAATTGAGGAAACTTCGGTATCATCATTTTGGCCTGAAGATGATGAAAGTAAAGAGTTTAGAAAAATTTATAATCATATTGTTATGGCTATGCATCAATACTCTAGCGATGAAAGCCATATAAACGGTATTTGGATTGAGGAAGTGAGTGCGGGAGCATTGCCACCCAAAAAAGAAATATCAATTATAGATATTTTAAGAGAACCTAGTTTAAATAATGATTGGGAATTATGGTTCAAAAAATTGCACGAGATTGACTCTTTAATCGATCAAAAAAATAAGACATTTAACGATATTTACTTAACAACTACGGATAAGATTTTGCTTTTAAATAAACCAAGAGGAATTTCTAAATTATTTAAAAAAGATTGGGTAAAAGTGTGGAATCAAATCAAATAAAAATACGTAAATTCAATCCAACCATTGCGAGTACACTTGAAAGCCAGGGATTCAATCCTCTTATTGCTAGGATATTGGCTTCTAGAGGGGTTACTGACAAAGAACAAATGTCTACGGATTGGAAGCATCTATTAAATCCAAATTTAATGCTTAATATGGAAATGACTGCTTCTTATCTTGCTGATGCGATTGAGCAGAAAAAAAATATATTGATAGTAGCGGATTATGACTGCGACGGAGCAACAGCATGTGCAGTTGCAATTCGTGGACTACGCATGTTTGGGTATGATGCTGATTTTTATGTACCAAATCGGGCGGAAACTGGGTATGGTCTATCTCCTGAGCTCATAGATTTAGTCCTTGCTCAAAGATCAAAACCTGACTTAATAATCACAGTAGATAATGGTATTGCAAGTGTGGATGGCGTTAGATACGCCAACTCTTTGGGTATCCAAGTTTTAGTTACTGATCATCATTTGCCAGGAGATGTACTACCTGATGCACTAAGCATAATCAACCCAAATCAAAGAGGATGTAGGTTTCCATCTAAAGCTTTAGCAGGTGTAGGTGTGATGTTTTATTTACTCATTGCCCTACGAACCGAATTTCGCCGAAGAGGTAGATGGCAAAGTAGCAATCAAGAGCCACCTATAAGTAATTTAGTCGATTTAGTAGCTTTGGGTACCGTGGCTGATGTTGTTAAGCTTGACTCTAACAACAGGCTTTTAGTCGATAAGGGACTATCCCTTATGAAGCACGGAAAAGCTAAGCCAGGGATAATTGCACTATTTCAAGTCGCTTCGTGTAACTTTGCAAAATCTACAAGTTTAGATTTGGGGTTTATTTTAGGTCCGAGAATTAACGCCGCAGGTAGACTGGCTGATATGTCTCTTGGTATTAAATGTTTACTTACAGATGACCCCGAGGAAGCCTATGCTTACGCCAGTGAACTAAATGAAATAAACAAAAAGCGTAAATCCATAGAAAACACTATTAAGCAGGAAGCCCTTAATGGAGATGAGTACACCACCTTCTCAGGACAATCCCTTATATCTTATAGTAAAGATTGGAATCCTGGTGTTATAGGGATTGTCGCCTCAAGACTTAAGGAGAAATACTGGGTTCCTTCAATCGTATTTGCTAGTGCAGGCGAAGAGTTAATTCAAGGTTCTGGCAGATCGATTCCTGATGTACATCTTAGAGATGTATTAGACTTGGTATCAAAAAGACATCCTAATTTTTTAACAAAATTTGGAGGGCATGCGATGGCTGCTGGTTTAACAATGCATGCAAAATATCTAGAAGAATTTAAAGTTGCATTTAATAAAGCTGTTATAGATATTTCAGGTATAACTGAGTTCAATAGAATAGTTGAAACAGATGGCGAAATTGATGTTGTTTGGGCTCATTTGGACACCGCCAAAGAAATTGAGAAAATCGTATGGGGTGCAGGATTCCCTCCTCCTCTTTTTAATGACAAATTTACTGTACTAGATCAAACGGTTTTAAAAGAAAAGCATTCGAGACTACGTTTAGAAAAAGATGGTGCTGAATTTAAAGCGATATATTTTAATTTTGCGGAAGCATTGCCAAACGAAGTGGAATTTTTATTTACTATGAATGTTAATCAATTCAATGGGTATGAGAGTCTGCAATTAAATATTCAGGACCATGTTATATAGTAAAATTTCCTTACCTCACTAAGAATAATTAGAAATGGAAGCAGAACGTAGTAATCAAATCGCTAATAATCTGTCGGATTATTTATCACGCGTGGAATCCCTCAGGGGGTATCTTTGACTTCGATTCTAAGGCTGAACGCCTACAAGTAGTCAATTTGGAGCTTGAAGACCCAAATATTTGGAACGACCCAGAAAAAGCTCAATCTTTATCGAAAGAAAAAAAATCTCTTGAGGATGTCGTAATTGTTTTATCCGAATTAGAGCAATCTATCCGTGATAGCAAGGATTTGTACACTTTGGCATTGGAAGATAACGATGATTCCACGCTTATTGCCATAGAAGAGGATTCTAAAAAGTATTTAGAGAAAATTGAGGGGCTGGAGTTTAGGCGTATGTTTTCTCAACCAGCTGACCCTCTAAATTGCTTTATTGATATTCAATTCGGAGCTGGTGGCACAGAAGCCCAAGATTGGGCATCTATGCTATTGAGACAGTATTTGCGATATTGCGAGCGTAAAGGGTTTAAGACTGAAGTTTTAGAAGAATCTGCAGGCGATGTTGCGGGTATAAAATCTGCTACCATTAAAGTTGAAGGTGACTACGCATTTGGATTGTTGCGTACTGAAAGTGGCGTACATAGGCTTGTTCGAAAAAGCCCTTTTGATTCGGTTAATGGAAGGCACACATCATTTGCAAGTTTATATGTTTATCCTGAAATTGATGATTCAATTGAGGTAGATATTAATCCTGCCGATCTTAGGATAGATACTTATCGTGCAAGTGGAGCTGGTGGTCAGCATATCAATAAGACTGACTCAGCTGTTCGTATTACCCATGAACCTACTGGTATTGTTGTTCAATGTCAAAACGATAGATCTCAGCACAGAAATAAAGCCGAAGCCATGTCTATGCTTAAATCTAAGTTATATGAGCTTGAGTTGCGAAAGCGTATGGCAGAGCAGCAGAAGCTAGAAGAATCAAAATCAGATGTTGGTTGGGGGCATCAAATCCGCTCCTATGTATTAGACCAAAGCAGAATTAAAGATTTAAGAACTAATGTTGAAGTATCAAATACGCAAAAAGTTTTAGATGGGGATTTGGATATGTTTATTGAAGCCAGCCTCAAACAAGGAGTTTAAGTAATGTCAGATCAAGTTAAAAATGCAGAAGATTCTAGAGAAGTTGAATCAGGTGAAATTGCAATTGACGAAAACCGTCTTATAGCAGAGAGACGAGAAAAACTTAAGGGTCTGCGAGAGTCTAAGAGTTGGTCTTATCCAAATAAATTTAAGCCTATGGACAAAGCGGCTGATCTACATTCAAAATATGACGAAATTTCTAAAGAAGAATTAGATCCTTTGGAGACTCCTGCTATTGTTGCTGGGCGGATGATGCTTAAACGTGTTATGGGAAAGGCTAGTTTTGCTACGTTGCAAGATTCAACTGGACGCATCCAAGTCTATTTAGATAAAAAGCATCTGGGCGATGAAGCTTATGATGATTTTAAAAGTTGGGATATAGGTGATATTGTTGGGGTATCAGGTCGTGTATTTAAAACCATGAAGGGAGAATTATCCGTTCATGCACAATCTATTGAGCTAATTAGCAAGTCATTACGTCCATTGCCAGATAAATTTCACGGCCTGTCAGACCAGGAATTAAGGTACAGGCAGCGTTATGTCGATTTGATTATGAACGAATCTACAAGAGAAACCTTCCGCATTAGGTCGCAGGCTATGACGCATTTACGTCAAATCATGTCTGAGCATGGTTTTCTTGAAGTAGAAACTCCTATGCTTCACCCTATTCCTGGCGGTGCTACGGCTAAACCATTTGTAACACACCACAATGCTCTTGATATGGACATGTATTTACGCGTTGCTCCAGAGTTGTATTTGAAACGTTTAGTTGTTGGTGGTTTTGATCGTGTGTTTGAGATAAATAGAAACTTCAGAAATGAAGGTGTTAGCCCACGACACAACCCAGAATTTACCATGATGGAGTTTTATGCTGCATATACGGATTATGAGTGGATGATGGATTTCACTGAAAAACTTCTACGTGAAATTGCCGTTCGAACTTTAGGCTCTGCTCAATTTTTTCATCAGGGTCGTGCATTAAGTTTTGAAGAGCCATTTGAGCGTCTAACTATGGTTGAGGCGATCTTAAAATACTGTGACAAATATACAGAAGCCCAACTCCAAGATGCGGATTTTATTAGAAATGAACTAATTGCGTTAAAAGCACCTGCATTGGATAGTATGGGTTTAGGAGCATTGCAATTAGCATTATTTGAAGAGACCGTTGAAAGCTTGTTATGGAACCCAACTTTTATTGTGGATTATCCAGTAGAGGTCTCTCCTCTTGCTCGTGCTTCTGATGCTAACCACGATATAACTGAACGATTTGAGCTGTTTATAACAGGACGAGAAATTGCTAATGGCTTTTCAGAATTAAACGACCCTGAAGATCAATCTGCCCGATTTATGGAACAGGTAAAGGCTAAGGATGCTGGTGATGAAGAAGCTATGTACTATGACTCTGATTATATAAGAGCACTTGAATATGGCATGCCTTACGCAGGTGGATGCGGTATAGGAATCGACCGATTAATGATGCTTTTAACTGATAGTAGCACTATCAGGGATGTTTTGTTGTTTCCTCATTTACGAAAAGAGGATTAATTATGTAGGGTGGACATTAGGTCCACCCTTTTTTCAATCCATATCGGTGTCATATGAGATAAATTTATCTTATTTAAGATTAATCTTATTTATATATTTTTATGGATTAAATTTTTATGAAAAACTTTGTCAGACTCCTTTTGCTTAATATTCTGATTTTTACTTGCTCTCATAGTTTTGCTCAATCAGATTTAGTTGGCAAAGATATAGACCTTGATTCTATGTCAAAAATTGAATTGATTTCATTGATTAGTAGATATCCTGAAGGTGATACTTCTTTTAAAATTTATAAGTTGTTAGCTGAAAAATACAATGATTCTATAGGTCAGTTTAATATAGGAGTTATATATCTTTATGGATTTGATGGTAAAGAAAAAAATTCCACTGAGGGTATTAAATGGCTAACAAAGTCTGCTCAACAAAATAATTCTGAAGCTCAAAAGGTTCTATATGATACATATTTACGAGGAACTTTTGCACCCAAGGATGTCTCAAAGGCAATTGAATATCTAGAAATGTTAGCAAATCAGAATTTTGAAAATGCTCAGTTTGAGTTAGGAAATCACTACTATAAAGCAAAATATATTCCTCGTGACATTGATAAAGCTGTATATTGGTTTGAAAAAGCGGCAAAAAATGGAAGTACAGGTGCACAGTTAAATTTAGCTTCCATGTATTTTACTGGAGATCTTGTAAAGAAAGACTTAGCAAAATCCAGATATTGGAATGAAGTTCTAGCATTTAAAGGCATCGCTGATGCTCAATATAACCTTGCTGTCATGTATTACAACGGTTATGGTGGAGATATAGACTTTATAAAAGCAAGGGAATTGTATGAACAATCCGCCGCAAAAAATTATACATTTGCTCAAACTAATTTAGCTCTAATGTGTCTTAAAGGTGAAGGTGGAAGGAAAGACATTAATAAGGCCTTGGACTTATTAGAGAAGTCTTGTGTCAAAGGTGATAAAACTGGTTGCTCTCAATTGGTTGAATTAAGAACTCATCTGAAATAGGTATTTAATTCCATACACTTACTTTTAACGTTCACAAAGTAAAATTTTCATACTATATGTTTGAGAGTTTGATATGAAATTTATATATAAATGCATTGCCACCCTTATAGCATCCATAGCTATTTTCGGATCTGTATCTTTAGCTCATGACCCATCACCTGACGAATTAAGCCAAAAAGGTACTGAACTTTATAAACAACAAAAATATGAGGAAGCTTTTGAATACTTAAAACCTGCAGCTGACCAAGGCCAAGTACAAGCTCAAGTAGCAGTTGGTGTTATGTATCTTAAGGGCTTAGGTGTTCCCAAAAATTATGATGAAGCTACAAAATATTTTGAAAAAAGTGCTAAAGCAGGAAATGCTCAGGGAATTTACAATATTGGGACAATGTATTACAAAGGTGAGGGTGTTAAGCTAGATTTAAATAAAGCTGCAGATTATTTTGAAGCCGCAGCTAAATTAGGTCTTAGGGATGCTCAGCATGATTATGGTGCTATGTACCTCTTTGGTAAGGGACGGCCTGAAAATATAAAAGAAGCTGCTAGTTGGATGCAAAAAGCTGCTACGCAAGGACATACTGGCTCTCTTTATAACCTTGGAGTTATGTACGAAACAGGTAAGGGTATGCCTCAAAATTTAGAGAAATCTAAAGAAATGTACACAAAATCGTGCGATGGTGGGTACAAGCCTGCATGTGAAAAAATGAATACACTTAAGTAGTATTTCAAGTCTCTGCTGTTGTTGGGAAATGTTTCTACAGTTTGGAACAATTCCCTTTAGGATTAATTAACATGTTTTGAAGTTAAATATGAAACACTTAAACAAAGCCAATGCCACATTAATATCTTCACTTGCTTTATCATCTTCTGTAGCGTTTTAGCAAAATGAATCTGCAGATTCTTTATATAAAAAAGGATTTGAACTCTATGCTCAGGAAAATTAAGAGGAAGCTTTTAAATACTTAAAACCTGTAGCTGAACAAAATAATGTACATGCTCAAGTTGCACTATCTTTCATGTATCTGCGTGGTCAGGGCGTAACTGCCGATGCAAAAAAGGCATTAGAATATCACGAACTTGCTGCTAAATCTGGGAATCCTGTTGCTCTTTACAATCTAGGTGCTCTCTACTACATAGGGGGACTCGTTAATCAAGATTACAAAATGGCGGGAGATTTATTTGAGAATTCCGCTAAACAAGGATTGGCCGAAGCTCAACATGATTATATTGGCCGAAGCTCAACATGATTCTGCGATCATGTACTTATTAGGTCAAGGTGGAAAACCTGTTGATTTTGAAGAAGCTGCAATCTGGGAGGAAAAAGCTGAAGTTCAAGGTTACCCTTAGGCAATACACAATCTAGCCAGAATGTATTTAATTGGTAAAGGTAAACCTAAAAATCCTGCTAAAGCAAAAGAGCTTTACAAGCAATCTTGTGAATTAGGTATTAAAGAGTCTTGCGATGCTTTAAATCAAATTAAATAGCCTTTTTTTAGGTATCTATTTAGTATCTAAAATAAGAAAAGGATATCTAGCATCACAATTAGCTTCTTCTAATTTTTTTTGACATCGGCAATAATTCTACGTTTATCTGGGGTATCAAAATTATTTAAAAATTCTAATGCTTTTTTTGGTATATCCAGCCCTTTAGAAATAGCTTTGGTGTACCAATTTTTAGCCTCTTCTATATTTGCATCGACACCAATTCCAAAACCTAGTCGAATTCCTATTTGGTAATCAATCCACGGAACGTCATAATTGTTAGATACAGTCTTCATAAGTTCAAAAGCTTTTGAATTATCCTTTTCCGTATCCTTTCCGCAATCTAACATATACGCAAGATTTAACATAGCATTGGGATTGCCCAAATCCGCAGCTTTTGAATAATATTGATACACATCTTTTTCACTGTTGGACATCATAGAATCTGAAATAATTAAATCCCCTAGTAAATTGAGTGCTAAAGGATTTCCATCCTCAGAGGCTTTTGTTAAAAACTCTGTTAAGCCCATAACTTCGTATTGATATGCATATATCCCAGGATATGCCATGTATGCTCTATCACCTGCTCTGGGTAAAGGGTCTTCTTTTGTAACGTATCCTGAGAGGATTTTATATTCATCCAATAAGAATGGATGGGGCAAATTTACCGCTTTTCCAGCCACAATGGTTTTTAAAGTTATTTCTGCAATTGGATTTGTTCGAGAAGCTGATTTTATAAGATAATTCATGCCCGCCTCAATATCCTTATGGACACCAAAGCCAGTAAGATACATCTGAGCAAGGAAATATTGGGCAGTGGTATGATCCTCTGCAGCTAAGGATGTAAAGATTTCTAAAGCTTTTTTTGGATCTTGCTGTGTTTTATAACCGATTAAATATGAAATACCTTGTGCAGTCTTTTGATTGTTAGATAGGCGATGAGCTTCAATTTTATCCATGTACCCATTAGATAAAGGAAAGACTGTTGCGTTTGATACTGAGGAAAATACAAAAGCACTGCCAATAAGTAGTTTTAGTAAAGGACGTAAAATCATTTTATCTCACCTTATTACTTAATAATTAATGGATATTTAGGATCACAAGCTGCTTCATGACCTCTCCACTGCTTGGAAATTTTTAATTGTGATTGAACTTTAGGTGAGTCAATGTTTTCAATTAAATAAACATCGCGAGTTGCTACCTCATCACCTAAATCTCCTGCTTTCTTAAACCAAGCTTTAGCCTCTTCGTAATTCTGATTCACTCCTTCACCATAAAGATATATATTGCCCAATTGTCTATAAATATAAGAAACGTTATATTTTTGGGCTACGTCTTTCATCAAGTTAATTGCTTTTGTACGGTCCTCTGACACTCCATAACCACACATAAGTAAATGAGCCTGATTCATCATACCGTTTGGATTACCTTGAGCGGCTGAATCTTCGTAAAGTTTATAAGCCATTGTTTGATCTTTATTAACGGCTACACCGTAAAAATACATGTCACCTAGATAATTTTGAGCAAGGGCATTGCCACCATCTGATATTTCTTTTAAGTAATTGAAAACAGATACACGTTCATTTAAGAAGGAATGAGGCAATTCTTCTTTTGTAGTCTGATCGATAGAATAACCCTTAGGAAATCCAGAATTAATAAACTCTTTTTGAGCATCTTCTACTATGCCTGAAGGTGATCTAGTCTTTAAAGGTTTTATATCCACTCCATAAACTAGGATGTCACTATACTTTTTAGCTGATAATTTATTAAATCTTTTAGCTGAAATAAGCAATAGGTCTAGACCTTTCTGCATATCTTTTTTTACACCTAAGCCTGACACATACATATCCCCAACAAACATTTGTGCCGTTGTGTTATCCATCTGTGCATAGGGTTCCATAATTTCACGTGCTTTTACAAAGTCTTGAGGGGTATTAAAGCCAAAATATAAATTAAGCCCATTTATAAAATCAGCATTCATTTTTTTGATTCTATTGCCAGAACTATCTTTTTCGTATTCTTCTGATTTTGACTCTGGTTGAGATTGAGGTTGTTGTTGAGGTGCGGGCTGAGGTGCGGGCTGAGGTGCAGGCTGAGGTGCGGGCTGAGGTGCGATTTGAAATTTAATTTGAGCGGAGATTGATCCGCAAATCATAAAATTACTTAAGATTAAAGTTAAGATTGCGGATAAACGTCTCATATTACTCCCTTGCGTGGTTAATCGTATATTTAGGTATCTGCACGACCAAATCTTCATCGCCCACAACCACCTGACATGACAGTCTCGAATTAGGCTTAAGCCCCCATGCTTTATCAAGCATATCTTCCTCGTCGTCGGTAGATTCATTAAGACTCTCAAAACCTTCTACGACATATACATGACAGGTTGTGCATGCACAAACCATCTCGCATGCATGCTCAATATCGACACCATTATTAAGAAGATTTTTGCAAAGCGATACACCTTTTTGAGCGTTTTCGATTACAAGTCCTTCTGGCAATAAAGTTTCATGCGGTAACACAGTTATTTTTGCCATAAATAATTACTCTCTTATTACAGAATCAATAGATTTTCCTGCCAATGCACTACTTATCGATCTATTCATACGTCTAGCTGCAAATTCATCTGATAGGGGTGCTATTTCGGATTGAGTCCTTCGAATGGCCTCTAAATTCGATGTATCTATGCCCTCTTTAAGTATTGATAATTGCGAATTAAGGGTAGTCCTCTCCTTTTCGTTTAACAAGTCAGAATCAGCTTGCAGTGCGGAGTTTAGAGCCTCATACAATTGAGATGCCCCCAATATTTCTTCACGTTCGATTCTTAGTTTTGCATCTTCACTTGATCTTTGGATCCCATCCTGAAGCATGCTTGCAATTACTTCATCACTTAAGCCATAACTAGGTTTGACCACAATACTTTGGTTAACTCCAGAACTCAGCTCACGTGCAGTAACACTCAAAAGTCCGTCGGCATCCACCTGAAAATCCACACGAATTCTAGCTGCACCCGCAACCATCGGAGGAATGCCACGCAGTTCAAAATGAGCAAGTGAACGGTTGTCGGATACCATCTCACGTTCACCTTGAACTACATGTATTTTCATGGCTGTTTGACCATCTTTAAATGTAGTAAATTCTTGAGATCTGGCGACTGGTATGGTGCTGTTTCGGGGAATAATACGTTCAGTTAAACCGCCCATAGTTTCGATTCCAAGCGATAAAGGAATAACGTCTAGCAACAACCAATCCTCTGAACTATCACTTCCTATAAGTTTGTTTGCCTGAAGAGCCGCCCCCATTGCCACCACTTGATCAGGATCTATATTTGTAAGGGGTTCCATTTGAAAATAATCACCCACCATTTTCTGAACAATAGGCATACGTGTAGCTCCGCCAACCATAACAACACCGCTTATTTCATCGGGATCTAATCCAGCATCCTTAAGTACGAAATTTACTTTGTCTAAGGTCCGATTTACCAGCCCGTAGGCAATATTTTCAAAATGCGATCTAGGGTAATTTAAATCTATGTGCAAGCCGTCAGAAAGTTTAACTTGAAAATAAGCCCTCTGCTGCTTAGTTAGACGCTCCCGAACTGTCTTTGCGATTGATAACAGCTGCCTATGATCTTGTGCAGTCAAATGTTCTGTATCGTGGTGCGTTAAAACATCCTTAACAATTAGTTTATCGAAATCATCGCCCCCTAATTGGGTATCTCCTCCTGTGGCAATAACCTCAAATATCCCCTTTTGAAGCCGAAGGATCGAAAAATCAAATGTACCACCACCTAAATCATAAACGGCGAAAATACCTTCGACCGATTTCTCCAACCCATAGGCAATCGCAGCCGCTGTAGGCTCATTCAACAGTCTAAGAACATTGAACCCTGCGATTCTAGCAGCATCACGAGTAGCCTGCCTCTGTGCATCATCAAAGTATGCTGGGACGGTAATAACTGCATCCTCAACATCAACACCAAGATACGCCTTAGCCTGTAATCTCAATGACTTTAAAATCTCAGCAGAAACCTGAATTGGCGATACCTCTCCTTGATTAGTAACTATATTAACTGTGCCTTCTTTCTGAGCAAATCTGTATGGCAATGTATAGTCCTTCGCCTCTTCATATGACCTTCCAAGTAGTCTTTTAATAGAAAGGAGAGTATTAAATGGATCTCGGTTTTTTGCTTTTAATGCTTCGAAACCAGTATGAATAGTTCCGTCTTTTAAATAACGAACTGCAGATGGAAATAATTTCTTCCCTTCCGATGAAGGAATAACAACTAATTCTCCATTAAGGACAGTGGCTATAAGGGAATGAGTAGTTCCTAAATCAATCCCAACTGCATGTTGTTTTATTTTTATATCGGGATCTGATATTTGAAAAAGGGTCATAATTTAGATTCAATAAGACTTAATATTTTTTGTATGTATTGTAATTGCTGAAGCTTAGAAAAAGCTTTTTCGTAGTCTTCTTGGTGATCAATAAGTTGTGCGATGCAATCCACTAACCCATGCTTAAGTTTTAATATTTCATTTGCCAATGCCCTCAGTCTAACTTTATCTGACCCAGCATCTTCAATTTCTTCATGCCAAAGCAATTGTTTAGATAAAAATTCAGCACTTACTTGGGTTTTAGTGTTTATATCTTTCAAAGAACAAAGATACAGACCACGTAAAACATCATCTTTAAGAGTAGTATGAGCCTCATTAATCATAGAAGCCCAATTTAATGCAACTTTTTTTTCAGAGGGTGTCGCTTTAGCAAACCTATCTGGATGTACTTTAGAAGAAGCCAGTCTCCATGAATCTTCTAATTGTGTCTCATCTATCGCAAATTTTTGTGGGAGTTTCAAGAGTTCAAAATAGTTCATACAGAGAATGATTCACCACAGCCGCATGAAGCTTTTTCGTTAGGATTTTTAAATTTAAACCCTTCGTTAAGGCCTTCTCTAACAAAATCAAGTTCGGTACCATCTATATATGGAAGGCTTTTAGCATCAACAAAGACTCGCACATTATGACTCTCAAAAACGCTATCGGCAATATCCTGTTCATCAGCATATTCCAACTTGTAAGCCATACCTGAACAGCCAGAAGTTTTAACGCCTACACGTAATCCAATTCCCTTTCCTCTTTTTTTGATAGATTTAATTACGTGCTGAGCAGCCCTTTCAGTTAGCGTAACTGCCATATTAAACCTTACCTTCCTTTTTTTTACGATAATCACTTATGGCAGCTTTAATTGCATCTTCTGCCAAAATTGAGCAATGTATTTTTACTGGTGGCAATGCCAATTCTTCCGCAATATCGGTATTTTTAATATCCATAGCTTGATCAAGAGACTTACCCTTAACCCACTCAGTCACTAAAGAGCTAGATGCAATAGCCGAACCACAACCATACGTTTTAAATTTAGCATCTTCGATAATTCCTGAATCATTTACCTTAATCTGAAGCTTCATAACATCTCCACATGCTGGAGCCCCCACCATGCCTGTGCCAACGCTATCATCAGATTTATCAAAAGAACCGACATTTCTAGGGTTCTCATAATGATCTAAAACTTTTTCACTGTATGCCATAATAATTTTCCTTTTAGTGATCCGTCCATTGAACCGTTGAAAGATCTATACCCTCCTGTACCATCTCCCATAATGGAGACATCTCACGGAACTTGTCTATCTTTGACTTAACTAAATCAACTGTGTAGTCGATTTCATCCTCAGTAGTAAATCTGCCTAAAGTAAATCTTATAGAACTATGTGCAAGTTCATCGTCCCTACCTAAAGCTCTAAGTACATAAGATGGCTCAAGACTTGCTGAAGTACATGCAGAGCCACTTGATACAGCAACATCCTTTATGGCCATAATTAAGGACTCACCTTCAACATAGTTAAAACTGATATTCAAATTATGAGCAATTCTAGATTGCATATCCCCATTAACATAAACATCTGGTATAGCTTGAAGTCCAGCTAAAAGCCTGTCACGCAAAGCTCTAATCCGCTCAATCTCCTCATGCATCTCAGATTTTAAAATTGCAAAAGCTTCGCCCATACCAACAATTTGATGAGTTGGCAATGTTCCCGATCTGAACCCTCTTTCGTGTCCACCCCCATGCATTTGAGCTTCAATCCGAACACGTGGTTTTCGTCTGATATAAAGTGCACCTATACCTTTTGGACCATAACACTTATGAGCCGAAAAAGACATCAAATCAACTTTTAAATTTTGTAAGTCAATATCGACTTTTCCAGTAGCTTGAGCTGAATCAACATGAAAGATTATGCCTTTTTCACGAGCTATCTCTCCAATTTGCTCAATAGGTTGGATAACCCCAATTTCATTATTTACGAACATAACAGAAATCAGGATGGTATCTGGTCTAATAGCCTGAATTAATTCTCCAATATCAATCAGTCCATTTTCTTTAACATCCAGATAAGTTACTTCATAACCCTGACGCTCAAGCTCACGCATGGTATCTAAAACTGCCTTGTGTTCTGTTTTGACAGTTATTAAATGCTTACCTTTATCTTTATAAAAATGAGCCGCACCTTTTAAAGCTAAATTATTTGACTCTGTAGCACCAGAAGTCCATATAATTTCTCGAGAATCAGCACCTACTAAATCAGCTACTTGTTTGCGTGCTTTTTCTACAGCCTCTTCGGCCTCCCATCCTAATGCATGTGTGCGTGAAGCGGGATTTCCATATTTCTCATACAGCCAAGGTACCATCGCATCTACGACTCTAGGGTCAACGGGTGTAGTGGAGGAGTTATCTAAATAAATAGGAAATTTCAATTTCAAAGATTGCATATCAGCCCCCAAACCCCTTGAAAATCAATGGAGATTCGATATTCCTATTATTTGACTCGAATTTAGACCTAAATTGAGTATTCTTTTGCTCTAATTTAGAAATTTCAGATGGACCTAACCTCTGATGATCAACTAAATCTTGCAATGATACTGAGTCAAGATAATCTACCATATGGGCATTAAGGCTACTCCATAAATCGTGGGTCATACAGTGACCGTGATCTCTCCCATCACGGCCGTTATTAAAGGGTAGCTTATTTCCGCAACCAGTGGCATCCAAGGGTTCATCAACTGCAAAAACAATATCAGCTACGGTTATATCCTTAGCGTTTCTAGCAAGTGTGTAACCACCACCAGGTCCGCGAACACTTTCAACTAGCTCATGACGACGCAATTTGCTAAAAAGTTGCTCTAGGTAAGAAAGGGAAATGTTTTGGCGTGAACTTATAGCAGATAAAGTTACGGGACCAGAATGGCTTCTTAATCCAAGATCAATCATAGCGGTAACCGCAAAGCGACCTTTAGTAGTTAATCTCATATTTGTTCCAGTTAAATTATTTGTAAGAGATTATACAAAATATCCTAGTAAATTACTAGGATATTTAAACTACTTTTAAAATTCTGATGACTGATACTGTCCGACTCTTTTGCTGACAACTTCAAAAACACCTAGACAAGCATCATCTAAATAATCCATCATTTTATTGAATGAATCTATGCCCCCATAAAAAGGGTCTGGAACTGTGGCTTCTTCGTAATCATTAGCGTAGCGCATAAGAAGCATAAGTTTGTAATGCTGGCTTTTTGGAGATAGTTGCTGAAGGAATGTAAGACTCTCCCAATCCATAGCTAGAACTAAATCATGGTTTCTAATATCCTCAAGAGTCACTTTTTTAGCTCTAATATGGGATATATCTATACCACGCTTTCTACATACAAACTGGGCACGACCGTCAGGCGGTTCACCAATATGGTAATCATGAGTAGCTACTGAATCGATAGAGATACTGTCCTGTAACCCGGCCTCTTGGACAAGATTACGCAAAATGCCCTCAGCACAAGGTGAGCGGCATATATTCCCCATACAGACAAAAAGTACACTCGTTTTCATAGCAGTAAGTTTGAATGAAAATCCTATATAAATCAAGTATTTTTATTCGTTTATTAGGTCAGGTCTAACTTTTCGAGTTATTTCAATCGATTGTTCTTCCCGCCATCTCTCTATTTCCTTATGATTTCCTGATAACAAAATCTTTGGAACCGACATACCTTCAAACACCTCGGGTCTTGTGTAATGAGGGTGATCAAGAAGACCTTTTAGGGAATCCTGAAATGAGTCTTTAATATGAGATTCAGGAGTGTTAATAACTCCAGGAAGCAATCTAGTCACAGTATCGATTATTGCTAAAGCAGGAAGTTCTCCCCCGGAAAGCACATAATCCCCAATAGAAATTTGCTGATCAACATATTTATCTATAAATCTTTGATCTATGCCCTCGTATCTTCCACAAATCAAAATAAAACCCTCAGTCTCACAAAATTTATTTGCTAGTGATTGTTTAAATAAAACCCCAGAAGGTGAAAGATATACAACTTTACAATTAGATGAACATCCACTAATTTCACGATCTTTTTTTACATCAAGCAAAACGTCACGTAATGGTTCTGCCAACATAACCATCCCTGGACCACCGCCATAAGGCCTATCATCAATTGTGTGGTGTATATCAGTTGTATAATCACGCGGATTCCAACATTTAAGGGTCCAAATACCCTTTTCTAATGCCCTACCTGTAACACCTAGCTTAGAGACACTGTTTATCAATTCAGGAAATAATGTGATTACATCAATACGCAATCTTTACTCCAGTGTCCAGTTAGCAAAGATTTTTTTATTTTCTATATCTATCTCTGGAACAATATCTTTAACAAAAGGTATTAAGACCTCAATGGGTCTTCCTTTTGAATTTAACCTAGGAGACAGATCGTCCTCTGAATTAATTTGATGAATATGCAAAAGCGTATGGGCACCGCTTTCTGAAAGATTTTTTACAATGCCTAGCAAAGTAGGATTTGAAGGATCATTTGAGTAAACAAAACATCCAATTAAATCAATCCAGTAAAACTCATCAGAATTTGTTGTAGGAAACTCTGAACGAGAAGCTAGGATAGAATACCCCTTAAGTTCAAGAGCCTGATCTCTATCCTCAATACCATCGAATGAAGCTAATATGACATCACCATTTATAACTTTCGATTTAACCTTAACTGCCCTTACTGGACCTAGAGGATGATCATTTAAATCAAACTTTTGTATATACCAATTTTTAATATCCAAAAGTTGTGTGTTTTGCTTTGAATGTGGAAATATTTTTACTTTTCCTCTCACCCCATTAGCATCAGCGATTCTACCTACGACAACAAGATCGCTTGGTATATTTACGTCATTACGAGGGCTATGATTATTAGTATTCATAAATGCAAAAACCGCCACTCAATAAGGCGGTTCATTGAAGATAAGAGGAAATTAAATTTTACTCTTCAGTTTTAGACTCTTCATCAGAAGCTGATTTTTCTTCTGCTTTAGGCTCTTCAACTTTAGGTGTATTTTCTTTTTTAGGTTCTTCTACTTTAGCTTTTTTTGACTCTTCATTTTTAGAGTCAGCTGACTGCTCTTTATTACCGCTTTTGCTATCTTTAACTAAACGTGCAACTGCATCAGAAACTTGAGCACCTACAGATACCCAATAATCAACACGCTCATGATTAATGCGAAGATTCTCAATATCTGGGTTACCTACTGGGTTATAAAAACCTAAACGCTCAATAAAACGACCATCACGACGATTGCGTGAGTCTGCTACTACGATATTATAAAAAGGGCGCTTTTTTGAGCCACCACGTGATAGTCTAATCACGACCATAGGAAATTATCCTCTCTCTTATTAAATTAAAATAGTAAAGCCTACTATTTTATAAAAAATACCACTATTAATCAAGCTCTTGCATGCAGTTTGTAGCAAAAAGGGAATAATTATTTTCTAGAAATCCAGTGCTTCATTCCGTCACTGTCTGCTTCCTGTTTAAGCAATTTATTACCTGTTTGCTTACAAAATAGCTCGAAATCTTTTGAAGAGTGGGGGTCAGTGGTTTTAACGCAAATAACCTGACCACTTTCAATCTCAGACAGCCCCTTTTTAGTTTTTAATAATGGAAGCGGACAAAGTAAACCGCTAGTATCGATAAATAAATCGTAATCCATTTCTAAATCAATTCTTTTACCCAGGCTTCAACGTCTAATATAGCTTTTTGTAAAAATTCAACTTTTGTGCCACCACCCATTGCCATATCAGGTCTACCCCCGCCCTTTCCACCTAATATTTGAGATAGGCGTGAAACCAAATCACCCGCTTTTAATTTATGGGTAAGGTCTTTAGTAACCCCTGTAGCAATAGTGACTTTATCACCCTCAACAAGAAAAATTGCTACAACACCTGAGCCCAATTTAGATTTCATTTGATCAACTAAGTCTCGTAATGCTTTAGTTTCAACATCCTTAACCTCACATGCCAAAGTTTTAATACCAGAAACTTCCTTAAGAGAGCTTAATAAATCACCACTGGAAGCAGAAATTAGTTTTTGTTTTAAATGTGTAATTTCTTTTTCTAGGGCTGATATCTGATCAATTTGTATTTTAATTTTGCTTACTAAATCTTTTGGAGATGATTTAAGCAGATTGGCACTTTGATTTATAACTCGATACGTATTTTGAATCCATTCAAGGGCCTTAAACCCTGCCACTGCCTCTATCCTTCTAACTCCAGAAGCCACTCCTGATTCACTAATAATCTTGAATAAACCAATCTGACCTGTATTAGAAACATGTGTGCCACCGCATAACTCTCTCGAATCGCCAATTTGCATAACACGAACAAAATCGCCATATTTTTCACCGAAAAGACCTATAGCACCCGACTTTAATGCATCATCATAGGGCATGACTTCTACATACGTATCCCTACCCATAAGGATTTGATTATTAACAAGAAGTTCTACTTTACGAATTTCTTCTTCAGTCATTGGACTATTATGAGAAAAGTCAAACCTTGTTTTCTCGGAATCAACCAATGAACCCTTTTGTTTAACATGGTCTCCCAGCACTTCTCGCAACGCTAAATGCATTAGATGTGTCACAGAATGATGTGCGGTTACTAAAACTCTATTCTCTGCATTAACAATAGCATCCACTGAATCATTTAGTTTGATAGAACCTTTTTCAACTCTACCGTAATGACCAAATACGGTTGGTGTAATTTTTCTAGTATCTGAAATCGAAACTTGTTTATCAGTATCACTTCCAATCAAGAAGCCACTGTCTCCAACTTGACCACCAGACTCTGCATAAAATGGAGTTCTATCTAATACTACAACGACTTCCTGACCCTCATCTGCTGATTCAACCGAAGCACCATCTACATAAATAGCATGGATATTTGCTCTTGATTCAACCAAATGCTCATAACCGCTAAAAGAAGTATCAGTACCACTATATGAAAGATTTTCCTGAGCTTTAAATTTACCGCTCGCACGGGCTGTTTCCTTTTGCTTATCCATAGCTTTTTCAAAGCCATCTAGATCTACACCGACTCCTCTTTCACGAGCAATATCAGCAGTTAAGTCGACAGGAAAACCATAAGTATCATAAAGAATAAACAGGGTTTGACCATCAATATTCTGCCCCTTTTCCAAATTAGATAAACATGATTCTAAAATCTTCATACCATGATCTAAAGTCTCTTGGAAGCGGTCTTCCTCTTGTTTTAGAATCGAGCTTATTCTGTCCTGCCATTCTATTAATTCAGGAAATGCTTCGCCCATTTCCTTAGTAAGTGCAGGAACTAGAGTATGGAAAAAAGTTTTATTTTGTCCTAGTTTATGACCATGTCTTAAAGCACGTCGAATTATCCTTCTTAATACATATCCACGTCCTTCATTACCAGGGATTACCCCATCGCAAATCAAGAAGCTACATGCCCTAATATGATCAGCTATAACTTTAAGGGAATTGTTTTCTAAATCTGATGTATTGGTAGCGACGGCCGCAGCTTTAATTAAGTTTTTAAATAAATCAATTTCGTAATTAGAATGGACATGCTGAAGTACAGCTGCAATCCTCTCAAGTCCCATCCCAGTATCTACGCATGGTTTTGGCAATGGATGTAAAACCCCTTCGCTGTCCCTTTCAAATTGCATAAATACAAGATTCCAAATCTCTATGAATCTGTCTCCGTCCTCTTCTGGAGACCCAGGAGGACCACCCCATATTTCAGGACCATGATCATAAAATATCTCTGTACAAGGACCACAGGGACCAGTATCACCCATCTGCCAAAAATTATCTGAGGCATATCGAGATCCTTTGTTATCTCCTATGCGAATAATTTTTTCTTCTGGAACCCCAACTTTATCTCTCCATATACCAAAAGCTTCATCATCCTCTGCGTATACAGTTACTAATAGCTTTTCTTTTGGCAATTGAAATACAGTTGTTAATAGCTCCCAAGAATATGTAATAGCTTCTTCTTTGAAATAGTCGCCAAAGCTAAAATTTCCCAACATTTCAAAAAAAGTATGATGCCTAGCGGTGTAACCCACATTTTCCAAATCGTTATGTTTACCACCAGCACGCACACATTTTTGAGAAGTAGTAGCCCTTGAATATGTCCTTTTTTCCTTACCTAAAAATACATCTTTGAATTGAACCATACCAGCATTTGTAAATAGTAAAGTTGGGTCATTTGCTGGTATAAGCGGAGAAGAAGAAACAATAGTATGGTTTTTAGATTCAAAAAATTTAAGAAAGTTATGACGTATTTCGGAAGCTTTCATTTCAAAATGTGAGAAATATTAAAACCTTTTATTTTAGCTTACTTTAGCTCTCTCCATACAACGGCTTCATTATTCCTATACCTTATTTTGATTTGAGAGTGTTGTCCTTTAATTACAAGATAAGGAGGATTCTGATGTACTTTCATAATTTTTTCCTTTCCTGTAAAAGGATCTAAAGAAAAAATAATCGGCAAACCATCAATAACATTTAAATCTGGAAATTCCATCCAAACTTCATTATCGGTACTAAATACCTGAACTGGCAATGCTTTTTGCGAGCCCTTAGTGTGCCAGTTGAAATCGTAATTATTTACATACCGAGGTGAATGCTGCCAACCTGGAAAAAAACGCTTCTTCATAAGCCAACCAGGCTGACTACCACAAGCCACAAATAAACTACTTGTTAAACAAATCAATGCAAATTTAATCAATCCCATATATAAACTCCTTTCTGAGAGTCTATATATTCATAGATTTATAAATTAATTAAAATTCGCAAAAAAACGTACGGATAAAAATATCCACCCTAGTTATTTATATCGGCTTGTGAAATAAATAGATCTGCGTAGAATTTACTTGGGTGCAGGTTTCCAACTAGTTCAAAAGCATTTTTAGCAGACTCCATAGCAGTAGGAGATCCACATGCATAAACTTCAAAACCTTCTAGACTTGGATAATCTTGAAGTGCAACTTCTTGCACATATCCTACACGTCCATCCCATGCTTCTGAGGCATCTGGATTCGATAGAACAGGAACAAATTTAAACCAATTATGCTGAGCTTCAAAATTTTTGCAGAAATCCATCATATAGATATCTTTTTTATTTCTACCACCCCAATACAAAGTGGAAGACCTTTTTATACCAGACTCAACCATATCCTCAAGAATTGCTTTAATAGGTGCAAAGCCAGTACCCGTAGCTAGAAATATAATGGGTGCATCCGAATCCTTACGCAAATAAAAAGTACCAAGAGGTCCTTCAATTCTAAGGATTTCTCGAACTTTCATTTCAGTAGCACCTGCCCCAAATACATGATCAGTAAATAAACCACCAGGCATATGTTTTATATGAAGTTCAATTTGAGAATTTTCAGATGATTTTGAGGCTAAAGAGTACGACCTGCGAACATTATTTTTAAGGAGTAAGTCTATATATTGGCCAGGCAAAAATTTAAATGGTTCCGTTGCAGGAGTTTGAAGTTTGACCTTCATAACATCATCAGATAACTTAGTTAATTCTGAGACCCTAACTGGAACTTTTTTTATCTCGATATCACCAGCTTTTTTAACATCTGTAGGATGTATAACCATGTCCGACAAAGGTATAACCGAACATAATAATGCGTAACCCTCCACAGCTTCCTCGTCCGTGATCAAATCCTCAGCGGAATCAGCTAATTTGTAATTACCAGATACAACACGTCCCTTACAGGTACCACAAGAACCAGTTCTGCAACTATATGGGAGGACAATTTTATTATCTAGGGCAGCATCGATAATATTAGCCCCCTCATTAACTAAAAATTCATCTCCAGTAGATTCAATTAAAACTTTGTGTGCCATATCATCCTCAATCAAGTGGCAATAAAGTAGCTTGCTTTAATTTGAGTTTTAAAGTTTTACCTTTGCGAGCTCTTTTACCAATGTATTCATGTAAATCGCCAAGGGCTATTAATTCCTCAACTTGTTTATTTCTATAAATTCCTGTTGCTTGTATACCAGACTCAGTAACTGTAACCACTTGAGAAATTTTATCTTTAGGATCCAATCCCATCAAAATAGTACCCCTGCCCCCAGAGTTCAAATGCTTGATGTCCTGGATTGGAACAATTAAAAATCTATCATTTTTAGATAGCATACCAATATATCGAGCACTTGAGCCTACAGGAATAGGTCTAAGTAAATTTGCCCCTTCTTCCATACTAATAAAAGATTTACCAGCCTTAATTCTAGAAACCATATCTTTGAAAGTAGTGACAAATCCAAGCCCATTATCTTGCATTAGAAGCCAAACCGAATCCTCTTTTGCACAAACATAATGAGAAATTTGAGTTTTAGATTCAAGATCGATCATAGCACTGTAAGGCTGACCGTCACCCCTAGCTGATGGCAATGAGCTTACTGGCACAGTGTAGACCCGACCATTTGAACCAATACCTATAAGATTATCGACTGTTCTGACTTCAAAAGTTCCATACAAGGAATCACCAGATTTAAAGTTTAATGCAGACTCTTCAACTCCATGACCTTGGCGAGCACGTACCCACCCCTTATCTGAAATGATAACAGTCACAGGTTCATCCACAACTTTAACCTCTAAAGTAGCTTTTTCAGCATGCTTAATTAATGTACGTCTGGCATCCGCATACTTTTTAGCATCCGATTCAATTTCCTTAATGATTTGTTTTTTAAGTGAACTATTACTATTTAGAAGGTTTTCTAGTTTCTTTTGCTCTAAACGCTTATCTTCAAGTTCTTGTTGGATTTTGATACCTTCCAATTTTGCAAGCTGTCGTAATTTCATCTCAAGAATGTCTTCAGCTTGTCTGTCACTTAAATTAAATTTTTCAATTAATGCTGGTTTAGGCTCATCAGAATTTCTAATTGTGCTTATAACCTCATCGACATTTAAAAGCACAATCTCACGACCTTCAAGTACATGAATCCTATCCAATACTCTTTCTAATCTATATTTAGTTCTAGAAATAACCGTTTCAGTTCTAAATTGCACCCACTCAATCAATATCTCTTTTAGATTACGCTGACGAGGTTTTCCATCAATCCCTATACATACTAAATTTATAGAAGAATTCCCTTCCATACTTGTGTGAGTTAAAAGAGCATTTACAAATTCCTCTCTATCAATCCTAGAAGTTTTAGGTTCAAAAACAAGTCGTACTGAATCCTCTCTTCCCGACTCATCTCTGACAGCATCTAGCAATCCAAGCATCATGGATTTTGTATTTTGTTGCTCAGAGTTTAGGGATTTTTTTCCTGGTTTAACTTTAGGATTAGTAAGCTCCTCAATTTCCTCAAGAACCTTTTGACATGAGGTATTTGGAGGAAGTTCAGTTACAACCATCTGCCATTGACCACGTGCAAGTTCCTCAAACTCCCATCTAGCTCTAACTTTTACAGTTCCTTTGCCAGTTTCATAAATTTGTTTTAAAACCTCAGGTTGAGAAATAATCTGAGCACCGCTGTGATAGTCTGGACCTGGTAAGATGTCGAACAATTCATCTGAGCTAATATTTGGATTTTTTATTATGGCAATGCAAGCATTAGCAACTTCACCTAGATTATGTGAAGGTATTTCTGTAGCCATACCAACCGCAATTCCCGAAGCTCCGTTTAAAAGTAGAAACGGCAACCTAGCTGGAAGCATGGCTGGTTCAAGCTCTTGACCATCATAATTAGGGATAAACTCTACTGTTTTTTCACCGAGTTCATCTAGTAGTAGCTCTGCTATAGGAGATAAACGGGCTTCCGTATACCTCATAGCTGCAGCACCATCACCGTCACGTGAACCAAAATTTCCTTGACCGTCTATCAAAGGGTATCGTAGTGAAAAATCTTGTGCCATACGAACCATGGCATCGTAAGCAGCTTGATCTCCGTGTGGATGATACTTACCTAATACATCACCTACCACCCTTGCAGATTTGACAGGTTTAACACCAGCCCGCAACCCCATACGATCCATAGCATATAAGATTCTACGTTGCACTGGTTTTTGACCATCACCTACATCTGGCAATGCCCTCCCCTTAACCACTGAAAACGCATAATCCAAATATGCTTTGCTCGCATAAGTACCTAAATCCACACTCTCCTGAGAGTTGGATTCAAAATCAAGTTCTAATTCAGTATCTTCCATCACACATCCAATTGCGCAAGATTACCCTTTTCTTCTATCAGAGCTCTGCGACTAGCCGATTCGCTTTTACCCATCAAGGTATCAAAAATGCGGTTTAATTCATCAAGAGAATTTGATCCATATGACACTTGTAATAACCTACGAGTATCTGGGTTCATGGTCGTTTCCCAAAGTTGCTCAGCACTCATTTCACCAAGTCCCTTGAAACGACTAATAGTCAAAGATGTTTCCTTGATATTTTCTTTGTTTATAAGCTTATCTTTTGTGCCTTGTAATTCCTCAGAATCTAAGCAATAAAATTTTCTTGCGGGTCGTTTGCCTTGAGCTGGCACATCAATTCTAAATAGTGGTGGTTGGGAGATAAATACAAAACCATTTTCGACCAAACGTGGAAAATGTTTGTAAAATAGCGTCAATAGCAAGACTTGAATATGTGAACCATCAACGTCCGCATCAGACAAAATACATATCCTTCTATATCTCAATCCCGACATATCAGGAAAATCTGTTGGACAGTGTGGGTCAACTCCTATTGCCACAGATATATCATGAATTTCTTTATTTGAGAATAATTGGTCTTTATCAACTTCCCAAGAATTTAATACTTTTCCCCTAAGTGGTAAAACAGCCTGATACTCTTTATCCCTTCCTTTTTTAGCGGAGCCACCAGCAGAATCTCCCTCAACAAGAAACACTTCCGTTCTAGAAGCGTCATTTGACTCACAATCAGTTAATTTTCCTGGCAATACAGCCACACCCGAACTTTTCCTTTTTTCAACCTTTTGAGCTGATTTAGTACGAGATTGTGCTTGCTTAATGGCAAATTCAGCAAGTTTTTTTCCTTCATCCACATTGGAATTTAGCCATAGTTCGAACGATGTTTTAACAAAACTACTAACTAAGCGTAAAGCATCTCTACTGTTTAATCTCTCTTTGACTTGACCTTGAAATTGCGGGTCTAAGACTTTCGCTGAAAGAACAAAACTAGCACGGGAAAACAAGTCTTCTGGAAGGAGTTTTATACCTTTAGGAATTAGACTATGCATCTCTGCAAAGGACTTCAATGCTAGATACAAGCCCTCGCGCAACCCTGACTCATGGGTTCCACCATTTGTGGTAGGAATAAGGTTTACATACGATTCTCTAACGAGGGGACCCTCTTGTGACCAGGCTACTACCCAACTAGCCCCCTCACCAAGTTCAAATGACTCATGCCCCTCTTGAACGTAATCTTGTCCACTAAAAAGAGGTATCAATAACTCTGAACCATCTAACTCTTCCGATAAATAGCTAATCAAACCTGATTCATACTGCCATTTATACTTTTCACCAGTTTTTTCAACTTTTAGGGAAACTTCTATACCTGGCAACAATACAGCTTTGCTTCGTAATAAGTGAATTAATTCATTAATTGGAATAACAGAACTATCAAAATATTTTGAATCAGGCCAAACGCGTACAACTGTACCAGATTTTCTTTTAGGGGCAATATCAATTTTTTCTAATGGAGTAGCTACATCACCCCCATTTTCAAACACCAACTGATGTACACCCATGTCGCGAGTAACGGTAACCTCAAGTCTGGTAGACAATGCATTAGTTACTGAAACACCTACTCCATGCAATCCACCAGAAAAAGCATATGCACCGCCATCTTTTTTATTAAATTTTCCACCTGCATGAAGCCTAGTAAAAACAATTTCTACAACTGGAACATGTTCTTCTGGATGCAACCCTATGGGTATACCTCTTCCATCATCCTCAACAGTTACACTTAAATCCTCATTTAGCGTTACGGATATTTTTTTTGCGAAGCCTGCCAATGCTTCATCCGCAGAGTTATCAATAACTTCCTGAATTATATGGAGAGGATTATCCGTACGGGTGTACATCCCAGGGCGCTCCTTAACAGGCTCTAAACCCTTTAGAACCCTTATGGAACCTTCGTCATATTTATCGTAATCTTTACTGCTCACTATATGCTCTAGTTGGTAATATTGAAATTTTTAGCAATGTTATGCAAAATTCGACTATTGTAAGAAAAAAACGTAAAATTTGCTAAATGCTATATGATTTATCTAGCATACTATTATAATTATTGGATTCACACGAATTATAAAAATTAGAATTCAATACCTCCCATTCTCATCCTTCATCTTTATGTGAGATTAATATGATTAAAGAAGCAAATATAGATAGCTTTAAAGCTGATGTTTTAGAATCAACTAAACCTGTGTTGGTTGATTTTTGGGCTCCTTGGTGCGGTCCTTGCAAGATGGTTGCACCTATTCTTGAAGAATTAGATTCAGAATTAACAGATAAAATTTCAATCGTAAAAGTTAATGTTGATGATAATCAAGATTTAGCCGCACAATTTGGAATCCGTAGCATACCTACTCTTATGCTATTTAAAAATGGAAATCAATCTGCAGTTAAAGTAGGTGCCGTAACTAAATCTGACTTAACTAATTTTATTAACACAAATATTTAATTTTTTCTAAGTGGCTTAATTCGTAATTCTATACGTTATTCTCCTTAAGCCACTTTCACCTTTTATTCAAAAATGCATCTTAACGAATTAAAAAACCTTCACGTATCTCAACTTCTTGATATGGCCTTAGGCCTTGAAATAGAAAACGCAAACCGTTTCCGTAAGCAGGAACTCATGTTCCAAATCATGAAAAAAAGAGCTAAAAACGGTGAACAAATTTTTGGTGATGGAGTCCTTGAAGTATTGCCAGATGGCTTTGGATTCCTGCGTTCTCCTTACTCCTCTTATCTAGCAAGCACTGATGATATTTATATTTCCCCATCTCAGATGCGCAAATTTAATTTGCACACTGGTGATCATATTGAAGGACAAGTAAGGGTACCAAAAGATGGAGAACGTTATTTCGCATTAGTTAAAGTTGAAAAAGTTAACGGTCTTGAACCAGAAAAAGTTCAGCACCGTATTATGTTTGAAAATTTAACACCACTTCATCCAGATGAGCCTTTACGACTTGAAAGAGATATTCGCAGTGAGGAAAACTATACAGGTAGAATTTTGGATATCTTTGCACCAATAGGAAAAGGACAAAGGGCGTTAATCGTTGCCAGCCCAAAATCTGGTAAAACCGTTATGATGCAGCATATAGCTCATTCCATCACAGCTAACTATCCCGAAGCCACTCTGATTGTATTGTTAGTAGATGAGCGTCCAGAGGAAGTTACTGAAATGCAGAGAACTGTTAGAGGCGAAGTTGTAGCCTCTACTTTTGATGAGCCTGCGACTCGACATGTTCAAGTTGCTGAGATGGTTATAGAAAAAGCCAAAAGACTTGTTGAGCTTAAAAAAGATGTTGTTATTTTGCTTGATTCCATCACCCGCTTAGCTCGTGCATATAATACTGTTGTTCCCTCATCAGGTAAGGTTCTAACAGGCGGTGTGGACGCAAATGCACTTCAAAGACCAAAACGATTTTTTGGTGCTGCTAGAAATATTGAAGAAGGTGGCTCTCTTACTATAATCGGTACCGCTTTGATAGAAACTGGAAGTCGCATGGATGAGGTAATCTATGAGGAATTCAAGGGAACCGGCAACTGTGAAATACACCTTGAGCGTAGACTTGCAGAAAAACGCGTTTATCCTGCAATCAATCTTAATAAGAGCGGTACACGTCGTGAAGAACTTTTAATGCGACCTGAAGACCTACAAAAAACTTGGGTACTTCGTAAGTTTATACACGATATGGATGAAGTTGAGGCTATGGAATTTATCATGGATAAAATTCGTGCTACGAAAACCAACGAAGAATTCTATGAGCTTATGAAAAAATAGTTATTCAAAGTTTTACAAAAATATTAAATGCTTGTATAATCTATTTCTTTTTTTACCTCCTGTAGCTCAGTTGGTTAGAGCAGAGGACTCATAATCCTTTGGTCGCTGGTTCAAGTCCAGCCGGGAGGACCATATATTAAGCCCCATTATTTTGGGGCTTTTTTTATAAGTATGCGTGCAATTTATCGTTAAATGCTAATGGCACAGATGGATTCATAGATTGTATCTGTGATGGGCACCCAACTTAACTATATATCTTAGATCCTCTTTTTATAAATTCTATCGATTTCTCTTCCATCCCTTCACGCATAGTGGTTGCATCGTGTTTTAACTCCTGAGAAATTTTCATGGAGCAAAATTTAGGTCCGCACATTGAACAAAAATGTGCCGTCTTTGCTCCTTCGGCTGGCAATGTCTCATCGTGAAAGCTCTCCGCCCTTTCAGGATCAAGCCCAAGCCTAAACTGATCGCGCCACCTAAATTCAAATCTTGCTTTTGATAATGCATTATCTCTAATTTGAGCTCCAGGCCACCCCTTTGCAAGATCAGCAGCATGAGCAGCTAATTTGTATGTAATAATGCCTGTGCGAACATCTTCTTTATCAGGCAAGCCCAAATGCTCTTTAGGAGTTACATAACAAAGCATAGCGGTACCATACCAACCTATATTAGCTGCTCCAATACCTGAAGTAATATGATCGTATCCTGGGGCAATATCAGTTACCAAAGGTCCGAGAGTATAAAATGGAGCTTCGTAGCAATGCAAAAGCTCTTCTGTCATATTTTGCTTTACTCTTTGAAGTGGCACATGGCCAGGACCTTCAATCATCACTTGTACATCGTGCTTCCAAGCGATATTAGTAAGTTCACCTAATGTATACAATTCACTAAATTGTGCTTCATCGTTTGAATCAGCCACACATCCAGGTCTTAAACCATCACCTAATGAAAATGAAACATCATATGCTTTCATAATTTCACATATTTCATCAAAATGCGTATATAAGAAATTTTCTTTGTGATGAGCAAGACACCATTTTGCCATAATTGATCCACCACGTGACACAATGCCCGTCACTCGATTTGCGGTCATAGGTATAAACGGTAAACGCACTCCTGCATGAATAGTAAAATAATCAACGCCTTGCTCCGCTTGTTCTATCAGAGTATCTTTAAATAACTCCCAAGTTAAATCTTCTGCGATACCTCCAGTCTTTTCCAAACACTGATAAATAGGAACTGTCCCAATAGGTACTGGAGAATTACGAATAATCCACTCTCGTGTTTCATGAATGTGCTTACCAGTGGATAAATCCATAATAGTGTCTGAGCCCCAACGTAACGCCCAAACCATTTTTTCAACTTCTTCAGTAAGACTTGAACTTACAGCAGAATTTCCTAAATTTCCGTTTATTTTGACCCTAAAATTACGTCCAATAATCATAGGTTCAAGTTCTGTATGATTTATATTTGCTGGAATTATTGCACGCCCAGAGGCAACTTCGTTACGTACAAATTCAGGTGTAATTTCATTGGGATGTTTAGGAATATTTGCCCCAAAAGATTCCCCTGGATGTTGCTTTATAAGCGAAGCGTATCGTGCATCATCATAAAGATCTTGTAACTTCATCTGCTCACGTAGGGCCACATACTCCATCTCTGGTGTAATAATACCCTTACGGGCATAGTGCATCTGAGTCACGTTTTGACCAAATTTAGCCCGTCTTGGTTTTGTGATGGTCTTAAATCTAAGATGATCGGCAGACGAATCCTTAAGCCTCTCATTGCCAAAGTGACTACTTAAACCAGATAAAGTCTCAACATCACCCCTTTCATCGATCCAATTTGCTCTTATATCTGGCAAACCTTTTTTTAAATCAATACTAGATTCTGGATCACCGTACATACCACTTGTGTCGTAAACAGGTATGGGTGGATTCAGCTCCTCACCACGGTCGGTAATAGTAGAATCTTGATGAATTATCCTGTATGGAACTCTAATATCTGCTCGAGTCCCTTCTATAAATTTTCTTTCAGAATTAGGATAGGCGAATTGAATCCTAAGAGTTTCACTTAATTGTTCAAGTTCTTGAGATTCATTTCCGAAATTTTTTGCCATATATTATCCTTTTTGGATTTTCAAATGGGCTTAGATTTTAACATTATAGGTTTGGGCCCAAAGATCATCAGAGAGCTTTTGAGTAGTAGAGAAATCGCCCTTCTTAAGCCATCTAGATACTTCAAGTGCGACGTTAGGAAAAACGGCCTTTGGCGGATCGGGTTTGGCAATCCATGAACGAATTACTTCAGCTTCTAAACTATGTACTACGGTAGCTCGATTCAATAATTTTAAAACTGCTGCATTCGACTGTTGTTCTGTATGTGATTTTAAAGGTATCGTTAGGATATTTTTACCCAGGACCATTGCCTCACTACATAAACCAAAGCCAGAATTTGAAATTACACCATCACAGTGAGCAAAATCAATTGGAAATGTTTCACGACTAAGCGGTTTAATTTCTATATTTGCCTTTGTGTAGGGTTGATTTATTTTTGTGTACAAAACAAATTTTTGCTCAGGAATTTGAACAAAAACATCTATCAGCTTTTCCAATGAATCTATAGGCAAATAAACTAAAGTAAACCCATCATTTTTTGTTTCTATATCGGAATGCAAACTAATTAAGGGTGGCAATATCGGATAACCAAAACTATCCCAATGAACCCCCAGCCTATGCTTTGCAGGTGCAAAAAATTTTAAGCCTGCCCTAAATCCTATTGGAAAATCATAATCTGCTATAGGGTATGACAATGCATACTGATGAGATAAACCCACCGATGGAACACCTGCACGTCGAGCTGCCCATGCCGATATGGGTTCAAAATCATTAAGCACAAACTCGTACTTATCTAAGTGTCGAGCTAGAGATATGTAATCCCTAATAAATTCAATAGGTCTGGATTTAAGTACAGTATTTGTTATAGAAACCTTATCGCCTTTATATTCAAAGGTAAATCCGTGTCTAGTAATAAAGTCCCCAAACTGAGCCATATCGAAATAAGCATCTTTAGGTCGACCACTAAAAATAAAATCCACCTCAAAGCCTTGATCAATTAAATAAGGCAGCATCTGACGAGCCCTAGTTATATGACCATTACCCGTGGCCTGAACGCCATATAGAATTTTCATTGTGCCACCACCAGTGCAATCCATGCCGACAATTTACCAAGCAATGCACCTGCAACAATATCTGTTGGATAGTGAACGCCCAACAAAACCCTTGATAATCCTATTAGACAAGCCAATGTATACACTGGCAATGTAAACGGAGGGAAATATATGCTAACCATAGTTGCAAATACAAATGCAGCTGCAGTGTGTCCTGATGGAAAGCTAAAAGTATCTTTAGGAATAACCACAGCAGATACGTGTTCGTACGTTCTAAAAGGTCTGTCTCGCTTAATGCTATTTTTAATAAACCAGTAAAGAGGTAACTCAATTGAATATGCAATACATCCAATCAAAAACATCTGTACCCCATGGTCACCACCCAAGATTAAAAATAAAACACCAGAAATTACATAAAACTGACCATCTCCCAGCTTAGAAATAAGCCTGCTAGTTTTAGTAACGTACTTAATCTGATTTAGCGAAAGCAACCAAAAAAAGAATCGCAATTCCAATGCACTAGTTTCTGGAAGTGGGAATTTCATCCAATAAGTCTCAATGTGTTTTTCAATCTAGTTTACACCTATTAAATCCGATTTAATAAAAGGATATATATTTGAATTCGGTAACTGAAAATGCCACCACTCGTATTTTATTTCTTTAAAACCTGCATGAAGCATAATACCCATAAGCAACAATCTATTCTTTTTAAATTCTGTGGGTAAATCTGGACTATCCATGTGTGATAGGTCGGTCATTTCATCAAAACCAGTTCCCATTGCAATTTCACAACCATTGGAATCAAGCAGCCCTAAATCAACAGCAATCCCACGTGTGTGATTAGACCCAGTTGTGTACGGATTCGAAATATATTTATCATCAGGCAGAAAAGCCCAAAGTCTCTCTTGAGCTTCGTAAGGCCTATAAGCATCAAAAATTATTAACATATAACCCGCAGACTGGGCATGCAAAGCCGCATTCATGAGCTTTTGTGCAGCTTCTGGATGAAGAGCACAGATTGGATTTTTATAAATCTCAGACCCTGTTATATTTTCCTTAGTTGCGTATGCCAATGAAATTTTTACAGGAAACTCTTCTTCACTAATAATAACGAGTTCTTCCTTATTAGGACCAACCCAAACGTTTTTGAATGTGTGATTTCTGATCATTTATTTTTGATTTGATCAAGTGCCCTTTGAATTGACTCCAACACCTGTTCTGAAGAAAAATTTAGCTCCTTGTTTATAGTGGCAATGCCCTCTCCCTCAACACTCAAGACAGAATCGGCAACCTCTAAACTTTCAGCTTGTAGTAAATTTTTGGAAGACATAGCTGCAGATTTTGGATCTGAAAACGGTTTAGAAACTAGAAGCTCCATCCCATCTGCAGAGATTAACTTCCATTTAAATGAATTATCCTGATCTTTAAAACTTAAAAATTTTGATGATTTCTTATTTTTTTTCTTTGATTTATCCGATTCTGTTTTACACACTGAACCAAAGGAGGACAATCCAACCGCCTCCCTAACCTTATCTAAAAGTGGTCGAGCATAATCTATAGCTTTTTGTGCCCCCATTTTTAGAATATCTTCTAAATCATCAGGTTTAGAAATCAATGCTTCATACCGATCCCTCATGGGTGATAATAAGCCGTCAAGCAATTGGTATAGTTGCTCTTTAGCTTCTCCCCAGGACAAGCCATCTTGAAGTAACTTTTTAAAGGAATATGTTTGTTCTAAGCTTGCAAATGCCTTATAGATCATAAACAGATGAGATGTATCAGGATCTTTAGGTTCACCTGGTAGCTTAGAATCGGTTTGAATTTGCTTAATGGTTGCGAGTAGTTGTTTAGACCCACCTTCAAAAAGAGGGATTGTGTTGTTATAACTTTTAGACATTTTTCTGCCATCTAACCCTGGCAATGTAGCAACTTCCTCATCAATCTTAGCTTCAGGTAAAACAAAAATATCCTCATCCTTAGCGTAATGATGATTGAATCTTTGTGCTATGAATCTAGTCATTTCAAGATGTTGAACTTGGTCTTTGCCAACAGGAACTTCATGTGCATTAAAAAGCAAAATATCTGCAGCCATTAGGATTGGGTAGGAGTAAAGCCCCATGCTTACACCCTCATCCACATCCAATTCACGCTCAACATTTTGATCATAGATTGCTTTATATGCATGAGCCCTATTCATGAGCCCCTTAGGTGTCATACAGGTCAGAATCCACGACAATTCCGTTGTAAACGGCACGTCAGACTGTCTGTAAAATATAGTAGTTTCTGGGTCTAAACCAGCAGCCAACCAAGTAGCAGCTATCTCAAGTCTAGATTTAGAAACTCTTTTTGGATCATCACATTTAATTAAGGCGTGATAGTCTGCTAAAAAATAAAAAGCTTCGATTTCAGGATTTTTACTAGCTTCTATAGCTGGTCTTAGGGCACCAGCATAATTACCTAAGTGTGGAGTTCCTGTTGTTGTAATTCCAGTAAGTACTCTTTTTTTATTTTTATTCATCTAACAATGTATTTGTTGAAAATTTCTGTTGTGTTGCTTATTTTGAATTGTAAAGCTCGTAGTAACTGACCAGCACTATGACCATTTAATTTATTAAATGGATAATATTCTGCAAGTTTAGTTATGTTATAACCTCCCCCAGGTGATATTGAGAAGTTAACATCTTTTTCTCGTGCCAATAAAAAATTATGAACGGGTTCGCATAGCTCTTCTGGGTTTTTATATTCAAAACTATTCAATATATTTGGGCAATGTAATTTATGCATATAGTTTCTAGCATGATTTCTATTGCCCTTTATAAGTCCAGCATCTTCAATATAAATCTCACTATTAACAATTTGAATTAGAGCTAGCTGTGATCCTAATAGGATTTGAAGCTCAGCATCAGAAATGGGTTTTTCTTTATCATTTGATTTAGGCGAAACTTGCTTATCAACTTGGTCCAAAAATGGATTTACATTTTTTATGGTGGTGTTAAAGTCAAAATTAAGTCCACCTTGTTGTTCTATATCTAACTGAATTGAAAGTAGATCTTCGATATAACTATTTTCTACATGAAGTTTCGCATCCATCGCAGGAATATCCCTTAGTACAAAAGGTTTAAGTTCCTGATATAGATTCTTTAAAACATAAAAATAAGATTTTCCATTTGAGTCGGTTATATCCTCTGCAAGAATATCAAATTCAAATGTTCGTCTTACTCTATTAAAATTCTTTAGGGATATTTTTTCTATATATAGTGGTTGAGGCAATACCTCTGGAAAGTTAATTACTAACTTCTTAACTGTGGCAGTTTTACTAAATGATGCATCAATTGACTTCCATTTAATTTTGTCCTCCCAGCCTACAGATTTAACAAGTTCCTTAGCCTGGGAGTTAACTTTATAACTAAGCCAGTAGTTAGCCCCAAACCACCCTACCACTAAAAGTAGTAGGATGGCAATGATTCCGTAAATTAATACTGACTTTTTAACTTTCATATTAGTTAGTGATGCTTAATCCCATTTCATTAAAGATAGCTTTAAAGTCAGGGTTTGGTGAAGCAAAAACTGACATAAGTTTAGACACTTGATATGGAGAAGATGGTTTTATTTTAATTTTTAAATCTTGGCTTTTGCCAGAAAGTAAATTAGAGATTGGTTCACATAATTGATTACTATCTAAGTTTACTTTAAACATAGCTAATGATTGAACGCAAGTATTTATATCAAAGCCTTGAACTGGAACACCAACCGCTTTAATTAAACCTTTATCTTCAAATTCAATATCTAAATCATGAACACTCATAGGAGTCAAAAGTGCAATCATGCGATTTGTATCCTCTGCAACAGTAGGATCTTCTGCCAATGCTTTATAGAAAGAATTGATATTACCAACTTTACCTGAAGATTTAATTGTAAATAAGCCAGGTTGTACGATATCACCTTTTGCTACAGCTTCGTCTGCAGATATATCTCTTTCGACTTTTTGATAGAATTCAAGAGGCTCTAATGATGTGATACCAGCAGCCGCAAGTTGCTTTTGACTTTCATCATCAAACATAAATGGGTGCTTACCATCAATTGTCACGTTTTTACCTTTGATTTCGTAATTGTATCCGCCTTCAATAGGCTTAAATTCTAAGACGTCTATGTTTTCAAACTTAAATGGCTTAGCTTCACCTGGGCTTTTGAAAACTACATTGTTTAATCTTACGCCTGAACCTTCAAGATTAGTTTTAGATTCCCAAGTTAATTCGCCTTCTTTATAATTTTTAGCAACGAACTCTTGAATATTTTTATACGTTTCATCAGAACTAGAACCACCAAACAAAGATCCCAAACCACCTTTTTCTTCTTTAGGTTCTACTTTTTGGTCTGTTGTAGTAGTTGTGGTTGTTGTGTTATCACCTTTAGGTTGAACTGTAGTTGTAGTTTGTTTTTGTTCTTGAGTAGTTTGTTTATCTTTTTTTGCGAACCCAAAGAAATAAACAACAGCAAATGCAACAAGAAAAGCAACAATCATTAATAGAATAGAGTTTTTCTTTTTAGGTGGTTGTGGATTGTTTGTACCAAGATTTTGATTGTTAAGTGTATTATTTTGTTTAGGAGCTTGATTTGGGTGTTGTTGATTTGGAATGAATTTAGCATTAGTTTTGTTAGAAACATTTTGATTTAGAATATTAGCATTCACATTATTTTGTGAAGGCTGATTGTTTTTAGGAGGATTAGTTTGATCGTTCATGGTTGAATCCAAATGAGAAATTTATAAGCTTCTTACTTTAATTGCGTTTTATTACTATTAAATTAAAAAAGAGAGTTTTTAAAAACAATTTTATATTTTTGTTATTTAAATAATTCAATCATAACAATTTATAATAAGAAGTTACTTAAAATCAAATTATGGGATTTCAAATGCTTGAAACATATCGCACACATGAAGCAGAGCGTGCCGCCCTTGGTATTCCTGCTTTACCTCTCAGTGCTTCTCAAACTAAAGAACTAATTGAATTATTAAAAAATCCTCCTGCTGGTGAAGAAGACTACTTGTTAAATTTATTTAAAAATAGAATTCCTGCAGGCGTGGATGATGCTGCTAAAGTCAAAGCTGAATTTCTTTCTCGTGTAGCTTTTGGTGAGGAAAAACTTGATTTAATCTCCCCTGAGTTAGCCATTGAATTATTGGGTACTATGCTTGGTGGATATAATATAGACCCACTTGTTAAAGCTTTATCTGATGAAAAATTAGCCTCTAAAGCATCTGAAGCTCTTAAGAAAACCCTTCTTGTATTTGACTCTTTTAGCAAGATAGATGAATTAAGAAAGTCGGGTAATAAATACGCAGAAGAAGTTATAAATAGTTGGGCTGAAGCTGAATGGTTTACATCTAGAGATGCCCTTCCAGAATCTTTCAAAATTACTGTTTTTAAAGTTCCAGGCGAAACAAACACTGACGACCTATCCCCTGCTCCCGATGCAACTACTAGACCAGATATCCCCTTACATGCACTAGCCATGCTTAAAAATGCCCGTGAAGGTGCGGAATTCCAACCAGAGGAACCTGGTAAAAGAGGTCCTGTAGCGTTTATTGAGTCACTTAAGGAAAAAGGTAATCTTGTAGCTTACGTAGGTGATGTTGTGGGTACTGGATCTTCACGTAAATCTGCAACTAACTCAGTACTTTGGTTTACAGGCAAAGATATCCCGTTTATCCCAAATAAAAGATATGGAGGTGTTTGTTTAGGAGGAAAAATCGCCCCTATTTTCTATAACACCATGGAAGATGCGGGAGCATTGCCAATAGAACTTGATGTTTCTAAGATGGAGATGGGTGACGAAATTGAACTCCGTCCTTACGAAGGAAAAGCTATTAAAAACGGAGAAGTCATAGCAGACTTTGAAGTTAAATCTGATGTTTTATTTGATGAAGTTCGTGCTGGTGGACGTATTAATTTAATTATTGGTCGTGCATTGACCGCAAAAGCTAGAGAAGCATTAGGATTAGGTCCTTCCGAAGTGTTCCGTAAACCAGCTGAGCCTGCACCTAGTAATGCAGGATTTACATTAGCTCAAAAAATGCTTGGCCGTGCATGTGGTTTACCAGAAGGTCAAGGCATTAGACCAGGAACTTATTGCGAACCTAAAATGACTTCTGTTGGTAGCCAGGATACAACTGGTCCTATGACTAGAGACGAATTAAAAGATTTAGCCTGTTTATCATTTGCAGCTGATTTAGTAATGCAGTCTTTCTGCCATACTGCTCCATATCCTAAACCTATTGATGTAAAAACTCATCATGAATTACCAAACTTTATGAGCGATCGTGGTGGTATTGCTTTAAGAGTTGGAGATGGTGTTATCCATTCATGGCTCAATAGAATGATATTGCCAGACACTGTTGGTACAGGAGGTGACTCTCATACCCGTTTTCCAATAGGTATCAGTTTCCCTGCGGGTTCTGGTCTTGTTGCGTTTGCAGCTGCTACTGGAACTATGCCATTAGATATGCCTGAGTCTGTATTAGTTAGATTTACTGGAAAAATGCAACCTGGCATTACTTTACGTGATTTAGTAAATGCTATCCCTTATGTAGCTATTCAACGTGGGCTTTTAACAGTAGCTAAAAAAGGTAAGAAAAATGTATTTTCAGGCCGTATTTTAGAAATTGAAGGACTACCTGATCTTAAAGTTGAACAAGCATTCGAACTTACCGATGCTTCAGCTGAGCGTTCTGCTGCTGGATGTACTGTTGCACTTAATAAAGAGCCAATTATTGAATATCTAAAAAGCAACATCACCTTGCTTAAGGTTATGATTGCTAATGGCTATAAAGACGCTGAAACCATTAAACGACGTATCCGTGCTATGGAAGATTGGCTTGCAAATCCAGAATTGCTTAAAGCTGATAGTGATGCGGAATATGCAGAAGTAATAGAAATCAACATGGATGAAATTACTGAGCCACTTGTTGCTTGCCCTAATGACCCTGATGACATTAAAAAATTGTCTGATGTAGCTGGCACAGAAATTGATGAGGTATTTATTGGTAGCTGTATGACTAATATAGGTCACTTTAGAGCTGCTTCAAGACTTCTTGAAGGTAAAAGAGATATCCCAGTTCGTTTGTGGGTAGCACCTCCAACTAAGATGGATGAGCAACAACTTACAGCTGAAGGACATTATGGAGTGTTTGGTGTTGCAGGTGCACGTACCGAACTACCAGGTTGCTCATTATGTATGGGCAATCAAGCTCAAGTTCATGAGGGAGCTACAGTGATGTCTACAAGTACACGCAATTTCCCACATAGACTAGGCAAAAACTCAAATGTATTTTTAGGTTCCGCTGAATTAGCTGCTATTTGTTCAAAACTTGGACATATACCAACTCTTGAGGAATATCACCGTGATATAAATGTAATTAATGAAAACGGTAGTTCGGTATATCAATATATGAATTTTGACCAAATCAAAGAATTTGCTGACATAGCTAACACAGTTGAAGTCTAAATGAACAATATAAAATTTTCTAAGCGAGTAAATCTTGAGGAAGTATCTGTAATTAGAGAAATTCTTAAACTCACAGTGAATCCAGAAGTTATTTCTCTAGCTGGGGGGTTACCATCCCCAGCAGGTTTTCCTATCGAAAGAATTAAAGAAGCTTACAACAAAGTTCTAAACGAAAATCCATATACTGCTCTTCAGTACAACTCAGCAGATGGCTACAGTAAGCTTCGTGAATGGGTTGTGGAGTATATGCTCACTAAGGGTGCCCATATCAAACCGTCAAATGTTTTGATTGTTTCTGGATCTCAGCAAGCTTTAGATTTAATTTCTAAATTATTTATAGATGAAGGTTCAAAAATTCTAGTAGAAGCTCCTTCATATCTTGGAGCCTTGCAGTGTTTCGATCAGTATTTTCCTAACTATGTAACAGTCGCAACTGATGAGGGTGGCTTAATTCCAGATTCTATCGACGAATCATTAGCAAAAGATGCAAGATTTTTATATGCATTGCCAAACTTTCACAATCCTACTGGTAGAACGTTAAGCATTGAAAGACGGATTGATCTACTTAAAAAATGCTCTTCTCTTAACGTTCCTATTGTTGAGGACGACCCATATGGAGAATTAATCTATGACGGCGAGAGTTTACCTGGATTATATGCTCTTTCAGAAGAGCATGGAGGCACCGTCATACGCTTGGGTTCGTTTTCAAAAGTTTTATCTCCAGGTATGAGAATTGGGTATGTTGTAGCTGATGAAGACATTATTAATGCTTTGACTGAATTAAAACAAGCTACAGATTTACATACTTCGGTTATTACACAAATGGCTGTTTACGAAACTGTTAGGGATGGATTCCTTCAAGAGCATCTTCCAAAAATTCGAGACATCTATAAAAATCAATGTGGTTATATGTTGGAAGCTCTAGAGCAAAACTTTATTGATATGGATGCTAAATGGACTATACCTCAAGGAGGGATGTTTATATGGTTGACATTGCCACAGGAATTTAATGCCACTAAAGCTCTTATGTCTACTATAAATGACTATAAGGTTGCTTACGTACCAGGTAGTGCATTTTATGTTGCTTCAGATCCAGCTAAAGTCAAACATAATGAACTTCGCCTAAGTTTTGTGACAGTTACTGAAGATAAAATCCGTCGTGGTGTGGAACAGCTATCAAAATCAATCAAAAACTCTTTTTCTTAGATGACCCAAACACCTACAAGCATCGATATCTTCTGTAATGTGATTGATAATTACGGAGATATCGGTGTCAGTTGGAGACTTTCTAAGGCCCTACCCCTTTATATAAATCCTACTAAGGTTCGTTTCTTTACTAATAAAAAATCAACTTTTAAAACTTTAGTTCCAAAACTTAATGAAAAAAATATAGTTGTAGAATTTTACGAAGATCTTCATGATGCTAAATTTCAAGATCTTATACCAGCTGATTTAGTTATTGAAGCATTTGGGTGCGATTTACCTCAAACCTATATTAAAAACATGCCGTCCAATACAAAATTATGGATCAATCTTGAATATATAAGTGCTGAAAAATGGATAGAGTCATATCATTTGATGCCATCAATCCAAAAAAATGGTGTAAAAAAATTCTTCTTTATGCCTGGCTTCACTGCGAAAAGTGGAGGTTTACTTCATGCTGATTTATCTAATTGTGACTTTATAAATGATGAGTTTTCAAATAATTCATGCAGTAAAAGTCTATTAGATTGGATTAGCGAACATATTGGGGAAAGCTTATCGATTCACAAAAAAAATGGTGATGGAATCATCACGATATTCACCTACCCTCAGGCACCTATTTCTCGACTTATAGAGAAAATTCAAAGTTCAAAATTAAGAGACAAAAAAATTGCCTATCTCATCCCGAAAAGTGTATTCGAAAAATCGCCTTGCATAAGCAAAATACATTTAAATAAAAATCATCAGATATACGTTTGTGATTTTGTCCCACATTCAGATTTTGATTATTTATTAAGAGTAGGTAATCTTAATATTGTGCGAGGCGAAGATAGCATGGTTCGAGCTATATGGAATCACAGTCCATTTTTATGGAATATATATCCACAAACTGAAGACACACATTTAAAAAAACTAGAAGCTTGGCTTGAAATTGGTAAATTTTCTGATGATTATAAAAAAGCCACTTTATCTCTAAACAATCCGAAAATGCCTATTGAGAATTTAGTCAAATATGTAGAAAGTGTATTTGAAGACAAAAATGTAAATAAAGAATTTGATGATTTTAGGGATTATTGCCAAAATAAAGTACCCAACTTATGTAGAGAAATAAAGGATTTTTTTACAAAGATTACACAAAACAAGTAAAATACGGATTAGTTTTTTTCCATATCGGAGCCACTTTTTCTATGAAAACCGCACAAGAATTACGCGTCGGAAACGTTGTTATGGTTAACAATGAGCCGTTGGTAGTACAAAAAGCTGAATACAACAAATCAGGCCGCAACGCTGCCGTTGTAAAACTAAAATTCAAGAACTTATTATCCTCTTCTGGTTCAGAATCTGTTTATAAAGCCGACGAAAAATTTGACGTAGTGATGTTAGAGAAAAAAGAGTGTACATACTCTTATTTCGCTGACCCTATGTATGTTTTTATGGACGAAGAATACAACCAGCACGATGTAGAAGCAGATAATATGGGGGATGCTCTTAATTTCCTTGAAGAAGGTATGACTGTCGAAGTTGTTTTCTACGAAGGAAGGGCTATCTCAGTTGAATTGCCTACTATTATCGTTCGTGAGATTGTGTACACTGAGCCAGCTGTAAAAGGCGACACTTCAGGTAAAGTTATGAAACCAGCAAAAATCAATACTGGTTTTGAACTACAAGTTCCTCTATTTTGTAATATCGGCGATAAAATCGAAATCGATACCCGTACAAACGAGTATAGAAGTCGCGTATAAGTCGTTTACGATATTTCCAATTACAAAAAATCCCAACTTCATGGTTGGGATTTTTGCTTACAACACAAAAATTTAATCTCTAAAATTATTAAAACTTAAAGGTGCATCAGATATTTCTTTTTTTATAAGAGCGATAGCTTCTTGAAGAGTATCTCTTTTAGGGCCAGTAACTCTCACGGTGTCTCCCTGTATACTAGCCTGTACCTTAAGCTTGCTGTCTTTAATGGTCTTTACAATTTTTTTAGCCAGCTCAGAACTAACACCTTTAGTTATAGTTGCTAGCAATTTAATTTTGTCGCCCGAAATTTTCTCCTGCTTACCATATTCAAGAAAACGCAAATCTACATTTCGCTTTGCCATCTTGTTATGCAAAACATCTTTTACTTGATTTAGCTTAAATTCATCGTCTGCATATATAGATAAACTCAAATCCTTTTGCTCGATTCTAGAATCCGACCCCTTAAAATCAAATCTTGTAGAAATTTCCTTATTTGCCTGCTCAATGGCATTTTTAACTTCTATAGTGTCTGGTTCACTTACAACATCAAATGAAGGCATAAAAACTCCTACTAGTTAAGTTTCTTTTTAAAATCTGGGTCCATAAAATCTGGATATGCAAGGGTGGCAATACCCTCTTTCTCAAGCATCTCTCTTTGTTTAATCGATGCCCTACCCCTTACGGCTCTAGCGGGTTCCTCACCTTTGTGAATTCTGATAACTACATCAGTAAATCCATCCCCCACATCTTCAGCCGATGTAATTGCCTTTTCGATTGCTTTAAAAACTTCTGCAACAACTTCCTCTGTAATTGGAGATTCTGTGTTTACCTCAGGCTCAACCTTTGTAGTTTTAATAGTAGAAGAAGAAAAATGAGGTACAGAAACCGTTTTAAAAACTTTGGAGGTTTGGCAATGTGGACACTCAATTAATCCAAGACTCGCTTGCTTTTCTAAAGCTTCCAATGATTCAAACCAACCTTCAAAATCGTGACCATGCTCACAACTAAGGTTGAAAACTTTTAAACTCATAATTTATTCAAATTTCATCTAATTTTGTATTGTACTTTATATGAGGTTTTTTATATTTTTTTCAATGGAAATTGATGGATAACTATTCAATATAAGGGTTAAAAAGTTTAAAATAATAAGTTTTTAATAATAACAATTTAATCAACATATGTCTTTGATTGTTCATAAATACGGCGGAACCTCAATGGGTTCACTTGAGCGTATTAAAAATGTAGCTAAGCGAGTTGCTAAATGGTATGCCGCAGGTCACAAAATTGTGGTTGTTCCTTCTGCTATGGCTGGTGAAACAAATAGACTTTTAGGCATGGCTAAAGACATAAATGAATTAGCAGATAGACGTGAATTAGACATGCTTGCTGCTACGGGTGAGCAAGTTAGTAGTGCCCTCTTAGTCATTGCCCTACAAAACGAAGGAATTCCAGCTAGAAGCTATGCAGGTTGGCAGTTACCCATACGTACGGATAAGTCATATACAAAGGCTAGAATAGAATCTATTAATGGTGACAGAATCAAAAAAGACCTAGATAAAGGTAAAGTTGTAGTTGTTACTGGATTTCAAGGCGTAGATGAAGACGGTAATATCACAACTTTAGGTAGAGGGGGCTCAGATACCTCAGCCGTTGCCATCGCTGCAGCTATTAAAGCAGAAGAATGTTTAATATTTACTGACGTAGATGGAGTCTACACTACAGACCCTAGAATTGAGCCAGAGGCACGTAGAATGCCATTTGTATCATTCGAAGAGATGCTAGAGATGGCATCTTTAGGCTCAAAGGTACTTCAAATCCGTGCGGTAGAATTTGCAGGTAAGTATCATGTACCATTACGTGTTTTATCGTCATTAACCGATCCAGATATGGATCTAGAAGTTGAAAAAAATTCAGGCACATTAATCACACTTGAGGATAGTTCAAATATGGAAGCAGCTGTTGTATCTGGCATCGCATTTAGTAGAGACGAAGCGAAAATCACCCTCTTAGGGGTACCAGATAATCCTGGGGTAGCCCATAGCATTCTAGATCCAATTGCTCAGGCAAATATTGATGTAGATATGATTATTCAAAACACTTCAGTTGATGGAACTACAGATTTCTCATTTACTATTAATAGAAGCGATTTTGCAAGAGCACGTGAAGTTATAGAACAAATTGTAAGTTCTATAGGTGCTCGTGAGATGATAGCCGACGATAAAATCGCAAAAGTTTCTATCGTGGGTATTGGCATGCGCTCCCACAGTGGTGTGGCGGCTAAGATGTTCCGTGCTTTATCGCAAGAGGGTATAAATATCATGATGATCAGCACTAGTGAAATCAAAACTTCGGTTGCTATTGAAGATAAATATATGGAACTTGCAGTTAGAGCTCTGCACAAAGCATTTGAATTAGATAAAGAGCCTTCAAAACATTAATATTTAACTTATTTTTAAGCCCTCTGAAATGAGGGCTTTTTAATTTACATTAAACTGTTCTTTAATTGCCTTTACCAGGATAACAATTTCAAAAATAATTTAACAATTTAAAAGACCCAATGTTATGATAATGATTCTCATTATCATTTTCATTTTTATTTAAGGGTTTTTGATGAATTTCAAGTTTACTGCCCCCTCTTTGCTTGCCGTCTTATCGGTATGCTCTTATGCACAAAATAATATAACGCCCAATAATCAAGCTACTATCTCTAATATTGACGTAATTGGTATCAAAATAACAGACAACGATGTAACAGTTGATGATGAAGATATTCATCTGAAATCTGGTGGCGATTTACAACAAAGCATCAGAACAATGCCTGGTGTATTTACTAATCAAAGTAGCAATCAACCTGGTATTGAAATTAGCATTCGTGGCTTAAGTGGGTACGGACGCATAAACACAATGATTGATGGTGTACCTCAAAATTTTAAAAATGTTTCTGGTCATACCTCAAGTGGCAATAATCTCATATACATTGCTCCCGAACTTGTAAGCGGTGTTAGTGTAACTAAGGGAGTTGTGTCTGGAGCTCATGGAACTGGTACCTTAGGTGGTTCCGCAAACATCCAAACATTAAGTGAAGATGATTTGTTAGCTTCCTCTAACTCTGGAGGACTGGGTAGAATTCAATTTGGCAATAATGGTGCAGATGCTCAAGGTTTACTCGCAATAGGTCATAGATTTACAAATGTTGGAAGCGAAAAGGGAACATTAAGCTTTGTTGTAGCTGGAGCTTTTAAAAATGAAGACAACTACAAAACTGGTGAAGGTAAAAACTTATCAAGTAGTAATTCATCATCTAACTCCCCTCTAAGTGGTTTATTCAAAATACGATACAAGCCAAATGAAAAGCACCAATTTGATATAGGTTCTATTGTTTATAAAAATACTTTTAATAATTCGAATTACGAATGGGATGTTAAAAACACAACATTAACAGCTCAGTATGCGTATACACCTAATACTCCATTAGTTAATTTATCAGCCAATTCCTATTACAACAAAACAGTACTCGACTATGCAGAAGGAATCGGTGGAGGATACGCAGGTCGAAAAATTGAAAATAGTACCTGGGGATTTAACATTAGCAATACATCCTATCTCAATACTATTAATCAATACGATTTAAGACTCAATTATGGAGTTGCATGGGATCATAATTCCTATATCCCTAAGCGAAAACGTGGTGGCAACCATCCAGGCAAAATGGATAAAGCAAGTGTATTTACTGATATGCAGTGGCAGCTTGGCAAAATCTCACTTTTAGCAGGTCTACGTTATGATTATTTCAGACTTAATGGTTATCGTCCACCCTACCCTCCTGGTATTGCAGGTTGTCCGTCTTCAGCTTCTATGTGTGGGGATTTATGGGAGCATATTTCAGACAGTAAAGTATTGCCAAACATAGGATTTAAATTTGACATAGTAGATGGTCTAAGCTTTTATGGTATGTATGCACGCACATATCGTCCCCCTAGCACACACGAAGTTTTTTATGCGGGAACTCCTTTTAGAAACCAAAAAGGAACTGGTGCTACGAATAATCTAAAACTTAAAGGCGAGACCAGTGATGGTTTTGACTTAGCTTTGTCCTACCAACACAATAATGTTTTGTTTAAGGATGATTATTTAAATTTTCGTTTAGGCTATTTTAATAATCGAATAAAAGACTTTATTTTTAATGATATCAATGAAGTTGAAGGGCTTCCGTACCCATTAGCTATGTGGGTTAATTCTAAAAGTGATGTGCATACGAAGGGCTACGAATTATCCTTTAATTACGATGCCCATTTAGTATATCTAGACATAAGCTATTCCAATAACAAAATTACCAAACAACCTATTGGTTTAGGAACGGGAATTAATGGGGGTACAGCAAGCATTGCCCCGGAAACTATATGGACTGTAAATTTAGGAACTCGTTTATTAAATGAGAGACTTAATATCGGGGCTAGACATCGTCAATATAGCAGTAGTAAAGCTGCGAAGGGGCAATTTACAGATGAGTCTTATTGGAAGGAACTACCAGGTTATAGCCTTTTAGACCTTTACGGGGATTTTAAAATCAACAAGAACATTGATATTTACTTTACTATCGAAAACCTTGAGGATAAAAAATATGGTTATGCCGGTTCCATGACCTATGAATCCGAAACAGGTCGAGGACGCACTTTTAAAGCAGGCGTTCAAGCTAGATTCTAAATATTCAACTCTCTCATACTAACTTCTATTTTAAAAACCACTTTCAAGAATACTTTCAAAAAAGTGGTTTTATTTTTGTATAAAGCTATGAAACAATTTTTCTATCCCTATTTCAGACTTATGAGATTGTGCCTGTCTGACAAAACAGGTATATATGGGTTATTTCAATTTATATTAGTCTTAATATTAAGTCTTTTTGGTTTGGGCATTTCTATTCGCATGATTACTTGGAGCAAAGACTTCTACAATGCTCTTCAACAAATCAATGGAGCACAGATAGTCAACCAAATTGGAATATTTGCATTATTGATACTTGCAAGTGCATCTCTGCATCTTATAGGAGAATATATACAAAAACTACTTCAAATTCGTTGGCGAAAAAAAATCACACAATCGATAATCGAAAAATGGCTTAGTAAAAACAATCACTGGTTTTTAAAATTAAATAAACATTCAAATTTACTTGATAATCCAGAACAGCGGATTGCAGACGACTGTCGTATCTTTATAAATTTAACTGTCACAGAAGTTCATGACCTTATTATGGCAATAATTTCCGTGATTTCTTACTTTTCAGTTTTATGGTCCCTATCAACATTTTCACTATCATTCAGTGTTTTTGGATATGCCTTTCAAATACCCCGTTATATGGTTTGGGCCGCTCCAATTTACGTTTTAATTTCAAGTGGAATCACACACTATCTAGGAGCTCCACTAAAAAGATTAACAGTAGAGCAACATCGAAAGGAAGGTGATTTTAGGTATGCACTTACACACGTTAGAGATTCAAGTGAAGCTATTGCATTGCATCGAGGCGAGGAACAAGAACAAAAAAATCTTGAAAAATTATTTTCAGCTATAGAGAAAAATTGGCGTCAATTAAATATTCGTAATTTAATTTTAGGCAGTTTTACCCGACCATACTTTCAAACAGTTCTACGCATTCCGACGTTTTTAGCATTGCCAGCGTTTATAGCTGGAAAAGTTACATTAGGTGGGCTAATGCAATTAGCGAGTGCCTTTACAAATGTAGTTACTACGCTCTCATGGTTTATTTTTTCATATGGAAATCTAGCTGAACTGGCTGCTACAACACGACGCTTAGATCAGCTATTTCAGAATTTAAATAATAATCAGGATGTAGGGAGCGACCTAAAAACTAATTTATCGAAAAATTTAGTTATTGAGAATTTGGACATATACACCCCTTCAAAGAATCATCTAATTAATATAGAAAAATTTCACGCAAATGTTGGCGATAAAATTTGGATTCAAGGGAAATCTGGATTAGGAAAAAGTACACTTGTTAAATGCTTAGCTGGTCTGTGGCCCTATGCAAGTGGAGCTATAAATTTGCCTCAAGAAGATAGTTTGTTTTTGCCCCAGTCTCCATACATCCCAAATCAAGGCATTCTCGAGGCTATCTGCTACCCTAAGGATAAAAATTCATTAAGTACTTATGAAGCTAAAACTCTATTGAGTTCAGTGGATTTAGATCATTTATGCGATTATGTAACTATGTCTAATGAAGAACAACAACGAATTCTAAACAACCTTTCTGGTGGAGAGAAACAACGTCTGGTGCTAGCTAGAGCTATATTTCTCAAACCTCAATGGCTTTTTCTAGATGAGGCTACAAGTGCATTAGATAAAGACAGTGAAGAAAAAATGCTTAGTTTACTTTGCAATAAACTTCCAGAGTCTACGATTATTTTATTTTCCCACCATTTTCCTCATGGATTTGGGCATGACTATCATATTAAATTAGATGAGGATACGTAGGTACTACAATATGAATAGATTATCTTGCTAGAAATTAAAAATATTAATTTCAAATTGATTTTAGCCCTCTTAGAGGTTAAAATCTTTAATTCTTTTGGAAACGTGGCCGAGAGGCTGAAGGCACTTCCCTGCTAAGGAAGCATACGGACTTAAATCTGTATCGAGGGTTCGAATCCCTCCGTTTCCGCCAATTGATTTATAAAAAAAGCTAGTATCCTTCTGGCACTAGCTTTTTTATTTTGGGTTTAAGCATATATGCTTAAATTAGTTAAGTCCCTAAAACTTCAAACTCCTTCGAATTTTTATTTAAAAAAGCCAATACCACAAACAATGCTACTCCAGCTATGTCAGTAATCATTTCAGGGAAAATAAGCATTAAACCAGCAGCTGCGAATAGTATTCTTTGCCAAATAGGGACATGCTTAAATAAATACCCCTCTAATGCTGAAGATAAACTAAGAACCCCTAGGAATGAAGTTACTATAACAGTAACAATATCCATAATCCCTGGTAATGGAAATTCTTTAGCAGTTACTGATAAGCCCTCAACATCAATTAAAAGCATATCAGGGTTATACACAAACATGTAAGGTACGATAAAACCAGCTAATGCTAGCCTTAAAGAGATAAAGCCAGTTTTCATAGGATTACCGCCAGCTATACCAGCACCAGCAAATGAGGCCAACGCAACTGGAGGTGTAATGTTTGCAAATATACCAAAATAAAATACAAAGAAATGAGCTACCAATACTGGCACATCAAAGTGAGCTAAAGCGGGTGCAGCCATAGTCGCAGTTATGATATATGCTGGGATTGACGGCAGACCCATCCCTAATATCATAGATGCAATCATCGTTAAAAATAAGGTTATAAATAACGATCCTTGACCTAAACTCACAATCGTACCTGTCAAAATAGAACCAAAACTAGTAAGACTAACGACACCTATAACAATCCCAACAACCGCACAAGCTGCCATTACTGACAACGATTGCTTAGCTCCGTCCTCTAAAGCCTCTAAAATCTGTTTAAGACCCATGCGTGTCTCTTTACGTATCCAAGAAATCACAATTGTAAATGCGATTGTATAGGCAGCTGAATACCCAATAGGCACAGACTTACTGAGCATATAAACTAAAAATATAATCGGAAGAAGCATGTGACCTCGGGCCAGGAGAACTTCTTTTAATCGAGGCAAATCAGCTTTAGGAACACCTTTTAAATTTGTGCTCCCAGCCCTAAAGTGAACCTGAGCAATTACACCAAAATAGTAAAGCAATGCTGGCAATATACCCGCTAATGCAATAGTCCCATACGATACGCCCGTAGTTTCAGACATAATGAATGCACTAGCTCCCATAATAGGTGGCAATATCTGTCCGCCTACTGATGCAGAAGCCTCCACAGCACCAGCGAAGTTTTTATGGTAGCCAATTTTCTTCATAAGTGGGATAGTAAAAGCACCTGTACCTACAACATTAGCTATAGCTGAACCGTTAATACTACCCATAAATCCACTTGAAATGACTGCGACTTTTGCTGGACCTCCTCTTTGGCTTCCAGCAAGAGCTAAGGCTAAATCATTAAACAATTGCCCCATTCCAGACCTTGAAAGAAAGGCACCAAACAATATAAAAAGAAATATGAAATTAACAGAGGCTCCAATAGCTGAAGAATATATCCCTTCTGTTTTTAAATAAAGTTGTCCAAATATATCCCCAATATCATATGGTCTAGTTAGTAAACGACCAGGCATAAAATCCATGTGACTTATAAAAGGATATAGAAGAAAAATCAAAGCAAAAACAGGTAAAATCCAACCTGTTATCCTGCGACCAGCCTCAATTACAACGATTACTGTGATAATGGCAAAAACCAAGTCCAATTGATTTGGAGTTCCACCTCTAACAGTAGAAATAGCCGTGTACTCAAAAGCTATATAAATGAAGCTTGCTAGAGACCCTAAACAAAATAATATCTCATACCAAGGTATGGTACGACGACTACTAGACTTGAAAGGTGGATAAATAAGAAAAATTAATAATGCACCTAGACCCACATGAATAGCTCTAAGAGTAAGAGTTGGTACTGGATAAAAAGTCGTGTATATATGGAATAGCGAATAAATAATCGCAACAGCAGAAATTAAATGCTTTAAGAATTTACTATCTGGATGTCTAGTAACAGACTCTCTATCAAACTTTTCTAAAATAGTTTGACTATTCGATTCATTCTGATTGATTGAATTATTTGTCATTACAAAAACCTCCAAACAACAAATTTATTATTGGAACCCTAACAGAAGACATTTGTATCTCTGTAAACCTAGGAACCTCTTTATTAATATTCCATACATCACCGTCAACGATGATTTTGCCTTGCATATTTTGTGATACAACCCAATTTAATACGGGATAATTTCTGTTTATTTTATATCCAACGTAACCCTGAGGAGCGTTGATAACTTCACCGTCAGAGGGTGTACCTGCACCAAAAGTCTTAAAAAAAGTAGATTTTAAATTTAAGTTTCCTGATACTGCTTTGTAATTCTCAATCCACTCTTCTTTTTCAACTGAGTGAATCCAGGATATTGAAAACTCATCATCCCTAAGATAGCAAGAGTTCCCTTGATACAAAATTTTGGCCCTATTTACTGGGTAAATAAGAGCCAAGAAAATTACTACACAGCAAATCAGAATATATCTTGATTTGCTCATACTAAATCAATTTATTTCTTACTGTTAAGCTCGTCGTAGTATTTTTTTGCACCAGGGTGAATAGGTGCAACCATACCTTCCTGGGCAGACTTAGCATCTACCGCCTTTATAGCTTGATGTGAGTTTTGTAAAGCTGGTAATTTTTCGATGAAAGTTTTAGTTAATTTATAAACATCATCTTCGCTAAGTTTGCTAGAAACAATAATTGCATTTCTAATCACTGCTGTGGTTACAGGTTTATCTATTCCATAAGTGCCTGTAGGAACCTCCATAGAACTAAAGTATGGAGCTTTGTCCGCAATTTCTTTTAATTTTTCTGGAGGAATAGAAACTAGTTTTAGTGGGAAACTTTTAGACAATTCAAGCAATGAAGCATTAGGCAACCCCGAAGTTAAAAATGCTACATCAACTTTACCTGTTTTAAGTGCATCTGCAGATTCGGCATAACCAAGGTAGTCAACTTTAATATCATCATAAGTCATGCCAAATCCTTGGATTAGGTTACGCGCATTAACTTCAGTACCTGACCCAGGAGCACCCACCGATACTCGTTTACCTTTAATGTCTGCAAGTGTCTCAATTCCTGAATCTTTTGAAGTTACTACTTGAACAAAATTAGGATATAGCACCGCCATTTGATTTATGTTTTTAACTGGTGCTTTAAAACTATTCTCCCCTTTAACAGCATCAGAAACAATATCGGACATTAAAAAAGCCATTTCAACTTTACCATTTTCGACTAAGTTTGCATTTTCGATAGATGCACCTGTAGTCTGAGTCTTAGAGTTAACACCATATGCTTTGTTGTACTCATCTGCTAATGTAGTAGCGATAATATTATATGGACCCGAAGCACCACCAGTAGCTATGGTCACAAACTTAGTCTCTAGTTTGTCGGAGGATTTTGATTCATCTGAAGTTGATTTAGTTTCATTAGATTTAGCTTCTTCAGCCATAGGCTTTGTTTCAGAAGTAGATGTATTACTTGTAGGTTCAGTAGTTGTTTTTGCTTCTTCTTTTTCTCCACAAGCTGTTAATGTAACAAGCATAGTAGCTATAATTGCAGATGTTCTGAACAATTTCATAATTACCCCTAATAAATTGTTATAAATAAAAGTTAGAAAAATATTAACATTTGTAATCGATTCTTAAACTAGGGAAATCACTATTAGGAAGTTAGCGTATGAATGAAGATGATGATTTTGACTTTAACTATTCAAAAAATGAAAAAAAGAACAAAATCATGGCTGGAATATTGGCAATTTTTGGTGGCGTAATTGGTATGCACAAATTTTATTTAAACCAGACTGGGATTGGTTTAACCTATTCATTAATGAGTTTAATATGTGTGATTGCTACTGGACTTATGGTTCAAATCACTCAAAACAAAGATTTTTTGTTTATTGCAGCTATACCCTACGCAATAGCTTTGTATTCCATATATGAAGGGATTTTATTAATACGTATGAAAGACGATATATTTGATTCTAAATACAACACAAATTAGAGAAATATTATTTTTTTATTGCAATGCGTATTGAAAACATTTAAAATATCAGCTTATTTCTTTTTATGCGCCCGTAGCTCAGTTGGATTAGAGTACTTGGCTACGAACCAAGGGGTCGTGGGTTCAAATCCTGCCGGGCGCGCCATAGGCTCTCAATCTCCCTTCACCTTGTTAAATACCACCATCCCCTTACATAGTTTTATAACTAAATTTTCATGAAGAATATTGAGATTTCTATCTGTTCCCATTTGATGAACACCATTTAACTGTCTAATTATCTCAGTGGTTTTACTATGGGTTGGATTTAATACATTTAACTCTTTAAAAATATATCTAATTAAATTTATCTGTCTACGAGTTGGCAATGATCGAAATAATTGAAGGTCTAAGCTAGCAACTTCTTTACCCATGTCGTCTTTTTGGTTAAAAGTTAAACCAACAGACTCAGCATCTAAAATAGCTAAATCCCTAGTGAGTTCATCCACTTCTACACAAACTTGTGCAAACCTAGCGACATTTTTTTGCCAAAGTGGGAAATGACTGGCTATAGAAGCATCAAACATGTTTCTAACCGCTCCTCTAGCATATTTAGAATCAAAGTTAGATGGGTCTTTTATAGATTCATGTCCTATTAATTCTAAAATATTGTACGTAGGCGTTGAATTCAACCAAGGACGATGAAACTTAATTCCGTATATTTCTGATTTGGGTGGTATACCTTTAATACCCAGAATTCCAGTGCCGCGCAAAAGTCGTATCAATATAGTCTCCGATTGATCATCTATATGATGACCAGTAAAGACATGACCAATTCCTAATTCCTTGCACTTATCTGTAATAGCTTTATATCTAGCCTGTCTGGCTGCGGCTTCTACACCTTTATTAGTGTCTGTAGGGACATTAACATACAGTATATGAATAAGAAATCCAAACCTTTCAGCAAATTTTAAATTTCTCTGAACCCATTCATCGGCCTCTGCATATAGACCATGATGAACATGTATTAGATGAACTTCAATTCCATATCTAGTGGCAATATATTTAGACTGAATTGCTAAGACTACTGAATCTTTTCCACCACTAAAGGCAATACCTATTTTTCTAATGCCCTTAGAACTTAAATCTTTTATGACACTATCAATATTGCTATCAAAAAAATATTTGCAAATTGAAGTATCAAAATCTTGATTTAATTTATTTTGATTATCTTCAAAATTAAAAGATTGATCAGACTTTTTCTGTAACTCTACCATAAGACATTAACCTTTGGATTCTGCGCTCAATCAATTGATCTGGGGCAATGTCTTCAACCTGTTTTAATGATTCGTTAAGAATTCTTTTTAGGTTTTTAGCTGCAAGTGAAGGATTTCTATGAGCCCCTCCAACTGGCTCAGGAATGACTTTATCAATAAGCCCTAATTCCAGAATTCTATCAGCTGTAATACCTAAAGCTTCTGCGGCTAATGAAGCTTTCTCTGAACTTCTCCATAATATTGATGCACAACCCTCTGGGGAAATTACGGCGTAGGTTGAATACTGCATCATATGGACATAATCTCCTACAGCAATCGCTAAGGCCCCACCAGATCCCCCTTCACCTATAATAGTGGCAATCAATGGAACCTTTAATTCAGCCATTGCATATAAATTGTGACCTATCGCCTCAGACTGACCTCGCTCCTCTGCACCAACTCCTGGATAGGCTCCAGGTGTATCTACGAAAGTAAAAATAGGCATACCAAATTTCTCAGCTAATTTCATAAGCCTAAGAGCCTTGCGATAGCCTTCGGGTCTAGGCATACCAAAATTTCTCTTTGCCCTCTCCTTAGTGTCTCGCCCTTTTTGATGACCAATAACCATACAAGGGTCACCATTAAATCTAGCAAAACCGCCAATAATAGAAAGGTCATCAGCAAACATGCGGTCACCATGTAACTCATGAAAGTCAGTAAATATACTATTAATGTAGTCCATCGTGTACGGCCTCTGTGGGTGACGGGCTACTAGAGCAGTTTGCCAAGGGGTAAGCTTTTCATAAATAGATTTAGTAAGAGACTCACTTTTAGCTTGAAGCTTGGAGACTTCCTCGGAGATATCAATCACGTCCTCAGTAGAAACATTGCGTAGCTGCTCGATTTTTTGTTCAAGTTCTTCTATAGGTTTTTCGAACTCGAGAAATGTATTTTTCATAACTTTAGCCGTAATTTGAAATATGTAATAATATCACTATTTTATTTGATATAACTTAGGTTCTACGCCAATTCGTAATTCCACCTGGTTTGTCTTCCAATTCGATACCTGTCGCTTTTAAATAATCCCGAATTTCATCTGCTTTTTTGAAATCTTTGTTAGCCTTCGCAGCCTTACGTTCCTCGATTAAACCCTCGATATCATTATTTGATATGGCAATGCCCCCACTACCATCAATTTGAGTTTTACTATACCGAGTTGGGATTTTAAAATATAGTCTAGGATTTACCCTAAATAACCCGAGCAATTTACCCAAAGCAACTAGAAGTTTAAAAAGCTCTTTAGATTTGGTTTTGTTTACTTCTGTATTTAATTCAAATAAGACAGATACAGCTAAGGACGTATTAAAGTCATCATCCATGGCATTCATAAACTTTACTGCATATGGATTAGACCAATCAATAGGTGATTCGATAAAGTCTTTAGCATCAAAAGTACCAAAAGTTTGATAAAGCCTATCAATAGCAGATTGAGCATCTACTAAATTATCGGGTGTAAAATTCTGAGCACTTCTATAATGATTACGAACAATAAAAAAACGCAACATCTCAGCTTCACGTTCATTGAATTCATATTCAGCTGAATCATCAGAAACCTCGCCGACAGCAACTGTCTGACGTATTGTTTTAAAGTTTCCTAGTGATTTAGACATCTTATCGTTATCTACCATTAAAGGTCCGCAGTGCATCCAGATTCGAGCAAGCTCTATATCATATGCCCCTTCAGATTGAGCAATTTCGTTTTCGTGATGGGGAAATTTTAGGTCAGGTCCGCCACCATGAATGTCTAGAGGAAGTCCAAGTAACTCTTTACTCATAGCTGAACACTCAATATGCCACCCTGGACGACCTAAGCCATATGGAGAAGTCCATTTGGAATCCTCTGGTTCAGAATCTTTAGCAGCTTTCCATAAAACAAAATCAAGTGGATCGAGTTTTGCTTCAGATATAGCAACCCTTTCTCCCGAACGCAAATCATCAATTGAACGACCAGAAAGCTTTCCATAAGAATCGAATTTTCTAACAGAAAAGTTTACGTCATTGTCCTTAGACTTGTAGGCTAGTCCTTTCGATTCTAATTTATTAATAATCTCTAACATACCACTTATGTGATCAGTTGCTCTAGGTTCGTGATCAGGTGGCAATACTCCTAATGCCCTCTCATCGGCATGCATAGCATCTGTATAGAATTGAGTAATCTCATTAAGTCTTTTGTTTAGGGCTACTGCTTTTTTAATTATCTTATCGTCTATATCGGTTACATTGCGTACATAATTAACTTGATAACCTTTATATCGAAGCCATCTGCAAATAACATCAAAACTAACCAGCATACGTGCATGACCTAGATGACAGAAGTCATAAACGGTAATACCGCAAACATACATTCGAATTTTGTTTGTTTCAATTGGCTTTAATTCTTGTTTTTGACGAGTCAACGAGTCGTAAATTTGCATTTGAAAAGTTTAAAATGGATAAAATTTTCCATACAGTTTAACCTTATAAGCATAAATTTTGAATAAATTAAGAATCTCGCTTTTAGCGATAATGGTTGGTACGGTTGCATTGCCAGCATATACAAAAGAAAAAGACTACAGTAATGAGGGTGGATCAGAAACTGTTGCTAAATTTTTTGATGTTTTTACGCCAGCAGTCGATACTTCTATTCCAGAAAATAGAACTCAGTTAGCTCAAAGAATTAATTCTCTCATCTCTGCTGGGCATTTAGATGAGGCCCTAAAAGAGGTGAAGAAAAATCAAAAAGAGGATTTGATACATATAGATCCTCAAATCGATGTACAACTTTTATTTCTTGAAGCTAGGATATATCAAGCAAAGGGTAATTTTAAGGTAGCTCTAGAAACTTATAGAAACATGACAAATAATTATCCAGAACTTGCTGAACCTTGGAATAATATGGCCGTTATACAATTACGGCTTGGGCTTATTGAAGAAGCAAAAGATTCTCTTGAGCAAGCTATTGCTATTAATCCAGATTATGGTTTGGCCCATAAAAACTTAGGATATGTTTATATGGTGAAATCAAGGGAGCATTTCCAAAAGGCTGGTAGCCTTGGTGTTTCAGGTGCTTCAGCTCATTCTAAAAAACTGGATTCATTAATCAAAGGAAAATAGAAATATGAAAAAATTAATAAGAACGTTATTATTTGCGACTATAATGCCCGTGACACTAAACGTACAAGCACAAACACAGGAGAAAAATATGTCTAAACAAAACGTTAGCCTAGAGACAAATAAAGGTGTAATCACTATTGAACTTGATCTAGAAAAAGCACCTAAAACTTCACAAAACTTTATCGACTATGTTAAAGCTGGTCATTATGACGGTGTAATTTTCCATCGTGTTATTAAAGGTTTTATGATCCAAGGGGGTGGATTTGCTCCAGGCATGTCTGAAAAACCAACTCGTGAACCTATTCAAAACGAGGCAGATAACGGTCTTAAAAATGATAAATACACTGTAGCTATGGCACGCACAAATGACCCACATTCTGCATCAGCTCAATTTTTCATTAATACAGCGGATAATGATTTTCTTAATTTCAAATCTAAAAACGCTCAAGGATGGGGCTATGCTGTATTCGGTAAAGTTATTGGCGGTACAGAAGTAGTTGATGCTATAGAGAATGTAAGTACAGGTAGCCGTGGTTTTCATAATGATGTTCCTAAAGAGGACGTGATTATTGAAAAGGCAACTTTAGTTGAATAAACTTTATTTCACTGGTCATACTTTTTTGGTCTCAGATATTCATCTGGGACCCGATATCCCTCTCACAAATTCCAATTTCTACGACTTTCTAGTCTCTATCCAATCACAAGCTAATAATTTAATTATTTTGGGTGATTTGTTTGATTTGTGGTATGGTGACGATACCCTCTTATACGAAACACCAGGTTGGCTAACTGAAGCTATAGATAAATTAAAAGCATTTGCCCTAGCCGTACCAACTTATTTCATTCATGGAAATCGAGATTTTCTAATTGGTAAAAAATTTTCAGAAATAACTGGAATTCATATATTGCCCGACGAAGTCATCCTAAATATAGGCGATATTAAAAACATACATATATCGCACGGAGATCAGATGTGCCTAGACGATATTGCCTACATAAGGATGCGAAAAATTTTTCGGAATAAGATTGTCCAAAAAATTTTTCTTATGTTGCCTACTCGAACAAGAAGCAAAATCGCCACCAAAATAAGAGGCACAAGCGAATCAAGCAAAAAAGGTGACAAGTATTACTATGATGTGCCAGATAGAGCTATCGATTCGCTAGTTATGAGAAATTCCAACATAACCGATATCATACATGGGCACACGCATAAACCCAACATCCATAATCACGGAAACATTAAGAGATACGTACTACCAGATTGGGATTACGATCATGATAAAAGGGGTGGCTATATCCACATCACTCCTAGTGGACAAATTCTTACAGAATATTCCACACCCACATAGCCACGATAGCACCAAGAACTAACCGATACCATGCAAATGGGATATAGGAGTGCTTAGAAACAAATCGAAGAAGTCCCCTAACTACGAACAAGGCACTGAAAAAGGCAGTTACGAAACCTATAATCACTGCAACTATGTTGCTCTGACTTAATAGATGACCATACTTATAAATACTAAGTGCTGTAGCCCCCAACATAGTTGGGATAGCTAGGAAAAAAGAAAATTCAGTAGCTACTTTTCGCTCGATACCTGCTAGCATACCTGCAATAATTGAGGCTCCAGACCTTGATGTACCAGGTATCATAGCTAGACACTGAGCAAAACCCACTATCAAAGCCTGTGCAATACTTATCTCTTCAATGCTCTGTGTTTGTAAGCTATTTAAATTATCTTCAGACTTAATTCTTTTAGAGTATTGAGGTCGACTCTCAACCCACATCATTATCAAACCGCCTAGAATTAAGGTGATGCTATACACTATAAATTGGTCATTTAGCAGTCTTTTTATCTGTTTTATAAAAATTACCCCTATTACGGCAGCAGGAAGAAAGGATAGAAGAATATTTCTAGTAAATAAAAGATCAGGCTTTCTTGCACAGACACACCCTGAAGCTATGGAACATAATTTTTCTCTATATAACCAAATAATGGCCAAAATAGAACCTAACTGAATAACGATTTCATAAACTTTATCCTGACCCGCATCAAAATTAATCCAGTCGCCTAGAATCAAAAGATGAGCAGTACTAGATATCGGTAAAAATTCAGTTACACCCTCTACTATGCCAAGTAAAGCCGCTTTTAACAGATATAAAAAATCGCTACTCATAAAAATCAACTACTTTTATTATTTGAAATGATTTATGAGGGTTGGAAATAATTTAGGAGTGGATGCCACTATATGCCCTGTTTGCTTCCATGTTTGCTCACCTTGAAAGTCTCCTATTAGACCACCAGCTTCAACAACAATTAACGAAGCGGCAGCAACATCCCAATTTTGAAGATTGGATCCAAAATACGCATCAAACCGACCACAAGATACGTAGGCAAGTTCAAGAACAGTAGATCCTAACCTTCTGAAACCGCCTGAACCTTGAACTAATTTAAGGGATTTTTCAGCATAATCTGTAACTGAATCATTTTTGGTATATGGAAATCTAGCAGATATTAATGCATCTGACACACGACTTACATTACTTACTCTAATACGTCTGTCATTCAAAAAGGCACCACTGCCTCTTGAAGCCGAAAAAAGTTCGTCCCTAGAGGGATCATATATACATGCTTGTGTGATTTGACCTTTGTGAGCAAGGGCAATAGAAACTGCGTAATTTTGCAGGCCGTGAACAAAGTTATTAGTACCATCTATGGGATCGATAATCCAAACATGATCTGAATTTTGTCCCTTTTGACCACCAGTCTCCTCTCCCAAAACACTATGATCTGGATAGGCTTCAAGTATGATCTCAATTATTGCTTCTTCGACTGCCAAATCAACATCCGTCACATAATCACCAGATTCCTTGCGTGAAACTCTGATTTTTTCAGGTTCAAAACTTGAACGATTGATAATGGCCCCTGCTTTTCTAGCAGCTTTTATAGCGATGGCTAATTGAGGTTGCATATTAAAAAATATAAAATTTAGAAAACCCATATTATATTAAAAACACTTTATCTAAGCCCAAAATGAACACCACACAAGATTTATTCCTAAGGACACATTTTGTTATGGATCAAACCTCCCATGGGGGCAATATCGGTTCAGCCGCCCGTGCTCTTAAAACTATGGGTTTTAGCAACTTAACTATAAGCAACTCAAAATTAAAAGAAATCCATAGCAACAAAGATGCAATTGCTATGGCTTCTAATGCACAAGACACACTTAGTGCTGTAAAAGTTAAAGATAATTTAAATGAAGCTCTTTCTGATATAAATATGGCTTTTGCATTAACTGCAAGGGCTAGAAGAGACTTTGAATCAATTGATGTACGACAAATGGCTACTGTAGCCCTAAACCACTTGATAGAGTCAAAAAATCACAATATAGCGATTGTTATGGGTAATGAGCAAAGTGGTTTGGATAACAACTCCCTATATAACTTTAACTACATAGTCTCCATTCCAGCCAATCCCGAATATAGCTCTCTTAACGTAGCTCAAGCCCTACAAATTACTGCTTGGGAATTGAGATACAAATATATAAATCAATTAAATAATATTAATTTTGATGTCAATGCTATAAAAGATTCAGCCACTATAGGACAGTGCGATTATTTAATAAAAACAATTATTGAAAAACTTGAAAGTTCGGGTTATGACAAAGATAAATTAAATTCCATTGAGCTTAAAACTAAGCATCTCCTAAGAAAATCTCAAATTAGTAAGGAGGATGTACAAATGTTTTTGGGAATAATAAAACTTTTAGAAAAGCCCAGAGGTTAGTATTTGGGCTTTTCAATAACTGTACAAATTAATTAAGAATTTTTAAGTTTAGGTTGATCTGTAGAAGATATGGATTTGGTTTGATCAACCGTTTTTGAAGAAGAACCTATACTAGTTGTAGCTTCATACATAGCCTCCCTTAAGGCATTTGGACTTTGAAAGGTTTGTAGTTGAATAGGCACTGGTAATTTAAATCCATTTTGTTCTAAATATTTACGAATATCCTTCATTAATTTAGCTTGTAAATCCCAGAATACACTTGCATCAGCCCATACCCTTGCGGTCACAATGACTACTGAATCTTTGTATTCAGTAACTAATACTTCATGTTTAGGTGATGTAAGTACATCCGCATCATGAGAAATTAAATCATTTAATACTTTTATAGCTTTGTCCAAATCATCCCCATAGCTGATTGGTATTTGAAGATCCATACGACGTTGCTTAGATTTACTAAAGTTGGTGATTTGGCTACCCCAAACTACACTATTTGGAACAGTAACCTGCATACCATCAAGCTTAACTAGTTTAGTTAAGAATAAACCTACTTCGACTACGGTTCCAGATACATCTGTTGCATGAATAGTAATGTAATCACCTGAATTAAGTGGTCGCAGAGCAATAAGCATGATTCCAGAGGCAATATTTTGCAATGTTCCTTGTAACGCAAGACCGATAGCTAAGCCAGCTGCACCCAAAGCAGCTATTAATGATGCTGTTTCTACTCCAAATTGAGTCAGAACAATAAGAACAACAACAACCCTAACAGCCCATACTGCTATGGCTGTAATCATAGGCATTGCCGTGCGGTCTACTGCCTTAGTTTTAGTAAGAACGCCTTTTAAACCTTTCCCTACCAAATTAGAAATCATCCAGCCAATAACTAAAATAGCAGCTGCTGATAAAAAATTTACTAAAAATTTGTTAATCCAAGGTCCCCATTCTGTCCATAAATGATGTGTATTCATGAAAAAACCTTTAAAAGTTAAAATAGATTTAATAATTTTAAATGATTAGTATGAATAAAAAATTTATACCGCCGGACATTGCCACCCTAACGCCTATGATGCAGCAGTATTTCAATCTGAAATCACAAGCAGGTGATGGCGTGTTGCTCTTTTTCCGTATGGGTGATTTTTATGAAATGTTCTACGAGGATGCAGAGATCGTTTCACGTATACTTAATCTAACTCTTACAAAAAGAGGTCATTCTGGGGGCAATGATATACCGATGGCAGGCATACCTGTACAATCGCTTGATCAGTACCTTTCCAGATTGGTGGCACAAGGTTTATCTGTAGCGATTGGAGAACAAATAGGTGATCCAGCACTTTCAAAAGGTCCAGTAGAAAGAAAAATAGTTCGAATTATTACACCAGGTACGATTACAGATGAAAGTCTGCTACCTCAAAAGTCAGATAGACCAATTATGTGCTTGTATTCTAAAGGATCATTTGTTGGGCTATCATGGCTCACACTTGCAAATGGGAATTTTGAAACAACAGAGGTTCCAAATAAATCACTTGATACAGAACTTTTTAGACTCAATCCTGCAGAAATAATAATACCTGAAGGAAGTGACTACAAATTCACATACAAATGTACGATTACAAAAATACCAGATTGGCATTTTGATCTTAAGGAATGTTCAAATAGATTAAAAACTTTTTTTAATCTTGATGATCTCAATATTTTTGGTTTAGGAAATAGAAATTCTCTAAGCATTATTACATCGGGATGTTTATTAAGATACATTCAAAAAACACAAGATGTAAATCTGGGGCACATAGGAAAAATAAGTTTTTCTAAAGACTCAAACTTTATAAGCCTTGATCCTTATACCCGTAAAAACTTGGAATTGACTGAGTCGCTTACCTCTAGCTCTGGTCCTACTTTGTTTTCAACATTAGATAATTGTGAAACTGGTATGGGCAGTAGATTATTGAGAAACTGGATACACAATCCCCTTATAAGTAATTCTCAAATAATTGAAAGACAAAAATTAATAAATCAATTTTTAGAGCCCTCTAATTCTAATTATGGATTTAGTGAAATTATTAAAGAATTAAAGTCAAAGCTTAAAACAATAACTGATATTGAACGTTTGAGCACTAGAGTGGCTATGTTTACAATCAAGCCAAAAGAATTAGCAAAACTGAGAGATAGTTTAGAAACCTTAGAATATTTAAAGGATTTTCTTATTCAACACTTCTCAAATTTAAATCTGGATTTAAACATTATTCCTAAATCCAATGATTTGAAAGATTTGCTAATTAAAGCTATAGCAACAGAACCTTCTACTATGATTCGTGATGGAGGTGTAATTGCTAAAGGATACGACAAAGAACTAGATGAGCTTAGAGACATAAGTTCAAATAACGGTTCTTTTTTAATTGAATATGAATCAAAACTTAAAAGTGAAACTGGTATCAATCTACTAAGAGTTGAATTTAATCGGGTACAAGGTTTTTTTATTGAAATTCCTAAATCTCAAATTGATCGCATTCCACAATCATTTAGGCGTAAGCAAACTCTTAAAAATGTAGAGCGTTACATAACTCCTGAACTAAAACAATGGGAAGACAAAATATTGTCAGCTGATGATCGGGCTATCAAACGTGAAAAAAATTTATTTGATCAACTTATTGAAAACCTACAAATTTGGGTTTCATTGTTGCAAGAATTAGGGAAACTAATTGCAAAAATAGATGTGTTTTCGGCTCTTGCGTTTCATGCATATAACAATAATTGGGTTAAACCAGAGATTGTTGATGATATTGTTATTTCTATACAAAAAGGTCGTCATCCAGTTGTAGAACGCACAATCGAAAAATTTACTGCTAATGACTGTTTTCTGAATTCTAATGATAGGATGCAGATTATTACGGGACCAAATATGGGTGGTAAATCCACCTATATGAGGCAGACTGCACTTATTGTTCTACTAGCAAGAATGGGATCTTATGTACCAGCTGAGAAAGCGGACATAGGTAAAATCGATGCAATTTTTACTAGGATTGGTGCTGCTGATGATTTGGCTGGAGGTCGTTCAACTTTTATGGTTGAGATGATTGAAGCCGCTTCTATATTGGCAAATAGTACAAGCTCTAGTTTGGTTTTAATGGATGAAATTGGTCGGGGTACGTCAACATATGATGGTTTATCGTTGGCTTGGGCGATTGCATGCAGATTATTAAATCACAATAAATCACTTACTCTTTTTGCCACTCATTATTTTGAATTAACTACACTGGCTGATGAATGCGTAGGCATTGCCAACGTGCATTTAAGTGCAGTTGAATCATCTGAGGGTTTGATATTCATGCATGAGGTGCAAAGTGGTCCTGCAAATAAAAGCTATGGTATACAGGTAGCTCAAAAAGCTGGTTTACCTGCATCAGTTATAAAGCAAGCTCAAAATGTACTAGAAAAATTAAATAAATCAAACTCGCAGCAATTAGATTTATTTAATATTCAGACGAATGATATCAATATTAGCTTTGAGGACCCTATTGATGTGAAATCTAAACTAAATGAGATTCGTTCTTTTATTAATAATATTGATCCAGACAGTATAAGTCCTAGAGAAGCACATGAGTTGCTTTATAAATTAAAGGAATTTTCTACTAATTTAAATTGAGGTTGATTATGGAATATGACAAACCTATGCAATTGCTTGGTGGCTTGAGTCCAAATGAATTTATGAGGGATTATTGGCAAAAAAAACCTCTACTTATTAGGCAGGCATTTCCTGATTTCAAGATGCCTATCCCTTTAGAGAAATTAAGGACATTGGCATCATTCGAAGGAGTTGAATCCCGTCTAGTACGTCGAGATAATGAACAATGGCTATTAGATCGTGGTCCATTAGACGATATACCTTCATCTGAGACTCCAAATTGGTCCTTGCTTGTACAGAGTATGGATGTACATGAACAAAGCTTTTATGATATGGCACAAAAGTTTAGTTTCATACCTTATGCGAGGTTTGATGATGTTATGATCAGCTTAGCATCCTTTGGTGGTGGAGTTGGTCCACACTTTGATACTTATGATGTGTTTTTACTGCAAGGACATGGAATAAGAAATTGGAAAATTAGTCAGCAAGAAGATCAAGAACTGATTCCTGATCTTCCTTGTAGAATTTTGAAGAACTTTAAACCTGAGCAGGAGTGGGTATTGCAGCCTGGCGATATGCTTTATCTACCACCTCAATGTGCTCATGATGGAGTAGCTGAAACTGCCGATTGCGTAACCATTTCCTTTGGATTTAGAACACTTTCTCTAGCTAACATGGCTCGCGGTGTTCTTGAAGCGGCTATAGATCAAATTAGCATTCAGTCTGGCTTGGGTATTGGTCTATATTCACAGCCAGTAATAGACGGTTTTAGCGTAGAGGGATTGTATTCAGACCCAAATCAAAATGCCCCCCTTAACCCAGCTCAAATTCCTGAAAGCATGATAGAAAAATCTCTTGAAGCTTTAAACAAAATTAAATTTAACGATAAGCTAGCTTCCAGATTTCTTGGATGTTGGCTGACTGAGCCAAATAAGGTAGCAGAATTTGAATTTAATGAAAAAGAACTAAATATTGAGGATATGGACCCTGAAACCATTTTAAAGCTAGATAAAAAAACCAAAATGCTTTATAGAAACGATGAAGTTTACATAAATGGTGAAGTAGTCGAGGTTCCCATTAATGAAGTTTTTAAAACACTGGCTGATGAAAGACAAATAACAGCCGAATTAGCTAATACATGTGATGAAGACATCTTTGAAATTTTGCATAGGTGGCTTGATGATGGATGGCTTGTTTGTGCTTGATGATGCAATGCAATAAACCGCCCTTTTAAGGGCGGTTTATTTTAATTGCCTGGGGGATTTGCTAAAAAATTAACTAAAAGTTGCCAGCACTCCTGAACAGATCTAATTTCTACACACTCTTTAGGAGAGTGGGCTTGACGAATATTTGGACCAAAGGAAATCATCTGCATATTAGGTGCATGTTTTTTTAATATTCCACACTCAAGACCTGCATGCATAGCCTTTATTGATGGTTTTTCATCATAGTAATCCGTGAATATCTTAACCATGCTTGATAGTAAAGGAGAGTCCATCTCAGGCTGCCATGCAGGATAATCCGCAGATGACTCCATATGAGCTTGTGCCAGGTCTGCAATGCTTTTGAATTGTTGTTCAAGCCCATATTTTGAAGCATCAATCAAAGATCTCATCAGGCACTGCATTTCACATTTACCATTTGATATTTGAACAACGCCTAAACTAGTTGAAGTCTCAACTAATTCATGTGAAAAATGAGTGTTTTTTATCATTCCATTAGGGATACTAGAAATTAAATTAAGTATTCTTTTTGTTTCCGCAATGGAAGCTGAATTAGAGCCAGTGTCAGAAGTTACTGAACTAACACTTAATTGAAATGGATTTTCTGTATGTTTAAATTCTTCTGATAAAACTGGTAGTAATGAAAGGAGTTTATTTTCTATATCCCCCATAGAAAGTCCTTCTACGGACACTATAGCTGAAGCCTCACGAGGAATTGCATTACGCACAGAGCCTGCTTTTAAACTAACAAGTGCAAAATTAATATCACTTGCTAATAAAATTTTCGCAAGCATGATTATTGCATTTACCCTACCCTTATTAATATCTATCCCAGAATGCCCACCTTTGAGCCCATGCAATTTAACCTCATAAACTATTGCATCTGCCGAAAGGTCATTTTGTTCATATTCCAATTTAAGGGTTATATCGCGACCACCCGCACAGGCAACTGTAATTACTCTTTCGTCTTCGGAATCTAAATTTAATAAATACGGTGCTGACAACCAACTAGGGTTTAAGACCTCAGCACCGCCCATTCCAATCTCTTCTTCAGTAGTTAAAACTAAATCCAATTGCGGATGTGATACATTATCTGAAAACATCACTCCCAAAGCCATAGCCGCCCCGATACCATTATCCGCACCTAATGTTGTATCATTAGCGTAAACCCAACCCTCCCTTACATAAGGGGTAATAGGGTCTGTTTCAAAATTATGATTACTATCTACCCCTTTTTGAGGAACCATATCAATATGAGCTTGCATGGCAATGGCTGGATATCCCTCCATTCCCTTAGTTGCAGGTTTTTTAATTAATAAATTGTTTTTTTCATCTTGCTCTACATACAAACCAAATTCCTTAGCTTTATTGAAAATAAAGTTGCTTAAGGCTTTTTCGTGGAAACTAGGATGAGGAATACTGCAAAAATCATCGAACCACTTCCATAAAATTTTCGGTTCTAATTCAGTAATGGAGTTTGAATTCATTTATACCTCATAGATTAATTACTGCTATTAATATTACTATATCCAAATAGGCTGTGATTTATAATGAATCACTTTAAAAATAACAAAATATATTGCCAAATGTTAGACCAATATCAAGCACAACTAGTTGAAAAGCAAGCACAAAAAGAATGGAATGATGCTGACGTATATCGAGTAACTGAACACGATAAAAATTCGGATGGCACAGAAAAGCCTAAATTTTACGCATGTTCTATGCTTCCTTACCCAAGCGGAAAGCTACACATGGGTCATGTTAGAAATTACACAATTAATGATATGCTTACTAGGCAACTACGCATGAAAGGCTACAACGTGCTTATGCCTATGGGTTGGGACGCTTTTGGCATGCCCGCAGAAAATGCGGCCATAAAATCTAAAGTGCCTCCAGCAGAGTGGACATATGCAAATATCGACTATATGAAAAAACAATTGCAAGCTATGGGGTTCGCAATTGACTGGTCTAGAGAGTTTGCCGCATGTGATCCTGAGTATTACAAATGGAATCAGTGGATGTTTCTAAAGATGCTTGAAAAAGGCATTGCCTACAGAAAAACCCAAACTGTTAATTGGGATCCAGTTGATCAAACTGTACTGGCTAATGAACAGGTAGTTGATGGCAGGGGTTGGCGTTCTGGAGCCTTGATCGAAAAACGTGAAATTCCTGGTTATTATTTAAAGATTACAGACTATGCACAGGAATTGCTTGATTATGTGCAAAATGGTCTGGAAGGCTGGCCTGAACGCGTTAAGTTAATGCAGATTAATTGGTTAGGCAAAAGTGAGGGATTAAGATTTGCATTTCCACACGAAATTAAAGATGCGGATGGAAAATTAATTCAAGATGGAAAATTATACGTTTTCACCACTCGCCCAGACACCATTATGGGTGTTACATTCTGTGCTGTAGCCCCTGAACACCCCATTGCCACCCTTGCTGCTTCTAGGGATCCTAAAATAGCTTCTTTTATTGAGGAAGCAAAATTAGGTGGGACAACTGAAGCTGAAATGGCCACTAAGGAAAAATCTGGCATCCCGACTGGGCTATTTGTTACCCATCCAGTTACACAGGAAAAAATTGAGATCTGGGTAGGTAATTATGTTCTTATGTCATACGGGGACGGAGCTGTTATGGGTGTTCCTGCACATGATGAGAGGGATTTTGCATTTGCTCTTAAATACTCAATTCCTATCAAACAAGTTATATCCGTAAAAGGCGAAGAATTTAGTAATACCGAATGGAAGGATTGGTATTCCGATAAATCGAGAGGTGTGTGCATAAATTCAGGTTTACTTGATGGGCTTAACTTTAAGGATGCATTCAGAAAAATTGAAGTCTTCATGAATGAGTTAGGGCTTGGTTCTCGCCAAGAAACATGGAGACTGAGAGATTGGGGCATTTCAAGGCAAAGATATTGGGGTACGCCTATACCTATAATTCATTGTCACCATTGTGGTACTGTTCCTGTGCCCTATCAAGATTTACCTGTTGTATTACCTACCGATTTGATTCCTGATGGTAGCGGAAATCCTCTAAACAAATGTGATGAATTTATGAAATGCAAGTGTCCAAAATGTGGTTCGGACGCTAAAAGAGAAACGGATACTATGGACACGTTTGTTGATTCCTCATGGTATTACATGCGTTATGCCTCACATCACAATGACCAAGCTATGGTTGATAGCAGAACTGATTATTGGATGCCTATGGATCAATATATTGGTGGCATTGAACATGCAGTCATGCATTTGCTATATGCACGTTTTTGGTCAAAAGTTAGTAGGGATCTTGGTCTAGTTAAATTTGACGAACCATTTAAAAATTTGCTGACTCAAGGTATGGTTTTAAATCATATTTATAGTCGAAAAAATGAACGTGGTGGAATAGATTATTTCTGGCCTGACAAAGTTGAAAATGTCTATGGAGATAAAGGACAAATAGTAGGGGCCACATCCCTAGAAGATGGTCAGCCAGTTGATTATATGGGTATTGGTACCATGTCTAAATCTAAAAATAATGGTGTTGATCCTCAGTATCTAATCGATACCATGGGGGCAGATACAGCACGGTTATTTGTTATGTTTGCAAGTCCTCCCGAACAAACGCTAGAGTGGTCTAATACAGGTCTTGACGGTTCCAATAGGTTCTTAAGAAGACTATGGAATTTATGTTATTCACTCAAAGATGAGATAATACCTGACGGAGAAAGGTTTGACTTTTCAAATGCTCCAAAAGATATAAAACAATTTAGACTTAGTGTTTATCAAATTCTGAATCAAGCTGACTATGATTATGGTCGTATGCAATACAACACTGTAGTTTCAGCAAATATGAAACTTTTAAATCTTTTAGAAGATGCAAAATTTGAGGAAAGCGAATATAAAAAACCTGCTCTTAGTGAAGCTATAAGCATATTGCTCAGATTGCTTTATCCTGCTGTTCCTCACATAACTTATGTTTTATGGCAGGATTTAGGTTTTGCTAAATCATATGGTGAGATTTTGGATGCATCATGGCCTCAAGTTGATCAAAAAGCTTTAGTAGCTGATGAAATTGAAATGGTTCTCCAAATAAACGGTAAGCTTCGTGGTCAAATAACAGTACCAAATGGATCAAGCAAAGAGCAGATTGAGCAACTTGCACTCCAACATCCACAAATTGAAAGACACCTTGAAGGTCGTACTCCAAAAAAAATAATTGTTGTACCAAATAAATTGGTTAATGTAGTGGGTTAGTAAAGTGGTTAGAAATATTAAGTTCGCTTTTATTCTTTTATTTCTTATAAGCACTACCATTTTAGTGTCCTGTGGGTTTCATATGCGATCAGAAGTTGAACTTCCATTTTCTACCATTTATTCAGAACTTAATACACAAGAAAGATTTGGTGTGATGCTCAAAAGAATGCTTAAAGCTAGATCACCAAATCTTAAATTTATTGATGATCCTAAATTAGCAGACATTATCCTTGAGACTAAGGGCCTCTCTAAAGCCCGCACTCCATTATCACTTGACCCTGACGGAAAAGTAGAAGAGTATGAACTATATGTATCCTTAGAATTTAAATTATTATCAAATAAAGGTGAAGTTCTAGTCCCAAAAACTCTTATTAAAACTACACGAATTATGCCTTACAACATATTGGAATCAAATGCTGGTGATAAAGAGACAGAATTTCTATATGAAGATATGGAAAAAGAAATTGCATCTAAGTTATTTGGTCGTATCACCGCCTCCGAATTAAGTGAGAAGTTTAAAAATAAAAAATAAATTATGTATTACGATTCACTTGATAAACATATAAAAGAATCTAAGAATGGACCTGAAAGATTCTATTTAATTACTGGCGATGAAATTTTACTAAGTATAGATGCGACTGATAAATTAAGAGCTTTTTGCAGAAACCATGAATACTCGGAACGTATATCTATGGTGATGGATTCAAATAGTCCTTGGGATGATGTTCTGAATCACCTACAATCCAACTCATTATTTTCCGAGAAAAAAATTCTCGAAATCTCGGTTCCTACTGGTAAATTTGGAAAAAAAGGAGGACCCACTTTAGCTAAGTTGGCTGAATATATAGATACCCATAAACCAGATGATATCTGCGTTATTTTATCCATCCCAAAACTTGATAAAAAAACACAACAAACCAAATGGTATGTTGGTATAAAAAGCATTGCCACCTTAATAGAGATACCAAATTTAAAACGTCAAGATCTTCCAGCATGGGCTAGAAAGCTTATTAAAGCAAATAATCAAACTATCGAGGATGAAGCACTTATGCTTCTTATAGACAAAATTGAGGGCAATATCGTGGCTGCTCAGCAGGAGATAAATAAGTTGGCATTAGTAGCTGGAAAAGGTGCTAACTTAACACTTGAAACCGTGCGTGCTAGTGTCGCTGATTCGGCTCGATACGATATATTTCAACTTACTGAATCTATTCTTTTAGGTAATGTCTCTCGTAGCCTTAAGATTCTACAAGGTCTTAAACAGGAAGGTTCAGTGATTCCTCAATTGTTGCCTATGATCACACGTGAAATTAGGATTTTATATAAACTTGTTCAGGCTCAGGTCGGTGGAAAATCTATCAATTCGGTACTAAACGAACTAAGAATTTTTTCAAGTTTTCATCAAAGATATATGCAAGCTTTAAGTCGCTTAAATCTACCCAAAATTATGGGGCTTTTACAGCATGCAACTGATATAGATCAGATATCAAAGGGATATGCCGTAGATGGGCGTTTAGCTGATTCTTGGCTTGAAATGGAGCGGCTTGTTTTTAAAGCTGCTGGCAATGGACTTTTATAGGGCACTCTATGCTTTTATGGCTTAAAGTTTTTCATATTGTTTTTGTTTTATCATGGTATGTTGGGATTTTTTATTTGCCACGAATTTTTGTTAATTTAGCTAGCAATAAAGATAATCCAGTAATTTATGAATATCTCTTAGGTATGTCAAAAAGGCTCCTAAGATTTATGACTATTATCGCTGTACCAGGTATAGTTTTAGGTTTAGTATTGTGGCTAAATTACTATTGGAAAAGTGGTCCATGGATGCACGTAAAATTAGTTTTAGTTTTGGGTGTAATTTTTTATCATCATCTATGCTTTAAAATTCATAAATCCTTCGAAAACCGCACAAATACTAAATCACACAAGTATTACAGAATTTTTAATGAACTACCACTGATTTTATTAGTAGGTATAGTTTGGTTAGCGGTATTTAAAACTATCTCCTTATGACTTCTGAAAAAAAAGAGAACAACACATTAAAGCTTTCTAAACGAACTCCAAAATTTAGTAGCTCGGAAGATAAAAGAGTTAAAAGTGGAGCTCGTGCTCGAAAAGTGGCACTTAGAGAGCTTAATACAACTAAAACGACGATAAATGAACGTACTGAAACAAAAAAGAAATCCGACTATACCACTGAAGAGTTCGTTGTATTTGCTCCCTGCCCTATTGGATTAGAGGTTCCTCTTAAAAATGAATTGTTAAATCTTGGATTTTCTGACGCAGAAGTTGGGAAATCAGGTTGTAAATTCAATACCAATTGGATTGGTGTTATGAAAGCAAATCTGTACTCACGCATTGCCTCCCGTATATTAGTACAAATTGCTCATGGGGATATCAAAACCGAAGACGAGATATATGATTTAGCTAGGTCAGCACCATGGGAGCGTTGGTTTGGACCTGAACATACGCTTAGAGTTGATGTGACTGGATTAAAAAGCACATTTACAAGTTTGCAGTTTTGTAATTTAAGGGCTAAGGATGGAATTGTTGATAGATTGCGCATAAAAGAAGGTGCTCGCCCTAATATTGACAAGGCTAGACCTAGTGCAAAAGTTCACCTCTTTATAGATTCTACATCAGCAACAATTTATTTAGACACCTCTGGAGAGTCCTTGTTTAAAAGGGGCTGGAGATTGGATAAGGGCATGGCTCCTATCAGAGAAAATCTAGCTGCAGGACTTTTATCACTTGCAAATTGGACCCCAGATATCCCCCTTTACGATCCATTTTGTGGAAGCGGAACTATTCTTATTGAGGCTGCTTGGATTGCAAAAAACATACCCCCTGCACTTTTTCACCCCTTAGGATTTGAGCGTCTTCGCAATCATCCTGTAAAAATATGGCGTGAAATGAAGGCACAAGCTAAAGCTGAACTTAGGGCAGATACGCCGCTTAAATTATTTGGAACTGATATAGATAATTTCGCCCTCAAGGCTGCTCGCTCCAATATGATGAGAGCGGGTCTTGAAGAAAACGAAATTTCCTTAAAAATGCAAAATGCCCTTGAAAGCATGCCTCCTTGCGAAACGGGTATGATTTTATGCAATCCCCCTTACGGTGAACGTTTAGATGAAGAAGATAATCTGTTTTGGCGACAGTGGTCTTCTCTACTTAAAAAACAATATGCTGGTTGGGACATAAATATAATTACCAGTGACAGAGACCTACCATCCAAATTAAGACTTAAACCGAGACGTAAAACCCCTGTTTTTAATGGCGATTTAGACTGCAGACTGTTTAATTTTGAAATGGTTCAGGAGAGCTACAGAGATGCTTAAATTAGAATATGCTCGACCGACTAAACTTAAGATTTTTGCATGCTATATGTATGAAGGCATGCTTTTGCTTGCAGTTTTATTCGTTACATCTTACGCATTTGACTCATTAACTCAGAGAACCGACACAAATAAATTTTACTGGGTAAGTGAGGCTATTTTATTTTTGGCAATAGGTCTTTATTTCATTTTGTCATGGAATATTAAAGGTCAAACATTGCCAATGAAAACCTGGAATATAGGCTTAAAAACCTTTGATTCAAAAAAACCATCCCTAGGCAGAATGATTATCCGATACGTAACTGCTTGGATTATCCCACTTTTGGGGGCTTTTGTTGTCGATCAAGCATCTAAAGCTATAGGTTGGTCATCTGTGACTATTTTTGTTTTCTTCACGCCATTTTTGAATTTTGTTTATTCATGGTTTGATCCTAAGGGTCTTTTCTTGCAAGATAGGCTTTCTGGCACCTACCTTACACTAGTCAAATAAAGCTTAAATTCTTATAATAGGAAGTTATTTAATATATTGCCATTTGTGGCCATAGGCGGTTTAATGGAAGAAATTAAAACTACTAATATGCACTCTAGTCTTTATGATGATTACGAGTGGTATATACCTTCAAATTTTAATATTGCATCTGCCTGCTGTCATAGATGGGCCGCTAGTCCTCATGAAGCAAGATTAGCAGCTATTTATTTTGAGGATCAGGTCGGACAGCTTACGAGCTTGTCATATGGTCAACTTTCTGAAAAAGTTAATAAATTGGCTAACGGTTTTGTACGCATGGGTATACATCCTCAGGACCGTATCGCTATCGCACTTCAGCATTCGGCTGAAACTGCTATAACCATTTTAGCTGCCATTACTGTTGGGGCTATAGCTGTGCCTTTAGGTATTAGTGATGACTCACAGTACTATTCTAAGAGATTGTTAGACTGTGGGGCTAGAATTGCGATAGTGGATAAGCATTCATTTTCTCCTTTTTTGCATGCTGTCGACCATAACTCGCAACTTAAAAACTCTCTTAAGCAAATCATAGGGTTAAATACTGAGGATGAGCGATTAATCCCTTGGAAGTCATTGTTAGCTAGACAGCCTAAGGATTTTAATGTTATTCCTGTTAGACCAGACACGACTGCTATACTTCTTTATTCAGGAGTGGGACTTGATAGCCCAAATACAAAATCAAAAAAAGGTTCTAACTCAAATCCACAGATCGAAAAAGAAATTGTTGCCACCGTAATTTCACATGAGACTTTAATTGGTAGTTTGCCTGGATTTACATGCTCACAGGATTGGTTTCCGCAAAATAAGGACATATTTTTTACTACTTACGATTGGAGTAGTTATTATGGGCTTATGGGTGGATTACTGCCTACTTTGTATTTTGGCAGAACAATTGTGGGCTGTCCGAGCGGTCGTACAGTACCACGATTATTATCTTTGATAGAACATTATCCAGTAACTAATTTCTTCGCCTCTCCAGACGAACTAGAGCGTATTAGAGCATATTCAGGTGTTCTTTCTAGCTGTAAGTACGGTTTAAGGTGTGTCTCTACCCTTGCTGAAGGTTGCAGTTCGGCATTGGAATTTTGGCTTAGAGAATCTTCAAATTTTAGTTTTAATAAAATCCTTATGCCTGTGGGATTCTCAATTGTGATTTCTGAATCTAACGGAAAGTGGCCTTCGGAGGCTGGTAGTGCTGGTAAGGCTGTACCAGGTTATGTATTGGGTGTATTTGACCATGAGGGTAATAAGGTAAAAACCAATTCATTTGGTACATTGCACGTTAAAGAAACTGACATACACAATGACTCTTGTCCAGGTGTTAGTACCTTGAAGTGGCATACAAATTTTCTACATCCAGTACCATTAGTGGATGACCAGTGGTTTGACACAGGCATTGCCATAAAAATAGATAAAAATGGATACTACTGGCTTAAAGACACGATGTGAGGTCCTACATGCCAATTTATTCCTTAAAAGATAAAAAACCTAAAATCCACCCATCAGCATTTATCTTTGAAAATGCGATTATTATTGGGGATGTGACCATAGGACCAAAAAGTAGTGTGTGGCCAAATACCGCAATCAGAGGCGACGTTAATAAAGTCGTTATAGGTGAAGGAACTAATATTCAAGAAGGCTCAGTACTTCACGAAGCTTCAGAATATCCTTTGATTATCGGAGATTATGTAACAATCGGCCATATGGCTATGGTTCATGCTTGCACCATAGGTAATGGTTGCTTGATTGGCATGAATTCCATAATTCTAGATGGAGCTGTAATTGGAGATAATTGCATAATTGCGGCAGGAGCCATTGTTACTGAGGGTAAACAAATTCCTCCAAACTCACTTGTAGTAGGCGTTAATCAAATTAAAGGTGACGTCTCTGAGGAACTTAGAGATAGGTTTAAGCAAAACACTCTTAATTACGTAAGTTTGGGGCAAATCTACAAAACCTCTCTTAATAGACTTTCAAACGATGGATCAAGTTCAGAAATTTCTAACAATAGATAAAAGTGCACGCATTATAAGTGTAGATTTGAAAGATGCTTGGGATGATTCTTTATATGATAAAAATTATCCCGCACCATTGCCTATATATCTTGGTCAACTAACTTGTGCCTGTATCTTATTGGCTGCAAATATAAAATTTGAAGGCTCTGTAATCCTACAGATACAAAGTGATGGGGCTGTGTCTTTGGCTGTTGTAGAGTGCACAAGCGATTTTAAAATAAGGTCTACTGTAAAGCTAAATGATAAATTTCCTATCACAGATAGCTCTACTTTCACGGAACTTATAAATCATAATAATAGCGGAAGGTTTAGTGTAATCCTAGATCCAAAAGATAAAACCCAAGGTCAAAAACCTTATATTGGTGTAGTTGAAATACTAGGGGATTCTATATCTGAAAATTTATCTCATTACATGAAGCAGTCTGAGCAACTTGATAGTCTTTTGTACTTAGCTGCAAACTCAGAGAGAGCAACTGGACTACTTATACAAAGATTGCCAGAATCGGGGGGACACGAAATAAGCTCTAATCAAGCACAAGAAACTTGGGACACCCTTAAAGCACTAGCATCTACTATTAATAGTAATGAGATGCTACAAATAAATTCAAACCAGTTACTAGATAGACTTTTTTGGGAGCAAAAATTACTAGAGCATCCTGCAGAATCAGTAATCTGGTACTGTCCCTGCTCAAAATATAAAGTAGGTGATATGCTTCGTATGCTTGGTCAGTCCGAAATTGAAAGTATTCTTAAAGAGCGAAATAATATTGAAGTTAGCTGTCATTTTTGTGGGAAAATTTATAATTTTGATGCTGTAGATGCAGCTCAGCTTTTTATAGATTCAAGCAAATCTACTCCCCAAGAAAATCCTAAAACTACGCACTAAATTAAATAGGACAAATATATCCACCCTCCTTTTAATTAAAAGTGATTTGTTGCACAATCAAATCCTCAAAATGAGGATTTTGTTATGAAAATTTTTCCTTTAAAGGGTTCTAGTGCAGTTGAATTTTTGATAGCTGTAATCCCATGTTTACTACTGTCCCTTATATGTTTTGAATTTACTAGATGGTATCAGTACAAGCAGATACTTAATCTTGCTTTGTTGGAAACTGCAAGACAGGCAATGGTTGAAAATGCAAACCCTAGAGTCATAATTGAGACGTTTGAGGCGGAAACATTGCCACTATTTATTAGTAAGTCGCCCATAGCCCTGCAGAAAAAAATATTTGCTCAAAATAAAAACCTTTTCGGGAAATCATGGGTTATCGGAATCGAATCTCCAACATGTGATAATTTTAATACATGGTACGATGGACGACTAAGCCGTTTTAATCCCACTATTAATAATAGTTATCAAAAAGAGCAAGCTGATGATAAAAAAGATAGCAGTATTTTTAATGCAAATACTATTGAACTAAGTCTTATTTATCCTTACAAACCTATAGTCCCTGGAGTGCAGTTTTTGATTAAAAATTTACTTGGAAGTAGTTGGTCTTTTTCTTATAAAAGTAGGATTTTTACCGAGGGATACATCCCTATAAAAACACATGTCAGAATCTCGATGCATAGCAATCCACAGCGTTGGATACTCTTTGGTTATGAAAATGTTTTATATTCTAAAACTTGTTAAAATCAAAAAAAATTAAAATTTAAGGGATTAATTTGCTTAAACATCTTGTAGCAAAAGAGCTATCGCCAAATTGCGTTTCCTGTAAGGTTGGTAGGTTTTGTTTACCTAACGGCAAACTTCCTAACAGCTTGAAGATAACCGATGACATCATAGTTAAGGAGAGAATCCGTGTTCCAAAAAAGGAAGCTCTTTTTAAGACTGGTGATGCTTTTACTAGCCTATATGCGATACGATCAGGTTCATTTAAAACCCTTATTGAGTATTCCAATGGGCATAGCCAAATAACTGGATTTTTCTATAGGGATGAGGTGCTTGGTTTGGATGCACTAAGCCACAAGGTCCACGCATCTTATGCAGTTGCTATGGAAGATTCTGAAGTTTGTCTTCTTGCAGTCAAAGATGTTGAGCATATGATAGATGAGTATACCGAGGTACGCGATGTCATGGTTGATATTGTCGGGAGTGAAATTTCCAGATCGCATAACATGATTCTTACTCTAGGCTCACTAAATGCAGAGCAAAAGTTGGCTATGTTTTTGCAAGATACCGCACAAAAACAAGAAACTATGGGATATTCTCCTAAGAATTTTGTTTTGCGTATGCGTAGAGAAGATATTGGAAATTACTTGGGATTGACTCTAGAAACGGTAAGCAGATTATTTTCTAAGTTTTCCAAAGAAGGAATTATTCGTATACAAAATAAAAATGTTCAGATTTTAGAACCAGAAAAATTAACTGCGATTCAAAAATCTGAACCAATTCAATTTTAGTTACTTTGAACTATTAGACTTAGACTCCTTAGTTTTTGAATTCTCCTCATCACTAGGAGTACCAATTTCAAAATCCTTTTTATCTGTTTTCTTTAATAAAGTTTTAGGCAAATCAGATCCATCGCGACTTATAAATTTACCTTGCTTATAAGCATGGACTTTATTTTTGTCGTCGTAATTATCTTTAAGTGCTAAGTTAATAGTAATAATACATCCTATGACAGCCATAATAGGCCCTGCCATAAGTATCCAGGGCCAGGGTTCCTTATACCAAGGGTTAGGTTTTTTATCTAATTCTTCAAATGTTTTTTTTCTCATATTTAATTAGGTGCATAAAAGCTAGTTTCATGATCAGCTTCAAGGTCTCCTAAATCATCAGATTTTGAATTAACTTTCACTTCAAAATCGTACGATTCTCCACGTTTTAGATTATCTCCTGGTACTCGTATAACTAGTGGAATCCACTTAGATTCGAGAGGTCCAACCCTAACGTGATTATCTGAATTTTGACTCTCTGCATGCTTATGGTCAGAGTGATTACTACCCGATGAAAGCGTGTCTCTTCTGTGTTGAAGTTTCACTTCTGCACCAGGGAGTACATTTTGATCAGCAGAAACTGTGAACACTCTCGGTTCAGTAGTCATATTTGAAACTTGGATTCTATAAACATTTTCAAAAAATCCACCTTTAACTTCCCTACCAAGAGAGCCCCTATCTCGCACGATATCAACTTTTACAGGATTGTGGGAGAGCAATGAATAAGCTAGACCGCCAATTAATAAAAATAAAAGAGTCATATAGATATAGATACGAGGTCTATAAAATCTATGACGAACTTCTTTAGCTGTTAAGCCGTTATTTACGCCATATTCTGAGGAGTAACGAATCAGTCCACGAGGGTAATTAACCTTATCCATTACCTCATCACAGGCGTCAATACAGGCACCACAACCAATGCACATATACTGTAGACCATTGCGTATATCAATACCTGTAGGACAAACTTGAACGCACATAGTACAGTCAATACAATCGCCCAGTCCTTGAGCTTTGTAATCCGAACCCTTTTTACGTTTACCTCTTGGTTCGCCCCGCTTTTGATCATATGTAACGATAATAGTGTCTTTATCTATCATCACACTTTGGAAACGTGCGTATGGACACATGTATTTGCAGATATTTTCTCTTAATAATCCAGCAAATAAGAACATGATAGTGCCATAAAATATAGTCCAAAAGTATGGCCAGAAACTTAAATCCAGAGTGAATGCACGCGGAACAATATCGCGTATAGGCATAAACCAGCCTACAAGTGTTAAACCACACCAGAGTGCAAAAGCACCCCAAGCTAAATGCTTAGATGTTCTAAGAAAGATTTTACGCCCAGTCCAAGGTGAATTATCTAATTTCATCCTCTGAACACGATCCCCTTCTATATGCTTTTCAATCCACATAAAGATTTCTGTATACACAGTTTGAGGACAGGCATAACCACAAAACACCCTACCAGCTAGTGCGGTCACAAGGAAAAGTCCATAAGCTGAAATAATCAAGATAATGGCAAGATATAGTACATCCTGGGATGTAAGAACCATAGGACCAATATAAAACCTACGATTTATAACATCAAGCAAAAAAGCTTGACGTCCATTCCAATTAAACCAAGGTAGTATTAAGAAAATAAATTGCGTAAAGTACACCATGAACTGGCGTATCCTATCAAACCTTCCCTTTACTGATCTAGCGTAAATTTTGGCCGTAGTTTCCTTCATGATGCGGGCAGTTTCATCCTCGGATATAGCTATACGATGGGGCTGCCAATCAGGAGTTTCCTCTTCCCCTTGCTCTTCAATATTTTCTTGATTCTCTGTATTCATAACTTTTTTAAAGTAAAAAGACCACTATCATAGATAGTGGTCATTATAACTGACTAGAAATTGGGTACCTAAATACCCAATCGCTATCTGAGGCTAATTAGCAGCTTCTGAGTGTGACAATCCCCAAACATAACTAGCCAAAATCTTAATTTGATCTTGAGTTAAAAGATGTCCATGGGATGGCATCTCACCCTGACGACCATTAAGGATTGTATGAACAATAACATCACGAGATGAACTATTGAACCATACATCATCTGTCAAATTAGGAGCACCTAAAAGACGATTACCCTTACCATCAGCCATATGGCAAGAAATACAAATTTGATCGTATTTTTCTTTACCTTTAGCAATCAAAGTTGCATCATGTGACAAGCCTGAAAGAGAACGTACATAGTGAGCCACGTTATTTGCATCATCTGGAGTAAGTACAGAATTCCATGCTGCCATCACACCTAAACGACCATTAGTAATAATATCAATAATGTCATTAGGAGTAGTTACAAATTTGTCACCCTCTTGAGATCCCCATTTCCAATCATTATCAGTTAAATTAGGGAAGTTAGGCGAGCCTTTCGCATCTGAGCCATGGCATTGAGCACAATTATTTAAGAATAGGCGCTCACCCAAAGCTAATGCTCCTGGGTCTTTTGAAAGCTCTTCTACTGATTTACCATCAAATTTAGCGTATATTGATTTCATGTTTTGAGCTTGTTCATTTAGCTCTTCTGCTACTTTACCTTGCGAAGTAAAGTTAAGCATACCTTTAAAATCACCTAAAGCTGGGTACAAAAAGATAATAGAAATACCGATAACACAAAGGCCAAGGTACATAAAGATCCACCAACGTGGAATCGGGTAATTGAACTCTGTAATACCATCCCACTCATGACCAGTATCAGTAATTTCTGTTTGTCTTTTTAGCCATTGTCTTTGTGACCACAGCAACCAAATACAGAAAACTATGCCCACTATCGTGATGATGGTGATCCAGTAACTCCAACCGCTACTAAAAAAATCACTCATGATTACAACTCTCCATTATTTTGATCTGATTCAATTTCGTCTGGTAGGCTAAAAGGTAAATTAGCAGCAACTTCATTATCTTTTTTGCGTCTAGTAGACCAAGCCCACCAGATTATGCCGAAAAATAATGCCATAGATAGAATAGTGAAAAAACCATTCAATAATGCCATTACTTTCAGCTCCTATTAGTTTGTAGCAGGTTGTGCTGGAGCAGTACTTGCTTTTTTCTGCTCCGCCAACGCAGCTTGATAACCAACACCTAAGTTTTGAAGGAATGCAATTACTGCATCTTCCTCAGTTTTGCCTTTTAGCATCTCAGGTGCTTTTGCGATTTCTTCCTCAGAATACATACCTTGACCAGTATGAGTCTTATGAAGTGAATTCAAAGTTTTCATACGGTTTTGAATATTTACTGAAGAAATGTCCTTATTCTGTAGCCATTTATATGCAGGCATATTGGATTCTGGCACAAACTGTCTAGGATTACGAAGGTGAGCACGATGCCACTCGTCTGAGTAACGCTTACCTACGCGTGCAAGATCAGGACCCATACGACGAGAACCCCATAAGAAAGGATAGTCGTATACGCTTTCACCTGCAACTGAATATGGTCCATAACGTTGAACTTCAGAAGCAAGTACACGAACTTGCTGGCTGTGACATCCGTAGCAACCCTCTTTAATGTATACATCACGACCAACTAATTGAAGAGCATCCAAAGGTTTAACTCCAGGTGCAGCTTGAGTAGTTGTATGTTGGAAGAAAAGAGGAATAATCTGAACTAAACCACCGAAAATAACCACTAGGATAGAGCAGATAATTAATAAGCCCATGTTTCTCTCAATTGTATGGTGAGAGAAGAATTTTTTATTATTACTAGCCATAATTACATTCTCCTTAAGCAGTTACTGTGTTAGGAGCAACATCGTGCTCGGTAGGTGCAGGAACAGCAGGATTCACAGCTTTGTGACCACGGATTGTATTGATAGTGTTAACTAACATGATAACGATACCAACTAGGTATAAAGTACCTCCAAGTAAACGAATCATTAGAAGAGGTTTTTTAGCATCTAATGCTTGAACAAATGAGTAAGTCATAGTGCCATCAGCCTCAACTGAACGCCACATTAAACCTTCCATAACACCAGCAACCCACATAGAAGCGATGTAAAGTACAACACCAATAGTTGCAATCCAGAAGTGTAGCTCTACAAGACCCTTAGAAGCCATTTCACTACGACCCCAAAGTCGTGGGATTGTATAGTACATACTACCGAACGTAATCATAGCAACCCAACCTAACGCACCAGAGTGAACATGTGCAACTGTCCATTCAGTATAGTGAGATAGTGCATTAACGGTACGGATAGACATCATAGAGCCTTCGAATGTAGACATACCGTAGAATGAAAGTGCAGTAACCATGAATTTAAGGATTGGATCTTGGCGAAGTTTATGCCAAGCACCTGACATAGTCATGATACCGTTAACCATACCACCCCAAGATGGAGCAAGAAGAATTAATGAGAAAGTCATACCCAAACTTTGTGTCCAGTCTGGCAATGAAGTCCATAACAAGTGGTGTGGACCTGCCCACATATAAGTGAATGCTAAAGCCCAGAAGTGAACGATAGATAGACGGTATGAGAAAATTGGTCTTTGAGCTTGTTTTGGTACATAGTAGTACATCATACCCAAGAAGCTGGTTGTTAAGAAGAAACCTACAGCATTATGACCATACCACCATTGAACCATAGCATCCTGTACACCAGCATAGAATGAGTATGATTTAAACCACTCTCCAGCTACAGGGAATTCAATATTATTAAAGATATGAAGAATTGCAATAGTTAAGATGAAGCTTCCGTAGAACCAGTTAGCTACATATATATGTTTAACTCTACGTTTAAATATTGTTCCGAAGAACACCACAGCGTAAGCAACCCATACAAGAGTAATTAGAATATCGATTGGCCACTCAAGCTCCGCATATTCTTTAGAGCTAGTAAAGCCCGCTGGCAATGTAACTGCTGCTAAAACGATAATTAACTGCCATCCCCAAAATGTAAATGAAGCAAGTGCACTTGAGAATAGGCGTGTATGACAGGTCCTTTGAACTACATAATATGATGTAGCAAAAAGAGCACTACCTCCAAATGCAAAAATTACTGCATTAGTATGAAGTGGACGTAAACGACCATAACCGAGAATATCTACAAGGTTAAGCTCTGGGAATACTAGTTGAGCGGCAATAATGACGCCTACTAACATACCCACAACACCCCATATCACAGTCATAATCGCAAATTGCCTTACAACCTTATAGTTAAAGGTTTCAGGTGTATCAGCGCTTAATGTACGCATAGGTTTTCCTCTTAATAAAACAAGTCTATTAAATTTTTAAAAATTGCCCGAATTAATTTCAATCGATTTCATCGGACTTTCCCATTTTACTTAAATATTTTGAAGTAAGTCAAAAAAACATAGTGCCAAAATCAGCTATTCATCTAAAGATTGAGATACATCAAAATTTTGTGTATCGTCGTCCGCCAAAATAGCTGTGGAATGTTTTTGAACATCATCAAATTGCCCTGAACTGGTAGCCCAAAATAGAAACAATCCGACCATAATTACAAATACAAATGACAATGCTAAAAGTATGAATAATGCGTACATCTAGTTAGTTTTTTGATTTCAAAAATTTAAATAATCTATATGAGTTCCAAGCCACGCCCAAAGAAGATATAAGCATAGTTACAGCAGCAAGCCATGGTTCAACTAAGCCAAACATAGCTAGAGGAGTCATAAGAATGTGCCATATCAAGGAACCATACAAATTCTGGTAAGTACAAATTTTAATCCTTTTAATTAAGGTTTCATGGTGCTTTGAAACAGCTTCTTCAGATAGTCCAGATCTAGCAGCCGAAAAGGCTGTAGGCACGGACATTGCCATAGCACATGGACAACTCATAACAAATAAAGATACCAGTACTGGCAATGCATGTGATTTATCAATCCACACATACCATATAGTTGCGGTTATGACAGCGAGAATAATCTGCAATACAACAAAAATTAGTGCAAGTTTGTCAGCTTTAGTTTTTAACGATTCGTGAATAGACTGTAAATCGAGATTGCTTTGCTTATTGAAAGTTGACTGCTCTGCTGCTAGTTCGAGATATCTAGCTGTTAGTAAAAAAGCCACGAACATAGATATAGAGTCATAGTAGACTTCGCCATTATGAGTCAATGTAACCATTACAGATGGCACAAAAGCAACGATTATCCCAATTGCAACGGGCCAGTTCATATTCACATGTTTTACATCATTGGCACGAAAAAGCCCATTCCAAATCGGAGTTGCACAATACAAAATTACTGGGATTGTAAGAGCCAAGCTAATCCAGTTCATCATAATAATGACTTTCGATAGCAGTTCATAACTGTCCGTGTCTTCGTAGCTGGACTTCACATAACCAGGTACTGCAAACATCATTATTTGCATCATAACGAGCCAAGCAATTCCAAGACGCGAAAGCATTGCACGTCTTCTAGATCTGTCTTCTTCAGGAAGATTTTCAGGTATTGAAAATATTGAATTTCGTGTAGCCATTAGAACTTAGGTGGTCTTACAAGTTTAGGAAAGGTATCACGTGGAACTGCCATTTCGACTTCATTTTTTGGATCGATTTTTTTTACACGTTTTTTTGATTTGCTTTTTTTAGGCTCAATTTGTGGCAATAAATCCTCATCCCCCGCACCCTTGATTTCAAATCCAGCGATACGTAAGCTTTTGATTTTCTTTAAACCAAGACCTTTAACTCTCTCAGCCAAATCAGAGTAGGACTTAAAATTACCACCATTTTTTCTAGCTTCAATAATTAAAGTGGCCATTTTGGGTCCTATGCCTTTAATTGAATCCAGCTCTTGCAATGAAGCAGTATTTACGTCAACTGAATTTGCCCATGCACAACCGATAAAAAGCACATACGCAAAAAATAATTTTAAAAATTTAATCATCTATCACACTATTGCATAATCTCTTTAGCACTTACGGTTGAAGTACCGAGTTTACCAACAACTATACCGCCTGCTTTATTTGCCCAGATTATCGCATCCTTCAAATCCAAGCCAGCTGCATGAGTAACTGCCAATGTTGCTAAAACAGTATCACCAGCACCTGAAACATCAAACACCTCTTTGGCTTGTGCGTCCTGATGTCTACGACCGTTATCGTCAAAAAGTGTCATACCTCGCTCGGACCTGGTAACTAAAATAGCTCCTAATTTATGCTTATTTCTTTGTTCTTGAGCCTTTTGAGTCAATTCCTCTTCAGTATTCCATAAACCCACGGCTTGCTCCATCTCCTTGCGATTAGGCGTAATTAGGCTAGCCCCTGAGTAACGAGAGTAGTCCGCACCTTTTGGATCTACTAATACAGGAATATTCAATGAAGTAGCATGAGAAATCATCTCTCTTATAAACTTAAGTGCCCCCTTGTTATAGTCTGAAAAGACCACTAAATCATGTTCTTGAATGAGTGGCAATGCAATTTCACATAAATTTTTAGCGATCTCATCGCTTGGAAATTTTTCAAAATCAATACGAAGTAGTTGCTGTTGACCACCAAGAACTCTCATCTTTATAGTCGTTTCAGCTTTATCATCTACAACAAAATTTGTTTTGATGTTGTGTTCATCACATAGATTGGTCAGAATATTTGCGGGCTCATCTAGCCCCACAACTCCCATAAGCGTTGCTTGTGCTCCTAAACTTACAATATTGCTTGCAACGTTAGCTGCACCACCGAGTCGATTTTCATTTTTTTTGACGTGAACAACAGGCACAGGTGCTTCTGGAGAGATTCGGTCAACCTGACCAAACCAATATCGATCCACCATCAAATCACCAATAACTAATATCCTGCTTTTTTTTATCTTTTCTAAGGGATAATTATTTGACACTATCGGTCCTCTACTCTTTTATGGTCAAAAGTATTCCAATTGTTGCAACCTGGGCATTGCCAATAAAAGGATTTAGCCTGAAATCCGCAGTGGTTGCATGTATATTTTTCAAGTTTATCACTTTGAGCGGATATCAATTTTTTAAGAAGGACTAAATTGTCCACCTCGTGTGAAGTATTGGATTTTAGGTAGCTTGAAAGTGCATTATTAAGTGCCAAAATGGAAGGATGTGCAACGAGTGCACTTTTAGCAAAATCCAAAGCCTGCTCTTGGGATTTATTAACTAAGTAATCAAACAATACACTAAAGACTTCAATTGAAGGGTACTTATCGTAGTGAGATCTAAGAAGCTCAAAGCCCTCCCACTCATGATTTGAAGCCCTCATTAAATCCATAATCTGAAATGCAACTAGCCCACCAAATTCAGGGGCTTGTTCAAGAACTTTAAGTAGAAACTCTTTTTGCTTTTCAGTATCTTTTAATAGTTTGGCAATTTTCGCCTCAACTATATTTAGTCTAGCTGTAACTGAAGAATTTGACTCTGAACCCAATTCATTGTGTGCTTTATGTGCTTTTTCTATTATTGATTTAATTTTATTTAAATCAGGATTTTTTGAGCGAAATTCGTCTTCAATAATTTCACAATAGTAATGAACTATTTGAGACAGAGGTTTGCCTATGAGAGTCTGCAACCCATTTAGCGTTTCGATTGCAAGCTCCCAATCGTGAGTAATCTCGTACACCCTCAAAAGAGATGCATAAGATGGCAATGCATATTTGCTGTCTTTGATAGAATTTTTAAATTCAACCTCGGCTCTATCAAGAAGACCAGCTTTAAAGTAATCTTGGGCCAACTCAAATCTCGCATGTGACGCTTCGTGAGCAGGCAGATCGGGTCTATTAAGCAAGCTTTGATGGACTCTAATCGAACGGTCTATCTCGCCCCTTCTGCGAAACAAACTTCCCAGTGCAAAATGTAGCTCAGTTGTCTCGGTATCAAGTTTTGCGACTTCTACAAAGGAGTCTATGGCCCTATCGTAATCTTCCTTTAAAAGGAAATTTAAACCTTTGAAATATGAATTAGGAAGGTTACTTGATTCATCTACCAAATGCTTGGTATCGATACGTGAAGCATACCAACCAAGCACAAAGAAAATGGGTATAAAAATTAAATACCAGAATTCGAAGTTCAAAATAAACCTATCAACGAACTTTTTCTGTAACTACAAAACCATCAGGGGGAGCGACTGGTAGAATCTTCTCATTTTTGTGAGTGTATTCAAGATCAGATTTCAGCAACTGATTTTCTTTTCTAAGACGATTGAGTTCAATCCCATTGCTAAATTTTGATGGCAATGTGAGCAAATAAATAAACACCCCACCGATAATAAAACTTGCAAGTATAACGACAATTAAAGGCACTGCTTTGAGTGATAAGTTACCGTAGAAATTAATATCAACGGGTGCAGTATTTTTGATTGCTAAAAGAATAACTAGAACGAAAAGTATGATGCGTATAGCCCAAATAACAATTCTCATATCGACCCCAAATTTCTAATTTCCATTATTGTAAGGCATAAAAGAGTTTAAAAAAAAGCCTGATACAAAGTATCAGGCTAGTAATTGAAACTAGGATTAAGAAACCCAACTATCCTCAGTAATTATGGGATTGATTAATTTCTTAAACTCCTCATCAACTTTTTCGCGCAACTCCTTTCCGGCCTTAAAGTGAGGAACCCGTTTTCCAACGACTTCAACCATCTCTCCAGTCCTAGGATTGCGTCCCACACGTGGTGCACGCTGTGACAACGAAAAACTACCAAAACCTCTGATTTCAATTCTATGTCCTTGTGCTAAGGATAAGGTCATAGCATCTAGAATAGTTTTGACAGCTATATCCATGTCACGGGTTGCGAATTGTGGGTAACTCGCAACCAGTGCATCAATAAGTTCTGATTTTGTCACTATTTATTATCTTTCGCTTGATCGATTTTTGCTTTTAGTAGAGCACCAAGACTTGTTGTTCCAGAAGAAGAATCTTTAAGAGACTCAAGTTTTTCTGCAGTCTGAGCATTTTCGCGAGCCTTAATAGAAAGCTGAATAGAGCGAGCCTTACGATCAATATTAATAATCATAGCCTCTACTTCATCACCTTCTTTAAGAACTGTAGTTGCGTCTTCGATGCGACCATTAGAAATCTCAGAAGCACGTAAATAACCTTCAACTTCTGAGTCAAGGGTAACTGTAGCACCCTTAGGTTCTACCGATTTAACTACACCTTTTACTAATGAAGATTTCTCATGGGCAGAAGTATACATAGTGAACGGATCACCTTCCAATTGCTTATGCCCTAAAGAGATACGCTCTTTTTCTGTATCGATGGCAATAACTATAGCTTCGATTTCGTCACCTTTGCTTAGTTTACGTACATAAACTTCGCCTGGTTCATTCCAAGATAAATCAGATAAATGAATTAAACCGTCGATACCACCTTCTAAACCAATGAATACACCAAAGTCAGTAATTGATTTAATAGCACCTTTAATGCGATCACCACGTTTATGATTATTAGCGAATTCTTCCCATGGATTTGGTTGAACTTGCTTCATACCAAGTGAAATGCGACGACGATCCTCATCGATTTCAAGAACGCAAACCTCGATTTCTTGACCTTGAGAAACAACTTTACGAGGGTCAACGTTTTTATTTGTCCAATCCATTTCAGATACGTGAACAAGACCTTCAATTCCTGTCTCAACCTCAACGAACGCACCGTATTCTGTGATGTTTGTAACTTTACCTGTAAGTTTAGAATCTTTAGGATAACGAGTAGCAAGACCAACCCAAGGATCCTCTCCAAGTTGTTTAATACCAAGTGATACGCGATTTTTATCTTTGTCGAATTTTAGAACCTTAGCTTCTACTTCCTGACCAACTGTAAGTACTTCAGATGGATGACGAACACGACGCCATGCCATATCTGTAATGTGTAGTAGACCGTCGATACCACCCAAATCAACGAAGGCACCATATTCAGTAATATTTTTAACTGTACCTTTAACCACTGAACCTTCTTGAAGATTTTCAAGAAGTTTTTGTAGCTCTTCACCCATACTAGATTCAAGTACAGAACGACGTGATAAAACTACGTTATTACGTTTACGGTCAAGTTTAATAACTTTAAACTCCATAGTTTTATTTTCGTATGGAGTAGTATCTTTAACTGGTCGAACATCAACTAATGAGCCTGGTAAGAAAGCACGGATACCATTAGTCATAACAGTCAAGCCACCTTTAACTTTACCAGTGATAGTACCAGTAATTAGTTCACCAGAATTAAGTGCTTCTTCAAGTTTAAGCCATGCAGCTAAGCGTTTAGCTCGATCACGAGAAACAACAGTTTCACCAAAACCATTTTCTGGAGAATCAACAGCAACTGATACGAAGTCACCTACTTCAACTTCAAGTTCGCCCTGATCGTTAAGGAATTCTTCTCGTGGAACCATAGACTCAGACTTAAGTCCAGTATTAACCACTACGTGATTATGTTCTATTCGAACAACTTCTGCGGTGATAACCTCACCTGATTTGATTTCTTTTTGGTTAGCTGATTCAAATATATCAGCAAAGCTTTCGCCTCCAAGGGCGTCTTGTAAGTTAAGAGTTTGAGACATTAATAAATCCAAAAGATTAAACCTAACGGCTAATCCTAGTTACACACCAGTCATAAAAACCAGCGGAGTTAAAAAAACCCTATAGCATAGGGCACTTAAAAAGATAATAATTTTATATAAAAAATTCTTTTTAATCAATAATTTATGTTGTTGATTGAAGGTTTTGCCACTTAGTAATTATCAAATTTACAACTTCATCTATGGACAAGTGTGTACTATCAATAATTAAAGCATCTGCAGATGGAATAAGTGGAGAAATTTTCCTGTTCCTGTCTAACTCATCCCTTCTAGCCATATCTGACCAAATTTCATCGTAATTTGCATCAATACCTTTTTCTTTTAATTGATTAAAACGTCTTGTGACCCTGGTATGCAGATCAGAATCTAAAAATATCTTAAGGGGGGCCTCGGGAAAAATTACAGTACCCATATCTCGCCCATCAGCGATAAGACCTTTTGAAGTTAGAAATGAATGTTGCAAGTCCACTAAAGCTAGTCTAACTTCAGGTATTGAAGCAAGTTTAGATGCAATAAGACCAACTTCCTCGTTTCTTATATCTTCTGTAACGATATTTGAATCTAAAAAAACCTCACCATCACAAAATCTTATGTCCATCTCCTTAATGCTTTTTACTACTAAATCTATATTAGAAATAGGAACATTATTTCGTATGCAAGTTAATGCAGAAAGCCTATATAGAGCACCGGAGTCAAGTACATTCCAACCAAGTATAGTAGCCACCCTTTGGCTAACAGTACCCTTGCCCGACGCACTAGGACCGTCTATAGTTATAAGATTCATTTAGAAGATCCTCTCCATGAGTTTCTCAGTAATGCGGTTCTCTGTAGCCATTGAGAAATTCCTTCTTTATCTCCCTTATTAAGTAATTCCTTAATTTCAGACACAAGTTCTTCAAATTCCAAAATTTGATTTAAAAGCTCAAGACGATTCGATAAAAATATATCAGTCCACACTTGTTCAGACCCACCAGCTATACGGGAAAAATCACGAAAACCAGTCCCACCTAAGTTTAAATTAGATGAGAAGCTTGGGTTACGTAAAAGAAATTCCATGTATGAAGAGGCAATAAAATGAGGAAAATGACTTAGAGCAGAAAAAATCTTATCGTGCTCTCTCGCATCATTTAATATGGTAACAACAGCACCTAATCCCTCCCATAATTGGCATACATATTGAACCCTGTCAGAATCGGTCTCTGGAAAAGGGACCAAAATCACGTTTTTAGAATTAAACAAATCTGGATTGGCTGATGATGGTCCATTAATATGCCATCCAGCAATCGGATGACAAGGTATGAACTGCGTCCTAAGATGGGGTAATTTTTCGCTAACATGGGTAATAATCTCATTTTTCGTGCTACCCACATCGATAAGCATAGCTTCGGCGTTTAAATCAGTACTAATCTCATCTAAAACCTTAACAATCGATTTTGTTGGGGTGGCAATGACAATAAAATCACACACCTTCGATAACTTATTTAAAGATGCCTGATCAGAAATCCACCCTTGATTTAAAGCATGTTCTAAGTTAGAAGGATTTGAATCATATGCGAGTACATTTGAAACTATATTATTTTCAAGTAGTCCTCTGACAAAAGAGGTCCCTATTAACCCCACACCCACTAATCCAAGGTTATGAATACTTTTCATTTAGCTTCTCGTGGCTGGGTAGGACCCTAAAACTTTTACAAATGGTGCCTCAGATTTCAGTACATTTAGAGCCTTTTTTACGTTTTGATCTTCTGCATGGCCAAGCAAATCAACATAAAAGTAATATTCCCATTCACCATTTTTAAATGGTCTAGACTCCAATCTACTCATGGACACTCCACATTCAGCAAACGGATTTAGAAGCTTATATACACTTCCAGCTTCATTTGAAGCGGCAAATATCAAACTTGTTTTATCATTGCCACTTGGTTTGGGATTGATGTATCCAATACCAACGAATCTAGTTTTATTATTTGAGGAATCCTGTACACCATGATGTATACACTTAAGATCATATATTATGGCTGCACTTTCACTAGCTATTGCTAAAGAAGCTGAATCTGTCGATGCCATATGAGCTGCTTCAGAATTACTTCTAGCAGTCACTATTTCTATATTTGGTAGATTATTTGATATCCATTTATGACATTGTCCACGAGTTTGAGGGTGAACAAATAGTTTTTTTGCATTAGAGATATCACCCGTTTTATGAAGCAGACAATGATGCACTTCCACATCACACTCACTATGAATTTTAAGTTTTGAACCTAAAAATAAATCTTGCGTTGTATTAACCGTTCCTTCAGTAGAATTTTCAACTGGAACTACACCAACGTCAGCAACTTTAGATTCGACCGACTTAAAAACTTCCTCAAATGTGACACAGGAAATGGTATCAATATAATGACCATAAATCTTGTAGGCTGCTATTTCTGAAAAAGATCCGCTTGGACCTAAGTAAGCAACCTTAAGCTTTCTCTCTAGCCCTCGACAAGCGGAAATAATTTCAGTCCAAACGTTTTGGACTGCTTCTGAAGGAAAAACTTCAGCCTTTTGTGAAAGCGATTTAAAAATTATCGTCTCACGCTCAGGCTTTAAAACATCAGAATCGGAACCATATTTTTTTTTGATTTCTCCGACTTCAACTGCAAGTCTTGCACGCTTATCCAATAAAATTAATATTGCATCGTCTATTTCGTCTATTTGATCTCGTAAGGGTGCAAGCTTCGAGAGAAGTTCGTTTTGATCAGCCATACTGTGCCAGGAAACTATCCATAAATTCAGCTAATGCTTTAACTCCATCTATTGGCATTGCATTATAAATAGAAGCTCTAATACCGCCTACGGATTTATGTCCCTTAAGTCCCAACAAACCATTAGCCTTAGTTTCTTTCAAAAATAAATTATGAAGTTCCTCAGTTGGCAATGTAAAAGTTACATTCATATCAGATCTATACTTTGTCTGAACTTCATTTTTATAAAAGCCATTTGATTTATCAATTAAATCATATAAAGTACGTGCCTTGGCTATATTTTGTTCATGTATAGCAAGTAGCCCACCCTTAGAACGAAGCCATTGAAACACTAAACCACAGATATAAATTGCATAAGTTGGAGGTGTATTAAAACCAGAATTTGCATTCTTAACATTTTCATAGTTAAAAACCGATGGGCAGTTCGATTCAGTAAATCCAAGTAAATCATCTCGAACAATTAATACTGTAACACCTGCAGGACCTAGATTTTTTTGAGCACCTGCATAAATAATACCGACCCCATCAAAATTGACGGGTCTAGATAAAATATGAGAAGACATATCTACTACCATTGGAACATCGGCAAAACCAAATTCTTTCATGTTTGGTAGTTCTTTTAACTCCAAACCACTGATAGTCTCGTTTGAGCACAAGTGAACATAAGAAGAATTTGGATTTAGCTCCCAATCCTTGAATTCTGGCATCCACATACCAGGTTTATAACGTACACCATCTATTTCTATGTCTGTTTGATTAGATGCTACAACACTAATATCACCGTATTTTGTTGCTTCTTTATGAGATTTAATCGACCAAGTTCCAGTCAGAACATAACCAGCTTTTTTTGATTCGCGAGAACCTAAGATATTCAAAGGAATTAATGCATTTTGAGCTGTAGCCCCACCTTGCATAAAGAGAACCGAATAACCCTCTGGAACTCCTAACAAATCTTTAAAATCTGAAATTGCATTTTGAAGAATTTGTTCATATTCAGCAGATCTATGACTCATCTCCATAACTGAAATACCACTTGAATTCCAATCAAGCATTTCAGATGAAGCTTGCTCTAATACAGGTTTAGGTAACTTTGCAGGACCTGCAGAAAAATTCCATACACCCACTATTCTTCTCCTTCAGTACTACTATCTGTACTTTCTAAATAGTCCGCATCATCCTTATTAATCTGATTAACTGAATATTCGTTTTCGACAACGGTATCAGAATCTAAGCCAACTTCTGATTCACTTACGGACTCTACAACTCTCTGAACACCCTTTAATTTAGTATCGTTATCGATTCTAATCAACTTAACGCCCTGAGTAGCTCTACCTAACTCCCTAATAGGGGCAACCTTAGTACGAACAACAATACCATCAGTAGTTATAAGCATAATTTCATCGGATTCATCAACTAAAACAGCAGCAACAACTTTACCGTTTCGCTCACTAGTTTGTATTGCAATCATACCCTTGGTACCACGCCCATGACGAGTGTATTCAACTACAGGAGTACGTTTGCCGTAACCATTTTCAGTAGCTGTTAAAACATACGCATTTTCATTTTTAGATACGATTAAAGAAATAATGGATTGACCTTCTTCAAGCCTCATACCTAGAACACCACGTGATGATCTACCTGTGGCTCTAACTGAAGATTCATCAAATCTAACGGCTTTACCTGCATTTGAGAAAAGCATAATGTCACTATTACCGTCAGTTAATTCGGCCCCTACCAAATAGTCATCCTCATCCAAAGTAACAGCAATAACTGCCATTTTACGTGTGCTTGAATATTGGGAAAGTGCGGTTTTCTTAACTACACCTTTTGCAGTTGCAAGGAAAATAAATTGGTCATCCGAGAATTGCTTAATTGGCAATACAACCGTTATTTTCTCGTTTTCTTGAAGCTCAAAAAGATTAACAATAGGTCTACCTTTTGAATTACGACCGCCCTGAGGAACCTCCCAAACTTTAAGTCTATGAAGTCGTCCTAAACTTGAGAAACACAATACATAATCATGAGTATTTGCAATAAACAATTGCTGAACAAAATCATTATCCTTCATCTCCGTGGCTTTTTTACCTTTGCCACCGCGATTTTGTGCTTGATACTCAGACAATGGTTGACTTTTTATATAGCCTTCATTTGAAAGAGTCACAACCATATCCATAGGTGTAATCAAATCTTCAGTTTCAAATTCAACTGCGTTATATTCGATTTGAGAACGACGTGCATCTTTAATTGTGTACTCATTTTTGATGGCAATAAGCTCTTCACCAATTATGGCAGTTATCCTCTCAGGTTTAGAAAGAATATCCAATAGATCAGTGATTGCATCCATCGCAGCTTCGTAACTTGAAATAATTTTCTCTTGTTCAAGTCCTGTCAAACGTCTTAAATTCATGTTCAGAATTTCTCGAGTTTGGTCATAACTTAGGTAATATAGACCATCATTTCGTAAACCATATTCTTCTGGTAGACCTTCAGGTCTATAGGCTTTAAATCCACCAAGAGCTTTATCTTCATCAACTCTAGATAGCAAACTTTTAACCAAAGAAGAATCCCAGCCACGGCTCATCAATCTCTCAAGTGCTTCATCTGGTGAAGCTGAAGTTTTAATTATTTGAATGAACTCATCGATATTAGCTAGTGCAACTGCAAGACCTTCTAGCTTATGCCCCTCTTCCCTTGCTTTGCGAAGCTCAAATACTGTTCTTCTTGTAATGACCTCTCTTCTATGTTGCAAGAAGTAAACTACTAACTCTTTAAGATTTAAAAGTTTTGGTTGACCGTTAACTAGAGCAACCAAATTCATCCCAAAAGTATCTTGTAATTGAGTTAGTTTAAACAGGTTATTTAATACAACATCAGCTACTTCGCCTCTTTTGAGCTCGATAACTAATCTCATCCCATCTTTATCAGATTCATCTCTGATATCAGATATGCCTTCAATACGTTTTTCATTTACCAAGTCAGCAATTTTTTCTTGAAGTGTTTTTTTGTTAACTTGATAAGGAATCTCATCGATAATTATGGCTTGTCTATTTCCCTTTTCGAAATCCTCGATGTGAGTTTTAGCCCTCATAATTACGCGGCCACGACCAGTTCGATAACCTTCACGCACACCGCTATACCCATATATAATCCCACCTGTTGGAAAATCTGGTGCAGGTATATATTCGATTAATTCATCTATACTGCAATCGGGATTTTTTAAACAAAATAAACAACCATCGATCACTTCAGAAAGATTGTGCGGTGGTATATTTGTAGCCATTCCAACTGCAATCCCAGAGCTACCGTTAATTAAAAGCCCAGGTATTTTGGTTGGCAATATTTTCGGTTCAAACTCACTCCCGTCATAATTAGGAGCAAAGTCGACTGTCTCTTTTTCAAGATCTGCCAACATCTCATGGGAAATTTTCTCTAGACGAATTTCCGTATAACGCATGGCAGCTGCACCATCACCATCGATAGAACCAAAGTTTCCCTGACCATCGACAAGCATGTATCTCATTGAGAAATCTTGAGCCATACGAACAATAGTGTCATATACAGCAGTATCTCCGTGAGGGTGATATTTACCAATTACATCACCTACAATACGTGCAGATTTTTTATATGGTTTGTTCCAGCTATTAGATAATTCGTGCATCGCATATAGCACTCGGCGATGTACTGGCTTAAGACCATCCCTTACGTCTGGCAATGCCCTACCTACAATCACGCTCATAGAGTAACTAAGATAACTACGACGCATCTCCTCTTCAAGAGATACAGGAAGGGTTTCCTTTGCGAAAGAATCCATATAATTCACTTATTAAAATTTTTATTAATCTCAAATTTTAGCATTTTGAAGGTGTTTCAAAATAGTTTCAATCAAACGATGCCTGCAAACTTAATAAAGCGCTTTAACTTTTTAAGCTAATCTATATTTATTTTTAGAAATTTAAAATTTTCCGCATCTAAGACAACCTTACTTTGTATAAAAATTACAACTAATGTACGAAAAAAACCACAAAATTAACAAGATACTAGTAAATATGACAGTAAATATTAACTAAATTCCCTTAAATAACGTAATATTAACTACGGAAATAAGGGAGTTCTATTCAAAAGGTTTTGTATTAAGCTTCATTGATTGGTATACTATCCCTGAATTTTATTTATGTGGCGTCACGCGCTGCGAATCTTTTTTTAGCACATTTAGCTCTTCGAGGAGAAATATAAATGACCTCTAAATTCGCTTTAGCAATTGCTCTTGCTTTCTCAGCTGGCGTTGCATCAGCTCAAACAGTAGACAACTGGGTTAGTGATTTCGGTGATCCTGTAGTTAGTGACTTCGGCGACTGCTGGCAAAATGACTTCTGGACTCCTGCTACTGCACTTCCTGAGTGTGGCGGTGTTACTGAACCAAGTGCTCCAGCTGCTCAACCTATTACAGCAAACAAAGTGACTTTCAATGCTGATACATTCTTTGATTTCGACAAATCTAGCCTTAAACCTGAAGGTCGTACTGTTCTAGATCAAATCGCTGAGCAAGTTAAACTTTTAACTCTTGAATCATTAATCACTGTAGGTCACACTGACTCTATCGGTACTAACGCTTACAACCAAAAACTTTCTGAGCGTCGTGCTGCTACAGTTAAAAACTACCTAATCGACAAAGGTGTTCCTGCTGAACAAATCATCGCTTCTGGTCGCGGTGAAACTCAACCTATCGCAGACAACCGTACTCGTGAAGGTCGTGCTCAAAACCGTCGTGTAGATATCGAAATGGTTGGTACTCCTAAATAATTCCAATTTTTGAAATTATTTAGTAAGATTATGGCTCCTAATTAGGGGCCATTTTCATTTGGACTTAATATGTATGACAAACGTTAGCAAAAACGAATTGGAAAAGTTCTCATCCATTGCCTCAAAATGGTGGGATAAAACTAGTGAATTCAAAACACTCCATGATATAAACCCTATTAGGCTTAATTGGATTTTAAGCCACATCCCTAGTAATTTATCAGAATTAAAAGTTTTGGATATTGGATGTGGTGGTGGAATATTGGCTGAGAGTCTTGTAAAAGCTGGCATAGAGAATTTAACTGGTATAGATTTAGCAAAGGAATCTATAACAGTGGCTAAACTGCATGCACTTGATAGTGATCTAAAAATCAATTATGAAGTTATATCTGCAGAAGAGCATGCTGTAACTAATAGTGGATATTATGATGTCATCACATGTATGGAATTGTTAGAACATGTACCAAGTCCACAAAGTCTTATCGAGGCAGTAGCAAAATTATTAAAACCTGGTGGAATTGCCTTTTTTTCTACTATTAATAGAAATTTAAAGTCATTTGCACTTGCTATAGTTGTAGCTGAGTATGTATTAGGCATGGTTCCTAAGGGCACTCATACACATAGCAAATTTTTAAAACCTAGCGAAATTATGAGATTTGCTAGAGGATGTGGACTTGAATTTATAGATTCCAGCGGTTTTGAATACAAACCATTAACTGGCGAATATGAATTATGTAGGTCGCTTGATATTAACTATATGGTAGCAGTTAGAAAAAATGAACTTTAAAGTAGATAAAGCAGTTTTTTTTGATCTTGATGGAACTTTAATTGACTCTGCTATAGATTTAGTAGATTGTGCAAATAATCTAAGAACCCAAAGAGGTTTACCCCCTCTTCCATATGAGTATTTAAAAAATTTCGTATCTAGAGGTACTCCTGCCATGATAGGTGAAGCCTTAGGTATACACAAGTCAGATACAAATTATGAATCTATAAAAATTGACTATTTGACTAATTACCGCTCTAGATTAACTAAAAATCTTAGATACTTCGATGGTATTCCAGAATTACTTGATTCATTAGACTCTAAGGGTATTGCATGGGGTATAGTTACAAATAAGCCATCAGAATTAGCAATTCCATTGCTCAAGCACCTAGGATTAGATTCTAGATGTATTGCATCCACCTATGGGGATTCAGCATTGAACAATAAACCCCACCCAGATACTATATTGTTAGCCTGCAAACAAGCTAATGTTGATCCATCCAAATGCATATATGTGGGGGACGATGAAAGAGATATCCTAGCTGGAAAAGCTGCTAATATGAAGACTATTGTTCTAACTTATGGCTACTGCCCAGAACCTCAAAATATCCCATCATGGGATGCGGATTATATAGCAAACAATCCCGGCGAAATTGAGTTAGGAATTATAGAGTTATTTTGTATATAAAAAAGGCAGCCGAAGCTGCCTTGATTCTTTCTGTTGCAAAGTGAATCACACTCCTGGGAGCTTTTTAATTAAGCTGCCAATGCAAAGTTTTCATCGTTAGCATTTATTGATGTGCTTGATTTACGGTCATCGCCTACCGACTGCCAATTTTCCTAGTTATCCCTGTCGAAGCCAATACGTCCCCGCCAATAAAACACTTAAGCCAAATGCCCTATTGGTGGAGACGGCGGGAGTCGAACCCGCGTCCAAAAATAATTCAGTCAATCAGATATACAGCTTAAGATTAATTGTAGCAAAAACTTAAAATTAAGTCACTCTAGAGAATTAAGGGGAATATTTCATTGCAATTTTCTCGGAAAATCTCATCCCAACTTGGAATTTCGATACCCAAAGCTTTTGCCATTTTAGAATTATCCAATACTGAAAATAATGGTCTTTTTGCTGCAGATTTAAATCTAGTTGATTTAACAGGACTAATCATGGGGGCACTTGAACTTAGGAACCCTTTTCTAATTGCCTCTGACCTAATCAATCGAGCAAATTCATACCATGAACAATAATTTGAAGGCACTACATGGTATATACCATTAGCTTTAGTACTAATGATTTTATACATGTGCTCAAGTAAAAAATCACAGCTTGTTGGGATTGTAATCTGATCATTCACAACATTGAAACTATATCCACCTTTTGCCTTAGGATGACTTAGTTTATGGAATATTTTCTTAAGGAAATTAACTCTAAAAGGGCTATAAAGTGCACTAGTCCTAAAAATATAAAAATTGTTAGTCATTTGCTCAATATAGAGTTCTGCAGTTAGCTTATCGTATCCATATTGATTTATAGGATTGGGAGAATCTTCCTCTTTATAGGGTTTATTAGAGCGACCATCAAAAACGTAGTCCGTTGAAAAATGAACCAAAGTGGCATCATTTTTTAAACACCACTCAGCTAAAATTTTTGGAAAAACAGAATTGATATGATAAGAAATTAGCTTATCTTCTTCTGCTGCATCAACGGATGTGTAGGCTATAGTATTTATTACTAAATCGGGCTTATAAGCCGTTAAATAAGACTTTACAGCTCGAAAATTTTCGTGAGGATCAATATGCGAGGTTATAAAAAAATTAAAATACCTGCATATGCTATAGAGACTTTTAGAAAACTTTAAAGATAGCCCCAACTGACCTGTATTACCGATAATAACGGCTCTTTTATGAGGTGGGGCTTTATAGGCCGCAACCATAACTAGCGACTAAACTTAATCCCCGAAGTAACTGATATCATGTCGGCAGCGATATTTGCACTTTCACGAGCTATCGTATCGAGATTTTCTTTACGCTTTTTCTCGTCAGCCAATTCTTCATTCAAGTCACCCTCTCCACGTGCCAATCCATCATCCAACTTGAGATCATTAAAATTAATTTCTCCCAATTCTTCACGCTCTTTATCAAACGCCTTAATCTGTGCATCCATCTCTTCACGTTCCTTTTTGCGTGCATCAAAATTCAATGAATAAGTTTTTCTCTGAGAAAGTTTTAATCGGAAATCATTTTCCTTTTTAAGAAGACTCCAACTACCAGACTTTTCTACACGATCTTTATGTAATGTATTTAGCTTGGCAATGCTTTCTTTTAAATCCGCAAAAGGCTTAAAATCTGCTGGTCTTAATATAGTCCATGGCAATGGGTTATCGTAACTAGACTCACCCAATTTTTCTTTGTCCACACTTGAAGGAAACTCAATATCAGGCTCAACACCTTTAAGTTGAGTAGAACTTCCATTTACGCGGAAAAACTTTTGAATAGTCCACTTAACAGCACCTAAATCTGTGTACTGAGCATCATTACGTAAAAAGTCCTTTAAATCACGGAAGGTTTGAACAGTACCCTTACCCCATGTTTGTGACCCTACAATAACTCCTCTACCATAATCTTTTATAGCTGCAGCAAGTATCTCAGAAGCTGATGCTGAGAATCTATTTATAACCACAACAACTGGTTTATCCCACAACTGCTCAACACCTCGGGACTCAACCATTTTAATTTCACCGTTTTGAGTACTTACTTGAACTACTTTTTCTCTATTACCTATGAATAATCCACTAACTTTGGCGGCCTCATTAAGTGATCCTCCACCATTATTTCTAAGGTCTAGAACTAGGGCTTCAACACCATTTTTTTTGTACTCATCAAGAAATTTAGAAATATCTTTAGATAGGCTGTTAAAGTCTTTTTCTTTAGCTCTCTGAGCATCAAAATCCTCATAAAATGATGGTATGGTTATTACACCAACTTTATGAGTTTTACCGTCAGTCTTAGCCTCAATGACTTTAGATCTAGCAGCCTGCTCCTCCATAGAAACCTTTTCTCTAACGATTTTTACTTCTTTTGGTTTACCATCCAGACCAGAACCCGCTGGTATCAATTGAATCCTAACGGTACTACCTCTTTTACCGCGAATTTTTTTAACGATGTCATCCAATTCCCAATCAATAACATCCTCAAAAGCACCATCATCTCCCTGAGCCACCCCAACAATCAAATCTCCTGGATTAATTAGTTTGCTTTTAGCTGCAGGTCCACCAGCTACAACTTCTCGGATTTGACCATATTCAAAATGCTTTTGTAGAACAGCCCCAATACCCTCTACAGATAAGCTAATAGTAACGTCAAAGTTTTTTGCTGAAGAAGGACTATAGTAGGTAGTATGTGGATCTAAACTGTCTCCCAATGAATTAATAAAATACTCAGCTGCTTGCTCTCCGTCCATACGTGCAACGGTATTTCGGCGATTGATATAGCGCTTGCGTAGAGTAGTTTTAATTTTTTCGTCTTCGACATTAGCTAGTTTTAGGCGTAAGTAATCATTTTTAATTCTTTTGCGCCATAAATCATTAGCTTCTTTATGAGTAGCAGGCCAATCCAAATCCTCGCGGTCGATTATGAATTCCTCGTTTTTAGAAAAATCAAAACCGTTATTTAACAAAGATATAGCGTAATCATATCTTTCAACTAATCTATGCTTATATAGGTTGAATATCTCAAATCCTATTTGAAGCTGACCCTTTTTATAATAATTTAGAATTTGAGATTCATACTTTTTGAAGGAGGCAATGTCCTCCTTTGTAAAAATCATCTTATTAGTATCAAGTGATTTAAATAAGTTCTCAAATACTAAGGATTGTAGCTTCGAGTCAAATGGTTTTTTTTCGTATTGAAATCTATCAAAAATAAGAGCTGAAAGAATTGTAGCCCTAGCATAATTTTCTTTGAATTCCAATTCCTTAAACTTAGCTGGTTTAAAGGTATTATCGGTAGATTCAGTTTGTGCTAGTGCTGGCAATGCTAATACTGAAAAAGACAAAATGGCACTTGAAAAAATATGATTTAATTTCATAAACCTATCGTAATTTAATATTTATTTAACGTTGATTATACAGAACCAAAGCATTGTAAAATCATTAATAACCTCTTTAATCTTATTTCACTAAATTACCTCTCATGACCATGAATTTAAACTTAAAATCAATTGTCATTGCCACCCTAGGGATTTCGTTTTCTTCTTCTATATATGCTATGACTGATTCATTTCAGAATTGCTTATCACTACTTAGAGGTCCTGCTGAAAAATCAAACGTAAATTATATTACTTTCGAAAAGTATGTATTACCCATCAAAGCTGATGATTCTCTATTGCAAAAATTGAACTATCAGCCTGAATTTGTTACTCCGATTTGGCGTTATATGGCTAATTTAGTAGATCAAGAGCGAATTAATCAAGGGCGTGCTTTAATGCAAAAACATGCAAGTCTACTTGAAAAGGTTCAAAATCAAATGGGAGTTGATCCTGCCACTGTAGTAGCCATCTGGGGCGTAGAGAGTAATTTTGGTACAAATCTAGGTAAGTATGATTTAGTTCGATCTTTAGGCACATTGGCATGTAAGGGTCGTAGAAAGCTTTATTTCCGTGGCGAATTATTTTCTGCATTACGAATTTTACAGTCTGGTGATATTACAAAAGATAAGCTTAAAGGCTCATGGGCTGGAGCATTTGGGCAGACACAGTTTATGCCGTCGACATTCGAAAGAATTGCAGTAGACTTTGACCACGACGGTCGAAGAGATTTAGTAGATAATGTAGCGGATGCCCTAGGTTCAACTGCAAATTATATGGTTAAAAGTGGTTGGCAGACTGGAAAGCCTTGGGGGGCGGAGGTAGCATTGCCACCAAATATGTCCATAGAAGTTTCTGGGCGTAAAAATAAGCGTCCACTTCATTATTGGATGAGCAAAGGCATTAAAACTATTGATGGACAGAACCTTTCAACTTTGGCATCCCCTGATACAAGAGCTGCTTTATTACTGCCAGCTGGAATTGATGGTCCTGCATTTATAACTTTTAAGAATTTTGATGCTATATATAGCTATAACGCAGCTGAAAGTTATGCACTTGCTATTGCTCATCTATCGGATAGACTTCGTGGAAAAGGACCTATTGTCAAACCTTGGCCTACAAAGGATGTGAGCCTCTCTCGAGCACAGACCCGAGAACTTCAGACTATTCTTATTTCACGCGGACATCAGATCGGAGAGCCTGATGGTATTGCAGGATCTAAAACTCAGGATGCTATAAGGTTTGAGCAACAAAGGTTGTCATTGCCAGCGACGGGTATTCCTGAGCAGTCAATTTTAGAGAGGCTTAAAAGCGAAAAATTTTAATGGCATCTCTTATTACTTTTACAGATGTTCAACTGGCATTTGGGCATCATGCATTACTTGATCATGCAAACTTTGCGATTGCACAGGGTGAAAGGGTTGGACTTATTGGTCGCAATGGGGCTGGCAAATCTTCTATGCTCAAAATACTGGATTCTCGCATACATGCGGATGATGGCGAGGTTACGTATTTAAATGGAATACGTGTAGTAACAGTTGAGCAAGAACCAAAACTAGATAACAGTAAAACTATATTTGAAAATCTTTTAAGTGACTACATAGAAGCTGAAGACTGGGAAAGAAGTTCTAAAGCTGAACAAATTCTTATTGAGCTGGGTCTCGATGGAAATCTTAAAGCTGATGGATTATCTGGAGGAACTAATAAGAAAATTGCTTTGGCTACTTCTATTTTAAAAAATCCTGATCTGCTATTGCTGGATGAACCTACAAATCACTTAGACTTTGAAAGCATAATATGGCTAGAAGGAAAACTGAAAAATGCTTCATTTGCACTACTTGTAATAACTCATGATAGGCGATTCTTGGATGAGGTAACTACTCGCATTATTGAACTTGATAGGGGTAAGCTTTATAGTTTTCCAGGTAATTTCTCTCAATGGCAAGTTCAAAAAGAGGCTTCACTTAAAGCTGAAGAGATTCAAAACTCAAAATTTGATAAGTTTTTAGCACAAGAGGAAGTTTGGATTAGGAAAGGGATAGAAGCCAGAAGAACTAGAAATGAGGGGCGTGTTCGTAGACTTGAGGCTTTGAGACGAGAAAGAGCAGAACGTCGTGATCGAATTGGAAATGTGAATTTCAAGCTCTCAAGCGGTGAAAAATCTGGAAAACTAGTAGCCGAACTAGAAAATGTAAGCTTTAGTTTTGGATCTAAGGAGATTGTTCGCAACTTTTCTACTAAGATTTTTCGTGGAGATCGAATCGGTATTATCGGTCCGAATGCTGCGGGAAAAACTACCCTACTTCGTATTATATTAGGACAGCTTAATCCTAATTCTGGAACTGTCAGATTAGGCACTAATTTAGAAATTGCATATTTCGACCAAATGCGAAATCAACTTGATGAGCAATCTACATTGGCAGATGTTATAAGCCCTGGTAGTGAGTGGGTTGAAATCGGCGGTACTAAAAAACATATTATAGGTTATTTAGGAGATTTTTTATTTGACCCCGCAAGGGCTAATTCTCCTGTGAGTAGTTTATCTGGCGGAGAGCGAGCCCGACTATTATTGGCTCGTTTGTTTGCAAGACCAGCGAATGTGCTTGTTTTAGATGAGCCTACAAATGATTTGGATATCGAGACACTAGAACTTTTAGAGGAGTTACTTCAAACCTACACAGGCACTGTGCTTCTTGTTAGTCACGATCGCGTTTTCTTAGATAACGTGATTACGCAAACCATTGCCTATGATGGCAATGCCACCTGGACCAATTATGTAGGCGGATATGAAGATTATGTTCGCCAGAGACCTAGCATTGCCAAAGAAAGTCCTCCACAAAAGTCTGATACAGAAATTGGAAAACCTAAAGAAAATAAGCCTAAAAACAAATCCAAGCTGAGTTCTTTTGAATTAAAGGAACTTGAAGAACTGCCCCAAAGGATATCAGATATTGAGGGTGAAATTTCAAAGATTACCGAGAAGTTATCTGATCCTAGTATTTATGAGCACGGACCGCAGATATCTATCGATTTACAAGCGAAAATAACTGAATTAGAGGTTAATTTAGAAACTCTTTATGAGAAGTGGAATAAATTAGAATCTAAAATTTAGGCAATTTGTAAACTTTGTACAGCACGTAAAATCCAACGGCTACATCGAAATTCCCCTCATGAAGTTCGACAGAAACTTCAAACATGCTTTTCCAGGTGCAGTTGCTTGAGATGTTTGAGGTAAGTTGGCAAAACAAATTGATTCAGTATTGAGTGATATTATCTAAAATAATTATTTAGTAGCTGGAACAGCCCAACAATAGAAAAATTGGTGGCTCTTCCCCGATTCGAACGGGGGACCTGCGGATTATGATTCCGTCGCTCTAACCGACTGAGCTAAAGAGCCTCTCTTAAGTAAGATTTATACTTAGAATAGCCAAAGTAAAGAAAATTATTTTACATTGCCCCCCTAGAAAAGACAAGAAATTATTCCGAAATCCTCAAATTTAAATCGTCCCTGTCGTTTTCTACGCATCTAAACACTTCTAACATAGAATTGATTGTATCCCAACTCATACTAGTTGCACTGCCATCTAAATCAGACCAAATTATCTCCAATGGTCCTTCTACCTCAGTGCTCAAAACATCATATAAGGCATCAAGGTTCCTACCAACACAAGAAGGCAATTTAAATGCATCCGTAAACCTTGTATAAGCTTCCTCAGTGCTTTTGATACCTGTTAGATCACATTTTTTTATTTGCATTTTGGAACCTCTACAAAAGTCTCATAATGGTCAATGGTCACAAATTTACGACCATTATTGTTAAATAAAATACGTTTTGCATTTCTCTTTTCCCCTTTATACTCAAGATCAGCTTCTTTCCAACGCCCTCTTGGTAAGCGTTTTTCGAAGTCTCCAAAATGATCCCCTCCTATAGATTTACCTTTTAAATTCTCGATTTCATTGAATGCACGACCTGGAGTCCAACCCAAAGCTCTAGCCTCTCTTTTAGTTACATAGTAGTTTGGCAATGTTCCTTCTTCATCAAGATTACGCACAATTTCAATTACTTGATTGGAATCTAAATTGTTTTTAAGATTAGCTTTAATCCATTCGGGTATAACAACTTCGCAAGAGTCTATGTTCTGTATAGCTACATCTGCAGATGTTTTACCAAATTTTATAAAGGACCATATAGTAATGAGTGACATTACTATTAAGGTAAAATAAAAATAAGATTTTTTTCTAGTATTGCGTTTGTGCATAAGGTTTTTAATGAAAAATATTATTAAGGTTTTAATCTTTGTTTTAATTTTAGTAGGTATTGGATATCTTTTGTTTAACTCATTTAAAGACGTTCTCCTTCAGGATGACCCAGTAAATCCTGACACACAACAAGTCATTAAACCAAATCAAAACACAACTACTAATCCAGAAACTCTCACAACCAAAGATGCTTTTGAAAATACTTCAAACGAAACTAATTCAGTTGAGGAAAGTGGGTTTACATGTGATATGGCAGAACCAATTATTCACAATTTCTATGCTCTAAGGCTCGAAGATAAACCACTAGAAGATGCCATTAAGTATATGGAAGAAAACCCTGAAATCCCTGCAGACTTTAAAACATTTGCTGAAGGGCTTTGGAATACACCTAAGGAAAAATTGGAACCTGAAGATAAAGTTGTTGATAGCTTTATTAAGTCTTGTTCAAAACTTAAATAATTCTTTAATCTAAAGCGACTACTTGGACCCTAAGAATAAACTTAAGAAGTATGCCCCCTAGAAGAATTTGGGGGCATTTCATTAACCCCGTACACTTTGTGAAATGAAGCTACCATATTTTGTGCAGATTCCTCTAAATGGAAGCTATGTGCATTAGCTACTGGCCATGCAACTTCAAATAATTTTAAGCTACATTTACTACCGTCAATTAGTTCATTTTCAACCATCTCAGGATAAATTGCAGATAGAAGTCTGATTTCAGTTGGAGAAATCCTTCTTGCAATATGGTGTGCCCTAAGTTCACTAGGATGATTTAAACCAGCAGCACCTAACAATTCAGATAAAGCGTGCAATGTATTTTTGTGGTAGTTGTATACACGATATGCTTTATCCTCTACTACTAATGCTTTAGTCCTTAAAGGATCTTGGGTTGCTACGCCAGTAGGACACTTATCTGTGTGGCAGGCTTGTGCTTGTATACAACCAACAGCAAACATAAATCCACGACCTGCATTACACCAATCAGCCCCCAAAGATAAAGTTCTAGCAATATCGAACGCAGTAATTATCTTACCCGCAGCACCAATTTTTATATGCTTGCGAAGTCCGATACCTACAAGAGTATTATGAACTAGTCGCAAACCCTCTCTTAAAGGAGTACCGACGTGATCCGCAAACTCAATAGGAGCCGCACCCGTTCCACCTTCAGCCCCGTCAACCACAATAAAGTCTGGATATATACCAGTTTCTAAAAAGGCTTTTGCAATAGAGAAAAACTCCCAAGCATGCCCAATACAAATTTTAAAACCAACAGGTTTACCTCCAGATAGGTCACGCAACCTTTGTATAAAGTGCATCATCTCAATTGGAGTATCAAATTCAGGATGAAAAGCTGGAGAATTACAATCCTCTCCGACTGGAACACCACGTGCCTCTGCAATTTCAGGTGTAACTTTAGCACCTGGCAGTATACCTCCGTGACCAGGCTTCGCCCCTTGTGAAACTTTAAGCTCAATCATCTTCACATTAGGCTGAGTAGCTTTTTTAGCAAACTCTTCATCACTAAATGTGCCGTCTGAATTCCTACATCCAAAATATCCAGAACCTATATTCCAAATTAAGTCGCCACCCTGCATATGATATTTGCTGATACCACCCTCTCCAGTATCATGTGCAAATCCACCCTGTTTTGCACCACGATTTAGAGAAAGAATGGCATTTTTAGATAAAGCCCCAAAGCTCATAGCAGATATATTAAATATAGAAATTGAATAAGGCTGCTTACACTGAGAACCGCCTACAGTGGTACGAAAATCAAAGTTATCGATTTTCGTAGGATGCATAGAGTGGTTAATCCACTCGTACTGCTGTTCATAAACGTCTTTAATAGTACCAAAAGGTCGTTTATCAACTTGTTGCTTAGCCCTTTGATAAACAACTGCTCTTTGATTCCTTGAAAATGGCAATATCTCATTATCTTGCTCAAGGAAGTACTGTCTAATTTCTGGACGAATGGATTCTAGAATGTATCGCATATTACCGATAACTGGGTAATTGCGCGTGACGGCATGTTTGGTTTGAGTTAAATCTCTTATGCCCACTAGAGTTAAGAAAATACAGGGTACTGCAAGCCACAACCAATAAGAACTAACTGTCATGGCTAAAATCGAACCTACCACACTCCCTATAATTACTAATCCAAAGACTGTATAACGGGAGTATATATATTTAGCCATGACTAAACCTTAATCAGTTGGTTGAACTTGAGATAATTTTACTCAAAGAACTTGCAGTTTCTTGGTCTGGAACCAAAACAAAAAGATTACTTTGCTGAACAAAAGCATCAATAGAAACTAGATTCCCTTTTACAACAGTTACATATCCAAGATTTTGTGGAGTTTTTGATAGGGCAGCAACCCCATCAGCAGTAAGACCTAAACGAATATAGGCATTTCCTTTTTCGTCCACGATATTCTGAACTTGGTTGATATAAGACCTATTTATAACAGGGAATTTAGAAACATAAATGCGGATTTTCTTATTAACCTTTAATGATTGGAAACCATCTAAAGGCTCATTAGAAGCGTGATAAACCTCAACAATGGAATCTTGTTCTGTAGGAGTACTTGTGTCGCCTGGTTGATTAGGCGACTGACAAGCAACTATAAGAAAAGGTACTAAAAAAAGCAAAAATTTTCTAAACAAATTCATAGGAGTTCCTAAAAGTTAAGTTTCGAAAATTGTAATGCTTACTTACCTTTCTTTCCATCGCGTAAAGTAACAGCTAAGTCCCTAGCATCTACTAAAGATGATACTGGGAACAAGATAACACCGTCCTCTAGCTTAGCTCCTGCATTATTTACGCGTGAGAAAAATTTATTATCGATACTGGCTAAAATTGTCCCATTTTTTGTGGAATTTAATTCTGAAGCTAATCGTTGTGCAGCATCAGGAGTAAGACGAAGTCCAAGTGCAGGCTCATCATTAATTGTTTTAGCTGCTAGTGCATAAGAAATATCATCTAGACCAACAACACGACCTGTAGTAAAGTAAGTTTTACCATCAGCATCTAACTGAGTTTCACGTTTTTCATTAACCCACACTAAACGGTTTTTCTTATTTTTAACACGTTTTTTTACTGTGCCTTTTTGTGGAGACACAACATATAGAGCCAAAGATTTACCATCCTTATAAGGATTCGGTCTATAAACACCTGAAGTACTACTCGGTTGAGAGGTAGTTTCACATGCAATTAGTCCAGAAGCTAAAACAGCTGATAGTAGAAGATGTGTAAGTTTCATATTAATTTTCTGTGTAGAGTGAAATAAGTGCTAGTTTATATCACAAAATTCACCATATTATGAAATTTTGTTACGATTCAAAAATACTTATTGGTCTAAATAGCCTATATTTACCTGGGCAAGCATGATTTTCATTCAAATCTTCAGAAACTGCGGCTTGTGTAACATATATTTTTTTCGCTAGCAAACCGCCATACAATTCAGGTCCACTGAGTGGTTTATCATCAAACCAATATACCCTTGCTGATAAGTAATATTCGCCCACTGGCACATTTGGAAATGCAAACTGACCCAACTCGTTTGACACTGATGTTCTAATTAATGTCTTATAACCACTTTCAAGGTTTCCAGTTAAGTCAAATCCCTTTTGGCAAATTTGGTCAAACCACTGATTACTTAAATTTGAAACTGGATTAAGAGCAACTTCAACATATCTACCAGTCCGCTCTCTAGACTCATTTTGGTTTCTTACATAGATACGACCAACAACCTGAGAAAAACTGCCTTGTCGGATGGCAATGCTAGTTCTATCAAAACTGGCTCTAGCTTTAAGTGCTGATGAAGTATTTATAAATTCGTTTGGAAATGATTTGATAGGCTGCTTGATAAAAGGTGTAGAACAAGCAACCAAATACAGAGTAGATAATAAACAGGCACTAAGACCAGAAAGTTTCTTAAAAAATGAGTTAATAGACTTACCTTCCAATTTACCTTCCACTAATAGCACCCTCCAAAATTATTTTTTAACTCTAAATTCTGTGTGACACTTTTTACAAGCATCACCCATACCTGCAAACGCTTTTTTGAACTCTTCAAGCTCCTCAGCATCTTCTAAATCATCTACTGATTTTAAAAGAAGATCTCTATTTTCTTCGAATTTTGCCACATTAGTCCAAACTTCTGGTTTTGCATTTCCACCCTCAGTACCAGGACCAAAGTGAGACCACGGCAGGCGTGCTACTACTGCGATAATTTCAGCTTGTTTTTCAGTGGCTTCTTCATCAAATTTTTCAGCTTTAAGCAATCCACCAAGAATCCCAAAATGTGTAGCCATCACTGTTTTAGCAGATTGACGATATTTAACAGCTTTTTCTGCTGGTGTAGGTTCAGCCTTATCGTGAGCCTGAACCGCAACAGCAGAAATCATACAGGTGGCAACAAAAATTGTTTTAAGTAGTTTCATAATTTATCTCCATAAAAAACTTCAAATTTAAAAATATAAATTTGAAGTTACAGGAGTATTAAACCAATTTTGCTAAATTAGGGGCAAAACCTATATATTTCTCAGGAGTAAGGTCTAAAAGTTCCCTTTTAACTTGCTCTGGCAATGCTAAGTTAGATACAAAATTTTGCAATGCCTCTTTCGTTATACCATGTCCACGAGTTAATTTTTTTAGTTGCTCATAAGGCTGAGGTAAGCCATATCTACGCATTACAGTTTGAATAGGTTCGGCTAAAACCTCCCAACAATTTTCAATATCCTCTTTGATTTTTTGATAATTAACTTCTAGTTTATTAAGACCTTTTATGTGAGAATCCCATGCAATCATGCAATAACCAAAAGCTACTCCTAGATTTCGCAAAACTGTTGAATCAGTAAGATCTCGTTGCCATCTAGAGATAGGTAATTTCTCAGATAAATGCCTTAATACTGAATTAGCCAAACCGAGATTACCTTCAGAATTTTCAAAATCTATAGGATTTACTTTATGAGGCATAGTAGATGAACCTACCTCACCCTCCTTAAGTTTTTGTTTAAAGTATCCTAGGGATATATAACCCCATATATCCCTATTTAGATCAATCAATATTGTATTAAATCTTGAAACCGCATCAAACAAAGCTGCCATCCAATCATGAGGCTCAATTTGAATTGTGTGAGTGTTTTGGGTTAAACCCAATTTTTCTAAAACTGATTTACTAAAACTAGGCCAATCAATTTCGGGATAAGCAGAATAATGAGCATTGTAATTACCAGTAGCTCCATTCATTTTAGCTAGTGGTTGAACGGATTTAATTCCCTCAAAAGCCCTCTCTAAACGCAAAACCACATTAGCAAATTCTTTTCCTAAAGTAGTTGGACTAGCTGTCTGACCGTGAGTCCGAGATAGCATAGGTATGTCAGCAAACTCGTGTGCGTATCTACGTAAAATATCAATTATTTCTTTTGCTTTTGGCAATAACACACTTTCTCGCACCCTTTTAAGCATTAATGCATGTGATGTGTTATTTATATCTTCAGAAGTGCAGGCAAAATGAATAAATTCTGAAGCTTTGGATAACTCTTTACTAGAAGATATTTTCTCTTTTAGAAAGTACTCCACTGCCTTTACATCATGATTTGTAGTTTTTTCAATTTCCTTAATTCTGATTGCATCTGCTAGTGAAAACTCTTTGATAATGTTTTGCAATTGGATTTTAGAATCCTCAGAAAATCCTGATATCTCTTTTAATCCAGCTTCTGATAAGGCTATTAGCCAATTTATTTCAACTTCAACTCTATGAGCCATAAATCCAGCTTCAGATAAATAAGCCCTTAAATCTGAGCACTTAGTTGAATATCTACCATCTATAGGAGACAAAGCCGTTAAAGCAAATTCAAGAATTGAGTTTTGATTATTCATAATAATTCCAAATTAAATAGGAAATGACTGTTCGATGATTCCGCCACCCAAACAAACATCTCCATCATATAAAACAGCAGATTGACCAGGTGTAACAGCCCACTGATCTTCGCTAAATTTAAGTTTAAATTCCAAACCCTGTGCAAATTCCAATTCACAAGAGGCATCAGCTTGACGGTATCTAGTTTTTGCAGCGTAAGTGCCTATTGAGGGGGTGTATTCATTAATCCAAGAAGCATCTAATGCATATAATTTTTTTGATAACAACCACGGATGATCATGACCATTTACCACATATAAAGTATTATTTTTCATATCCTTGCGGGCAACGTACCATGCATCTGACACTCCATCCGAACTCATATGAGATTTAACCCCACCAATGCCTATACCCTTGCGCTGACCTATGGTATAAAAGGACAACCCTACATGCTCCCCAATTAATTCCCCACTATCTGTTAGGATAGGACCAGGTTTAGTAGGTAAATATTTATTTAAAAACTCTCTAAACGGTCTTTCACCGATAAAGCAGATTCCAGTAGAGTCCTTTTTTTTGGCATTGGATAAATTTAATTTTTCGGCAATTTCACGTACTTTTGTCTTAAGCAATTCACCTACAGGAAATATAACTTTAGAAAGCTGATCCTGATTTAGTCTGTGCAAAAAATAACTTTGATCTTTGTTTGGATCTAAGCCTTTTAGCAATTGATAAGTTTTACCAGAAGGACCATCAATAGCTCTTACACGTGCATAATGTCCAGTAGCTATAAAATCTGCCCCAGTATTCATAGCATAATCCAAAAATGCCTTGAACTTTATTTCAGCATTACAAAGCACATCGGGGTTGGGTGTACGACCTGCAGAGTACTCACGTAAAAAATCTGAAAAAACACGATCTTTATATTCTGTGGCAAAGTTTACTGCATCAACATCAATACCCAATGTGTCAGCCACGCTTACTACATCAATCCAATCCTGACGTGTAGAACAAAACTCAGAATCATCATCATCCTCCCAGTTTTTCATAAATACACCAAGGACATCATATCCTTGTTCTTTAAGAAGGTAGGCACTAACGGATGAATCCACTCCTCCTGACAGACCAACAACAACTTTTGGTTTAGTCATGATTATCGGCCTTGCAATGTTCCGCCTACTGTAATTCCATCAACTCTAATTGTGGGCATACCTACTCCAACGGGTACACTTTGACCGTCTTTACCACATGTACCTATACCACTATCAAGAGACATATTATCTGCAATCATACTAACTTTATTCATAGTATCGATACCACTGCCAATTAATGTAGCCCCAACTATAGGGGATGTGATTTTACCGTTTTCAATTAAATAGGCCTCAGATGCACTAAATACAAATTTTCCGCTAGTTATGTCAACCTGCCCACCTGAAAAATTTGCAGCATAAATTCCTTTTTTAACTGACTCAATTATTTCTTCATGTTTATGTGTGCCACCTAACATAAAAGTGTTGGTCATGCGTGGCATTGGAAGATGGGCATATGATTCACGCCTTGCATTTCCCGTAATAGGCATATTCATAAGACTGGCATTTTGTGTATCTTGTAAGTATCCACATAAAATACCATCTTCAATAAGTACGTTTCTTTGAGTCGGATTACCCTCATCATCAATATTTAAGGATCCGCGACGATCTGGTATAGTGCCATCATCGATAACAGTTACACCTTTTGAAGCAACCTGCTCCCCAATACGACCAGAGAAAACACTTGTACCCTTACGGTTAAAATCACCTTCAAGTCCATGACCAACCGCTTCATGCAAAAGAACCCCTGGCCATCCTGAGCCCAAAACAACAGTCATTTCACCTGCAGGAGCTGGTTGAGCTTCGAGGTTAATCAAAGCTTCATCAACAGCTTTTTTTACGTAATCCTTAATTATTTCATCTGAAAAATAATTAAGTCCAAACCTTCCTCCGCCACCTGAATTACCGCGCTCTCTTCTGCCGTTTCGTTCTGCAATAACAGTTAGTGAAAGCCTAACTAAAGGCCTAATATCAGCCTCCAAACGACCTCCAGTGCTGGCTACTAAAACCACTTCAAACTCAGAGCCCAAACCAGCCATAACTTGCTTAATTTCTGGACTCATGGCACGGGCATACTTTTCAACCTTATTTAAAATTTCTAACTTTTCCTCAGAAGTCATTGAATTTATAGGGTCGATAGGTGCATATAGTTTCTGCGTATCTACTAATCCCTGCTTAGGAATATAAACACTAGCACTTCCTTGGGTGGCAATACTTTTAACTGTATCGGCATTCTTTAATAATATATCTGCAGATAACTCATCAGAATAAGAAAATGCAGTTTTTTCGTGAGCGACAGCTCTGACACCAACTCCCTGAGAAATTGAAAAGCCACCAGTTTTAACGATACCCTCTTCTAAACTCCAATTTTCAGAGCAAGTGTATTGAAAATAAAGGTCAGCATAATTTGTCTTGTGGCTATGAATTAAACCTAAAGCTTTAGCGATATCTTCTAAAGAAATTCCGTTATCGTCTAGAAGTATTTTTTTAGCATGTACTATAGGTGACTCACTAGTTAAAATCGAGGTCATAAATGGATCAATTTTGCATTATTTTTAAACATTTCATTATAGTGCAAACAAGCAAATTTTAAGCTCAGGACTATAATACATACTTTGATTTACACCCTCATTTAGGTGCTTCTAATGGATACTCAAAAAACTGTTTATAGAGAAGATTACAAACCATACCCATATAACGTACAGAATGTCAGTTTATATTTTGATTTAGATCCTGATAGCACTACGGTTATTAACTCAATGCAGATTAAATTAAAAGATGACATTACTAATGTCATCCCTCTCGAACTGAATGGAGTTGGGTTGGATTTAAAGTCAGTAAAAATTAATCATATTGAGACAGATCAGTACACATATGCGGATGATCTCTTAATAATCACACCTCCAAGTAGAGAATTTTCTGTTGAGATTACAAGTCATTGCCACCCCAAAACAAATTCTTCATTAATGGGACTTTATATCTCTGGAGATAGCTTTTTTACACAATGTGAAGCTGAAGGTTTCAGAAAAATCACCTTCTTCCCAGATCGTCCAGATGTTATGACGGAATTTAGAGTAACGATTGATGCTCCAGTAGATAAGTACCCTTTTACATTGTCAAACGGAAATCTTATTGAATCTATTGATTTGCCAGAAGGAAAACATAGAGTTATTTGGCATGACCCGTTTTTAAAACCTTGCTATTTATTTGCATTAGTAGGGGGCAAGTTTGACTTATTAGAAGAGCGAATTAAAACCAAATCTGGCCGTGAAGTTTTGCTACAAATTTATAGTGATATAGGAAGCAAGAAAAACACGGAATGGGCGATGGAAAGCCTAATAAACGCTATCAGATGGGATGAAGAGCGTTTTGGACTTGAACTCGATTTAAGTAGATTTATGATTGTTGCCGCTCGTGACTTTAATATGGGTGCTATGGAAAACAAAGGGCTTAATATATTTAATGCTATGTATGTTTTAGCCTCCCCTGAAACTGCTACTGATGCTAACTATCAAGGTATAGAAGGGGTTATCGGACACGAGTATTTCCATAATTGGACAGGTAATCGCGTAACTTGCAGAGATTGGTTCCAACTTAGCCTTAAAGAGGGTCTTACTGTTTTCCGAGATCAGGAATTTTCTGCTGACATGATGGCTAAAGGTCTTAGCGAAACAGAGGCTAGTAGTGCCCGTGCAGTTAATAGAATTCAAGATGTTATAAATCTACGTGCTATGCAGTTCCCTGAAGATGAAGGCCCTATGGCACACCCTATACGCCCACAATCTTACCAAGAGATTGCAAACTTTTACACTGCCACTGTTTATGAAAAAGGTGCTGAAGTTATACGCATGCAACACACATTATTGGGTGAGGAGGACTTCCAAGCTGGTATGCGTGAATATTTTGCCCGCCATGATGGAAATGCGGTCACTTGCGACGATTTTGTAAGTGCTATGGAATCTATATATTCACTGAAAAACCCTGGACGAAATCTTAACATTTTTAGAAGGTGGTACTCACAGGCAGGCACCCCAACAGTAAATGTAGAAATCGATTATTCGCCAGAGACTAAATCATGTCAGGTCAAACTGTCACAGTCTTGCCCAAATGTAGGTGTTGAAAAACTGAATCCAAACTTTAAAAAATTACCATTTCACATTCCATTTAAGATTAGCTTTATTAATGAATTTGGAATCCCTATTAAAGTAGAACCAGTTAATCTAAATTACAGCACATCTCTCATAGAGTACGAACCCCATAGCTATATTCTAGATTTACATGATGAAGTACAGACATGGTCATTTATTAACGTTACTTCTAAACCAATCCCTTCGCTTCTAAGAGATTTTTCAGCTCCAGTTAAAGTTAAATACAACTATACAAAAGATGAATTAATAACCTTAGCAACAAAGGATGCGAATCCATTTGTTCGTTGGGAGTCTACTCAAACCTTAGCGATAAATGAAATTCTTTCATTGGCAACTCAACCTGAAAAAGAAGTTGATGATGATGTTATAAGAGTTTGGCAATTAAATATATCTGATACAGATCTTAGCGATGCATACAAATCATTGCTATTGCAAATTCCAGGGCTGAAATTGCTTTCACAAATGCAAAGCCCTATAAATCCACAAAAACTAGTAAAAGCTTCGAAAAAATTCTTTAAAGAATTAGCCGTAAAACTAGAAAGTTTATTTTTCGCTTTATATTCAAAACTAAACGAAAATACTACTTATACTCTTGATGCAAAAAATTATGGAATTAGATCTTTAAAAAACACCTGCTTGAATTATCTTCTTTGCCTAGATTCAAACAAATACTTGCACCTAGCAGATAATCAATATCTAAATTCCAATAATATGACTGACAGATATGCTGCACTTTCAGGATTGGTGAAATTTCATCCAGAGCATGAATTAACTAAATCATTCCTAAACCACTTCTATCATCAATTTGAAGACGATCAGTTAGTAATTGATAAGTGGTTTGCACTTCAAGCCACTCATGCCACAAGTATGGATGCTATAAATAAATTGATTTCACATCCACAATTCAATTTATCTAACCCTAACCGTGCCCGTTCACTAATTTTCCAATTCAGCATGAACAATATGGAATTATTTCACAGCGAAGATGGTCTTGGATACGAATTCTTCACTAAATATTTGCTTGAAATAGATTCTAAGAATCCAGAAGTTGCAGCTCGATACGCAAGAATTATGGATAACTGGTCTAAATACGACGAGCCAAATAGAACATTTATGAAATCTCAATTAGATAAAATTTCAGCTGAAGGGAAACTCTCTCCTAATGTAAGAGAAATCATCTCCAAAGCTTCATCTATTAATTAATATTATGAAAACTAGGAAAACACTTTTTCAATATCTGGTTGAGCAACAACGCAATGAAAGCAAGCTTGCACCTGAGGTAAGACTAATAATTGAATCCGTAGCCAGAGCATGCAGAACCATTGCCAACCTAACTGGTAAGGGCGATCTTAATAATGTTTTAGGTTCGACAGATAACGAAAATATTCAGGGAGAAGTTCAGAAAAAGCTTGATGTTATCTCAAACGATGTTCTTTTAGAGGCCAATGTTTGGGGAGGACATTTGCTAGCAATGGCTTCTGAAGAGATGGAGGATATTCATAAAATTCCTGAAAAATATCCTAAGGGTGAATATTTGTTACTTTTTGATCCGCTCGATGGGTCATCTAATATTGACGTTAATATTTCAATAGGCACAATATTCTCAATTGTCAAAGCAGATGAGAAAAAACTCGCATCTGACCCAATTACTAAGGACATATTCTTTAACACTGGACGAAGACAAGTTGCAGCTGGCTATGCTCTATATGGACCTCAAACTCAACTTGTCTTCACTGTTGGCAATGGGGTTGTAGCCTTCACACTTGATACTGAATTGGGTAGCTGGATACTTACTAAAGAGAATATTCAAATTCCAACAGATACCAAAGAATTTGCTATCAACATGTCCAATATGAGGCATTGGGACACACCTGTTCAAAACTATATAAATGATTGCTTAGCAGGAACAACTGGCCCAAGAGGCAAGGATTTTAATATGCGTTGGGTTGCTTCTATGGTCGCTGAAGTACATAGAATTCTCCAACGTGGTGGCATCTTTATGTATCCATGGGATAAGCGTGAACCTTCAAAACCAGGAAAGTTAAGATTATTGTATGAAGCTAACCCCATGTCTCTAATCATCGAGCAAGCAGGGGGACAAGCTGTCGATACAGTTAATCCTATATTAGATATAAAGCCCACTGAGCTACATCAAAGAATTAGTGTTGTTTTGGGTTCCTATAACGAAGTCGAAACATTTAAGTCCTATTTCAATTAAATAAAAACCCCAAAAAATTGGGGTTTTTTACTAATAAACTAAGACTTATATATGCACTATAACTAGTGACCCAATCTACTAGTGCTCCATCATCTACGGCCACCAAGTAAAGACCCGAGTACACCACGGATTAATCGACTAGTCATACGTGAAGCCTCATTTTTAACTGCCCTTTGAATAATGCCGTCCCTATGCCCTCCGCGAGGTCCTGTACTTCCAATCATAAAGTCTTTAAAAATACCAACTACACCAGAACTTCCACCCGCCGAATTTGCTTCTTGCTGTGCCACTTCATTAGCCATAGTCGCCCTTTTTTGTAGCACTTCAAATGCAGATTCACGATCCACAACTTTTTCATACTTACCGTAAACATGAGATGAATTTTTAAGCTGATTACGTTCAAGATCTGTAATAGGACCTATGCGTGAATCTGGAGCAACCATCCAAGCACGCTCTGTAACAGAAGGAGCACCTTTTTCATCTAGTAATGACACCAATGCCTCACCCACTCCCAGTTCAGTTATTGCTTGTTCTATATTAATTTTTGGATTTGGTCGCATAGTTTCAGCTGTAGTGCGGACCGCCTTTTGATCACGAGGAGTGTACGCCCTTAATGCATGCTGAACACGATTACCCAATTGACCTAATACAGCTTCAGGAATATCTAGAGGATTTTGAGTAACAAAATATACGCCTATGCCTTTTGAACGACTTAATCTAACTATTAATTCAATCTTATCTAGAAGTGCATCGGGTGCATCCTCAAATACCAAATGAGCCTCATCAAAGAAAAACACAAATTTAGGTTTTTCTAAATCTCCTACTTCTGGCAATGCTTCATATATCTCAGCTAGCAACCAAAGCAAAAACACACCATACAATTTCGGTGATCGCATAAGTTTATCTGCTGCAAGAATATTAACCATACCATTTCCGTTATGGTCAACTCTCATTAAATCAAATATATCTAACATGGGCTCGCCAAAGAAATTATCCGCACCCTGTTGCTCTAATTCAAGAAGCTTTCTTTGAATGGCTCCAACCGTTGCAGGTGTCACATTTCCGTAGGTTTCTTGAATTTCGGCCCTTCGATCAGAAACGTACTGTAGCATGGCACGTAAATCTTTCATATCCAATATAAGCTGACCCTCATCATCGGCTAATTTAAATATAAGACTTAATACTCCTGCCTGAGTATCATTAAGATCTAAAATTCTAGAGAGCAATAAAGGTCCCATATCACTTATGGTAGCTCGGATTGGATGCCCCTGTACTCCAAATAAATCCCATAAAGTTACTGGACAAGCACTAAAATCGGGGGTAGGAAGACCATACTTTTGTAGACGCTCCATAAGCTTTGGACTAGCTACACCAGGTTGAGAAATACCCGTTAAGTCTCCTTTAACGTCTGCCATAAAAACTGGGACGCCAATTTTAGAAAATGCTTGAGCCAAAACTTGAAGGGTAACAGTTTTACCAGTACCAGTTGCTCCAGTTATACAACCATGCCTATTAGCCAGTTTGGGCAACATATAAACGAAATTTTCACTACCTTTTGCTACTAAAATCGGTTCTGCCATATATCCCTCAGTTACTAGAATTAATCTAGCTAATTATAAATTAACCTATAGTCTTGTTAAAATTAGTCTTTTTAAATTTAAGAATAGAGAATTTTTATGGCTGGACATAGTAAGTGGGCTAATATTCAACATCGCAAGGGTCGTCAGGATGCCAAACGTGGCAAAATTTGGACAAAAATAATTCGAGAAATTCAAGTTGCAGCTAGAGCTGGAGGTGCTGACCCAGATGCAAACCCTTCTTTACGTTTAGCATGGGATAAAGCCACTGCCGCTAACATGCCTAAAGACAATATTATGCGAGCTATTCAACGAGGTGCAGGTGGTGCAGATGGTGAAAATTACGAAAAAATTCGATATGAAGGCTATGGACCTGCAGGTGCTGCTGTTATTGTTGAATGTATGACTGATAACCGCACAAGAACTGTATCAGATGTTCGCCACGCACTTACTAAACATGGAGGGAATCTTGGCCAAGACGGAAGTGTGGCCTTTATGTTTAAGCATTGTGGTCAATTTCTTTTTGCTCCAGGTAGCGATGAATCACAAATAATGGAAATTGGTTTAGAAGCAGGTGCAGACGATGTAGTGACCGATGACGAAGGTCTTATTGAAGTAACATGCGAACCGAGTGACTACATGTCAGTGAAAAAAGCCTTCACCGATGCAGGTCTAACACCTGAAGTTGATGGCATCATAATGAAACCTCTAAACGAAACAGTTCTTGAGGGAGATGATGCTATAAAAATGCAAAAAATTCTCGATCAATTAGAAAGTTTAGATGATGTACAGGAAGTACACACCACTGCTATATTTGATGAGGCGGATTAATGAAAATATTAGTTATAGGCTCTGGAGGTCGAGAGCACGCTATTGCTTGGAGATTATCGAAATCCCCAAAAGTATCTAAGGTTTACGTAGCACCTGGTAATGGAGGTATTGCTAAAGAACCTAAATTGGAAAACATTGCCATAACAGAAATTGAAGATCTCATTAATTTTGCTAATGACAGCCAAATTCAATTTACTGTAGTAGGTCCTGAAGCACCACTAGCTCAGGGAGTTGTTGATTCTTTCCGTTCCAAAGGTTTGAAAATTTTTGGTCCAACTAAGGCAGCTGCTCAGCTTGAAAGTTCAAAGGATTTCGCTAAGCAGTTTATGACTCGCCATAATATTCCTACAGCTTCATTTAAAACGTTTACAGACCCCCAAGAAGCTCATAAATACTTAAACTCAAAAACCGCTCCCATAGTGATTAAAGCTGATGGTTTAGCTGCGGGTAAGGGTGTGGTTGTAGCTTCGGACATAGAGACTGCTCATTCTACAGTTGATGATTTTCTATCCGATGCCTTAATGGGCAAAGCTGGATCTCGCATTGTGATTGAAGATTTTCTAAAAGGTGAAGAAGCTAGTTTTATTGTTATGGTTGATGGCAATAACATCCTTCCTCTTGCAAGTAGCCAAGATCACAAACGCCTATTAGATGCGGACAAAGGTCCAAACACTGGTGGTATGGGAGCTTACTCCCCAGCCCCAATAGTTTCCGATGTTATACACAATCGGGTTATGAATGAGATTATCAGACCAACTATAGATGGCTTGAAAGCTGATGGCATTAAGTACACAGGATTTCTTTATGCTGGTCTTATGATTGATGATGGACCAGATGAAACCCGCCCTATTAATGTACTTGAATTTAATTGTCGCATGGGAGATCCTGAGACTCAACCAATCATGATGCGTATTAAATCCGATTTCGTGGATGTTGTTGAGGCCGCTATTGAATCTAAATTAGACCAGGTATCTATAGATTGGGATGTGAAATCCGCACTAGGTGTTGTTATCGCTGCCGAAGGCTATCCTACAAACCCTAAAAAAAATACTGTGATAAATGGGGATTTAAGTTCCTCGGAAGATTGTGCTGTATTTCATGCGGGAACCAAACTTTCTGATACTGGTGAATTAGTGACCAATGGTGGTCGTGTATTATGTGTTTGTGCTTTGGGTTCAGGCTTAGAATCTGCTAGAGATATTGCCTATCAAAAAATTAACTCATTGAATTTCGATGGTATGCAATATCGCAGTGATATAGGCTGGAGAGCTTTAAAAGGTAATTAATGCATATTGCTTTATTTGGCGGTAGTTTTAACCCATTTCATAATGCCCATCTTTCCTTAGCACTTAGTGCTTTGGAATATGATTCCATTGAACAAGTACAACTGATTCCCGCAAAAAAACCTTGGCAGAAGCAATCGCAAATTTTAGAGGCTGGTCATAGGATAGCTATGATCCGATTATCCATAAAAGGACATCCAAAGATATGCTTAAATACTACTGAACTTTCAAGAGATGGACTCACATACACTATTGATACAGTAGAAGCATTGCCACCAGAACATAATTATTATTGGATTATGGGCAGTGATCAGCTTCAGAATTTTACGACTTGGCATAGATGGAATGATATTTTGAAATATGTTGACCTCTTAGTCGCACATAGACCTAAATACTCCTTGATTGTGCCTAAGGAGCTTGAGGAGGAGCTGAAAAATAAGGGTAAGAAAGTACATATTCTTCCTATGGATGAGCAAAACCTATCATCTACTCAAATTAGAGAAAAAATTAAAAATTCTGAATCAATTGATGGGTTGGTACATCCAGAGGTTATAAAATACATAAACACCCACAATCTCTATAAAGAATGAATATTCAAAAACTTCAAAGAATTGTAGTTGACGCCCTTGAAGACGTTAAAGCTCAAAACATAAAAATTTTTAATACCAGCCACCTGACTAGCTTATTTGACCGCGTTATTATTGCCAGCGGATCTTCTAATCGTCAAACTAGATCGCTTGCTAAAAGCGTGTCGGATGCTGTTAGGGAGCATGATATTGAGATTATTGCTCTTGAGGGTGAAGAAAGTGGTGAATGGGTTTTGCTAGATATAGGTGATATTGTTGTCCACTGTATGCAACCTCATATACGTGCTTATTATGATTTGGAATCAGTCTGGGGCGGTCGTCCAGTTCGTATGAAACTACTTCCACAATCCACCTTAGAAGCACCTCCTTCTCATTCATACGATCCAGACGTGGATTAGATGAAGCTAAAAATAATTGCCGTCGGTCAAAAAATGCCCTCTTGGGTTGATGATGCCTATTCTGAATATGCAAAGCGTTTGCCACCCGAAATACAAATTACACTTCACGAAGTAAAACCAGAACCACGAACATTAGGTAAAACACCAGCTCAGATGATGAGTGCTGAGGCTAAAAGAATCGAATCTGCAATTGCTAGTAATTCACATGTAGTTTCATTAGATGAGCACGGAAAGAATGTGACTACGGTTGATTTATCTGAAATGCTAAGAAAGTGGATGATTGAAAAACCTGAGGTATCAATTATTATCGGCGGTCCTGACGGATTGGATTCAGAGTTTAAAAAATCTTCAAATGAACAAATTAGATTGTCGTCTTTGACATTGCCACACCCCATGGTACGTGTACTTCTAATAGAACAGATATATAGAGCTTGGAGCATTCTTAATAATCATCCCTATCACAGAGCTTAGCATGACCGAAGAAATCTCTTTATCGCCTATCTCAAATGACATTCCTACAATTTATCTTGCTTCTGAAAGCCCACGAAGACATCAACTTTTAAATCAAATAGGTATACGTCATGAAATCCTCCGAGTACCAAAGCCTGAAGGTGAAGATGAGCCACAATTTCAGGATGAAGCTCCCGAGGATTATGTAGTTCGGACAGCTCAGGATAAGTCGGATTTAGCTTGGCAATATGTAGATAACAATGCGGTCTTAACCCGCCCCATATTAACTGCAGATACCTGCGTTATGCTGGATGGGGCCGTATTAGGTAAGCCCAATGATGAAAATCATGCTTCTCAAATGCTTTTAAAACTTTCAGGTCGTATGCATGAGGTTCATACCGCAGTTGTGCTAAATGTACGTGGACAAAAATCTCTTACAGTATCTAAAACAAAAGTTTATTTTAGAAAACTTAGTATGCGAGATGTATCCGCCTATATCACTAGTGGCGAGCCCTTCGGAAAAGCTGGAGCATACGGCATACAGGGCATGGCCGCTATTTTTATAGAAAAAATTGAAGGAAGTTATACTGGGGTTGTGGGGCTTCCAGTTTATGAAACCTATCAACTTCTAACGAATTTAAAGTTTTCGAGATAATTCTCTAGGAAGTGGAAATGATACATTTTCCTCTATACCCGCAACTTTCCGTACAGAAATCGCACCCAACTCACGCAAACGATTTATAACATTTTGTACTAGTACTTCTGGAGCAGAGGCTCCCGCAGTTATACCTATGGATGATTTGCCCTCTATCCATGCAGGGTTAATCATATCAGGATTATCTATTAAGTAAGATGGGCACTTTAACCTTTCAGCTAGTTCACGTAGACGATTAGAATTTGAACTATTTACACTACCGACCACAAAAAACACATCACACTGAGGGGCTATAATTTTGACTGCATCTTGACGGTTTTGAGTTGCATAACAAATATCAGCCTTTTTAGGGGCAACAATATTTGGAAATTTATCGTGCAATGCTTTAGTAATTAATGCTGTATCGTCTACCGATAAAGTAGTTTGAGTTACATATGCCAGATTATCTGGATCGGGAACTTCTAAGTTTTGTACGTCCTCCACTGTTTCTACTAAGTACATATTTCCTCGAGCTTGACCCAAAGTACCCTCTACTTCTGGATGTCCTTTATGGCCAATCATTATTATTGACCGTCCTGCTTCGTGCATTTTTTTTACTTCTATATGTACTTTAGTTACTAAAGGACAGGTAGCATCAAAAACTCTTAAACCTCTTGCTTCTGCATCCCTTCTAACATTTAAAGACACCCCATGAGCAGAAAAAATAACTATAGACCCTTCAGGTACTTCATCCAACTCGTCTACAAATATTGCACCTTTTGCACGAAGTGATTGAACAACAAATCGATTATGAACGATTTCATGACGTACATATATCGGGGCACCATGTAGCTCTAATGCTCGTTCCACAATATCAATCGCACGATCTACACCTGCACAAAACCCGCGTGGCTCAGATAGTAATATTTCTGCATGTTGGTTTTCTTGCATTACATAATTCCAATTATTTTTACTTCTACCTTTAAGTCTCTTCCTGCAAAGGGGTGATTAAAATCGATAATAACTTTATCACCTTCACGTCCTTTAAATAGTCCAGAATATTTTGCTCCATTTGGAGCTACAAACTCCACTCTGTCGTTAATTTCAAAAATAGGAATATCTTCTGATCCATTAATAACTGCATCTTCTGATATAGTTTGTACTAATTCAGGGTTTCTCTTACCGAAAGCCTCGGAAGCACTTAGTTCATAATTAACTAAGTCGCCTTCTTTATGCCCTATAAGAGGGGCCTCCATTGTTTCTGCCCATTGACCAGATCCCATAAATAAAGTTGCAGGAGAACCACTGAATGTATTGATAAACTCCTCACCTGCACCAGCTCCTGAGTTCAGAGTGATTTTATAGTGCAAGGTTAAGTAAGAATCAGCATGGACAGTTTTGTCATCCTCACTAGTCATAAATAATTTTTTCCAGCAAAATTCAATTTTAAGTTCTCTATTTTAATCATATGCCGATATTAAATTCAGATATACCTACTGAAAAACCTAGAGAAAGACTAATAAAGCATGGAGCAAATGTTTTGACAACTGCGGAGCTTTTAGCCTTAATTCTTAGAAGTGGACCTAAGGGGGAGCCTGTTATAGAATTTAGTCAAAATTTGTTAAAAAAATTTGGTGGTTTACGACAATTGCTAAACGCTCAAAGTGAAGATCTTCATGCAGTTCATGGATTAGGCTTAGCAAAAGTAACCCAACTTTTAGCACTAAATGAAATCGCTATAAGAACCCTAGAAGAACCTCTTAAAGAATACCCGATCCTCCAACAGGCAAGCACAGTTAAGAGATATTGCATACATGCTATAGGAAACAAATCAGAGGAAAATTGTCTATTACTATACTTAAATTATTCCTTTAAATTAACTCACTCCGAAATTTTAATAAAAGGAACTATTGATCACGCACCAATTTACCCTAGAGAAATAGTCAAATCTGCACTTAGACATCACGCAGCTTATATTGTTATGGCACACAACCATCCGTCAGGTCGAAGCGAACCGAGTAAAGCTGACATAGAAATAACTAAAAAACTCAAAAGGGCTTTAGAGTTAGTAAATGTTAAATTAATAGATCACATAGTATGCACAAGAGTGGAAGCAACATCTATGGCAGAATTAGGCCTTATCGACAATTAACATCTGCTATTTGAATTTTGATTTTGTTAAAAAATTGATACAAAAAGTTGAGTAAATGTGAATTAATTCCAATTTCTCATAGGATTAGAAATTTTAGTTGTTAAAATAATCGATTACTTTGGATACGTGTTTTAAATATATTTAACTCGGCGACCCCTACTATAAGGATTAATTATGAAAGAAGGCATTCACCCAGACTATAAAGAAGTTGTTTTTCAGGATATGCAATCAGGAAAACAATTCATTACTCGCTCAACTTTAAATTCTCGAGAAACTATTGAAATCGACGGTAAAACTTACCCTTTGTTTAAGTGTGATGTAACTTCAGAGTCACACCCATTCTACACTGGTGCTCAAACTCGTATCGTTGAAACTGGACGCGTTGAGAAATTCCGTGCACGTTTTGCACGTACTCAGGGAACTATTAAAAAATAATTCTCTTCAAAATCTAATACTAAAATATTAGGCAAACACATCACTTAGTTTTGGGTTTGCCTTTTTTATTATGTATTCACTTAGAAAAACTCCAGCAAGATTGGCCAGTCCCGCGGCTTCGAAACTCCCAAGAAGAATCCTATTTTGGGTCATGTTTGCTTTTATATTTGCTGGTCTCTTTGGTCGTGACCCATGGAAAACAGAGGATGCAGCTGGTTTTGCAAGCATGCTTACTCTAGTAAATCAATTTGATTTTAATTTTTCTAATTGGATTACAACCCACATATCCGATATAAACTTTTATGGAGAAGGTCCTTTAAATTCAATAATCGGAGCCATATCGATTTCAATCTTCTCCCCACTTTTGGAACTTACCCTAAGCCCATTAGATGCACAAATTAATGCAGCACGCATACCAAACGTCGCATACTATTTTTTATTTTTATGGGGTATATGGTATGGAACCTATTTGCTCGGCAGAAGAAAAGAAGCTCAACCACTTCCACTTTCATTTGGTGGCGAACCCAAACCTAAAGACTATGGCAGAATGCTCGCAGACGTTGCATTTTTCTTTGGTATAGCAACTGTCGGCATAATTATACGAATGCATGAGACAAGCTACTACCCTCTTCTTATGGCATTGCACTCCATAGCATTCTATGGCTTTGTTAGAATCATCGACAACAAAATCCAAGGACTTATCGCTCTAAGCCTATCATTTATAGGTTCTCTAGCTGCTATCGGTTTAATAGGAGCATTGCCACTAATAGTTGTAGGTTTACTCCTTTTAACTCTACCTGCCTATGACACTAAAACAAAGATTACATTAAGTTTTGTATTTTTAATTACACTTGCGTGCTTTGCAGGTTGGGCATTTTATGTAAGTTCTCAAGACCCTATATGGTTTGAAGGATGGCTTAAGCATAATTTTAAAATTCTATCTGGATCCGAACTTAATACTATCCTAATTAAAATTCGCGACCTTAGCTGGTACTTATGGCCCAGCTGGCCTTTTGCCCTGATTGCTATATATAAGTGGCGTCGCTGGATATTAGAATTTCATATACTAATCCCATTTTTATTCTACCTAGTTAATCTTTTAATTATTTTCTTTGTTAGCCCTGCGTACGACTTATATTACGGCCCTATCCTATTTGGCAATGCAGTCCTCGCCGCCATGAGCATACCCACTTTAAAACGCAATGCCATCAATATTTTGGACTGGTTTAGCATAATGACTGTATCCATAGCATTGATTTCAGTTTGGTTTGGCTGGATGGCAATGCAAACTGGCTGGCCCCATAAGATACATTTCAATATTATGCGATTAGTTAATGGTTATGAAGTTACTATCGATTGGCTTTCCGTTTTTGCTGGAATTGTAGTTTCGGCATTATGGATAATGTTGGTTAACTGGCGAATTCGTAAACAACCACGAGGGCTATGGAGAGGGCTTATTGTAACCGCAGCAGGGTTGACCTGCGTTTGGTTTTTACTATCCCTTTTATGGTTACCTCTAATCAATTATGGAAGGTCATATCGTTCAACTGGTGAGGAATTAAACAGAGCAGTTAAAGGGTTAGTGCCACCAAATAGTTGTGTTAACCCAATTGATTTAGGGCTAGGTCAACTTGCTGTTTTTAATATTTTTTCTAATTTAAAATTTAGCAATAATGAGTGTGATTTTGCTATGATACAAGCCAACACTCATACTAATCACGTTAATAAAATTCAAGCTCTTATAGATGACTCTCAAATTCTTTGGCAGGGTCACAGAGCCAGCGAAAGGCACGGGGAATATTTTATATTCCTAAAAAAATAGGTTCACATGTCCACATATAGCAACGCCATTTTTAAGAAATTGATATCTATGACTTGGCCGATTCTTATCGGTCAACTTGCAGGAATTTCTTATGCCGTATTGGACACTATGATGATTGGTAACTATAGTGCCGTTGGTCTACAAGCTATGAGTTTAGGGTCTGCAATCTTTGTGACCATAAGCATAAGTTTAATGGGTGTGATACATGCGATTATTCCAATTATTGCCCAACTTATCGGAGCCAGAAAAAATGCAGAGGTCGGGATTTTTTGGGGTCAGGGGACTTGGCTTGCTTTCATATTGTCGCTCTTAGTTGGGCTACTTATGCTATTTCCCGATATGTGGCTATCGATTTCGGGAGAAGTCTCACAAGTCGTTAGAGATGAAATTACTATATATTTACGTATATGTTATTTAGCATTGCCAGCTATGATGATGTATAGGGCTGTATATGCCATCTGTACTTCATCACAAAATCCACGACACATAATGTATATCAGTATAGTTGGCACACTCTCAAAGGCTTTACTAAATTGGATTTTAATATTTGGAAAATTAGGATTACCAGCTTTAGGAAGTGCAGGTGCTGGGCTTTCGACACTTATAGTAAGTTGGATTACATATACGGTAGGGCTTTTTATCATCTTCAAAAACCCTGTGTACGATAAATTTTTACTTCATCTAGGGCGACCCAAATTTAAGCCTATAAAGCAAATTTTAAATCTGGGTATCCCTATGGGTGGGTCTTACTTTGTTGAGATAAGCATTTTCTCTTTTATGGCTTTATTTGTAGCAAGAGAAGGTATTTACGTTTCTGGTGCCCATCAAATACTTACAAGTTTCGTTTCAGTAATGTATATGATTCCGCAATCCATAAGCATATGTACTTCTGCACTAGCTGCACAAGCTATAGGTGCTAGAAAGTACATTCTTTCCCACAACACTGTAAAAATGGGTACTTACCTTGTATTAGCAGGTTATGCAATATTGGCATTGACTGTTATTTTATTTAAAGTTCCTCTTGTAGATTTATACACAAACAATACAGACGTTGCTCATATAACCTTAATAATGATTTCGATTATTCCGTTTTTCCACTTAGCGGACGCATTGCAATGTTATGTACCATACATCTTAAGAGCTCACAAAATTGCTACAGTCCCTTTTGTAACGCAGTCGATTATCTTACTCGGAATAGGCTTGGCTGGAGGATACTATTTTGGATTTGGTGCGGGACGAGGAAACATAAAATTCCTAACTGAATTCATAGTCCCAAATGCACCGATTGGTATTGCATCTATGTGGACTATGATTACAATCTCTTTATATATATGTACAGCAATTCTGGGGACTTGGTATTATTTTGTTATAAAAGAACTAATTCCTAAATCACGCAAAAACAATATGCCTTTTTACTACAAAAAAGACCTATTCAAACGTAAAAAGCCATAATTTTCAATCACTTAATTGAGATTGCACCTAATTTATACTAAAATTATCGTTTCCTTTATAAATTTTTTAAACATAGAGGATTTTAATTTTTTACATAAGGTTGATCTGAGCCAAAAATACAGATCTTTAACATAATGAGGTAATTAATCATGGCTAAAGTATGCCAAGTAACCGGCAAGCGCCCAATGTCCGGAAATAACGTGTCTCATGCACACAATAAAACAAAAAGACGTTTTCTTCCAAATCTTCAAACTCACAGATTTTGGGTTGAAAGCGAGAACCGCTGGGTTCGCCTTCGCATCTCTTCTGCTGCATTACGCACTATCGATAAAAAAGGCATTGATGCTGTTCTTGCAGATATGCGCAAAAACGGTCAATCAGTTTAATAGCTTAGGAGAGTATCATGGCTAAAGGAATTCGTGAAAAAATCAAACTTGAGTCAACTGCTGGCACAGGTCACTTCTATACCACTACAAAAAACAAAAAAGGTGCTACTGAAAAAATGGTTATTAAAAAATATGACCCTAAAGCACGCAAGCACGTAGATTACAAAGAAACTAAACTTAAATAATTATATTTACTCCTTTATAAAATTTCGCCCTTCATATAGAAGGGCGTTTTTTTGTTAGCTTATTCAGTTTCACTTAGAATCTCTGCTATTTTTTTAGCTTGTGAAATTAAATAACGATTATTTTTTTGAAGTCGCTTTTGATCCGATGGTTTTACTACATTAGGCTCTCCAGAATTAGATACCATCAGTAAGTCCATACGTCTAAATCTTGAATTTATTGCTGACAATGCTTTGGAAATTTTCCGACGTTCTGCTTTTGAAAGAACGTCATAAATCCCATGACCAGTTCTACGTCCAAACCTTTGCCCAAATAAAATATCCAAAAAGCTGTTATAAGCTGTACGATCCATATCATCAATCTTTACGATATTTTTATTAATATAGCTTGCAAGCCCATTTCTAATTGCATTCAAATTTTTCTTAGGCTCTATATTTCTTGGATCATTTTTTAGCTTATTCAAAAAAGCCGCCCTATAAATCCCCTTCTGACCGATTATATTTGCTGTCCATGCATCGGTAATTTTTGATAAATTAGCTTTTATTTCTTTGGCAATGTTTAACGCATCCTCTCTTTGTTTCAAAAAATCATTGCCCTTGATTAATTTTTCTAATTTATGAAAATCCTCATATATGGAATTTTTTGGGTTGCCATACTGCTCGAAAACCCAGCCAGAATCTGCATCAATGGGTCCCTCCATATTTTCAAAAATAGCCGTGAGACTAAATGCATCATAAGCCGTATCAAATGAAGATCGAACGGTTTCTATATCATCTATTTGTGCACTCGTAATTGCGTACTCTAAATCTGCGACAGCATTAAGACTATTGTCGTAATAACGAAATGCAGTATTTGCGTAATTTGACAAAACTTTTTCTGGAGTTACTTCTCCAAAGCTATTGATCAGTTGCTTTAAATGATTATGACCTGGTCCAGTATGAACTTGAGCTGCATTTTGTGCCTCTATGGTGTTCAAATTACCCGACACCATAGGCTGAGCAAAGACCGAACCAGAGAGAGTTAAAAACAATAAATATTTTGGTTTAAACATAAACTATATTGCTTTTGTTTTCCTATTAAGCCATTCTAAAGCATCCCCCGAAAGATGCTTAGATAAACGTTCTTGTACAATTTTGTGATATTCATTTAACCATACAACCTCCTGCTCATCCAGAAGATCTCTTACTACGCAAGAAGTTTCTATTGGGCAAAGTGTGAGTGTTTCAAACTTAAGTGTCTCAACAAATTCCGTTTTTTGAGATGGAATATTTGCTATTAAATTTTCTATCCTAACACCCCATTTCCCTGGTCTATATACACCAGGTTCATTTGATGTAATCATACCTGCGTACAATTCAGTGTAGGGCTGTTTATAAGCTCTGTGAGCAATAACTTGAGGACCTTCATGCACATTTAGAAAATAACCTACACCATGACCTGTACCATGACCATAATCCAGCCCTGCTTTCCAAAGAGGTGCTCGTGCAATAGTATCAAGCAAAGGTGATGGGTAGGCAACAGGAAACTCTGCCAAAGCCAATTGAATATGTGCTTTTAGAACGTAAGTGTAATCACTACATTGATCTGCACTTACCTCACCAACTGGAATCACACGAGTAATGTCCGTAGTGCCTCCTAAATATTGAGCTCCAGAATCAATTAGAAGAAATCCATTCCCCTTAATTTCAGAATACGACTCTTCAGTAGCCCTATAGTGAGGCATAGCTCCGTTGGCGTTAAAACCCGCAATTGTCGCAAAACTAGGGCTAACATAGCCTTTTCGTTTTGACCTAAATTCTATAAGTTTTTCATCTATAGTAAGCTCAGTTATGTTTTCCTTTTTTATAGCTTTTTCAAACCAAGAAAAGAATTCACATAACGCAGCTCCATCCTGCTCCATAGCCTCTCTGACAAACTGAATTTCCTTGTCTGATTTTCGAGATTTCATAAGTCGAGATGGATTGATAAGTTCTGCTACTTCACCTTTAAAACTAGAAATCGACCCATAGGCAACCCTATCAGGATCAACTAATAATTTTGATATATTTTGTTTAGATAAAAATGATTTAAGTTCAGCGTAATCTTTAATTTCTACACCAAATTTTTCCAAATATTTTTTAATATCATCAGAAATTTTTCGACAATCTACAAATAAAATTGAAGTCTTATTTGTGATAGCTAGATGAGAAAGAAAAACTGGATTGTATGAGACATCATTGCCACGGAGATTTAAAATCCAAGCCACATCGTCCAAGGATGAAATTAAGTGCAAATCCCCGTCACTTAGTTTTAACTTTTCGCGAACGAGTTTTAATTTTTGGCTTGCATCTAATTCATAAAATTCACTTGAATGTTCAAAAATTTGCTGGGTTGGCAATGCCTCCCTATCACTCCATAAGGGCTCTATTAAATCATCTTCAAATTTAAACGTAAAATTCGCATGGCTTAATTCAGATAAATAATTTTTGTAAGCTCTAATTGAAACCATATCTGGATTAAACCCAACCACTCCACCGCTTTGTAAATTTTGAAGTAAATACTCTGAAATTGTGGGAACATCCACATCTCCAGCCTTCATAAGTTCAATCCCCGAACCTTGAAGTTGATTTTTGGCTTGCTCCCAATAACGACTATCAACCCATAAACCAGAAAATTCTTGGGTAACTAAAACTGTACCAACCGACCCCGTAAATCCACTAAGCCAAACTCGCTGCTGCCAATAATTAGGGAGGTATTCAGATAAATGTGGATCTGCAGAATGAACAATCCAAATATCAATATTGTTATCTTTCATTGACTTACGCAATGCTGATAAACGCTCTTTAGGTAGATTCATGGATATTTCCGATATAAAAACTAATTTATTATTATAGTTAAGAGTAATTTTTGTAAAATCAAAAGTTTATAAATTTTCACAAATTTCAAGAGGTTTTGGATGTCTGATAGAGAGTCTATGGAATATGACGTTGTGATTGTAGGTGCGGGTCCTGCAGGTTTAGCAACTGGGATACGTCTAAAGCAGATCAATCCTGACATTTCTGTCTGTATTCTTGAAAAAGGTTCGGAAGTTGGTGCACATATTATATCGGGTGCCATTATGGACCCTATAGCTATAAATGAGCTATTTCCAAATTGGCGTGAACTAAATGCCCCCTTAAAAGTTGAAGTAAAAGAAGATGAATTTTTGTTTTTAACAGAAACTAAATCTCATAAAGTTCCCAACTTTTTACTACCTTCCTGTTTTAGAAACGAAGGAAATTATATAGTCAGACTAGGAGATGTAGTCAGATGGATGGGTCAGCAAGCAGAAACTCTTGGAGTTGAAATTTTTCCTGGTTTTGCTGCTACAGAGGTAGTTTTTCACGATGATGGATCAGTCAAAGGCGTGGCTACAGGTGATATGGGGCTTAACTCTGATGGCACACCATCTTCTAGCTATCAGCCTGGAATGGAGCTTCATGCTAAATACACTATATTTGCGGAAGGTTCTAGAGGTCAATTAGGGCGTGAGTTGATATCAAAATTCCAACTTGATCAGTCCTCAGATCCTCAAACTTATAACATAGGCTTTAAGGAACTTTGGGAGGTCAAACCAGAAAATTCTAAAACAGGTCTTGTAATTCATACAGCTGGATGGCCTATGCCCTCAGACACTTATGGAGGTTCATTTCTATATCACTTAGATAATAATTTGATAGCGGTTGGTTTTGCAATTGGATTGAATTATTCCAACCCATGGATGTCACCTTTTGAAGAGTTCCAAAGATTTAAAACTCACCCAGACATTCGCAAAATACTTGAAGGTGGTAAAAGATTATCCTATGGTGCACGTGCTATTACAGCTGGTGGTTTATTAAGCTTGCCTAAATTTGTATTTCCAGGTGGTGCATTAGTAGGTTGTGAGGCAGGATTTTTGAATGCATCACGTATTAAGGGTAGTCATGCAGCTATTAAAACTGGGATGATGGTGGCGGAGGCCATTGCCACCCAAATAGGAAATGCTGAATCAAAAGTTTTAGAAGACTATGAAAGAAATTTCAAGGATTCTTGGCTTTATAAAGAGTTAAATCAAGCTCGTAATTTCAAGCAATGGTTTAAGAAAGGACTTGTGACAGCGACTATTATGACTGGTATAGAGCAGAAGTTTTTGAAAAATATGATTCCATGGACTCTGCATAATAAAAAGACTGACCACGAATCACTTCGCCCAGCAAGTGAAATGCAGAAAATTAATTATCCTAAACCAGATGGTGTTATTAGTTTTGACAGATTGAGTTCGGTTTTCTTATCAAATACAAATCATGAGGAAAATCAGCCTTGTCATTTAAAACTTAAGGATGATTCGGTTCCTGTAGAAATTAATCTAAAAAAATATGCAGGTCCCGAACAAAGATACTGTCCAGCTGCAGTGTATGAATTTTTAGAAGTTGATGGGAGTCAGAAACTTAGAATCAATGCACAGAATTGCATACATTGCAAAACCTGTGATATTAAGGACCCTACTCAAAATATAGTTTGGACTGCACCTCAAGGTGGTGAGGGACCTGTTTATAATGGTATGTAATCATGTTAAATGTCTACCTGTTGGGTTGGGTCATTAAAGTAAACTATTAAATTGTTAAATATTTCTGTAAAACCCTTGTAAATGAAGTGTAATTATTTTAAAATCTATAGAAATATTTATGTAATATCCCAGACTATAATCAACCCAAGATGAATCCGCCTAAGTCATTGAATTCTATTGTTATTTCTAGTTTGAGAGGGATAGGTCAAAGTTTAATTTACAAAAATTTATGTTGTTTTTTAAGCGTAGGACTTATAACCTTATCTGCTCATTCTCAAACTATAGGTCAGTTAGATAAATCGCTAGATTTATCAAATTCAGATGAAATTTCTGACATTATCTCAAAAGTATCCCTTCCTTTATCAGATTCAGAACCTTCTACATTAGCATCAGCACCAGAGGATACAGTCGCACCTGCTCAAGATTTAGAAAGCTCTAAAGAGGTTGCAGAAGTCCTTAATCCTGATCCTATTCAAAGCCTTATTGAGCATGAGGATCTTTCAGATATACAGGTGGATTTGAAGTCAGAACCATTGCCAGCAGTGGCTACTGCGAAATCAAGCAAACTAGTGCAGGGAGCTTTAAACTTCATAGGAGTTAAGTATAGATACGGCGGTACCACTCCTAGTGGATTTGATTGCTCTGGATTAATCTATTACACAGCGGATAAGTATATGGGTATTAAGCTTCCGCGTATCGCCTCAAACATGGCTAAAGTTGGTACTAAGGTTTCTCGTGAGAGTCTTAAACCTGGCGATTTAGTATTTTTTAATACTCGCGGTCGTCGTAATTCTCATGTAGGCATCTATGTCGGGGATAATAAATTCCTACATGCCCCACGAACCGGAGCTAAGGTAAGGATAGAAAATATATCGACTTACTGGTCAAAGCGTTTTAACGGAGCTAGAAGGCTTAACTAATATAAACTATTTGGATAAATATAAGGCACTTTTAACAGTGCCTTAATTTTTGTTATATATCATCTTAAGGCTTGGCTCTTCTTTTATGAAAACTTTAAGTCTGCTATCTCTTTCTTGAAATTCAAATCCCACGAGAGACCACACAACTACCACACCAACCATAAGCATAAGAAAATTATTAAGTGCTTTCATACCTTTACCCTTCTAGGACAGCGCTCACATACATGCGGACATTGTTCAAGTGCAGTTTGAAGGCTACACACCGAGCGCTTACATGCGACAATAGGAATATTTTGTTTCTCAGCTACGTTTCTAAAAGATCGCATTACATTATGACCTAAGAAATCAGTCAATAAAACTAAAATATCTGTACCTGATGGCAATGACAATGCTTTCTTTTGGTGTGCTGGATCACGACCTGTGATATGCTTATTAATCTTTATATTGTGTGCCTTTAGAATATCTGGTAACTTGCCTAATCTATCGGCTCCCACTACCACAGCATTCATTTGTGTTGCAACTTCCATAAAACCTCATAAATGATAATAATTCTCATTTACATAATTCTAATTTAGAATGATTCTCATTTCAACCGAAATTTGAAATTTGTAAAAATATAATTATTTTGTATAATTTCATTTTTAAACAATCGTTTGTTTTACTATTTTAAATTCCCCTTATGAGCGAAGATAAGCTAAGTAAAGCCATATTAACTAGAAGGCAAATTCTAAATGCCGCTGAAAAACTTATAGTAGAAAAAGGTTATGAGAGTGCCTCTATGCGAGATATTACGCAATTAGCTGGCGTTAACCTTGCATCTGTTAATTACCACTTTGGCAGTAAGGACGCTTTGATTGCAGCTGTACTTAAAAGAAGGCTGGGAGCAATTAATAAAGAAAGGCTAGAAAAGCTAGATGCATTAGAAGCTAGAGCAGCTGGTAAACCAGTAAGACCTTCTCAATTAATATATGCCTTTTTTGGAAGTCTCGTAGCACATGCTGGTGAGGATGACCATGACGGCAATATTTATTTAAAAATACTGGAACAGACGATGTTAAGTCCTAGTGATTTTGTAACCACAGTGGTCGCACAAGAGAATGCTTTGGTATTTGAAAGGTATAGACAAGCATTTTTCAAAGCCATGCCAGATGTGCCAGAAGAAGAAATTCTTTGGAGATTCCAATTTATGTTGGGAGCTACTTCTTATGCGATTTCAGGTATTCAAGCCCTACTGGAACATACAGAAAATTTACATGCCACTAGTACCAAACTTAGCGATAAAAGGCTTAAAAAGCGATTACTAAGTTTTCTTTTAGGTGGATTGTATGCCCCTTTGCCTAAATTCAGAGATTCAAATCAAGATTAAAAAAGATTTTCGTGCAGTAGTTCAATAATTTTTTTCTTTTCCACTCCAGGTGCACACATCCGGATAAACTCAAACACATAATCTCTAGCAAATACACCCTTACGTAATCCTATCTTTGATATGTGATGTCCAAAAAGATGCCCTACTGGAATTCCAATAAGCCCCCTATCTCGCCTTGGGTCATATGCCATACCTGCAATAATACCCAAACCCAAACCAACATCAACATATGTTTTTATAACGTCGGCATCTATTGCCTCTAAGACTATATTGCTTTCTATGCCTGCTTTTTCAAAGGCCGCATCAATAGATGGCCTACCAGTGAACTGTATTGAATAAGTTATAAGCGGATACTTTGAAATATCTTCCAAAGATAATTCTTTAATTTGTGAAGATGTGAGTTCAGCCAACTCATGATCCTCTCTCATAACTAAAAAGTGCTGCCAGTCATAACAGGGAAAAATCACAACCCCAGGCACTTGTGCAAGTGTTTCTGTAGCAAAGGCAACATCTAACTCATCATTAAGTAACATGTTTGCTAATTGTGGTGGGCTACTTTCAATTAACGAAACTTGTACGCCAGGATATCTTTTTTTAAAGTCTAAAATAATTTCAGGTAGAAAATACCTCGCTTGAGTATGCGTACAGCCTATAACTAATACACCTTCATCATGACTCACATACTCATTGCTTAATCTCTTAATATTTTCAACTTCAAGAATAAGCCTTCTAATAACGGATACGACTGCTTTTCCTGGTTTAGTTAACCCTCTAAGTCTTTTTCCATTTCGTTCAAATATCTGAAATCCCAATTCCTCTTCTAACTCAATAATTGACTTAGAAATACCAGGCTGAGAAGTATGAAGTTTCTTAGCGGCATCTGTTAAATTAAAGTTATTATTTACAGTTTCAAGTACGTATCTAAATTGCTGAATATTCATTGTGTTTTTTAGGTTTTCTAATTCTTAATTTATACCAAAACAGAAACACGGCTAAAGCACTAAATAACCCGTTAACGAGCACAAACCCAGTCCATAGACCTATCTGCTCAGCGGCTACCCAACCACGCATGACATTAAGTAAATTCATATAAAGCATACCAACTAAAGCTGCCATAAATATATCAGCTGATTTACCCATACGAGGATTAACTGATCCTAATGGAATCCCCAATAAAGCCAAATTTAAAGCAGCTAGTGGCAATGACAATCTCCACAAAATCTGAGAATCACTTCGAGAATTGTTATCTTTAATTAGTTGAGTAAAAGGTCGTGCCTTAATTTTTTCTAATGCCCTGGTCCTAATCTGCTCTTCCGTGTATGAATTTTTCTGATTTATATTCATGGTTACAGAACTAAATTTAGAAGCTCTAAATTCTGGTGTGCCAATTCTAATGTCATATCTAGTTCCAGAGCCTAATTCTATATATCTTTCGCCAGTTTCAAAATTAGTCTTAAAGTCCCCATAGTCTGCATTAAGTATACTAATCCACTCTTCTGTAACTTCTCTAGCAAAAATTTTTCCGAATTCGTGATTATTATTTTCCGATGGCTCTATAAAGAAAACTCGAGCTCCTGCATCAGTTTCTAAAAACTGACCCTGCACTATTTTAGAAAAATCAGATCTCTGAGCATATCTTTGGCGATACTCTTCAATTTGCAAATAGGCCCATGGTGATGTGACTATAGTTAGGATGGCTATAACTACACTTACTGGAATAGCTATTCTAAGTACTGGTTTAATCCAATCTACAAGGGATACTCCAGTTGTAAACCATACGTACATCTCCTGCTCCCGGTAATTTCTAGAAACCGTAGTTATGATAGAAATAAACAAAGACACTATTAAGATAATAGGCAACGCTGTAATACTAGAGAAAGCCGAAATACCCAACACCAAATCGGGACCTATGATACCTGAAGCAGCTTGAGCTAACAGTCTAGCTAAAAGAACACTAAGCCAAACTATCAAAAGCGTAGAAAATACTACCCCTGCATTATTTAGTATTTCGGAAACAACTGAGCGTTTAAATAGAATCATGCAAAGATATAGGTAATAATATAAGGATATATTTTAATAAAGGGGAGTGATATGCAATTCACCGTTCATAATACAGCAGATATTTTAAAAATCAAAACACCAGCTTTATTTGTTGGTGTATTTAAAGAGGGAAAACACGGCGTTATTTCCAAAGACTTACCTAACAGTGCAGAAATTAAAAATATCATCCGCAAAGAGTTTAGATGTGGTCTAGGCGATGCTTATATGATGCGTGATGTTCCTGGTTTTGCAGCTGAAAAAGTAGTACTTATAGGCATGGGCGAAGAAGATAAATTTGACATGAAAGCTCTAGAGGATGCTCATTGTGCTGTTACTTGTTTTATGGAGGAGTACAGCATAAAAGAAGGTGTAAGCACACTTTTAGATGAAGAGGCTTTATTTAAAAATCACGAGGAAATAACCCTAAAAGATGCAACTATAGTTGCTGCACGTAAAGTTCACTACTCTAACTACAAATACACAAGTACATTCAAAGAGATTCCAGACCATAATGTTCTTAAAAAATTTGGATTTACTACTTCTAAAGAAAACACTAAATTGGTTAAGGATGCCATTGCCACAGGTAAAGCTATTGCAGATGGCATGCTTCTAACTATGCAATTAGGTGATTTGCCGAGCAATATTTGCACACCTACATATTTAGGTAATTGTGCTAAAGATTTAGCTAAAGAATACAAAGAAATTAAAGCTGAAGTTTTAGGACGTAAGCAAATAGAATCATTAAAAATGGGTGCATTTCTATCAGTAGCAGCTGGTGCTTCTGAGGAGCCTGCCCTTATAACACTTAGATATACTCCAACTAAGAAATCTAGCAAAAAACCGTTAGTCTTTGTTGGAAAAGGTGTCACTTTCGATTCAGGCGGTATTTCATTAAAAAACAAATCTGGTATGGATGAGATGAAATTCGACATGTGCGGTGCTGCTTCAGTTTTCGGCGTTCTTAAGGCTGTAGCGGAAATCGGATTTGATCGCGAAATTATCGGTGTTGTAGCAGCTACCGAAAATATGCCTAGCAGTTATGCAACTAAACCAGGTGACGTAGTTACTAGCATGTCTGGTAAAACCATTGAAATTCTTAATACTGATGCTGAAGGACGCTTGTTGCTAGCAGATGCTTTAACTTATGTGGATAAATTTAATCCCGAGGTTGTAATTGATATTGCCACTCTAACAAGTGCAATTATTCAGGCTCTCGGTCATGTCCATGCTGGCGTTTTCTCAAACGATGAAGATCTTGCAGATGCATTGGTTGATGCTGGTGAAATTGCAAATGACACAGCTTGGAAAATGCCTCTAGATGAGCAATTTGCAGAAAAACTTAAAAGTAATTTTGCCGATTGTGCAAATATAGGTTGTGGCGTTGCTGGATCTGCAGTGGCAGCTGCTTTCCTAGAAAAATTTATTGGCGATTATAAATGGGCTCACATTGATATAGCTGGAGTTGCTTGGAACCGAGGCGATAACAAAGGTGCATCTGGTCGTCCTGTTGCATTGTTAATGGCATATTTGCTTAATCAATAATAGTGTCTGAAGTATACGAAGCTCACGGAGCCAGAAGCATAGATGACATAATCACTATGTCAGTAAACTCCGTGAGTGCTCATTATTCAAAGGGTCGTAGCATACTGGTGTATTGCCACGATCCAAAACTAGCAAATAAATTTAGTGAAAGATTGTGGTCTAAGGATGATTGCAATTTCATTCCTCATTATTTTGCGGGGGATGATATTGTAATTCCCCCTAGAATCATTATATGTAATGAAGATATTAATGACTGGTTTAAAAAGTTAAACCCTCAACCTTATTTTTTGCTTAATTTGAGTACGGATTATTTGAAAGAAGCGACTTTATTCGAAAATATTCTTGAGTTTGTTATGAGTGAGAGCGAGTCAAAAAGATTAGCTCGAGATAGAGTACTTAAATACAAACAAGACGGGCATGAAATTAAATATTTTGAGTTTAAATATAATTAATATTAATGTATTGTTTCTTTGGATTTCGACCCCATAATTTATATAGTAAACTTAATTAAATCAATAATTTGGAGTACACATGAATAATTTCGGTAGACCTTCTGATTCATTGTCTCAGGATTCTTTCCGCGGAAATGGTCAGGCGATTGCTAAAGCTAAGAATAAAGTTCTTAGTCAGACATATGTATTGCTAGCTATATCTATTGCGGTTGCAGCATTGGGTGCTTTAGTTGGCATGCAGTTTAACATTTTTGCTGGCATGAGACCTTTTATGCAATTTGCTATTTTTATGATAGGTGTTTATGGTCTCATGTTTCTTGTAGTTAAAAATCGTAATTCAGCTGCAGGAGTTGGGTTCTTGTTAGCATTTACTTTCTTTATGGGGCTTACCTTAAGCAACTTAATTTCAAGTATCCTTATGCTAGCAAATGGACCTTCTCTTATCCTTTACGCTTTCGGCTCTACGGCTACTATATTCTTTATCATGGCAACCTTGGCTAATGTTATAAAGAAAGACCTAAGTTTTATAAGTAAGTTTTTATTTATTGGTCTTATTGCTTGCATTATAGGTGCTGTGGCTAATATTTTCTTGCTCATACCTGCACTATCTCTAGCCTTAGCGACAGTTGTAGTTATTATCTGCTCTTTATATTTACTTGTTGATGTTCAAAGAATAATAAATGGTGGAGAAACTAACTATATTATGGCGACTATGAGTATTTTCATCAGTCTATATAATATTTTCTCAAGCTTACTAAGTATCTTCGGTATGACTTCTAGTAGCGATTAATTTTGAGAGATGATTTAGATTTTCTCTTACATTAAGAGTCGATCTATTTAAAGCTTTTGATATATTGAGCCTGAGTTCATTTCGCAATTCAGGCTCTTTTTTTAAATCGTAAAAATCGGGTTCTGCCGAATCTAATCCATAACCAATTTCGCATAGCCATTGCCACTCAAAACGTCTTAGTACTATACGCGGGTCTGTGTCTGAAACCAAGCCTAATAGCGCATCTTTATAACAATCAAAAAGCTTTTCGTGCGGATCTTCTTTGGCTACTCCTCTCAAGATTAGTTCATTTAGATACCAAGCAGACATCAAAGCACGTTCTGGAATGCAATAAAATCCATCGGTTTCAACTTTTGTAATGGTTTTAAGTTCACCAGACCCAGACCAGCTTACGAGTAGTGGTTGAAAATGAGCGTTAATAGGTCTTAAAACTGAATAGGGTCTTTTAGCACTTTTGGCAACGCCCGCTATCAATCCATATTCACGAGAAAAAACATTCACTATAAGGGAGTTATCACTCCAAGATATACTGTGCAGAACAAAAGCTTTAGCTTCCGAAACTTTCTTTTTTAGGGTTGCCATTACTCATACCCAAGATTACGCAAATGAGCTTCGTCGCTAGACCAACCCTTACGTACCTTAATGAATATTTCAAGATATACGGGTTTATCGATAAGTTTAGATATGTCTTGTCGTGCTTCGGATGCTATTCTTTTCATATGCATCCCTTTAGTACCGAGTAGAATCGGTTTATGATTTTCCCTCTCCACTAAAATACATGCATTTATGCTAGTGCCTGAAGCCTCCTCATCCCATTTCTCAATTACTACTGTACACTCATAAGGGAGTTCATCTCCCACTAATCGAAAAATCTTTTCTCTAATAATTTCAGAAGCAATAAATTTTATACTTCTATCTGTAATTGCTTCCTCATCAAACAAATGCTCACTTTCAGGCAACCTAATGGAAATTTCATCCAGTAATGTATCAAGTTGAATTGTTTTTTCTGAGCTTACTGGAACAACTGCTTCATAGGTATGCTTTTGTAGAATATCCTTAGTAAAAGCAAATAAAGAGTTCTTATCCTTCAATAGATCAACTTTACTTAGAACTAGGATTGCGGGTTTGTTTTTCGGAAGCAGAGGAATAATTTGAGCATCACCATCGTTCCATTTACCAGCCTCAACCACATGAAGAATTACATCTACATCATTTAAAGTAGAAGTAACCACCCTATTCATCATGTTGTTCATGGTGCCACCATGTCGGGTTTGAAATCCTGGTGTGTCTACAAAAATATACTGTACTGAATCTTTAGTAAGAACACCATGAATGCGATGCCTTGTGGTTTGAGCTTTGCGGGAAACAATCGATATTTTGCTATCGATTAAGGCATTCATTAAAGTAGACTTGCCTACATTTGGCCTACCTACAACTGCGATATACCCTGCTTTTAAATTCTTATTTGGCATCTTGTTCAACAGCAACAGGAAGTGTAAGTTGGGTTACTTTTCTATTTTTGTTTGGAGATTTTTTAGAAAATGATTTTATTTTTTTAATTTTTCCAAAACTAGAGTAGCGGCTGCTTGCTCAGCAGATCTACGACTAGCTCCCACGGCCTGTGCAGAAACATCAAAAAGTTCCACTGTACATTCAACTTCGAATTCCTGATCGTGAGCAGCTCCTGTAATATTAAGAACTTTATATGATGGCAATGGAACTCTTTTCGCCTGAACAAATTCTTGTAAAAGTGTTTTTGAATCCCGACCCACAGTTGAAAAATCCACATTTTTCATTAGTGGTTCATAAATGCTTTCAACCACCTTTTGGGCTTGTTCAATATTACTATCAATATAAATTGCACCAAAAATAGCTTCTACAGCATCTGCTAGGATTGATGGTCTTTTAAAACCACCGCTTTTTAATTCACCTTCACCTAATTTAATAAGGTCTTGCAATTTTAAATTGTTAGCTATTTTAGCCAGGGTATCTTGATTAACGTAACTAGCCCTAATTCTAGTTAAATCGCCTTCAGCCTGATCTTTTAATTTTTTAAACAATAAAGAGGCTACAGAAAAATTTAAAATTGAATCACCTAAAAACTCCAATCTTTCATTATGAGTGGAACTAAAACTTCTATGGGTTAAAGCCCTATTTAGAAGTTTAATATCTTTAAATGAATAATTTAATTTTTTCTGTAGTTCATCTAATTTCATACTATTTGATTGGACCTATACGACCAAAGTCTTCAAAATTCAACCATATAAAAAATGCTTTTCCTGCTAAATATTTATCAGGCACAAACCCCCAATATCTGCTATCAAGGCTATTATCCCTATTATCACCCATTACAAAATAATGACCTTCAGGAACTTTACATTCAACTGCAGATTGTAAGTAGTACTTACAAGATTCTATTCCTTCAAACTGCTCTATAGGTTTAATAGGATATAAGCCAGGCATCTGTAGGATACCATGCTCTATAGAGAATAATTTCTCTTTATAAAGTTCTGGTTTGCCAGATTGTTGTTCTGCTTTAACATATGGGCCATCAGAAATAGATTCAATAGCCTTACCGTTAACGTAAAGTTGCTTATTTTCGTAAACTATCACATCACCTGGAATACCTATAATGCGCTTTATATAGTCCTGGCTAGTATTGAGTGGATACCTAAACACAACAATATCCCCTCTATTTGGACTGCCTAAAGAGACTAATTTTTGATTAATAATTGGAAATCGAAGCCCATATTTAAATTTATTTACTAATATAAAATCCCCTTTTTGAAGAGTAGGTAGCATAGAACCTGACGGAATCCTAAACGGTTCTACTACAAATGCCCTTAGTAAAAATATAAAAAGTACCAAGCCAAAAAGACTGCCTATATAGTTAAGAAAACCATTTGAGTACTTATCTGCCTCTGATCCATAAAGTCTAATTCTTCTAGGTTTTAGAACATATTTTTCTAAAGCCATTGCAGTAAAAGTAACTATAACTAAAACTAAAAATACTATATCCATTATTTATCCTCAACTTGAAGAATAGCCAAGAAAGCTTCTTGTGGAATCTCAACGCTTCCAACTTGCTTCATACGTTTTTTACCAGCTTTTTGCTTTTCTAAAAGTTTTTTCTTCCTAGTAATATCACCACCATAGCATTTAGCTAATACATTTTTTCTTAGAGCCTTAACATTTTCTCTGGCAATGATCTCCGCCCCAATAGCCGCTTGAACAGCGACATCATACATTTGCCTTGGAATCAATCCACGCATCTTTGATACAACTTCCCGACCCTTAAATCTAGCAGAAGCCCTGTGAACAATCATAGACAAAGCATCAACTTTATCTCCATTGATAAGTAAATCTACTCTAACCACATCTGCAGATCTATACTCTAAAAATTCATAATCCATAGATGCATATCCACGTGATATAGATTTTAATTTATCAAAGAAATCTAGCACAATTTCTGCAAGTGGCATTTCATAGTGTAGATGCACCTGACGACCGTGATAATTCATATCTTTCTGGATTCCGCGCTTATTATTGCACAAAGACATAACAGGTCCAACGTAATCTTGAGGCATAAATAGGGTTAAATTCACTATAGGCTCACGTATCTCTTGGATAGTCCCTTGATCAGGCATACGAGAAGGACTATCAATATGTAATACTTCACCATTATTTTTAACGACCTCATAAACTACTGATGGTGCAGTAGTAATCAGATCCATATCAAACTCACGCTCCAGCCTCTCTTGGACTATCTCCATGTGAAGCAATCCTAGGAAACCACATCTAAAGCCAAACCCTAGGGCTTGAGATACTTCAGGTTCAAATTGTAAAGCAGCATCATTAAGTTTTAATTTTTCTAATGAATCTCTAAGCTGGTCATATTCGCTACTTTCTACAGGATAAAGCCCAGCAAAAACTTGAGGTTTAACTTCTTTAAACCCTGGCAATGATTCAGTTGCAGGATTTTGTGTATTGGTAATCGTATCTCCAACTTTAGCGTGTGCAAGCTCTTTTATACCCGTTATTAAGAAACCAACTTCTCCAGCAGATAGTGAGTTTCTAGGTTGAGATTTTGGAGTAAACACGCCTAACTGCTCAACAATATGATTTGCATGTGTAGCCATAAAGGTGATTTTGTCTTTGGGTTTAATTGATCCGTTAACGACTCGGATAAGCATAACTACACCCACATAATTATCGAACCATGAATCGATAATTAAAGCCTGTAATGGTGCATCTATATCACCTTTTGGAGGAGGTACTTTATTAACAATCACCTCTAAAATTTCATCAATACCCATACCAGTTTTAGCACTAGCTAAAACTGCATCTGATGCATCAATCCCTATCACGTCCTCTATCTCAGCACGAGCTTCTTCAGGTTGAGCTGAGGGTAAATCCATTTTATTGAGTACTGGGATAACCTCAACACCAAGATCAATGGCTGTATAACAATTCGCTACGGTTTGTGCTTCAACCCCTTGAGTAGCATCAACCACTAAAAGTGCACCTTCACATGCCGACAATGATCGACTAACTTCATATGAAAAATCCACATGACCAGGTGTGTCAATAATATTTAAAATGTAATCATTACCATCCTTAGCTTTGTAATTAAGGGTGGCAGTCTGAGCCTTAATTGTGATGCCTCTTTCTCGCTCAATATCCATAGAATCAAGAACTTGGGCAGACATTTCTCTATCAGCTAGGCCACCTGTTTTTTGAATTAGCCTATCTGCAAGAGTTGATTTACCATGATCGATATGGGCAATGATTGAGAAATTACGAATATTTTGCATTCAAATTAGAGGTTAAATAAAAATTTAAAACCTCGACTAAGAAAACTTAATCGAGGTTAAACAACTTAAGTTAGGGTTAAATTACTTACTTGGAGTAGTAGTAATCCATTGCGTCATTTTATCACGAAGCACTAGTACGGCAACTACTTTATCTTTAGGAAGAGAATTAGCCACCTCATTAAATTCCTCCACTGTAGATACATCAACATTATTAACTGTAAGAATAATATCGTCCTTCATAAAACCCGCTTCCTTAGCATCATCAGTAAGTTCAAATACTTGGACACCACCTTTAATGTTAAGCCTGTCCCTTTGTTTTGAATCAAGTGCAACTACAGAAAGACCTAATTTATTATCTTGTTTTACCTCAGGCTTTTTGTTTTTACCAAATTTAATACCCTTAGATTCCATAGCCTCAACTGTAACCGCTAGAGTTTCGCTTTTTCCGCGACGGAAAATTTCGATTTCAGTTTTCTTACCTGGTTTAGTTTGACCAACCATACGAGGTAAGTCTGTCCATTTATTGATAGCTTTACCGTCAAATTTAAGAATTACGTCTCCAGCTCTGATACCAGCTCTATCAGCAGGACCATTTTTTTCAACGCTACTTACTAAAGCACCTTTGTTATTAGATAACCCTAGAGCTTTATATACATCTTCTTGAATTGGACCAATAGTAACTCCCATACGACTACGTTCTACAACTCCAGTATCTTTAAGCTGATTAATTACATTAATAGCTTCATTAATAGGGATAGAAAAGGAGATACCCATGGAGCCTCCACTTCTTGTATAGATTTGGCTATTAACTCCAACAACTTTACCTTGCAGGTCGATTAGAGGTCCTCCAGAATTACCTGGGTTTATGGCAACATCTGTTTGAATAAATGGTAGATAGTCACCTGTGTCACGATTAATCGCACTAACTATGCCTGAAGTAACAGTCGACTCTAAGTCATAAGGTGAACCAATAGCTAATACCCATTGACCCTTTTTAAGTGCATCAGAATTACCAATTTCAATAGGCTCTAAATCTTTAGCATCAACTTTAATCAAAGCCAAATCGGTACGTTTATCAGATCCAATAACCTCAGCATCGTACTCCTTACCGTTATTTAATGTAACTATAACTTTGTCAGCTTTATCGACTACATGGTCATTTGTGATGATATAACCATCTTTAGAAATGATAAAACCAGAACCTACCCCACTAGGAACTTGTTTTTCTCCTTTTTTAGATTTTGGACCCTCTGATCCTCTATCAAAATCACGATTTGGATAATCATCCCTAGGTCCAGGACCGAATCGTTTTGAAAACGGCTCAGGAAAAAAATCTGGACCAAAGAAGAAATTAAAAAACTCTTCAGCATCTGGGTCACCCTGGAAAGACCATCCTGGTCCCCCACGACCTCCTCTAGTACTAATATTCTCCATAGTGCGGATATTAACTACACTATTTTCTGTTTTCTCTACAACTTTGGTGAAATCAGGTAAACCTAAGGTCACACTTGTGGAGTCATGATTAGCTGGTGGAGTAGTAGCTTTCGGGGCCTCTTCCGTGCTCCAAGAACTAGTTGAAGATGAACTGCTTTGAGAAAAAGCTGGTGCTGAAACCAAAGCACCTAGCAATAATGCATATAGTGGCAATTTTTGGAATTTCATATGTATCCTAAATTATGTGTTTGTCTGTCGCTAATAGTCTAAGGACGAAAAGTAAAAATTTTACTGTATTGAAATCAAAGGTAATTATTTTTATTGAGAAGTAAAATCTTCAATTTCCTCCAAGAGTGGAAGTCCATTTGCCATTTAAACAGAATTACATTTTGAATGGAATTTTTAGATTTGATTTTCAAATAAAAACAAAATTGATAAAAGTCGGCTTTTATTAAATCAACTACTCCATTAGGTGGTATTAATTGAGTTATATGAGATGGTCTAAATGAATACTTGTATAACTCAGGACCTCTCTCCAATCTCTGCTTACTAAATTGGATAAAAATAACCCCTAAACAAGCCGAATATAAAATTCCAAAAAAAGGTAATGTGGCTAAAAAAATTAATAGGGCTAAAAAACTATGTATATATAAATGAGGAAATACTGAAAGATTGACTTCCCATCTATCCTCTAGAACACCATAATTAATAGCCCTTAATTTCACTCAAATCTCTTAATAACTATTGAGCAGTTAGTCCCACCAAACCCAAATGAATTTGATAGTGCATAATCAATCTTAAGATCACGGGCTTCATTTGGACAATAATCAAGGTCACATTCTGGGTCTTGATTAAAAATGTTAATTGTTGGGGGCGACACCTGATCACGTACAGCTAAAGTAGCAAATACCGTTTCAATTCCACCTGCAGCACCTAATAAATGCCCTGTCATGGATTTAGTCGAGTTAACAACTGTTTTGTATGCATGGTCTCCCAATGCGATTTTTAGTGCTTCAGTTTCATTTTTATCACCAAGAGGCGTTGAAGTTCCATGAGCATTAACATAATCAATTTGTTCTGGATTTATCCCAGCATTTTTAAGAGCATTTCTTATGCCTAAAGCTGGTCCTTGCTTGCTTGGAGCCGTGATATGATGAGCATCTGAACTCATACCATAACCTACAAATTCACCATAAATTTTCGCTCCACGTGCAATAGCATGCTCATACTCTTCTAATACAACTACTCCAGCACCCTCTCCCAACACAAAACCATCGCGATCCTGATCCCAAGGTCTTGAAGCTGTAGCAGGATCATCATTTCTCGTAGATAATGCTCTCATAGCTGCGAATCCACCAATGCCAAGTGGTGAAACTGTAGACTCTGCACCACCCGCTATCATAACGTCAGCATCTCCATACTCAATCAAACGTGCAGCATCCCCAATCGAATGAACTCCAGTAGCACACGCAGAGACTATGGCATAACTTGGACCTGTAATACCCAATTTAATAGTTAAATGTCCAGAAACCAAATTAATCAGAGAAGCTGGAACAAAAAATGGAGATATCCTACGTGGACCTTTTTGTAAAAATTCAGTTTGAGTAGCTTCAATTCTTTGTAACCCACCTATACCAGAACTAACAATAGCTCCAATGCGATGAGCATTTTGTTCTGTAACTTCTAAACCAGAATCCTTCCAAGCTTCTAATGAAGCCGCCAAACCGTAATGTATAAATGTATCCATCTGCTTAATTTCCTTTTGAGGAATATAAGGTGATGGATCAAAACCTTTCACTTCAGCTGCGATTTGAGAGCTGAATTCACTTGCATCAAAACGAGTAATTTTGGTTACACCAGATTGACCTGCAACTATATTTTGCCATGAGGTTTTAAGATCATTTCCCACGGGAGTTACTAAACCAAGACCAGTTATTACTACACGTTTTTTCACATATGCTCCTTATAAAAAAAAGCGTCTTGTAAAGCACTTCAATGCTACTTTACAAAACGCTTAATAGAAACAAATTAAGAGACGCTCAATTTGTTAGAACTAATCCGCCCAACAGATATTACTGTTTAGAATTTTTTTCGATAAAGTCGATAGCGTTCTGAACTGTAGTGATAGTTTCAGCTTGCTCATCAGTGATAGTGTTTTCGAATTCATCTTCGAAAGCCATAACTAACTCAACCATATCAAGTGAGTCAGCACCTAGATCATCAAGAAAAGAAGACTCGTTTTTAATTTCGTCTTCGTTTAAACCTAGTTGCTTTGCAACGATTTTTTTAACACGTTGTTCGATGCTCATTTAAATCTCCAAGGGGGATGTCCCAAATAAATATTAGTTAATTTTACAAAATCAAAGGGTATTATATGAAAATTTGGGTGAATTTAAAATAATTTACCCAATAAACATACCACCATTCACATTGATTGTTTCACCTGTTATATATCCAGCATTTGGACTTGCTAAAAAAGCCACTGCGTATGCAATATCTTTTACTGAACCTAATCTTCCAAGAGGAATTTGAGTAATCAACTTCTGAGCAGCCTCCTCTCCTAATGCTTTAGTCATAGCTGTATCGATGAAACCTGGTGCTACACAATTAACGGTAATATTACGACTACCTAATTCTCTAGCTAACGCACGAGTCATACCAGCCACACCCGCTTTAGCAGCTGCATAGTTAGCTTGACCAATATTTCCCGTCATACCTACTACGGAAGTAATATTAATAATACGTCCTTCCCTAGCTTTCATCATAGGACGCACAACTGCTCGAGAAAGTCTAAAGACTGCTGTTAAATTAGTTTGAATAATCTCATCCCATTCTTCGTCTTTCATGCGCATAATTAAATTATCTCTAGTAATACCCGCATTATTAACTAAAATATGAGGTCCACCCATTTCAACAATTTCTTTAATCAAGTCATCGCAAGCTTTTGCTTCGGTAACATTAAGCACCTTACCTTCACCGCCAAACTGCGAGAGATTTTCAGAAATTTTTTGAGCACCACTCTCACTAGTTGCTGTACCTATAACTTTCGCACCTCTAGCAGCAAGCTCTAATGCTATAGCCTCACCGATACCTCGGCTAGCCCCTGTAACAAGTGCAATTTTGTCTTTTAATTCATTATTCATTTAAGCACCTTAAGATAAAACACTTTTTAAATTTTCTAAATCGCAAGGATTGTTAATAGTTAAAACTTCAATTTCTGGCAATATTCTTTTAGCCAAGTTAGAAAGTACTTTTCCAGGACCACACTCAATTACGTGTGTAATACCTAAATCACTAAGTTTTTGCATGGTTTCAACCCAACGAACTGGATGCCATGCCTGTCTTACGAGGGCATCTACAATTTCTTCTGGTGAATCCTTAATTTCAACATCAACGTTGTTAATCACAGGAATTACAGGTTTTTGAAGTTCATACTTACTTAACTCAGATTCTAAAACCCTGGCAGCAGGCTCCAATAAAGAAGAATGAAATGGAGCCGATACTGGCAAGACAAGTGCTCTTTTTGCACCCTCTTGCTTACATACTTCACAGGCTGTTACAACGGCCGCTTTGTGTCCAGCAATAACAACTTGAGAAGGAGCATTAAAATTAACTGCTTCAACAACTTCCCCAGATTGCTCCGAAACCCTTCTACAAGTCTCAATTACTTTTTCATCTGAAAGACCGATAATAGCAGCCATACCACCAGAACCCACAGGCACAACATCTTGCATAGAATTTGCCCTAACTCTAACAATTTTGACCACATCTTCAAGTTGAAAAACCCCTGATGCCGTCAAAGCAGTATATTCTCCTAAACTATGACCAGCCATAACTGAAGCCTGAGGTAATCCAGCTTCCTCATAGGCTTTATATAAAGCATAAGATGAAGCCAGCATAACAGGTTGAGTGTTTGTCGTGAGATTTAGATCATGCTCAGGGCCTTCATGAATTAGGGTGGCAATATCCTGCCCTAATGCCTCTGTGGCCTTTTTTAAAACATTTTGAACTACAGGACTATCCACCCAAGAATCAAGCATACCAATTGTCTGAGACCCTTGACCTGGAAATACAATAGCAATTTTCATAATAATCCTTTAAAACCTAACTAATGCGGAACCCCACGTAAATCCACCACCCACACCTTGTAGCATAGCTAAGTGACCACTCTTAATCAAACCATTTTTAAAAGCATAATCAAGGGCCAATGGCACACTAGCTGCGGAAGTATTTGCATGTTCTGAAACAGTCATTATTACACGCTCTTCAGGTAGATCCAATTTACGAGCTAGACTAGAGATAATTCTTGCATTTGCCTGATGAGGTATAAACCAATCGATTTCTGAAGTGGAGATTCCAGCCATTTCACATACTTCAAGTGCAGATTTTTCAAGTTTAGTGACTGCCTGCTTGAACACAGCCTGACCATCCATTCGTAAAAATGGATCTCCCACAATTTGCCCATGACGGATATTACCAGGGGTGTTTAAAATTCCATTTAAAGAACCCATAGAATTAATTTGTGTGGCAATAATCCCCGCTTCCTCCGAAGCTCCTAATACGACAGCTCCTGCTCCGTCGCCAAATAGCACGCAAGTTCTTCTATCATTCCAATCAAGAATTTTCGTAAGAGTATCAGCACCGATAACTAATGCCATCTTTGAAGCATTTGATTTAATGAATTTATCTGCTACTGTTAATGCATAAAGAAATCCACTACAAACAGCTTGAACATCAAAAGCCGCCCCATTTTCGACGCCTAAATTAGCTTGAATTAGGCAGGCAGTACTAGGGAAAATGTGATCAGGAGTTGATGTACCAAGTACAATTAAATCGATGTCATCTGCAGTTACTCCAGCATTTTCCATAGCAAGCTTAGCTGCTTTTGTAGCTAAGGTCGACGTGGTTTCTGAATCGGAAGCGATATATCTTTGAGATATGCCAGTACGAGAATTAATCCATTCATCAGAAGTTTCGATGCCTTTTTGAGCAAGTTTTTTTGCTAAATCGTCGTTAGATACTTTAAGTTCTGGCAATGCACTTCCAGAACCAAGAATTTTTGAATAAACCATTAGTTTATATCTCCAAAACCTGATTGCAATTACGCTTGTTCAGAATTTGAATGAACTTCAGAAGCTTGAAGCTCACCAACTCTGACACTAATTTTGTTAAGGATATCAAATTTGATAGCTGAATAAGCCTTAAAGATAGCATGTCTAAATGCCAAAGAATCAGCAGAACCATGACTTTTTACAACTACGCCCCTTAAACCTAGAAATACGGCTCCGTTGTACCTGCGATTATCTACTTCTTCTTTAAATTTAGAAAGTACTGGTTTTGCAATAAAAGCTATAAGCTTTGTAAAAAATGAATGGAGAAAACGTTTTTTTAATTTATGGCTAATCATCTTAGCCAACCCCTCTGAGGTTTTAAGCATCACGTTACCCACAAAACCATCACAGACAATTACATTGCATTTGCCTTTAAAGATGTCGTCTCCCTCAACATTTCCTATAAAGTTAAGTCCAGACTCTTGAAGAAGTGTAAAGGTTTTACGAACGACTTCGTTACCCTTATTGGTTTCGTGACCTATATTTAATAGACCTAAAGTAGGGTTTTCAATTTCTTCTATAGCTTGCACAAGTGCTGTACCCATGATAGCAAACTGCTGAAGATGTTGTGGTGTGCAATCTACGTTTGCCCCTAGGTCAAGAACATATGTACCACCACCAGCTACATTTGGTATCGCAGAAGAAATTGCAGGCCTTTTAATGCCATCAAGAGTTTTAAGTATAAGGCGAGAAATAGCCATAAGAGCCCCAGTATTACCTGCGGATACACAAGCATCTGCTTTTTGCTCATTAACTAAATTAATGGCAACATGCATTGTGGAACCCTTTTTATGTCTTAAGGCTGCTTCAACAGCATCTTCCCCTGTTACAACTTCGTCACAGGGGATAATTTCAAATTGGTTGATATCTCTAGGCTTACTGTGATTTAAAGCTTTAAGTATACGAGCTTCATTACCCACCAACAAAAATTGCACATCGGCTATGCGCTGTGCAAATCTCACTGCTGCGGGGACTGTAACGGAGATGCCATTATCTCCGCCCATACAGTCGATAGCAATCCTAATCACTGCAAAAATTTAAGGAATTACTCGTCGTTTTTAGTTTTTAGAACTTTACGACCACGATACATACCATTAGGGCTGATGTGATGACGTAAATGAACTTCACCAGATGTAGGATCAACCGCTGTAGGAGGATTAGTTAAGTAATCATGCGAACGGTGCATACCTCTTTTAGAAGGTGTTTTCTTATTTTGTTGAACAGCCATGTAAGACTCCAAAAGTTAATTATTCTTAAGCTTCTTTAAAATAGCAAAAGGTGATTCCTTAACTTCCTCCTGAAACTTAGGATGAGGAATTAATTCTTCAGGACACTCCTCATGCTTAGGAATATATGGAATATTAAGAAGAATTTCATCTTCAATAAAAGAGACCATATCTTGTGCTTGAGAGGTCAATATTTTATCATGTTCAGAATCCGCAATCTCCCCCGAGGAATCTACATCTTCCTCTAAATCCTTTAAGTTTGAAACTACCTCAAGAGTAGTATCTATATCCAAAGGATATACAAAATACGAATTACAACGCTGACAAATTAATTTAGGATTAGCTTTTATAGTTAGTTTGATAAGTTTAGGACCGTGGGGTTGATTTACGCCTGATACAGCCCATTCAACTAGCGAACTTGGGTCCTGAAGAGGATAATCCTCTAGAACACGATTAAGTTTGGTAATTGAAAATGTGTCACTAATGGTTTTTTGATTTCTGATTAAATCATAAAAATCCATAGCAAAATCACCCTTAGACCATTAGAAAATTAGACTTAAATCTAATATCTAATATAAAAAAAGTATAAATTGGTTTTAAATAAGTCCTAATCTTAAATTTACTAAAGATTTATATGTAGCTCACATAGCTAACCATATAGTAAAATAAGCTATAAAAACTAAAAAATTAAACTATTTTAAAGTAATCGATTATTTTAAAATTTTTAAATCTTTAAGTCAATAAATACATGACATCAACATTGCCACAATTAATATTAGCCTCCTCTTCTAGATATAGAAAAGATTTACTAGGGCGCCTACACATACCATTTGAGTGTATTTCACCAAACATTGATGAGACAAAACTTGCCTCTGAAACTCCAGTAGCCCTTTCAATTAGATTAGCTAAGGAAAAAGCTCAAGTTGTGTTCGATCAATATAAAGATTCTGTTGTAATAGGTTCGGATCAAGTAGCTACTTTTAATAACAAAGTGATGGGAAAGGCAGGTTCACTTGATAAGGCAAAATTACAACTTAAAGAGCTAAGCGGTCAACAGGTGGATTTTTATACGTCTTTATGCATACTACATAAGGATGGGATTATGAGGGATACCATTCTCACAAGATGTATTTTTCGTGACCTATCTATAGAGGAAATCGAAAATTATCTTAGTATAGAACCTGCATTCGACACAGCCGGAAGTGCAAAGGCTGAGGGTCTAGGAATTTCACTTATGGAATCTATAACTAGTGATGACCCTACAGCTATTATAGGACTTCCACTAATCAGAACTAGTCAATTTCTTAGAGAACTTGGCTTTAAGCCTCAAGTAGTATGACTGTTAAATCTCTACACCTAATACCTGTTGGACTAGGGAATTTAAATATAAATTTCTGGTTGCCCTCAGAAGCCATAAAAATAGTTAAAAATATAGATTTGTTCATAGCGGAAAATGCTAAAACAGCCAGAGCTTTTCTAAAACTTATTGAACCTGAAAAACCTATACAAGAAATCAAAATTTTTACACTTACCGATGAGAGCAACGAAAAGGATTTTAAGAATTGGTTTTCTACTGAATGCAACAATGGAATTATTGGACTAGTTTCAGAAGCTGGCTGTCCAGCAGTTGCTGATCCAGGAGCAAAAGTAGTTGCATATGCACATAAAAGCGGACTTGACGTCATACCCTGGACAGGACCGTCATCCATTTTGTTAGGTTTGATGGGTAGTGGGCTAGATGGGCAAAGATTTACTTTTCATGGGTATGCACCTATAGATATTGCCACAAAAAAACAAGCTTTTAAGAATTGGGAAAGCACTTCAAAAAAACTATCCCAAACCCAAATTTTTATTGAAACTCCATATAGGAACGAGGCTGTATTTTCAACTTTACTAGACGTACTGAACCCAGACACGCATCTTTGTTTAGCTATAGGACTTCATACTGACAACCAGCAGATAATTACAAAAACCATATTGGAGTGGAGAAAATCACAACCACCACAATTTAAAAAGGTTCCAACTATATTTTTGTTTTTGGCTTAGTAACTATGCTTTTGTGTGTAAATTGAAAGCAATCGAGTTAACTCGGACACTGAGTCAACTACGTGATTAGGTCTTAGATCATCTAGTTCTTTACGGTTATGAGCTCCATATGCAACCCCAATTGAATGTATTCCTGCATTACGTGCCATCAAAAGGTCATGCGAGGTATCTCCTATCATAATTGCTTGCTCTGGTCGCACCATTAATTCATCTAGAATTTCTTCTAACATCAAAGGATTAGGTTTTCCTGCTGTTTGATCGGCCGTCCTAGTGGTATCAAAATTATGTTCTAGTCCAAATTGTTTTAGTGCCCTGTCTAAACCTATCCTACTTTTCCCAGTAGCTACTGCTGTCAAAACCCCTCTCTCTTTAAGACTTTGCAATAATTCGGGAATTCCAGTAAAAAGTTTTATATCTGAGCCTTGTGTCAAATAATGATATGAATACCTCTGAGCAAAATCTTGTGCTTGTGCTGGGGTTATATCAGGTACTACTTTTCTTGCGGCTTCTTTAATGGACAAACCTATAACCCAGCTAGCCTGATTGCTAGTTGGTATAGGCAAATTTAAATCTGCACATGTTTTTTGAATCGCAAGAACAATATTATGAGTGGAGTCCATAAGCGTTCCATCCCAATCAAATATCACCAAGGAATATTTCATATATTAAGTTTTTTTAAAAGTGATTTGCAATCGTCTGGAAGGTCGATTTTAAATTCTAGTCTCTTCTCAGTAATAGGATGAACAAAGGATAATATATACGCATGTAAAAACATCCTATTAAAACCAAGTTTTTTAACATGTAGTGTCAATGCGTCGTCCCCATATTTTTCATCTCCCACAATCGGAAATCCACTTGATCTTAAATGTACACGAATTTGATGCGTCCGACCTGTCAATATCTGCACACTTAAAAGTTCAAATTCTCCTACTTTTTCTACTTTTCTTACTTTAGAATGTGCATATTTTCCATTTTCGGCATCAACCTTTACCCTTCTCTCTCCTTGTGGGGTTAGATACTTATATAGTGGCAACTTTATATCCTTTAATTTTTCAGGCCAATTTCCTTTTATAAGTGCATAATAGCTTTTATGTAATTTGGACTGCCTAATCATATCCTGAAGAGCAACTAAAGCACTTCTTTTTTTGGCAATGATTAAGAGACCGGACGTTTCCTTATCCAGTCTATGTACTAATTCTAGAAATTTACTATCTGGTCTGCTAGTCCTTATCTGTTCGATTACCCCATAAGAGACTCCGCTTCCACCATGAACAGCAACACCAGCAGGCTTATTTATGATTAAGAAGTAGTCATCCTCAAAAATAATATCAAAGTTTCTAGTAGGTATGAAACTTTTAGGTTGCTCCTGAGGTAATCGAAAGGGAGGAATTCTTATTTCATCCCCTGTATGAATTCGGCATTCAGAATTAACTCTGCCTTTATTAACTCTAACCTGACCAGAGCGGATAGCTTTATAAATATGGCTTTTGGGCACTCCTTTTGAAAACTTAATAAGAAAGTTGTCTATACGTTGACCATCAGATGAATCATCCACTTGGACATATTTAACTGAAGGTAGGGAAATGGTCATAGATACAGGGCTTAGGGTTAAATCGTTTCTAATTGTAGCTAAATCATTGTATTAATGCTACAATCTGTACGCCTATAGATTTGCCCAATTATGCTTATAGAATTAATAACAATAATAAAAATTTTCTATATTGCAATTTTAGGTTGGTCTTTTATCGATATTGTTGTAGCAAGCTGTATGTATGCGGTAGTTTTATTTGTCTACCCAAGGTATGCTTTAAGAATTGTATAGAATTTTTGTTTGCAGATTGTAGTCTGTAAATTTTTTGTTGATAGTTATTGAGTTTCTTCCTATTAATTTACAGTAGTTAGTCGTATTGAACTGCTATATTGCCACCCTATACACATTCCATCATCTCGAGCTAGGTTAATACTTAAACCTAAGTATTAGTTTTTTTTGAGTATTTTTATGAAAAGAATGTTATTTAATGCAACACATCAGGAAGAGCTCCGTGTTGCTATTGTCGATGGTCAAAAGCTACTTGACATTGACATTGAGACGTCTGGTCGCGAACAGAGAAAAGGTAATATTTACAAAGGTGTAATTACTCGCATCGAACCTTCACTTGAAGCATGCTTTGTCGATTATGGACAGGAGAGGCATGGATTTCTACCATTTAAAGAGGTATCCCGTAATTATCACAAATCAGGTACTGACCATTCTCGTATTTCTGAAGCCCTTGAAGTAGGACAGGAATTAATAATTCAAGTTGAAAAAGAGGAGCGCGGTAACAAAGGGGCTGCTCTTACAACATACATTTCTTTGGCTGGACGTTATTTAGTTTTAATGCCAAATAACCCAAAAGGCGGTGGCATATCTAGGCGTATTGACTGGGAGGAGAGACAGGAACTACGCGAGGCTATGTCTCATTTAGAACTTCCAGAAGGTATGAGCCTAATTGCACGTACAGCAGGTATCGGTAGAACCACTGAAGAGCTTAATTGGGATTTAACTTATTTAATGCAACTATGGAAAGCTATAGAAGATGCAGCTAACCACTACAGTGCTCCAATCCTTATTTATCAAGAATCATCTCTAGTAATCAGGGCTCTCAGAGACTATTTTTCTCATGACATTACAGAAATTTTGATTGATACAGATGAAATCTATGATCAAGTAAATGCATTTATGCAGGATGTGATGCCGGATAATGTTGCCAAAATAAAGCGATATCGTCATGCGGTTCCTTTGTTTTCAAGATTTCAAGTTGAGCACCAAATTGAGACTGCGTATTCGAGGCACGTACATTTACCGTCTGGAGGTTCTATTGTTATCGACCACACAGAGGCTTTAGTTGCAGTTGATGTAAACTCTGCCCGTTCTACTAGAGGTGGTGATATCGAAGAGACTGCCATGCGTACGAATATTGAGGCCGCAGAGGAAGTTGCTCGCCAACTAAGATTACGCGATTTAGGTGGTCTTATAGTGATCGATTTTATCGACATGGAAGACAGTAAAAATCAAAAAGCAGTTGAATCTAAATTAAAAGAGGCAATTCAATTTGATAGAGCTAGAGTTCAGATGGGTAAGATTTCCAAATTTGGGCTTATGGAACTTTCACGTCAAAGACTTAGACCATCCTTAAATGAAGGGTCGCACATAATTTGTCCACGATGTAATGGTACTGGGGCTATTCGTGATATTGAATCTAGTGCACTTAATGTACTTAGGCTTTTACAAGAAGAAGCACTTAAGGAAAATACAGCCGTTGTTAATGCTCAGGTACCTGTTGACGTTGCAACTTATCTTCTAAATGAAAAACGTCAAGATATAGTCAAGATGGAGGCCAAGAATCAAATACGTATTTATTTGATTCCAAGTAAAAATTTAGAAACTCCTCATTACAATATTGAACGTATTCGTCATGATGAATCTCGTATGGATGAACTTCCAGTGAGCTACAAATTGACCGACGATTCTATTGAAGAAATTCCATCATGGCAGGAGAAAAAAGATCAACCTAAAGCTCCTGAGGCTGTTGTTAAAGGGATACGCAGACAAACACCTGCCCCAACCCCTTCTCCTAAAACTAAGGAAACCAACTCGACAGAACTTACTTTCTGGCAAAAAATCTTGTCATTCTTTGGGTTTGCACGTAAAGATCAAACTCCTGAAATTACGCAAACTCCCAAAGTCAAAACCCCCGCTAGTAAAAGCTGTCGAAAACCTCATTCAAGCAAAACCCATAAAAGTCAGAATCATAAAAAATCATCTAACAATGATGAAATTGAATTAAAGGCAAGTCCTTCTGCTTCAAAAACTAAATCCGACTCTGAACGACTTAGAAATAAACCACGTAAAGCGAAATCTGAAGAGAATAGTATTTCTGGATTTACTGAAGTGGTGCAAGAGGACATTGCCACCCTAGAGAAAAAACCCCAAAACAGACGTCGTAAGGGAAAATCTAAATCCGACAAACCGGTAGAAGTAGTGCCTGCGACCGAAACAGCCCCATTAACCCAACCATCGGCTGAACCTACAGAAATTGTAGAAAGCGATTCAGACCAACCAAAACGTCACAGAAATAGACGGGGTCGTAGTCGAAATAAAAATAATAACAATCAGGCATTTGTACCAAATGAAGTTTTGCTTGAGCAGCAAGATATATTGGCCTCTGAATCGATTAAAGAGAATTCAAAATCTTTAGAATTGTCTCATGCTACTCCAAATGCAATTGCAGAACCACTTAGTAATAAGGGTGTTCCATCTGGAGTTGTCTCTGAGGATGTACCTCAAGACGATAAAGTTAGACAAAATATTGAGGCACCATCTGTAAGTGAAACCATTGCGGATTTTGATCCTCAGTCTATTGGAGCAGAAGTTGCTCCAAAACCTCTTCCTCGCAGTCAGGGTAGAAGACCTGCTGAGCACAAACAATCTGCTATGGATCGTTCTGATGGTAGGCAATCTGCTATGGATCGTTCTGATGGTAGACAATCTGCTATGGATCGTTCTGATGCGGAAAGCGTAGGTAAGGATAACGTTGAAGCTGATGACTCAAAGATTTCACGAAAATTGGAAAATTCCAAGTCTGATAGGAGTCCTAAATCCATAGAAAAATCAGAGCAAACTGAACATGCAGAAAATAAATTTAGAATTACCAAAAAAGAAGTAATTCAAAAATTTGTTTTTAATAAAGAGGAGTTGCTTAGTGTCTGCGAAAGCATTGGCATGACTTGGATTGAAACTGATCCATCTAAAATCGTTGAAATACCTAAAGTTGACGTTAAACTAGGTCGCGAACGCAAGCCTCTAGTGCCACTTTCAAACGAACCCCTAGAGCAGGTAGAAACTAAAATTATTAATTAGTTAAAAATAAGGTCAGCTTAATATAAGCTGACCTTTTTGTACTGTGCATTTAAAACTATCCATTAATTTAAAGTCTTTCAACAACTTCAAAGGATTGCTTAGTAAGTAAAGCCAAAATGTATGCAATTTTTTGTTTAAGGTCCTTGCGATTAATCACCATATCAACCGCACCTTTTTCCTGAAGAAATTCAGCCCTTTGGAACCCTTCGGGCAACTGTTCTCTAACTGTTTGCTCTATAACGCGTGGACCAGCAAAGCCAATTAGGGCATTAGGTTCAGCTATAACAACATCACCCATAAATGCAAAACTAGCCGAAACACCACCCATAGTAGGATCAGTTAATACACTTATAAAAGGAATTTTCTCTTTTGATAAAAGAGTAAGTGATGCATTAGTTTTAGCCATCTGCATAAGAGAGAACAAACTTTCCTGCATGCGTGCTCCACCAGAAGCAGATACACAAATAAATGGAATCCTATCTGCTAGAGCGGCATTCACTCCTCTCACAAAACGCTCTCCAACTGCAGACCCCATAGAACCGCCCATAAACCCGAAATCAAAAGCAGCAACAACTACAGGAACAGAAGCTAAAGTACCTTTCATAACAACGATTGCATCCGTTGCATCTGATTTTTTAAGGGCATCAGTTAATCGGTCAGTGTATTTTTTACTATCTTTGAATTTAAGAGGGTCCGTAGACCTAACTGAATCACCTATGAGAACTCGATTATCGTGATCAAGTAGTGAATCAATACGCTCTTGAGCTGACAATCTGAGGTGATGATCACAATTTGGGCAAACATTAAGGTTACGAACTAAATCGTCCCTATATAGTGTGGTGTTGCATGCTGGACACTTGACCCAAACACCCTCAGGAACACGCTTTGCAGTCGACTCTGAAGTATTAATTCTCGGTGGCAATATTTTTTCTAACCAACTCATTTTTATTCCTATTAACTAGGTAATCCAAGATTTTAACTTATTTTAAATTCTCTTAGCTGATAGAACACCCTGAACATTATTAGTTAAATTTGTTAAAGCTTTGGATAATTGATCGCCTGACATAATTTCAAGTGTAAGGGTAATATAGGCATAAGACTCTCTATTTCTAGAATTAACTGCTGTTACGTTCACCTTTTGCTTAGCTAAAACGTCTGAAATATCCCTTATTAGACCCGTTCTATCCAAAGCATGCACAAGAATATCAACGGGATAAACAGAATTATCAGTATCTCCCCAACTAACATCAATTACCCTTTCAGGATGCTTAACTTTTAAATTTTCAAATGCAGTACAACTGCTTCTATGTATCGTTACACCTCTACCTCGCGTTACATAACCACTTATTGCATCTGGAGGTGCAGGATGGCAACATCTAGCTAACTGAGTCATCAAAGAATCAACGCCTACAACTAGAACTCCACTTTTACCAGTAACTTCTGTACTATTACTTCGAGATTTTTTTGTAACCGATTCGACCTCATCCTCAACAGAATCTTTTGAATCAGAACTAACTTCGAACGCTTGAGCTATGGCTTTAACGCTAAATTCATCTTTGCCAACAGCTAAAAACAAGTCATCTGGACGTGAGAATCCTAAGCTTTGAGCAAGTGTATCAAGATTAACAGAGGTCTTTCCTAGTCTTTGAAGTTCTTTTTCTACTAGGACCTGTCCGTTGTTTGTTTTTTGTTGCAATGCTATAGCATTAAACCATAACCTTACTTTAGCCCTTGCTCTGGGACTTTTAAGATATCCTAGTTCTGGATTTAACCAATCTCTAGAGGGACCACCTGATTTAGCAGCTATGATCTCTACTGTCTGTCCAGTCTTTAATTGTGTATTCAGAGAAACCAATTGACCATCAACTTTAGCACCGCGACATCTATGCCCTAAATCAGTATGCAACAAATAAGCAAAATCAACTGGTGTACTTCCCTCTGGAAGTTCAAGCAACTTAGACTGCGGAGTCATAACATAAATTCTGTTTTCCGCAACCTCTTTTGTTTTGTCATCTTTTGGAGGAGGCAGTTTCGCTGTCGCCTCCTCTATTCCAACTTCCTTGCGCCACGCCAAAAGCTGACGCATCCACGAAATTTGACGGTCATAAAGACTTGAAGCACTAACTGCTCCACCTTTTGATCCTGCTTCCTTATAACGCCAGTGTGCTGCCATCCCATATTCAGCAAATTCATGCATCTTCTGAGTTCTAATTTGTACCTCAAATACCGCACCGTTAGAATCTCTTACAACAGTGTGCAGGGATCTATACCCATTAGGCTTAGGTCTGGCAATATAATCATCAAACTGCTCCATAACTGGATGATAGTTAGAATGAACGAACGATAAGGTCGTATAGCAATCACGCTCCGTTTGAACTATAACTCGAATAGCTAGCAAATCGTAAAGATCTTCGAATTTCAAAGACTTATTTTTCATCTTGTTATAGATGCTAAAAATATGCTTTGCCCGACCTGACACCTCTGCCCGTATCCCCTGGGAATCTAATGAGATTTGGATACGTTCAATAAAATCTTTAATAAGTTGCTCTCTTTCGGCCCTAGTTGCCTCAAGTTTGTTGGCAATGTCTCTGTACTCCTGTGGGTTTTCAAAGCGGAAAGATAAATCTTCTAACTCCCATTTGATTTGCCAAATCCCTAGGCGATTTGCTAGTGGTGCATAAATATTTCTATTTTGCTGTAAAAACTCAACGGGACATTCAAGCTTAGAATCAACAAACCACCTCAGTGTCTGCAAACGCGAAGCTAATCTTATTAAAACAATTCGCAAATCAGTAGCCATGGCCAATAACATCTTGCGTAAGAGCTCTTGCTGGTACTGCTCTTGCTGTGCCGTAGGCAAGCTGGCTTGATTAACAACCTGTCCAACCCTCTTAAGGGTTTGAGCCCCTTCAACTAAATCAAAAATCTCCTCACCAAATTTATCCATAATTTTGGTCTTAAATTTGGCTTGTTCAGATGCTTGATTTGAGTCTGGAGCTGCAACTACCAATACTGAGGCAGCTAGTGTATGAACATCAAGTTGCAATAGGGATAAAATCCCCAACATACCTTTTGCGTGACGAAGACATCCTTCTTGGCTTCTGAGATTACGATCCTTTAAGTATGGCGTTACGAAAGTAAAAACTTCATTTAGAAAATCCCTCTCAGAATCAGATAAATCCTCAAGAACTGTTTTCTGCCATGGTTCATCAAAAAAATCATCACCACCAATTATGGGATGTTTCATCTAGATTTAATCCTTAATCTCAAATTTGGTAGAAACTTTACTTTTTAAGATATGATCATTTGCCTCGATTTCTTGGTCACGTGGAAGATCAAATACATACCTTAAATAATTTAAATACTCAGGATCCACACTCATAGTTTTACTAGGCTCATCACTAACTTTAACTACAGGTTGCCCATTGCATCTAACCATCTTCATAACGATTTGAAGAGGTTTAACACCCATATCGTTTGTTAAATTTGTACCGATACCAAATGAGGTCTTTACTCTTCCTACAAACCTTCTGGCAATATTAAGAGCAAGATCAAAAGTCAGTCCATCGGAAAATACAAGCGTTTTTGTGCGTGGATCAACTCTATTTTTCTTGTAGTGCTCTATTAAACGTTCACCCCACTCATAAGGATCTCCCGAATCATGACGAGCTCCATCGAATAGCTTGCAGAAATACATATCAAAATCACGCAAAAACGCATTCAAACCGTAAACATCGGATAGAGCAATACCTAAATCTCCTCGATATTCTTTAGCCCACATCTCAAGGGCAAAAACTTGAGAATCTCTGAGTCTAGGACCTAATGCCTGGCATGCTTGCAAGAATTCATGAGCCATAGTACCTAGGGGTTTTGTATTATATTTTTTGGCAAGATAGACATTACTAGTACCTACAAACTGCTTAGGTAGTTTTTCTAAAAGAGTCTTAACAACTTCATCATGCCATTCAGCTGAAAAACGGCGTCTGCTACCATAATCAGCAAATTTAAAATCAGGTAGTTCTGTTGCCGTAAGAACCTGATCAATTTTTGCTTGCAAACGTTTTCGTCCCTCAGTTTTATCTAAATCTGGATAATTTTCTCTGAAATACAATTCATTAACTATAGATAAAACAGGCACTTCAAAAAGAATTGTATGAAGCCATGACCCTTTGGCAATGATTTGTATACCCCCATTATCATCATCTGAAACCTGTATATGTATACGATTTCTAGGTAAATGGAAAAGACCTAAAAACTCTATAAAATCTGAAGTTATAAATCTAAGTGCACCCATATACTGAAGCTCATCTTCGGTAAATGTAAGCGAACATAAATAGTCAACTTGCTCCTGTATTTTTGGTATAAGTGGTTTAAGGTCTACACCTTCAGTTCTGCATTTAAAATGATACTCCGCCTGAGCACTTGGGAACTGATGTAGCACAGCCTGCATCATGCTAAATTTATATAAATCTGTATCGAGAAGGGACTTAATAATCATGGCAACCCCAAAGATGAGTGAGTTAATTAACCTTATAAGAGAAAAAGACTTTCTAGAGCTCTAATTTCAAATGGGTTAAAATCTAAGACTTAAATTTATATATTACATCAAAAAATTTCTTATTTTTATCTGGATTTACCATGACTCATGTTGTTAGCGACAACTGTATCCGTTGCAAGTATACGGATTGCGTTGACGTATGCCCAGTGGACTGTTTTAAGGCTGGTCCAAATTTCCTTGTTATCGATCCTGATGAATGCATTGACTGTGCAGTCTGTGTGCCGGAGTGTCCTGCTAATGCAATATTTGCTGAAGAGGACCTCCCAAAAGACCAGCAGCAATTTATACAAATAAATGCAGAATTAACGCCACTTTTTGAACCTATCTCAAGGTCAATTGATCCACTACCTGATGCAGATGAGTGGAATGGTAAACCTAACAAGCTCGAATATTTAATTAAACCCTAATGACACCAAACAATAGCAAATATTATGTCCTTACTATCAAAAAAATTACTAAGTGGATTAATGGACAGTTACATTCATTCACGACGGATAGACCTAAGGATTTTAAATTCAAGGCGGGACAGTTTGCTAGGCTAGGGCTTCCTATACAAATTTTAAGAAATCAGGATCCGACAAATCAGAATTTGTCCGACCATTATTCAAACCCTCAGGAGCCAACCATTTGGAGAGGATTTTCAATGGTGAACCCTGAAGTTTCTGATTATCTAGAGTTCTATGCTACTTTGGTGCCTACTGGTGAATTTAGCCCCAAGTTATTTTCCTTAAATGAAGGCGATAACATTGCCATACACCCTATGCCTATTGGGTTTCTTACCCTAGATAATTTTCCTAATGGGGGTGATACATTATGGCTACTGGCTACTGGTACTGGACTTTCTGCATTTTTATCAATAATCTTCACCTCAAACACGTGGGATTTGTTTAAAAATATTGTTCTTGTCCATGGAGTTCGACATGGTGCAGAGCTAAGCTACCAAGATGCCCTAAGCGAAGTGAACAAGGATTACACAGGAAGATTTACTTATATGCCAGTACCTACCCGAGAAAAAGGATATATACATCCCTGGACGGGTAATATTATGCCTTCCGAAAGAATCACTTCGTTGCTTGAAAGCGATAAGTTAAGTGAATTATCGGGACTTGATATGAATCCACATAGTTCCTGCATTATGCTTTGCGGAAATCCAAATATGTTAAGCGAAGCACGTGTTATTCTTGGTGAAAGAGGCTTTGCTACAGGTCGTAGAGGTGCGATAGGTAACCTTGCTGTTGAAAAGTATTGGTAGTGTATAAAATGATCTCATCGGATGAAGATCTTATAAATGTAATTGACAGTATATTGCCACAAACTCAGTGCACCCAATGTGGTTATGCGGGATGTCTTGCATACTCAAAGGCCATTGTTTTGGAAGGGGCTGATATTAATAGATGCCCTCCTGGCGGGGATGAGGTTATATCTAGGCTTTCAATGGTAATCGATGGCAGTGAGATTAAACCTGTGAATCCTGAATGTGGGGTTACAAAACCTTTGCATAAGGCTTACATACTTGAAGAGCACTGCATTGGTTGTACGAAATGTATTCAAGTGTGTCCAGTTGACTCAATTATAGGTGCAAATAAATGGATGCATACCGTAATACCCGATTTTTGTACAGGATGTGAGCTGTGTGTGCTTGCGTGTCCAGTTGATTGCATACAAATGAATCCGAGTTTAGCCCTTTGGACAGAGGATGATGCTGCAATAGCACGAACTAGATTTCATGCTAGAAATAAAAGACTGGAAGATGACAAAATACTAGAACAAGATAGACTAAATTCTCTTTCAGAAAATCAATTTTCCGATGGAAAATCATCCATCATGGAAGCTCTCAAAAAAGCACGCGAAAGAAGAATGAAATGAATAAACAAAAGCGTGAAATAATTTTTGAGCGTTTTTATAAGCAAAATCCGCAACCACAATCCGAACTCAATTACTCAAATAATTTTCAACTTTTGGTGTCAGTCATATTGTCAGCTCAAGCTACAGATAAATCTGTAAATTTTGCTACGACTAAACTTTGGGATCATATATTTACTCCTCAGCAACTAATCGATTATGGGTTCGAAAAATTTGAGAAGCAAATTAAAACTGTCGGTCTATATAAAACAAAAGCTAAGAATGTATTTCGAACTTGTGAAGATTTAATATTAAGATTTGACGGTGAAGTGCCATCAACGCGTGAAGAGCTTGAATCGTTGGCAGGTGTAGGTCGTAAAACCGCTAATGTTGTTCTTAATGTGGCTTTTGGTTTACCGACCATGGCTGTTGATACTCATATATTTAGGGTGGCAAATAGGACGGGCATATCGAAAGGAAAAAATGTATTGGAAGTGGAAAAAGGTTTAATTAAAAACGTTCCAAAAAAATATGCAAAGGATTCGCATCATTGGATGATTCTGCATGGACGTTATATTTGCCAAGCTAGAAAACCTAAATGTGCTTCATGCATTATCGAGGATTTGTGTGAGTATAAGTTTAAGCAATACACTTAAAACCACCTACTAGAGGTGGTTTGTACTAATCACGTTTTCCAAATCCTAAATAGCTTTCAATTACTTTAGGGTCGTTCAGAAGTTCGTTGCTAGGTCCGCGATGGCTAACTTCTCCCATTTCGAGTACATAAGCATAGTCAGACACTTTTAAGGCTGAACGTGCATTTTGCTCAACCAAAAGTATAGAAACGCCCATAGACTTGAGTCTTTTTATAATCTCAAAAACTTCACGAACTACAAGTGGAGCTAAACCAAGAGATGGCTCGTCGAGCATGAGCAAAGTTGGATTGGACATAAGTGCACGTCCTACTGCAAGCATTTGACGTTCGCCTCCTGAAAGAGTACCAGCTAGTTGCTTACGACGTTCTTTGAGTCTGGGAAATAACTCATAAATCCGCTCTAACGATCTCTTGAATTCAGGATCACGCTTTAGAAATCTGCGAAATCCGCCTAAAAGCAGATTATCCTCAACTTCCATGCTTGCAAATAGCTCCCGCTTTTCAGGCACCAAACTAATGCCAGCCAACATACGGTGTTCGATCTTATCCTGAGAAATATCTTCTCTTTTATAAATAATTCGCCCTTCGCTTCTACCATTATTTGGCAATAGGCCCATTATCGTATTCAAAAGTGTAGATTTACCCGCACCATTAGCCCCGATTACGGAAACTACCTGACCCTCATCAAGCCCAAGTTCAATTTTATTTAAAGCATTGACTTTTCCATAGGATGTAGAAAGGTCTCTAATCTCAAGCAAATTACACATCGTCATTAACTCCTAAATATGCTTGAACAACGGCTGGATTTGTCTGAATCTCCTCAGGAGTTCCTTCTGCAATTTTCGTACCGAAGTCCATGACCACAAGATTAGTTGTAAGATTCATAACAAAATCCATATCATGCTCAACAAGCAGTATGCTAACTCCCTCATCTCTAAGGTCTGAAAGTACTTTAGATAATTGCTGTTTTTCCATATAACGTAAACCAGCAGCAACTTCATCGAGTAATAAAAGAGAAGGATCTAATGCAAGAGCTCTAGCAATTTCAACTATACGTTGTTTGCCTAAAGGTAAGCTTCCAGCTTGCTCATGAAGGTAATCGCCTAAGCCAACACGCTCACATTGAAATTTTGCTTCCTGCAAAAGTTGAGATTCTTTGCGACGCTCGGTATGAAAGATACTACTCAAAATAGTGGAAGGCGCCCTCAAGTGTGCACCCAAGGCAACATTTTCAAGTACGGACATACCTGGCAATAATTGCACATGTTGGAAAGTACGACCAATCCCAAGAGTGGCAATCTTACGGGCTGAAGCCCCAGTTATATCACGACCTCTGAAAATTACTTTACCTGAAGTTAGTGGCAATACACCTGTAATCAAGTTAAATGTTGTACTTTTACCTGCTCCATTAGGTCCGATTAAACCAATAATTTCGCCAGACCTAACTTTAAAGCTCACATTGTTTACTGCTACTAATCCCCCAAAAGTTTTACGCAAATTCTGAGCTTCAAGAATGACCTCACCCTCAGGAGGTTTTTCTCTTTTGTGAAGCTCTTGTGTATCGGGCTTAATTTCTAATTCATGAGATGGAACAGATTTTTGACCTAATAGGCGGTAAAACTTTTCAAGCATAATTGGCCATAAACCACCACGAGCAAAATGTAAAATTAAAATCATCATCACACCAAAAACGATAATTTCTACATTTACTCTTTCATCCACAAATAATGGAGCATAGGCTTGAATTTGATCTCGCAAAATGATTACAAGAGCTGCCCCGACTACTGCACCCCAAATACTTACAGATCCACCAATTACTGCCATAAACAAATATTCAATGCCGTAATTCAAACTAAAAGCACTAGGACTTATCGCCCTTTGCTCATGGGCATATAACCATCCAGCTAAAGCAGCGAAAAATGCGGCATATACGAATGCTACCATTCTATATTTTTGCGTATTGATACCAAAAGATTCGGCCATGGATGCACCATGCTTTAAGGAACAAATCGCTCTACCATTTCTTGAATTTAATAGATTAATACTTAGAAGAATCCCTGCAAACACACAAAACCAAATCAGATAAAACATCTGCCTAGCTTTCATGAAGCTAAAACCAAATATCGAAATAGGCTGAATGCCAGGTATACCATCGTGGCGGCCTAGAAATTCCATATTGCCAAAGAGGTAAAAGAAAACTAAGCTAAGTGCAATAGTACTTAAACCTAAAAAATGACCAGAGAGCCTAAGTGTAAGTTGGCCCAAAATAAAGGCTATTAAACTAGCAAGCAAAAGCCCGCAAAGAAGACCTATCCATGGAGATAAACCCAAGGCCGTACAAAGATAAGCGGAAGTATAAGCACCAATACCCATAAAAGCAGCCTGACCAAATGAAGTCATACCACCTATCCCAGTAAGAATAATTAGGCCTAATGCTACGAGAGACGAAATTCCTATGGTATTAAGCTGATTAATCCAAAACTCAGGTGTAGCTGGTACCAATGGCATAACTACCAAAACGATGGCAAATATAGCAACGAAAATTCTATACATTACTCGTCCTCCTCATGATGTGTAGTAGTCAGAGAACGAATGAGTAAAACAGGCAGAATTAACGTAAACACAATAACTTCTTTGTAGTCGGAAGCCCAGAATGTCGTGAAGGATTCAATAATCGCAACACCAATTGCACTTATAGCAGCAATAGGGTAACTTACTAAACCTCCAATAATGGCTCCTACAAACCCTTTTAAGCCAATTATAAATCCTGTCTCATAAGTAATTTGTATAAATGAAACGAGCATAATTCCAGCCAGAGCACCTACAAAAGCTGACAGCAAAAAAGTGGTATGTCCTGATATGGAAGTGGAAATGCCTACAAGTTGAGCTCCTCTACGATTAACTGCAGTAGCTCGCAATGCCTTACCGACTAGGGTTTGTCCAAATAATAGCCATAGCCCAATAATAGTAAGGAAAGTAAGCCCAATAACAAAAAGTTTTTGATACTTCCAAGGAAGCCCAAAAATTTCTACTTCACCATCAAAGAACGGCTCCTGCACAAGCCAGCCTTCGGCACCGAAGATAATAAGACCAGTACCAACCATGGCAAAATGCAAAGCAATAGATATGATAAGTAAATTTAAAACACTATAAGAAGCAACAGGCTCAAATACAAGTCTGTAAATCATAGGACCTAGCGGAACTACAATTACAAGTGCAAGAAGTGCTTTAATCCATAAGTTCGGTTCCGTCTGAAGAATAATCGGAACTCCGAACATCACGACAAATGGAATAATTAGAAAATACAAAGCTGCCCATGGCAACGACATACCATGCCGTCCCCTAAACCTATTAACAGCTTCCTTTATAAATATAATGACGCCCAAAACTGGCAATAAATAAATTGTTCCAGGTGTTTGACCGTTAGCCATAAGAGCAAAACTTAAAGCACCATAAGACACAAACTCGCCCTGGCAAATCAAAATAACGCGTGTAACAGCAAAAACCAGCACCAATGACACCGCCATTAATGCATAAATCACACCCGTAACAAGACCATCTTGGAGCAATATTTTGGCTATCATCCAATCCATGGATATCTCTCAAATTTTTTAGATTGACTTACGATTGTAACAATTTAGGCTTATTAACCTACCTTTTTGCTGTATAAATTGGGATAAAAAGCTAGAAAGTATAGGTACCCCTAGAACATTAAATTAGTTAATGCCCTAAGGTGTAACACTTTGGGTGCTTATATAAGCCATCTGCGTAAAAACAACCGTACGCTTAAATTACAACTTACTTAAGAAGGTCAGGTTGTAACACCCACTTTCCATCTTTAACTTTAACGATAACTCTCGATCGTTCATCTAAACCAGTGTGATCCTCAGGAGTCATATTAAATACACCTTGAGATGCAACTACATTATTAGACTGCTCGAGTGCATCGCGTAAAGCCACTCGAAATTCCTCGGTACCTGGTTTGAGACCTACTTCAAGCACTTTAGTAACTGACGACTCTACAAGTAAAGTAGCATCATATAAGAATGCCCCAAAAGCATTAGTAGCACCCTCTCCAAATTTAGCATCATATAGTTTTCTATATTCAAGTCCTATTTTTTTGGAAGGATGATCATCGTCTAACTGCTCTGCAACAACAACTGGACCTATAGGAAGAATCACGTCATCGCAAGCAGTGGCACAAACTCTTAAAAAATCCCCATTTCCAGATCCGTGTGTATGGAAAATAAGCCCCTGAAAGCCTCTTGATCTTAATTCTCTATTTGGCAATGCCCCAGGAGTCCCCGATGTCGCAACTAATACTGCATCAGGTTTAGATGAGAGAATTTTTAAAACTTGACCAGTAACACTAGTATCTTTGCGTGCAAAACTTTCAATGGCAACTACATCAATACCAGAATCCTTCAGAGCAGCTTTCATCTCCTTTGCCCAACTCTCACCATAAGCATCAGCAAAACCTATGATAGCTAGTTTTTTTACATTAAGTTTTAGCATGGCAGTTTTAAGTGCCTGAGCCATTAATGCATCGTTTTGGGCAGTTTTGAATGCCCACTTTTTAGCACCCTCTTGAGGAGTAACTACCACAATATTCCCGTTCATGCTAATCATAGGAGTTTTAGTCTCTGCGGCAACTTCAACCATCGCTAATGAAGCAGCAGTTACCGAACTACCAATAATGGCATCAATATGATTTTCGGAAATAAGTTTGCGCATATTTTTAACAGCAGTAGAAGTATCACCCGCATCATCCAAAACGATGTAATTAACAGGCACTCCCTTAATTTCTTTTTTCAAAATTTCTACTGTATTTTTTTGAGGAATACCAAGAGATGCGGCGGGTCCAGTTGCTGAAACAGTAACTCCAATATTAATTGCATCCTGAGCATCACTTATGCTCGCACATGCAACCAATGCAGTCCCAATTAGGGACTTTATAATACTCTTATATAAATTCATCTAAGTCCCTATTTAAGAAGATCAGGTCTATACACCCATTTCTTATCTTTAATTTCAACCAACACTCTAGATCTATCATCTATACCAGAGTGATTTTCTGGAGTCATATTGAAAACGCTTTGAGTAGTAACTACTTCTTTCACATTTTCTAATGCTTCTCTTAAAGCAACTCTAAATTCCTCGCTTCCTGGTTTTAAACCCTTTTTAAGAACTTCGCTAATTCCTGCTTTCGCCAACAAAGATGCATCATAAATATAAGCACCAAAAGCATTAGCCGAACCTTCTCCGAATTTTTTCTCATATGGTTCTTTATAAGAAAGTGCCACTGCTTTGGTTGGATTAGAATCTTCAATTTGATCCGCAATTACAACTGGACCTATAGGAAGAATCACACCCTCACAAGCAGTCGCACATACTCTTAGGAAGTCTCCATTTGCAGAACCATGTGTATGATAAATAATTCCCTTAAACCCTCTATTTCTGAGTTCTCTAGTTGGCAATGCCCCTGGCGTCCCCGATGTCGCAACTAAAACCGCATCTGGATTTTTAGAAATTATTTTTAATACTTGACCAGATACACTAGTGTCCTTACGGGCAAAACTCTCATTAGCTACTATTTTGATGTCAGTATCTTTAAGAACACCTTCCATTTCTCTAGCCCATAATTGACCATAGGCATCATTAAATCCAATAATTGCTAGTGTTTTGACGTTTTGCTTTTTAATGGCATCAAAAATGGCTTTAGCCATAATTTCATCAGTCTGAGCGGCTTCGAAAACCCATTTTTTATTTTCGTCCATTGGAACTACAGTATTTTTATTTCCTGTGAATCCAATCAAAGGAGTTTTAGTTTCATGGGCTACTTCAGTCATAGCTAGCGTAGGAGCGGTTACTAAGCTACCAAGCATAATATCAATTTTATTTTCTGATATCAGTTTTCGCATATTTCGAACGGCAGCTGAAGTTTCACCTCCATCATCTAAAAACGTAAACTTAACTGGTATGCCATCTATTTCTTTATATAAAACTTCAAGAGTATTTTTTTGAGGAATTCCAAGCGACGCAGCTGGTCCAGTTTGTGGAACAGTAACCCCAATATTAATAACTTCCTGAGCAAGAATTGAAGTAGAAGCCGCCATCAAAGCGACGGCAGAGATATATTTTTTTATTTTCATTTATTATCCTTTTACTTTAAAAGTTCAGGTTGGTATACCCATTTATTATTTTCGATTTTAACTAATACTCGTGACCTTTCATCTAAGCCAGTGTGGTCGTCTTTGGTCATGTTATAAACGCCCTGAGTGCCTATAACCTCCTTAGAAGTCTCCATAGCATCTCTTAAGGCCTTTCGAAATTCCTCAGACCCTGGCTTGATTCCAGCATCAAGAACCTTTTTCATAGATGTTTTGAGTACTAAATCAGCATCAAACATATGAGCTCCAAATGTACTCATAGATCCAGCACCAAATTTAGCCTCGTAAAGTTTTTTGTACTCTTCGCTGATACCTTTAGATGGATGTGAATCCTCAAGTTGATCACCTACAAGAACAGGTCCAGCTGGTAAAATTACACCGTCGCAAGCTTTTCCACACACTCTGAGAAAATCGATATTAGCTGATCCATGTGTATGGTAAATCTGACCTGTAAAACCACGAGTCCTAAGTTCTCTAGTTGGCAATGCTCCTGGAGTACCCGCCGTAGCCACTAATACGGCATCTGGCTTTTTAGAAACAATCTTAAGAACCTGCCCAGTTACGCTTGTATCATTACGTGCATAACTCTCTTCGGCTACGATTTTTATATCTGTTTCTTTAAGTGCAATTTTAATCTGCTCAAGCCAACCCTGACCATAAGCATCAGCAAAACCAATAAAGGCCAATGTTTTAATGCCTTGCTTTTTCATAGCAGCTCTAAGAGCTGTAGCCATAGAGGCATCATTTGGTGAGGTTTTAAAGGACCAAACCTTAGGTCCTTCGACAGGGACTACAACTACATTATTCCCTACCATACTGACTAATGGAGTTTTAGTTTCAGCAGCAACATCAATCATAGCAAGAGTTGGTGCGGTGATTGAACTGCCTATCATAGCATCTATTTTGTTTTCGGAGATTAACTTACGCATATTGCGCACTGCAGTTGCAGTATCTCCAGTGTCATCGTATACAAAATACTCGACTGGAATACCGCTAAATTCTTTTTCCAGTACTTCTACGGTGTTTTTCTCCGGAATCCCCAACGAGGCTGCAGGACCTGTGGCAGAAACAGAAACACCGATTCTAATCTGCTGTTGAGCCCATACCGCACTAACAAGGGCCATCATAGGAACTGCGTTTAATGCAAATAATGCAAATCTTTTCATAATTAATCTCCGAAAATAAAATGGGAAAAAAAGATTGGTTTAATAAAATGTGAAGAGTAAGTAAATATCTATACTTAATATTTAGTATATTTATATACTCCCATTAGTCATTAGGGATTACACCTAACCACATGAAAAAGATACTATCAGATTTTTTACCTTTATTGCTATTTTTTATTGCACTCAAAATTTACGATATTTATGTTGCTACTGGTGTTGCTATTGCTGCATCCATCGCACTAATCCTCTATCTCTATTACACAAAAAAACCTGTTGAAACTATTCACTGGATAAATTTAATAATTATTGTTGTATTTGGAGGAGCTACTATTCTGCTTCATGATGAGACATTTATTAAGTGGAAACCAACCGTATTAACTTGGTGTTTTGCTTCAATTCTTTTAATAGGTTTGTTGTTTAAAAGGAATTTTCTAAAAACATTGATTTCTAAGCAAATCAGTATGCCTGAACAAGCCTGGACTAAAATGACTGTTGGATGGATATTGTTTTTTGCTCTCGTAGGTATTGCCAACTTATACGTAGCATTTTGGGGTGGCTTTACTACAGATCAGTGGGCTAGCTTTAAAGTGTTCGGTATAACTGTTCTTACTTTGGTGTTTGCGGTTGGCCAAAGTTTATGGCTTGGTAAACATATGACCGTTATTTCTGAGGAGAACAAAAATCATGATTCCTGATAGTAAAAAACATGAAGAAATGCTCAGACAGAGACTTCAAAGTTTGAATCCAACTGAATTAGAAATTTTCAATGAATCGCACTTACATAATGGTCATAAAGCATATAATAATGGTTTAAGCCATTTTCGAGTACAAATAGCTAGCCCATTATTCGCTGATTTAAGTAGGGTTGAACAGCAGCGACTAGTACTAGATGCGGTTAAGGATATTATTCCAGACCCCATACACGCATTAGCTATACGTACAGAAGTTTCCACCTAACATTATTTAAATAAAGGAAATTATTAAATGAAAAAAATTTTACTGGTTGCCTCTTTACTTGCATTGCCTGTTTACGCACAAAACGTGGCTACCGTTAACGGGGTGAATATTACAAATCAAGAATTTGAAGAGGTTACTAAAGCTATCTTTAAAGACGCTCAAATTACAGCTGAGCAAAAGAAAGGCATACTAGAAGATTTAGTGACTAGAGAAGTTCTAATTCAAGAAGCTAAAAAGCAAAAAATTGATCAGGATCCACAAGTTGCAAAACAAATTGAGTTTAGTCGCGAACAAATTTTAACTACTGCATTGCTTTCTAAATATATTGAAAAAAATCCAGTTAAAGAAGAAGAAATCAAAAAACTATACGACTCTCAAATTAAAGCTTTAGGTGATGTAAAACAATACAACGTTCGTCATATCCTAGTTAAAGACGAAGACCGTGCAAAAGAACTATATCAACAACTAGTTGATAAAAAAATTGACTTTGCCGAAACTGCTAAAAAAGAATCAATTGACCAAGGCACAGCAAGCGGCGGTGGCGTGTTAGGATGGCATCCTTCTAGTAACTTTGTTCCTCAATTTGCTAAAGCTGTAGAGGAAGCTAAGATTGGTGTTCTTACAGAGCCAGTGAAATCTGATTTCGGCTATCACTTAATTCTTGTAGATGATATCCGCCCTACACCTTTACCATCTTTTGAAGCTTCTAAAAGAGAAATCGTTAATGCTTTATCTCTAGAAAAAGTTAACAAATATACAGAAGAACTTAAAAAGAAAGCTAAGATTAAAACTAATCTTAAATAATAATAAGGCCCTAACATGGGCCTTTATTTTTGCTCAAGCATCTGTATAAATTCAGCTTCGGATAGTATCTTGGTTCCTACTTCTTGAGCCTTTTTAACCTTGCTATCGCCAGGCTCTGCCCCCATCAAAAGATAATCAGTTTTCTTTGAGACTGATGAATTAATCCGACCTCCCGAAGAAATTATAACTTGCGAGATTTCATCCCTTTTCCAGTTTTCAAGTGTGCCGGTTACCACAAAACTGTGACCTGCAATTGCGGGATTTATTTGAATCGCTTCCTCTTCAGCATTCAAAACGAATCCAAGTTCAAGTAGATTAGATATAACTTCTCGATTATGAGGTTCATTGAAAAATGTATGAATCGATGTAGCCATCACTTCACCCACATTTGGTACAGAAACTAATTCTTCGGTACTTGCCTGCATAATAGAATATAAATCACCAAAATACTTAGCAAGATCCCTAGCTGTTGTTTCGCCGACATGACGAATACCTAATGCAAATAAAAATCTACTTAAAGTAGTTGATTTACTAGCTTGAATGCGTGCATGTAAAGTAGGGGCTAAAACCTCAAGTTTTGAATCTTCTGCATTACGACCGAGTATATTTAAGTCATCTACAGTTAGTTTAAAGAGATCATCAAGCCTTTTGATTTTTTCAGTACTCACGAGCTTTTGGATATGTTTATCACCCAAACCCTCTATATTTAAGGCTTTTCGGGATACCGCATGAATAATACCTTGTGTAATTTGAGCACCGCAAACAAGTCCGCCTGTACATCGAGCAACAGCCTCTCCCTCAGGCTTTTCAACTGCTGAACCACACACGGGACAGATTGTAGGCATAACAAATTTAACAGCATCTTCAGGACGCAGATCAATAACAGACTCTAAAACTTCGGGAATAACATCACCAGCCCTTCTTACGATAACTGTATCACCTATCATAAGATTTTTTCGCTCTATTTCATCTTCATTATGAAGAGTAGCTTTTCTAACAGTAACACCACCGACAAACACTGGTTCTAATCTTGCAACTGGTGTCAACGCTCCAGTCCGACCCACTTGAACTTCAATGTCTAAAAGTTTGGTTTGCATTTGCTCTGCTGCAAATTTATGTGCAATTGCAAAACGTGGAGCCTTAGAAACAAAACCTATTTTCTGTTGAAGCTCAAATGAATCAACTTTGTATACAACTCCATCTATATCAAATGGCAGTGTGTCTCTTTTAGCTTTAATGTGTTCAAAAAAATTTAAAAGCCCGTCAAGTCCCTTTTTTACAGATCTATATTCGGTGACAGCAAATCCAAGCTCTGACAAATAATCTAAAAGCTGACTTTGTGATTTAGGTTCCTCTGAACCTAAAGATTTAAATTCCCCCAACCCATATGCGTAAAATCTAAGCTTTCTTTTTGCGGTAATTTTTGGGTCCAATTGACGTAGGCTACCAGCTGCAGCATTTCTAGGATTTGCGAAGGTTTGTAGCCCTTCCTCCTCCTGTCGCTTCACTAGATTATCAAAGTCGCTTCGAAGCATTAAGGCTTCACCTCTGACTTCAATTATCTTTGGCAATGCCTCTTTGCTCGGCACATTTAACTTTAAAGGAACCGTTCTAATAGTACTTACTTGTGCAGTAACATCCTCACCAGTTAGTCCATCTCCTCGCGTGGATGCTGTTTTTAAAACACCATTTTCATAGCGAATGCTTATAGCCAAACCGTCAAATTTCGGTTCACAATTAAACTCAAAGTCGTCAGAGCCCACAGCTTCAACCATGCGATTATAAAAAGCAGTTAGTTCCTCTGGATTGAAAACATTACCCAAAGAAAGCATAGGGACTGCATGTCTGACTGAGTTAAAAATTTTAAGAGCAACTCCTCCAACTCTTTGGGATGGAGAATCTGAAGTAACCCACTCAGGATGGGCTTGTTCATAATCCAAAAGCTTACGCATCAACCCATCATATTCTTCATCTGAAATCTGTGGATTATCGTCGATGTAGTAAGCTTTATCGTGAACAGATATTAAAGATTTGAGTGCCTCGTAATCTGAAAAATCACCTTCAGACATAATTAATGATAAACCCTACGCGCACGCTCTGATCCTGCTGGAAATCCGTTTTGAGCTAGTTCCTGGTAGACCTGAAGTAATTGAGCATCAATTTGAGGAATAACTGGATCATTAGGAGTTAAAGGCTTATCATTATCGTCTACAACTCTTGCATCCAAAGCTTGGGCCAATTTAAATGCATGGTCACATAAATTGGAAAATGGATTATCTATAGGTTTGCTGTTAGGTACATCTATGATTAGTTCTACATACTCTATGCCAGCAGAACGAACTTGGGCACTATACTCCCCTTGAAGCATAAGGTGAAATAGAACATTATGATTATCATCAAACATTACATGACCTAAGCCAAACTCTCTATAGCCAAGCCTCTCCGCAATTTCTATAACCGCTTTAACTGGCTGAGAACCATTTAGAATTAACTTAACGCCTACACGTGCATCTAGCTCCATGCAAATTACATCGAAATCCTGAGCAAGTTTTAGTATTTGCTCTTTGGGTTTGTACTCAATGCTTCCATCAAAAGCATTTGCCACATTATCCGCATAAGAATAAGCTGCATCCCACTCTTCCGAGGTGAGCGGACCACTCCTATTTGCCAATACAACAGCTAGTTGCAATGAACTATATGACTCATCAGATTTAATAGAAGATCTATGATAATTATCGTGAGTCTGTGCAAAAAACCTAATCGGCTTACTAAAAACCAATTTCATATCACGTATATGATTCAGTAATTTGCTACCACTAATGGCATTCGGAAAATTTATATCAAAAACCGCTTCACTTATATGATCAATAGATTCATCATCATGTTCCTGACGTGAGGATGATATAGAACTTACTATAATTGAAGGCTCAGCAGAACGTGGGTTAATGGTGTTATGAATACCGAGGTTCGGATCTGAACCTAATAGTGGGTCCTGGCTAGTATTTGGAAATTGCTCAGTAATACGCTTTTCAATCTTTTTTTCCTGCCACCAGTTGTAGACTAAAACAATAAGAACTGCAAAAGCTCCTAATAACAAAATGCCGATCTGCATATTGGACATAACTTAAAGGCCTCGGTCTTTAAACTTAACTATCAACCAATTTTACAGCAGAATCAATATCTACAGCCACAATTCGGGATACACCTTGTTCTTGCTGTGTTACACCAATTAACTGGTGTGCCATCTGCATTGCAATCTTATTATGCGATATAAATACAAACTGAATATCCTTGCTCATTTCAGATACCAAATCTGCGTAACGCTCTGTATTAGCGTCATCCAACGGGGCATCAACCTCATCAAGTAAGCAAAATGGAGCAGGGTTTAGCTTAAACAAAGCAAATACCAAAGCTATGGCTGTAAGAGCTTTCTCACCTCCAGACAGTAAATGGATTGAAGTATTTCTTTTTCCTGGAGGATGTGCCATAACCTCAATCCCCGAGCTTAAAATCTGATCCCCAATCATTCGAAGTTTAGCTTCGCCACCACCGAATAACTTAGGAAACATATCTGCAAAATGACTATTTGCCTGCTCAAATGTATCGGATAATAATTCACGAGTTTCTGCATCAATTTTATTTATAGCTTCCTCTAGGGTATCAATAGCTTCCTGTAAATCATCAATTTGTTTAACAAGAAATAGTTTTCTTTCCTTAGCTTGTTCTAACTCCTCTAAAGCCGCAAGATTCACCGCACCAAGTGCCTCAATCTGTTTATGCCTATTTCCAATTTGTGCTTGGAGCCAAGTTACTTTACCCCATTCCGCAGAAAGCTCTGTTAATTCGTTTTTCAACTGAGCTCTATCCACTTGAGCTTCTTCTAATTTTTCAGAAAATTGCTGAGCTTGAATGCGAGCCGCTTGTTCACTCAACTGCAATTTTGTGATGGTCTCACGCAAAGGGTCAATTTGATGCGATATTCTAAGTCTATTTTCGTCCGTAGCTTTTAGTTCAAATGCCACATTATCAAGTGAAATTTTAATTTCATTGAGATGCTTAGACTTTTGCTCTCTAAGACCTAAAGCTTCTTGTAGTGCACTTTCACAAGCCCCTTCATCAAACCCAAGCAAATCATTGTTTAATCTTTCTTTTTCAATAGTTAGGCTTTCAATTTGTTTGGTGGCAATGCCCTTATTTCTCTCAAGCTCAGTCTTTCTTGTTTCTAATGAGCTAATAATTAAATTTGCCTCACGTATTTCCGATCTTACCGTTTGAACTTTTTTCATCAAAACGTTGTACTCGTCGTATTTTTGAGCACTTTCATTTTGAAGCTCTCTAAATTTATCTTTTAATTTGGTGAGAACTTGTTCGTCATTTTCAAGATTCGACTCATGAGATACAAGTGATTTCTCAACTTCGTTTATTTGCGTTTGTGCTTCATTTAACTCTCTATCCAAACGCTCATTCATCATTAATGCTTGTTCGAGTTTGCTTTTCTGAGTGTTGAGATTAATCTCGAGCCCATGTATTTGATTTGTTAATTTAGTCAACTCAGTTCGAGACTCGTTTAATAAATTTTGAAATTTCTTCGATTCCCCTAAATACTCTTCTAATTTCTCATGAGACTGATCGGATTGCAATTTAAGAGCTTTAACAAGTTTTTCCAGATTCTCGATTTCCTGTTGTCTTGCAAGTATACCTGCCTGCTCATTTTCAGGGGCATATAGCAAAACACCAGTAGGGTCAACAATATGACCGTTTTTACTAACTAAGTTCTCCCCTACATTAAGTTTAAGAATTTCAGCATCAAACAAATCTAGATTCTCTATAACATAGACACCATCAAGCCATCTACTAAGTGAATTTTTTAAATCTTGATCATATACTTTTAGTTTTGAAAATAAAGATACAAAATTATTGTTTTTTATTTCCGTAAACTCTTTACATTTTTTATAAAAACTAAATCTTGCAGGCGGTTTACTAGCTAAATACTGCTTTACATCGTCTAGATTTTCAACTTCAACTCCTACCAGTCTCTCTCTAAGAACCGACTCTAGAGCAACCTCCCAACCAGGCTCTATATGTAAGTCCTGCCATAAACGTTTAGAATTAGAAAGATTATTTTTTCTAAGCCAAGCTTCAAGAGCACCTTTTGATTGAATTTCATTTTGGAGGTTTTTTAGAGCTTGTAACTTTGCACTATTTTGCGAATATACTTTTAAATCCTCATCAGCCTGTGTTCTAGTATCGTTAACTTTAGTAGCAGCTGAAGCTAAAGACTCTTCCAAATCAAAGTACTCAGTTTCGAATTTTTTATATTTTGTTTTTAGGGTATTTATTTGCTCTTCAAGCTGTACTGACCCATCGGATTGTGGAATTTCTAGATTAGTTTTCTCTTTTTTAAGAGATTCTAATTTCGAAGATAATCTACTTTTGTTGCGATCTAAGTCTTGTATTTTTTGTCTAATTATGGCTATTTTTTGTTCCTGTTTACCTATCTCAGATCTTTGTACATCCTTACTTTTAGATGATTTGTGGGCAATGCTCTCTAGTTCAGGCAATCCAGCTGAAAGCGAAATTTCCGATTTCTTTTTTTCTTCTACTAAATCTTTTTTACTTATGATTTCTTGGGAAATTTTGTTTAGTTCACTTTCTAAAAAACTAACTTGATCATTCCACTGCTTAAGTTTTTCTTCAATTTGTTTATTTTGATCATTAAGTCGAACTTTGGCATCTGTTAGGTGCTTACTTTCCGCTTCAAGTTTAGTAACGGTATTATTAGCCTCATAGAATTCGCCTTGGACCTCTCTTAAACTGTCACTTATAGACTGATAAGCCAAGCGTTTATTCTCTACTTCGAGTTCTATATTCTGTATATTAGACATTAGCTTCTCAAGTTCTGTGGAACTACTTGCTAATTTTTCTTTTATAGAAACCTGTTCACTTAATGCATTTGCTTCTTTTAGAAACCAAAAGACATGCTCCATTTTTTGAGCTTCTGAGGTTAGAAGGTTGTATTTTGAAGCCACCTCAGATTGAACATTTAATTTATCAATTTGTTTATCAAGTTCGGACTCGATGTCTTCTACCCTTTGTAAGTTTTCGTGAGTGTCTGATAAACGATTTTCAGTTTCCCTTCTTCTTTCTTTATATCTAGAAACACCAGCAACTTCCTCAAGATAAACTCGCATCTCTTCAGGTTTTGCCTCAATAATGCGATTAATCATACCCTGACCAATAATCGCATACCCCCTTGAACCTAGACCTGTGCCTAGAAAAACATCATATACATCTTTACGTCTAACATTTTGATTATTGATAAAGTAACTACTCGAACCATCACGTGTTAATACACGTTTTATTGAAATTTCAGTGTATGAACTCCATTGCCCTTGCAGGCGTCCGTCCGCATTGTCAAACACTAATTCAACAGAACATCGCCCTGCTGGCTTACGATTAGTAGAGCCATTAAAAATAACATCCTGCATAGACTCGCCCCGAAGTTCTGAGGCTTTGCTCTCACCTAAAACCCATCTAACCGCATCGATAATATTTGATTTTCCGCATCCGTTAGGTCCAACGACACCAACTAAATTACTAGGGATGGCAATGTCTGTAGTTTCTACAAAAGATTTGAAACCTGAAAGTTTAATATGTGTTAATCTCACGGGATTACTTCAATATGATTTATTATTATTAGAATTTTACTTAAAAAAAGATATTTAAAACTTCTATAATATTTTGCGTTCAAATCCCCGTAGGTATTACCCGTGAGAAAAGGCTTCTACACCCTTTTATTAGCTCAAGCATTGTCCTCATTAGCCGATAATGCTCTTTTTATAGCCGCTATAGAACTTATTCATGAAATTTCTGGACCTAAATGGCTCGATTCTGCTTTGAAATGGGCTTTTGCGGCTTCATATGTAGTATTGGCTGCACATATAGGTGCTGTAGCTGATACATACCCCAAAGGTAGAGTTATGTTCGTGACAAACGGCATTAAGATTCTAGGCTGTCTTACTATGTTTGCTGTTGGCTTTTTTGGAACTGGTTCCGAGCACACCCAGCCTCTTATGATTACTGTAGCATATGGACTGGTTGGTGTCGGAGCCGCTGCATATTCTCCAGCAAAATATGGTTTAGTAACTGAACTTTTACATCCCAAATTCCTAGTCCGCGGAAATAGCTGGATGGAAGGCCTAACAGTACTTTCGATTATTTTAGGTTTTGTACTTGGCGGTTTTTTAATTAATCATAAATTTGTAAATTGGGCATTGCAGTTTTGGATTTTTCAAAATTTCCAACAATACCCAGCCATGATTGCCATCCTAATTATTGGTTTAGTATACATATCAGCTTCAGTATGCAATCTGTTTATTCCTCGAACTAAATACATTTATCCAAAACAGCCTAAAAATCCTTTCACTCTAATTAAAGTTTTTAGTTCCTATGTCGGTATTTTATGGAAGGACAAAGTAGGACAAGTTTCTATGGCGGTTACTACATTGTTTTGGGGTGCAGGTGCTGTTGTTCAATTAGTAATTATCAAATGGGGCGAGGTTCATTTAGGTTATGACACATCTGAATCTGCTTTTTTGATGGGTATTGCCTCCATAGGTACAGTTTTAGGTGCTGGTATAGCTGGCAAAGTGCCTCTAAAAAAAGCATTTAATGTACTTCCTGTGGGCGTTGCGATGGGCTTGGTCACCATCTGTTTAATCTTTGTAAAACAATTATGGGCCGTATATTTAGTGCTTATTTTTATTGGCGGACTTTCAGGATTCTTTGTTGTACCTATGAATGCAATTCTTCAACATAGAGGGCATGTTTTATTATCTGCTGGTCATTCGATTGCAGTGCAAAATTTTAATGAGCAATTAAATATTCTGCTATTTGTTGGTATATATGGATGGCTTGTTCACTCAGGGTTGGATATCTACAAAATTATCTGGATTTTTGGAATTACAGTCTCTGCGTCGATGTTCTTTCTTATTTTGCTATACAAACACAATAGTAGAAAATATAAAGAAGCTTTTGATGAGATTGGCTCTAGAAGCCATGGACGACTTACTCAAAAAAATTCATAAATGATTGTTTTGAAGTTCCTGTGCAATTAAGTTTAAACCCCTCCAAGCATCCTTTTTCTGAACTGGATTAGAAATTAAGATGCGTGGGTTTAAACTACATATTATTGGATAATATTTGTTGTTTAAAGATAAATTAAATCGAACCTGATCTATAGTGATTTTTTTATTATTCAAAAATTTAAATAATACTGATCTATCAAAACACCATATAACTTGCGGATCTACTAACTCGATCTCTTTTTTAAATGCTTCTATGACCAGTAAATCTCTACTCTCTTCATCTGGTGCCGTCATATCAGTTTTGTACACTGAAGTTGTATAAATCTCATCTAAGCTTAAGCTAAGTTGAGAAAGCATATTTTTTAAAAGAGTCCCTGGCTTTCCAACGAACTGAGTACTTACTAATATATCCTCCATTGACGGACTCTCCTCAAAAACCATAAGTTTTACATTAGTTAAGTCCTTAGGTACAGTTTTAATTAGGTCATGCTCATCTTCCGCATAGCCCCAATCCCTATAAGTTTTGATATACCAAAAATAAAGTTCGTCTAGAGATTTGATTGAATCAATAGCATGCTTTTCTGTAGATGAAACAACCTCAGGTACAGACTCAACTTCATCTTGAAATGATTGTGAATTAAAATTTTGAGATTCCTTGGAGGCAATGCCCAATCTTTTAACTGAAATTTGTCCGACGGGTAATCCAGCAGATATTTGGGACGCAAAGACTTGCGAGTTAGGGACTTTCGATTCAATTTGAACTTTGGGTTGTGCTTCATGATGAACTTTAACATTGAAATTCTGTCCCCAAAGACCGTCTACGCCTAGCTGCTTTAACCATTGAATTTGGTTCGAATTAAATTCTTTTCGCATAGACAATTCCATCTTCTTTAGTTCCATCTGGAAGCTCATAATATCCTTTACGGTACCCTATCTGCTCATATCCATATTTTTTATAGAGCTCAATTGCAGAATTATTCGTCACCCTAACTTCAAGGATTTGTTGATAGTGTTCATTTTTCAATTTAAATTTTTGATCAAGTGCATATAGATGCATAAGGTCCATTAAAAGCTTTGCATACCCTTTATTTCTATATGCACTATCTATACCGATAGTCATAAGGTGTGATTCCTCAGGGTAAAGTAATTGAACTGCTACACCAATCAATTTACCATCCTTATAAAGAGTTATATTCTTATAGTCATCATTATAAAAAGCACTATAAAAAGATTCTCGTGACCAGGGGGTTACATGAACTTTTACATCTAGTTCGTGTACTTCATCAATAGCCTCTAAAGCCATCGGTTTCACTACAACACCAGCATCCCTAAATCTTTGAGCAAGCTTTGAGTATTGCATTATATTTTGGGGAATTTCTGGTGTTTCACTTTTAGGATTTCCCCCATACCCCTTCTTTCTCTCAGAGCTAGTAAATGCAACCTTTTTCCTAAGGTATATAGGCAATGGGACCTCAAAAATATTATCTTTATTTTTTCTACCTAACTGTGTAAAACTGTTTTTAATAGATGCTTTTGCAAATTCAATTAAATCAATTGCACAGGTTTTGTGATATAGGAATTTTACGTCTGGAAAATATTCAGCAGCATCACCTACTAGAGTATAGTCATTAAAATGGTGTGCTTCTGAAGTCATCTTCATTTGAAGTCTAAGACCGTCCATTAATGAATCAATATAAGGTAGTGCTATGTCTTTTTGCAATAGTAGAGGTTCTAAAACTTCATGCAGTCTTTTCGCACTGTCTACGAAAAATCCCCCAAGATAAACTTCGTCCATCCTCGCATCATTAAGTACGAAAATGAATCCTTGAATTTCTTTTGCAAAATGAAATGCAGTTGATTCTAGAGAATTAACACCTATTAAAGGTATATTCAACCCAAGAGAAATCCCTTGAGCGATACCAGCAGCCACTCTTATACCGGTAAATGCACCTGGACCTTGAGAAAATACCACCCCTTCTAATTGATTTTTATCTATCTTGTACCTATTTAGAAGACTATCAATTGCTGGTATCATAGCTTCTGACTGGCTCAGATTTGCATCAAGTTTGATTTCTACTGGATGTACACTGCCCTTAAAGTCTAGGGCAATGCTAGCTGGAGACACGGCATTTTCAATTGATATTAAATACATATATTAAAATGAGCATATTTTTTCATAAAATATTTTATTACTTTCTAAAATTTTGACGAGAAATTACATGCAAGGGAATTCCACAACTAATAAAAAAATTCTAGTGGTCGATGACGATCCCAGACTTAGAGAACTACTAAAAAAGTATTTAACTGAGCAAGGTTATACAGTAACTGCCGTTGAAGACGGCAAAGAGATGTCTAAAGCTTGCCAGAGAGAAAATTTCAATATTATTGTTCTTGATATTATGCTTCCTGGTGAAGATGGTTTATCTATTTGTAGAAGATTACGAGCTACTAATGATATGACACCTATCATCATGCTAACTGCAAAATCTGAAGATATTGATAGGATTATTGGTTTAGAGATGGGGGCGGATGATTATATAGTTAAACCTTTTAACCCCCGCGAATTGCTTGCACGTATTAATGCAGTGCTTAGAAGAAACACAGTAGAGTTTGAGCATCCTGGAGCTCCTAGTACAGAAGATTTAGTAGTAAATTTTGGACCTTTCAAACTAAACTTATCAACTAGAACCCTTACTAAAAACGATGAACCCGTTCCTATGACTACGGGTGAATTTGCGATTCTTAAGGTATTTGCACGCCACCCAAGAGAGCCTCTTTCTCGTTACAAACTTATGGAATTGGCTCGCGGTAAGGAGTACGAAAACTTTGATAGGAGTCTTGATGTACAAATTTCAAGAGTTAGAAAGCTTATAGAAGTTAATCCATCATACCCACAATTTATTCAGACTGTTTGGGGTCTTGGATATGTATTCGTACCCGATCCTGAAAATGGCTTTAAATAATGCCATTGGAACAATTTGAATATAAACATCCTAAAAAAATTTCTCTTGGCTTATTTACAAGAGCCTTTCTATTTCTATTTTTAACGGGTCTTATTTCCCTTCTAATTTGGCTAGGTGCTGTTCTTTACGGACAGCACGGTCATAAAGCTTTAGTTATAAGTAACAGGGTAATGAGTGCCTACAATTTATCTGCAAACGCACTTAATTATGTAAAGCCTGAACTTCAGCATATCTTTATAGACAAGTTCAATACTCTCGGTGATATTGAAATTAGTGAAAGATTTGATTCTGACGTTATAAAGCCAATTCCTCACACACGTTTATGGAGAATCATTGAAGCTGACCTTAGAGAGAAAATTGATGATAAAAATCTAATAATTTCACCTGAAGTAAATGGAGTAAAAGGGCTGTGGGTAAGTATGGATATCCCATTTGAGGGAGAAGACCATAAATTTTGGATTTTTATCTCAACAATATTGTTTAGAAACGTTGTTATCTCAAACTGGTTTGCGTGGATTATTACTGCTTTAATAATTTCTGTATTAGGCTCTTATTTGCATACAAAGGTATTTCTTCAACCCTTAGAAAAAATACTTGAGATTTTTAAAGCCATTAAGACAAATAAAACACCTCCTAGATTAGATACATCAAAAGGATCTCCTGAGGTTATCGATTTGTATACTACTATCAATAACACTCTCGATCATCTACGAGACATCAATTCAAATAGGGACATTATGTTAAAAGGACTCTCACATGACATAAGAACCCCTCTTACACGTATAAGACTAGAAGTTGAAATGTCTGGTATTGATGAAGAAGCTAAAAATAACATAGATACCGATTTAAAACAGATTGATAGAATAATGCATCAAATTTCGGAGTACTCTAATGCATTGCCAACAGAAAATAATGATGCTTTGAATATATCTGAAGCTATTGAGTTATTTTGTCATGCCGAGGAAGTTATGATTAATGCCGTGGGTGGGAAATTCTATTACAGTATTGAGCCTAACCTATATTCAAAAATTTCTGAAGTTAATCTAAATCGTATTTTAGGTAATCTAATCGATAATGCTATTAAGTACGCAAAACAACCAAACAGAACTTTAGTCATAACCTTGAATTGTTATAGAAAACTAAGCGACATAATTATAGAAGTTAAGGATAACGGACCAGGACTGAATACAGATGAATTATGGCGTCTTATGAAACCTTTCGAACGGGGTGATCCAGCTAGGTCTGGAGTAAAAGGTTCTGGTTTGGGTCTGCCTATAGTAGATAAGTTAACAAAATCAGTAAATGGCAACTTTGAAGTACTAAAAAACCTGCCTGTGGGACTTTTGTGCAGGGTGACGCTTAAGTCTAAAGGAAGACCTAGATAGATAAATTTTTTATATCAGAATTGCGTTTTTAATAAAATTTATATATAATGGTTTTTGTGATAATATTTCATTAACCCATTCCCCCTATAAATAAAGGAGATTATTTATGAAAACTGTTGGTGATAAATTAGACCCATTCAAAGTAACAGGTGTAAAACCTGGTTTTAACAACCCAGACGAAGATGGCGTTAGTGCTTTCGAAGAGATTACTGAAAGCTCATTCCCAGGAAAATGGAAAGTTATCTACTTCTATCCAAAAGACTTTACTTTCGTTTGCCCTACTGAAATCGTTGGTTTTAACAATTTAGCTAAAGATTTCGAGGACCGTGATGCTGTTCTTATGGGTGGCTCAGTGGATAATGAATTCGTTAAACTTGCTTGGCGCCGTGATCATAGCGACCTAAGCAAACTAGGTCACTATTCATTTGCAGACACAACTGGTTCTTTATTAGACCAACTTGGTGTTCGCGAGAAAAATGCTGGAGTTGCATTACGTGCTACATTCATCGTTGACCCGGATAATGTTATTCAGCACGTAACTGTTAATAATCTAAGCGTTGGACGTAGCCCAGAGGAAACTCTTCGCATACTAGATGCTCTTCAAACTGAGGAGCTGTGCGGTTGTAACCGAGCTGCGGGCGGTGCTACTCTTTCTTAATTGAAATTACTGAGAGCCCGACGATAAGTCGGGCTTTTTAATAGGAGTTGATATGGAATTTTTAAATACACTTAAAGAAGCAATCCCTGATTGGGCAAAAGACGTAAGGCTAAACCTAGATGGGACTATTGCTAGATCAAGCTTATCTGAAGTTGAAGTGAAAGGTGTTGCACTATCTGCTGCCTATGCTTTGAAAGACAAATATCTAGTTAGCCTATTTAAAGAAGGGCTTGATCAGACTGAGTTACATGGTGCCTTAACTGCTTCATCGCTTATGGGGATGAATAACACTTATTATCCATATGCAAATTTAAGCGAAGAGTTAGCTAATATACCAGCGAAACTTCGCATGAATGCATATGCTACAAGCGGTGGCATCGAAAAAGGTCATTTTGAAATATATGGTTTAGCTGCTTCAATAATCGGCAAGTGCGACCATTGCATTAAAGCTCATATAAAAGGGGCTAAAGAAGCTGGTTACACTACCGAGCAAATTCAGGATGTAGGACGCATAGCGGCAGTGGTTAATGCCGTAGCAGGCGTACTAGCAAGCAAAGACTCTGTCTAAACCTCTATCTTTTGGCTAGCAGCACGGACACGTTTGCTGCTATGCCCTCTTTTCGTCCAAGATATCCCAAACCCTCATTTGTTTTCGCTTTAATATTTATTTGTTGCTCATTTATAAAAAGGTCGGAGGCAATATTTTTTATCATGGCAGGTATATGTGGTCTCATCTTTGGAGCTTGTGCATGAATAGTAGAATCAATGTTTATAACATTCCATCCTGATGAAGAAACTTTTTCATATGCTTCTTTTAGTAACTTGCGACTATCCGAATCTTTATACTTTGGATCTGTATCTGGAAATAAAGTACCTATATCCCCAATAGCAGCCGCCCCAAGAAGTGCATCTGTCAATGCATGTAGAAGAACATCAGCATCAGAATGGCCAAGCAAACCATGGGTATGTGAGATTTCAACCCCTCCTATAATTAATGGTCGACCTTCAACGAGGGCGTGAACATCAAACCCCTGCCCTACTCTTATGGAATATAATCCATTCGAACTTTCTGTCCTATCCACCTTATCGGTCCTATCAGATATATCAGACCTATCAGGTCCTTCTTTTACATCTGAACCTTTTAACATGCTTTCCATCATTTCAAAATCCTCTGGCCATGTGACCTTTAAATTATGCCTACTAGCCTGAACTAATTGGACTGTACCTCCATACAACTCAATTGCCGAAGCTTCATCCGTAACTGAATCTGTGGCCCCTTTCAAAGCATTAATTAATTCAAGGGCTTTAAACATCTGAGGAGTTTGAGCCTGCCAAAGATTAGATCTGTCTACAGTTCTGGCAACTAGATTAGAGCCTGCTTCAGAACCTTTGATGGTATCACCCACTTTACTAGCAAGAATCCCACCGATTCCTGTTTTCAAACAAGTATTGATTAAATTTTGCAAATCCTCTGCTTTAAGTGCAGGTCTAGCGGCATCATGAACAAGAACCCAATCATCTTGCGTAAACTCCAATTCCAGCAAAGTGTTTAAAACAGTATCCGCCCTATTCAGCCCTCCTGTAGTATGCAAGTGGCAATGTTCTGGTAACTCCAATTCATACGCAAATTCATCACTATCAGATATACCAATATGTATGGACTTAATATCTGCACAATCACTAAGTGTTTTAACTGAATGCATAATCATAGGCAGTCCTGAAATTAGTTTGTATTGCTTTGGGATGATATGCTCCACTGGGGTGTTTAAATTATTTTTAATAGCTCTTAGACCAACACCCCCAGCTGGTATGATTGCGAATATTGACATATTAATTGGTGTCTAATTTAATCTTACAAACATTATACTAAGCTATAATTATTAGCTTTCTAATAGATTATCTCTGTTGTGTCAGCCTCCTTCGCTTCTAACATTTTTGATTCCATTCAGATTCCGAAAAATCTAAAAACTGGTAATCGATTTGATATTCCAAAACTACATGGATCTAGCGATGCCTTGTGGATTAGCGAATTAGCCCGTGAACAGAAAAAGTGCATTGCCATATTTTGTGCGGATCCACTAGAGGCCCACCGTCTTCTAAACGAAATTAAACTTTTTAATGGCGAATTAAACGTTCAGCTGTTTCCAGATTGGGAAACATTGCCATATGATACTTTTTCTCCGCATCAGGATTTAATTTCAGAGCGTTTAAAAACTTTAAATTTACTTCATCATAGTAAAGTTGATGTGGTTCTTATTCCAGCTACCACTGCTGTATATAAATTATCACCACCTAGTTTTTTAGGGGCTTATTCATTTTTATTTAAGCGTGGAGATAGAATTAATGAACAAGCACTTATCTCACAACTCACAGACGCAAACTATCAGCACGTAAATCAAGTTACGGCTTCGGGAGAATATTCAGTACGTGGCGGAATAATCGATATATATCCTATGGGATCACAAATTCCATATCGATTGGATTTGTTTGATGATGAAATTGAAACCATACGCACATTCGATGTTGACACCCAAAGAAGTGCATTATCCGTTGATAAAGTGCAGCTACTACCTGGTAGAGAATATCCTTTTGATGAGCAAGCTAGAAATACTTTCCGCAACAAGTTTAGGGAAAAGTTTGAGGGCGATCCCACAAAAGCCATACCATACCGCGATGTGGGCAATGGTATAAATTTCGCTGGGATTGAGTATTACATTCCACTTTTTTTCGATGAAACGGCCACTATTTTTGACTATTTGCCTACTGATGCAATCACTCTCACTATAGGTGACATAAATAAGCAAATTAGTGAGTTTCATGCAGACACTCAAAAGCGTTATAAATTTTTATATTCCGACCGCGAACGCCCTGTTTTAGCCCCTCATGAGTTATTTTTAACAGCTGAGGAGTTTTTTAAGAAGCTAAATAAATTCCAACGACTCCATCTTTCGGATATTGCCTCCCCTGAAATTGCTATAAAAGAGCCTCCGAAAATATCTGTACGAAAAAGAAGTCCAGAGCCCTTTGCTGATCTTATAAATCTTTTATCTGTTAACAATACTAAAGTACTCCTCTGTGTCGATTCTGCTGGACGCAGAGAAATTCTGTCTCAAAGATTATATGAGTCAGGTCTATCAGTTGACGTAGTTCTTCAGAACCTTGATATAGCTTCATTCATCAGTGGCACAGCAAATTTTGCTATGGTTGTAGCCCCTATAAACAAGGGGTTTACTCTAAGCGATATTGATGTACATATTCTTTCAGAAAACGATTTATTTCCTGATACAGCCGCCCTACCACACATTAAAAGAAAAAGAGAAAAGCACACAGATGTTGATGCAATGGTTCGCGACCTGTCGGAAATTCAAGTTGGCGATCCGATTGTGCATGCTCAACATGGGATTGGTAGATATCAAGGACTTGTGCATCTAGAAGTAAATGGGGAAACCGTTGAGATGCTACAAATTAACTACGAGGGTGACACGAAATTATATGTTCCTGTTTCGCATCTTCACGTAATCTCCCGTTATTCTGGAAGCGATCCCGAAAGTGCTCCACTTCATAGACTTGGTTCTGGTCAATGGGAAAAAGCCTGCAAAAAAGCTGCCAAACAAGTTAGAGATACTGCTGCAGAACTTCTTAATCTATACGCATTAAGAGCTATGCGCGAGGGATACAAATTCAAAATTCCACTTGAAGACTATCACCAGTTTTCAGAAGGCTTCGATTTTGAGGAAACTCCTGATCAACAACAAGCAATAGACTCAGTTTTAGAAGATATGGCTAGCGATAAACCCATGGATAGGCTTGTGTGCGGTGATGTAGGCTTCGGTAAAACTGAAGTTGCCTTAAGAGCCGCTTTTATTGCAGTCGCTAACAATAAACAGGTTGTTATTCTGTGTCCCACAACATTGCTAGCAGAACAACATGCTCAAACATTTATAGATCGGTTTGCTGATTGGCCTATAAACGTAGCATTACTTTCTCGATTCCGAACTGGAAAAGAATTAAATGAAACAATAAATGGCTGTTCGGATGGCAACGTTGATATTGTTATAGGGACACATAAAGTTTTATCAAATAAAGTTAAATTTAAAAGCTTAGGTTTGATTATTATTGATGAAGAACATCGGTTTGGTGTAAGACAAAAAGAGGCTTTAAAGGCTTTGAGGGCTGAGGTTGACATATTGACCCTAACGGCAACTCCGATACCGCGCACATTAAGTATGTCACTTGAGGGAATACGCGATTTGTCCATTATTGCCACAGCACCACAAAAACGATTAGCCATTAAGACATTTGTTAGGCGAGAAGATAAAAGTACGATACGCGAAGCTGTTTTGCGTGAATTAAAGCGCGGTGGGCAACTTTATTTTCTACATAATGAAGTTGATACCATTCATAACAGAAAGGCTATGCTTGAGGAGTTATTGCCAGAAGCTAGGATTGGTGTGGCTCATGGGCAAATGAGTGAGCGTGAACTTGAAGCTGTTATGAAGGACTTTTATCATCAACGGATTAATTTGTTGTTATGTACCACGATTATTGAAACAGGCATTGACGTTCCAACCGCTAACACAATAATAATAAATCGTGCAGATAAGTTAGGTTTGGCACAGTTACACCAATTACGCGGTCGTGTGGGTAGGTCACATCATCAAGCATATGCTTATTTATTAACACCAGGAGATGAGGCTATCACACGTCAAGCCAAGATGCGTCTTGAGGCGATACAGGCTATGGAGGAATTAGGAGCAGGATTTTATCTTGCAATGCATGACCTTGAAATCCGCGGAACAGGAGAAGTTTTAGGCGAACAACAATCTGGCAATATCCATGAAGTGGGCTTTACACTTTATGCTGATATGCTTAACAAAACCATGGATGCTTTGAAAAACGGTAAGGAACCCGATCTTGAGTCACCATTTGATTTGGGTACTGAAATTAATTTACATACCTCAGCTCGATTACCAGAAGAATATTGTCCCGATGTACACTCTCGCCTTACGATATACAAACGACTTGCATTGCAAAAAACCGAAGGTGATGTTATAGATATGCAAGCAGAATTGGTCGATAGATTTGGGCCGATACCATTGGCTGCTAAATTGCTTATACATTCGCATAGACTGCGTATATTAGCTGAAAAACTAGCAATAAAAAAAGTGGATGTTAGCGAGGATATTGCCACCCTGCACTTTGATATAAGTCAGGAGATAATTGACCCTGCGATTATTATTGAATTAATTCAAAAAAACAGAAAGATAAAATTGCAAGGACCAACTAAGCTACGGATTGAATTCGAGGATAATTTTGAGATTGAGAGACGGATTCAAATTGTACGTGATTTAATACTTCACCTTACACCTCAGGAGGTTGTGTGAATAGCTTAATTTTAAAGGATTTAAATGGATATGGGTCGCTACTTAAAGCTAAGGGCGATGCACGCTCAAAAGGTCTGAATTTTGCTTACCTTCCAGAAGGCACACCATCTTGGGCTGATATTAAAATTTTGGCAATGGACATGGACTCCACGCTTATTAATATTGAATGTATAGATGAGATTGCGGCTTTAGCAGGTCGTGGCGGGGATATTGCTACGATTACAGAAGCCACGATGCGAGGGGAAATTCGCGATTTCAAAGAAAGTTTAAGGCGTCGCGTAAGTATGCTTCGTGGGGTTCATAGTGATGTACTAGAGCGAGTTTTGAAGGAGCGACTACAACTTAATCAAGGAGCAGAGGTTTTGCTTAAAACCGCACACGAGGCTGGAGTACACACTCTTTTGGTATCTGGCGGATTTACATTTTTTACCGATGCCCTTCAAAAAAAATTAGGTATTTCTGAAGTCCATTCTAATACTCTTGGTATAGATAAAGAAGGGTATTTAACTGGTGAGGTCTTAGGGGATATCGTGGATGGTTTTGCAAAGGCTAAGTATTTAATCGATGCCAGGGACCGAATGCAAGCTACGAAAGCTCAATGCATTGCCATAGGGGATGGGTCGAATGATTTGCATATGATGCACGAGGCTTATTTAGCAGTGGCCTACCATGCCAAGCCTGCAGTTCAGGATTCTGATGATGTGAATTGCTGTATTAATTTTGGCGGGCTGGACATAGTGCTTGAGTGGATTTAGAAGCCAAGCCAAAGATTAATTAAACCTCTTGTTGAAGTTTGTGTTTTGGAAGATGAGGATGGTTCATCAGATGACGCCACACAAAACCCGGAAATGCCATAAGTAGAAATATGCATATTCCTACCGCATAAAACTGCCAACCAAGAGGTACTGAATTCGCATAGTAGCCTTCGATAAAAAACCCTACAGACCCTACAAATATCAAAAAGAAAATCAGCTCATACAAATTAATAAAAATGTTTTTAAACTGAACGTGTTTTCTAGTGGCAATTCCAGGAATTACAAAGCACACGACCATAATCAATAAACCAGCTACACGAACCGGTAAATCAAGAAGAACATTGCTAGATAAATAAGCCGCACATAAAAAGAAACTAAGCCATATTAAAAATCTAACAAAATAAAACAATGAAGATTTAGATGAGGGTTCATTGGAAACTCTCATAGGAGAAAATGCAAACATTCTTTCAGATAAAAATGAAAGATTTGCACTTACAAAAGCGATTACTAAAATAATCCAAATGGAATAGTTAGGATACATCTATCAGTTGGTAAATCTTAAAGACTGATCAATAACCTGAACACATAGGCTCATAAGCCAACCAGGCGTAATACCGAGTAAAACTATTAATGCAGAATTTAATGCAAAAATTCCATATCCCGCAGCACTAACTGGAGCTAAAGGTACAGGGTTTGCTGGAGGTTCATCAAAATACATTGTTTTAACCACACGCAAATAGTAGAAAGCACCTATTAAAGAGAAAATAACTGCTACTACTGTTAAGCTTACATATCCAGCTGATAGTACCGCTTGAAGGACCACGAGTTTAGAATAGAATCCAACTAGTGGCGGAATTCCAGCAAGCGAAAACATGAGTAATAAAATAGCAAACGCCAAAAGTGGACAACGCTTATTAAGACCAGCTAAGTCCGAAATTTCATCAGCTTCGAACCCTCGATTACTCATAAATAGAATCACGCCAAAAGTAGCTAATGTAGTTAGTACGTAGATGATTATATAAAACAAAGCTGAACCATAAGCTCCTGAATTTAACTGATCATCTGCAACTCCTGAAAGCAAACCAAGTAGCACGAAACCAATGTGTGAAATTGTTGAATATGCAAGCATACGTTTGAAGTTGGTTTGCATTATGGCGGTTAAATTTCCAATAACAAGTGATAGTACTGCCATAATAATTAACATCGGCTGCCAAATATCATGTAGAGTATGCATACCCTCGATTAAAAAGCGCATTGCCATAGCAAAAGCAGCTAATTTAGGAGCTGAAGCGATTGTAAGAGTTACGATGGTAGGAGCTCCACCATATACGTCTGGCAACCACATATGAAATGGTACGGCACCCAATTTAAATGCAATGCCAGCAACAACAAAAACCATACCCAAGTAAAAAGCCATAGGGTGGTATTCACCACTAGCTAAAACAGAAGCCATCTGAGCTAAACCAAGACCATGCACTGATCCGTATAGAAGTGAAATACCATAAAGCATAAAGCCAGAAGCTAATGATCCTAAAACATAGTACTTCATAGCAGATTCGATACTTAATAAACTATCTCGACGGACGGCTACTAAGGCATATAATGAAAGCGACATCAACTCTAAGCCAAGATAAATCGTAAGCATACTAGAAGCGGAAATCATCACGAACTGTCCTAGCAATGCGAATAAGGCTAGTGAATAGAACTCCCCGCCCTTAACCATATGCCTTTCAACTACATATCTACGACCATATATAAAAGTCACAAGTACGGCAATAATTGAACAAACTTTAAGAAAATGTGCAAATGAATCGACAATAAAATTATTGTAAAAAGTCAATCCACTGACATCTTGAGTCCATTGAAATAACGTGACTACAAGCGTTAAAACTAGAGTTCCAATCGATAATAAATAGCTAGTGACACTATCAACGGAACGAAAAAAGGCATCACTTAAGAGAATCAATATCGCAAATACGCAAAGTATGATCTCAGGTAGTGCAAGAACATAATTAAATTGATTATCCATTCATATAGCCCTTAAAGTTTTGAATGAGACACATGCTCAAGTAAGTTTTGAACAGAAGCATGCATTACATCAGTAAATGCTTGTGGGTAAACACCCATAAATATCGTAAACAATGCCAATATAGCAAGTATCGCAAACTCACGAGAATCAATATCAAACATATCTCTTACGTGAACATTACGTATAGGACCGTAGGCAACACGTTTGACCATCCATAATGAGTAAGCGGCACCCAAAATAAGCGATGTAGCTGCTAGAAGACCTATCCAGAAATTATGTTGAACAGCTGCTAAGATAACGTAGAATTCACCGATAAATCCACTAGTACCTGGAAGGCCACTATTTGCCATTGAGAAAAGCACAAAGAAAGTGACAAACTTAGGCATCACATTAATAACACCACCATAGTCTTTGATTTGTCTTGAATGCAAACGATCATACATAACACCTATGCACATGAACATAGCTGCTGATACAAAACCGTGTGAAATCATTTGTATAATGGCACCCTCTATACCAATTGAAGTAAAGAGAAATGTCCCCAAAGTAACAAAGCCCATATGTGCAACTGAAGAATAGGCAATAAGTTTTTTCATATCCTCTTGAACAATCGCAACGAGACTAATGTATATAATGGCCGCAAGAGAAAGCGTTATCATAAGCCATGCCATTTCCTGAGATGCATCGGGTGTGATTGGCAGTGAGAATCTCAAAAAGCCATATGCACCAAGTTTAAGCATAATCGCCGCTAAAACCATGGAGCCTCCAGTAGGAGCCTCAACGTGGGCATCTGGTAACCATGTGTGTACTGGCCACATAGGAACTTTGACTGCAAATGCAGCAAACAATGCGAAAAATATAAATAATTGTGGGGTTAACGCAAGTGGTAAGTCCTGCCACTGAGCAATATCAAATGTGCCTGATTGACTGTATAGATAAATAAATGCAACCAGAGTTAGTAATGAACCTAAAAGGGTGTATAAAAAGAATTTGAAGGCTGCATAGACGCGATTTGGACCACCCCAAACACCTATGATAATGTACATAGGAATTAGAGTAGCCTCGAAGAATACATAAAATAGTAAACCATCAATGGATGCAAAAACCCCTATCATTAATCCTGAAAGTATCAAGAACGCCGCCATATATTGAGATATACGTGACTTAATGACCTCCCAGCCAGCAACAATAACTAAAATATTAGTTATGGCTGTTAATAAAATAAACCACACACTTATACCATCTACACCTAAATGGTAGTGAGCATTAAATGCAGATATCCAAGCGATATTTTCTTCAAATTGAAAGTTTGAAGTAGATGCATCAAATCCTGCAATTAAGGGTATGGTAACTACAAAACTAACAATAGCACCTATTAAAGCCATCCTTCGGGTATACTCTGCCCTCTCATCACTACCAAAGAAAAGCACAAATAGCCCTGCGATAACAGGTACAAAAATCGATAAGGTTAGCCAAGGAATAGAAGATGTCATATGCTTACCTTACTTCATAATTAAGAACAAAGTTATTAAAACCATGAGACCCACAATCATCACGAACGCATAATGGTAAATATACCCAGACTGGAAGAATCGTCCAGTTGCAGCTAGCAAGTTTACGATGCGTGTAGCCCCTCCAATAAACACACCCTCGATTATGCCTTTATCTCCGGCATTCCAGAGGAAACGTCCAATTTTACGAGCTCCCGCAGCGAATATGTTTTCATATACCCAATCCACATAGTATTTGTTTTCTAGGACACGCAACACACCAGGTATAGATTTAGCAATTCTGGATGGCAATGTCTTATCGATGACATAGCAATAAAATGCAACTACAAATCCTGCAATCATCAACCAGAAAGGAACTGTCGTAAATGCATGCATACCATATTCAACCCAACCATGGAAATGATGCTCAAGTTCTTTTAAGGCATGATGTACATTAGAGTCGATAAAAATGGCCTCTTTGAAGAATCCACCAAATAGCATATAGTCAACTGCCCATGCACCTACAAAAACTGAAGGAATAGCTAAAAGAATTAATGGGATAGTGACTACTAATGGAGATTCATGAGGTTTAGAATGTCCATAATCATGTTCGACATGTCCATCATCATGATGATCTTCGACAGGTGCTAAATGGTAGCGTTCATCTCCATGGAACACTAGGAAATACAACCTAAAAGAATAGAGTGAAGTTACAAACACGCCAATTAAAGTTGCCCAGTAAGCAAAACCAGCACCCCACACATCTGCATGTTTAGCTGCCTCAATTACGTGTTCTTTTGAATAGAATCCAGAGAAGAAAGGAGTACCGACAAGTGACAGAGTACCTATAAGAAATGTAATCCACGTTATAGGCATGTACTTACGCACATTACCCATATAACGAATATCTTGATTATGGTGCATTCCTATAATAACTGACCCAGCTCCTAGGAATAATAGAGCTTTGAAAAAGGCATGTGTCATCAGATGGAAAACAGCAACTGAATATGCCGATGCTCCCAGAGCGACAGTCATATATCCCAGTTGAGATAAAGTAGAGTACGCTACTACACGTTTAATATCATTTTGAATTAAACCAAGTAAACCCAAGAATAATGCACCTATGGCCCCAACAATAATAATTAATGATAAGGCACTTGGAGCTAATTCATATAGTGGTGAGAATCGAGCCACCATAAATATACCCGCTGTAACCATTGTAGCTGCGTGAATTAGGGCTGATATAGGGGTAGGACCTTCCATAGAATCAGGAAGCCAAGCATGTAATGGAACTTGTGCTGATTTACCCATTGCCCCCACAAATAGACAAATACAAGCTAGGGTAAGCAAATGCCAATCACCCATAACTGTAATTTGATCTAGGCGATCTGCCTGTGCAAACACATCTGAATAATTTAGAGATCCAGAGTAGGCAAATAATAAACCAATACCAAGCAAGAACCCAAAGTCACCAACCCTATTTACTAAGAATGCCTTCATATTTGCAAATATTGCTGTTTCTTTAGTAAACCAAAATCCGATAAGCAAATAAGAAACTAAACCAACTGCCTCCCAACCGAAAAACAGTAGTAGCATATTGTTACCCATAACAAGTATGAGCATTGAAAAGGTAAATAGTGAAATATAAGCAAAAAATCTTTGATACCCAGGATCATCTGCCATATATCCAATTGTGTAAATATGAACCATCAATGAGACTGATGTAACTACGACCATCATCATTGCACTTAATGGATCAATTAGAAATCCTACTTCTATAGCAAAATGCGATTCATCAGTAGGAGATCCGATTTGGGACCATGTGTAAAACATCTCATTGAAGTAGGCATTGTTTACTATTACTTCATATAAAACGTATCCAGAAGCTAAAGCAGAAAATGCAACCAGTACAATTGTAATTAAATGTGCTCCTCTTCGAGATACAAAGTTTGCAAGAAAATTAGTACCACATAGGCCAGATAGGATTGCACCTAACAAGGGAGCTAATGCAATTGCTATGAGTAAAGTTGGTGAAAGTGTAGACATATTCATAAACCTTAGCCCTTCAATTGCGAAACGTCATCGACGTTAATAGAATTAAGTTTACGGAACAATAAGACCAGTATTGCTAGACCTATGGCGGCTTCGGCGGCGGCCACAGTCAAAATAAAGAATACAAAAATTTGACCTGCAGAATCAGGTAGTCCATCTACGGTGTGCCAGAATGAAAACGCCACAAAATTGATATTAACCGCTAATAAAATCAACTCCAAAGACATAAGAAGAGCAATTAAATTACGACGGTTAAAGAATATCCCAAAAACTCCCAGTGCAAATAAAATAGCGGCTAGGATTAAATAGTGTGCAAGTGTAATGGACATTATTATTTAACCTCCACTTTAGCTTCTGATTTAGTTGCATCTGTTTTAGGAGCATCAGATTTTGATGTTTCTGCTTTATTGGCTTCAACCTTAGGGCTATTTGGTTTCGCTTCACTCTTAGGAGCATCACTCTTAGAAGATTCACTCTTAGGTGCTTGCTCAGCAATGGGTTCTTCTTCAATAACTTCAGGCTTAGGCACGGTAAGTGGCTCTGAGGGCAGGCTAACCAATCTAACACGATCTTTAGCTTCTACTTTCAACTGATCACTAACTAAAACATATTTACGATTTTTGCGTTCACGTAGAGTCAAAGCAATTGCTGCAATCATACCCACTAGAAGAATTAATGCACCAACTTGAATAGGATAAGAATACTTACTATACATCTCAATACCAAGGGCCAATGTATTGTTATAAGTATCTGGCCATGATTTAGGTGATGAGGAATCTAAATAAGCAGATCCAAGGATAAACGCAATCTCTGCAACCATGACACCACCTACCACTAAGCCAATAGGAAGGTAAGTACGAAAATCCTTACGCAAGGTCTCTGGCACCACATCTACCATCATCACTACGAATAAGAAAAGCACCATGACTGCACCTACATATATAATTATTAATAGTAGGCCCAAGAACTCTGCTCCAATTAAAATCCACAACATGGATGCATTAAAAAATGCCAATATCAAATGAAGTACGCCCACGACTGGATGCCTTGCAAGTACTACCCGCACACCTGCATAAAGCAGAACTATAGCTAATAAGTAAAATAAAATATCAGTAAATGTCATATCTCATACACCTATTATCGGTACTTACCGTCTATCGCTCTTCGAGCAGCGATTTCAGGTTCATATTTGTCACCGATTGCAAGCAACATATCTTTAGTGAAGTACAAGTCGCTTGCTTTTTCGCCGTGGTACTCATGGATGTGAGTTTCAACGATAGCTTCCACAGGACAGCTTTCCTCACAGAAACCACAGAAAATACACTTAGTTAAATCAATATCGTATCTAGATGTCTTACGAGCACCATCCTCACGTTCATGTGATTCAATTGTAATAGCCATAGCAGGACAAACTGCTTCGCAAAGCTTACATGCAATACATCTCTCTTCCCCATTTTCATATCGTCTTTGGGCATGAAGTCCACGAAAACGAGGTGACATAGGAGTCTTTTCGTATGGATATCTAAGTGTGAACTTGGGTTTAAAAAAATACTTTCCAGTAACTGCCATCCCTTTTAAGAGTTCAGTTAGAAAAAGTCCAGCAAATGATTTAGCAAAACTCACAACAACTCCTAATTCCAAATACTAAGCGGAGAATTTTTCCATATGGCAATGATTAAAAACCATATACCAGTAAGAGGAATAAAAATTTTCCAACCTAAACGCATTATTTGATCGTAGCGATATCTAGGGAATGTAGCTCTAAACCATATAAAGAAAGAAACCACAACAAATGCTTTTAAACCAAGCCAAATCCAACCTGGTATATATGTAAAAGGTGCAAAATTCAGTGGACTAGTCCAACCACCTAGGAAGAATATAGATGCCATAGAAGACAAAAGTATCATGTTTGCGTATTCTGCCAAAAAGAACATAGCAAAACCCATACCAGAGTACTCAACCATATGACCAGCTACAATTTCTGATTCACCCTCTACAACATCAAACGGATGCCTATTAGTTTCTGCTACAGATGAAATCACGTAAATAATAAATAATGGAAATAATGGCAACCAATTCCATGACATAAAGGTAATTCCATGTTCAGCAAACCACCCTTCTGTTTGTTGAAGAACAACACCATTCATCTTTAGCGTGCCAGATATTAGCAATACAGTAAGGAGTACAAACCCCATAGCCAATTCATACGAAATCATCTGAGCAGAAGCCCTCATAGCAGCTATCAAAGGATACTTAGAGTTTGAAGCCCATCCACCCAAAATAACTCCATATACACCCAATGAAGTAACTGCCATAACGAAAAGCAGACCTGCATTTATATCAGCAAGAACTGCTTCTGGTCCAAAAGGCACAACAGCCCATGTTACAAGAGCTGGTACTAGTGTGATTAGGGTTGCTAATAAATATAATACTTTATTTGCTTTAGCGGGAATGATTACTTCTTTAGTTAAAAGCTTTAAAACATCAGCAAACGGTTGGAGCAATCCAGATGGACCAACACGATTAGGTCCACGACGCACATGCATATACGCAATAAGCCTACGCTCCCACAAAGTTAAAAATGCTACCAAAATAACTATAGGTAAAATGATGACTAAAATCATCAAAACATACCAAATAATCATCCATAAGGTTGGACCAAAAAAGTCCGCTCCCCAAACATGAAGTCGAGCAATACCGTCAGTAAACCATGACCAAATATTCATTACATACGCTCCACTTTAATCATAGAGTAGGAATTACCCAATTTGATAGTCTCCTCAAATCCCTGAGAAATGCGTATCGTGCCTTCTGCCAATAACTCATTAAGCTCTACAGTAAAAGTAGCAGAGTTTAATTTTGAAGACACTTTAATACTATCACCACTACTGAGCTCTAATGTATCCATATCGGATTTACTCAATTGAACAAAAGGTGAGGTGCTGATTTCAGTTTTTTGCAGTGATAATGCTCGCCGTACAATCGAATCCGTTTTGTAGATAGGAACTTCAGCAACACGCTCAAATTTAAACTCTTCATCAGATGCTACTTCTGAAATAGAAGGTTCTTCAGTAGAAGAATCCTCAGCAGATGATAACTCAGACATCTCAAGTATTTTATTTGAAAGCTGATTTTGACGAGTCTCTAAAAGTGCTTGATTAGCAATCTCTTCAGAATCGTTAAAGTTAGAATCAGGCACACCCAATAGATTCGCTAATACTCTAAGCACTTTCCAAGCTGGTCTAGATTCTCCGAGACCAGAAACTACACCTTTAAAAGATTGGCGTCTGCCCTCAGCATTAATAAAGGTTCCAGAAGTTTCAGTAAAAGGTCCTATTGGCAATATTACCCTAGCCCAATCCATTGCATCAGAAGCATACGGCGTCAGAGCCACGGCAAACGAGTCTTTAAGAACAGACTCAGCTTTCAGACCATATTCCATATCAAATTTTGGCTCTAAATTATGAACAATAAACGCAGAAAGCTTTTTATCAATCATTTGACTTGCGGATAGACCAGTTCTAGCAACAGCTCCAACAGTATAGGCACCCACTGTATTAGCTCCTGATGTTAAAAAGCCTAGCTTGGCTCCCATAGCATTCGCCAAATTTTGAGCTTCGAACAATAACTCACTGGCATTAGGTGCGTTCGTGACAGCACTGCCAACAAGGACAAGAGAATTTTCAAATCCACTCACACGAGATGCTATCAATTGATTTACATCAGTTGTGTCGAATTGGTCACCTTCTTTGTGATTATTGAAAACATCAGTTAATTGAGAAATTTTAGAAGCAAGCTCAGATGGTTTAGCATTAATGCGAGCTACTAAAGGAATTTTCGGATCCTCGCCGTAGCTATCTATGGTAGCAATGCAAGCCCCAAATCGTGCAGCCTGCCTTAATCGCTGAGCAAATAAGGGATGATCTTTACGTAAATTTGAACCAATTACAATCGCAGAATCTAGACGGCTTAATTCCTCGATAGGAACTCCCAACCAAGGCACTCCATCGATACACTTAGCAAGATTTTGATCATTAGCCCTTAAATTTGTATCAATATTTTGAGAACCCAAATGATTTGCTATTTTTTTGAGTAAATACAATTCCTCTAATGTACTGTTTTCGCTAGCTAGTACACCGAGAGACTCCTTATCCTTAAGGTTATCTGCAACGTAATTCAAAGCCTCAGCCCAATCAACCTCCTTCCACACATTATTAGAAGTTTTTATCATAGGGCTAGATAAACGATCTTCAGACAATAGACCTTCATATGACCATCTATCCCTATCTGAAATCCAACATTCGTTAACGGATTCATTTTCCAGTGGCAATACACGTAAAACTTCATTGTTTTTAATTTGTGCAATTAAGTTTGAACCCACACTGTCGTGAGGACTAATGGTTTCTCTACGTGCGAGCTCCCAAGTACGAGCTTCAAATCTAAAAGGTTTAGAAGTTAAGGCACCTACTGGACAAACGTCAATCATATTACCCGAAAGCTCAGATTCAATAGCTTTTCCTAGGAAGTTAGTAATCTCAGACTTTTCGTTCCTATAAACCATACCCAATTCCATCTGACCAGCAATTTCCTGACCAAATCGAACGCAACGAGTACAGTGAATGCATCGAGACATTTCTTCAGCTGAAACTAATGGACCCAGATTTTTATGGAGAACGATACGTTTTTCTTCGTCATAACGTGAAGTTGAATAGCCGTACCCTACAGCCAAATCCTGCAACTGACACTCACCGCCCTGATCACAAACAGGACAATCAAGCGGGTGATTAATAAGCAGAAACTCCATAACTGCTTCCTGACCTGCTTTAGCTTTAGGGGATTTTGTGTAAACCACCATTCCATTAGTAACAGGAGTAGCACAGGCTGGCACAGCTTTAGGGGCCTTTTCGACCTCAACTAAGCACATGCGACAACTAGCAGCGATAGATAATTTTTTGTGATAGCAAAAATGCGGTATATAGATTCCAAGTTTATTTGCAGCTTGGATAATCATCGTACCGTCTTCGACTTGTACTGGTTTGCCATCGATTGTAAGTTCTATCATAATATATAAAAGTCCTAGTTATAAGGTGCAACAAGGCACTTTTTATTTTCGATATGGTAGATAAACTCATCACGATAATGTTTTAAGAAACCACGAACGGGCATGGCCGCAGCGTCTCCTAATGCACATATCGTGCGTCCCATAATGTTTCCCGCAACTCTATCGAGTTGATCTAAATCTTCTAATTTTCCGTGTCCGTGCTCGATACGATGTACTAAACGATATAGCCATCCAGTACCTTCACGACAAGGTGTACATTGACCACAGCTTTCGTCCTGATAAAAATGAGATAAACGAAGTAGAGACTTAACCATACAACGAGTGTCATTCATAACTATTACAGCACCGGAACCTAACATGGATCCTGCTTTGGAAATTGAATCATAATCCATATTGGTTTGCATCATGATTTCTGCAGGCAATACTGGTGAACTTGACCCCCCTGGGATAACAGCTTTTAATGGACGTCCCTCTCTCATGCCACCAGCTAATTCCAATAATTTTGAAAATGGAGTACCTAGGGGTATTTCATAGGTACCTGGTTTTTCAACGTCTCCACTAATGGAAAATAGTTTCGTACCCCCATTATTAGGCAATCCGACTTCTAAATATGCAGGTCCACCATTTCGGATAATCCATGGCACTGCCGCAAAAGTCTCAGCATTATTAATGGTAGTAGGTTTACCATAAAGACCAAAACTAGCTGGAAATGGAGGCTTAAATCTAGGCTGACCTTTTTTACCTTCAATAGATTCAAGTAAGGCAGTTTCTTCGCCGCAAATATAAGCACCATAACCGTGATGAGCTTCTAGATCAAAACAAAAATCAGTTCCAAGAATATTAGAACCCAGATATCCAGCAGCTCTCGCTTCATGAATAGCTTCTTGGAAACGCTCATAAACTTCAAAAATCTCACCATGTATGTAGTTATAGCCACGTGTTACACCCATAGCAAAACCACCGATAATCATGCCTTCAATAATGCAATGAGGATTAAACCTTAATATGTCACGGTCTTTAAAAGTTCCTGGTTCTCCCTCATCGGAATTGCAAACTATATACTTTTGCCCAGGAAAAGCCCTAGGCATAAAACTCCATTTCAAACCAGTCGGGAATCCTGCACCCCCACGACCACGAAGTCCAGAAGCTTTAAGCTCGGCAATGATGTCTTCTTGCTTTAATCCAGTGGTAAGTATTTTTTTAATCGCCTCATATCCACCACGTTTTACGTAATCTTCTAGATGCCAATTAGAACCATCTAAATCTGCCAATATCTGAGGTTTGATATGGCGACCATGGAAAATCATACTATCATCTAGATTACCCGATGGATTAGAATTAAGTCCTTGAGAGTATTTTTCTATGAAGCTCATAATGCCTCTCCAGAATCAGCAGGTCTAAGTCCTGAAGTCATAGTTTGAGAGGGGTCTACTTTAACCACATTAGGAGAGCCACTTGGTGCTTCGATAGAACTTGGATCTAGGGAAGCAACTTTAGTAGAAGACTCCTCAATAGAAGCCACAGTTTTAAATGCTGGCTCTACACCCTCTTCTTTATAAATATCATCTATAAGTTCATCTATACGAGCTTTATCCATACGTACACACATATGATGATTGTTTATAAGAAGTACTGGAGAATCCCCGCACGCACCCATACACTCACCTGATTTAATGGTAATCAGTCCGTCCTGCGAGGTTTCATCTATGCCAATCCCAAGTTTCTCTTGTAGATAATTTATGGTTTGAACGCCTTCTCTCAAAGCACATGGCAAATTGGTACAGACTGTAATTTTGTATTTACCCACAGGCTGAAGCTCATACATGTTGTAAAAAGTAGCAACTTCCTGAACAGCCATAACGGGCATATTTAAATAAGTGGCAATATCCTGCACAACCTCGGGAGATACCCAATTCAGCTCAGTTTGAGCGATTCGTAAAGCGGACATCACTGCAGACTGTCTCTGATCCTCAGGATACTTCTTGAGTTCAGCATCTATTAATTCATAAGCTTTATTAGAAAGCAACATACAGTTCTACCAAATAACTTGCTAGCACAACTAGCGATCAATTTCACCAAATACAATATCTTGGGTTCCGATAACAGTAACCGCATCTGCAATCATATGACCACGGGTCATCTCATCGAAAGATTGCAAATGTACGAACCCAGGAGCCCTTATTTTTAAACGATAAGGCTTATTAGCTCCATCTGAAATTATATAGACTCCAAACTCACCCTTAGGATGCTCTACACAAGAGTAAACTTCTCCTTCAGGCACTTTAAAACCTTCGGTAAAAAATTTAAAGTGGTGAATTAAATCCTCCATCCCTGATTTAATAAGTTCACGCTTTGGAGGAGCAATTTTATGATTATCTACAATCACGGGACCAGGATTTTCCTTAAGCCATTTTACGCATTGGGCAATAATTTTATTACTTTCGCGAAGCTCGGCTATACGACACAAATAACGGTCATAACAATCACCGTTAACCCCTACAGGTGTCATAAACTCTAGCTTATCGTAAACCTCATACGGTTGCTTACGACGTAAGTCCCACTCTATACCACAACCACGCAACATAACCCCAGAAAAACCTAGAGCTTTAGCCCTTTCAGGTTCAACAATTCCAATATTAACTAGGCGCTGCTTCCAAATACGATTATCAGTTAAAAGTGTCTCATACTCATCAACGCATTTAGGGAATCTTTGGGTGAAATCCTCAATGAAATCGAGCAAAGAACCTTCTCGTGCTTGATTTAGACGTTTCATCTCACGGACATTTCTATATTTGGAATCGATTTCATGCTTGGGCATGGTCTCAGGCAAATCTCGATATACACCACCTACACGATAGTAGGCAGCATGCATACGAGCTCCAGATACCGCTTCGTAACAATCCATCAAATCTTCGCGCTCTCTAAACATGTACAGCATACCAGCCATGGCACCCACGTCGAGAGCATGAGATCCTAAACTCATAAGATGATTGAGAATTCGCGTAATCTCATCGAACATCACACGAATATACTGAGCACGAATCGGAACCTCTATACCAAGAAGTCGCTCAATCCCCATAACATATGCATGCTCATTACACATCATGGACACATAATCAAGACGATCCATGTATGGCAATGTTTGTAAAAACGTCTTAGACTCTGCAAGCTTCTCTGTACCCCTGTGCAGTAAACCTATATGGGGATCCGCTCTTTGTATAACCTCACCGTTAAGTTCAAGAATTAGACGAAGCACACCATGTGCTGCAGGATGTTGAGGTCCAAAATTAAGAGTATAGTTTTGTAATTCAGACATTATCTATACCTCCATATCCCTCTTCGCGAATAATGCGAGGTGTAATTTCACGAGGCTCAATTGAAACTGGTTGATATACGACACGATTTTGCTCCTCATCGAATATCATCTCAACGTAACCAGAAACTGGAAAATCTTTGCGTAACGGGTGACCGATGAATCCATAATCGGTAAGTATGCGACGCAAATCTGGATGCCCCTCAAACACGATACCGAACATATCGAAGGCTTCACGCTCAAACCACCCAATATTTGCCCATACATCAGTCAAAGAACGGACCATAGGAAGCTCGTCATCTAGAGCAAAGGTTCTAACACGGACACGACTATTATGCACTGTACTTAAAAGATGCAGAACTACGGCATATCTATTAGGAAATTTACTAATCGTAGAGTTCCCTGGAAAACCATATTTAGAGTAATCAACCCCACACAAATCAACTGCGATATCAAACCGAAGATCTACATGATCCCTTAAGGTAATACAGGTTTGAACCCAATCGGAAGATGGTACATCAATAGTAATCTCATGTACATGTTCAACTATAGGGAATTTATCTCCTATACTCTGAATAAGGCTAGCTTTTAAATCTTCAATGTCCCTCATACTTTCCTCTATTTCTCTCTGGCAATAGTAAGCGTACGACGCATCTTATTTTGAAGTTGAAGCATACCGTATATTAAAGCTTCTGCAGTAGGAGGACAACCAGGCACATAAATGTCTACGGGAACAATTCGATCACACCCTCTAACAACGGCATAAGAATAGTGATAATATCCCCCACCATTAGCACAAGAACCCATAGATACAACCCATCTAGGTTCTGCCATCTGGTCGTAGACTTTGCGTAATGCGGGAGCCATCTTATTAGTAAGAGTACCTGCAACAATCATAATATCTGACTGTCTAGGACTAGGACGAAAGATAATACCAAATTGGTCGAGATCATATCTAGCAGCACCTGCATGCATCATCTCGACGGCACAACAGGCTAAACCGAATGTGACGGGCCACATGGATCCGGTACGCAACCAGTGCAATACAGAATCCGTAGAGGTTACTAAAAAACCTTTATTATTAGAGGTATCAGACATAAACTATTCCTGAATTAATCCCAATCCAATGCACCCTTTCTCCACTCGTAGACGAACCCTACAGTTAAGATGAAAAGGAAAAGCAGGGCTGTCCCAAAACCAACAAGACCAATATGATCATTTGCAATAGCCCAGGGAAATAGGAAAGCTAATTCTAAATCAAATAGAATAAAAAGAATGGCTACTAAGTAATATCTAACATCAAAGCGCATCCTAGCATCTTCAAATGCAACAAAACCACACTCGTAAGGTGAATTTTTTTCGGAATCAGGCTTATGAGGACCAAGCATAGCACCAGTAAAAACGAGAAAAGCTCCAAATACAGTTGCTATAACAATGAAAAGTAAAACAGGAAAATATTCTGCAGTCATAATTTGTAATTTATTTTGAAGCTGCTTGATTTTACCACTTATGGGGGGTAGTTAAAAGAATTTTATTTTAAATAAAATTATAAAAATACCCCCGAAATCTCGGGGGTAGACTATCTAATTATTTAAGAATAATTTAGATTAGAAACGGTGACGAAGACCAACTTTAACTTCTGAACTAGAGTCTGATCTAGCACCTTCCCAGTCGCCTTTAGTGTATGCATATGAACCTTGAACATAAACGTTAGTACGTTTAGATAACTTGTGTTCGAAACCTAAAGAGAAACCGTGACCCATAACTGTAGTGTTATCTACGTTATCGTTTCCAGTAGCATTACCACCCCAGTATTTGAAGTGAACTTTAGATGCTTCACCAACTGGTGCAGAAACACCAGCGAACCACATGTTAGAGATTGGTTCTGGATCGTTTGTTGGATGAGCTGGATCTACCATAACCTTAACGCCTAAAGGATTACCGTTAATCCAACCGTCCCATTGACGACCATAACCTAAGAACAACTCAACTGGTCCGAAATCGTATCCACCACCAATTGTAACTGCTTTAGCATCAGTTTTAGTTGTTACAGTGTTACCTGCTGCGTCAGTGTTTTTAACACGACCTGTTTCCATATCGAAAGCGACACCAAGTGATAGCTTGTTTTGAGTATAACCTAAACCGATACCGAAGTATGAGTCAGTAGTAACTACACGAGTAGCACCAACATTAACGTCTTGTTGATCTTTAATTTCTGCACGGCTGTGACCTACTTGGATACCAAATACTAAACCACCGTTATCGTTAGATAAGTATTTGACTGTAGGTAGTTTAGAAATACGATAAGATAAAGCACCGTGAGCATCACCAGCATCAGCTAGACCCCAATCTAAACCTTGAGAAATAATGTCATCAGCGATGTTGTTTTGTAGACCAACAGTTAAAGTACCGAAACCACCTTTAAGACCTAAGATAGCTTTACGATCAAATAATTTGTTATCTGCTAATTTTTTGTTAGTACCAACAACACCATCAAAACCTTGTTCTAATTGGAAGATAGCTGAAAGACCGTTTCCTAAGTCTTCAGAACCTTTTAAACCCCAACGAGAAGAACTTTGACCATTTACGATAGCACCAAAAGTTGAATCACGTTTTTCGCCACCGTTAGGACCTTCATAGCGATCAGTAGATTGAGAGTAACCGATACCAGCATCAATGCGACCGTATAGAGTTACAGAAGTTTTAGCTTCTACAGCACCAACGAAGCCAGCAAGTAGAGCAGCAACTAATAAAGTCTTTTTCATTTATAAATCTCCGTAAGATTTGAAAAACAGAGTAGCAAACATCTAAATACTTAAATATCTACAACCCTAAAAATTATCCCCGTTTGGGAAGTTAATGATATTCAAACAAATTTTAAGACTTCTTGCTAGTCTTTATTTAAAAAAAACCAAATAAATGTTGTTTTATGTGCAAAGATGAGACAAATATTTAGTTTTTTGTGATTTTTTTACAACCTGTGCATTCCTATGGAAAATTTGCTTATTCTCATTTAGAGCCTATAAAACTTAATAAATTACTTTAACTTTTAAAGGGAATTCAAATTGTAGAATCAGAAAACATTGCCAAAATGTTAATGTTGTAAAAAAACAAAAGCCCGCACAAGGCGGGCAAAAATACTTAGACTGGAAACTAGTCTACGAATTTAATGTTACCAATCATGATAGATTGGTGACCAGGGAATGTGCAGAAGTACTGATACTCTGTAGCTGGATCTAATTTTGAAACTTCAAAAGTCACTTTATCAGATTCACCACCGCCAATCATTTTAGTATGAGCGATGATACGAGCATCACCTTCTGGGATGTAATCTTTAGCTGGACCAGCTTTACCGCCGTCTAATGCAACTGCTTTAGAATCAGCTTTTTTAACTAGCACAAAGTTATGACCCATAGCTGCTTTAGGCATTTTACCTACATGTTTAAGTTCAACTGTGAAATCCTTGCAAGATTTGCTGATTTCGATTTCTTTTTTGTTGTACTGCATAGCATCGTTTGCTTCAAGAACTGTTGAACACTCAGCTGCAAAAGCTGGTGCAGCGAAAGCAGAAAGAGCAGCAACTAGAGCAAATTTTTTTAATGACATAATGTAACTCCTCTGAGTAAAAAGGGCTAAGCCCTAACTAAAGTCCTATTGGACTAACGAGATGATATTAACACATATATATGGGTTGCTTTTGGAAATCAATAAATTTTTTAGGCATTTTTTGTTGCTATAGATTTCCCTAATTTGGAATATGGATTGCATCACTTTGTATAACCCTATATAAAATAGGGATAAATTGCAAAAAGGTCATTTAGGAGGAAATATGTTTTATAAAAGTGATTTTGCTATTCGTGGTGAATCTTTCAATTTAGGGAATCCTTGGAACATTTTACGTATATGGTCTGGTTTAAGTTTTTTTCCACATGCATTGAGCAAGTGGGTGGATGGGGCGTTGAACCCTGGTACTTTGAGCTTTTTCGCAAAGGCTGGATTTGAGCCAGCTTCTACTTTCGTGATTATTGCATTTATAGCAGAGATGCTTGCAGGGATTGCTTTGGTGTTGGGAATTGCCACAAGGTGGGCAGCTATCGGGGGTGCTGCTGTGCTGTTCTTAGCTGCCTATGCCCTTGTAACCGTCAAAGGATTTGCATGGACATGGAACGGGGGTGGTATTGAGTACCCTATATTTTGGGGTATTACTTTACTAATGATTGCTTTTAACGAATTCAAAACCCGTAAATATTTAGGCAGAGATTTGTATACCAATAATGGTTTGAGGTAGTGAGGTTATAGTGGGGTTCTTTTTTTTAGGAGAACCTCCTTTTATGTTGGTTCTTAAACCAAATGATGGCAATGTAAAATTATATTATTGTGAGATTATGATAATTGGGTGTTATCGAAATTTAATATGTTAGGTTATCGAATTGGATTGCCGTTTTGGAAGTCCTTTGCTAAGCTGGGTATTCCTCTAAGTTTACGTATTATTATCAAGCACGATGAAGAGGCTAATGTTTATTATGCCACTAGCCCTGACTTAAAATCTTTAATCGTTGAATCTGATACCATTGAGAATTTATTAAAAGAAATCGAATTAGTAATAGAGGATTTATTGGAAGTTTTCATAGGAAATTCTCAGACAAGGGCGAAACCTTCATTTATTTTTCCATCTAAAACCTCACTAGATAAACTTTAGAATTTTAATGATTTTTGTGTGCAGTTTGTGTGCAATTCTTGGTGCATTTTGTGTGCAATTCTTGGTGCAATTTTGGTGCAGTTTCATTTTTAAAATGCATAATTTATGCAATTTCAAGTATATTATTGGAACGTGCAGAACCTCTAAAACACTTGCAAATCAATAAGTTATGTAATGATTGTTAAAAGTGGATATTTTGACGATTAATGCGATTGGTGCACCCGGCGAGACTTGAACTCGCACGACCTGTGGTCACTACCCCCTCAAGATAGCGTGTCTACCAATTCCACCACGGGTGCTTTGAGGAATTTACTGAGGATTAGTTGGATTTATTAATGAATCCTTTTCGCTATCGGTTTTATTATCGCCTTCAGTTTTAATTTCTGGCTCTGACTTAGCTTCAGGCTCTGGTTTAACCTCAGTTTCAGGTTTAACTTCAGCGTTAACTTCAGATTCTGATTTTACATCGTCCTCTTTTTTGAGCTCAGCAGGAGTTTGAGTGTCAACAGAAGTTTTGTTTTCTTGAACTTCCTGAGTTTTGTTATCGGTATTTGGCTTGCTGTTGGTTTGAGGAATGCTTGGCACCGCATTGCCCGATTCTACATTGGTAGATCCAGTATCAGAGCCACCGTCAGCCTTGGGTACAGATGGCACCGCATTACCAGTCGTAGAATTACCCTCGTCACCACCAACCACTGCACTACCAGCAACACTACCAGCCCCAGGCACAACTGGTGTAGCGGAATAGCCTTCCATAACACTACCTCCGTCAGTTGGTTTTGGTGCCTTTATGCCACCTCCTGAGCTTACCCAAGCCAATCCCAAAGTTGATGCAAAAAATGCTACAGCAGCCCACTTAGTCATTCGAGAAAAGAAATTCGCTGACCCAGCCGCTCCAAATAAACTACCTGCAGAACCGCCGCCAAAAGACGATCCCATGTCAGCCCCTTTGCCCTGTTGCAAAAGAACTAAACCAATAATTGCTAATGAGCTAATTACTTGGATAACAACTAAAATAGGAAATAAATAAGATGACATAAATAAACTCTTTTAAGAAGATGCCTCAATAATGCTCAAGAACTCGTCTGGGTTCAAAGAAGCACCACCTACAAGGGCACCGTCAACACAATCTAAACTAAATAATTCTTTAGCCTGTTCGGGCTTAACACTGCCTCCATAAATAATGCGTATTGGATTACCCTCTTGACCTACTACCGACTGAATTTGCTTTCGAATATGTGAGTGCATCTCAAAAATTTGCTCACTATTCGCAATGATTCCTGAGCCAATAGCCCAAACTGGCTCGTAAGCAAAGACACAAGACTTAATAAGATCAGGTCCAAATTCAAGTATAGGCTGAAGTTGAACATCAATAGCATGCAAAGCCTGCCCAGCTTCTCGAAGCTCAAGGCTCTCACCCAAACAGACGATAGGCGTAATACCATAATCAACTGCCATCTTAGCCTTTAGGCCTACAACAGCAGTACTTTCAGAATGAGTAGCCTTACGCTCGGAGTGACCTACAATAACCCAATCACATCCAAAATCTCTAAGCATCTCAGCCGAAACATCACCCGTGTGAGCGCCATTTTGATTAAAACTTAAATCCTGAGCCCCTAAAGAAATCGGATCAAATGAATCAGCACCATCCATCGCTAAAATATCGCGAACTTGATGAAGATAAGGGAATGGAGGGCAAACAACCACCTCTTGCTTTATAGGCAGTGACCACAAAGCAATACCGTCTAGTAGTGCTGACAAAAGGGTATGATTGGCTTGTATACTGCCATTCATCTTCCAATTTCCAACTATAAGAGGTATGGTTAATGCATCCAAGATTAAACCCAATTTAGTAAATTTTTTAAAATGTAATCTATTATTTTAAATTACTTAACTAAAAAAAACCATATTTTAGCTAAATATGTAATTACTTATGTGGGGAAATATGCATATGCATAAGCTTAGCTGTGGGTCCATAGGAGGAAAGATCGAAAGCAAGGGCATTGCCATCAATTAAATTGAAACCATACCTAGCCCAAAGGCGGTCTGCTCCTTGGACTGCAACGAGATATGCTTCTGAAACTCCCTGTGAATGAGAGACTGCTAGCTCATGGTCCAAAAGCATAGTTGAAATGCCTTGACCCCTGCAATCAGGCGACACAACCATATCATGAAGGAAAAGCACAATCTGACCTGCATTCTGAGCCTTCGTCTGACCTGCATTCTGAGCCTCATTCCAATCTGCGAGCGTGGACTTTTTTATAACCTGACCAAGGCTAGGTATATTGCATATATCCTCAATTATCGCAAGAAGATATGCACAAATTATGCCCTTATCGTCTTCCACGACCCAGCAATTTTGCGGACTGTGGGAGATGCGAGATTGAAACGTTTCCCTACTTTCGTGCAGATACTCAGGGTAGGCAATATGCTGTAAATCGAGAATCGAATCAAGGTCTTCGATTTGAGCGTTACGCAATTTCATCTGAAATTTTTAAAACTATTTTACCTATATGATTGCCTGACTCCATGTATTCATGGGCTTTTGAGGCATCTTGAAAATCAAAAACACGATCTATAACAGGTTTAATCATTCCCTTTTCTATTAGGGGCCACACTCGCTCTTTCAGTTCCTTAGCTATTTTGGCTTTGTATTCAACAGATCTTGGTCTTAATGTAGACCCAGTAAGAGTAACACGTTTGCGCATGAGCAAACCACTATTAATTTCAGCCCTACTACCACCTAATTGAGCTATAACAACTATGCGACCATCAATAGCTGCACATTTAATATCGCGATTTAAATATTCTCCGCTGACCATATCAAGTACAACATCTACACCATTACCGTCAGTAAGTTTCAATATTTCCTCAACAAAATCCTGAGTTTTATAGTTTATACCCTTGGTCGCACCTAAAGCCTCTATAGCGATTACACGCTCATCAGAACCCACAGTTACATACACCTTATGTCCTAGTGCAGTTGCAATTTGAATAGCAGAAGTGCCGATACCTGAAGCCCCACCATGCACAAGCAGTGAATCCCCAGTTTCCAAATGAGCTATATCAAAAACATTTGACCAGACAGTAAAATACGTCTCTGGCAAACTGGCAGCCCCAATAAAGTCTACTCCCTTGGGCAATGGCAGACAATTCGATGCAGGAGCTTTGCAATATTCAGCATATCCACCGCCTGGTGTAAGTGCGCAAACACGGTCGCCTATATGAAAACCATTGCCACCAAAATCGCCATCCACAATAACACCTGACACTTCAAGACCAGGCAAATCCGAAGCCCCATCTGGTGGCGGATATATGCCCATGCGCTGAAATACATCGGGTCTATTTACACCTGCAGCTACGACCTTAATTAAAACCTCTCCCGCTTCAAGTTGTGGCAATGCCCTCTCATTAACCTGTAGGACCTCAGGTCCACCAGCTTCAGAAATTTCAACTACCTTCATCAAGTTAGGAAGCATACCTAAACTTCTCCTGCAAAATGACATGCCACCATGCTTCCATCAACATCACGCAATACTGGCTCTTTTTGAGAACAGATTGGCTGAGCATGCGGACAGCGCTTATGAAATGAACAGCCAGAGGGAGGATTTATAGGGCTCGGAAGCTCACCTACAATTTTTATTTGCTCATATTTTTTTTCTGGATTTACTGAAGGCGTAGCAGATAGCAATGCCTTTGTGTATGGATGCTTAGGAAACGAATATAATTTTTCCTTAGGTGCAATCTCAACCGCTTTTCCAAGATACATAACAAGAACATCATCCGCCACATGCTCGACCACAGAAAGATTATGAGAAATAAACACATACGCAGTATGTAACTGCTCCTGAAGGTCCATAAACAAATTGAGCACCTGTGCTTGTATTGATACATCAAGTGCCGAAGTAGGCTCATCCGCAATAACAATTTTAGGATTTAGAATCATAGCCCTTGCTATGGCAATGCGCTGTCTCTGACCCCCGGAAAACATATGCGGATATCTGTAGTAGTGTTCAGGTCTAAGCCCAACAACCTTCATTATGTCATTTACACGTTCACGCCGTTGTGAGGCCGTCAAGTCAGTATTAATCAAAAGTGGCTCTGCAAGCTGCTCTCCAATTTTGCGTCGAGGATTTAGAGATCCGTATGGGTTCTGGAAAACCATCTGAACCTTTTTACGCATACCCTTTATCTGAGATGAATTATTAAAATCAATCTCTTCATTGTCCACCCACATCTGACCAGATGTAGGATGCTCAATCATAGTTAGTTGACGTGCGAGTGTGGATTTACCTGACCCAGACTCACCTACTACTGCCAGCGTTTTACCCGCTCTAAGTTCAAAACTAACACCATTTAGGGCTTTAACGGTAGCATTGCCTTTAAATAGCCCCAATCCAACTTCATAAAATTTTGTGAGGTCCTGAACTTTTAAAACGACAGGAGGTTGTGTATTATTAGACATTTTGAACCTCCATAGTATTTAGATCAATTTTAGATTCGCCCCTCACATCTATAAGAGGCTTGATACATCGAACCACCCGATCCTTACCGTATGTTAGAGGCACCTTGTGGTGTAAACAGTTCTCCTCAACATATGGGCAACGAGGGGAAAGTAAACATCCTTTTGGTCTATCGTACTGACCTGGCACAATGCCTGGCAATGTTTTTAATCGCGACGCTCCTTGACTTGCTTCTGGAATAGAAGCAAGCAAAGCTTCCGTATAAGGATGGGCTGGCCTGTAAAACGTGTCTGGAACTTTACCTAGCTCAACTTCTTGACCTGCGTACATAACACAGACTTTTTGTGCTATCTCAGTAATAACTGCCAAATCGTGAGTAATAAGAATTAAACCCATATTGTTATTTTTTTGGAGATTAAGAAGTAGCTCCATAATTTGTGCCTGAATCGTTACATCGAGAGCAGTTGTAGGCTCATCGGCGATAAGCAATTTAGGTTCACAGGCAATCGCCATAGCAATGGCTACGCGTTGGCTCATACCGCCAGATAATTGATGTGGATATGCTTCGAGACGAGACTCAGGCTCAGGAATTTCAACAATCTTCATAAGTTCCACTGCACGATTATGAAGAACCTTGCCTTTAAGACCCATATGAAGTTTCAAAACTTCCTTAATCTGAAAGCCCACCGTGAAGCTAGGATTTAAAGCGGTCATCGGATCCTGAAATATCATGGCAACATCTTTGCCAATTATTTTCCTTCTATCTTTATTGCTAATATTAAGCATATCCTTACCGTCAAATCGAATACGATCCGCAGTAATTTTTCCTTGCGAAGCTAAAAGCCCCATAAAAGCCATCATCGTGACCGATTTGCCAGACCCTGATTCACCAACAATACCAAGAATTTCTCCATAGTCCATGTTGATACTTAAACCATCAACAGCATAGAAAGGTTTTTGCTCTGTACCGAACCTTACTGATAAATTTTCTATTTCTAATAATGACATCGTGAATCCCAGTAATTAAGCAGCCTGTTTAAGTTTTGGATCTAGTGCATCACGTAAACCATCACCCATAAGATTAATCGCAATTACAGTTAATAAAATTGTAAGCCCAGGGAATGTAACCACCCACCATGCTCTTGATATGTAGTCACGGGCAGTGGCAAGCATAGTACCCCATTCAGGAGATGGAGGTTGTACCCCTAGCCCCAAGAAGCCTAGGGCCGCCACATCCAAAATTGCAGATGAGAAGCCAAGAGTAGCTTGAACGATAATCGGGGCCATACAGTTTGGAAACACTGCCACAAACATCAATCTAAAAATGCTAGCACCAGATAATTTAGCTGCAGTAACATAGTCTTTATTTAATTCACTAATTACTGACCCACGTACTAAACGTATATAACCTGGCAGACCTACAACAGCAATTGCAATCATGGCATTCACAATTCCAGGACCCATTATTGCCATAATAGCAATGGCAAGCAATACTGAAGGCAATGCCATCATAATATCAGCAAAACGCATAATAAGCTTACCTAGCACTTTAGGATAAAAACCTGCAAGTAGTCCTAATATCACACCAGGAATAAGCGTTAATACAACGGCACAGATACCGATAAAAAGAGATAACCTACCACCATGTATGATACGGGAGAGGATATCACGACCCGCTTCATCAGTACCTAAAATAAATTGAGAAGTCCCACCCTCTTGAAAAACTGGAGGCTGCAACATATGATCCCTAAACTGCTCCACAGGACTGTAGGGAGCAACATATGGTGCAAATATTGCGACCAAAATCATAAGTAGCAAAAACAGAAGGCCAATCACTGCACCTTTGTTTTTGAAAAAATGATTCAAAAAATCTTTTAAAGGAGAAGGATAATCAAAGGATTCTCGATTTTTCTCGATATCGGCTTGTACAGCCTCTCTTATATCAAGTGCCGAGCTTTTGTTTTGTACGGGCACAGATGTACTTGTATGCCCAGATGTAGGCACAGAATTAGATGCAGGCACAGGATTGGATACTGGCACAGATCCAGATGTAGACACATGCTCGGATACGGTTATAGGCACAGTAGCTGATTCGGATGCAGGCACAGTATTAGTCTCGTTATTATTCATCTTATACTCCTACTTTGCGTGTCTCATGCGAGGGTTAACAATTCTATAAACTACATCTATAAGTAGATTAACAACAATAATTAGAACTGCAACTATCAATAAACCATTTTGAACTACTGGATAATCTCTACGAAAAATCGAGTCTACAAGCCATTTTCCGATACCAGGCCAAGAGAAGATGGTTTCTGTGAGGACCGCTCCGCCTAAAAGAGTACCAATCTGCAATCCAATAACAGTTACAACAGAAATTAGTGCATTACGCAATGTGTGCACAAAAATAACTCGACGAGGAGATAGGCCTTTAGCTCTCGCAGTGCGAACATAATCCTCACCCATAACTTCAAGCATTGAAGATCGAGTCATACGAGAAATAACGGCAAGTGGAATAGTTCCTAATACTATGGTTGGCAATATCAAATGATGCACCGCATCAAGAAATGCACCATCATTAAATTCATCTGCCCTCTCTGCCAAGAATGAATCTATAAGCATAAATCCGGTTACAGGAGGTACGTCATAAACAAGATCTAGACGTCCTGAAACAGGAGTCCATCCTAAGTAGCTTGAAAAAAACATAATAAGCATCAAACCCCACCAGAAAATAGGCATAGAATATCCAGTAAGTGATAATCCCATAACACCATGATCTAGAATTGAACCTCGCTTAACAGCCGCTAGAACTCCAAGTAGTATCCCAAATACAGTTCCAAAAATTAATGCCATAATCCCTAGCTCTAATGTGGCTGGAAATAGGGAAGTAAATTCATCCCAAACACTTGTTGATGTGACAAAAGATTTTCCAAAATTACCAGAAAATAAATCGCCTAAATAGTTAAAGTACTGCACATATAAAGGCTTGTCCAAACCCAATCGTTCAATCATGCTTTTATAAACTTCAGGATCTGCCGATCTCTCACCCAATGCGATTTGAACCGGATCACCAGGTATGGCATGAATCAAAAGGAAGGTTAGAATTGTAATAGCAAAAAATGTGGGGATAAGGAGAAGAATCCTCCTAACAAGGAATGCAAACATCAAGTAATTCCAAAAAACTAACGCCGATAAGTATACAGCCTCAAAGCGGAATCTATATCCACCTTGAGGCTAACTAAGTATAACTACTAATACAAATTTATAAGAAATAATATTAGATATTTCTATTATTTAATACTTACACCATTAAACTCAAAAGCTCCAAACGGACTGATTTTGAAGCCTTCAACTTTTTTACTCATAGGTACACTAACGATAGAAGTAGCGATAGTTGAGCTAGGAGTTTGCTCATGAAATACCACTTGAGCTTTTTGGTATAACTCAGTACGTTTAGCAGTATCAGTATTAGAACGAGCTTCTGTGATTAGCTTATCGAAATCAGCATAGCAGAAGCGTGCATAGTTCGAACCACCTACAGCATCACACGAAGCTAGATTACCCAACCAATTGTCTGGGTCCCCGTTATCCCCTGTCCAACCAGCCATAACCACTTGGTGTTCACCATTTTTAGCACGTTTTAGATACTCACCCCATTCATAAGTTTTAAGAGTAACTTTAACGCCAATTTTAGCCCAGTCTGATTGAACTAACTCACCCATCAAGCGACCATTTGGATTATATGGACGAGAAACTGGCAATGTCCAAAGTGTTAACTCAAAACCATCAGGATAGCCCGCTTCAGCAAGAAGTTTTTTCGCACCTTCAACGTCATAGTCGCGAACTTTAACATCTTTGTTAAATGACCATTGAGTTTCAGGCATAAGATTTGGAACCAATTGACCTTGGTCTGCGTAGACAGCATCAAGAATTGATTTCTTATTAAGAGCCATATCTAATGCGATACGAACTTTAGGATCTGAAAATGGCTTTTTCTCTGTGTTATAAGCAATGTACCCAACATTGAAACCAGGGCTTTGCATAACTTTTAATTTATCGTTCTTTTTCATCTCTGCCACATCATTTGGAAGTGGTTGAGACATGATATGGCATTCACCCGCTTTTAATTTTTGAGCACGAACTGATGGGTCTTTTGTAATAGCAAAGATTAGGTTATCCACTAAAGGCATATCGTCTTTGTCCCAATAGTCTTTATTCGCTTTATAGCGGATTTGTGCATCTTTTTGGTAACGAACAAAAACAAAAGGACCTGTACCAATCGGTTGTTGGTTGATAAGCTCTGGTTTACCTTGCTTAACTAGTTGCTCAGCATATTCTTTAGAGTTAATAACTGCAAATGCCATCGCAAGTGTCTGAGTAAGAGTAGCATCTGGTTTATTAAGGGTCATCTTAACTGTGTAATCATCCACTTTTTCTACAGTTTTAATGATTTTGTCCAATGACATATCTGTGTAGTATGGGAATGATGCAGGGTATGCTTTATTAAAGAAATTATCTTTATTTGCCAAGCGATCGAAGGTAAATACTACGTCGTCTGCATTAAATTCACGTGTAGGCTTAAAGAAATTATTTGAGTGCCACTTCACTCCTTTACGCAATTTGAATGTGTATACAAGACCATCTTCTGAAACTTCATAACTTTCAGCTAATCCAGGACCTGATTTTGATTCACCGCGAGGAAATGACAATAGGCTATCAAAAACATTACGACCTGAAGCATCATTATCCGTTCCAGCAGTGTATTGAGGCGTGTCGAAACCAGCTGGGCTACCTTCAGAACAATATACTAAAGTACCTCCAGCAGCACTAGCTACACCCGCAAATGCCATAAGCATCGAGGATAATAGAAATTTTTGTGAGATTTTTTTCATTTGTAAACTCCATTAAAAAATTATTTTAAGCTCACGCCGGTAAATTGAGTTGAACCGAATGGGCTGATTTTGAAACCTTCAACATTTTTACGCATAGGTGCATTAATAACTGAAGTAGCTATATTAGTTGTTATGACGTTTTCAAAGAATAACTCTTGAGCTTTTTTATAAAGCTCGGTACGTTTAGCAACATCAGTCTCTGATCGTGCTTCATCTAAAAGAGTCTGGTACTCTTTGATACATAGACGGGAATAGTTACTTCCACCTATGGCACTACATGATGATAGATTTCCTAGCCAGTTATCAGGGTCTCCATTATCCCCTGTCCATCCTGACATAACGATTTGGTGATCCCCTTCTTGAGCTCGTTTTAAGTACTCACCCCACTCATAAGTTTTAAGTGAAACCTTAACCCCGATTTTAGACCAATCTGATTGTATAAGCTCACCCATCAAACGACCATTTGGGTTATAAGGGCGTGATACTGGCAATGTCCAAAGCTCAATTTCAAATCCATTTGGATAACCAGCTTCTGCTAAAAGTTTTTTTGCTCCCTCCACATCATATGGACGGTTTTTAATTTTTTCGTTATAACTCCATTGAGAAACTGGCATTAAATTTGAAACTAACTCACCCTGACCTTGGAAAACGGATTTAAGTATTTCTTCCTTATTAATGGACATATCCAAAGCCTTACGCACTCTTACATCATTAAGAGGCTTTTTCTCTGAGTTATAAGCTAAATATCCCACATTAAATCCAGGTTGAGATAGAACTTTTAGATTAGAATCGGCTTTCATTTTATCGACGTCTGCTGGAAGTGGTTGGGCAATGATTTGGCACTCACCTGCATAAAGTTTCTGAGCTCTTACAGAAGGATCCTTTGTAATAGAAAATATTAAATTATCCACTAACGGCATATCGTCCTTATTCCAATACTCTTTATTAGCTTTATAACGAATTTGAGAGTCTTTTTGGTATCTCTGGAAAACAAATGGACCAGTCCCAACTGGAGCTTGGTTAATCATCTCTGCTTTTCCGTCAGCTAATAGCTTATCTGCGTATTCTTTAGAATAAATTGCAACTATAGGCATAGCCAAAGTTTGGATCAATGTAGCATCAGGCCTATTAACGGTTAATTTAATTGTGTAATCATCTACTTTTTCTACGGATTTGATGATTTTATCTAAAGCCATATCTGTATAGTATGGAAAATCTACTTTATAGGCTTTGTTAAATGGGTTTTCTTTATTACTTAATCGGTCAAAAGTGAATACAACATCATCTGCATTAAATTCACGTGTAGGCGTAAAGTAGCTAGTCGTATGCCACTTAACTCCTTTACGCAATTTAAAGGTGTAAATCAGCCCATCTTCAGAAACTTCATAACTTTCAGCTAAAGCTGGGACAGCCTTAGTCTCACCTCGTGGAAACATAAGCAGACCATTAAAAACATTATTAGAGGAAGCATCGAAATCAGTACCAGCCGAGTACTGTGCTCCATCAAACCCTGCAGGACTACCCTCAGAGCAATAAATTAGTGTTTTTCCTGCAGAATGGGCACCAAAGGAACTCATCGCTAAGACACAAACTAAAAACGACTTACTAAAATTTTTCATATGGCACCTCATTAAATAAAAAAACACTAAGTCTATGTGGCTTAGTGTTTTAATTTTAAATAAAGAGGTTACAAGTGTAACTATGAAAAACCCTTAATTAAGACTACTTATTTTGACCTTTAGCAATCTTTTCTATATTAAGAGCCCACATCTTAGGTCCTGAAGTATGAACTGAGTCACCATTAGAATCAACTGCGACGGTTACTGGCATATCCTTAACTTCAAATTCATATATAGCCTCCATGCCAAGATCTTCAAAACCAACAACCCTAGCACTTCTGACCGCTTTAGATACAAGATAAGCAGCCCCTCCGACAGCAATTAAATAAGCAGATTTGTGATTTTTAATACTTTCAATAGCTACAGGACCACGTTCTGCTTTTCCGATCATCGCAAGCAAACCTGTTTTGCTAAGCATGGTTTCGGTAAATTTATCCATACGTGTGGAAGTCGTAGGACCCGCAGGACCGACCGCCTCATCTCGTACAGGATCTACAGGACCAACGTAATAAATTACTCTGCCCTCAAAGTTAACTGGCAATGTCTCGCCTTTTGCTAGCATATCCTGAATTCGCTTATGTGCGGCATCGCGTCCAGTGAGCATCTTACCTGAAAGAAGCAATGTCTGACCAGGCTTCCAGCTAGCAATCTCCTCACGAGTTAACTCATCTAAATTCACTTGCTTAGATTTGTTATAGTCAGGAGCCCACTCTACATCTGGCCATAAATCTAACGATGGTACTGGCAACTCTGCCACCCCTGAACCATCCAATACAAAATGAACGTGCCTAGTCGCTGCACAATTAGGTATCATGGCAATAGGCTTAGAAGCAGCATGGGTTGGAAATGTCCTGATTTTTATATCAAGAACTGTGGTCAAGCCCCCTAATCCTTGAGCACCGATACCGAGAGCATTAACCTTTTCGTATAACTCAATGCGAAGTTCTTCAAGTTTATTTTGCGGACCTCGAGCGAGAAGTTCGTACATATCGATATCTTCCATAAGAGCCTGCTTAGCCATAAGCATAGCCCTCTCTGCTGTGCCACCAACTCCAATACCCAACATCCCAGGAGGACACCAACCTGCACCCATGGTAGGAACAGTGCGTAAAACCCAATCCACAATATCATCACTAGGATTTAACATGGCAAACTTAGATTTATTTTCAGAGCCACCACCCTTAGCAGCAACTTGCACATCCACAGTAGAACCTGGTACTAGCTCTACGTGCAATATACAGGGAGTATTATCCTTAGTATTTTTACGCTCAAAAATCGGATCATCCAAAACCGATAAACGCAATTTATTTTCTGGGTTTAGATAGCCACGTCGTACACCCTCATCGCAAGCCTCTTGCAATGTACCCTTAAGCTCAAAACGCACATCCATCCCAACTTTCATAAATACGTTCACGATTCCCGTATCCTGACATATCGGTCTATGCCCTTCAGCACACATACGTGAATTAGTAAGAATCTGGGCAATAGCATCTTTTGCAGCTGGACTTTCTTCGCGCTCATACGCACGTGCAAGATGCTGCAGATAATCCTGTGGGTGATAGTAGCTTATAAATTGAATTGCATCTTCAATCGACTGTATAAGATCCGCTTCTTTGATGATTGTGGACATAAAAAACTCCTGAATAGCCCTATATTATAGCTATTTAACTAGGGTAATCGCAAAGCCATCCCACCCTTTTTGCCCAATGGTTTGTAGCAAAGTTGAATCTAATCGTGAGTCATCGTGAAGCATTTGAATAAACCTTCTTATACCACGAATATTAGGAGCATTATCCGTGCCGTTGACTACCTTTCCGTCACGCACCATATTATCTGCCACTACTATCGCCCCCTTACGTAGCAAAGGCATACACAACTCAAGATAATCTGCATTATGTTCCTTATCCGCATCGATAAATACAAAATCAAAAGGTTCAACTTCACCACTTTTCATGTTCTTAAGTGAATCCATTGCCCGACCTTCAATTAAACGCACCTTATCAGTCACACCTGCCATTTCAAAGGTTTGATGTGCTATCTCTATAAAATTAGGATCAAAATCAAGTGTCACAATTTGCCCTTTGGTTGGCAATGCTAACGCCATCCAAACTGTGCTATATCCAGCCAATGTTCCAATTTCAAGCACCCTACGTGCACCAGAAATACGAATCAAAAAGTTCAAAAACTTACCGTGGTTAGGAGGAACATTTATACCTGGCAAACCAAGTGACTTATGAAAATCAAGTATTGCACTCATCTTCAAATCATCAGTTTCGCCATGCAATTTCTCAAATATAAGCTCATCAACTTGATCGGGGAGCTCTGATTCCATAATACGACTACGCATTATGTGCCACCCTCCAAAGTAAAGTTTCACCCGCCCCCAATGGAACAATCTTTTGTTTTTCAACTTCAATCACTTGAGGTATAGTCTGAGCATAATCAGTATTTATGACCTTTTCAAGCTCAATATAATCCGAATTAACGGGTAATCCATAAAAACTAGGTCCGTGTATACTTGCAAATCCCTCTAACATATCCAATGCATTCGCACTTTCAAACGCAGTTGCATACAACTCCATGGCATGATATGCACTATAACAACCCGCACATCCACATGACGACTCCTTACGATCTTTATAATGTGGAGCGGAATCAGTACCGAGGAAAAAGCGTGCATTGCCACTCGTAGCAGCTTCCATAAGGGCCATGCGATGTTTCTCACGTTTCAAAATCGGAAGGCAATAATAGTGCGGCCGCACCCCACCCACAAAAATTGAATTGCGATTATATAAAAGATGCTGCGGTGTAATAGTAGCAGCTATCCCATCTTCGGAATCCCGCACGTACTGGGCACCTTCGCAGGTAGTGATATGTTCAAACACAATTTTTAATGCTGGAAATGCTTTTCGTAACGGTATCAACTTTCTATCGATAAAAATCGCTTCCCTATCAAAGATATCAACATCTGGATCAGTCACTTCACCATGTACAAGCAGTGGCAAACCCAATTCCTGCATTTTCTCAAGCACGTGCTTGCAATTTGCAAGTAAATCAGTAACACCTGCATCAGAATTAGTCGTCGCACCTGCAGGATAAAGTTTAAATGCATATACGTCTCCAGATTCTTTTGCAGCAATCACTTCAGATACAGGGGTATTATCAGTCAGATAAATGGTCATAAGTGGACGAAATGTTTCATCAACCCTCAAAATCCTTTGCTTGTAGTCATGAGCCAAAGCAACTGTTGTAATAGGTGGCTGAAGGTTTGGCATCACGATGGCACGGGCGAATTGACGGGAAGTATGGGGCAATACAGCTCTTAACAATTCACCATCACGCAGATGTAGATGCCAGTCATCTGGACGAATAATTTTTAATGTTTTTGCGATTTCCTGCATTTTTAATATAAACTCAATATAGAATTATTTTTAATCTAAACACTATTTTAAGTAGGGAATTCAAAATGACCACTAAAACTAAAGCAAAATCTTCTGAAAAATCAGCTCCTAAAAAAGTAAACTCTGCATTTATGAAACCATTAACACCAAGCAAAGAGCTTGCTGCGGTTGTGGGCGATAAACCATTGCCACGTACTGAAGTTACTAAAAAAGTTTGGGAGTACATCAAATCTAAAGATCTTCAAGATGCGAACAATCGCCGTAACATTAATGCAGACGACAAACTTCGCCCAATCTTCGGTAAAGATCAAGTTAACATGTTTGAGATGACTAAACTAATCAGTGCTCATTTGAAATAATTGATTTGCTCCAAAAAGTCTCGGATCTGGACCATTCTGGATTTGAGACTTTTTTTATGGGCATTTATATGGGAGTTTGCTTGAGGCTTTATGATAGCTACGAACCATAATTAGCAACGAATCTTAATTTACGGGGTGTAAAATACGGCTATTCATTTCAACAAAATTCTAATCATGACTACAATCTCTTACACATTCACAGATGAAGCCCCAATGCTGGCTACGCATTCATTTCTTCCTATTGTTAAGGCATTTACTTCAGTTGCAGACATAGAAGTTGAAACCAAAGACATTTCGCTAGCAGGACGTATTCTTGCGGTTATGGGCGATTATTTAAATGATGATCAACGTGTTCCTAATGCACTTGCTGAACTTGGAGAGCTTGCAACAAAGCCAGAAGCAAATATCATTAAATTACCAAACATCTCTGCATCTATCCCTCAATTAAATGAAGCTATTGCAGAACTACAGAAACAAGGATTTGCCATTCCCGATTATCCAGCCGACCCTCAGAATGATGAAGAGAAAAAAGTTAAGGCTTTATACGCTAAGGTGCTAGGTTCCGCTGTAAATCCTGTTCTTCGTGAAGGGAACTCTGATCGCCGTGCTCCTAAAGCGGTCAAAAATTATGCACGTAAAAATCCACACTCTATGGGCGTTTGGGATTCAAATTCTAAGACTCGTGTATTGCACATGAATAAAGGAGATTTCTTTGAATCTGAAAAATCTGTAACTCTTGAAGGTGCTAGTGATTTTGCCATTGTTTTTGTTGGGGCTGATGGCACACGTACTGAATTACGTCCCGTTGCTTCACTTGAGGCTGGAGAGGTTTTAGATTCTTCTGTTATGAGTATGGAAGCGTTAAAAGCTTTCGTGCGTGATGCAAAAGAGCAAGCAGCTCGCGAGGGTGTACTTTTCTCTGCTCATCTTAAAGCAACCATGATGAAGGTTTCAGATCCTATTATTTTTGGGGCAATTGTTGAAGTTTATTTTGCAGATGTGTTTAAGCGTTTTGCAGACGTGTTCGAAGAGCTTGGCATAAATCCAAATAATGGTTTAGGTATGCTGTATGAGCAAATTTCTGGTCATGCTAAAGAGGATGAAATCAAAGAAGCCATCGATGCGGCTGTGTCTGCTGGACCTGATATTGCAATGGTAAATTCAGACAAAGGTATAACAAACCTACATGTCCCAAGCGATGTAATCGTCGATGCTTCTATGCCTGCGATGATCCGTAGTTCTGGAAAAATGTGGAATAAAAATGGAGAGTTGCAAGATACTTTTGCATTGCTTCCAGACCGCAGTTATGCTGAACTTTACAACGTTGTGATTGAAGATTGCAAACGTAATGGTGCTTTTGATCCAACCACAATGGGTTCTGTACCTAACGTTGGATTAATGGCTAAGAAAGCAGAAGAATATGGCTCTCATGATAAAACTTTTCAAGCTTCTGAAGATGGTATGATACAAGCTGTTACCTCTGATGGTTGCGTATTGCTCGAGCAGCAAGTGCATGCGGGTGATATTTATCGCATGTGTCAGACTAAGGATGCACCTATCCGCGACTGGGTAAAATTGGCTGTAAATCGTGCTCGCTTATCTGATACACCTGTTGTGTTTTGGTTAGACGAAGCCCGTGCACATGACCGCGAAATTATTGCCAAAGTGCGTAAATATTTAGCTGAGCACGACACAAACGGATTGCATATCGATGTACTAAATCCCGTGAAGGCTATGGAATTTACTCTTGAGCGCGTACGCAAAGGCGAGGACACCATTTCCGCTACTGGTAATGTTCTTCGAGACTATTTAACTGATTTATTCCCCATTCTTGAGCTTGGCACATCCGCTAAGATGCTTTCGATCGTGCCACTGATGAATGGTGGTGGCTTATTTGAAACTGGTGCTGGTGGGTCTGCTCCAAAACACATCGAGCAGTTTATAGAAGAAGGTTATTTGCGTTGGGATTCTCTAGGAGAATTTTTAGCACTTCAAGCATCTCTAGAGCATATTGCAAATGTGGATAACAATAAGCGTGCGGGAATTCTTGCGGATGCCCTAGACGAGGCAAATGCTCAGTTTCTCAATAACAACCGTTCACCTGGTCGCAAGCTTGGAACTATTGATAATCGTGGCTCTCACTTCTATCTAGCTATGTATTGGGCACAGGCTTTAGCTTCGCAAGAGGAGGATAAGGAGCTCGCTTCCAAATTTAGTGAAGTGGCATCCAAATTGAGTTCTGCTGAGGAGGCGATTAATAAAGAGTTAATCGATGCTCAAGGTAAAGCTCAGGATATCGGTGGCTACTATAAACCCGATAGCGATAAAACAACTTGGGCAATGCGTCCATCTAAAACATTTAATGCAATCGTGGATGCGATTTAAGTCTTTAGATTAAGATATGGCCGTTCTATTTGGACGGTCGCATGGGTGGCATCATTATCTAGTTGTTGGGGTCGTTCTATTTGGACGACCTTAATTATTAGCTGGCTTATACTCAGGTATCCAAACTTGTAATTGTGTACGAACTTCCGCATCAGTTCTCACATCACTTTCTGACACCCATTGTTCAAAAGCCTTAATTAAACCCTCTTTAGTAGGTGCAGGGCGGGCAATGCGTAATTTTCCGTGCGTTGTGGATGATGTATTTTCCTCATCAGCCATAAGTTCTTCATATAATTTTTCGCCAGGTCTCAATCCAGTAAACTCAATTGAAATTTCATCCTCTGAATAACCCGACAACTTAATCATATTTTTAGCTAAATCCACAATCTTAACTGGTTCGCCCATATCAAGTACAAATATTTCACCGCCTCTACCCATTGATGCAGCCTGAATAACAAGCTGTGCCGCTTCAGGAATAGACATAAAGTAACGAGTAATTTCAGGATGGGTTACAGTTACAGGTCCGCCCTTCTCTATTTGAGATTTAAATTTTGGAATAACACTTCCAGTGGATCCAAGGACATTGCCAAAACGAACCATATTAAAAGTAGTAGTATCACCGTGAAATGTCTGCATACGCTCAAGCAGCATCTCGGCAAGGCGTTTTGAAGCACCCATCACATTTGTAGGATTTACAGCTTTATCGGTGGATATCAGAATGAAATTTTTAACACCATTTTCAACTGCAATTTTAGCGACATTATATGTACCAAAACTATTATTACGAACCGCTTCCCATGCGTTATAAACTTCCATTAAAGGCACATGTTTATATGCAGCTGCGTGAAATATTATGTCTGGCTTGTAATTACTAATAATTTCTCTCATGCGTGATGTATTTTTGACGTCGGCAGTGAGAGGGATTACTCTTACGGCTGTGTTCTTAGATGAAAACCATTGATGGATTTCATATAAAGCGAATTCAGAAATTTCAACAAGTACTATGCTTTTCGGATTATATTTAAAAATTTGACGGCAAAGTTCACTCCCTATAGATCCTCCAGCACCAGTTACCAATATAGTTTTATTCTGTATTAATTCAGAGATATTATTTGTATCCAATTGAACAGTATCACGTCCTAGCAAATCCTCAATATTTACAGGACGCATTGCATTTATGGATACGCGCCCACTCATTAAATCCTCTAAATTCGGCACTGTGTATATGCCAGCACCTTCTGCTAATGCAATAGTAGTTACTTTATGCAAAACCTCCCTTGCCGCATAAGGCATAGCAATGATGACATGTTTTACTCCGTAATCTCTCAATGGCTTAGCAAGTTCTGAGGTATTACCAATAACTCTTCTTCCGTTAACTTCAAGACCATGTTTTCTAGGATCATCATCAAGAAAAGCAACTACCTTCCATTGATTAGAGCGATCAAGCTCTCGCATCAAAAGCAAACCAGCATCTCCAGCTCCCAAAATAATTACTGGCTTTGCATTGCTTTGAGGGGCAAAAAAGTTTCTGCGATCGTTTACAGCTCTCCATAAAAATCTAGCACCTCCCATAATACAAACCAATAACAGCGGGTACAGAATATAAATTGATCTAGGTATTAAGGAAGATTCGTGATAAACAAGTGCCCTGTATAAAAGAAGGGTAAGAAGTGAAATACCCGCAACTTGAATAGTCCTGTATATATCGCGTAAGGTAGCAAATACCCATATTCCTCTATGCAACCTCAAAAACCTACAAGCAAAGAAATGAACGACTAAAAGTAGAACTAAAAGATATGAAAATGGATCATACAATTCAATCATTCGATAATCAAAGTTAAAACGCAGAGCATATGCCATAACCCAAGCTACAACAACTGCGAACATATCGAAACTTGTAATTACTAACGAACGTAATCTTAAATTTAGACCCATAAGGATTCTTGATTAAATGCAATAAATAACAAATATTACGATTTTACTAAAGATAAATTTATAATTATACGTTTAAATTTAACCTCAAAAAATGACCAAGAAAATCCGTTACGACATTCAAATTCTTAGGGCTATCGCCGTTGTAGCAGTTATGCTATTTCATATGGATCGGGATTTATTGCCCGCTGGATTTTTAGGGGTTGATATATTTTTCACAATCTCTGGTTTTGTAGTCACCCAAAGTTTATTACATCGTATTCAGTCTACTCAACTAGCTTCACCTCTAGGTTGGAAGGAGAAATTAAGGCTCTTCAGAGACTTTATGTTGAGTAGAGCTAAGAGGATATTGCCTGCCTACTACTTCGTTCTACTTGTGGTTTCAGTTACTGCACTAATTGTTTTTACAGAAACTGATTTCGGCTTTTTTCGTCGTAGTTTGAAAAAAGCTTTGTACTTTAATAGCAACGTATTCTTTCAAAATTTTGGAGATTACTTCGCTCCACAATCTACCGAACTACCACTTCTTCACACATGGTCACTATCGGTAGAAATGAAATTCTACCTACTACTTCCAGCTGTATTACTTATCGCAGGTATATATCGTAGCAAATGGGTTTTGAGTTTGCTTTTTATAGGGTTGGTTGTTTTTATTGAATACCAAACCACAAATAGATATTTTTATTTGTATTCAAGAATTCCTGAGTTTTTAATTGGAGTTGGTATCGCTCTAGCATCCGCATGTAAATTCAATCGAAGTTTACGTATCGTGCTTGTTATTACAGGGTTGGCAGTAGTTATTTGGTCATTCTTTTATATTAAAGAAAGTTCAATTCCAGGTTTATGGATGCTAGTGCCCTGCTTGAGCACAGGTTTGATTATCTGGGCAAATATAGGATTAAGTAAAAATCTTCCAGTTAGAGCTTTAAGTTATGTAGGAGATATATCGTACTCTTTATATTTATGGCACTGGTCGGTTTTAGCCTTTATCAGATACATATCTTCTAACTATGAACTAACTAGCGGTCTTATTCAACTTTACTTCGGTTTATCTATCGGGTTAAGCATACTGTCCTTCCATATTATTGAACAGCCATTTAGAAAGTTTAAATCACAAAAATATCTTTTTATTTACCTTTTAATTTTATTAAGTGTGCTCATCGGTATCCTAAGTATTCTAGGTAAGAAATTTAATAACACACTGGTTAAGCCACTGCCGATTGAGCTTAGAAGATATGCCGATCCTGATACGATATGTCATGCTGGAATTGTTGGTGATTGCATAAAGGGTGATCTGTCTCAGCCACCAATCGCATTAGTAATCGGTGACTCACATGCTGCTCAGTTAAATATCGCTTTTGATTCTCTAGGTAAAAGAAATGGAATGTCTTTCAAAATTCTAACTTCAAGTAATTGCTTACCAATCAAAAACTTTAATGTTGAAAAAATACCTGAATACTCTAGAGAAGAATGCACAAATAAAATTAATTTAGTCGAGTCAAATAATTTCTATGGAATCGATACTTTGATTATTGCAGGAAAATGGACTTATCAGCTTGAGGACACCACTTACAAAGCACTTGATAATTTTCTAAGAGATCACTCAAAAGATAAAAAAATTATTATTTTTACTCAAACACCATTCTTTAAATCCAATACAGAAAGAGTTGATAGATTTTTCAACTTAAGATTAGAGTCTAGAACGAAGTTTCATAATAATAATGAAGAAGCTAATAAAAAACTTATTGAGTTAGTAAAAAATATTGGTAGCCCAAATATACACATAATCGACTTAAGCAAAAGTAAGTTATTTGAAAAGGCTCCACTTTATAACGGAAAACTTATTATTTTTGATGGCAACCATTTAAACGAATATGGTAGCTTTGAATATGGCAAGTTTTTTGAAAAAGATATTTTGAAATATCTAAAAAGGTAAATATGCTTAAGTGGCTTGAGATTATTCTCTATGAACGATTCGGTATACATCTAAAATTGATTGACCGCATCGATAACATTGAGATGCGTCTTGAGGGAAGTCCAAAAAAAATTATATTCAGAAACCTTGACCATACATTTAGAAAATTTGGGCTGGCCAACGACCTACCCCTTAATTATTGGGATCCTTCTTGCGATGCAATGGTTGGGGTTATCGATAATCAACTTCCTATGCCGTCATCTTTGGCATTGCCACAGAGCTTGTATGAAGTTTCTGAAGATACTACCTATATCAACTACGATATCCTCGGCTTAATTTTTTGGATACTAAATCGGCTTGAGGAAATTGGCGATGTGCCACGAGACAGACACGGAAGATTCAAAGACGAGAACTGCCATGCTGTGAGAAATAATTATTATCTAAGACCTATCGTCGATGAGTGGTTAGATTTATTGGGGCAAATCATATCAAGAACTTGGAATGACGCACAATTAAGTCGGCATGAGTTTAAATTATTTTTAAGTCATGATGTAGACCTAGCAAGTAAATATGATTATATAAATTGGCGTAATTTTGCTAAATCATACGCTATTGCGGTTGCGAATGGAGGTTTTAGTTTTAGAGAATTTATCCGTCGCAATCCTCGGTCAAGTAGTGAATTAACTGTGGGCGATCCATTTAATACTTATGATTTTTTAATGGATCAATCGGAGAAACTTGGAATTAAAAGTGCCTTTTACTTTATTTGTGGAGGGCAAAGCATATACGATGCTACATATAAAATAGACAATCCAAAAATTAGGACGTTGCTTAAGCATATACATAATCGTGGTCATGAGATAGGCCTACATGCAAGTTACAAAGCGACAGACATTACAGGAGCCATAAGGGGCGAATTTAAGCTACTTCGAAAAGTTTGCGACGAGCTGGGTATTAAGCAAAATGTTTGGGGTGGCAGAACGCACTATTTGCGGTGGAAGCAACCTAGAACTCTGCAAGAAATTGCTTCTGCAGGATTAGATTACGATTGTTCATTAGGTTATTTACGGCATGTTGGATTTAAGTGTGGAACTGCTTTTGAATACCCTGCTTTTGATGTTGTGGGCGGTGAAATTTTTTCTTTAAGATTACGTGCGTTGCATGTGATGGATTTAAATGTTTGCGATGAAAATGCAAAAAGTAATTTTACGAAGGTGGCTGGATATTCTAAGCTTGTGGGCGGGAAGTTAAATGTTTTGATTCACAATAATAGGCTTAGAACACAAGAAAAAATATTATTCGCTACGAAACTGTAATTGATTTTTAAATCTAAATTATTTACAGCCTCGTAAACAGAGCTAAAAATCGATTATATGTATTACAAATTAAATTAGTCTTCTTCATTAGAAGGTTTGAAGTTTCTTTTATATGCACCAAAATAATGCAATTTTCCTGCAGCTAATAAACCAGAAATAATAAGAGTAATAAAATAGTGAATACTGTAGGCAATAGATAAAACAATTAACAGGTCTTTACCTTCGTAATTCATTAAGTTAGATATAACAAACGCTAAAACTATCAAAAAGAATAAGCTTGCCTGCAAAGTCAAATTAATCTTCTGCCTTCCAGCAGCGACGATTATGATATTTAAAGTCCCAGATATTATGAACAAATAAAAATAAGGAACAAATATTACAATCACATCAGAAAGCCCCTCCCAACCATCACCAAACAAAAAAGGGACCAGATCATCAATAATATAAAAACCGATAATTACAAATGGCAATGGAGATAAAGCAAGCAATATAAAAGTTCTGCTAAATAAATTCCAACAATTTCCAGTTTGTCTCATTTGATCTGCCATAGGTTTTAGCAATGCTTGCGAGAATGATGAAGTTATAACACCTAAGGGTCCAAGAATAACTCTTTGAGACATCATCATAAGCCCTGCTAGAACTGAAGAATATGAAGAGGCTATGATTAAAAGAGGTAGTTGTGTTGCGATTTTGTAAAACAGTGCTGCAGGAACTATATATAGAGGATATCTTTTGAAGTTTACTGCTGACCTAAGTAATAGGCATAATTTAAATTTAAAATTTTTCTTTCTTAAATAAACACTATCCTCATTGTTTAAAAAGCTTTTTAAAAAAATAATAAATACCAAAAACCTTGATATTATGTCAGCTAATACAAGCCCTATGCTTTTAAAAAACAGTCCTAGTCCTAACGAAAATCCAATATTGGTGACTGACTGAGTAACCTTGCACTTACTAATAAGTTTATACCTTAACTTTCGAATCACCCAGTACGTCATTACTTGGTTATAAGCCACAAAAACTGTACCTAATCCTATGAAAAAAACATCTAAAAAAGTGTAATTTACGTTACCAATTAATTTTGGTGAAAATAGATACACAATAGTGGCCAAGATTGCTATAAAGATTGTAATTAGCGTAGATATAAATAAAGGTAGAATAGTCAAAAGAGTAGCACGCCTATCACTTGAAGGCAATGGGATATACTCTTCATAACGGCCTGACACAACATGACCTAATACAGATACTACAGAAAAATAAAAAACATAAATTCCAAAATCAGAAGGAGTATATAGTCTTGTAATGAATGGACTCATTAAAGCAGGGATTAGCTGAGCTATTATCGTCCCAGTCATCAATACGACCACATTTTTATTTAGACTCATTTAAATTTAATCTTTAGTAATTGCCAGTTAATACGGCAACTGGAATTTGACTTAATATTTCGCCATATTTTAATTAGGAAGTTAACAAAACTATGCAGTTAAAAATATTGCAAAATTTAATTCAACAACACAGTAAATGAATTATCTTTGAAAATAATTATGACGTCTTCGATTTTACTTAGAAAAGTAGCAAAATCAGATGAATATAATATCACACACGCTATGTCGGAATTTATAAACACAACGATATGCCACGTTACTTTGGGATTAATTTTGCATCCAAAAAAATAGATTTATTTATGATTATAGGATGTAATGAGTAGAAGACTTAATTCCAATTGACGATTTCACTACCTAAATAAAATCTTAGCTATAGTTTTAATAACTATCCCTATATCTCCAAATAATGTATGGCTTTCGGCATACTTGATATAGTAATTAGCTTTTAAGGGCATTATGAATTCTACGTAGGCCTTTTGAGGGTCATCGTAACTTGATAAAACCTCATTTTCATCAATCATTTCAATAGACGCTAAATCTGTTATACCAGGTCTTACTGATAAAATTTTTTCTCTTATTCCATCGGGATACTTATTCATAAACTCTGGAACTTCTGGTCTCGGTCCTACTAAACTCATATTTCCAAGAAATACGTCTATTAGCTGTGGTAATTCATCTAGTTTATATTTTCTTAGAAATTTACCTACATGCGTTATTCTTTTATCTGAACCTATAGTTATGCTACCGCCAAGTTTTGAAGCGTCTGCAATCATAGTGCGAAATTTATGAATCCTAAATTCCTTACCCTTTAACCCTACTCTAGTTTGTCTAAATATAATAGGTCCCTTTGAATCGAATTTGATCCATACCGATATCAATAAGAACAATGGAGAAAGGATAATTAGTCCAAGAGAGCTTATTAGAATGTCAAAAATTCTTTTAAACATTTAACGAAATATAGATTTAATTGAATCTATAACTCTCATTTGTTGGCTAAAGGTCATCTTAGTATATAAAGGTATAGAAACTTCCCTAGAGTAGAGATCCTCAGCAATAGAAAAGTCACTTGGAATTAACCCATACATATCTCTCCACACTGGATGTCTATGTAGAGGAATAAAGTGAACTGAACATCCTATACCCATTTCAGACATTCTAGATATGAAATCATCTCTAGAAATATTAGAATCTCTATTAATCAATATCGGAAATAAATGAAATGCATGATTACTATCTGTCTGAACAGGAACACTTGGAAGTTCAATAGGTAGCCCTGAGAGTTCATTAAAATAATTATTAGCCAATTCAACTCTTTTCTTATAAAAACAATTTATCTTCTTAAGTTGATGTATTCCAATGGCCGCATTAATGTCTGGCATATTGTATTTAAATCCAGGGGCAATCACCTCATAAAACCAACTAGCTTTGGTATTTGTATATCTGTCAAATGCATCGCGACTAATCCCATGTAATCGCATCACTTTAGCTCTAGAAATAATATCAGGATTTTTAGAAACCAACATACCACCCTCAGCCGTAGTCATGGTTTTATTTGCATAGAAGCTAAAGACAGTAACATCTGAATCTAAAGTTCCAACTAATTTACCCTTATATTTTGTTGGAAATGCATGAGCTGCATCTTCCACTACTTTTAAATTATTATCTCTAGCAATGGTTAGCACACCATCCATATCAGCAGCTTGTCCTGCGAAATGTACTGGAATAATAGCTTTAGATTTGGCATTTATCTTACGCTCAAGATCTTTTAGGCTTATATTAAATGTTTTAGGATCAGAATCAACAAATATTGGTGTAGCCCCCAAATACCTCACTACTTCTGCAGTAGAAGTAAATGTATAAGTGGGTAAAAGAACTTCATCACCAGGACCTACTCCTAATGCTTCTAACCCCAAATGCAAACCTGATGTTGCTGAGTTAACTGAAACCGAACTTACACCACAACCTAAGAAATCAGAAAAGTCCTCTTCAAATTTTTTTGCTTTGGGTCCTGTAGTTATCCATCCAGACTTCAGCGAATCAATCACCTCTTCTATTTCTTCATCGCCTATATCTGGTATGGCAAATGGTATTAAATCAGTTTCAGATAACATAGTAAACTAAAGTGAGTGTAAAATTTTGGCTATTTCTTTTGAAGCATTTCCACTACCATAAAGAGCGAGGGAAGTATCAACTTCATTACCAAAGTTTTCTTTTACAAGATCTATAATCAGATTGTAATCGGCTCCAGCTAATTTATTCACATTATTTTTCAGTAGTTCAACCCACTCAGTTTGGTCACGCAAAGTAACGCAAAATTTACCTAAGATGTATGCTTCCTTCTGTAAACCTCCACTATCGGTAATCACAAGGTTACTTGACTTGATTAAAGACAACATTTCCAAGTATCCAACAGGATCAATAACATTAAGACTTACTTCTAGCCCAAGCTCACCAATAATCTTTTTAGTTCTTGGATGAAGTGCAAGTAAAACTGGAGCTATGTCCCTATTGATGTAATTTAAGGCATTTATAATGGACGTAAGTCGTTGTGGGTCATCGGTATTTTCAGCCCTATGTATTGTACAAAGAATGTAATTTGATTGAATATTACTTATTACAGGTACAGAAGATAATTCAGAAAAGTACTTAACTGAATCACACATAACATCACCAACATTATAAATTTTGCTATCTCTATTTAAAAAACCCTCAGACTTTAGATTATCCACGGCTGTATCAGTCGGACAAAACAAAATATCACTAATTTGATCTGTAAGTATTCTATTTATTTCTTCAGGCATTTTTTTGTTGAAACTTCTAAGACCTGCCTCTATATGATCTACGGGTATATGAAGCTTTGCAGCAGCCAAAGCACCAGCTAAGGTGGAATTAGTATCACCATATACTAGAACTCGATCAGGTTTCTCACTAAGAAGTATTTTTTCGATTTCAGAAAGCATACGACCTGTCATTTCTCCGTGGGAACAACCATTTATATCCAATTTATAATGTGGTTTAGGTATGCCTAACTGATTGAAAAATACTTCAGACATATTGTGATCATAATGCTGACCAGTATGTAAAAGAATTTCATTCAATCCTACTTCTTTCAAAGCTTTGGAAACAACAGAAGCCTTAATAAATTGCGGTCTTGCACCAATAACAGTAAGTATATTCATTTGAATTATTGTGGAGTAATAGAATTATTCTTGGGTTTAAGATTACGAAAGACATGAAGTAATTTTTTTTCTTCATTCTCCCAATTAACTACTTGATTAGCCTTACTGACATTAACTTCAAGGCTATTATAGAGCTTACTCTGTACTAAAAGATTATCAAGAATTTGAGCTGAACCCTTAGGGTCATTTATATCTATTTGAATGCCTATAGAATATTGTTTGATTATCCGATCAACGGTAACTAATTTTGAATTATAGGCAATTGGTATTCCAGCACAAATAAATTCAAACAATTTATTTGGGGTACAGAATTTTGTATTTAAATCACAGGGTTCATAAGGAATAATTCCAATTTTCGCTGAAGAAGTATAGGAGATGAGTTCCTTTTGAGAAATCTTTGGAATAAAGAATACTTTTTTATTCAAAACATTTAAATCAGAAGCAAGTTTTCTTAATTTAGACTCTAAATCGCCCCAGCCCAACATTACTAATAACGAATTTTCTAAGTGAGTAGCCATATTCACTAGATTTTCAAGTTTTCTGTTTCCTATGAAACCTCCTTGATAAAGTATTAAAGGTACATCCCTCGAAACTCCAATAAGATCGTGCAAATATTTTTTTTCATTTAAACAATCCTTAGTAGCATTCAAAATGATTTCACTTTCAACTTGACCGTATCTCTCGAAAAATAAGTTACGAATGTCTTCATTTACGGTAATCAATAAATCTACTTTAGGAAATATGTCTGTTTCCAATTTTCCAAGACACTCTTTTTGTTTTTCAGTAAGAATTTTCTGACCAAGAAAGAATTCGTGAGCATCGTAAACAAAAGAACCTCCATTTTTATCTATGCATGATTCAACAATAGGAAGTGTTATAAGGTCTACTGCAACATATATGTCTGCTTTGATACTAGTTGCTTTATTTTTCATTTCCTCCAAATATGGTATATAACCATCACTCGTAAACAAAGATCTATAAAGAGATTTGATAAAGTTAAATAATTTATTTGGTAAATATTTTCTTAATATATCCTTAATAAAGACTGGCGAACTTACCGTGTTAAAAGGATTTTTCTCAATTAAATTTATAACTTTTATGTGCTCATAGCCTTCCTCTACATTCGCATATGGAGTAAGGATATTTACGTCGTAACCTGATTTTTCCAGACTATCAGAGATTAAATATATTCTTCTATCAATGTTAGGAGAATCATAGGTAATTATTAAAATTTTTTTCATTTGTCTATAAACTTCCTATGCCATAGTTCAAGATTAATGACCCCCCATAGAGACCTTCCAAATTGACTACTTCCATCAATTAATTTAAGTAACTCATCCTTTTGATATAACCCTCTTTCAATTGTTCTTCTATCTGAGAGTAAATCTTTAACCCATTTATTTAGGCTTGTTTTAAACCAAAGATTTGTTGGAGTAGGAAATCCTTTTTTATCCTTTCTTTCGATAATGCTATCAGGGATAATATTTTTAAAAATTCGTTTTGGTAAATATTTATTAATACCATCCTTAAATTTAATATGAACGGGAACTGTAGCAGCAAACTCAATTATTCTATGATCCAACAGTGGAACTCTGGATTCTATACCATTCACCATGCTAGTTCTATCCTCAACATGCAATAAAGAAGGCAAGAACGTCTTCATATCGAAATAACTCATTTTGTTAGCAATAGAGGTATCATATTTAGAGAAAATTTTGTCAAATTTTTCAAACAAGTCATACCCTGATACCAAGAATTCCTTTGAGAAAATAGATTCATTAGATGAGAATCTATCACTTAGACGGAAGTATCTTTTAGAATCACTACCGAACAACCCTTTAGCAAAGAAATCTTGCATCAGTGGTTGATATCCATTGAGCTGGTAAAGATTAGGTGTCATAGAGTTTAAAACCCTCTGATAATAATCTCCCTTAGATTCTATATTTCTTTTAAGCATTTTTTCGTAATAAGCCAAGAAATATCTTGTATAGCCCAAGAATGTTTCATCTCCACCTTGCCCTCCAAGAACTACTTTAACTTTTTTACTTGCGTACTTGGCAACCATGTATTGAGAAAAAACGCCAGGTCCAGCTTGAGGTTCATCCATATACCAAATTATGTCATCGATGTGTTCAAGAAAATCTGAATCTTTAATGATAATTTCGTTGTATTCACTATGGATGAGCTCAGATACTTCTTTTGCATATTTAGTTTCGTCGTAATCGGCTCCTTCCAAAAACCTTCCAGTGAAAGTTTTAAGCTTAAAACTTTCCCCCAATCTAAGAGCATTCATTGCAGCTACTGCGGAGGAATCAATTCCACCACTTAAGTGGCTACCCAAAGGAACATCTGCCCTTAACCTCATACTTATAGAATCGTTAATTAATGCTTTAAGATTATCTACATAGAAATCTTCAGAATGTTCTTCTTGAATTTTGGTATGGATTATGTCCCAATACTCATTAATTTCCAGTTGAAAACTATCCTCATTCAAACAAAAATAGTGTCCAGGTTTAATCTTAAAAATATTATTAAACAACGTATTATCTTCTAGATAATATTGAAAAGTTAAATACTCGTGAAGGCTATAATAATTGAGTTCAGGTGAGACTAATTTTGAAGCAAGAATGGCTTTTATTTCAGAAGCAAAAATAAAATTATTTTTGTCCTTAAAGTAGTAAAGAGGCTTTTCCCCCAATCTATCTCTAGCTCCGAATAGCTTGCGATTTTTTTTATCATGAATGACAAACGCAAACATACCATTGAATTTATCAAGGCATCTAATTCCCCATTCTTTATAAGCATACAGAAGTACTTCGGTATCACTATAACTTTTTAAAGGATAACCGAGATTTATAAGTTCACGCCTAAGTTCAATATAGTTATATATTGCTCCATTAAAGGTAACAACCAAATCATTGTCATGAGTACTCATTGGTTGTTGTCCATTTTGGGGGTCAATAATTGCTAGTCTTTTATGAGCAAGACATAAGCTGGAATCTTCTGAATAATAAAACCCCTCACCATCTGGACCCCTATGAGCGATGGTTTCAGCCATATTTCTAATTAGTTGTTTGTCAATCTTAGTATTCTTGCTTTTCCAGCCTAAAATTCCACACATGTCTATTTACCGATTACTTTTAGTTCTCTCATTAACAACCTGTTTTGACCTTGATATTTTTTCAAATCGATTACGATTTTATTTACCACACCACCAATTTCTATAGCTGTGTGATACTTATCATTTTTCAGGTTTTTAGTGGAAATAAGTTTTTCATCTTCATATAAACTTACGTCAAATTCAGATGCATAATTAGATTCACTCTCCCAAATTATGTTAACGGTACCAACATATCGTTTTTCAGGAATTTGAATAACTAATTGGTGTGGAAATTCTTGATTTTCTATTGCAGCAATATAATTTGAATTAGGATCGCCATCCACAGCATTTTTTAACTCGCTTCCTTGGTAAAACTTAAGATTACTTGTTAGCGTAAAGTTATTTATTTCCATACTATCACTCCTTTTATCGATGAATATTGGACTAGATTTATTGTCGTATTGATCAAGGTAATATTGCCACCTTTCAGCTACTTGCTTAAGCTCAACACTGTTAGATTTTTTTGCTATCTCAGAAATTTGTTCCAGATGATATTTATGGTAATCTTTGCCCATAAACCAACCTAAATCGTTAGATCTGATAGGGATGAGATATTTTTTCCATTCACCTGAGTTTTTAGTGTTCCAATTGCCATATCTGAGAGGAAGACTTTCAATGAAATTTCCCTCTCTAGACGATCTGATATTAATTACAAAGTTACCGATACCAACATCCTTATATTTAATACTCATGATATAAGGTGTTATGTCCCAAAAATCTATGAAATCTCTGTCAGGAAGACTTAGCCAGAAAAAAGTATTTTGTATTGAGCCTCCGCTGACAGGCTTACTGCGTACCATATGTCCATTTTTAAATGATCTCACAGAAAACCCATCCACCTTCTGATTCTCGGTCCATTCAATACCATTTATTCTGTTGTTGCCATCAAAATCTTTTTTACTACCTACGTCTATACATGTTTTATTCAAACTTAATGTACTTATTAAACAAATTTCATCAATGATTGGTGCTGTCTTACCCGCAAGCCAGTCTATTTGAAACATCAACTCTTTTTTTGGATTTTGATCATATAAACTCCAGTAGCCGTTATCGAATTTGAATATTTTTTCTTCGAGAGATTGAAGACCTCTTTTCGTTATTTCTTCAGCATCCTGACCAAGGACTGACTTATTTCCTAAAAGAACATTCAGACTAATTAGATGGGCATTGAGAATATGAGATTTATTTGGCACCTCTTCGAACCAAACATCATTACTTTTATCAATGGAAGAAACACCATTTGAAGCAATATCATATTTGTAAGCATTAGCAGCTTTTCTAGCAAAGTCGAGTGAATTATTTTGTATAAAAGCCTCTAAAACATAAGCCTGACCAAATGCTGAATTCCATTTAGGATTTTGAACTAAATCGTTGTAAGCATTACGGAAATCAAATGGCCAGCTTATCGAATCCTTATAGGACTTACCATTAAGTTGAAGCCAATTCAAAGCATTAGATTTATTAATTTTTTCTTGATCTTCTAGAGAAATCCAGTCATATTTATTGTAGTATTTCCCTAATTTTGACTTAAGCTCAGATTCAGTTTTAAGCATGTGTTTATGCACATCAAAAAACTTTCCATTAGCCTGTAGTGAAACCATGTAAGGTGATAATGACTGTTCACTCACAGGAGATTTGAAATCATATTCGCCATTTATAAATTTAGTTCCGTTAACCCCAAAATGCATAGCAACTACATTGTTACTTGTTAAGGAGAGGATGGGTAGTACTGGAGTTTGTGGAGGCAACACTAACTTAGGGTAATGTACCAAATTGGCTTTATCGAAATTTTCAGAATTATAGTAGGCTCTAGCAGTTATAGCCCAGGATTTAATCCTCTTATCCTGAGTAATATCTAATAGCTTATTAAGATATAAATAATGCAATTTCGAATAAGTATTTCCAACTGGATATCCAAGATCAGACTGGTCAATTTTGACTTGTAAACTTCTTTTAAGTCCACTACCAGTTAGTAAAAATATTCCTCCATCTACATCTTTGAATTTTATCTTAGGAGATATAGATCTTCTTTGCAAAACCAAGTTGCCCTTCTTGCTATCCAGATAATCTATTTTTAAATAAAATTTATTTGTATTTGATTTAGGGAAATTTATATTTATAAACGAAAAAGGGGAACTTAGCTTATCAGATGAAAGTTCACTATTGAAATCCTCAGGAATTGAAGTCTTGTTTGATCTGTAGCTAAGTTTTTCTGAAGTTTTGTCTATTAGCCAGTCAGTTCCACTTATAAAAACAGGTTTAGAAACATCGAAATCATCACTATCTCCTATATCAGAATAAACAAGAAGTTTTTGATTTTCATCCAAAATAGAAATTGACTCAATGGGAACTTCTGGAGTAGAAAATCCATATGGGTTTGTGATTCTAAATAACTGATGATAGTTTGGGTTTAAATCATATTTAAGCCAAGATCCTGTATCAAATTTTGGAAGCCATTTTAATAAAGTTATTAACCCTCTATCGAAAAAATCCTTATAAATTGGATCTTTGGTTACCTCATATAATTCATTGATTGCTATCAGGCTACGTAAATGTGCATTAAGAATATGAGTGGGCTTTTCTTTTAATGGTATTTCTTCAAACCAAATATCATTGCCATCATGAAATAATAATCCTCCATCTGATAGCGGAACGGTGAGCGGCTTAACAGCTTTTTTTGCAAGTTCAAGATACTTATCTTGTTTAGTTAGTTTATAGGCTGCAACAAACACTTCAACGCCGATTGCTTGAGCAAAAGAACTTACCCAAGGGGCATGTATAGTGACATTGTTATAAGAATTATCAAAGCTATATAACCAATAATAATTTCCATTTTGAATTTTGAGTTTTTCTTCTAATACCTTCACTAAATGCAAAAATAATTTATTATTAGGATCAACTTTTTTAGGGTAATAACTTTCCATTCCCGCATACTGCAGTGCATATATACCAGTCCATGCTGGATGAAACACCTCACCTACGCCCTCTATATCTAGATATGGAACTCCTTCCTTGATAACAAATTTTGCATTGTTTACATCAGTTTGATTAGGTATAGAATCAGTGATGTCTCCTTGGTTTAAAGTGTTGGAAGGATCCTCAACATTGGTTAATTTGATTTCCTTCAAAGAGAGATACTTCATAAACTCTGTTGACTCTTGATTTGCAACGGTTATATCGCAAGTATCACCACCAGATTTGAAATTGATATCTAAACTTTTAGAAGGATGACTAGATATGAATTCGATTTCATTATTATGAACATCGCATCCTGATGCAGAAACTTTGAATTTTATACGGTCTAAGTTTTTATGACCTCCAATAAAATTTGGAATAAGAGACAGTCTATATTCGGTATTTTTGTTTAAACTCTCAAGCTTGTATATATGATTTGCGTTAGCTCCGCCAACACCTATAAATGAAGCTCCTTGTGCTTTTAAAGCAAAATCCTTCTTCTCTATTTTAGGTCTAGAAATAGGATTCAATTTTATGGGGAAAAACATTTTGTTTTCGAAGGACAAAGGTCCAGCTGGATTGGCAGTATGATAAATTTCTCTGCTTGCAAATTTCCTTTGAATCTCAACAGTTTTATAGTACCTAGATTGATTATTAATAATAAGAGTTGCTGGTTTGTTTGACTTAATCTCTTCAAAACTTAATACATTAGGGTTAATTACGTTAGACGGATCATCAGTAAAATAAGCACTAAAAGTAGTATCATATAAATGCCATTTGTTATCATAATAAACTTCTGACACTGTATGACCCAATTCATTTGTTGGATAGTTGTATAAATTTATTATCCTAGCCTTAAATCCATTTGCAGCCATCAATGCATTAAAAACATTAGTGAAGGTTCCACAAGCTCCTATCTTCTCCTCAACAACAAATTTCGGATGAGCTCCTCCTTTGGGATACCCAATATCAAAATCAGACATGAATTTCAAAAAAATCATAGCCATTTGATGAGGGGTTAACTGTATGTTCTTTTCTTTATAACCTTTCAAGATTTCATCTGAAAGCTTTGACCAATAGTCTGTTAATTCAATATTCCAAACATACAATGGATTATTTTTATCAGTACTAGACATTAGTACAGTTTCGCCCGAGACTGTAGAAGTAGTTTGCCCTAAAGCATTAATGTTTAGGGATGAAAAAAGAATAAATAATATAAATTTTCTCATAATGATATTAAGATCCACTTCTCACACAGATAGGAGATTTTGTATGTCTAAGGTCGACTACTGGATTTAAAAACTTTTACCTGTTTTAGAACTAAGTATTTTATGTTTTCAAAATTTTCAATGTTTTCTATAACAATTTCGCATGATGACCCATTTACTAAAAACTCGATATCCAAATTGGTGTTCGGAGATGATTTTAAGTAAGTCAACTCCTCCGTATGCAACCTACAGTTTGGAGAAGAAACTTTATATCTTATACTTTTACCTATTCCAGCTAAAAAATTAGGAATAAGGGATAATGTATAAGTTTCGCCTTTATTAAGATTAGAAATCATATATTTATGATTTATATTCCCTCCCCCAAACCCAAGCATCGAAATATTCTGGTACTTAGGACCAAATTCGGAGTTATCAATCACAGATTTTTTTTTGAAATCAATGAAAAATGGGAAAAATAATTTATTTTCAAAAGTTAAGGGACCAGCAGGATTAGCATTAAGGTAGATTTCTCTATTAGCAAATCTATCACCTTTCATATAATATCTAGGAATATTGTGCAAAACCATATCTGATGGTGTGTTATTTTTAATCTCTTCAAAGCTTAATACTGGAGGATTTACGAGATTCGAAGGTTCATTTGTGAAGTAAAGATTGTATGTAGGATCATACATGTGCCATTTATTATCATAATAAACCTCAGCAACTACATGGCCATTATCTTTTGGAAAGTTATAAAGTCCTACAGTTCTAGAAGGTATTCCATTTGCAGCCATAAGTGAAATGAAAACTTTTGTAAACGACCCACAAGCCCCTATTCTCTCTTGAACTGAATATCTAGGGTCCGAACCTCCTTTAACCACCCCTATCTTGAACCCCCCGATAAAATCCATAAAAACAACTGCCATTTGATGAGGAGTTAACTGTATATTTCTATCTTTATAAATTTTTAATATGTCATCTGAAAGCTTAGACCAATAGTCAGTTAGATCCATATTCCATATATTTAATGGATTATTCTTATCATTTGCTTTCATTAAGATTTTTTCTGCAGGATTAGAATTATCATTAGCCCAAGAACTCTGTGAAATTAGAAAACAACTCAATATTAAAAAAATGAATTTTTTCATAAAATAATTCCATTAATAAAGGAGGTAAATTTACTTTCCTCTTCATTCCAATTAAATTTGGTCCTTGCTACCTTCAAGTTTTCTGAATAATCGTATCCTGACTTGAAAAACTCAGTAATCAAATTTGCAATATCTACTTCATCATTAATTGGTCTTGTTATTCCAATTTTTTGATTAACTATGAACCTGTTAAGTTCAGGAGAATCATTGGCAATTATAGGTATACCAGCTTGTATAAATTCAAATAGTTTATTTGGAGTACAGTAATAACTATTTAAATCAGTGTGAGGATAAGGTATTATACCCACATCAGCAGAGGCCGAATATTCAAGCAGTACAGATTGATCAACAGCGGGATAAAAGAATACTGTCTTGTTTAATGTACCCTCATTTTTAGCCAAACTCATAAGTTTTTCACCATACTCTCCAAAACCCATGAGCACCAATACCACATCCTCAAGTGGAATATGGTTAGCAGATTTGACTAGGAGTTCAAGATTTCTGTTTTGGGAAAAACCTCCTTGGAATAAAACTATTTTTTGATTTGGCTTGATGGGCAAAGCATCTCTAAAATGGTTATAACTTACATCAATATCGAAATTAGCTGGAGGATTCAATGCATTGAGAATTACTTTAGGTTTTTGTATTCCGTAACGAGCAGACATCTCTTCAGCAATACTTTCATTTACAGTTATAGTTAAATTAGGAAATTTAATAAAATGAGCTTCAACCTGAGAATAAAAATTTCTAGTTTCTTCCGAAAACATACTTTGTTCAGGATAAAGTTCATGGGCATCATAAATTAATGGAATGCCTTTGATTTTTGAAACATATACTGCAGCGGGCAGAAGTGGAAGATCACAACACATGATGTAATCAGCATCTTCTAACAAAGCAGCATTTAAATAGTGCGGATGGAGCCAGTAAAAATCCTCTAAATTTAAATAAGACCCATCCCTCCAATCATCTGGTTTAAGAATATATTTGTCAGATTTAACAGGGTCAACTCTCTTAACTTTAAGCCTATCTGTAACAAAATTATCTTCATCTTGCAAAGCTGCAATGATGGTACATCTAATATTTTTATTGTCAATCAGACTTTGACACATTTGAACTGTTCTTCTATCGACATGTACATCAGGAGTAATAACAACCAAATGTTTTAGAGAAGGTTGACTATGTAGACTTATTAATTCTTTTGTATCTCCATTTATAGTAGGAAGGTTAATACTCTTTTGTGCTTTACGGTTAGGTTTAAACCTTCTCATAAAGTGAGTAAAAGGGTTTCTTAGAGCTTTTACTAAACGCTCATGAGAATTGGAGACATTGTATAAACCTGCTTTGATTTGATAGATTTCTTGATCTACTTTATCGAATAAGTGTTTTTCGAAGGCAGTTAGCTTTTGATCTTCTGAAAAAATTTCTTCTTTTAATTCAGTATACTTATCTTCAAATTGTTTTAATTCATTCAAATGCTGATTTTGCAATTCATTAAAACTTTCATGCACTAATTTAAAATAATCATGACTAGATTTATATACTTCACCAAAAAGATTTTCATGGAGTGCTTCCACTTTGATTTCTAAAGAATTCAATAATGAATCCGAAAGGTTTCTTAACTCATATAATTGACCTTCCTGATTTTCATGAAATTCTTCAACTTTGATTTCTATCGAATCCAATAAGGAACTTGAAAGAGTTTTAAACTCATTAAGTTTAACTTCTCGATTATCCTGAAACTCTTCAACTTTGCTATCTAATGAATCTAATAAAGAATTGGAAAAACTTTTAAACTCATTAAATTGAACATCTCTATTTGCTTGATACTCTTCAACTTTAGTTTCTATTGAATCCAATAACAAATTCGAAAAGTTTTTAAACTCATTAAAACGATCTTCTTGGAATTCTCTTGTTAATTTATCATTTAAAAATGGAACATGTCCTTGAGATTGAGATGATTTTCCATTAAAAAACTCAAAAGTATTATCTAGATTTAGAAAAAAACACTTGTTAGACTTATCAAAGATACAATCCTCTTTTTCTAGCAAAAGAAACTGTCCATCACTAAGGTTTAAACCCAATGGTTCATAGTGAGTATAGTCAATTCCTAGAAAATTCCTTCTCTCAATAGGATTTAGATTTAATTTACCAAAATGCTTATCAGAAAATATCTCTTTAAGAGAAGTCTTAAAATTTATAGATTCCGAGCTACTAATAACTTCAAATAAATAACCTTCATTTGGAGGTGTAACCTCAGGCAACTCAAAAGAAGCAGTTCCTAAATTTAGAGAATTGCTAAGACTTATAGAACCAATATTTATAAAGCTATTCTTAAGATCATACACATTAATTGATAACTCAGCCTCAATGTTATCTAAATAATTTATATATAATTTTCTTAAATTTGTTTTATAAGGAAGACAAAAGACTAAACGATTTTTTTCGGCACTATCGCTGTTATTAAGAATATAAGAGAACTGAGGATAGTGTTCGGTATTATTTTTTAAAAATATATTTTTCTCAGTTAAGATACATTGACGATTAACATAATAAATATCTTCATAGTTATTTTTAGTCAATATTGCCCTGTCTTCCAAAGAGTCAAAATCACACAAAGTTTTTTTATGTTCTATGGTTGATAACAATAAAATGAACTCTGTTGAAAGGTTATAAAAGCCATTTAAGTAAGGGTTTGTTTCTTCGTCGATATCCTTGTTATCCTCAATGAGTGAAAATTGAGAAGTACCACAAAGTGGACAAACAGCATTCTCCCAATGTTTATACCCACGACCAGATGTCCTAGCTTGTTTATATTTCAACTCAGGTTCAGATGACCATTTTTCTCCGAAGAAGCTAAAGTAAATTGGGGCAAAATCATCCCTAAAATTTGAAATTGTGTCTCTTAGATTTAAGGATCTAATATGCCAATTCATGTGAAATACAGTGTCACACGAATAACATTTAGATTGGTTCGCTGTTAAATCTTCCGCATTTGGAGAAATGATAAGAATATACTTTTTGGAAACTCTTTTAAATTCCTTTATGGTTTTTTCAAAAACTTCTTCTGACAAATGCTCTAAAACATCAGCACATATAATTAAATCAAAAGCATTATCTTCAAATGGAATGCTGTCTAAACTACCTTCTACGGTTTTGTTAGTGACATATTTCAATGCCTCTGGACTTCTGTCCATTCCCGTAATATCATAGCCATTCAAATAATTAGAAATAGCTCCATTACCACAACCAGCATCTAAAATTGTCTTGACATCGCTAGGAATAAATTTTTTAACAATTTCAATTCTTTCAATTTCTTGAGAAGTCAGGTCCCTTTTCCATAGCCCCTCTTGATCATAATATCTGTTATGACTCATTATTTATCCCTATATGTAACTGAAAAGTCCTGGCTAACCAATCCTAAATCCATATTTATTCCAAATGGTTGTTCAATTTTGAACTTATATTTCCTGTCATGTAAGCAATAGGTCTTTTGTTCAACAGGATTGGACAAATCAACATCATGAAAAACACCAACAGAAATTAGATACTCACCTCTACCTATCCTAATTTTATCTAGCTTGAAATCAACAAAACCGTTTTTAGGCATTTGACCCTTGGTATACCCTCTAAACTTATCTATTAATTGAGTAACAATTTCACCATCAGGCTTATAAATTGCAATAACAAAAACAGGATTACTAATACTTTCAAAACAATTGAAACTTATGCGAAAAGACATAGTTTCTTCCATAGTAAAAACGTATTTTTGTTTTTCTTCTGCATCAATAGTCTGAAAATCTGTGATTATTAATTCACCTGTACCATATACGTCATTCGGAGCCTCATCCTCAACAACATCAGATTCTTCTTCATGGGTTTTAATTTCAGGTGATGCCTCAATTAATAGCGGATCAATTAAAAATATAGATTCAGAGCAAATCCAAGATTCTGAATCATGTGATTTAAAAGTTGCTAATGTTCTGAAGGAATTTTTACCACTATCAAAAACGTCAAAAGATATGTCATCCTCAAACTTATCAAAATACTCAATAGAAAAGGAAAAATCCCTTAATTTTGCTGAAAGAGGAATCTTGAATATACCAACCGCATGAACATACTCTCCACCCTGATCCTTAAACTCCCTAAACCAGATTCCATCAGAATTTTTACTGCCAGACCAATTTATTTTTTTATCAGTTATTAAATAGCCATCCTGCTCTGGAGAGTTATCCATAGAGTCCCCAACCAAAATTTCATGATATAGCTTACCTTTAAAATACAAATTGATTTTGGCAATACGAAAACCTTGAGTTTTAGGAGCAGTGCCATTTGAGGTTATAAACCTAAAAAGTATCTGTTGTGAATTTTCTGCATTCTCAATTTTGACCCCTGAATTCTGAGATTGCAATCTCAATTCCTCTCGACGCCTTACATCAAGACTATATGATTTAATAACATCAAGAGTATTTCCATCTTCTCTTATTTTTCCTTTATCAATCCATATACATCTATCACATATTTTTTGTACAGCTGACAAATCATGAGATACAAATATAACTGTAGCACCACTATTGGTGAGGCTATTCATTCTAGCAAGTGCCTTAGAATTGAAGTATGCATCACCAGCTCCCAATATTTCATCAATAATCAAAACCTCGGGTTCAATAGCAGTTGCAACTGTAAATGCAAGCCTTGTATACATTCCAGCAGAATATGTTTTAAGCGGTTGGTCTATAAAATCTTCAAGCTCAGTGAATTCAATTATTTCTTTTTCTAATTCTTTAGCCTTTCCGCCAGTTATACCTTGAAAAGCCAAAGAGGATCTAATGTTTTGTCTTCCTGTAAATTCTGGGTGAAATCCTGTTCCTAAAACAAACAAGGCATTAACCTTACCATTTACTTTTATACTCCCTTCAGTTGGCTTAAGATTATCGGATACCATACTTAAAAGAGTTGTCTTTCCTGCACCATTTCTACCGATTACACCAACTTTCTCACCTTTTTTGATGATGAGATTTATGTTTTTAAGAGGCCAAAACTCTTCATAATTTTTGGAAAAATTCAATCCAAATAAATCCAATATTTTTGAGGCATTATTTTTGTATTTCTTGAACATCTTAGAGACGTTCCTAACCTCTATGGCATTAACTTCATTATTAAATGTAATCACTAAATACACCCTTTAATTTAATAAAAAAGTAATATCCAATTATGAAAGTTACCAGTGCTATGGCAGCAAATATTCCTAACAACTTATAATCTATTGAGTTGAACATAAAGATTTTTTGATATAGCACTATCAAGTAATAAAGCGGATTAACATAAAGGACAGACTTCAATTCTTGGGGAATCATGTCCTCTGTATATGCAATTGGACTAATCATCATAAGCATAAGCACCACTAAACTTATGATTTGACCTAAATCTCTAAAAAATACATTTAAAGCTGAAATTATCCAAGTCACCCCTATGGTAAATAAAATTTGAAGCAAAATTACTAGAGGTAAATAAAAGTAATAATATCCAACCTTATGAAAGTAAATCATTACCCCTAACAACATTAAAAATCCAACTAACAAAATAACTTTAGAGGATAAAACTACATTTACAGGAATTAGTTCGATAGGGAAAAGAGTGTTTTTAATCAAGGAAGAATTGGATGTTACCGCACCAACTCCACGGCTTAACGACTCTGCAAAACTTAAAAAAGGGATTAAGCCACAAAAAATAAGCATCACATACTCATAAGGTGACATGATTGCTAGACGGATTTTAAACACCATTAGGTATATAAAAGCATACATTGCCAAAAAAAGTACTGGATAGATAACTAACCAAAACACACCTAAAATGGAACCTGCATTTCTAGATTGAAGCTCCCTAAGCGTTGTATTAAAAATAATTCTTCTGTGTTTGAAAATTTCTATAAATGGCCTAAGCATAATAATTGTCAGCTACTTAAAAACCCGACCTTTGAAATGGCTTCAACAATCTTAAGAATATCGTCTTTAGTTAAGTAAGGATGAAAAGGCAAACTAATTACCTCCTCTGAAATCCTATCACCTACTGGCAAGACTAAATTGTCTGCAAGTACTGGTTGCTTGTTGAGTGGTAGTGGATAGTGAACCGCAGTAGGGATACCCAATTCTTTTAATTTCAATGCTAAAGAATCACGATCTTTTATTCTGATTGTGTATTGAGCAAAAACACTTAAATTTTCTGACCTTATAACTGGAGTTGTAGTGACCCCTATTTCATTTAGTAATTTTGTATACGTTTTTGCTAACTCTTGTCTAAGCATTATCTCATCATCGAGAATATCAAGTTTAGGCAGTAGAATTGCTGCTTGAATGGTATCTAGACGACTATTAACACCCAACCTAATGTGATGATATCTGCGATCCTGCCCATGTCTCGCAACTTGTCTTATTACAAGAGCAAGATTCTCATCATTAGTGAAAATAGCTCCTCCATCCCCATAACAACCTAGAGGTTTACTTGGGAAAAAACTAGTGCATGCAATAGTGGTTAAATTACAAGATTTATTACCCTTGTAAGTAGCTCCAAAACTTTGAGCTCCATCCTCAATGACTGGGATATTATGTTTTTCTGCTATAGAATTTATAGCATCATAATCTGCACATTGACCATATAATGAGACGGGTATAATGGCTTTAGTTTTAGAAGTAATGGCTTGCTCAAGCAGAGCAGGGTTAATATTGTAAGTTTCGGCATCAACATCTATGGATACAGGTTTAGCACCAAGCAATTTTGCTGTTTCAGCAGTTGCTATATAAGTAAAACCTGGAACAATAACTTCATCATCAGGACCAATGCCAAGTGCCATCTGTGCAATTTGCAAAGCATCGGTACCATTTGCACAAGTTATACAATATTTAGCACCCACATAGGAAGCCAATTTTTCTTCAAGCTCCTGTACTTCAGGACCTAATATATATTTACCATGTGACAGCACTTTCTGAATGTTTGAGTCGATTTCTGACTTAATTCGTTGTTGCTGTTTTGCTAAGTCAATGAATTCCATAATTAACTACCTAACAAAATTGATTCCATTTTTTTTGATAATGAGTAATACTCATAATTAGCTTTAGCGTAATTATGAGCATTAGAGCCTAATGTGGCTTTTTCAGAATCTGATTGAATTTTAAAATCTAACACTGCCTGTGCAATGTCGTTGAAATTGCCTGAAGTTACTGTAATACCACATTTAGCCTCTTCGACAGGTTTAAACTCTCCTGAATCTACAGCATAAATAATTGGTTTTCCAGCAGCCAAATACTCAAAAAGTTTATTTGGAGAAATGCCATATTTAAAAACATCTTCCCTAACTAAACTCATAAAACAGATGTCGAACATTTTATAAACCGAGGGTATTTGACTTTTCGTAACCCTGTTTAAGAATGAGACGTTTTCAAGATTTTTTGAATTTGCATAATCTATTAATTCTTGTTTTAGCTTTCCTTCGCCAACTAGAACAATATGAATATCCTTGTGTTCTTTTAAAAGCTCAGCTGCATCTAGTAATGGAAAAAGATTATTAGCTAGTCCAAGAGTTCCGGCATACCCAACGATTAACTTATCTTTTGGAAATTTCGCAATGAACTCTGGACTCAATGGTTCAGGTTTAGCAAACTCCTCTTCACTGTAACCATTAGGTATCCAATGAAATTTAGATTTCTCCATACCTCTAGTAATCATATGCTTCCATGCAAACTTCAAATTGGAAATAACAATGTCTGCATGTTTGTAAGCATAGTCCTCTGTATATTGTAGAAACTTTATAAAGGGGTGGTTCGGACTTTTATTGCCAATTTGTACGAGGGATAGTGGCCATATGTCACGAACCTCAAAAATTAATTTCGCTTTATATCTTTTAGCTAATTTTCTTGCACCATAAAATGGAATTGGGGAAGGCGAGGATTGTAAAATGTGGGAAGGTTTAGGGAGGTCTATTAATTGTAATTTCTTCAATGTACTTGAAAACTTAAACCAACCATAAATCCGTTTTTTTGAATGGGCTCCTTTATACGAGGGCATACGTAACCACACGAATTTCAATCCATTGTGATTTTCTATTTTGTACCAGTCTGTAAGTTGGAGAGGCTTACCTAACAAATGATGAGAGGCTGATGCCACAATTATCACTTCCCAACCAAGATTTACTAACTCTCTTCCTATATAGAAAGACCTACCTCCCATACCAGTATCTGGAGTAGAGGCATACTGATTAATAATCCAAAGCGTGGGCTTACTCATCCGATAGCCTATTTAAATATCCATTTTTAAGAATGTATTTCGCACCAGTTTGCGAGCAGGTAGCACTGCCATCACCATCAAGAGGAAGATCAAGTTGCTCTCCATACTCACTCATCCAACCAATCTGGCGTGCTGGAACACCAACCATAAGAGCATATGGCTTAACGTCCTTATTTACCACAGCTCCAGCACCGATAAAAGCAAACTCTCCAATAGTCACTCCACACACAATCGTGCAGTTTGCTCCAAGGGTTGCACCTCTTTTTACGATTGTGTCTTTGTATTCATCCTTACGATTAATAAGTGAACGCGGGTTATATACATTTGTAAAAACCATGCTTGGCCCACAGAATACGCCCTCTTCTAAATGCACGTTATCGTATATAGAGACGTTGTTTTGGACCTTACAATTATCGCCGATAGTAACTTTATTACCTACGAATACATTTTGCCCTAGTGAAACCCCCTCTCCAATTTGGGCTCCACCACAGACATGTACAAAATGCCAAACTCGAGAATTCTCCCCAATCTGAGCACCATCGTCCACAATTGCTGTGTCGTGCTTAAAGTAAGACATTTATTTTTTTAAGAATGGATGATAGTCGCCAGATAGATTAGAAATTGGAGCATTACGTATATCGGCAACAGTCTCAATAGCCACACGATTTTCTTCTAAACCAAAGCCACGACCAGCAAGAATCTCTTGATATGAAACAGTATGAAGATCAGTAAACCCACCAGAAAACTCGATACCCTCTCCATCTACTGTAATTGTGCGGAAAGTTCTTTGACCAGCTTGTTTCTGTGCATCAGGAAGATCATTTGAATCTACTGACAAGAACCAGCGAACACGTGCTTTATCGTACTCGAGATAGCCTGCTGATTTAGTTTCTTCGCGTAGATGAACTTTATTTTCCTGAACAGCACCAAATAAATACTGAAGCATGTCATAGAAATGAACGCCAATATTGGTAGCGACACCGCCCGACTTGTTTAAATCGCCCTTCCAAGACTGAAGATACCAACGACCACGAGATGTTATATAAGTCAAATCAACTTCGTATTTGGAATCCTTAGGATTTTTCTGAATTTTTTCGCGAAGTTCTATAATTGCTGGGTGCAATCTAAGCTGTAAGATAGTGTTAACTTTTCTACCTGTATCCTTCTCTATCCCTAGAAGGCCGTCAATATTCCAAGGATTTAAGACAAGAGGTTTCTCACAAATAGCATCTGCATCTGACCGTAACGCAAAACGCATATGAGCATCATGCAGATAGTTAGGAGAACAGATAGAAATGTAATCAATTTTTCTGGAATCGTCCTTATTTCTGCGGACTTTATCTACAAATCGGTCAAATCTTTCAAACTCTGTAAAAAAGTAAGCATCTGGAAAATGACTGTCTATAATACCAACTGAATCATTTTTATCGAAGGCAGCCACTAAATTGTTATTAGTGGCTTTGATAGCCTGCATATGCCGAGGAGCAATGTAACCAGCCGCTCCTATTAAAGCGAAATTTTTCATTTTTATTGCCTTACATTTTGGGTATTAATTAATATAATCCAAATGCAATAAGACAAAAAGAACTATTACATCTTGTAAGACTTTAATAAATAAGAATCAATAACTTTTACAATTCAAAGTTTAAAATGCAATGCCCATACTTAGGGCAATAACACATAAAATCAATGCCATCGGTACATATAAATAGCGTCCTATAGCATACCACGTACTTCCTACAGGTCTGTCAGCACCAGCATTAACTTCATCGAGCAAATCCTCTTTGCGTAAAATCCAAAACCACGATATAGCCCCAATAACCGCACCGACTGGAATGATCCAGATAGATACCGCATCCATCCAAGGTCCCCAAGAGCTAATCGGTTCCATGAATAAACCTATTCCGAAGCAGATAACACTTAAAGAAATGAGAACCCATGATCTTTTTAAACTAGGGAATCTGTGCATGATAGATTCTGCAACAACTTCAAGCATATTTTGTAGTGATGAGATACCTCCAAACACGACTGCGGTAAACAAAATAATTGCAAAAATCTGACCCCCAACCATATCCTGAAGTATCTTTGGCAATGTCACAAAAAGCAACCCAGGTCCACCTGCTTGGTCCATGCCGTATGCAAACACTGCAGGGATCATAACAAGTGCGGCAACCACAGCTGCAATCGTGTCGAAAATTGCTGTTTTCTTTGCACTGTCAACGATATCCTGATCTTTAGGAAGGTATGAACCGTAAACCAACATGCCAGACCCAGTAATTGACAATGAGAAAAACGCTTGACCCATCGCAGAGACCCAAACCATGGGATCCTTGAGGAACTTCCACTCAGGCGTTATGAGAAATTTATAGCCATTAAAAGCTCCATCTAAAAACAGTACTCGTATAGCCAAAATAGCAAACAAAATAAAGAACAATGGCATCATAATTTTGTTCGTTTTTTCTATGCTATGGGCACCTAAAAATAGCGTAATAGTAGTACCAAAAACGATAATCGCATGAAATGGTATAACTGAATAATCCTTCAGTGCATACGACTCAAACCAAGTGTTTGTATCGATGGACATAAGTGATCCGTCAATCGATTGAAATAGTGCCTTAAGCACGTAAGAGATAATAACTGCATACCCTATGGCAATGCACATAGACCCAGCCAGTGGCAACCATCCTAACACGCGTCCAACAGGTGCTAAATTGCGTGTTTTCCAAGCGTACTCGTAGGAACCTAAAGTGCCAGTGCGAGCCCTTCGACCAATTGCGTACTCAGCTGAGAGACCTGCATAAGAGAAAATAGCAACAAATAGTAAATAGATTAGAAGGAAGGCACCGCCTCCGTTTGATCCTAATTTATAAGGAAAGCCCCAAACATTTGCCATGCCGACAGCTGATCCGACACATGCTAATATGAACCCCCACCTTGTACTAAAAATGCTATATTTCTTTTGCATGATTTACTTCTTTATTTATTTGATAATTAATAATTTGTTTTTTTGTAAATTTAACTTGAAATTTTATAATATCAAGGCTGTTTCAGTACGTTACTAGGGTAATTACTAAAAATCTCAGAGTGTGTTTTTTTTACAAAAAAAAGACGGTCCTGCGACCGCCTATATATCCGTTTGAATAAAGTTTTAAATTACCAGTGGAAATTTACTGATGCACCAGCACCAAAACGTCCTTGTGAGTTACCAGCACCAATTAAGTTATAAGTCATACCACCTTTCGCTGTCCTGTATGACACACCAATTGCATATCCAGTTTCACCGTATTGTGTACCCACACCAAGAGATAAATTACCTTTACCAGCTGTAGTCGAAGGAACTAATGAAGCTGTAGCCATAGCTTCAGCAGCAACGGCTTGAGTATGCTTATCAAGTTTGTTTATGCGTTGATCCATTTTTTCAAAGCGTTGATCCATTTTTTCAAAGCGACTATCTGTTTTGTTACTTAGAGCTTTTAGTTGGGCAATGTTTACAGCATCTGTGTCTTTAGTACCAGCTGCTAGGTTAATGATTTGGCGAGTTGCGGTTGCATTGCCAACAGAAACTGCACCAAGGTCACCCATAATAGATGCTTTTACTTCCTTGCTTTCTTTCATATAAACGTCATCTGCAGATGCTACTTCGCGATCAGCTTCTGAAAATGAACCTAATGCAACGCCGTTAGCCACTGTAGATTTTGCTTGGTTACCTGCAGCAAGTGCACCTTCTTCTGTAGCTTCGCTTTCTGAACCTAGAGCTGTAGAATAATCACCAGATGCGGTATTTTGATAACCTATGGCATTACTTTGTTGACCTTCAGCGGAGTTCGAGTAACCTTGTGCTGATGACGCAAAACCGCTTGCGATGTTTGCACCGCCCAGAGCAGTAGACATTAGTCCTGAAGCATTATTTTGGTAACCTAGTGCAGATGCTTGAGCACCTGATGCCTTATTATCTACACCTACAGCAGTTGTGGAATTTGTATTGGCAATATTATTGTGGCCAAATGCAGTAGAATGGTATCCACTAGCTTCGTTCTTGAAACCTACAGCAGAAGATTCGTCACCGTATGCGATACTTTTGTTGCCAATTGCAAGAGAACTTTCCCCAGTAGCTTCACTTTCTGAACCTATGGCTGTGCTTCCATCAGTGGTTGCAATACTCTTATAACCTACGGCTGTACTTTGTTGACCTAAAGCACTACTTGAATGACCTAAGGCAGAAGAAGCAAAACCAATTGCAGAGTTTGCAGAACCTAAAGCTGAAGACCATTGACCTTGAGCTTTGTTAAAATAACCTACTGCTGTTGAATATTCGTCAGCTGCCTCATTATGACCGCCTATGGCAGTAGCATCATCATTAGAGGCTTTATTTTCAGTACCAATTGCACTTGATCCATTTCCATAAGCTTCGTTATGATTACCTATAGCAGTGGATTTCCTACCAAATGCATTGTTTGAACTTCCAAATGCAGAAGAATTCGCAGCTTCCGCAAAGTTAAAACTACCAATTGCTGATGCTAAATTGGCTGTGGCATAATTTTCTGAACCTATAGCTTGTGCTCCTATGTCTGTAGCATGGTTATTTACCCCAAATGCAGATGAATTTTCGGCAGACGCTGAATTATCAGCACCATAAGCATTTGAGTAAGTCCCAGAAGCAGAATTATTCATACCAATTGCACTTGCATATTTACCTTCAACTATATTTAAATTACCATATCCAATTGAATTATCCCCAGTTACATTATTTTTTAAACCAGTAGCTATAGATTCCTTACCTTGTACATCGTTATACTCACCAAAAATTAAAGAATATTTACCACCAATTTTATTAAAGTGACCACCTACAACTGCTCCTGTTGTACCAGGAATAAGTGTATTTGAATTCCCAAAAACTTGAACTGCAGCAAATGAAGATTGAGCATTTAATACAAACAATGTGGATGCTAAAAATGTTAATCCACCGAACTTAACTGATTTTTTAGAATTAGAAGATTTAGTTTTCATATATTTCCCCTCGAAAAAATTATTAAGCTCACTATAAATTCAAAAATGTAACGGAATATGAATATTACAAATGTGGGTAAAAGATTTATCAAAATACAACAAAAAAGCCCTCACAGAGTAAAAAGGATCTGTGAGGGTTGTTTTTTTAGGAGGGTTATATATGAGTAAGAAAAAAAAGAGCTTGACGATGACCTACTTTCACAGGTGTCCACCCACTATCATCGGCGCTAAGGTGTTTCACTGTCCTGTTCGGGATGGGAAGGAGTGGGACCACCTTGCTATGTTCATCAAGCTGACTGACTTGTTATGGCTTAGTATATCTTTAGCCATTTGGAAGAAGCACTACAAGGTTTTTTGTGTGGGTTATTATTTAGAGGGGTTGTTGATTGAATTAACAAGTTTTCATTTTAGTGAAATGAGCATTGTATTATTGTTTTAGTCACTTTAGTCTATAACACTGATAAAGTTATAGGATCAAGCCTCACGGGCAATTAGTACTGGTTAGCTACATGCATTACTGCACTTATACACCCAGCCTATCAACGTTCTAGTCTCGAACGACCCTTATTGGAGCTTAACGCTCAGGGATACCTTATCTTCAGACGAGTTTCCCGCTTAGATGCCTTCAGCGGTTATCTCTTCCGTACGTAGCTACTCGGCAATGCCATTGGCATGACAACCGATACACCAGGCGTACGTCCACTCCGGTCCTCTCGTACTAGGAGCAGCCTCCGTCAAGTATCCAACGCCCACGGCAGATAGGGACCAAACTGTCTCACGACGTTTTAAACCCAGCTCACGTACCATCTTTAAATGGCGAACAGCCATACCCTTGGGACCGGCTACAGCCCCAGGATGAGATGAGCCGACATCGAGGTGCCAAACACCGCCGTCGATATGAACTCTTGGGCGGTATCAGCCTGTTATCCCCAGAGTACCTTTTATCCGTTGAGCGATGGCCCTTCCATTCAGAACCACCGGATCACTTTGTCCTGCTTTCGCACCTGTTCGACTTGTCTGTCTCACAGTCAAGCACGCTTTTGCCAATGCACTATCAGCACGATTTCCGACCGTACCTAGCGTACCTTCGAACTCCTCCGTTACACTTTGGGAGGAGACCGCCCCAGTCAAACTGCCCACCATACACTGTCCCCAACCCAGATCATGGGCCAAGGTTAGAACCACAAACAAACCAGGGTGGTATTTCAAGGTCGGCTCCAGTAGAACTAGCGTCCCACCTTCTTCGCCTCCCACCTATCCTACACAGGCCGGTTCACGATCCAATGTAAAGCTACAGTAAAGGTTCATGGGGTCTTTCCGTCTAGCCGCGGGGAGATTGCATCATCACAAACACTTCAACTTCGCTGAGTCTCAGGAGGAGACAGTGTGGCCATCGTTACGCCATTCGTGCAGGTCGGAACTTACCCGACAAGGAATTTCGCTACCTTAGGACCGTTATAGTTACGGCCGCCGTTTACTGGGGCTTCGATCAATAGCTTGCACCACATCAATTAACCTTCCAGCACCGGGCAGGCGTCACACCCTATACTTCCACTTTCGTGTTTGCAGAGTGCTATGTTTTTAATAAACAGTCGCAGCCACCTATTCTCTGCGGCCTCTTCTGGCTATTCACCATACAAAGGCATACCTTCTCCCGAAGTTACGGTATCAATTTGCCGAGTTCCTTCTCCTGAGTTCTCTCAAGCGCCTTGGAATATTCATCCCGTCCACCTGTGTCGGTTTGCGGTACGGTCAATATGTAAATTATCGCTTAGAGGCTTTTCTTGGAACCACTTCCTGTGACTTCAAAAACATTACGTCTTCTTCGAATCATAGCCTTGAATCCTTTGACCGGATTTGCCTAATCAACTTCTTAGCTACAATACCGAGCACTTCCATCAGCTCGTTCACATTTCGCAATCCGTCCCCCCTTCACTTCACATATCGGTGTAGGAATATTAACCCACTTCCCATCAGCTACGCATCTCTGCCTCACCTTAGGGGCCGACTAACCCTGCGCCGATGAACGTTGCGCAGGAATCCTTGGACTTACGGCGAGGGAGCCTTTCACTCCCTTTATCGCTACTCATGTCAGCATTCGCACTTCTGATACCTCCAGCAAACCTCTCGATTCACCTTCTCAGGCTTACAGAACGCTCTCCTACCACACATCCGCTCTCTTAATTCGTCTATCCACTTACTTCTTTTTCTACTTCTTCTTAACTCTACATAAACAAATTAAAAGAGCGGATGCATCCGCAGCTTCGGTAACTGGCTTAGCCCCGTTACATCTTCCGCGCAGGACGACTCGATCAGTGAGCTATTACGCTTTCTTTAAAGGGTGGCTGCTTCTAAGCCAACCTCCTGACTGTCTATGCCTTCCCACTTCGTTTCCCACTTAGCCAATTTTAGGGACCTTAGCTGGCGGTCTGGGTTGTTTCCCTCTTGAGTCTGGACGTTAGCACCCAGTGCTCTGTCTCCCATGATTAAACTTGTCAGTATTCGGAGTTTGCCATGGTTTGGTAAGTCGCCATGACCCCCTAGCCATAACAGTGCTCTACCCCCAACAGTTATTCATGAGGCACTACCTAAATAGTTTTCGGAGAGAACCAGCTATTTCCAGATTTGTTTAGCCTTTCACCCCTATCCACAGCTCATCCCCTAATTTTTCAACATTAGTGGGTTGGGTCCTCCAGTACCTGTTACGGCACCTTCAACCTGGCCATGGATAGATCATCTGGTTTCGGGTCTACACCCAGCGACTATATTCGCCCTATTCGGACTCGCTTTCGCTTCGCCTTCCCTACTCGGTTAAGCTTGCCACTGAATGTAAGTCGCTGACCCATTATACAAAAGGTACGCCGTCACCTCTCGGCTCCGACTGTTTGTATGCACACGGTTTCAGGTTCTATTTCACTCCCCTCCCGGGGTTCTTTTCGCCTTTCCCTCACGGTACTGGTTCACTATCGGTCGATCACGAGTATTTAGCCTTGGAGGATGGTCCCCCCATATTCGAACAGGATTACACGTGTCCCGCCCTACTTGTTGCAACGCCTAGTACCATAATCATAGTTTCGTCTACAGGACTATCACCCCCTACGGTCGCACTTCCCAATGCGTTCGACTACTACAACTACTATCTCGTTGCGGCTACTCCAATTTCGCTCGCCACTACTTTCAGAATCTCGGTTGATTTCTTTTCCTCGAGTTACTTAGATGTTTCAGTTCACTCGGTTCGCCTCCTCACCCTATGTATTCAGATAAGGATACCTCCTAAGAGGTGGGTTTCCCCATTCGGATATCTGCGGATCAATGCTCATTTGCCAACTCCCCGCAGCTTTTCGCAAGCTATTACGTCCTTCTTCGCCTGTGATCGCCAAGGCATCCACCATGTGCACTTAGTCACTTGATCCTATAACTTCATCAGTGTCTCTTTCATTAAGTATCTCTACCTCTTTATGTACACCAACTACTACTTATAGCCTCTTTCATTTGACTATCGCTTTATATCAGCTTTATCAAAAAAACTGATACACCGACTACCTTCTTTAAAACCCTCACCCTACCTTTTTATTAAAGCAAGAGCTTCTCCAGTAATCTTCTTCTTTTTGAGTATCGCGTCTTATTTATTTTTTTACGCCGCTCATCACTTTTTAGAATATTTCTAAAACTTGAGAACTTTCTTCTTTCTTAAAAAAACTCACTTAAGCTTTTTATTAAAAGCTTATTTTTCGTTTGTGTTTTCTTAATTATGCAATCACAACCCATAAAATTTAAAAGGGTAATTGTAAGTACTATCAAGCACCATATAGTGGCACTTTCACACACTTACACAACCTCTTTTTCGTTGTTTTACTTGTTGTGCTTCTTCCAAATTGTTAAAGAACAGCCTTAAAGCATCTTAAAGATACTTTATAAGTCGCATACCATTAGTGCATTCACTAAATATACGCTTTATAAAACATCCTTTTGTAAATCATACCTACTCATACTAAGAGAGCATACACACACCTAAAAGTGTTGGTGGAGGATGACGGGATCGAACCGACGACCTCCTGCGTGCAAAGCAGGCGCTCTCCCAACTGAGCTAATCCCCCCATATACTTAATTGATCAAAGTCATCTCATGGTGGGTCAAGCTGGAATCGAACCAGCGACCCCCGCCTTATCAAGACGGTGCTCTAACCGACTGAGCTACTGACCCTAATTCTCATACTTCTTTTTTTTCTTTTAGCTGTTTTTTTCTTCTCTCTTAATACAACCGATAAGCGTGGATACGTGATTAGCGCTTAATCTAAATCTAATAAACCATATAGACACTTTTTATTTCTCTTAAAGGAGGTGATCCAGCCACAGCTTCCGCTACGGCTACCTTGTTACGACTTCACCCCAGTCATGAATCCTACCGTGGTAATCGCCCTCCTTGCGGTTAGACTAACTACTTCTGGTAAAACCCACTCACATGGTGTGACGGGCGGTGTGTACAAGACCCGGGAACGTATTCACCGCGACATGCTGATCCGCGATTACTAGCGATTCCGACTTCATGCAGGCGAGTTGCAGCCTGCAATCCGGACTACGATCAGGTTTGTGAGATTAGCTCCACCTCGCGGTTTGGCTTCCCTCTGTCCTGACCATTGTATGACGTGTGAAGCCCTACCCATAAGGGCCATGAGGACTTGACGTCATCCCCACCTTCCTCCGGTTTATCACCGGCAGTCTCATTAGAGTGCCCATCTTACTTGTAGCAACTAATGACAAGGGTTGCGCTCGTTGCGGGACTTAACCCAACATCTCACGACACGAGCTGACGACAGCCATGCAGCACCTGTGTTTCGGTTCTCTTGCGAGCACTCCTAAATCTCTTCAGGATTCCAAACATGTCAAGGGTAGGTAAGGTTTTTCGCGTTGCATCGAATTAATCCACATCATCCACCGCTTGTGCGGGTCCCCGTCAATTCCTTTGAGTTTTAATCTTGCGACCGTACTCCCCAGGCGGTCAACTTCACGCGTTGGCTTCGCTACCAAGACCCGTAAGTCCCAACAGCTAGTTGACATCGTTTAGGGCGTGGACTACCAGGGTATCTAATCCTGTTTGCTCCCCACGCTTTCGTGCATCAGCGTCAGTATTATCCCAGGGGGCTGCCTTCGCCATCGTATTCCTCCACATCTCTACGCATTTCACTGCTACACGTGGAATTCTACCCCCCTCTAACATACTCTAGCTCGACAGTTAGAAATGCAGTTCCAAGGTTGAGCCCTGGGATTTCACATCTCTCTTTCCGAACCGCCTGCGCACGCTTTACGCCCAGTAATTCCGATTAACGCTCGCACCCTACGTATTACCGCGGCTGCTGGCACGTAGTTTGCCGGTGCTTATTCTTCAGGTACCGTCAGCAGTCCAAGGTATTAACACAAACCTTTTCTTCCCTGACAAAAGTGCTTTACAACCCGAAGGCCTTCAATCGCACACGCGGAATGGCTGGATCAGGGTTGCCCCCATTGTCCAAAATTCCCCACTGCTGCCTCCAGTAGGAGTCTGGGCCGTGTCTCAGTCCCAGTGTGGCTGGTCGTCCTCTCAAACCAGCTATCGGATCGTCGCCATGGTAGGCCTGATACCCCACCAACTAGCTAATCCGATATCGGCGCTACCAATAGTAAAAGGTCATCTCTGATCCCCCTCTTTCCCCCTCAGGGCGTATGCGGTATTAGCTACGCTTTCGCGTAGTTATCCCCCGCTACTGGGCACGTTCCGATACTTTACTCACCCGTTCGCCACTCGCCATCAAGAAAAGCAAGCTCTCCTTATGCTGCCGTTCGACTTGCATGTGTAAGGCATTCCGCTAGCGTTCAATCTGAGCCAGGATCAAACTCTTCAGTTCAATTCCTGCTTAATAAATCGCTTACATATATTCAAAGTAAATTAACTACTGATATGCACTGTTTTTTTCACTCTTACTCAAATAGCGCTTTTGTATTTCTTATTACACCACTTTCGTAATACTTAAAAACCATATCTACTTGTACTTAAACTTCACTTTCTAAATAAGTGTAAGACTTAATGTTTCGCATCTTTTAGTCTATATAGACCTACTAAATACACATCAAGTACCCACACTTATCGGCTGTATAAATTTTTAAAGAACTACTATTCACTTAAATCAAACACCACTATTCAATACTGTAATAAATTTGAAAAGCTTTCTGATTAGTGAAAGATTATAATCTTACCCCTATTTCCTACACCTTGTCAAACTTTTTTAGCATTAACCCTTATATTCATCAAAATCCTATATTAATGTGTTGGGAATATGCCTAATTGAATACCCCATAGGAGATTTTTATATAAGTAAATAGGCTTATTTAAAAAACTTGGTATTCATTTAATATAAGATGTTGAAAATTTTTGGGAGCACCTTATGGAAGTACTAAAAATCTATTTAACAGACGAAGAAAGAAAAGCCTTGGTAAATGATACTGCTGAAATTATTGCTCAAGAAGAATCTTTTAAAGCATACGATGCAGGTGATATCGAAACTGCTTGGAAGTGGTTCGCAAGGGCTGAATTAAGTAACGGCGGTTTAAAAATAATCAAAAAATTGTGTGGTGAGGAGTTTATGATTAAGCACGGTTTCCCACTCAGTTTACCTGAATAAAATGGAACTTGACATCAGGTACCTTATGTCAGTAGAAGAGAATTACTTAAAAGTTATCGAAAGTTCTCGAGTTTATTCCTATCTAAAAATAGCTAGATATAAAATTTATTCTGGTTTAGAAATTTCAATCCAATCAAAAAACCCTTTCCAGATTTTAGAGAACGAATTAACTCTACTTAAATTTGAACTAGAAAAATATGAAAACAATAGCATTCAAAGATCAAGTCTAAATACTGCTATAGAAGAAATCAACAATTCCTTATTGCGTTTTAAACGAGTACTTTATCCAGAAGAATACAAAAGCACATACGAAGACTATAGCCTTAGCAAAAGCAGGGATACTAAGGGACTGCCTATAGATGAGATTAGACAGGCTTTTGTAAGCCATAAAGTAAGACTTAAAAACCTCCAAAAATCTAGACTTTCCCTAGAAGAAAAGGAAATTATTAATACTCGTATTAAGGGAATTACACTAGCCGATACTATTTATAGAGACCTTCGCCAGGACGCAGTTCCATCTATTTTAAATTCTGTTCACTAAGTATTGCTTTACAAAGTTATAAATACGGACATCCCAAACGTACAAACATCCCAAAAGCACAAGCAATCCAAACGCACATATAAGCTCTCATCAAAATAGACCCGCATATAGTACACGCCATCCCCTACCCCAAAACATCATATAAGCTCCACACTAAAACATTGCCACCCATAGGAAAACAAAATATCTGATTTGATAAAATGAGAATGATAATTATTATTATTTAAGGGTGGCAATATGAAATTAACTGGATTATGCGAAACGTTATTTATTCCACTTTGGGCTAAGAGTGTGGAATTCACTCGTAAGGACCCGCTTATTTCTGACAAAATCTCCTACGATTTAATGCAAAAGTTTGATTACGACTTCGCTAAACTAAAAAATGCTAAAGCTTCACAAGTAGGATGTTGCATAAGAGCGAAGTTAATTGACGATGAGGTGTGCAAATTTATAAGCTCATATCCAGATGCCGTCGTTATTCAACTAGGTGCTGGCTTGGACCCTCGTTACGAACGCTTGGATTATCCGCAAATCACTCACTGGTATGATTTAGATCTTGAAGAAGTCATAACCGCAAGAGCCCAACACCTTAAAGAAAGTGAGCACAATACTTATTTAAGAGCTTCCCTTTTTGATTATGAGGCGTGGATTTCTAAAGTTAAAGCACATAATAAGCCAGTCTTGATTATCTTGGAAGGGGTTTTGATGTTCTTTGAACCCAAACTAGTGCAGGATTTTTTCCTGACTTTGTGCGAGCGTTTTGACCAGACCACTGTAGTGTTTGATATGCTTGCATTTGCTGCGGTTGGCAAACAGACATTCCACGATGCTATGAAAAAAATTCAGGGTGTGGAATTCAAGTGGTCCCTACTGGATTCGAGAGATATGCAATCATGGCATTCTAAAATTAAAATCAAAGACGAGAAGTATCTAAGCGATTATTCCAATGGCCGCTTCCCTACCATTCTCAACCTTCTGTATAAAATTCCTTACTTTTACAAACGTCTAAATCAGCGAGTCGTAACTGTAGAAATAAAATAAGCCCTTGCGACGAATATCGCAAGAGCTTTTATTGTGTGGCAATGTGACCTCCCTATTCGGCACCACATTAGACAATATTAAGCATGAGTCTTATGCGTATGATGTACTACATCATAAGTTTCAGTAACTTCACGGTCAGGCTCACCTGTAGCCAAGCTCACCACATAAATCGCAATACTTGCGAAGATGAAACCAGGCACGATTTCATACAAACCGAACCAGCCAAACTGCTTCCATATTAGAACTGTCGCAGCACCAACAATCATACCTGCAAGAGCACCTGATTTATTCATACGTCTCCAAGTAAGTGCGAATACCACAACAGGACCAAACGCCGCTCCAAAACCAGCCCACGCATAGCTTACCATCGCAAGCACACCACTATTCGGGTCCCAAGCGAGGATTATTGCCACAATAGCAACAGCCACCACCATGATACGACCGAACGTTACAAGCTGTCTTTCATTGGCCTCACGATGTAAGAACGTCTTATAAATATCCTGTGTCAATGAGCTTGAGCAAACAAGGAGTTGTGCAGAAAGAGTACTCATAACAGCAGCCAAAATCGCAGCTAAAAATATACCTGCAATCCACGGATTGAAAATAAGTATCGACAACTCGATAAACACACGCTCAGGATTTGAGGCTACACGAGATAAATATTCAGTATGAGTATTAAAGTAAGCCAATCCAAAGAAGCCCACAGCAACAGCACCTGCAAGACACAGAATCACCCAAATCATACCGATGCGACGGGCAGATCGAATCGACTTGACAGAATCTATTGCCATAAAACGTACCAAAATATGCGGTTGCCCGACATAACCAAGTCCCCATGCCAGAGATGAGATTATGCCCATAACTGTAAGCCCTTCAAACATATGCGTGCTATTAGGGTTCACGCTTTGAGCCACTTCCACAGCTTGATCAAGTCCGCCTACACTAAATAATGCAGCCAATGGAACTATAATCAACGCCGTGAACATAAGCGAAGCTTGAACCGCATCTGTCCAACTCACAGCTAGGAACCCACCGATAAACACATACGCAATAGTACAAATAGCAGCCACCCACAAAGCCGTCATATACTCCATTGCAAACATACTTTCAAACAAACGAGCCCCAGCCACAACGCCCGAAGCACAATACAACGTAAAGAAAATAAGAATTACGATTGCAGATACAATTCGAAGAATATTCGACTTATCCTTAAACCTATTTGCAAAAAAGTCTGGCAATGTCAACGCATTCCCCGCATGTTCCGTATATGCACGAAGCGGAGCAGCTACAAACTTCCAGTTTACATATGTCCCGATAATAAGACCAATTGCGATCCATGAGGCAGAAATGCCTGTACTATAAACCTCTCCAGGCAAACCAAGCAAAAGCCAACCGCTCATGTCAGAGGCCCCTGCTGCAAGAGCTGCTACAAATGCTGTCAGTTGACGACCACCCAAAATGTAATCGGATAAATTTTGAGTTGATTTATAGCCACGATAGCCAATGTAAATCATTAGGACGATGTACGCAGCGAATGTGACAATAATTGGGGTACTTACGATTGAATTCAATAGAATCTCCTAAAGGTTAAACTACAGCCATTAATGTCGCATTACCCCCTGCAGCGGCAGTATTTACGCTTAAAGACTGTTCCACTAAAAGTCGCTCAAGATCGTACTTCGCACCACTTTCAATCGCAGATGTACTCAGGGCTTGCGGTTGAATTACGATGGCACTGTTTTGTGCGAATTCTTTTGCGATCTGCTTCAATTCCTGAGCGTCTCCTTCTACAAGCACCGCATCCACTCTATATGTTGATAGCAATGTGGCAATGTTTGCTGACACGCTAGGATTAGAATTTTTATAAATACTAATGCCTCGTTGAGCAGTAGCATTAGTTGATTTAGATGCATCTGAAGATTTAGGAGACTTCGAAGGATTAGAAGTTTTTGATGAATTCAAAGTATTCGTAGAGTTATTAGAATCAGCTCTACCAACAACTGCAACGACCTCTGAATTTAAGCTTTGTAAATCTGGCCATCCCGCAAACAAGGCGTTATTACCAGTTATTGAGCATGCTTCTAATTGAGCCCGTGCTCCAGTAGCAGTCTGTGCAAGACATAAAACATTACCACGAGGGCGTACGAAATAAAAGTTCTCCTCGCCTGTAGGAGTCGGCATTTTTAGTTTTGCGGATAATGGATCGCTTGAAAGCACATCTCTAACGCAATCATGCCCCCCTTCTGCTAATAACCTGTACTGATACAGAGGTCCACCAGCTTTAGGACCAGTACCTGAAAGTCCCATGCCTCCAAAAGGTTGTACACCCACAACTGCACCGATAATATTTCTGTTGATATAAAGATTACCTGCTTTCACACGGCTAGAGACATCATCTACAGATTCGTTAATGCGAGAATGCATGCCAAATGTCAGTCCATAGCCACTTAAGTTTATTTTGTCAATAAGCTCATTTAGGTTACGTCTATTAAATCTAACGACATGAAGAACTGGCCCGAATACTTCTTTTTTGACGTCGGTAACATCGTTAACTTCAATTAATGTTGGAGCTACGAATGTACCTTTTATTACTGAGTCGTCCATCTTAGTTTGATGGATCTTAAAGCCTTCAGAACGCATGTGCTCAATATGGTCAAGTATGTTTTTCTGAGCCTCTGCATCAATTACTGGACCAACATCTGTAGAAAGTCTATCTGGATTACCTACCTTCAGTTCATCCATATTTCCCTTAAGCATAGTAAGAAGCGAATCTGCAACATCCTCTTGAACACATAATATGCGAAGGGCTGAGCATCTCTGACCTGCAGAATCAAATGCTGAAGACACTACATCGACAACAACTTGCTCAGCTAAAGCGGAGGAGTCCACAATCATTGCGTTAAGACCACCAGTTTCGGCGATAAGTGGTATAGGCTTACCGTCTGACACAGACCTATTTGAAAGCACTTTGGCAATGCTTTGTGCTACAGCCGTCGAGCCAGTAAACATAACCCCTTTTACACGTTCATCTGCTACTAATGCTGCACCAATATCACCCGCACCAGGCACAAGTTGCACAACGTCCTTAGGAATACCTGCCTCGTGCAAAGCTTCTACGGCATAATAAGCAATCAGTGGTGTTTGCTCTGCTGGTTTAGCTAAGACTACATTGCCAACAGAAAGAGCTGCTGATATCTGCCCCATAAATATGGCCAATGGGAAATTCCAAGGGCTAATGCAAACAACTGGACCTAGCGGTTTGTTTTGAGGATTTGAGAGCTTTGTTTCTACTTGATATGAGTAATATCTCAGGAAGTCTACTGCTTCGCGGATTTCTGCGACGGCGTTTGAAAAGCTTTTGCCTGCTTCACGGACAGCTAGTGCGATAAAAAATTCATCCTTAGACTCTATTATGTCAGCCGCTTTTTGAAGCATACCAGCCCTATCCGATGCACTCAAAGAGCTCCAACTTGCAAATGCAGTTTCTGCTTTAGTAACCATTTGCTCGGCCTCAGACTTAGTCGCAAATGCAACCCTACCAATGGTATCAGAGTGGTCAGCTGGATTTTTAGTCTCATGTGCTCGAGACGAATCCGTAGCTACAGACTCCAATCCAGTAGGCATAGAAACCCATTCTTTGCTAGTAGCCTCAGTCAGCCCGTCCGCTAATTTACGTAAACGTTGTTCATTTGAGAGGTCGATACCACGAGAATTGAGCCTATCCTGACCTTGAGCTTTATATAAATCTCGTGGCAATGGAATCATTTCATGCGGAGACCCAACTGGACTCACGGCAAGTGCCTCATCTACTGGATTTACAATCAAATCGTCGATAGAGACATTTTCGTCGGTGATGCGATTTACGAATGAAGAATTAGCCCCGTTTTCTAACAGACGACGAACTAAATATGCAAGCAATGTCTCATGTGTACCAACTGGAGCATAAATCCTGCAAGGACGACCTAATTTTCCATCTTTTACGTCACCAACAACTTCTTCGTATAGAGGTTCGCCCATCCCATGCAAGCATTGAAATTCAAACTTACCATGATAGAAATCAGGTCCTGCCATATGGTAGATTGAGGCTAGTGTCTGAGCATTATGTGAGGCAAATTGAGGGAAAATTTCATCTTTAGCTGCTAGCAATTTTCTAGCGCATGCAAGGTAGGACACGTCGGTATGGAATTTACGAGTATAAAGTGGATATCCGTCTAGACCATCGACTTGTGCACGTTTTATTTCAGTATCCCAATATGCACCTTTCACTAGACGAATCATCAAACGACGATTGGTGCGACGGGCTAAATCAATTAACCAATCTATAACAAATGGCGTTCTTTTTGAGTATGCTTGAACTACAAACCCTATGCCCTTCCAACCTGCAAGTTGGGGTTCATGACATAATTTTTCTAATAAATCTAGGGATATTTCTAAGCGATCCGCCTCTTCCGCATCGATATTAATACCTATATCGTATTTATGAGCTAGGAATGTAAGGTCTCTTAGACGTGGATAGAGCTCTTCCATAACACGGTCAATTTGAGAGCGAGAATATCTAGCATGCAATGCAGACAATTTAATTGAGATACCTGATTTCTCGTAGACATCACGACCAGTCGCAGCCTTTCCTATCGCATGGATTGAGTCTTCATATGCTTTGTAATAACGCAATGCATCCTCATCGGTCATCGCAGCCTCACCCAACATATCGAAAGAATAGTTAAAACCCTTTTCAATCATGGATTTGCCGTTTGAAAGGGCTTTTTCAATGGTCTCACCACGAACAAAATGCTCACCCATAATGTGCATCGCTTGATCTACACCCTTACGAATTAGGGGCTCTCCACCACGTGCTATCAGTTTAGTTAAAGATGCTGAAAGTGATGCTTCTTTTTGTGGACGTACTAGTTTTCCAGTAATCATAAGTCCCCAAGTCACGGCATTAACAAACATCGAACTACTTGAGCCTAGATGTGATTTCCAGTCACCTTTTGCAATCTTATCTTTTATTAAGGCATCACGTGTGTGATTATCTGGTATGCGAAGAAGAGCTTCAGCCAAGCACATGAGGGCAATACCTTCCTCACTACTTAAGGAATATTCATGAATTAAACCATCAACACCACCACCCGTTCGCTTCTCGCGTAGCTTGGTTACTAAGTCTCTTGCAGTATCTGCAATTGCGGATCTAAGTTCGCCTGGGTTGGCAAGTTCTAATAATGGTGGAAGACACTCTGTTTCAGGTCTTCTGTAAGCGGCCGTAATTGCGGCTCTTAAGTCAGATTGGCTCAATACAGAACTTGCAAACTGCTGAAATGGCTTTGTACTGCTCTCTACTCTAACTTCTGGTGTGGTGGAACTCAAGATAAACTCCTTCAATTCGAAATTCCAAAAAAAATTCTATTGACCTATTTAAAAAAAATAAATAAGAAAAATCCCTAGTTTAGTGTGTTAATATACAAGCTCATTTGAACCCGACACACGCATATATGCTTACTTACCCTCAAATTGACCCTGTAGCCATTGACTTAGGTTTTATTAAAGTCCATTGGTATGGAATCATGTACCTTGTTGGTTTTTTCTTTGCGTGGCTGTTAGGTAGGTACCGCATAAAAAAAGGATATTTTAATATCTCTTTCAATAGATTTGAGGATTTACTCTTTTGGAGCATATTGGGAGTAGTATTTGGCGGTCGTCTAGGATACGTACTTTTTTATAATCCAGTCTACTATTTCTGGAATCCACAAAAGATATTTGCTTTCTGGGACGGAGGCATGGCTTTTCATGGAGGGTTGATAGGCGTTACCATTGCCATGGCATATTTTGCTTATAAAGAAAAAAAACATTTCCTAGAAGTGACAGATTTTGTATCACCCCTAGTACCTCTTGGTTTGGCATTTGGTCGTCTTGGTAACTTTATAAACGGTGAACTTTGGGGGCGTGTTACAGACGTACCATGGGCCATGATATTCCCTGGCAGTGACGGTCAACCTAGGCATCCTTCGCAACTGTATCAAATGATGGGAGAGGGATTTTTACTGTTTCTTATCGTTTGGATTTACTCAAGTAAGCCACGACTTATAGGTAAAGTGAGTGGACTTTTTGTTATGGGCTACGGTGTGTTTAGATTTTTAGCAGAATTTGCTCGCGAACCCGATAGACAACTCGGTTATCTTGCGTTTGGTTTAAGTATGGGTCAATGGCTATCAGTTCCTATGATATTACTAGGATTGATTGTTTTTTTAAGGCCTCTGAAACGTATGGCTACCAGAGGCCCATCTCAAGATACTGTGACTAGAGATACTATTTAGCAAATATTTCGCCAGTAAAGGATACACTTACATCTACTGAACCTGGTGACACTGGAAGACCACCTGCTTCTTTAAAGTTCATAGCTGCATCCACAACTCTACCGAAATTACCATTTGTGAAATAATCTGGAATATTTCCGTCCATACCAACAGAGCCTATAGTGTATGAGGTATAACCAAATGCTTTTATAACTCTGTCTGCTTTATCTTTGAATTCATCAGCCGCTTGTTGAAGGATTTCAGCTTCAGCCGCTTTTCTAGCTGATTGACTAAGCGAAAAATTCATATTATCTGGAATCATAATATTATTAGTAGCTTTAATAAATTCTTCAATTTTCTTAAAGTCCCCTCCAGCAACACTAACAGATCCCTGTACATTCCAAATTATTTCATTTTTAGAAAGAGAGGAACTACCGTAGTGTGGATACTCCTTCCAGAAATTGAAGTTATTTGTAGATACCTGTAACTCTGGAAAATCTTTAGATAACTCTAATACCTTTTTCATAGCATTATTAACTTCAGCAGTCATTTCTTCAAGTTTTTCTCCACCCTTTTCTGTGCGAAGAGTCAATTCTATAAAGTCAGCTTTAACTTTTTTATGTACACTCGAACTAATAGTAAATCGAGCTGATTTAACATCATTTTTTGAATCGTCCATAGTTGTAGTTTTGGAGTTGTCTTTAATAGAATCTTGTGCTTGATTTGGAGCTACTAGATTTTGATTTGGAAATGCTTGTGTAGTAGCAGGTGCGGAATTACTTTCAGCCGTTTCAGGTACGGCTGGGGCGGTTTGAGTTTCCTGTGCATATAAAGGTGCAAATGCAACTGTACTCAAGGCTAAAGCTAAAATTGAAAAGTGTCTTTTGGTCATAATGTGCTCCTATAGTTGAACAACCGAGACCAAAAGTTAATCTAAAGTACTAGCTGCCTGATCTAACAAACAATTGATTTCTGCTATACGCTTATCGACCTCATAAACAGGAACACCACTAAAAGGACCCTCTTTAGACTGCATCTTTAAAAAATCTAATGCAAGCTTAAGACATCCTAAAATAGCTACTCTCTCAATTGCTAGATTTGGAGATGATTGCTTTATAGATCTCAAAAGCTCATCTACTTTTTTAGCTGAAAGTAAAAGTGCTTCCTTATCCTGAGGTTCAGTAGTTAAACTTATGGCACGGTCAAGGATATTTATATCAACTTTTTCCATATATTATTCACCTTGAACATCATTTGAAATATTTTCTAAAACATGTGCTACACGAGAACGGATAGACCCCATCTCCTCCTTCCAGGTGGCAATGGTCCCCGTGTTCTGCTCGTTAGCTAATTCTAAAACACGATTTCTTTCTTTGAGAGATTTGACTTCACTTTTATATATATTCTGAGTAGATTCCAAAAAGCCCTCAAGCTCTTTAACTTTGTCTGTAAGCTTAGTAATTTGCTCAGAATCATCTTTAGCTTTTTGCTTAGATTCTAGAATTTGAGTTTCATAATTAGAGACCAACTGACGCAATCTATTTCTCTCATTAAATAAAACCTGATTCTGCTCAACTACTTTTTGAGTTTTAGCTATGATTTGATCAAGATTTGAAAGCATAATATCTAGAATCTACTACAAGAAAATAAAATAACTCTTAGTTTATTATATAAATCCTGTTTAAATGGGTAATCCACTATTTCCCAATGCAAAATCTACTAAAAATTTCACCTAAAAGATCGTCTGCTGTAAATTCACCTGTAATTGTATTTAGGTGTTCTTGAGCTAACCTTAAATGTTCGGCGAACAAATCAAGACCACTGTAAGCAATTTCTTTTGCAATCTCAAGCTGAGATTTGGCTTCAGATAAAGCATTCATATGCCTAGTTCTCGCTAAAAACAGCCCTTCCGATTCACCCTCCCAACCTGCCACTTCGAGCAAAGCTTTTCTGAGCAAATCCAAACCTGCACCTGTTTTAGCAGATAAGTAAATTACATTATTATCTTGTGCTGGTTGCTTATCGATTAAATCAATTTTATTTTGAATATAAATTGTCTTAACTGATTGAGGAATTCTACTCAAAACTTCTTGTAATTTGGGGCTGATTTCCTCTCGCGGATCCTGCAATATCAAGGCTACATCAGTATCTTGCAATGTCTTTTCTGATTTTTTAATCCCAATTTGCTCAACCAAATCTTCGGTTTCTCGCAAACCTGCAGTATCCATAAAATGAATTGGAACCCCGTCAATGTGTATAAAATTTTTAACTACATCGCGCGTTGTGCCTGCTATATCGGTTACGATAGCCACCTCTTCACCTGACAATGCGTTTAGCAATGATGACTTTCCTACATTAGGCATGCCGATAAGGGCTACTTTTAGCCCCTCTCGCATAATGGTTCCCTGATTTGCCTGAGAAATAATACCTTCTAGCAATTTCCTTATTTCATTTAACTGACCCAATGCATCAGCAGCTTCTAGAAAATCTATCTCCTCTTCTGGAAAATCCAAAGTAGCTTCCACTAGCATTCTGAGGTTTATAAGTTTAGAAACGAGCTCATGAATACGATCTGAAAACACCCCTTTTAAACTACGAAGAGCCATCCTCGCTGCTTTCTCGCTAGTGGCATCTATTAAATCAGCAACACTTTCAGCCTGTGTAAGATCAATCTTATTATTAAGAAATGCTCGCTTTGTAAATTCGCCTGGTTCTGCTAATCGTGCACCTAATTCAATACAACGCTTCAAAACCATATTGAGAATTACAGGCCCCCCATGCCCTTGAAGCTCAAGAACATCCTCTCCCGTAAAACTATGAGGTGCTGGAAAATATAAAAGTAATCCATTATCGATTGCAGCGCCATCATCATCAAAAAAATCAGTATAGGTGGCAATGCGCGGCTTTGGATCCAATCCATTTGTTAATGCTCTAGCAAACCCTGCCAATTCCTGTCCTGACACCCGCACGACCCCAATACCCCCACGACCAGGGGCTGTCGCAATAGCAGCAATAGTATCCTCGTGCATATCAGGCTTGAACGCTCTCTATGATTTCTTTTGTGACTATAGTTTGAGACTTATACTCGATGGCAATATGTCCACCAAGCTCCGTAAGGGCTATCTCATAAACTTCACGCTTAAATTCAATTACTTGATGTAGAGGTACACTATAGTTACTCCACCTCCAAGCATCAAATTCAGGATGGTTGGTACTTCTAAGATTTATATCCTTATCCCGTCCCAAAAGGCGAAGCATAAACCATATCTGCTTTTGCCCTTTATATAAACCTCTAGAATCTCTCCGAATATAGTTTTCAGGCACGTTATAACGCAACCACTCTCCAGTACGTCCAAGTAACTGCACATGCTTTGGTTTGAGCCCAAGCTCCTCATAAAGCTCTCTGTACATGGCTTGTAGTGGCTTTTCGCCATACTTTATGCCACCTTGAGGAAACTGCCAAGACCTTTCACGTATACGCTTACCCCAAAATACCTCATTCTTAGAATTAACTAAAATAATACCTACATTAGGACGGTAGCCATCGCGGTCAAGCATTCACTACCTCTAAAATTTAAAATACAATTGTCTAATTATATTAGGAAATGAGTACTTAAGGAGATAAAACTTGCTCGCTTCAAAATACCACATCAACACATTAAAAGAGGCTCCAGCTGAGGCTGAGGTCGTTAGTCACAAGTACATGCTACGTGCTGGCATGATTAGAAAATTAGGTGCTGGTATTTATACATATATGCCCTTAGGGTTTAAGGTACTAAAAAAAGTTGAAGCTATAGTTCGTGAAGAAATGAATCGTGCAGGTGCTATTGAACTTCTTATGCCTATAGTGCAACCTGCGGAATTATGGATGAAAACCGAACGTTGGAATGCGTACGGACCCGAGCTTTTACGTTTTAAGGACAGACATTCTCGTGACTTTATTATTCAGCCTACTTCAGAAGAAGTGATTACCGATATTGTGGCTAATGAAGTTCATAGCTGGCGTCAATTGCCACTTAATTTCTATCACATACAAACTAAATTTCGTGATGAGCGCAGACCTCGTTTTGGTCTAATGCGTGGTCGTGAATTTCTGATGAAAGATGCATATTCATTCGATCGCACAGAAGAAGAGGCAAACATAAGCTATCAAAAAATGTACGATGCGTACGTGCGTATATTTACTAGATTAGGTTTGAAATTCCGTGCGGTTAATGCAGATACTGGCTCTATTGGCGGTTCACGAAGCCATGAATTCCAAGTTATTGCTCAGACTGGTGAGGACTTAATTGTTTACAATCCACAATCTGAATATGCAGCTAATATTGAACTTGCAGAAGCAGTATCACTTATTGAGAAACGTGCTGAACCCACTAAAGAGCTTGAGTTAATTGAGACTCCTGATTGCGTTAAATGCGAACTCGTTGCCAAATTTTTAAATGTACCTCTAGAGACAAATGTTAAATCCGTAGTATTTAGCATTCAAAAGAATTCGGGAGAGCATGTTATTTGCATGCTTTTAATTCGTGCTGACCATGAACTAAACGACGTTAAGGTTTCTAAACTTGAACTTTTCAAAAATGCAAAATCCTATGATATGGCTTCGGAAGAGCAAATCAAGGAGTATTTTGGAACTACGCCTGGGTATTTAGGGCCTGTAAAACCCCTAAAAGATGTGGTTGTCATAGCCGATAGAACAGTGGCAAATATGTCAGATTTTATTTGTGGCGGAAATAAAGATGGCACCCACTATGTGGGGGTGAATTGGGGTCGTGATTTACCTGAACCACAAGTTGAGGACATACGTAATGTTGTAGAGGGGGATCCCACATCTGATGGGGTTGGCACCCTAGCCATAGATCGTGGCATTGAAGTTGGACACGTATTCTTTTTAGGAGATAAATACTCCTCTAAATTACGTGCAGTCTATCTCGATGAAAATGGTAAGGAAGCTGTTATCCAAATGGGTTGTTACGGAATAGGTGTGAGTCGAATTGTCGCTGCCGCTATAGAGCAAAATCACGATGAAAATGGCATTATTTGGCCTCTTCCTATGGCTCCATACGAAATAGTAATATGTCCTATCGGATGGTCTAAGAGTGAAGAGGTAAAAAATAAATCACTCGAGTTATATGAGCAACTTAAGGCCGAAGGATACGATGTAATTCTCGATGATCGTGATTTAAGAACTGGAGTGATGTTTACCGAATGGGAATTGATTGGTGTGCCTATTCGCATAACTGTTGGTGACCGTGGTCTCAAAGATGGTGTTATTGAGGTTCAAAAACGTACCGAAAAAGAGGCCAAAAAATTGTCATTAAATGAAGTAATTAATTACGTAAAATCTGTTTATGATGAAATGTCTATTCGTGTATAGTTATACAGATGAAATTAAGCACAGATAATCGAAAATTCGTGTTCCCCGTTCGTGTCTATTATGAAGATACCGATGCAGGAGGCGTTGTCTTCTACGCAAATTATCTTAAGTTTTGCGAGCGGGCCAGGACGGAGTGGCTTAGAAAATTAGGATTTGATCAGAGCAAGTTGGATTCTGAATTAGGTATTATTTTTGTAGTAGCCGATACTAGTCTTACATACAAAAAACCAGCCAAACTAGATGATATTCTCAGTATTCATACAATTGTTGAATCAATGGGCAAAGCTTCCATAGTTTTCACACAGGATGTTTATAGAGATAATGAACTCCTAGTTAAAAGCAGGATTACCGTTTGTTGTATAAAAAGAGATGGTTTCAGACCGAGTGCAATACCTGAAAGCGTACGATTATCTTTTGAATCTGTCATGAGTCCGAGGATTACGAATGAATGAAGTAGCTATTAATACACCAGATAAGATGTCCATACTTACTTTAATAACAGATGCAAGTTTGCCTGTACAGATAATTATGCTTTTGTTATTGGTTTTATCTGTTGTGTCTTGGGCGATTATATTTTCAAAATTTACCCTCCTATTAGGCTCGAACACCAGTAATAAAAATTTTCTTAATGATTTTTGGAGAGGGGGTGATTTAACTGATCTTCATTCCAAAATTCAAAAGGCTCCACGCAAGTACGGCATAACTGCTAGAGTTTTCGAAGCTGGTATGACTGAATTTTTAAAAGCCAGATCAAAAAAACTGTCTCCCGAACTTCAAACTCTCGCTGCCGACAGGGCTATGCAGGCTACTTATAATCGTGAAATGGACGGGCTTGATAGCCGATTAAGTTTTTTAGCGACTGTCGGTTCTGTGAGTCCCTATATTGGATTACTTGGTACTGTATGGGGTATTATGCACTCTTTCTTAGGATTAACTGCTGATACCACTGCTACGCTTTCTGCGGTTGCACCTGGTATTGCAGAGGCTCTTATTGCCACAGCAATAGGCTTGTTTGCAGCTATTCCAGCCTCAATCGCATACAACTCTTTTTCCAGATCGATAGATAAGGTTTCTACAAATACTGAAGGGTTTATGGACGAGTTCCTCAATATCCTTCAACGACAAGCATCTTAGGAGGCATTATGTCTCGCAGATCATCTAGAAGATCCACAAAAAGACGTTTCAAAAATGAAATGAATGTCGTGCCTTATATCGACGTTATGCTTGTGTTGCTAGTTATATTTATGGTTACTGCACCACTTATAACGCCAGGACTTATTAACTTACCAACTGTAGGTAAAGCTGCAAATGTTCCTGTAACTCCAGTTGAAGTTCAACTTGAACAAAACGGCACTATTAGCGTTAGATTACGAAAGCCTGGGGTGGATTTTGAAGAAACAACGGAGGCTATGGTTGCAAATAAAATTAAATCAATGATGACAGATGAAAACACCCCCGTTGTAATTTCTGCTGACGGACAAGTGGCTTACAAGGACGTTGTTAAATTGATGGACAGCCTAAGAGCTAGTGGTATAGCCCGCCTCGGACTTATGGTAAATAAAGAAAAAGGCGAAAACCCTTCTACTAAAAGGTCAAATTAAGCGACTTATGACTAAGCGCAATCCAGCTAATTACAACACAAATGACAGAGAAGGCAAATTTTATTTGCTATCTTTTGTTTTGCATGTGATTTTGTTTGTTGTGCTTGGATTAAATTTTTTTAACAATATAGAGTCGGCTAGTGGACCCGTGCAACTTGAATTGTGGGCCGAGGGTGAAGAGCAGGTGCCATTGCCACCCAAAGATGTAGCGGTCGACCAGAAAGTCACTCCTGAGGATACGGTCGTTGAGCCAGAACCAGCTCCTGAGCCAGTTTTGGTGCCACCTATTGAACAAGCACAACCTGAAGTACCACAGCCTGAGCCAGCAGTTATTCCCCCTTTGCCTAAGCCTGATGTTGTACCAGAACCTGAACCTCAAATTGATCCTCAAATTGCTTTAGAAGAGCAAAAAAAGAAAGAGGAAGAAGAAAAACGCAAAGAGGAAGAGGCCCGCAAAAAAGCCGAAGAAGAAAGACGCAAAGCGGAAGAAGCTCGCAAAAAGGCTGAGGAAGAACGTATTGCCAAAGAAAAAGCTGAAGAAGAGAAACGCAAAGAGGAAGAGGCTCGTTTGAAGGCTGAGGAAGAGGCCCGCAAAAAAGCTGAGGAAGAAAAACGCAAAGAGGAAGAAGCTCGTTTGAAGGCTGAGGAAGAAAAACGCAAAGAGGAAGAGGTCCGCAAAAAAGCGGAAGAAGAAAGACGCAAAGCGGAAGAAGCTCGCAAAAAGGCTGAGGAAGAACGTATTGCCAAAGAAAAAGCTAAAAGAGATGCCATTCGTGGAGATATCATGAGCCGTGCAGGAATTAAGGGCGGACAAAATAATACGAACCAAATTGGTGGCGGTGGAGGAAACTCTGAATATATTCGCAGGGTCCAAGCTTGTGTACAACCCCATCTAAAATTCAATGGACCGAAGAAGTTAAAGCTAAATTACAAAGTTGTACTAGGTCCAAATAATAAAGTTCAGTCGTCAACTGTTGTCGTGACCTCTGGAAATAAAGCTTTTGATACTGCAGTTTTGCGGGCAATTTATCAATGTAATCCTTTCCCTAAACCGCCTAAGGGTAATGTTATTCAGGGTCCTTATATATATACACCTCGTTAATTTTGTAAATTAACGTAACATTGATTTTCAAACTTACAATTCAAAAAAGTTTTCACTTGATAAACTATTCACTAAAAATATTTTTTCGGATTTATTATGGTCTTAACTCGTTTCTATAAATTTATTGCGTTTCTAGCATTTACTACATTCGCATTTTTATATTCTCAAATTACATTTGCACAAGTTGAAGTGCCATTGTCTGGAGTTAATACGGTAGATAACCGCTTGCCTATTTATGTGGCAGATTTTATGGGTCCTAGGGGAAAGCAAATTGCTGATATAGTCGCAAAGGATTTGACTAATTCTGGTCAGTTTAATGTGACTCGCATTGCCAGCATATCAAAAGACCCTCACGATAAATTAGATTGGGATAAACTAGTCGACTTATCTAAGGGGGCAAATATAGTTACTGGTTTTGATAATAAGGACCATGTTCACTATAGATTTTTAGACCCTATTCAGCAAAAGGTACGTGAGGAGGCTCGTGTATCTAACCCTTCTCAAAGGGCTATTGCTCATAAAATCTCAGATTATGCTTATGAGCAAAGCATAGGTTTGAAGGGTGCATTTTCTACGAAGATTGCTTTTGTATCAGGGCGTTCGCTTTATATATCGGATTATGATGGACACAATGCGAAAGTTCTTGTATCTGGAGCTACTATCATCTCACCTGCATGGTCACCAGATGGTAGTAAGATTGCCTATGTGAGCTTTGAATCTGGTAAGCCCATTGTTTATGTACAACAGCTTTCCACTGGAGTACGCATACCTGTAGCTAGTTTTAAGGGTAATAATAGTGCACCTGCATGGTCTCCGAGTGGTGTTTCATTGGCGGTTGCATTAAGTAGAGATGCACTTTCAGATATTTATTTAGTCTCAAGCGATGGAACTACTAAATCTCCACGTTCACTGTCATCTTCACCTGAAATTGAAACTGAACCCTTCTTTTTTCCAAATAATTCTGGTTTGGTTTTTGTATCTGATCGTGGAGGTAGCCCTCAAATTTATAAATCAGGTCTTAATAATGGACCTGCTTCGAGAATAACTTTTAATGGATCTCAAAATTTATCGCCTAGAATTTCACCAGACTCAAATAGTCTTGTTTTTACCAGCTTGCGTAAGGGTAAATATGTTATTGCTCTTATGAATTTAGCTTCAGGAGATGAGAGAGTAATTTCAAGTGGTCCAGATGACCTATCCCCTACTTTCTCTCCCAATGGCATGAATGTTATGCATGTTTCATCAGGTAAAATCAAAATTTCTAGTACAGTAAGTAATTTTTCAATAACAATACCTACTCAAGGTGCAGTATCGGCTGTTGCGTGGGGACCATTCATCAAATAAAGGAGAAAATTATGTCATTAAGAAAATTTAAAACCTTATCATTAGCGTCACTAGTTTTAGCTTTAGTTGCTTGCTCAACCACTGAAACTAATAACACTACTGATACTAACAATAATGTGACTAACACGAATGGTTCCAACCAAGTGATTATGGACCCATTTAATCCTGCTAGTCCACTTTATCAAAATAAATCTGTGTATTTTGCATTTGATAGCTATACAGTTGAACCTGAATACAATGAAATGATTCAAATGCATGCGAAATACCTTTCTTCTAATCCAACTCGTACAGTTCGCGTTGAAGGAAACACTGACTTAAGAGGTAGCTCAGAGTACAATCTTGCACTTGGTCAAAGACGATCCGTTGCTGTTGCTAGACTTTTAAATCAATATGGCGTTAATTCAGCTCAGCTTGAAGCAGTAAGCTTTGGTAAAGAAAGACCTCAAGCAACAGGTAATTCTGAAGAAGCTCATGCACAAAACCGTAGAGCTGACATTCAGTACATGAAATAGGATCTAAGTTCTCATGAACAAATCACTAATTAACAAATTAGTAGTTGCTAGTTTTTCAGTCATAGCCTTTTCTTCACCAGCTATGGCTGAAGATGAGGAAGCACGCAGAGCAATCTTAGAGCTTAGAGCTCAAATTAAACATTCAGATGCGATGCGTAATGAGCTTTCAAATCAGATAGTCTTACTACAAGAGGATATAAGAAAGTTAAGAGGTCAAGTCGAAGTACTTTCTAATAGTATCCGTAAGCAAAACATGACTTTAAAGGGTACTGGTGATATTACTGCCCCTACACAAGTGGGAGACCCTACTGAACAAAATGCATATGATACTGCTTTAGACTTATTTAGACAGGGTAACTATCAAGCTTCTGCCACTGCCTTAGCTAATTTTACTTCCGCATACCCTACGAGTGTTTTAGTACCTAGTGCACTTTTTTATGAAGGTGGAAGTAGATATGCAATTAAGGATTTTAAAGGCTCGATTAGCACTTTAAATAGGATGGTTGAACAGTACCCTAACGACCCTCAAGCAGGTGATGCCCTTCTTGTGATTGCAGGGAACCATTACGAACTTAATAATATTAATGAGTATAAAAGCACTTTGAACCGCATTATTAAACAGTATCCAGGCACTCCAGCTGCGGACACTGCAAAAGAACGCTTAAATATGAATTAATATGATTTCAGAAGTAGCTATTAACGATATCCCCTTTGCTTTTAAGGATGAAGGTAAAGGGGTTCCTCTTTTATTGATTCATGGATCGCTTTGTGATTATCGCTATTGGCGAGCACAAGAAAAATCCCTATCTCAAAATTTGCGTTTAATCATACCAAGCCTTACCTATTACTGGCCACATAAATCGAATCCCGAGCATTTCAATTACACTAATCATGCAGAAGATCTAGTGCATTTAATGGACCATCTCGGCATAGATAAATTTCATGTGCTTGGACATTCCCGAGGTGGTGGCGTGGCAATGCAACTTGCTCTAAACTTTCAAGATAGAATTCAGTCACTAATATTAGCTGACCCAGGTATAAGAACAAAAAAACAATTAACTGAAGGATTAGCCGGTCGACGTGAGTCCCTTAAATACATAGTAACCGGAGAAGTCGAAAAAGGTGCTCAAATTTTCGTAGATTTGGTTAGTGGTGCTGGAACTTACGAAAAAATGGTCCCATGGTTTAAAGAAATGGTGCATGATAATGTGCACACGCTTTTAGTGCAAAAAAATGAACCACCATTTTTAATTGAAGATAAAAACCTTGAAGGTTTAGATAATTTGATTCCTATATGTTTAATAGGCGGTGGGGCTAGTCCTGAACCATTTCCATCAATAGTAAAAGAATTGCACGATATGTGGTCCGCATCTGAATATCATACAATTGAGCAAGCATCTCACGGTATGAATTTATCGCATCCACATATGTTTAATGAGATAGTAGCCAACCATGTAAACAAAAATAAAAAGGGCTAATTGCTTAGCCCTATTGAGTTTTAATACGCTACAGACTTGATGTCATTTGCCTTACATGAGAAAGATTTGGTTTCATGATTACTTAATTTAAGTGAAAACTCTACCTCATCCCCTACATTAACCTCATGTTTTGATAGCATAACGTGATAGCCACCACTTTTGAAATTAACTGTTGATTTAGGTGCCACCTCTACCCAATCAACTGATCTCATGCCAGCCATAACCCCTTCCGCTGTATATGTTTCGTGCATGTCTGCTTCCTTAAATTTTTCAGAAGAAACTCCCACGATATATGCAGTTTCAGTTTCGCTATTATTTGTCACGTCAAAATAAAGAGCAGAAAACCTATCGGAAGGGAAAAGCCTAATCCAGCATTTATTAACTTCTAAATCATTAGAAGAAATTTTAGTTACTGGAGCGTTTTTTTTTCAACGTCATTTTTTTGCTCGTGATCTTTGTGCATATCCATAGATTCATCAGTGTTAGTTTTAGTTTCTGATGCAGGAGCAGTTTCGTCTTTAGCTGGTTCTGTAGCTGTACCTGGAGGAATTGGAAGTGGAGTTACTGGAGTAGCAGCAGCCTCATCTTTTTTCATTTCGTCCTTTTTCATATCCATAGACTCGTCAGTATTAGTCTTCATTTCTGAAGATGGTGCAGCTTGGTCTTGAGCAGCTGGTGCTTCTTTAGTTTCAGCTGGTTTAACAACTTCTGTGTTCATAGACTCATCTGTGTTAGTTTTCATTTCAGAAGGTGCAGTTTGAGCAAAAGCAACTGAACCGAAAGCCAAACCTAAAGATAAAAATAGTGCTGATTTCATAAAAATCTCCTTTTTTTAAAATGTTCGAGTATTCTACTTATAAAAAATCTGAATATTTAATTATTGAAATATAGAAAAAGATTTTTTACTATCTGCAACATTGCACTAATTGAAATATCAAAATTTGATATATTTTGTAAACAAACTATAACTCGCTAGGGAGATTAAATGAAAAAATTATCTTTATTAATAGCTGGACTAGTTTTAGCATCTACACAAGTTCAGGCAGATACATTAGAAACTGTTAAAAGCCGTGGACATGTTGTGTGTGGTACTACGACTGGGTTCGCAGGTTTTTCTGCTCCAAATGATAAAGGCGAATGGGAAGGTTTAGATGTTGACCTTTGTAAGTCAATAGCTGCCGCTGTTTTTGGAGATGCATCTAAATTTAAAACCGTCCCTTTAAACTCTCAACAAAGATTTACTGCTCTTCAATCGGGTGAGATAGATATTCTTACTCGCAATACTACAGTTACTCAACAACGTGATACTGCCATCGGTCTTATGTCTCCAGGCGTTAATTTTTATGACGGTCAGGGCTTTTTAATTAAAAAGGATTTAGGCGTTAAAAGTGCAAAAGAGCTTGATGGAGCTACAGTCTGCATGCAAACTGGTACCTCAAACGAAAACACCATGGCTGACTGGGCTAGGGCTAATAAAATCACTTATAAACCAGTAGTATTTGATCAGTTTAATGAAGTGGTTAATGCGTTTGCCTCTGGTCGTTGCGATGTATTTACTACAGATGCTTCTGGATTAGCATCAATTAGAATCTCTAAATTATCTAATCCAGATGACTACGTTGTATTGCCAGAGATTATTTCTAAAGAACCTTTGGGACCTTTTGTACGTCAAAGCGATGACAAATGGTTCAATATTGTTAAATGGGTTATGCATGCTCAGTGGAATGCAGAAGAGCTTGGCATTACTAGTAAAAATGTAGATGAGCAGAAAAATTCAACAAATCCTAACGTGCAACGCCTTCTTGGTGTAACCGAAGGTAGCGGAAAAAATCTAGGCCTAAGCGAAGACTGGGCTTACCAAGTAATCAAGCAAGTGGGTAATTACGGTGAAAGTTTTGATAGAAACGTTGGAAAAGACAGTGCTCTTAAAGTTCCTCGCGGTCTAAATAAACTTTATACTGATGGTGGTCTGCACTACGGTCTTCCAATTCGTTAATTTCTAAAATTTAGGGCTCGTTAAAAATCGCCCTTGAAATTTCAGAAATAGCCCATATAATTAGCACTCATAAGCATTGAGTGCTAATTTTTTACATTGTTACTTATGAGGAGTACATTCATGGCATTACGTCCATTACAAAATTTAGTGGTTATCAAAAGAGTAGATAACAAAAAAACAACTGAATCTGGCATTATCCTAGCTGGCAGTGCAGAAGAAAAACAAGATATTGGTGAAGTAGTTGCGGTAGGTCCTGGTCGTAAATCTGAAAGTGGTCAACTTATTTCTGTAGACCTTAAAGTTGGTGATCGTGTACTTTTCGGTAAGTATGCAGGTCAAGCAGTAAAAATGGACGGTGAAGAATTACTAGTTATCCGTGACGAAGAAATTCTTGCTGTAGTTGAATAATCGAATTTTGACCCCACATTTTAATTATTAGATAAAAATTAGGAATTACTAAAATGACAGCTAAACAAGTATTTTTCGGAGATGACGCTCGTTCTCGTATCGTTCGTGGCGTTAATGTATTGGCGAATGCAGTTAAAACTACTCTTGGACCAAAAGGACGTAATGTTGTATTAGAGCGTTCATTCGGTGCACCACTTGTAACAAAAGACGGCGTTAGCGTTGCCAAAGAAATTGAACTTAAAGATAAATTTGAAAACATCGGTGCACAATTAGTGCGTGAAGTTGCTTCTAAAACTGCGGATAATGCGGGTGATGGTACTACAACTGCTACTGTTCTTGCTCAAGCTATCGTAGAGGAAGGTCTTAAATATGTAGCAGCTGGTATCAATCCTATGGATCTTAAACGCGGTATTGATAAAGCGGTTGCCGCTTCAGTTGATGAACTTCAAAAGCTTTCTCGCCCAAGTTCTACTTCAAAAGAAATTGCTCAAGTAGCTTCTATTTCAGCAAATAGCGACACATCAGTTGGTGAAATTATCGCTAATGCTATGGACAAAGTAGGTAAAGAAGGTGTTATTACTGTAGAAGACGGTAAATCACTAGAAAACGAACTAGATGTAGTAGAAGGTATGCAATTTGACCGTGGATATCTATCACCTTACTTTATTAATAACGGTGAAAAACAAATTGCTGCTTTAGATGATCCATATATCTTAATCCACGACAAAAAAATCTCTAACATTCGTGATCTTCTACCAGTTCTTGAGCAAGTAGCTAAAACTAGTCGCCCTCTTCTAATTATTGCAGAAGATGTTGAAGGTGAAGCTCTTGCAACTTTAGTAGTAAATAATATCCGTGGCATTCTTAAAACTGTTGCTGTTAAAGCTCCTGGCTTTGGTGACCGTCGCAAAGCTATGCTTGAGGATATCGCTGTATTGACTAATGGTGTTGTAATTTCTGAAGAAACAGGTATGTCTCTTGAAACTGCTACATTAGAAAATCTTGGTCAAGCTAAACGTGTTGAAGTCGGCAAAGAAAGCACTACTGTTATCGATGGTGCTGGTGCAGTGGATAAAATCGAAGAACGCGTGAACTTAATCCGTCGCCAAATCGACGAATCAACTTCTGATTATGATCGCGAAAAACTTCAAGAGCGTGTTGCCAAATTAGCTGGAGGTGTGGCTGTTATCCGTGTTGGTGCTGCTACTGAAGTTGAGATGAAAGAGAAAAAAGCTCGTGTAGAAGATGCTCTTCACGCAACTCGTGCTGCTGTGGAAGAAGGTATTGTTCCTGGCGGCGGTGTTGCACTACTTCGTACAAAACAAGCTATCGCTGCAGTTAAAGGCGATAATGCAGATCAAGATGCAGGTATCAAACTTGTATTACGTGCTATTGAAGCTCCATTGCGTACAATTGTTTCTAATGCAGGCGAAGAGCCAAGCGTAGTTCTAAACAATGTGCTTAATGGTGAAGGCAATTACGGCTACAACGCAGCAACTGGTGAATACGGCGACATGATGGAGCAAGGCGTTCTTGACCCTACTAAAGTTACTCGTAATGCACTTCAAAACGCTGCATCAGTAGCAAGCTTACTTCTAACCACAGAAGCTGCTGTAACTGAAGTAGTTGAAGATAAACCAGCTCCTGCTATGCCTGATATGGGTGGCATGGGCGGTATGGGTGGCATGGGCTTCTAATCTGAAGTAGTCACTTCTTATCTGATCTATAAAGGCATAGACTTTTGGGTTTATGCCTTTTTTATTGCCATAAGTTATAATTTTTGGGTTTTAAAACATTGCCATAATTATGTCCAAAGACTACGAAAGTCCTTACAAAAGCAAGCTTTCCTATAACAGAATTTGGAATGCTACTAAGTATTCATTTCAAGGTTTCAGGTCTGCTTTTAAATATGAGGCTTCTTTTTGTCAGGAGTTTCTGATTTGCTGTTTTATGGCTCCTTTGGCTTTTGTACTAGGCAGAACACCGCTTGAAATCATAGTCTTGATGTTTACATTGTTTTTAGTACTTATAGTTGAGTTACTAAATTCTGCATTAGAGACATTGGGCGATCGTATTATTAACGACTACGACGAGATGATTAAGAGAGCAAAAGATCTTGGTAGTGCGGCCATTTTTTTGTGTTTAGTATTTTCGTTTTTCACATGGCTTTATTTTGTGATTCGCTATATAGCCCACTGAAAAACTTGAATTAGAAGCCCTGATTAATTCACTAACTAGCCAACTTAAAAATCCTTGATATGAAATTTACTGAGAAACTCTCTAATTCATGGACACAACAACAGTCTGCTTTAATGTTAGGGCTTGATCCAGATATCTATAGACTCCCAGCAAACTATAGATCTACTACAGAAGGCGTGTATAAATTTTGCTGTGATATGGTTGATGCCTGTGCTCCCTATGTTTGTGGATTTAAACCACAAATTGCATACTTCGCATCATTGGGTGCAGAGCGTGAATTAGAGCGTATATTCGAATATATACGTTCCACATATCCAACTCATATCTGCATTTTAGATGCAAAAAGAGGCGATATCGGAAGCACTGCAAAACAGTATGCTATCGAAGCATTCGAGCGTTATGGAGCTGATGCAGTTACCGTAAATCCTTATATGGGATTTGATTCAATAGAACCGTATCTTGAGTGGAGTGACCGTGGGGTAATCGTACTTTGTCGCACCTCTAATTCTGGTGGATCTGATGTGCAATTTTTAGATGTATCTGTGGATGGAAGGACATTGCCACTCTACCAACATATTGCGAAATTGGCAGCTACAAAATGGAATTCTAGTGGGCAAATTGGACTGGTTGTTGGGGCTACATTTCCCGAAGAAATTAAGCACGTTCGCGAGATTATTGGAACGCATATGCCTCTTCTAATTCCTGGGATAGGTGCTCAGGGAGGCGATATAGAGGCTACTGTAGCGGCTGGCATAAATTCTGAAGGTCATGGAGTGATTATCAACTCCTCCCGTGCTATTTTATATGCTAGTGATGGCGATGATTGTCTAAAAGCTTCCGCTGATATGGCTAGAAATACGAGGGATAAAATTCAAGAGGCTATCGCTAAAAACGTTTCTAAAGCATAGTGGGCTGACTGATTACGTATCTCTTCACGATCACCTGAAAAATGCTCAACACGTGTTTGAACTTGAATTTCTCCATCCTCAGATCGTAAACCAAAGCCAAAACATACGGTACCAACAGGTTTTAAATCAGAACCTCCTCCAGGTCCTGCAATACCAGTAACTGAAATAGAGTACTTGCAATTACTAAAGTTTAATAATGCACCGTATGCCATCTCGAATGCAGTCTCTTCACTGACGGCACCATGTTCAGAGATAACCTCCTCAGGAACGCCCAACAAAGCCGTTTTGGAAGCATTCGAATAAGTAACTACACCACACTCAAACCATGCACTCGATCCCGCAAGATCCGTACACAATTTCGCAATCAACCCACCAGTACACGATTCTGCTGTACACAACATACTGCCTTTAGGCTTTAAGAAAACTGCAATTTTTTCAACTAACGAACGCATAGAATTTAATCCACATTATAAATTTGAAAGCCAAAACTGCATAAACTGCGGCCAATACATCATCAAACATCATCCCAAAAGAAGATGTCAGTTTGCGGTCAAAATATGCAATGGGAAATGGCTTCCAGATATCAAACACCCTAAATAAAATTACCGCAAATAAATCGTACGCAGAGCTTTGATACTTTAAAATGCAAAATAAAATAAGGACGGCAACAATCTCATCCCACACGACAGAGCCACTATCATGCTCCCCGATATCTTTAGTGGTACATTTACAAACCCATAAACCTATCAAAAATCCAAGTACAGTAATTACATAAACCGCAATATGTGGCAATGCAATATACTTCAATAGCCACCAAATAAATAGCCCAATAAATGATCCCCAAGTACCTGGACCTGGCTTAATTAACCCAGACCCAAAGCCCAAAGCTAGGATTCTGTAGGGCTTTTTAAGCATCCATGAAAAATTCATACGCACAGAATTAGTAGGCAATAGGGCAGATACTTTTGTATTCGGTTTCATATTAGAAATGCTGAAAGCCCTTATAATCGACCTCGATGAGTTGACCATCCTGAAAAACTTGAACGAGGGCTGAGTCTTTTTTTAAAGAAGCCAATTCATCGAGATGACCATGATTAGCGGGTTTTGAGAGTAATGAGGGTTTTGAGCCTTTAGGACCTAAAATACCATCGACTTCTTGAGCACAAACCATACCAATCCGAGTAAGTTTCATACCTAATCTAGTTGATATGCTTTCGATTTTCTCACGATGACGAGCTGGTGCCGTAAAACACAACTCATAATCATCACCTCCAGATAACATTGCCTCCCTGAGATGCTCATAATCAACAAATTTACTTATATTTTTGTTAAAAGGAATACTTTCAATTTCTATATGAGCAATTTTATTACTGCTTTTCATAATATGCCCTAAATCCTGAAGTAGCCCATCCGAAATATCAATACAAGAATTTGCATAAGGATATATAGCACGACCTAGATTTAATCGGGGCTCAGGCATCTCAAGTGCCTCACGACCTAACTCGTAAATCGAATTACTGTATAGCTCATCTAAAAGACCAGCTTTACTTTTATAAGCTAAACTCGCACTTCCCAGTTCGCCCGAAACCCAAATATCATCAGCATGTCGGGCTCCTGCTCTAGTTAAAAAATTTCTGGGAGACCTGACACCTCTATCTGTAACACGTCCAAAAACAGTTACATTAATAACTTTGACCTTAGGGCTTTTAGACATATCACCCCCCAACAAGGGGCATCCATATTTGAGAGATAATGCCTTAAATCCATTTGCAAAATCGCTTACCCATTGTTCATCTACTGATGGCAATGCCAACGACAATAAACACCCAATTGGCTTAGCCCCCATCGCAGCCAAATCAGATAAATTGACGGCAAGGGATTTGTGCCCTAGACGATACGGTTCCACATCAGAAAAAAAATGCTGCCCTTCAATTAATAGGTCAGCACTAGTGGCAATATGTGATTCACGTGGTCCTATACTAAATACTGCACAGTCATCACCAACTGTGATTGGAATGTTATGTGTAGGCTTTGAAAAACTAAAATACTTTTCGATAATATCGAATTCGCTACTCATGAACTCTTATCTTTTCGGCTAGTTTATCTAAAGCACCATTAATAAATTTAAATCCATCAGTCCCCCCGAACTCTTTAGCTAATTCGATAGCTTCATTTATAACTACTCGATACGGAGTTTCTGGGAAATGTAGCAATTCATAAGTTGCAAGTAGCATGATGGCATGCTCAACTGGCGAAAGTTCAGAAGCAGAGCGACTTATAAATGGGGCAAACTCCTCTCTAAGAGAATCAGCATTTTGAATTACTCCATAAAGAGAAGTTTTATAGAGATTTAAATCCGCAAAATCAAAGTTTTCCTGTTCTCTGATATGAGAATCTACGCTGGCAATGTCCTGGCTTTCATTAGATAAAAGCCAAGAATACAAACCTTGCACTACAAGCTCTCTAGCTGTGTGTCTAGCACTGGTGCCGATTTTTTGCCCCATTAAATAAAGCCTCCAAAAATATTATTTGCGACGATCTTCTTCATCGTCTCCATCATCGTCATCATCTTCGAAGTCATCGTCATCGTCGTCTTCTTCATCATCTGAATCATCTGAATCATCGTCTTCATCTTCGAAGTCGTCTTCGTCCTCTTCATCGTCCTCGTCATCGAAGTCTTCATCTTCGTCTTCGAAGTCGTCCTCGTCCTCATCTAACTCGAACTCTTCTTCATCGTCATAATCCATGTCGTCTTCACCATCGACGAAATACTCAAAATCCTCGTCTTCGTCAATATCTTCACCCTCTGGCACGAGAGCTACCATAAGATTAGCCAACTCAACCGCAACCACTGCACAATCACGACCCTTTTCCTCAGCCCTTTGATGTGCTTGGTCTGCAGATTCTACAGTAAGAACGCCGTTTGCGATAGGGATATTCATCTCGAGAGAAACTTTTGAAATAGCAGATGCACTTTCATTAGCCACAACATCAAAATGATAAGTATCACCTCGAACAACCGCTCCAAATGCGATCAATGCGTCGAATTCGTAACTCATAGCCATTTGTTGTAAAGCTATACCAAGCTCAAGAGAGCCAGGAACAGTAACAACCATAACTTGGCTTTCATCGACTCCTAAACTCTCAAGCTCGTCGAGGCAAGCTTCTAGTTCGGCATATGCAATTTCTTCGTTAAATCTGCTTAGAGCGATACCAATATAAAGGTCTTCTCCGTTGCGATCTGGTTCCATAGTGTAAGGTTTCATAGAAGCTCCTAAGTAAGTAGTGGTGTTAAAGATTATAAATTAATTATACGGATTTAGACTTGACACCAATATTAAGGGTGGACAATTTTATCCACCCTCAAGCTTAATTTCCAAACTGCTCACACCAAACACTCAAGCTTAATTTCCGAGCTACTCACATCAAACAAGCAAGCTTAATTTCCAACCTAATCGTACAAACCCTCATACTCAACTTCATACTTGTTCATAGCCACGCTCAATCCAAACTTTAGGCTTGCTCATACCCTGTGACTTCTAGGGAGAATCCAGTCATAGAGGGTAACCGCAAAGGATGGCTTAATAACTTCATTTTGCCAACCCCCAAATCACGTAGAATCTGAGCTCCGATACCGTATGTTCTCATGTCATAGTGTTCAGATTTTGTAGCCTTAGACTTAGTCTCGTCCTCCGCCTCTGACCGCCCCCATTTCGCAAGCGAATTCATAAGACCACCTTCATTTCCCTGTGCATTTAAAAGTACGATTACACCACGATCGGATTTTGATATTTTTTCTATTGCTTTTGGCAATGACCAACTATGCGACTGCCCTTCCATATCTAGCAAATCCAAGACATTCGTAGGCTCGTGTACCCTAACTAGAGTTTCAAGACCTTCCTCAATGTCACCTTTTACTAGTGCAATATGAGGAGATCCAAAAGATTTATCCTTATAAGCATAAGCCTTAAACATACCCCAGCTAGTTGCTAATTCACACTCTCCTATGCGTTCAATCATAGACTCGTGTTCGTTTCTATACTGAATTAAATCAACGATAGTACCAATCTTAATGCCGTGATGCTTAGCAAATTCCATCAAATCGGGAAGTCGTGACATAGTCCCATCAGTGTTCATGATTTCACAAATTACAGATGCCGGCGTAAGTCCAGCTAACTTGGTTAAATCACAACCTGCTTCCGTATGCCCAGCCCTAATCAAAACTCCACCAGGGACAGATCGAACTGGAAATATATGACCCGGCTGTACTAAATCGGTAGGTTTTGAATTTTTAGAAATAGCTACTTTGACTGTGTGAGCTCTATCAGCAGCAGAAATCCCCGTAGTCACCCCTTCTGCGGCTTCTATTGATGTTGTAAAGTTTGTGCCAAATCCAGACCTATTATTCGATGTCATCATAGGCAATCCGAGCTCATCACATCTTTCATGAGTAAGAGTAAGACAGACTAATCCTCTTGCATGGGTGACCATAAAATTAATAGCTTCAGGGGTTATAAAATCAGCCGCCATCATCAAATCACCCTCATTTTCGCGGTTTTCTTCATCTACGATGATGACCATTTTCCCTAATCGCAAATCTTCAATAATTTCTGTAATTGGGGATATGTCAAATTCTTCTTTAACCTCTAAATCTAATTTCACTCTTGTTTCGTAATTAAGTTTAGTTTTCATGATATTTCCAACTTTATTTCGTTGGGATTTTAGCACTCCTAGTTTGATATACTAAGAGGACATTGCCACCAAAGAAGTGTCATGGATATTGAAAGCCGCCTCTCATCAAGCGATACTACACAAGCCAGAATCTGGCTTCGTCTTAATGCCTGCAATCAAATTATCAATCGTCAAGTACGTGAGTATTTAAGAACAGTCCACAATCTCACACCTACAAGATTTGAAATTCTAGCTCATATAAACAGCTCTCGTTATGGGCTTAAAATGGGTGAAATTTCAGAGCGTCTTATGGTTTCAGATGGCAATATTACTAATGTAGTAAAAGTACTGGAAGAAGACGGATTCATACGTAAAAACGAAAGTATAGATGACGGTCGAACCATTACCCTTAACCTCACAACTAAAGGTAAAAAAGTTCTTAAAAAAGCTCACGAGGGGCTTAATGAACTACTTAAGGAATTGATGGGCGATTTAAAAGAAACGGATTCTAAAAAAATTCTTAAGTCACTTAGTGAGCTTAAGCAGATAATAGATCCAAACTCAATTTAGCGATTTAAGCAACACATATTTCATAAATCATTAATTTTTATGGTATTTTATCGTATTGAAATAATACTTTAACATTTACCGCCCGCTCATGTCCGAACAAGAAATAAAGCTTCACGTGCCCCTATCTGCTCGTGAATCAGTAAAAAATTCACTCAATAGTGCTACAAAACTAACTCTACGTGCTATGTATTTCGACACCCCCAGCCGTCAACTTGCAAAGGCTAAGACCTCGATAAGATTGCGACTTGAGGGTGATTCTTGGGTACAGACATTAAAAATGGCAGGTGAAAGTCAATTTAGTCGCTTAGAGCTAAATCATTCAAGACACGCACCTATTCTAGATCTTAGCCTTTATGCAGGTACCGCAGCTGAAATTGTAATTTCAAAATTAACAGAAGAACTTGAGTGCAGATTTGAAACTCACATTGAACGCTTATGCAAAAAACAACGCGTAAAGCATGGAACCGTTGAAATTGCCTATGACACAGGAGTTGTTCGTGCAGGCGCTCTTGAACTGCCTATTAACGAAATTGAATTTGAGTTAGTTTCAGGTCAAGTTTGCTCTATTTTTGATATGGCTACTCGTTGGACTAAAGAGCATGGCCTTATACTCGATAACCGCACAAAAGCACATCGAGGCGATGCACTGGCTAATATTCATAACAAAATTTATTCGGCCGAACCACAACATCAGGCAGCCATAGAACTGGCTGAAACTCAAAAATTTTGGAGCGAAAAAAAGGCTCAGCCCATATTTATACAAAAGTATCTTACAGCCACTAAGGCTCTGTGCAAATTGACTGAAGAGTGTGTAGATCAAATATCATCAAACGCTGCTTTGCTTGCCGAGATCGATACAGCTGGAGTAGCTAAAACCGCTAAAAGTGAGCATGTTCATCAATTGCGTGTAGGCATTCGTAGACTTATATCTAATTGGAGATTGTTTGATGGTATAGCACACCTACCAAATCCCGAACTACAGCTTTTATTAAAAGAGTATTTTGGACGCTTCGGTGAAACTCGTGACACGGATGTGATGCTTGAGACGATATTGCCACCATTAATTAAGGCTGGCATGCCTCCTATAAAGGTCAGTCATTACAACGGTAAACCCGCTTCAGAAATTGCTAAAGAAGCAGAATTTCAAACATTATTAATACAAATTATGAGATGGGTGGCTACAGCTCCTAATGCGGATCCATTGCCACCCCAAAATGAAGTTGAAGTGGTTGAGAGCGACCCACTAAGTACAGAAGCGAAATCTGAAAACCTGTCGACTACAGCAGAACCTGAATCTAAGCCAATACCAGCTCGCAGAATGTTATCCCAAGCCCTTATCGGAGTTGAAGGTGCAAGTTCAGTGGCTGAAAGTTCCGACGTACCAATTCAAGATAAATTAGTAGATATCATTCCACTTACGCCTGGAACTACGGGCGAATCTTTACTAATCTACAAAATAGAAAGACGTTTATCGAAGTGGTATAAATCGATAGTAAACCACTGGAAAACAAGAGATAAAGCGGATATAGAGAATTATCACGATTTGCGTAAAAAAATTAAGAAAATACGTTATGCCCTAAATGTATATGAAAATATGGAAGGTGCAAGTCGTTTAGGACGTGTAAATAAGCGACTTATAGAAGCTCAGGAGGTATTTGGGCAGCTTAACGATTACGCTACTGCCCACGTCTATTTCTCAAATTTGGTAAATACGCATAAACAGGCTTGGTTTGCTGTGGGCTGGTTGTCGGCACATATTGAGATGATGCGTGAAGAGGCTGATGCGGTACATAGGAAAATGCCGAGAAGGATTAGATTTGGTGGATAATTACCCCACCAATGCCTGTGCAAATTCCTCGGCCACAAATGGCTGTAGATCCTCTAAGGATTCACCTACTCCAATCCAATAAACTGGCACTGTACGCACTCCTTGTACTCCAGAAGCCATAGCTACGAGTACACCGCCTTTTGCGGTTCCATCAAGTTTAGTAACTAGTAGTCCTGTAAGCCCGATAGCCTCATCAAATGCTTTAATTTGTGCGAGGGCGTTTTGTCCAGTATTGCCATCGACCACAAGCAAAACCTCATGGGGTGCTGAGCTTTCAGCCTTCGTGATTACACGCTTAATTTTTTTAAGCTCTTCCATAAGATGAGTCTGTGTAGGCAGACGTCCTGCAGTATCAATCATAACAACAGTGGTTTTCTTAGCAATGCCTGAATTCACTGCATCAAACGCCACAGAAGCGGGATCGCCCCCTTGCTGAGAGATGACCTGCACATTGTTTTTAAGACCCCACTGTTGAAGCTGTTCTCGTGCGGCCGCCCTAAATGTATCCCCTGCAGCTAGAAGCAGACTAGCACCGTGAGCCTGAAAATGATAAGCCAGTTTACCGATAGAGGTGGTTTTTCCAGCCCCATTGACACCTGCGATCATAACAACATTTGTGCGATCTTCATGTATATCGAAAATCTTCTCAAGCGGTTTCAGATGCTGAGCAATAATCTGCGTGAGTGCGTGTTTTACCTGATCTGCGTCCTCAAGGTGTTGCTTTTTGACGGCTTGTCTTAATTCGCTAATTATCTTTTGGGTGGCAATAACCCCTGCGTCGGCCATTAGTAATGAGTTTTCAAGCTCTTCAAATAGTTCTTCGTCAATACGAGTGCCGACAAAAATAGTTCCTATATTCGATCTTGATAAGCCTTTTTTAAGACGTGAGAACCAGCCTTTTTTTTCTGATGGTGATAGTGTCTTATGCTCAACTTCAGGCTCAGAGGATTCTGAGGGTTCTGAGGGGTCTGAGGGGTCTGTGGGTTCTGGCTCACGGAGGTCGGGCTCAAGGAGCTCGGGCTCAATCTCATGGTCTGCCTTGGGCTTATGGTCGGCCTCTGACTCACAGGGCTCTGGCTTATGGTCGGGCTTCACACCCGCCTCCTGAGCAGACCTCCCTTGCACCTGCTCTTCCTCAAATTCCACAGATTCATCATCAGAATCCACATATCCAAAACGACTTAAATCATCTTCACGGACTTCCGCTAAGGCCGCTTTCTCTAACTCTTCCTCGCTAATCGGAGGTAGCGCATCCGATAAAGAAATTTTTATACGAACCTTTCCATTTGCATCAGGTGTCGGCCACAGAGAATCAAAAGAAGAATCTGGGCTTGTTATAGCCTCTGCAGGCTCTTGGGTTTCTCGTATGTCATGAGACGGATCGTAAGTCTGATTTTCATGCCCATGACTTTCATGCTCGCCTCTTTCATGCCCTGCATCTGCAATAACTTGCTCTTGAGACTGCTCATCAACGTCAGCTTCAATCTTTTCCTCAACTACAGGCTCTTCTTTTTTCTTTCTTTTAAAAAATCTAAACATAACAAGATAATTTACTAATTAAGCATTTATTTTAACTATAAAATTTATTTTATAATTATCGTTTTAATTGGATATTTTGACCTATGGGTCGCACTGTTCGCATTATCGGTGGTCAGTATAAGAAATCAACATTACCAGTATTAGAAATTGATGGATTTCGACCTACACCAGACCGTGTTCGCGAGACTTTATATAACTGGATTGACCATTTTTGGTATGGAGTTTACGAAGATAAATCTGTGCTTGATTTATTTGCGGGAACTGGAGCTTTGGGCTTTGAAGCTACTTCTAGGGGTGCTAGATATGTACTTCTTTCTGATCAGAATCCCAAAGTAATCGAGGAATTACGTAAGTCCCGCGATAAACTTAAGGCAGATGCAGTGCGTATAAACTCACTTGGAGTGCCCAAGATCTTAGAGCGCATGGATGCAAGTAGGTTCGATTTAGTATTGCTCGACCCTCCATTCAACAGCGATTTGCTAGAGACTACTAAACCATATTTAGAACAGATTTTATTGCCACAAGGGCTTGTATACATCGAATCGAACAAACCGCAAACATTGAACGAATCATTTGAGCTTTTGCGTGAATCGAAAGCAGGACAGGTTTATTTTTATTTATTTAAATTAAAAAGAGACAATATATGATTACAGCTATCTATCCGGGTACATTTGACCCCATCACTCGCGGTCATGAAGACTTGGTGCGCCGTGCATCGAAGCTATTCGATAATGTGGTCGTTGGAGTAGCCGAAAGTAGAGCAAAAAAGCCGTTCTTCACATTGGAGGAGAGGCTAGAGATTGCACGGGAGGTGCTTAGTCATTATCAAAATGTGGAGGTTAAGTCTTTCACAGGTCTTCTTAAGGATTTTGTCCGCCAGGAAGGCGGTAAAGTCATCGTTCGCGGTCTGCGGGCTGTTTCGGATTTTGAGTATGAATTTCAGCTTGCCGGGATGAATAGGTATTTATTGCCAGAGGTGGAGACTTTATTTATGACCCCATCGGAGCAATATCAATTTATATCGGGCACATTTGTGCGCGAGGTTGCTATTTTAGGGGGCAATGTATCCGATTTCGTTTTCCCACTCGTAGAGAAACGTCTATCAGAAAAAGTAGCACTTATTAATTCACAAAGGACACAAAATAATGGCACTAATAATTGATGAGGACTGCATCAATTGCGACGTATGTGAGCCGCAATGTCCAAACGATGCGATATACATGGGTCCTGATATTTATGTAATCGAACCCGATAAATGCACGGAGTGCGTTGGACACCACGATGAACCACAGTGTATGTCTGTCTGTCCAGTGGACTGTATATCAAAAGATCCTGCACATTCTGAAACCCAAGAAGAATTGATGGAGAAGTTTAAGAAACTAACTGGCAAATCCTAAGCCACGATTTGATTTTAAGGTGATGGCGAATCCTAAGGTGATGGCGAATCCTAAGGTGATGGCGAATCGTAGACTTTGACAAATCCTAAGCCACGAGCCGAAATCCTAAGCCACAAGCAGAAATCCTAAGCCACGAGCCGAAATCCTAAACATTAAATAAAAAGTTTAGAACATCACCATCTTTAACGACGTATTCCTTACCTTCAGCTCGCATTTTGCCTGCTTCTTTTGCACCCTGCTCACCTTTGTACTGTATGAAGTCATCGTATGAAATCGTTTGTGCCCTGATAAATCCACGCTCGAAATCAGTATGAATTACGCCTGCAGCTTTAGGGGCAGTATCCCCTTTATGAATGGTCCATGCACGAACCTCCTTAACTCCTGCCGTAAAGTAAGTCTGTAGTCCAAGAAGGTCGTATCCAGCACGAATCAAGCGATTTAAGCCAGGCTCATCCATACCCATATCGGCCAAAAACATCTCTTTATCCTCATCATCAAGGTCGGCAATTTCGGCTTCGATTGCGGCACATACCGAGATTACGGGTGAATTTTCAGCAGCAGCATAATTTTGCACAGCCTCAAGATGTGGATTATTTTCAAAGCCATCTTCGCGAACATTCGCCACATACATGCAAGGTTTTGCAGTGATAAAACCAAAAGACTTGATGGCATGTAGCTCGTCAGCATCCAAACCCAAAGAACGTATCGCTTTGGCTTCATTTAGATGTGGAACTACTTTTTCAAGCACAGCCACCATCTTTTGTGCTTCCTTATCTCCAGCACGGGCTACCTTCTGATTTTTCAAAAGTGCCTTTTCGGCAGTTGCTAAATCTGAAAGTGCTAATTCTGTATTGATAACCTCAATATCGCTTACAGGATCTACACGACCAGCCACATGCACAACATTACTATCTTCAAAGCAACGCACAACATGTACAACAGCATCGGTTTCGCGTATGTTCGCTAAGAACTGATTCCCCAGCCCCTCTCCCTTAGAGGCACCCGCCACAAGTCCTGCAATATCCACAAACTCCACAGTCGCAGGCAACACGCGCTCAGGCTTCACTATCTCAGCAAGCTTTGCAAGACGTGGGTCGGGAACTTCCACAATCCCAACATTAGGCTCAATCGTACAGAACGGATAATTCTCCGCCGCAATGCCAGCTTTAGTAAGTGCGTTAAAAAGAGTCGACTTTCCTACATTAGGAAGTCCCACGATGCCACATTGTAATGCCATTAAAAACCTCAGATTAAATTTAAAATTGGATTGAACACGGACTCCATGCTCTTCATTATTTTTTCATACTCTTCTGGTGGCAATGATTTTAATGCCTTCATTGCCAACCAAACTAAAATTACAGGTCCGCCATTAAAAATCGCGTGAAATACAACTCCTGAAATAAAACTATATTTCATCCTAAACCACGCAATCACATAACCAGTTACTAATTGCGGTACGACCAGCAAAAACATAAGGACGGAGACTTCTTCGATGTCATAATTAAATACATGAAGGCACGCAAAAACTATGACCGAAGCGTGGAACACAAAGGGGAAATAAGCATAATACACAGCCTTATATTTGGGTGGCAATGCATACTTCTCTTCCAATTTCCCCGTACTATCAAGATAAATAATAACCAGAACAAGAACCCCAACTACAGCGAAACTCAGAAAGATGGGTCCAGATCCAAACACCATAATCCCAAGTGGTATACACAGTATCCAAAACATGGGACGTCGCAAAGAAAATCTAAAAATCAGCTCCTCAACTATGGGTGCCCACACAGCAGCCAATGGCACCAAGTATGGCAATGTCGGATCGATTTGATTATCAACACCTAGGTTTTTTGATACGGCAACAACGATAGGTGCAAAGATAACTAAATCTACCAACCACATCAACAACACCCATTTAAAAATGCGACCCAACGGCACATTTAACGAAAAATCAGAATGGGCAGGTCCGTGCTCGATATACTTCGGATGAGCAATATAAAGCAAAAGTTCCTTGATTGATTTAAGCATCTTGCGTACCCTCTTTTTTTGGTTTTGCAGGGGATGGGTGTTTGTATGGAGCTTGGGTTTGCTTAGGTGTCTGCGTAGGTGCGGATATTGTTGTGCCTGCAGATTTGGTCGCACTCGCGGTCTGAGCTTTGCTCTGAGCCCGTGCTGTGGCCTTGCTCTGAGCTTGAGTTTGAGCCTCTGATTTAGCCTTGCATGAGGCATTGCCCCCAGATAAAGTGGTAATAGCTTTTTGCTTATCGCCTTTAATTAAATAATCCACCGCTTCAACACCACGATCAACACTCATCAACAATTGTTCAAATTCCTCTAAATTGGGTCTGTGCAAAACATAATCTGCAACGGGTTGAACCATATTACGCTTTATAGGATGATCGATACCTATACGTAATCGCCAAAACTCAGGAGATGCCATTGCCTTAGTTATATCTCGTAAGCCATTATGCCCCGCATGACCGCCACCCTTTTTTAATTTGATTTCGTTTATAGGGAGATCAAGCTCATCGTGTGCCACCAACACCTCGTCCACGGCGATTTTGTAGAAATGACATACAGCTTGAACAGCACGACCTGAAAGATTCATGTAAGTGCTTGGCTTAAGTAAAAAAATCGAACCTCCTGCCGAAGGCATCTTAGCCATATATCCGTGAAATGCGGATTCCTGATTCCAATTACATCCATGTTTTAGGGCTAAACGGTCCACAAACCAAAAGCCAGCATTATGACGAGTATGCTCATACTCTGGACCAGGATTTCCCAAACCGACGATAAGTTTTAGGGGTGTGTTCATTTTTTTACGCTATGTGTGCGAGGGCAAAAGTTAAACATTAAATTTTACTATTATTTGAGCTTAGCAAAAAAATCCCCTGAATTCGGAGGAGAAATTCAGGGGCTAGGGGTAGGGTTTTTATGAGCTATTTTTAATTATTATTTTAGGAAACAAATTACCACTGATAAGAAGCACCGACACCGCCACCAACTTGACTTCGAACATCGCTAGCAACTGCTCCTTTCAATATGAGTCTGTTGTTCTCAGATAGAACAGACACGCCTAGTGCAAAGGCAGGTTGACCCGCAACCACTGCACTTGCTACGGAAAATACTCCTCTACCAGGAGTGTTAGGTGGTGGCAATAATGCTGTAGCCATGGCCATAGCAGACGCCCCTAAAGCATCTTTGTATCTTTCATTGATTTTGCTCTCAAGATGTCTTACTTGTGTATCTACATAACCCTTTGTAGAAGCATGATGTGGTTGTGTAGGAGGTGCAACATTAGATATGTTCATTCCACCTGCATTTATGCCTTTATCAGTGACACTCGGCCCGTTCTCTCCTATTTTTAAACCTTCTTCATTAAATTGAGATTTTTTATCTTTATTGGAGATAGTTAGACCTTCTTTACCTATGGTTATGGTTTGACCAGTAGGTTTAGAATTTTCATCCACTGGCTTAAATTCTGCTGATTGCAAGCCTTTTAGGTTTTTAGATAAACGCACTGCAAGCACTTTTTGTGATTTGGTGTTTGAATCTTTAGATGCACTTGGGGCGTCCTCAACAATCACACCAATATTTTTATCTTCTTTTGAAGATGTGAGTTTAGTTGAATCAGTCTCACCACCAACAATCGATAATGTGCTTGAGAGTGGTTTATTGATTAATTCTTCAGAATCACCTTTGAATCTTAAGCCATCATTCATTGTCGCAATCTCTTCGACTGTTGAGTCACTGCCTTCTCCAGATTTTAATGTGAGACGGGTTCTTCTTGCGGATGCATCTTGTTCTATGCGTGCAGAACCTTCGGGTGCAATCGATACAAAAGCTTTTGATGATTTAGAGGTTGTAGAATTAGTTTTAGAATCAGAAGTTGATGGAGTGTTAAATTCTATACCATTAGATAATATAGAAGTCCCCCCCCCGCCACGGATTTTGTATCTGATACAGTAATCGATGGGCCTACATCGTTTGATGTGTTACCACCGTCTATAACAATAGCTGTCTTACCTTCCTTATTTACAACTTTGATGTAACCATCTTTACCGCCTTTAGTTATGTTAGTGCCTTCAACTATATTTGGTCCATGTCCAATAGTTGCAGAATCAAGTTCAAGATCGCGTTTTAGTGCAATAGTGATATTTGTTTGATCTTCAGGGCTTTGACTAATGTTAGTCATTATGTTTGAACCTTCATCAAACTTAGACCAATCAATATTATTTTTATTACCAGAAACTACTACTTTAGAATTTAGATGATTTAAGGCCTCATTTCCACTGTTTGCCCCAAGCCTTAGACCGTCATTCATTGTGGCTACTTCTGTGTTGTTTAATTTCAAACGTGCAGATTTTTTATATCTTACATCTCTCATACCATTAGAAGTAACGTCTAGTGTAATTTGACCATCAGCCCCTTCAATGCCATCTACACCATTAAAAACTAAAGCATCAGATCTAAGAGTAGATGATTTCCCACTACCATTGTCAGAAGTAAAAGTATAAAGACTTATATCCTTCTTTATACCAATTCGAATACCACCCTCTCCATCTATCCATGTCATGATGTTGTTACCACCATCGAATAGGTTTTTATCAAAATTTGAATCAGCACCTTTAATAGTCATGGTGTCGCCCAATTTTTTAGATTGTTGTCCATCATTAGTACCTAGCGTAAGTGGCTTATTGCCTAAAGAATACAACTGTCTATCAACATAGCGTTTGTTAGCTGCATCAGTATCATCAGTAGGGTCAGCAACTCCAGTAATTTTACCTTTAGTTGTAATTAGGACAGTACCTATCTGAAGTTTGTCAGAGGTTAATTTTGTTCCATTACCAAATGACAAACCTTCAGAGTTAAGAGTTGGTCCCCCATCTATATCGACACTCCGAATACCCAATAGATTAGATTGCATTTGAATATTAACTCCAGATTTCGATATGGTAGTATAAATATTTTTATCCCCCAATACCTTTATGGAAGAACCTATGCTAAATGATTGCAAATTGTCTGAGTCATCTATAAGTGAATAACCTTGATTTTTTAAATTATCTAGCTTTTTTGTTACAAAGCCCACATTCGCCGCATCCGAATCAGATGAATTCTCTTCAGTTAAAACATTAAATATTTTTTTGTTATTAGAATTTATTCCTTCGTGTGTTATAGAAGGTCCATTTTGTCCAAGTCTTATTGCCTCATCGGAAAGTACCGTTCCACCATCAGTGGTTACACTACTTACACTTTTGATTTTTTTAGCAAGTTTGACATTGATTGTATTACCATTAACTATTACACCAATATTACGATCGCTTAATAATCCTGTGGCACCCCCTAAAATCGATAAGATGTCACCCAACCTACTTTCTATTCTATTTGAATAATTATCAGCAGAAAAAAACATTGAATATTTTCTTGTTGCTTCACCTATTGCGTTTATAGCAGAATAAAGTTGGGAACCGTTAACTGCATCTGTACTTGTTCTAGAAACCGCTCCAGTTGCCACATTTTTGATTTGTCTTTCTCTACCTCTAGCACCAACTGAGAGGGAACCATTCCGTTCATATGACCACCCATTCCAATATTCGCTGATAATCAATCCACCAATCAAATTACCGAATTCAACACTAACTGATTTAGATAATTCTTCTGCATATGTTCCATCAGATTCATTACCCAAAACAATAGAATTAGATAAAGAATTTGATTGAATTAAGTTTCCAATTACAATATTTTTATCTCCTAGAACAAGATTATTATTCCCTATAAAAATTGAATTTGTGCCTTTGATAGTATTTTTATAACCAATTGCTAGGCCATATTGTGACCGAATATTGTTATGCGAACCCAAAGCAAAACTATATAAACCTGATTCTCCAATAGCATTACTAAATCCTAATACGTTTGAATAATTACTTAAAGCAGTATTAGAATTACCAATAACGTTAGAATAACTTCCTAATATAAGGTTTGATTTTCCGACAGCTAGCGTTTCATCAGCTAATGTTATGTTCCTATTTCCCAAGGCTAAAGATCTATTTCCAAAAGCCATGTTATATACACCCATTGCAACCATTTCTTTTCTATTGGATGCGTTCAAAGTTCTATTAATGTATTCTGGAGTGACAACAAAAGTTTGGGTTAGGCTAACTGGGTCTAGATAAGGATCCAGTTGATGTAATCTATTTCCTCTTACCCAACCAGAAAGATTACCAGTCCCAATAGCTGAGCTACTATGTTCCCGTGCAACATTACTTACTCCAATAGCTGAACTAAAGTGTGAAAATGCTGTATTTCCATGTCCAAAGGCTGCTGATGGCGAACCGTATGAACGATTACTTTCAGACTGAACCAATGCAGTACTCTTTGCCTCTGGAAACAAAACAATTAATTGAATCAAAAAATAAAATGAGATTACAGAATTTAGATTTTCCTTGAGCACCTTAAGAACTCTACAAATAAATAAATTTATATATTTAATTTTCATAAATCTAATAAAATTTGAAACTTTACCTTTTATAAATGATTTAAGTTAATATATAACTCTTACCACTGATAAGTAGCACCAACACCGCCTCCAACTTGACCACGGGCGTCACTGGCTACTGCTCCTTTCAATATAAGTCTGTTGTTCTCAGATAGAGCAGACACACCCATCGCAAAGGCAGGTTGACCCGCAACCACTGCACTTGCTACGGAAAATCCTCCTCTACCAGGAGTGTTAGGTGGTGGCAATAATGCTGTAGCCATGGCCATAGCAGACGCCCCTAAAGCATCTTTGTATCTTTCATTGATTTTGCTCTCAAGATGTCTTACTTGAGTATCTATATAGCCCTTAGTAGATGCATGATTGGGTTGTGTAGGAGGTGCAACATTAGAGATGTTCATTCCACCTGCATTTATACCTTTATCAGTGACACTCGGTCCGTTTTCTCCTATTTTTAAGCCCTCTTCATTAAATTGAGATTTTTTATCTTTATTGGAGACAGTTAGACCTTCTTTACCTATGGTTATGGTTTGACCAGTAGGTTTAGAATTTTCATCCACTGGCTTAAATTCAGCTGATTGCAAGCCTTTTAGGTTTTTAGATAAGCGTACTGCAAGCACTTTTTGTGATTTGGTGTTTGGGTCATTAGCCGCTCTTGGGGAATCTTCAACAATCACACCAATATTTTTATCTTCTTTTGAAGATGTGAGTTTAGTTGAATCAGTCTCACCACCAACAATCGATAATGTGCTTGAGAGCGGCTTATTGATTAACTCTTCAGAATCACCTTTAAATCTTAAGCCATCTTTCATTGTCGCAATCTCTTCGACTGTTGAGTCACTGCCTTCTCCAGATTTTAATGTGAGACGGGTTCTTCTTGCGGATGCATCTTGTTCTATGCGTGCAGAACCTTCAGGTGCAATCGATACAAAAGCTTTTGATGTTTTAGAGGTTGTAGAATTAGTTTTAGAATCAGAAGTTGATGGAGTGTTAAATTCTATACCATTAGATAACATAGAAGTCCCCCCCCCCGCCACGGATTTTGTATCTGATACAGTAATCGATGGGCCTACATCGTTTGATGTGTTACCACCGTCTATAACAATAGCTGTCTTACCTTCCTTATTTACAACTTTGATGTAACCATCTTTACCGCCTTTAGTTATGTTAGTGCCTTCAACTATATTTGGTCCATGTCCAATAGTTGCAGAATCAAGTTCAACATCACGCTTAAGTGCAATGGTAATATCTGTTTGCCCTTCTTTATTCTGTTCAACTTTGGTCATTATGTTTTTACCTTCGTCAAACTTAGTCCAATCTGTGTTTTGCTTATTACCTGCAACTATAACTTTAGAATTAAGAAGGTTGGATACTTCACCACCAGTATTTGCACCGAACTTAAGACCATCATTCATAGTAGCAACTTCTGATATCGGGTCACCTTTTGAGTCAGTGATTATGATACGAGTCGCAGGACCTTCTTTTACTAAATCAGACTTACCATTTTGTGTCATGGATATACCAGCTGACCCATTTTTTTGGACCTGACCATTTTCGTCTAACTTTGTAATGTTATTGAATAAGATTTTGTCTGGATTAAGGGTGAGTCCGTCTTTACCATTTTGATCTTTAAGTTTTAGTTCACCGTTAGCCCCATTACCACCAAAGGATCCATTCTTAAGATTTAAATCTTTTCTCATGGCGATACGGATAACGGTTTCACCGTTTACATTTTCTACTCTGGTCATGATGTTTTGACCATTGTCGAAATCATTCCAGTTTGTGTTAGCTTCAGCCCCTGCTATTTTTACTTTGGAGTTTAGTTTGGTACCTTTTTCTCCTTCGTTACTACTAAACAAGAATCCATCATTGAGGGTCGCAATCTGTTCAGTCACAACTGAATCAGTGCCACTTTTGTAAGTATGAGTTAAGCGACGTTTATTAATGCCTGGAGATTCAATTCCATTTATACCATCAACTTTAATACCTAACTTTGAATTTCCATTGTCATCATGAATACTTAGACCATCATGTTTTAGTTCAGTTTTAAATAACTGCTCTTTACCAATAACAGTTATTTTGCCGTTGCTCTCATTAACAGTTGCTGTAATTTTATCTTTTAAACCTTCTTTAATAGAGAGTTTCGCTGAGTTATTTGATGATGACGAACCCAATAAAGATAAAGATTCAAATTCTGGAGATTTTTTAAGTGCCACAGTATATTTAGCCTCTTGATTTTCATTAACCACCATTGTTATTATGTTTTTACCACCATCGAACTCTGTAGCATTTTTATTTAACTCTCCACCCTGAATCTTCAAAGTACTATTTAATTTCATTGGTGTAATAACTCCAACGTTTCCAGAGAGCTTTAATCCATCATTAAGAGTAGCAATTTCATTATCATTTAATATAATTCGATTTGAATCAATTCCCTTGATGTCATAGCTCCCAGCTTTAGTAAAACTAATTACTAAAGGATTCAAATCATTATTATCAAAACCTTGATACAATATAGAGTGTGGGGTTAACTCTAAATAATTACCTTCTGGATTTTCAGTTCTTAATCTTGAGACTTTAAGATCTTTTTTTAAACCAATTCTAATAGCATCATTTTCAGACCAAGTCATTATATTAGTTGAGTCGAATTTTTCATTACTCAAATCATCGTTATCATCTGAACCCTTTATCTTAATAGAATCCCCAAGCCTACTAAGAAAAAAATTCTTATTAGCTACAAAAGTAATACCTCCGTTTCTTAGTTTATTAAGACCTATTTCAACAGTCCTTATAACATTGTCCACATATAATTTATTAGCCGCTTCATAATCATTATCAGGATTTGATACACCAGTAATCTTGCCATCAACAGTAAAGTGAAGACGACCAATGATTAAACCATCTTTTCCAAAACTAATATTATTAGAAAAAAACAATTTGTCTGAATCCAATCGTGTACCATTATCGAATTCCACTCTTTGCAAACCTGTAATTGTTTTGTTTAAGGCTAAATTTACTGCATTTGGTGAAAATAAAACAGAAATATTGGGATCCCAAGTAAACGTAATTGAAGAACCTAATGGAACTCTATTTGAATTACCCAGACCATCTCGAAATTCATAACCCATATTCCTTAATTGTTCTAGTTTATCCTTAACAAACTGAACATTAGCCGCATCAGTTGGAGCCTCAGATGTAGCTATACCAGTAATTTTGCCATCAACTGAAATTTTGATCGAACCTAATTTTATAAAATTTGAACTTATCGACAATATATTACCCATCGTTAGACCACTAGAGTCTAGAGTCGGTCCATTATCAATCATTAATTTATTAATGTTTTGTAGTGTTCGATTTAAATTTAGAGAGATACCCTTAGGCGTTACAGCGGCAATTATATTTCCATCGCCATTGAATTCGATAGTTCGACCAATTTGGAAATTTCTTTTCTCAGGATTGTCACCTTTTAAAAAATAACCAGATTCAGTTATTTTCCTAATTTCATTTTGTACAAAACCTACATTAGCAGCTTCTGATTCGTTAATTTCATCAGATACATTAGGAAGATTAAAAATTTTCTTACCATTTGCATTTATACCCGCTTTATTTATTGATGGCCCCTCATTTATGGATATACCGTTCCCATCGATGACGGTACCATTAGAAAAATTAATCTCTGAAATTTTATTTAAAACATTAGATAGTTTTATGTGCAGATAACTATCTTCAGCAACAACACCGATGTTTCTATCTACTAAGTTTTCGTATGGTGCTTCCCCCTTTATTTTTAAAGTCCCTCCTAATTTATTTGCTATTGATTTACTACTTTCATCCCCTGACAGGTAAATTGGAACTTCTCCGATAGAAATAATTGCCCTATATAATTGTGACCCGTTTACAGCATCTGTGCTGTCAGCTGAAATTTTCCCAGTGGCAACATGTTTTATTTGACGTTCATGACCAATAGAACCAATAGACACTGACCCTTTACTTATGGTTGATAATCCCGCCAAACCAGTAGATAGGTTTAAACCAGGCATGTGATTTGCAAATTGCAAAATAGGCATATGTTGAGTAGATTCACTCGCTGTCTCACCAACTGAATTGGCCCCCAAAATAACCGAATTTATTACATTATTTGAATTTCCTGAGTCTCCTATAACAATCGAATAATTACCGTTTAAAGTAATGTTGTTACCAAGAGCGATACCAGACATAGCATTTACACTATTTCCAGAAACAGACAAACTATTTTTTTTTAAAATTTCATCAGAAGCTAAATTTTGATTTGAAGAAAGTAATTTACCGTTTCCGATAGAAATAGATAAGTTGGCATTAATTACATTACCAACGCCTATAGCTAAACTTGAGTCGCCATTGACTATATTTTTAATTCCATAAGCATTCGACAATATTCCTGTAATAGCATTTTCGTAACCCAATGTGGAACTATATTCAGAAGGTGAATCAATTAGGTTTGCAAACCCAAATGCATATGAATTTCTTGTTTTAGTTATATTCAATGCTCCAAATGCTATAGATTTAGAATTATAAATTCTATTAAATCCACCAAATGCATAACTAAAAGATGCTGCTTGTTCAACTACATTTCTATACCCAAAAGCCGAGGATCTAGTTGAATATACAGTATTGTAATCTCCAACTGCTTGGGAGGCCTGAGCCGCCGCTAAATTGGATTTTCCTAAAGCTACGCTACTACTACCAAGGGAAACATTGTGAACCCCTATTGCAGAAGATTTTTCCCCGAAGGCGATATTTTTACCTCCAACAGCTACCATTCTATTATGTTGTAATTTGTCTGAAAGTTCTAGAAGTTTTACCAGTGTCAGGTAAAATGATTCTTCTGACGAAATCGCAAATGGATCGTAGTCTGAAAGTGATTCAATTATAGGATGATAACCAGCGATGTTACCATTTCCTATAGCTAATGACAAACTACCATATACATCATTATTTTTACCTTGAGCTGTTGACGTATCTTTGTATCTAACATAATTTCCATCAGGATCTCTTGCTGCACCAATTGATAAATTACTAATTACCGATAGACTTAAAATTATAGTAAGTCTAAGTAATTTCATATCAACTTTTTTTGTTTGTGATTTAGAAATTAATATATTTACCACTATGTCACCCCAAAGATTAAGTTTATTAATACACATTCTAATTAAGCAATAAAAACACATACTGTACCAGTTAGCAAATGAGCATTTTTTTGAAATTTCTTAATAATAAAATATCAAAAGAAATATGCTTATTTCACTATTAATTTTTTATAACTGTAACTATTACTTGTATTTACAACGTCTAAGGTTTCATACTGCAAATAACATTTCATTTGTTTCATTTGAAGGATTTATATATTTAACTTACTTTTAAAAAACTTTTTTATTATGATGACTTTTAAAGTAACCATAGTGTAGATAGAAAAATTCAATGGAACTAGGGCGTGTATTCATTCATATGAAATTGGTTTAGAATCACCACTGATAAGCCGCACCGACTAACCCACCAACTTGGCCTCGTGCATCACTGGCTACTGCTCCTTTAAACATCAATTTGCCATTTTCTGTCATCGTTGTTAGACCCATTGCAAATGCAGGCTGACCCGCAACCACTGCACTCGCAACTGCAAACGCACTCTTGCCAGGCGATGGCGGCATGAGCCCAGAAGAAGCCATGGCCATAGCAGACGCCCCTAAAGCATCTTTATATCGCTCGTTGATTTTATTTTTAAGGTGCTTAACTTCTGTGTCCACATAACCTTTGGTTGAAGCATGATGCGGCTTCATAGGATTTCCTACGTTGGCAATGCTCAGACCACCCGCACTAATGCCCTTATCGGTAACTGATGGTCCGTCCTCTCCTACTTTCAAACCTTCTTCATTAAATTGTGATTTTTTACCTTCTTTGGCAACGCTCACGCCATCACTGTCAACTGTTATAGTTTGACCAGTAGGATTGCCTTTGTCGTCCACTGGTTTAAACTCCGCAGATTGTAAACCCTTAAGTTTTTTGGCGAGGCGAACTTGCATAACCTTATCTTTAGGGGCACGGGAGCCAGAGTTAGCAACGTCCTTAACGATTACACCGATGTTTTTATCAGTGTCGACCGATGTGAGTTTAGTTGAATCAGTCTCACCACCAACAATCGATAATGTGCTTGAGAGTGGTTTATTGATTAATTCTTCAGAATCACCTTTGAAACGCAAACCATCGTTCATTGTTGCGATTTCTTCGGTAATCGCAGACTCGCCTTCACCTGATCTTAATGTTAGACGTGGTCTTGTTTGCGATTGATCTTGCTCAATGCGGGCTGTACCTTCAGGGGCGATAGAAACAAACGCTTTAGTTGTTTTGGATGTTGCTCTGTCGCTTGGTCCCTTTGTTATCTCAATACCCTCAGATGTAAGTTTTGTGCCATCTTCTGAGTCTGATTTTGAGATTGAAATTGCAGGGGAGTTTTGATTTTCTGTTGAGCCTGCATCAAATTGAATGGTAGTTTTTCCATTTTTATTTACTAACTTAATGCGACCGTCTTTGCCTTCTTGTGATGTGTTTTCTTCTGTTTGTGCAGGACCATGTCCAAATGTAGCAGAGTCTAATTCAACGTCTCGCTTAAGAGCGATGGTAATATCTGTATCACCATTTTTCTGTTCTATATTGGTCATGATGTTTTTACCTTGGTCAAATTTAGTCCAATCATTATTAGATTTTTGACCAATGATGTTGACCTTTGAATTAAGAAGATTTGAGGCTTCATCACCAGAATTTGACCCGAATTTCAAACCGTCTTTCATTGTGGCAACTTCAGCTGTTGGAGTGCCTTTACCATCTGTGATTTGAATGCGAGTTGCAGGTCCCTTTTCAACAAGATTAGGCTTACCATTTTGAGTCATGGATATTCCAGCTGATCCATTTTTTTGTGGTCTACCATTTTCATCTAATTTTTCTATATTGTTGAATAGGATTTTGTCTGAGTTGAGAGTTAGCCCATCTTTTCCGTCTTTATCCTTTAGTTTTAGTTCGCCGTCAGCACCACTTCCACCAAACACTCCATTTTTAAGTTTTAAATCTTTTCTCAAAGCAACGCGAATCACAGTTTCACCTGATGACTTTGTTTCGACTTTGGTCATAATATTTTCGCCGCCATCGAAGTCTTCCCATTTAGTGTTTGAGTCCGCACCAGCCACCTTGACTGCATTGTTAAGCTTAACGCCTGCTTTATCGGTGGTGTTACCCTTGACGATTAAGCCATCGTTGAGGGTTGCGATTTCTTCCGTTTTTCCATCAACAGTGTGAGTTAGACGACGTTTTTTCGCAGAGGCATTTGCAACCAAATCTTCCACACCGCCCGTACCCTGAGCATTTGTACCAAGATTTGATGTGCCTGACGCATCTTTAATAGCTAATCCGTCGTGTTTCAAATCTATCGAATTAGCTCCATCTTTGCCTATGACGGATACTTTACCATTGCTATCGCTATCAGCCCCAATCTTCACGATATCCTTATCTGAAGCACCTTTCAGAGCAATCTCAGAATTACCTTTACCATCTACTGTGGCAATGATTTTGTCCTTATTTGCACCATCCTGAATTGCTAATTTACCTGGCTTAGCAACAGTAGAACCTTCGGCTGGAGTACCTGTCAATGTCACGTTCTCAAATTCAGGTGATTTCTTAATTGCGACCGTGTATTTATACCCTTCTTTAATGGCTTTTATACTAGTAAATACATTCTTACCCTTATCGAATTCCTGGGCATTAACATTACTTTCCAAACCAGCAATTACCAATCTATTACCAACAGGTAAGAAATTTAAACTTTCATCGTTACCCTTTAATTCAAAGCTTTGTGGAAACTTTAATAGTTTTCTATTCAAGTATTGGAGGTTTACCACATCTTTACTATATTTTGGGTCCTCCACTCCTGAAATTCTATTAGTTTTAGGATTTAATCTTATATTTCCCATTAACAAACCTGAGGAACGAAAATATAAATTTGAATTAATAACTAAACCCTGACCGTTCAGAATTGCACCCTTATCAAATTTAAGTGAAGATAATCCTGTCAAATTTTTTGATAACTTAATATTGATTGAATCAGAATTAATTTCAACTCCTATATTGTTATTTGCAAATGAGCCTTGTGCACCTCCACGAATATTTATTATTCCACCTAATGTTTTGCTTAGTGAACCTGTATCACCACTAAAACTGAGTGGAACTCCACCTATAGATTTAACCACAGCATACAACTGAGACCCATTTATTGCATCAGTACTCGTTTCTGAAATCTCTCCTGTCGCTACATATTTTATTTGACGTTCACGTCCTCTTGATCCCACAGAAAGAGAACCATTATCAAGCATAGATAAACCATATCTACTATTTTGGATTACAAGACCTGGTTTTAATTCACCAAAGGGCAACTCTATTTGTCGTCTCATCTCTTGAGCAGGTGCACCACTAGATAAGTCACCCAAAACAATTGAATTTTTGACACCCATAGAGTCAATATTATTTCCAATTAGAATAGTTTTATCAGCACTTAAATTATTTTTATAACCAATTACAATTCCATAACTACCATTAATGGTATTAGTGTTATTGTATTCTAATTCTGTATTATCTGGTTGACCTGGTTGACCTACAAGGGGACTTATGGTATTGGAAATAGTGCCAGACCCTATAGCTATAGAATACATACCTCTAATATTATTACCAGAGCCTATTGCAAGGTTTGAGAGACCTGTAATTTTATTCTTAAGACCAAAAATGTTAGATCCAGAACCTGTTAATACATTTTGAACTCCAACAACAGATGAAAGCTCTGAATTTACATTCAATTTATTTCCAAAACCAAATATTGAAGCTATTCTAGAATTTACTATATTAAAACCACCAAAAGCATATGATTGTGAGCCAGTTACATGATTATAACCACCAAATGCCGAGCTAAACCCAGCTTCTAGATCAATAACATTTTTATATCCTACTGCACTGGCTTTATAAGCTTTACTAGTATTAAAATCACCAACAGCTTGAGAGGCAACGCCTGATGTAAAATTAGATTTACCCAATGACACTGAACTACTTCCAAGGGCAACGTTTCTTGAACCTACAGCTGTTGATTTCGGTCCATAAGCATAGTTATTACTACCCACAGCAGCCATTTCACCATATTTAACCCCCCCCCGCGAAAATACTCCGAAAGTGAAGAAATTTCGAATTGAAATACACTTGTAGGTGTCAATGCAAAATCATCTAAACCCTCTATAGCTAGATCTCTTTTCCAACTTGCTGTATTGCCATATCCAAATACAACACTTTTATCCCCATAGGACTTGTTATTTTTCCCAGCCCCTATTGCACCCTCAACGACTTCATTATTATTTGAATCCCGAGATTGAGCCTTCAATTCCATTGCAAAAAAAGCACAAAAACAAACCAATAAAAACAAAACTTTTTTTGTCAGAAGGACAACTTTAAAAGTTGATTCTACTAAATTTAAAGTAACCGAATCATTTCTTAAAAATTTACTACGTGCCTGTGTATTAATATGAAATATCATTTAATCTTTTAAATAAATTATCTATAAACAAAAATCAGAAAAAACGTTTAAAATATAAAATATCCTACTTTTAAATTGAAAATATAGCTGTTATATTTTTTTAAAAATCATGAATAAAAATTACACATATCCAATTCATTTTTATATCCATAATTGATATGCTTAATAACTCAAAACCCAAGTTATTTACAATTCCGAACAAACGTAAAAATAGCACCCGTAAAATATAGAAAAATAGGTCCTGAATTTAAACAAACTCAAGACCCAAAATCAAGTATCTAAAGATTAATTTACAACTAAACTTTTAGTAAACATCTCAATCAGAAATCCATTTCAAGCAAAAAATATAAAACATAGCAAAAGAAGAACAGCAACCTCACTTAAAATCACCATTGATATGCAGCACCAATAGAGCCGCCAACTTGGCTACGAGAATCACTAGAAACAGAACCCTTGATTATCCATTTTCCATCTTCAGAAATTGTAGATAGACCCATTGCAAAAGCTGATTGTCCAGCGACAACACCACCAGAAACCGCAAATGCACTCTTTCCTGGCTTATATGCCTGAGGGAGACCAGCCGTAGCCATCGCCATCGCAGCTCCGCCCAATGAGTCTTTGCGTGCCTCTTGGATTTTGCTTCCTAGCTGACCTTGAACATTCGCAAGTTCTCTATCAACATAACCCTTGGAACTTGCATGATGTGCTTCTGTCGGAATTCCCACGTTGGAGATGCTCATTCCGCCTGCATTGATACCATTATTGGTAATAGATGGCCCTTTCTCACCTATTGTTAGCCCTTCTTCACTAAGTTGTACGCCTTTTTCACCTTTGGCAATGGTAACACCAGCATCATCAATACGAATAGACTTACCAGAGGCATTGCCACTCTCATCAAGCGTTTTGAATTCAGCACTATGTAAGCCTTTCAGATTTCTAGACATACGAACGGTTAGTACTTTTTCAGAAGAAATTTTAGTATCGTTAGCACTCAAATTATGAGCAATTACACCGATATTTTTATCCTCAAGAGCCGTTAACTTGCTTGCATCCGATTCGCCACCAATTATGGTCAATGTATTTGAAAGAGGCTTCTCCAATACATCCTCAGTATCGCCCTTAAATCTCAAACCGTCATTCATGGTTGCAACCTCAGCCGTAGGAGTACCCGAATTATCAGTTATTTGTATGCGTGTAACAGACTCGCCACTCAAAAGATTAGGAGAACCGCTATGAGTCATCGTGATACCCATAGATACTTCATCCTGCTGGTTATGATCTTTCGAAAGTAACTTCTTAGTATTGTTAAAACGTATCTCAGATGGGGTGATTGTAATGCCTTCTTTTCCGTGCTCATTTTTAATATTTAAAAATCCGTCCGTCCCAGAACCGCCAAAGGAGCCACTCTTCACATTAAGATCATTACGCAAAGCTACACGAATAACTGTTTCCCCATCTTCAGTTTTTTCGATTTTTGTCATGATATTGTAGCCAGAATCAAATTCTTCCCAAGTTCTGTTTTTATCTGATCCAACTATTTTTACTTTTGTATTTAAACTCGCATGACCACTACCATCTGCAATGTTAGCTTCGATTTTTAGACCATCATTGAGCGTTGCTAATTCTTCATCAACAACCTCCTCAGATCCAATGTTGTAGCTGTGAGTTAAGCGACGTTTAGTTTTGTCAGGAGTTGAAAGGCTACCCATACCTTCAGTTGAAGTGCCTAACTTTGAGAATCCATCTACATCATTAATCGTAAGACCATCGTGCATGAGATCAGTTTTTAGTTCGGAATCATTACCAGTTACGGTGACAATGCCTGCACCCTCCTCATCCACTGTCGCTGAGAATTTTTCTTCACCATCTAAAGATTTCAATATAATGTTCGGAGATTTTTCATTTGCCAACATTCCACCAACAGTGAGACCAGCAAACTCAGGTACTTTTTTGAAAGCAACCGTGTACTTCACGCCCTTTCCGTCTTGTTCGATAGTGGTCATGACATTTTCACCGCCATCAAAAAGAGTCACGTCAGTGTTCTTTTCAGCACCCTTGACTGTTATGGTATTGTTCAATTTCACATTTTGTGGCTGACCTGAGTTGGCAACGTATTTCATTCCATCATTCAACGTAGCAAAGTCCACTCCATTTATCTGTAGTCTTGGAGCAGTCTTCCCTGTGACATCGGCTTCTCCGTTTGTTGTTACGTCCAGAGTTATTTTTCCATCTTCACCAGATTTATTATCCACACCATTAAAAACAAGAGAATTTGGAGTTAACTCTGAAGATTGACCAGACGATGCATCTTCAGCTTTAATCTTCGACAGCTTGATATCTTTACGAACACCTATTCTTAAGATGCCTTTGTCATCAATCCAAGTCATAACATTTGAAGAATCAAATTCGTTTTTGTTGGCATTATTATTAGAATCGTCCCCTTTTATGGATACTGTTTCACCAAGTTTTTTTGGCGTATCACCTATGTTGGTAGCAAAGTTCAGAGGACTATCTTGCAAGGTACTCAAGTTATTTTTTACCATGGCAATCTGACCATCTACATAGCCTTTATTGGTTGCATGATTGTCTTCAGTAGGTGTTTGTATACCAGATATTTTTCCATCAGATGTAATCTGAACTGAACCAACTTTAACTAGTTCTTTCGTAAATTTGGTTTTTTCATCAAAAGATAAGCCCTCCGAATTTAGTAATGGACCATCTTTAATTTCTATACTTTCAATATCAGTTAATGAAGAATTTAGTTTGGTTTTAAATCCCTCAGATGTAACTTCTGAAGTTATATTTTTATCGCCATAAAATACAACCGAAGTACCTATAGCGAATTTTTTACCTTCACCTTCATCTGCTTTTAGTATGTAGCCTTCTTCTTTAAGGGCTTGTATTTTATCTTTTACGAATCTAACATTTGAAGCATCATTGTCTGCAGATCCATAAGCAACATTTTGAATAATTTTATTGTTAGCATATATTCCAGATTTAGTAATGGATGGTCCGCCTAAAATTTTTAATCCTTCATCATTTAATATATTGGATCCAATTTCCGCTGACTCTAACCCAACAAGAGATTTCTTCAAACCAATTATGATTTTTCCAGCTTCTGATTTAGTAGAAATATTTAAACCCAAATCAGTATCTATAAAATTAGAATCTTTTCCCTCTACTGATAGTTTTTCACCTAACTGCAGAGTAAAGTCACCCCCATCATTTGCTGAATACTTGATTCCATCTATTGTTAAACTTGATACAGTATTTTTTAATGCAAAATCAACATATTTCTTATTTACAGCTTGATCTTGTTCAGTAGGCTCAGATAACCCAGAAATAAAGCCACTTGAATCTAAATTTAAAGAACCCAATTTAATCTGATTAAGACCTACTTTATTACCATTAATAAAATATAAGCCATCACCACTAATTGAAGTTCCATCTTTAAATTCTACATTATCTATTCCTCTTAAAGTAGTATTTAGAGTTATATTTATTCCCTCATTGTCTAAAGATGAATTTATATTTTTATCACCTATGAATTTTATTGTTGAACCAATTGGGAAATTGATTTCTTTTTCTTTATCTCCCTTAAATTTATATCCCAAATCAACTAATTTTTTTACTTCTTCTTTAACAAATTTCACATTAGTAGCATCATATTCGTTTGAACCAACACGTACATTTGTGATTACTTTATCATTAGCATCTATTCCATTTGTGGTCAATGATGGACCGTCATTTATTAACAGACCATCATTATTTAATTTAGTACCGTTTGAAAGAGCAACACTATCAAGTTGAGATAAAGATTTTTTAAGTCCTATTATTACTGAATTTCCATCCAGTTTAGTTGATATATTTGCTCCAGAATCTGTTTCACTATACTCTGCAAGTCCAGAAATCTTAAGGGTACCTCCTAATGAAAAATTTACTTTACCCCCAATATTTGCATCAATAAAAAAACTTCCAGGCGGTACAGATAAAAACTTTTCATTTAGAAAAGCTAAATTTACTGCATCATTATCGTTAATTGGTTTTTCTAATCCAGAAAGTCGATTGGTACTAGGATCTATAGTTATTTCTCCTATATTTAAACCGTTTCCATTAAGATTAATCCCATTACCGACTGTCAACCCGTTAATTCCAAACTTAACTTTATCATTAAACTTTAGTTCAGAACTTGTTATAGATGCATTTTCTTCAAAAGCAATCCTAGAAACTCCTGTAATGTTCTTATTTAATTCTAAGCTAATTCCATTTGAACCAACTAACGTGGTTATATTCTTATCTCCATTAAATAAAATAGAGGAACCTATTTGAAATTTGTTTCTTGAATTGTTATCACCTTCTAATGTGTATCCTAAATTTTTTAATTCATTAACTGAATCAGTAACATTTTTTATGTTTGCAGCATCTGTTTCATTGATACCTGTTTGCAAATTAACAATTTTTTTATTATTTACATTTATACCTTCTTTAATAATCTTGGGACCGTCTGTAATGTCTAATCCAAAATCGCTAAGTTTTGTTCCATCGACAGTACTGATACTTTCAATTGCTTGTATATCTCTAGCTAGCTTTATGTCTATACCCTCATTGCTTATATTAACTCCAATGTTATTTTCTGTAAGACTTAAAGTATTAGCACCGCCCCGAAAAGTAATTTTATGACCAAGATTTCTGCTCAACTCGCCGATTCCATCGGTTTTAAATTTTATTGGAACATTTCCAATAGCTTGGATTGATGAGAATAACTGAGATCCATTGATAGCATCTGTACTCGTTTCTGAAATTGAACCTGTAGCCACATGTTTTATTTGCCTCTCTTTACCTTGTGAACCAACTGATATTGACCCGTTAGCCAATGAAGATCTACCTACCCAATTATTATTTATTTCAATCCCTCCACTAACACCTCCAAACGCCACTTTAAGAGATGTTGGTATTTCAGTAACAACTGCACCCCTTGAATTGTTTCCCAAAATAACTGAGTTCGAGACTAAAGAAGATTCTATTGAATTTCCTATAGCTACAATTTGATCAGAATCTATTAAGTTGTGGTTTCCAATTGAAATTGAATGACTACCTGTTACATTGGTTCTAGAATTAACTAAAGAATTATTAATATCCTCTGTAATAGTTCCTGTGCCAATTGCAATTGAGTATGGACCAGCAATTTCATTGCCAACTCCAAACGCAATGCTTGATATTCCATTAACACTATTTAGTACACCTACTGATGTAGAACCCATAGAGGAAACAATGTTTTTGTACCCAAATGCATTTGCGAATTTTGCATTTACATTATTTGAATGACCTACTGCACTACTATGAATAGAAGTAGATATATTTTGATATCCAATAGCTGTTGAGTAATTACCATATGACCTATTCTCGAATCCTGCTGATATACTTTTTATACCAGTTGCATCATTTCTGTTTCCAACGCTCACTGCATTACTTCCTATTGAAATATTCCAGTTCCCAAATGCTTGTGCTGCGTCCCCATGAGCAAAATTACCCTTACCAACAGCAGAGGAATTTCTACCAAACGCTCTGTTAGTTGCCCCTACAGCCAAAACCTGTCTACCCATGGCAACAGTATCCTCTCCTATTGCAATTTGGGAAGATGCCCCCATTAATTCTGGACTGGGATTTTCCAATGCTTTTGCAATCATCTCCATAGCTTCAACTCTTGTCCCATCCAATCTCTCTCTACTGGCTATTTTCACATCGCTAAATCTTCCATATTTATTAGTTAATAAGTTATCAACTAAATTGTAATTCTCAGTCCCATATCTTATGGAATCTACTCTCAAATTAGAAAACCCTGCCAATGCATTCGTACCTATTGCAATGTCATTATTATTTAGAGAGACAGCAGCATTTCCTAGTGCAATAGACTTATCCCCCGATGAAATCGTTGAATTACCTAGTGCTAAAGAGTAGTTATTGAATGCAAAACTGTAGAATCCAAGAGCTAACCCATTTTTAGCAGTCGGTACAGAATCAATATTGTAAGAAGTCTTTAAACTACTTATTAATGATCCAAGTCTTTGAAGATCACTATATGAATCAATTTTTTTTGTTTTGTTGTAGACAAATTTTGAAATATCTCCCGAATAGGATTCTAATCCTAAAACAGTGGAATTATTTCCAACTGCATAATTCTTACTTCCTAAGGCAATTCCGTTATCCCCTAATGCATAGTTTAAGAAACCATAAGTAAAAGATTGAACTCCCTCATTAAAATTCCAAGAACCTAATGAACCTGATTGCGATTGTTTAATAACATTAGAAGTACCACTAGCAATGCCATCTACACCTTTTACATAGTTATAATTTCCAATGCCAGTCGATTTATTTCCATCCACATTATTGTGCTCACCAACTGAAGTAGAATCTTCACCTTTAGCAACATTCGAACCATTTGATACATACCCCCACACATCACCAGCAATTCCTGCTGTACCTAGCACCATTCCTAAAATAACTGATGACAACATCTTTGACTTAGATTTTTTACCACCAGCTTTTGCGACTTCAGAAATTGCAACCCAAGTGCCGAGCACTTCGTTGTAAATAGATTTGTAAATTTTGTTCATAAAGCACCCAATAAAAAAAGTAATCAAAAATAAAAAAAATTATTGAACCCTATAGTGGATTACCCTAATTTTGAAAAAGAGTGAAACATTACCATAAGATTACATATCATTACAATAATTTAGTAACCTTATTAATAACATTTTGTTGTATATACAACAATTTGAACAAAATTTATGCGGTTTGTAGGCTTGATTTGGATATAAATGTTGTAGAAAATCAATATGTTGGAGCAAAAAAAGACCTCCATTCGGAGGTCTAAAATTGCTACTGAACTTAGAAAATATTCAGATTAAATATAATATTTGTGGCTTTATTAAATGCAATTTTGCATTACATTTTTGCATAGTTTCAAAGCACCAAGTCCAACGAACCCGTGCCCGTGCCCAAGCCCGAGGCACGAAGCTCCACGAACCCGTGCCCAAGCCCAGAAGCCACAATCAAATTACCATTGATAAGCAGCTCCTATAGAACCGCCTACTTGGGTTCTTCCGTCACCAGACACAGTGCCTTTTAGTATCCACTTACCGCTATCTGATATCGTAGATATACCCATAGCAAAGGCTGAATGCCCTTTTACAGCTCCGCCTGCTACTGCAAACGCACTCTTACCTGGTATGTAAGCTTGTGGCAGTCCGGCCGTAGCTATTGCCATAGCTGAAGCACCTAATGCATCTTTACGGACTTCTTCGATGTTATTGCCAAGCTGATTTTGTTGTTTTGCTAGTTCAGCATCAACATAACCCTTAGTAGCTGCATCGTTTGCTTTGATAGGAGTGCCTACGTTGGTCACAGGCATACCGCCAGCATTGATACCGTTTGAGGTCATGCTAGGTCCGTTTTCTCCGACTCGCAATCCGTCTTCGCTAAATGAAGCCGTATTACCGCCTTTAGTGACAGTAACTCCGCCTGCACCTATCATGATGGATTGTCCAGTAGCATTGCCACCCGCATCAACTGGCTTGAATTCCGCAGACTCAAGGCCTTTCAGTTTTTTAGCTAGACGAACTTGCATAACCTTATCTGCAGGAGCTCGAGAGCCAGCATCTGCCACGTCCTTGACGATTACGCCGATGTTTTTATCAGCCTCAACCGTAGTCAGTTTTTTCTCGTCAGTCTCACCGCCAACCATGGTCAGGGTGTTAGAAAGCAACTTATCCACGCTTTCAACGTCGCCTTGGAATTTCAAGCCATCGTTCATTGTGGCAATGCTCTCCGTTTTCCCGCCCGAAGCCAATGTCAGCCGTGGTTTGGAGCTGCTAGCATCTTCCGATACACTAGGCACACCGTTAGGAGCTATAGATACAACCGCCTTGGTCGGTTTCGTAGCATCAGGACCGTTTTTGCTTATTTCTAAACCGTTGGTTGTAAGTTTAGTGCCTTCTGCAGAATCAGGTTTGTTAACTGCAATTTCAGGACCAGTATCACCTGCAGAATTAATAACTATAGCGGTTTTGCCATTTTTGTTTACGACGGTGATATTGCCATCCTTACCAGCGATTGCAGGTTGGCCGTCTTTCGCTTCAACAGGAGCTGTACCGACCACGGCAGTATCCACTGCGATATCACGTTTAAGTGCAACGGTGATATCAGTTTCACCCTTTTCGTTAGCCTCAATTTTGGTCATGATATTTCGACCATCGTCAAATTCCGACCAATTTGTATTGGCCGTGTCACCCTTGATATTCACTGTGGTGTTCAGTTTATTTGCTGAATCTTCTCCAGTATTCGCACTGAATTTCAAACCATCGTTCATAGTAGCTACATGATCAACCTGATCTCCATTTACCACTTGTAGACGAGTTGCTGGTTTAGTGCCGTCTACGTGATTTGGCACGTCTTGTGACATCTGGATGCCCGCATTAACAGCTGGTTGGCCGTCTTTTCCAGGAACGCCAGTGAAGTTAATTTTATCTGGATTGATAGATACAGTTTCCGTTCCGTCTCCGTTTGAGACAGTAACTGAGCCATCCTTGCCGTCACCGCCGAAGTTACCATCTTTTAGTTTAAGGTCTTTCTTCATAGCAACGCGAATCACTGTTTCACCGTTCACAGTTTCGACTTTGGTCATAATATTTTCGCCACCATCGAAGTCTTCCCATTTAGTGTTTGAGTCCGCACCAGCCACCTTGACTGCATTGTTAAGCTTAACGCCTGCTTTATCAGTGGTGTTACCCTTGACGATTAAGCCATCGTTGAGGGTTGCGATTTCTTCCGTTTTTCCATCAACAGTGTGAGTTAGACGACGTTTTTTCGCAGAGGCATTTGCAACCAAATCTTCCACACCGCCCGTACCCTGAGCATTTGTACCAAGATTTGATGTGCCTGACGCATCTTTAATAGCTAATCCGTCGTGTTTCAAATCTGTCGAATTAGCTCCATCTTTGCCTATGACGGATACTTTACCATTGCTATCGCTATCAGCCCCAATCTTCACGATATCCTTATCTGAAGCACCTTTCAGAGCAATCTCAGAATTACCTTTACCATCTACTGTGGCAATGATTTTGTCCTTATTTGCACCATCCTGAATTGCTAATTTACCTGGCTTAGCAACAGTAGAACCTTCGGCTGGAGTACCTGTCAATGTCACGTTCTCAAATTCAGGTGATTTCTTAATTGCGACCGTGTATTTGACACCATCCCCATCTTGAGCGACTTCGGTCATAACGTTTTTGCCACCGTCAAACAATTTCGCATTCGTATTTGCAGTTGCTCCTTGGATATTGATAGTTTGATTCAACGTTACGCTGATAGGGCCACCCACATTGCCAGCATATTTAAACCCATCATTAAGAGTGGCAATGCTCACATCATTTAAGCTTAAACGATTTAATGTGTTGCCCTTGACGTCCGCAGGTCCTGTGGTTGTGACCTTCATAGTTACTGTGCCGTCAGCTCCGTTCTTTCCGTCCACTCCTTCAAATACAAGAGAGTCGGGATTTAGAGTTGCAGATTTGCCCGCACCATCAGACGCTTTAATAGAAGACAGTTCAAGGGATTTTCTAATACCAATTCTAAGAACGCCATTTTCATCAATCCAAGTCATGATATTAGATAAGTCGAAATTATCTTTAGTTGCGTTAGAGTCTGACCCCTTGATTTTAAGCGTATCTCCAAGCTTTTTAGGAGTTGATCCATCGTTAGTTTCGAATGTAAGCGGATTATTATTTAAATTTGTGATGTGGTCATCAACATATTTTTTGTTTGCCGCATCTTTGTCATCAGTTGGGGCTTCGATGCCTGAGATTTTGTTTGAAGTAGGATCAATTCGAACATTGCCTGCTGTTAAGCCGTCAGAACCCAATTTAACATTATCGTTAATTTTCAAACCATCAGCATTTAAAATTGGACCATTTGAAATCGCCACGCTTTGCATGTTTTGAAGTGATTTATTTAATGCTATTGCAACGCCAGTATTTGAAGCCGTTGTAGTCAGGTTTTCATCGCCTGTAAACGCAATCGATGATCCGATTGGTTTCACGCCAGTTGTACCCGAATCACCAGTAAGCGTATATCCTTCATTTTTCAGTGCGTCAACTTTATCTTTTACATACTGAACGTTAGCAGCATCATTAGGACCTGATGTATCTGTTGCAGGTTTTAAGTTACTTATAGGCTTACCACCCGCATCGATACCTGCATTTGAAAGTGTAGGTCCATTTTCAATAGCTACACTAGTCAATCCCGTCAAAGCCTTCTTCAGTCCAATTAGAAGCTGACCATCAGAAGCCTGAGTTGCGATATTTGCTCCACCATCAGTATCGGCATAATTAGCTGTACCTTTAATCGTGATCTTTTGACCAAGTTTTAATGTGTGGTCGCCCCCATCATTGCCCGTAAATTTGATTCCGCCGTCTGTTAAGCCTTTAACTGCATCATCGAGGAATTTCTTGTTTACTGCATCTTTGTCGTCAGTTGGAGCTTCAAGTCCAGTGATTTTGTTTGAAGTAGGATCAATCCTGACATTGCCTGCTGTTAAGCCGTCATCAGCAAGTTTGATATTATCCGCAACTTTAACGCCATCACCATTGATTACCGTATCTCCAAATGTTCCAGATGTTAAACCAGTTAAGTCAGGTTTTAAGGCAAGTGAAATACCGTTAGCTGATACTGTTGATGTGATATTCGCATCACCTGTAAATGCAATTGTAGAGCCAACTTTGAAAAGTTGAGTTGCATCTGCATCGCCTTTAAGAGTGTATCCTGAATCGGTCAAACCTTTAACAGCATCTTTTACAAACTTAACGTTTGCAGCATCATTATCTGCAGAATTTTCATCAGCTGGTTTGAGGTTTGATATTTTTTTACCACCCGCATCGATACCATCTTTCTTAACTGATGGACCGTCTTTAACTGCTAATCCTGTATCGTCTAAAACTGTACCGCCTTCTGTAGTAAAGCTAGTCAATCCCGTCAGAGCTTTTTTAAGGCCAATTAGAAGCTGACCATCAGAAGCCTGTGTTGCGATATTTGCTCCACCGTCAGTATCGGCATAATTAGCTAAACCCTTGATCGTGATCTTTTGACCAAGTTTTAATGTGTGGTCACCGCCGTCATTGCCCGTAAATTTGATTCCGCCGTCTGTTAAGCCTTTAACTGCATCATCGAGGAATTTCTTGTTTACTGCATCTTTGTCGTCAGTTGGAGCTTCAAGTCCAGTGATTTTGTTTGAAGTAGGATCAATCCTGACATTGCCTGCTGTTAAGCCGTCATCAGCAAGTTTGATATTATCCGCAACTTTAACGCCATCACCATTGATTACCGTATCTCCAAATGTTCCAGATGTTAAACCAGTTAAGTCAGGTTTTAAGGCAAGTGAAATACCGTTAGCTGATACTGTTGATGTGATATTCGCATCACCTGTAAATGCAATTGTAGAGCCAACTTTGAAAAGTTGAGTTGCATCTGCATCGCCTTTAAGAGTGTATCCTGAATCGGTCAAACCTTTAACAGCATCTTTTACATACTGAACGTTAGCAGCATCATTAGGACCTGATGTATCTGTTGCAGGTTTTAAGTTACTTATAGGCTTACCACCCGCATCGATACCTGCATTTGAAAGTGTAGGTCCATTTTCAATAGCTACACTAGTCAATCCCGTCAGAGCCTTCTTCAAACCAATTAGAAGTTGACCGTCAGAAGCCTGTGTTGCGATATTTGCTCCACCGTCAGTATCGGCATAATTAGCTGTACCTTTAATCGTGATCTTTTGACCAAGTTTTAATGTGTGGTCGCCCCCATCATTGCCCGTAAATTTGATTCCGCCGTCTGCTAAGCCCTTAACCGCATCATCAAGGAATTTCTTGTTTACTGCATCTTTGTCGTCAGTTGGAGCTTCAAGTCCAGTGATTTTGTTTGAAGCAGGATCGATTCGGACATTGCCTGCTGTTAAGCCGTCATCAGCAAGTTTGATATTATCTGCAACTTTAACACCATCACCATTGATTACCGTATCTCCAAATGTTCCAGATGTTAAGCCAGTTAGATTCGGTTTAAGTGCAATAGCGACACCAGTGCCAGAGGCAGCGGTAGAAATATTTGCATCGCCTGTAAACACAATCGATGATCCGATTGGTTTCACACCAGTTGTACCCGAATCACCAGTAAGCGTGTATCCTGCATTTTTGAGTGCTTCAACTTTATCTTTTACATACTGAACGTTAGCAGCATCATTAGGACCTGATGTATCTGTTGCAGGTTTTAAGTTACTTATAGGCTTACCACCCGCATCGATGCCTGCATTTGAAAGTGTAGGTCCATTTTCAATAGCTACGCTAGTCAATCCCGTCAGAGCCTTCTTCAGTCCAATTAGAAGTTGACCATCAGAAGCCTGAGTTGCGATATTTGCTCCACCGTCAGTATCGGCATAATTAGCTAAACCCTTGATCGTGATCTTTTGACCAAGTTTTAATGTGTGGTCGCCCCCATCATTGCCAGTAAATTTGATTCCGCCGTTTGTAAGATCAGTTAATTTAGTAGTAAGGTATCCTAAATTTACAGCTTCATCGTTAGCTGTCGGGTTTTGAAGTCCAGATACGGTAGCTTTATTAGGCTGAATCACAACTGAACCTACAGTCAATCCAGCATCAGCAAGTTTGATATTATCCGCAACTTTAACGCCATCCGCATTAATCACGGTACCACCAAAATCACCCGAAGTCATGCCAGTTAGAGCTTTTTTCAGCCCAATCATTATGCCAGTACCCGTAGTATTAGTGGCAATATTATTCCCTTGGTCCGTATCCGCCCAGCTCGCATTACCTTCAATACGAACAGTTTCACCTATCTTGACGGTTTTTGCGTTGCCCGCATCACCTTGAACTTTTATGCCATTATCTATTATGGCTTTTGCAACTTGGAATAATTGCGAGCCGTTAATCGCATCGGTACTGTTTTCATTTACTGCTCCAGCCGCAACATTCACGATTTGACGTGGACCTAATTTGTGAGCAGCGTTTAATTGGTCTTGATTAAGTTTTGGAGTCCACTCTGGCTCTTTGAAATTAGCATCACCCTCTTTTATTTTGGCAATGGCATAGTCATCCGTTATATCAGAGATGTCAGCATCGGGATTATCTGTTAGTCTTGCTTTAATAAGTTCTTGCTTTTTAAATGCAATCTTAGCTAAATACTCTATGTATTCAGGTGAATTGCGTTTTTTCAAAGCTGGATCATTACCATTTTTTGTAAATAAGTCATCTTTGAAATACTCTTTTTTAATATTAGACCCAACAGATACAACACCATATTCTGCATTACCAACACCAGCAAAACTTGTCACAGATAGACCACTGATTTTTGCACTTGATATTGCAGTAGCAGCTTTACTTTCTGATTTATTACCTAAAATTACACTGTTTTGATGGGTCGCATTAATCCCTCTACCGAGGATAAATGTTCGGTCCGCAGATGAATTAATATTATTGGAAGAACCAATAGCCATTGATAAATTACTATCTATTGTATTTTCGTTACCGTAGCTGTATGAACCGTGATTGTTTATATTATTGTGATAACCAAATGAACCAGCATACCTTCCTTTAATACTATTCCAATCACCTGCTGAAAATGAATGTGCTACATATGATTTATTGTTCTGGCCAACGGCAAGTGAAGACTCACCCCTGGCTTCAGATGTGTTGCCTATTGCGGTAGAGTGAAAAACCCAGGCCTTAGCATTTGATCCAATTGCTGTTGTTGATTTTTCTAATGATTGTGCATTACCTATTGAAATTGATTTATCTCCAAGTGATATGGCATTATGCCCAACCGCTAAAGAAGAAGCATTCATAGCTTGAGCCGTTGATCCAATAGCAGTACTATTTAAACCCTTAGAAATAGATTTTGACCCTATGGCAATAGAATTATCTAAATATGCTCGAGAGGATTTTCCGACAACTAGTGCGTATTGCCCTTTTACTGCATTACTATTACCCAAAGATATAGAATGTACACCAGATACAGTGGATATATTTTGAAGAGTCGTCAAATCAGCACCAGTTACAGATGCATTACCTATAGATATTCCGTATAACCCAGTTACTTTATTGCCTACACCCACAGCTAAACCATTATGAGCCTCTACTGTATTCTGAGCTCCAAAGGCATTAGCTACAATTCCATTAACTAAGTTTTTATAACCTAGTGCGGTACTATTGTTTTTAAGTGCTACGGATTCGTTACCAATTGCTATAGATCTTTGACCAGCAGAAATATTTCGATTACCAAATGCCAGTGCCCCAAGATTTATAGCTAAGTTCTGTACACCGATAGCTTGCATTTCCTTTAAATTGGCAGCTGATATGGCAGTTAAGTTATATTTAGCTACTGTTTCATTAAGTTTTGTTTCAAGTGCATTCCAAGTCCCACCATTGCCAGGTTGGTTTGCACCAGTACCAGCTTTAGTTCGGATAGCAGAAAATTTTGTAAAGTCTCCCGTGAAATTACCCTTACCGAAGGCTAATGAATCTACACTAGTTGACATATTGTTACTACCTATAGCGGTAGAGTAATTTGCTGTTGATATATTCCTAAAACCAGCTACTAGAGCATTACCCGCTTTAGCATCGGTAAAACCTATCAAGTTCTGAGTGCCAAACCCTAATGATGCCCCACCATAAACTTTATTTTCTTCTCCTACTGCGACGGATTTACCTCCATCAACAACATTGTTCTTATTATCTGGGACGGTTGTTTGGGCAAATGAGACACTAGCACCTCCCGCAATTGTAACTATTATGGCAGTAGACAACATTTTGTTTTTAGACTTTTTACCACCTGTCTTTGTAATCTCAGAAACAGCAACCCAAGCACCTAATACTTCGTTATAAATGGTCTTAAAAATGGTATTCATTTGTGCATTCCTTTAGGTAAAAATTTAACAATTGAAATAGAATGTAGTCAAACGTGTAACATTCTAAAACTTTTATTTAAAAAAAGTTTTTACATTAACGGAATTTTACAATTTCTCACACATTAGCCCTTTACTCAGGGTCTTTGTGTTGATGTATGTACAACATCTTCGGTATTAGGTGTGTGAAAATATTGCCAAATTATGAGCAAAAAAACCTCCCAACTATGGGAGGTTTTATGTACAAAAATTGTAAAAAAGTCTAAAAATTATTCAGCTTTCTTTTCTTCTTCTGAAGAGGCTTCAGGTGCTGGACCATCAACCGGATCAGCAGACTCAGTAACTTCACGAGGAGATGAAGCTGAGGCTAATACCATATCTTCTTCAGGATTATGTCCCGTAAACTCAACGCCTGCAGGAGGTTTAATGCTACTTAAGTGAACTACACTGTCAGCCTCAAGCTCGCTTAGATCAACAACAATTTCTGATGGTAGATCTTTTGGTAAACATGTAACTTCAATTTCTGTAACGATTTTAGAAATTAAATTACCGTGTAATTTAACTGCAGGAGATACCTCATCATTAATAAAGTTAAGAGGTACTTTAGTAGTGATAGGTTGACCACGTTCTACACGTAAAAAGTCTATATGAAGAACTTGTGGTTTGTATGCGTGCCATTGAACTGCACGAAGTAAAACAGTTTCAGTTTTACCGTCTAAATCCATCTCTAAAAGGGAAGAGTGGAATTCCTGTTTACGTAATGCGTGGAAAATTTCATTGTGGTCAAGGTCGATATTTAAAGGCTCCCCTTTTCCACCATAAACGATGCCTGGTAAGCGACCTTCACGGCGCAGGCGGCGGCTCGCACTCGATCCCTGTACGCTACGTGCTTTAGCTGTAAATTTCATGGATAACTCCAAAACAAAAAGTTAAAAAAAGGGTGAAATCACCCCACTAATCCTGCCGCGACCAGCAGGAAAAACAAAAATCCTAATACTCCGCAAACATGGAGCTAACAGATTCTGCAGAAGAAATGCGAGAAATTGTTTCGCCCAATAAAGAAGCTGTAGATAACTGGCGAATCTTCTCGCAGGCAGTAGCTTCAGCCGAAAGCGGAATAGTATCAGTAACCACTAGCTCATCTATAACTGATTCGGTTACTCTTTCTACTGCAGCCCCCGATAAAACTGGGTGCGTGCAATATGCGTAAACTGTGGCTGCTCCTCTTTCTTTTAAGGCTTGAGCAGCTTTACATAAAGTACCAGCAGTGTCAACCATATCATCGATAATGATACAAGTACGTCCGTCTACGTCTCCGATAATATTCATAACTTCTGAAACGTTTGCTTTCGGGCGACGCTTATCGATAATAGCAAGCTCTGCTTCAAGCTGCTTAGCTAGAGCACGAGCCCTAACAACACCTCCAACATCAGGTGATACAGCGACTAAGTTCGATAAGTCGCGACGTAATATATCAGCCACGATAACTGGCGATGCATAAATGTTATCTACTGGGATATCGAAAAAGCCTTGGATTTGATCTGCATGCAAATCCATAGTAAGCACACGATTTACACCGACAGACTGAAGCATATTAGCCACTACTTTAGCTGTAATAGCTACACGTGCCGAACGAGGTCTGCGGTCCTGACGTGCGTATCCAAAATATGGTATAGCAGCTGTAATACTGCCAACAGAGGCTCTTCGAAGTGCATCAACCATAACCATAATCTCCATCAGATTATCGTTTGTAGGTGCACATGTAGGTTGAAGTACAAATACATCTCGACCTCGCACATGCTCAAGAATCTCAACCATAACTTCACCGTCCGAAAAACGACCTACAGTCATCTTCCCTAGGGACATATTAAGGTGATTAGCCACATCTATAGCAAGGCGTGGATTTGCCGTGCCCGTGAAGATCATGAAGTTATTTTGAGCCATGATATATATGTCACATGTGTAAGTGTAAAGAAGTAGATGGCTGGGGCGGAAGGATTCGAACCTTCGCATGCCGGAATCAAAATCCGGTGCCTTAACCAGCTTGGCGACGCCCCAATCATTTAGCACTAAAAAAGCACTAAGAAAATGATTTTAAGACAATCCCCAACATTTGCCAATTAAATTCGCTAACACTAATAAAACTTCTCACAAATAAATTGCTAATTTACAACACATCTTTAATTGGGTGCTTACTTAGTTGCTTATAAACCGATAGTTTACGAATTGGGAGAGACAACTTATGGATTAGGGCATTTAAATCCGATAGGGATTTTATTGCTTCGGCTTCTGACAGAAACATTGCGAACAAACAGGATCCTGAGCCACTCATTCTAAGCTTTATAGGATAAGCAGAATCTACAATATTTTGAAGTTGAGGGTAAATTTTAAATGCTGCAGATTCTAAATAATTACTCCCCCAAAAATATGCCTTACTTAAAGCCACTTTCGCATCTTCTAATTCTTTACTACTTAGGCTACGGTAATTTCGATTTAAGTCTGGATGCGTAAAAATTTCAACAGTCGGTATACTGAAATCTGGTTCTATAACCAAAAACCATAAGCCGTCTACATCAAAATCGTGAAGCTCTTCGCCTATACCTTGGATAAAGGAGGTATTGCCACCGATAAAAAATGGTACGTCCGCCCCAAGTTTCAGACCAATAATCCGCAACTGTTCTTCTGACAGATTTAAATCCCACAGATAATTCAGCGCCATTAATGTACTTGCACAGTCGCTCGAACCGCCTCCGAGTCCTCCGCCCATAGGAATATTTTTTGTAAGATTAATCCGTACTCCAGGGGTGGCAATACTTCTTTCATTCGCCAATTTTTGAAGTGTTGAAGCTGCTTTAAAAATTAGATTATCTTCTGTAGGTACTCCCTCTATCTGCGGTAGTACTTTGATTTGGTGGTCGTCTGTAGTTTCAAATTGCAAGTAATCACAATAATCAATCAGTACAAAAACAGATTCAAGATTATGGTAGCCATCAGACCTACGACCCGCAAGGTGCAAAAAAAGATTCAATTTTGCAGGAGCAGGAACTAGAAGACTTTTCAAAACAAACCACCGACTAACGAGCCGATATGCGAATCGTGGTCACAATGCCATCTTTATCTTGATGTAAGTTCACTCGCTTTGGACCAACTGCATCATAAGACAAAAGCTGAACGTTCCAATCAGATTGCATAAATTCAACTATTCTAGAGTTTGAATCCCGTTTTACATTACTTGCATTTGAGGATATTTTTCCGCGAATCCAATTTCTAATATCGCTAACTGGCATTTTTTGTCCGACGGCACGGACCATAAGCTCCTCCGCAGTCGAAGCCTCTAAAACCTGACCCTTAGCATCTGTAAGGACCGCTTCAACAGAGTTAACCTTTATGGTGGCAATAGTTTGCCCTGTAGTTGCCGTTAAGGTTAAGAGCAGAAGCCCATTTGAGTCGATCCAATCAAAATTTCCGCTTAGTGAATTTTTGTATCTATCTTCGGCTTTATCAAAGGTGTTCAAAACAAATTTGCCATGCCTTGTGATTTCTGAGGCTTCTTGAGGACTCGATACGCTTTGCTCCTTCGCCCCTTTCTGCCCGTCCGCAACGATAGCGTTTTGAGGACCCTCAACGCTTGCACAAGAAGCCAAAGTTGCGACAAATGCGACAAATGCAACAAATAAAAATTTATTAATGATTTTCATGTGAGCCCTGATTTAAATCCAATTTTAATTTTCTAAGGGTGTTAGGCAAATAGTCGTTATATTGGTAGAGTTTAAGCCCTTCTTTAGCGACTTGTTTAGCTTTATTTATATCACCCATCACATAATAAATTTCAACTAAATGTGCAGCTGTTTCAGCCATGGGTACATCAGAATATGAATCAGAAATATACATCAAAGCCATATCGGCCATACCAAGTTTATAGTAAATCCAGCCCAAACTATCTTTAATATACGGACTGTTGGGTTCAAGAGATGAAGCGGTTCTTAAAAGATCCAAAGACTCATCCAAGTTGTAGTTTAAGTCCGCAAACATATATCCCAAACCGTTTAGGCATGGAACATTATCAGGATTATGCTTAAGACATAGCCTGTAAACCTCCTCAGCCTTTTTCGTATTACCGCTCGCTTGATAAGCCCATGCCGTCAGCTCACTGTAGACACCAGACTTCGGATTCGCTTCATAATATGGCTTAACTAAATCCAAGGCCATTTGCGTGCGTCCAACATCAATTAAAGTTCTAGTCCCATAAGAAATTGCTGGTTGTGCATATTCTGGAAATCTTATAATCGTGTCCTGAAGCAAAGCCAACCCCTCAGGCACCCTCCAAGTGTGCATTAATGCCTCTGATTTAGCGATATAGTATTTGAACTCATATTTATCTTCAGGCAATTCCGCCAACAAACGCAGAATCTCCTTGAAATCCTTATTATTAGGCTCCCTAATCAGAATATCTAACTTAATTAAAATCGCCCTATCCATACTAGACAATAGCGAATCGTTATCTGGATCGTCCTTAAGCTTTTGTGTGGCAATGCCCATGTACTCATCAACATACCTCAAAGCACTGGTGTCATCGTATTCAATGTATGACATCAATGCATCTACAAGAATATATTGTGGAACATCGGGATATGTTTTTCTAAGCCATTTGGCAAAATCGTGGGCAAGCGGACGAGATTTCTCATCTGAATGCAGTAACATGGCCAGCTCTGTATTTTCATACAGAGGATTTTCACTCATTAAATTATAGAAACGAATTTTTTCATATGCTCTCTGCCTATACTCTGGCAATGCTAGAAAAGCATAAATAATTTCTATAGCTTCGCTTCTATCTTGTGCTGTATCGAAGTGCTTAAGGGCTGCATCCCATGCCTTTGCGTAGTTTTTAGCCGTTAATGAAAACTCTGCTAAATATCTCCAATACATAGGAGTTTTATGTATTAAGTCTTGAGTATATTTTTGATAGATTTCTAAAGCCTTAGTTTGCTCGGGCATAATTTTTAAAATTCCACTAAGGCTTTCTAAAATCTGATCAATTTCCTCATCAGACATATTTTTTTTGAAAATTATGTTTTTGCTTAGAATCTCTTCTAAATCATCATATCTACCAGATATGGAAAACAAAAGGCCCATCAGAGCCTGTAGGGGTTTTGAGTCAGGCTCAAGCTTATATAATTTTTTAGCTGGCTCTAATATCTCTTCTGTCCTACTAGTCATAGGCAAGGACATAAGGGCGATTTTTATATACTCTGGATAAAGCCTGTGCTGCTTAGAAAATCGCGACACTAGCCTTACATACTCATCATAGTCTTCGTCTATCAAAGCCATCTCTATAAGCATAACTTGGTAGACTTCATCGGGATCGACGATGTTAGATTTTTTTTGTACTAGTTTTCTAACTTGTTCCGTATGCTCTTTTAGAAGCTCTTCGAGGTTTTTTTTGTTCTGAGTATTAGATATAGAGTTGGTGGATAAGCTAATATCCACCGAGCTTGTATCTAGTGCGTATACACTTGTAGTAAGTAAAAATCCAGTAAGGGCTTTATGAATTAATTTCAACACTGCTTATAACTTTGCCTGGATTGAGAAGTGAATACGGATCCAAAGCACGCTTAATTTTACGCATAATCCACATCGCATTCTCGTCTTTATATTCTGGCAATATATCCCTTTTTAGTTGACCTATACCATGTTCCGCAGAAATCGATCCATCAAAATCATGCACTGAATCAAAAACAATTTTAAAAATTTCATCTTGATGAGTAAGAAAATCCGCCTTTCTTTCATCTTCTGGTGGGCAAACATTGTAATGAAGATTACCGTCCCCTAAATGTCCGAAAACACTCATCTGAATACCAGGCATAAATTCCTGAAGCTTAGCATTAGTAATTTTTACAAACTCATCCATTTTAGAAACGGGAACTGAGATATCGTTTTTAATAGCCTTACCCACTTCTGCTTCAGCCAATGGTACTGCTTCACGAAGATGCCATAGCTCATTGCTTTGTTGGATAGACTCGGCAATCACCGCATCTATAATCTCATTATTTTCAAATGCATCACCTATCACACGCTCAAACATCTCACGTGCGTGCTCCTCACTCTCAGAATCAGAAATCTCCATCAAAACATACCATGGAGCTGTATCCACAGCAAAAGGTATCCTGATATGAGATAAGTGCTTTTGAACAATAGATAAACAGTAATCCGAAATCAATTCAAATCCTGTTAATGCTGCATCAAACTGCCTTTTAGATCTGTTTAAAACCTGAATGGCTTGCTCAAAACCCTCAAGTGCTAAGAATGCCGTAGTAACAGCCGCTGGCTTTGGAAATAGTTTTAATGTAGCAGCTGTAATAATACCTAAAGTGCCCTCACTGCCAATAAATAAATTACGTAAATCATAGCCAGTATTATCTTTGCGCAAAGACTTTAGCGTATTAACAATATCACCCTCAGCCGTAACAACCTCAAGGCCAAGGCAAAGATCCCGTGCATTACCGTAACGAAGAACCTGAGTGCCCCCAGCATTAGTCGCTAAATTACCGCCAATCGTGCAACTACCCTCAGCTCCAAGACTTAGTGGGAACAAACGACCTGCTTTATCTGCAGCAGCTTGCACATCTTGTAATATACAGCCAGCTTGAACCGTCATCGTATCGTTAGCTGTATCGATATCAAGCACTTTATTCATGCGAGATAGAAGAATTACTACTGCATCACCTTTATTAGAAGGAGTCGCTCCGCCGCACAAACCAGTATTACCGCCTTGTGGTACCATGGGAGCATCAGCTTGCTGGCATAATTTAACAACATCAGCCAACTCCTGAGTGTCCGCTGGTTTTACTACAGCTAAACATTTACCTGTATAACGATTACGCCAATCTGTAAGATAAGGACTAGCTTCCTCTCCCGTAAGCACATGCTCACTTCCAACTAATGCAACTAAATCTTCTACTAATGACATATCTGTGCAATGTAATTAAAAATTTGATTTTACAATAATTTATATTAAGTTTAATTTCAAGAAAACCCTATGTTAATCACGACGATCCCACTAAATGTATTCAAGGAATATGATATTCGTGGACACTATCCTGACGAAATCAACCCCCAATTTGCGTATTTGCTTGGGTTTGCTCTTATGGAGGTATTGCCACCCCAAAACATAGGTAGCGTATTAATTGCCCATGATGCACGTGAGGGGGGACCAGAGCTAGCCAAAGCCCTATATAACGCACTTAAAACCCGGGTTAAAAGTGAGCACATACAGTTTGCTGGGTTGGAACATCCTGGGCTTTTAGCTATTCATAATATCCATAAAAATTACGGGCTTATTATTTATATAACAGCCAGCCACAACCCTGTTGGGTTTAATGGATTCAAAATTTATTGCGATTCGTTACCCATAGATTCTGAGACTATAAAGCTTATAGCTTACAACATGAAACGACTCGCAGATGCTGACTTCAAATTCCTGCATTATAGTGAGGAAATTTTTGAGCAGCCTCCTATCGAAGAAATCGAAAATAGCGAGTATATAAACGCTTTGCTTAGCGAGCCCGATTATTGTCAGGAAAAGTACATATTAAAAATTGCTATTGATGGTGGCAATGGCGTTGCGGGTCTCATTGCCCGTGAGTTATACGAAAAAATGGGGCATGAGGTTTTAGAACTTAACTGCATACCAGACGGTGCGTTTCCAAATCATCATCCCGACCCCTCTGTTCCCGATAATTTAATGCAGTTGCGTAAGTTTGTAGTTGAACATGGATGCGATATCGGGCTGGCATTTGACGGAGATGCTGATAGATTGGGAGTTGTGGACTATCAAGGTCAGATTATAGGGTCTGATAGGGTGTTTATTTTTTTAATTCGAGAGATGATGAAATTTTATAAGTCTTACTCTGATTATGACCCTGCGAAACCCGTGCATATAGTGTATGACATAAAATCAAGTCGGCATATACAAAGAGAGATTGAGGCGGCGGGGGCATTGCCACATTTATCTAAAACAGGGCATTCAAATATGATGCAGAAAGTTGCACAAATTGAGGGTGCTCTTTTTGGAGGAGAATATAGTGGTCATTACTACTTCAAGAAGGATGGACTTATTTTAAATGATGCGGTCTATTCTGGATTTAGATTTTTAAGATTTATAGAAGAAGTTGGACCAGAGGCTTTTGAACATCTACCACATGATTTAATGGTACCTGAAATTAGAATTCCATATCCAAGGGAGCTAGTCAAAGGACTACTTTTGCATGTAAAAGATTCTGCTCAAAAGAATCTAAACCCCATCTCTTTTACTGAAATAGACGGGTTACGTATCGAGATAGAAGGCGGATTTTTGCTTATGCGACCATCTAATACGGAGCAGAAATTAACAATTGTTATCGAGGCAACTTCCGAAGAAGAGCTTTGTAAACTACTGGATTTTACGATTGCCGTACTAGAGGATCATGAGGAACGACTTAAGGACCGAGCCATAGATTTGAAAGACCTTGAGCCCACCAAAAGTAAATTCGGTCCTCATTAAGTTGGGGCTTCTCGGAACCCCACTAATGTTTGACTATACAAAAGCCTAAAGTCTGATATCAGAGTCTTCTTTATCAAGCACATACTTCAAATCGTAAAGTACGTGATTTTCCTTTCCGAGAGCACGTATTTTATCGACGCCCATTTCGCGGAATTCCTTATGACCTACAGCAAGTATGATGCCGTCATACTGACCGTCACTAACTGAATCCACTGTTTTGATGCCATACTCTTGCATAGCCTCTTCTGGATCTACCCATGGATCATACACGTCTACTACAATGTTGTAATCGCCCAATTCTTTAACTATATCGACAATACGTGTATTTCTAATATCCGTGCAGTTTTCTTTAAATGTAAGACCCATAACAAGCACATGACTGCCAACAACTTTAATGTTTTTCTTAGTCATCGCCTTAACTAACTGCTCAACAACATATCTACCCATCGAATCATTAAGACGACGACCAGCCAAAATAATCTCAGGGTGATAGCCAATTGATTGAGCTTTATGAGTTAAATAATATGGATCCACACCTATACAATGACCACCTACAAGCCCTGGTCTAAATGGCAAAAAGTTCCATTTTGTGCCAGCCGCTTCAAGTACGTCCTCAGTATCGATTCCAAGCCTATTACAAAGAAGTGCAAGCTCATTAATCAATGCAATATTAACGTCGCGCTGAGTGTTTTCTATAACTTTAGCTGCCTCTGCAACACGAATTGATGAAGCTTTGTGTGTGCCTGCTGTAATAATGGATTTATACAAATCATCTACAACTTGAGCGACTTCTGGAGTAGAACCTGAAGTGACTTTTTTAATGTTATAAACTCTATGCTGTTTGTCACCTGGATTTATGCGCTCAGGACTATATCCTGCGTAGAAATCCACGTTATATTTAAGGCCAGATACTTTTTCTAAGACAGGGATACAAACTTCCTCTGTAGCTCCAGGGTATACAGTAGATTCGTAGATTACGATATCCCCTTTTTTGAGGTAAGCACCAATAGTTTCACTAGCTTTTACCAATGGAGTAAAGTCAGGACTTTTATGCTCATCGATTGGAGTTGGGACGGTTACAATGTAAGTATTGGAATCTCTTAAATCCTCAGGATTGCAGGAAAAATTTAAATTTTTAGCTTCTGCCAATTCTGAATTATCCACTTCGAGAGTTATATCCTCTCCCTTCATTAGCTGTTCGATGCGCTTCTGATTAATATCAAAACCTAATACATCACGTTTTTTTCCAAATTCAACTGCAAGTGGCAGACCAACATAGCCTAATCCGATAACAGCTAACTTTAACTCCTCAAGATTCACTTAAAACTCCTTCTTTTCGTAAACCACGAAATCGTACGCAAGACCGTTTTCCTCAGGCTGAGGATCTCTTGAAACTTCGGTCCATTGCGATTTATCAAGTTGTGGAAAAAATGTATCCGCTTCGAAACTCTTATGAATTTCAGTTGCGTATACTTTATCCGCTACGGGCAATGCCTGTTTGTAAATCTGCCCACCTCCTATTATAAAAATTTTCGAGGCATCAGAATTATTATTTGCATATTCCAACGATTGTTCTAAGGATGGCAATACTACCGTCCCCTCTGCAAAATAGTCTGCATCCCGTGAAATTGCAATATTTATCCTGCCTGGCAATGGCCTACCGAGCGAGTCACGCGTTTTGCGACCCATGATAATGGGACACCCCATTGTGGTTTTTTTGAAATAGGCAAGGTCACCTTTAAGCCTCCACGGCATATCACCGTTAAGACCAATAGCATGGTTTTCAGAATATGCAACGATAAGACAAATTTTAGGCATAACTATACTGCTACAGGAGCTTTTATATGTGGATGATGTTGATAGTCCAACACTTCAAAATCTTCAAATTCATAATCGAAGATACTTTCTGGTTTACGTTTTATATGAAGTTTTGGATATGGATATGGATCGCGTGACAGTTGCTCCTTCACTTGTTCAAAGTGATTTGAGTATATATGGCAGTCACCACCTGTCCATATAAATTCACCCACATCGAGATTGCACTGTTGTGCAATCATATGTGTGAGTAATGAGTAACTTGCAATATTAAAAGGTACACCTAAAAATATATCAGCACTTCGTTGATATAACTGGCATGAAAGCTTACCCTCAGCTACATAAAATTGAAAAAAAGCATGGCATGGAGGCAGTTTCATTTGAGGTATAAGCCCTACATTCCATGCACTCACTATCAACCTGCGTGAGTCTGGATTGGATTTTATTTGATCGACAACTTGTGAAATCTGATCGATTTTCGTGCCATCGGGTGCTGGCCAGCTTCTCCATTGCACCCCATATATTGGACCTAGTTCACCATTTTCATCGGCCCACTCATTCCAAATTGAAACGCCTCTTTCTTGGAGCCATTTGGCATTTGAATCTCCACGCAAAAACCATAACAGTTCATAGATAATGCTTTTTAGATGAAGTTTCTTCGTAGTGACCATTGGAAAGCCTTCTTGCAAATCAAAACGCATTTGATAAGCGAATACAGACTTAGTTCCCGTTCCGGTTCTATCAGTTTTATCCACACCAGTTTCAAATACATGGTGCATAAAATCTTCGTATTGACGCATATTATTTATAAGCCTCCATTGGAGGACATGTACAAATCAAATTCCTGTCACCATATGCATTATCCACACGAGCTACAGGACACCAATATTTAGTTGCAGGATCTACTCCCTCTGGAAATGCAGCTTCTTGTCGTGAATATGGATGAGTCCAGTTGTCTGAAGCTATCATTTGTGCTGTGTGAGGGGCATTTTTCAACAGATTGTCTGTAGAATCAGCAGCACCCGATTCTATCTGAGTAATCTCTTTGCGAATTTGAATCATGGCATTGATAAAACGCTCAATTTCCCCTATATCTTCAGATTCAGTGGGTTCAATCATAAGCGTTCCTGGCACAGGAAAGCTCATGGTAGGTGCATGGAAACCATAGTCCATCAAACGTTTAGCTACATCATCCACCGTAACACCGCATGAATCCTTGATTGGACGCAGATCGATAATACACTCATGGGCTACAAAACCTTTCTTATCCGTATACAAAATTGGATAATAGCCTTCCAATTTATGTGCAATATAGTTTGCATTTAAAATCGCACAAATTGAAGAAAGTATGCACCCTTGCGATCCAAGCATGTTTAAGTACATATATGGAATTGGCAATATCCCAGCCGATCCAAATGGTGCAGACGATACAGGACCTGGCTCATCAGAATCTGTAAGTACTCCCCGCTCATTTAAGATGCCTGGCAAATAAGGGGCAAGATGCTTTTTAACACCTATTGGACCTACTCCCGGTCCACCTCCACCATGAGGAATACCAAAGGTTTTATGCAAGTTAAAGTGAGAAACATCTGAACCAAACAATCCTGGTGCAGCAAGTCCTACCATTGCATTCATATTTGCCCCATCTAGATAGACTTGAGCCCCAGCCATATGTACCAAATCACATATTTGAATAATATTATCTTCAAATACACCATGAGTAGATGGATAGGTAATCATCAATGCAGCTACCTGTGCACCCATCTCATTTAGTTTATCCCTAAGGTCATCAACGTCAACATAGCCGTCTTTAGTCGTATTAATAATAACAACTTGATAACCCGCCATAGCGGCAGAAGCTGGATTTGTACCGTGTGCAGAAGCTGGAATTAAGCAGATATTGCGATGACCCTCACCATTTGCCTCATGATATGCACGGATAGTTAGTAACCCCGCATACTCACCTGCAGCACCAGAATTCGGTTGAAATGAAAACGCATCATATCCCGTAACCATTTTCATTAGGTTTGTAAGCCGATCTATAAGCGTTCCATATCCAGTTGCTTGCTCATTTGGTGCAAATGGGTGCATATTTGCAAATTCAGACATTGTTATCGGAATCATCGATGAAGCTGAATTTAACTTCATGGTGCATGAACCTAATGGAATCATTGTACGGTCCAAAGCCAAATCCTTATCGGACAACTTACGCATATATCGCATAAGTTGAGTTTCTGAGTGATATGTATTGAATATAGAGTGAGATAGAAATTTAGAGGTTCTAACTAAATGACCTAACTTATTATTAAATACCTGGTTCGCACTCTCATTTCCACTATTTAGTGTTGCATTCTCATTTAAAGGAAATAAATAATTCTTGCCGTATTTTTTAGCAGATTCAAAAAACAATTCACCCAAGCTATAACCGTCTAACCAATTCACTTCATCAAAACTTACAGATACGGTTTTAGAATCGACAAGACGAATATTTGCACCTTCTTTTGCTAAATCAGCAACTAAATCCTGAGCCCAAGGGCAATCGATAGAGATGGTATCAAAATATCTTTTAGTCAGTACTTTATAACCTATTTTAGTTAGATACTTAGCAAAATCATCAGTAGCCTGAAATATCTGAAGAGCTATATTCCTTAAATTATCAGGACCATGATATACGGCATACATACTTGCCATAATCGCTAAAAGAGCTTGAGCAGTACAAATATTGGAAGTGGCTTTCTCACGTCTAATATGTTGCTCTCGCGTTTGCATTGCCAACCTAAGGGCAGGAGCACCCTGAGCATCAACTGACACTCCTACTAATCGCCCTGGAATGGCACGCTTTAATTTTTCGTTAACAGCAAAAAATGCGGCATGAGGACCACCAAAAGCCATAGGCACACCGAATCGTTGAGAGTTCCCGAATGCAATGTCTGCACCCCACTCTCCAGGCGGTTTAAGCAATGTAAGTGCCAATAAATCGGTAGCAACAGCAACTAGTGCACCTAAACCATGTGCTTTTTGCACCTCTTCGGAATAGTCGTAGATGGCACCATTAGTTCGTGGGTATTGAAGAATAACGCCAAAGCAATTTCCGAAGCCGTCAAATTCATCGCCAATTTCGAGATCTATTCCAAGAGGGGCCGCCCTAGTTTTGAGGACCTCTATCGTTTGAGGATGTAGATATTTTGAAACAAAGCATGTTTTACTTTTGTTCTTGGCTGATCGATACATTACAAGCATCGCTTCAGCCGCTGCCGTTCCTTCATCTAGTAGTGATGCATTTGCTATTGGTAATGCTGTCAAATCCGACACCATAGTCTGAAAATTCAGAAGTGCTTCGAGTCGCCCCTGTGATATCTCGGGTTGATATGGAGTGTAGGCTGTGTACCAAGCTGGGTTTTCTAATATATTTCTTTTAATAACACTTGGAGTGAATGTGCCGTAGTATCCCTGACCAATATAATTAACTATTGGCTTATTTTCATATGCTATCTTAGATATTTCATTAAGTGCTTCTTCCTCGCTTGTCCCAGAGTAAGAATATAATGCTCCACCTAATCTTTCAGGATCAAAAATTGAATTTGGAACTACATCTTCTATAAAGGATTCAAGACAATCGTACCCAAGCTCGGCCAGCATCTCGTCTTGAGCCTCTGAACTCAAACCAATATGTCTATCCTTGAAAGACTTAAGAACTATTAGAGGCCTTGAATAACTAACCCATGGCCCGTAAATCCCAACTGGTAAACTCATATGTTATTAAGCCTCGTAATGTTCAGAGTTAAGTAAACTATCAAATTGAGAGGCATCACTAGCTTTAATTTTGAATATCCAGTTAGCATAAGCATCCTGATTAATTAAAGTTGGATCAGAATCCAATGCCTCATTAAATTCAACGATTTCTCCATCTAAAGGGGCATAAATATCAGAAGCAGCCTTTACGGACTCAACTACAGCAGCCGTATCTCCTGCTTTTAAAGTTTCCCCAACTTTTGCATCACCTACGAATACCAAGTCACCAAGCTGATCCTGAGCATCGTCTGTGATTCCGACTAAAAAGAAGTCTCCTTCTTTTTTTACCCATTCGTGTGTTTTTGTATATTTACGATCTGTAGGTAGGTTCATAAAATTTCCTTTAAACTTAAACCTTTAAACTTAAACTAATGCTTTTCCGTTTTTAACAAATGGCAATTTGACCAATTCCGCTTCATGCCATTTTCCGCGAATATCTACTTCAACTTTTTGATTAGGCTCTGTGCCAAACGGCATGCGAATAAAACCTATTGAATATCCTAATGAAGGGGACATGGTTCCGCTTGTAATTTCACCTTCAGCGCCATCAGCAGTACGAACTTTCATATGAGAGCGCATAACACCACGTCCTAAAAGGCGAATACCTAAAAATGATTTTTTGCGAGAGTTATCTAAAGCTGATCGACCAATAAAATCACGTTCTTCATCTTTAAGTGAAACTGTCCACTGCAAGCCACTCTCTGATGGTTGGGTACTTGTATCCATATCAGAACCATATAAATTCATCCCAGCCTCAAGACGCAATGTATCCCTTGCTCCAAGTCCGCATGGTTGTACACCAAGTGACACCAAACGCTTCCATAAATTAATGATTAAATCAGGTTTTGCAGAGATTTCAAATCCATCCTCTCCCGTATAACCTGTACGTCCTAAGAAAAATTCACCAACTTGCTTACATGAAAATGGCTTTATAACTGAGAGATCAACATCCTCGGGGAGTGCCTTGGATAGGGTTTCTTGAGAAAGAGGACCTTGGATGGCAATCATTGCCAAATCGCGACGTGATGTAACTTGAACCTCAAATGCACGAGCTTGCTTTGAAATCCACTCGAGATCCGAATCAGCACATCCAGCATTTACTACTAAACGCCAGTCACCATCATCAACATAATAGGTAATAAGGTCATCAATAATTCCGCCCTCCTCGTTCAGCATGCAGGAGTATAGGGCTTTTCCAGGGGATTCAGATATTTTTAAAATGTCGTTTGAAAGAAGCTTACGCAAAAAATCTACGATACGTGTTCCAGATAAGTCGATACGCAACATGTGAGAAACATCAAACATGCCCACGTTTGTCCGTACCGCTTTATGTTCTTCTATTTGAGATCCGTATGAGACGGGCATCTCCCATCCACCAAAATCGATTAATTTTGCTCCTGATTCTATATGTAGGTCATAAAGTTGCGTACGTTTTGCACTCATAAAATCTCCAAAATATAACCATTAATTGTATCTTATGACTTTTCTTTATTTGAATATAATTGTTCCAATAAATCATAAAGAGTATATTTAGAAAAAACATAGGATTACTGATATGACACATAAAATTCTAACAACCCATGTGGGCTCATTGCCTAGAACCCCTGAACTTCTGGCTGCTAATGACCGTAGAGCGACAAACGATATCAGTAACGATGAATTTTTCGATATCCTGCAAGAAGCCGTAGATAAAGTTGTAAAGCGTCAAGTAGATATTGGACTAGATATCATAAATGAAGGTGAATATGGGCATATTACTAGTGGGGCTGTTGATTACGGTGCTTGGTGGAATTATTCGTTTAGTCGACTTGGTGGTCTAACTTTAACTGACGAAGATCGCTGGGCCAATCAGGATATTGTTCGCTCCGCCCCAGGTGATATCAAGCTGACATCATTTCAGGATCGTCGTGATCGAGTTAAATTTAAAGAAGCATACGAAGATCCCGACTCAGGCATATTTACAGGACGCAAAAAAGTGGGCAATCCTAAGATAACTGGAGAACTTACTTATATTGGTCTAGAGCAAGTTCAGACAGATATAAATCTGATGAAAAAAGCCTTTGAAAAATACGGTGTAAAGCAAGGGTTCATAGCTGCACTTTCTCCTGGGTCTTGTGCACGTATTAAAAACGAATTTTATTCATCGGACGAGGAAGTGCTAGATGCTTGTTCTAGGGCTATGGCTCATGAATATAAAGCGATTACAGATGCAGGATTTATTGTTCAGTTAGATGCCCCTGACCTTGCGGAATCGTGGGATCAGATTAATCCAGAGCCTTCAGTAGAAGACTACCAAAAATGGTTGCAGCTTCGTATCGATGCTATAAATCGTGCAATAGAAGGCATACCTCGGGAGCTTGTACGTTTGCATATCTGCTGGGGATCATGGCATGGTCCACATACAACGGATATTGCATTTAAAGATATCGTAGATCAGTGTTTGGCTGTTAATGCAGGGGCATACAGCTTTGAAGCAGCATCACCCCGACATGCTCATGAATGGACATTGTGGAAGGACCATACATTGCCACCAGGGGCAAAAATTGTGCCTGGAGTTGTAAGCCACAGCACAAACGTAGTAGAACATCCAGAACTCGTGGCAGAGCGTGTTATACGTTTTGCTGAATTGGTTGGTCCTGAAAACCTTATCGTATCCACGGACTGCGGATTGGGCGGCCGACTACATCATCAAATTGCGTGGGCGAAGTTAGAGAGCCTAGTAGAAGGCACACGAATCGCAGAGAAGCATTTATTTGGCTGATTGTTGCGATAACCGCTTGAGTGCTTGTGTACAAACATAGGCACTCGACCATGCCCACTGAAAGTTGAAACCTCCCAAGTGACCCGTCACATCCAAAACCTCGCCGATAAAATATAGTCCTTCCACATTAAAGCTTTGCATTGTTTTAGGGTCTATCTGCTTCGTATCAACCCCGCCTGACATAGCCTCTGCCTTTTTGTATCCCTGCGTACCTGCAGGATTTACACGAAAATTATGAATCGAATCTGCGAACTGCTTTATGGTTTTATGACCAATTTCCGATAAATTTTTATTTGGTGGCAATACCCCCACAAGCACCATTGCCAACCTTTTAGGTAAATACTGCTCAAGCACGGATATAGGTTTGGTATTGCCCAATTTAGAAGCTTCTATAAGCACAGAGGACAAATCCACATTAGGGCATAGATTAATCTTAAGTTCATCGCCCTCATTCCAATATGTAGAAATATTAAGAATCAAAGGACCTGATAATCCCTTGTGCGTAAACAGCATATCGTCCTCAAACTGAGCACCATCGAGATTTATAGAGGCTTTTATACTGATTCCAGCTAATTCCGAATATGGCTTCCAATTATCAATATCAAATATAAGAGGTACGAGTGCAGGTTTTGGGCCTACAACATGATGACCAAATTTTTTTGCTATAGATAATCCAAAATCGCTAGCACCTACAGCTGGAGCTGCCAGCCCGCCCATGGACACGATTAAATAGGAGCATCTAATCTTCCCTATATCGGTGGATATACTAAATAAATCGCTATCCTTTTGAGCATCGAAAATCCGCACTGGATGACGAATTTCAATATTAGGACAGGAGCTTTCTTCTAGAAGCATATTGATAATTGCATGGCTTCCATCACGAGTAAAGTACTGAACACCATTTTTCAGTACCCAGGCGATATTATGCTTTTGAACTAAGTTTAAAAAATCCCTTGGCTTGTAGGCATTTAATGCATAACGTGGAAATTGCGGATTTCTCGTATAGTAGTCTTTTTCGCTGACATAGCGATTCGTAAAATTGCATCGACCGCCACCACTTATACGTATCTTTTCGCCTAATTTACGTGCATGATCTAAAACGCAAACTTTAATAGAAGTGCCAGCAAGCTGCGAAGCACACATAAGCCCTGCAGCTCCAGCCCCTAGAATCACAACATCATATGAGATAGATGTCGACATTTAGATTCGTGGAAGTGTCACGCCTTCTTGGCCTTGATATTTGCCTCCGCGGTCCTTATAGGATACCTCGCAAACATCATCCCCACCTAAAAATAAAAACTGTGCACACCCTTCATTTGCATATATTTTCGCTGGCAATGGTGTCGTATTCGAAAACTCCAAAGTCACGTGACCCTCCCATTCAGGCTCAAGTGGTGTGACATTTACAATAATTCCACAACGTGCGTAGGTGCTTTTTCCTAAACAAATTGTGAGTACATCACGAGGAATCTTAAAATACTCTACAGTCCGTGCAAGTGCAAAAGAGTTTGGTGGGATTATGCACACGTCCCCCTCAAAATCAATAAAAGATTTTTCATCAAACTTTTTTGGATCTACGATTGTGGAATTAATGTTTGTAAATATTTTGAATTCACGTGCACAACGTACATCGTAGCCATAACTACTTGTGCCATAACTTACGATTTTTCTATCTTCTAAAAACCGCACCTGACCTGCCTCATAAGGCGTAATCATGCCCTTTAAAGCGTGTTCACGAATCCATTTATCGTTTTTGATACCCATATAGACCTAAAATTTAAATACTCTTTTGTAGATTAATTCTATACCATTAACAGAGCCAGCTTTGATGTCTGCGGTTATGTTTTCAAATAGTTTGTAGCTCGCACGCACAACTGTACCGCCACCAGAAATAGACTGCTCTAGTGCTGCCGACCAATTTTCAGTAACCTGTTTTGAGATATAAAGGAGCTGATCAGAAGTATCACTTCCTCTATATGATGTACTGTCTGCTACAGATCTCTGTGGCAATATAGCTCCACTCGCACCCACAGTTCCTGAACGCACACCGATATTATCAATACCTATTTGTCTATATAGTGGCTCCTCACCCCCAAGCAACTCAGTGCCTATGGATAATAGCAATGCTAAATCGGCACCACTGCTATCAGGTCCCCTACCCATAATCAACCATGAAAGTTTTTCAACCTCACTTACATCTGGATAGGATACCAGTGATATTTTAGGTAAACGTGCATTCCCCTGAACCCGCACTCCAGCTTCCACCTCAAGACCTTTTCTGATTGCTTCAATATCAAAGCTTGGATTTTCTACAGATCCATTAAAGGTGATTTCGCCCTTATCGATAGATAACTTTTGACCGTAGGCTTCAATTTTTCCGCCGTCTGTCTCGAACATACCAACTGCCTTAATAGGTCCATCATTTTTAATTATGTTTAGGGAGCCTTTGACTTTAGAATCAAGACCCAGACCTACGATATGGAAATGATCCCCCAAATTAAAATTCACATCTAGATTAAGATTGGTATCAGTTTTACGTGGTGCAGGATTCGCCTCACCCTCTTTTAGGATAATAATATCACTATCAAGTTTTGGAGTAGATTCCAAAATATCTACACTTGCAAAGCCAGTATCTGTAGTAAAGTTACCCGATATATCAACTTGAGGTAGTGGTGCGCTAATGGCCCCATTGCCACTAACCATAATAAAACGGTCAGAACGCTGAACTATAGGATATTTATCAACGTCGACTTTAAACTCACCTACCGAATCGACTAAATCCCAAAATCCACTAAGTGAAAAATATCCTTTCGAACCCAACTTATCTAACATCGCTTTTGTACGTACTTCGCTTGGCTTAACCCTTATAACACTTGGAAATGTCAGATCATCGACAAAGTACCGTCCTGAATCTAGATGAGAATTCAATGTGCCATTTAGAAATCTAACACCATTTTCCACCTCAACAATTTTTAAATCTTTGGCATTCAAATACCCAGTCGTCGTCCAATTGCCGTCAGATTTTGTGTGTAAACGTATGTCAAAATCAGCCTCTCCGCCAAGTTCGAGCAAATCATCTGTGAAGGCAGACACCCATGAAATATCATTAATCTTACCCGTAGCCGTAACTTCTGTTCCACTTCTTAATAACGGCTGAAGCCCTACAAATGGCACTTTCGCATTGATTTTAAGCTGACCCGTAGTCTTAGTATTTAGGGTAATTGTTGTCTTGAAATCACTTTTATTACCTACTGAAGGCTCAAAAATAGCTTGTAGGCTTAAATCCTGTATGCCCATGTGCTTGTTATTACTTCGTGGCAATACAAAGTCACCAGACACCCTATTGACTACGATACCGCCCCGCATACTCTCATTAAATTCTATGCCCCACTGAGCATTAATTTTAAGGTCGCTTTTATTTTTGCTAGCTGGGTTTTTTACTACTATACCGCCAGGTCCTGAGTTTTCCTTAAACTCCAACATTTCGGTAAACTCTTTTAAATGTTCATCTATGACAACATTTTTAATCTCTCCAGCTGTTCTCCATCTTTTGCCCTGACCCTCAGAAATAATGTGACTAAGGGTAATAACATGCTTATTTGGCATCGTAAGATTTAATGACCCATTGGTAACTTTCCAGCTTAACTCGGCAAGACTGTGTTCCTTATTAATTTCAATTTCAATATCATCTTTACTTTTTAGATTGTATTTATCGAAATCGGAATTTAATTCAGTAAATTTGCCCTTCCACGACTTTACTTGAGAATCCTCACTAATTAACCCTCCAGTAACGGCACCTGAAAGCGTCATGACTTGCGGTTTTTTACCGCTAAATCCTTTTGGTGCGTATTGCAATTTTCCTTTTGTTGTGTGCTGTTCAGCCGTACCAGTTGTAAATCCCTCAACTTTAGCCGCACCTTCGAGAGTTGGCCATAATTCCTTAAAGTTTAAAGCTTCAATCTTTCCTTCTAACTTATCGTTAGGTCTACCAAACGCACCTTTTGAGACGATAGTATTGGAGCCTATTTTTAGATTTGCATCGGCTTTTTCAAAAATATAAAGTACAGGCGTAAAGATAGTAGTATTTTCTACAGTTTCTTCATCAAATGGTGTGAATTTAAAATCAACAAGACCTGAAATCGGCTTTCCTAGCCATTTACTGTTCTTATCTATATCTAGATATAGACTGCCTTTTGTAGGAATTTTGTTTTTATTAAATTTAATTACGCCTGCGATATTGCCATTAATTATGGAATCTTTAACTAGCCCCCCTGAAAGCAGACCAATATCCAGTTGATTTGTATTTAAGTTAACTGCAAGCGATTCTTTATCAGTAACGTCTGGACCTAAATTACCCTTGAGTAATGTACCATTTGATAGCTCGATATCTAGTTCCCCAGTATCAAATCCAAGAATATTTTTTGGATCGATTACGAAGTCACCTTTAATTTTTGTGGACTCTCCATCTCCATTCAGATTAACAATTATTTTTTCTTCGGGCGTGCCCTTAAGATTTAGGTGTAACTCCTTTATATTAAGAAGTGGATTTTTTTGTAGTTCTAAAGCCTCTTCGCCATTACGTGTTATGAACAAATCGGTTTCTATAAGTGGAGCTTTTTTTAAATCCCATCTTGCATTAAAAAGTTGATCTTCGTACTTCAAATCCTTAATGATGCCTTGAGAGAAAATCTGATTTTTAACGCCATTAGTGGATTCATGGACAATAACTGTATCTGTCATGCCTTTGCGGGCAAATACTAGAGTAGCTTGCCCGATTTTCCATTCAGCAGGCGGTCCAAATTGTATGTCAATTGGGATGGGAGAACTGTTAGAAATTTTATTGTCTTTGTTGTGGATATCTATTTTAGATATGCTCGAAGCCCACGAATTATCAGTACCCTTACCTGTAGCTTCTATGTCTATATGCACATCGTCAGCACCAAGTGCAAAGTCCTCAAGAGGCACATAAATGCCATTAAGTTTAAATTCGTGATTTTGTATATCACCGGTAATAGTGGCTTCTAGGGTTAATGACTTGCCCGCTCCAGGAGCCATTCTATCTAATTTTGGAGCTGTGGCACGCATAACGATGCCCTTAGTTTTTACACCATTTTGAAGAGGCAAGCTACCGTCGATATGAAGTTGATTATCCCCGATCAGCAAATCAACAAGTGGGTCAATCTGCCTTCTAGAGTCGATTCTAATCTGAGCTTTACCTATAACGGCTTGATTGAACAATAAGCTTTTATCATCTAGTTCAGCCTTTAAATCTAACTTATCCCATACAAACGGATTCGTGCCCGACCCTTCACCCACAACCTTACTTGTTATGCGATAGCCCTGTCCTGTCAATGAAAGCTCAGAATCAATATTGAAATCAAGATGTTTACGTCTAAGAAAATTTAATTTTAGATTTTCAACACTACCCGCAATTTCGACCATAGGCGGGCTTTCGTTAAAAATATTATCCTTTTTAACAGTTTGCTGTATTGCAAAGTTATATAGGCTAGCCCTCTCAACGATAATGTCTACGGGCAATGTAGGGTACTCAATAACGCTACCTTCTGCTTTGTCCACTTGCTTTGCAACATCTTCGGCTATTTCTTTTGTGTCTTTGGCCACAATTTGCATATTTAAATTGCGACTAGTAAATGACTCAATATAAATTTGTCTATCTTTTAATTTTGCTAAATTTAGCTTTATGGCAATGCCCTGTGCATCAACCTTCAGAGTAGGCTTATCAATTAAAAGATTTCCAATCAACAAACCGTCCCAGACAGTACCTTGTATATCATCCGCATGAACACCAGCATACGGCAATATATGGTCAGCAACTTTTCTTATTCCGAAATTCGTAAATAAAACCGAATAAACCACTACTCCGAATAGAATAATCAGCAAAAAGAAAGTAACTAAAAAGAAGCGAAATAGAGTTTTCATCAGAATGACGCTCCAAGGGTAAAGTGAAGACGAATTTTCTTATCGTTAATCGCCCAAGCTAAATCCGCTTTTAACGGACCTGCAGGAGTTTTAACTAAGGCTCCAAATCCAACCCCAACTTTTGGTTTCATATCTTTTAGTTTTTCAGCCGCATTGCCAACATCTATAAAAGCTGACATACCAAACGTATCGTTAAAGTATCTTTGGTATTCTGCACTTAGAACGGCAAGGTTTTTAGCCCCAACTATGGTTTCCCCAATGTTTTTACCTAGACCGTAATATTTATACCCACGTATAGATCGAGCACCGCCCGTACGATATGCGAAATCATCTGGATAGAGGGTATCTTTGCCAGCCCAGACACGACCAATCTCTCCACGGATTGTAATCGCATCTTTTTTACCTACTGGAAACCAATACTGACCTCGCAATGAAGCCCTATAGAACATCTTATGCTGCTTGAAATTATGCCCTATGCCCACACCCATGCCAAAAGCATGCCCCGACCTAGGATCCTCTTTAGACTTAATATCACGTCTTACAACTTCATATGTAGCTACGATAGATGGCAATATAAATTCAGGATTTTTCCTATCAAGAGGACGCTCAATCCTATCACGATTAGCCATGATGGCCCAACCATTTGACCATTCCACATTGCTATCGGGATCTAATTTAAAATCGCGCTTTCTACGAAATCCAAAACCGAATCTCAAAACCTTTTCATTGTGAATTTTGGACCTGCGAATCATCACACCCATACTATCAACAGAATGATTTTGATTCGGAGGAAAATATACATCGAAGTAGGCACGTTGAGCATCCTTATCAACTCCTGCTCCGCCCTCTATCACAAGTGGTTGCTTGATTATGATATTTTGTCTATACACGGCTTCTGCATGCAGACCAACACTATCATCCACACCGATTGACCCTGCCAATGTGCTCGCAGGAGCCTCTGTAACCCTCACTTGAACTGGCAACTCGACTACATCTTTTTTCATCAAATTGGGATCGTTTGGAACGATAGGATTTATAAAGACCCCACGGAAATAGTTTGTTTGTTGCAGAAGACTAACCCAATCATCAAAATCATGCTTATCATAGGGTTTACCTGGCTTGTAGTTCAGATACTTTTCTACAATTTTTCTAGGAACACGTCGTAACCCGAATATTTCAATATGCCCTAGTTTAACTTCAGGTCCACTATCGATAACGACCAAAGTCTCAACTGAGGACTGCTTAGGGTCGACCACGGCACGAGTTTGACTAAGGCGGGCTAGATAAAAGTCCCTTTGAAGCACAACATCCAAAATATCATTTTTAGACTTGGACCAATTTTTATTTAAAAATGCACTTCCTTCAGGCAACCCCCAAGATGCTTTAATACTTTGAACTCGGGTGACGTGCTTAGGCTTTGATATGGCCCCTTCAAATTGCGTAGTAGCTTGAGTTACTTTGCTTTGCTCACCTGCTTCTATGGAAATATCCCAAGTGTCACCGCCAATATCCTGACCAACTTCAAGAGTAACTACGGGAGCGTAATATCCCATAGTGGCAAGGGCTGTAACCACGGACTCGTGCCCTTTTCGACGAATACGTGCAGCCTCACCGCCATCTTGGTCATCGGCTTGACGAACAACTGCACTGATTGCTTTTTGAACGGCGGTCAATTCCTCAGGCGAAAGTCCGCTAGGAATAATTAAGACCTCGGGTTTATGAGCGGCAAACGTAGAGGTAGCACTGAAAAATAAAAGACACTGCAGAACCCTAGTGCCTAGTCTCATAAAATTACCTAAAGCAAAAGTTAAATACCATATGATTTTAACTTTTTAACACAACGGGAGGCAGCTTATGAGTCATATCGAGGCTACTTGAGGAAATAGATATTGCAATCTGTCTCGAAATATTTCTAAAAATTTTAGCTTCTTGCGACTCTGGTTCGGACTTTGTGATTGGAATTCCAGCATCTGATCCTTCCCTTATTTTTATATTAAGTGGCAATGCCCCTAAATACCGCAACCCCATTTGATTCGACAGTTTCAGTCCGCCTTCATGTCCGAATATGGATTCTGTATGCCCACATTTTGGACAAGTATAGGTAGCCATATTTTCTATGACGCCTAAAATAGGAACTCCTACTTTTTCAAACATTGCCACACCTTTTTTAACATCAAGAAGAGCCAAATCCTGAGGTGTTGTAATGATAACTGCACCTACAACGGGAATCTTTTGTGACATACTAAGGGCAATATCTCCAGTACCTGGTGGCATATCAACAATAAGGTAGTCAAGTTGTGGCCAATCTGTAAATGATATCAATTGATTTAAAGCCTGCACAACCATGGGTCCGCGCCAAATTGCGGCCTCATCTTCGCCTATCAGAAAGCCAAATGAATTTGTCCAGATGCCGTGTCTGAAATGAGGGATCATCATTTGCTTTGAGTTTATTTCAGGCTTCCCTTCAAGACCCATTAGAATTGGAACGCTTGGTCCATAAATATCAGCATCAAGTAGACCCACATTAGCTCCAGATTGAGCTAGCCCTATGGCAATATTTACCGCACATGTACTCTTGCCGACACCTCCTTTTCCTGAAGCCACCGCAATAATATTACTCACTTTATCTAGTGGCCTAAGACCCGCTTGAACCTTATGTTTTCTAACACTTAAATCAAAGTTAAGTTCAACTTGATTTAAATTATTTGAAATCAGTATTTGGGAGGCTTGGTCTTGAAGTGCATGTAATTCATCACTACTTAATTTATAACCAAGGGGAAAGTTGACTTTAATCTTACTGCCCTCGGATTTAATGTGATGCGATTTTAAAATCCCTTTTAACTCTCTACCAGTTAGAGGGTCCTTTAGTCCACCAAGTAAATCTATTAAAAGTTCAGGCTTAATCATTGGTTTCATTTAGATGTGTTTTTTGCAATAATATCTTGTTTTACTCTATTTCTAGTGTAATACCTCATTTAGTATAGGAGTTTAGTATATGGATTTAATCCTAAGCATCATAAGAGGCATATTTATTTTTGGGGTTACGATTCTAGGCTTTATTTTTGCATTTTTCTTAATTTCTACTGCGTTTTTGGTGGGTGGAGCTATGTTTCTTACGAACAAATTAAGCGGTAGATCATTTTCTTTTGGGGATTACGTAAAACGTACGCAAAAAAAAGCAGCTAAAACTCAACAAGATTTTGCGGAGAAATTTAGACACCCATCCTATAGTCGTCGCAAACCGCAAGAGATTACTGACGTAGACTTTGTAGAAACTAATAACAAATAGGATTTTCATGGCTCGCACTATATTCGCCACAACTGCCCTTCCATACGCAAATGGTTCGTTTCATATCGGACATATCATGGAGTTTATTCAAGCTGATATTTGGGTTAGAGCCATGCGTATGTTTGGGCATAAGGTTTATTTCATGGGGGCGGACGATGCTCATGGAGCACCCATCATGCTTAAGGCTCAAGCTGAGGGCATCACTCCTGAAGAATTAGTATCACGTATAGCAAGCGAGAGACCACAATATTTAAACGGGTTTCAAATTAAGCATGACTTCTGGCATAGTACTCATAGCACAGAAAATATCGAAGTTTCACAAAACATATACAAAGCTCTAAAGAAAAATGGATTTATTTCTACTAAAACCATAGAGCAATTCTTTGACCCTATAAAGGGGATGTTTCTTCCTGATCGATATATCAAAGGCGAATGCCCTAAGTGTCATGCAAAAGATCAGTATGGAGATTCATGCGAAGTTTGTGGGGCAGTTTACGCACCTACGGATTTAATTGAGCCTTACTCTACTCTTACAAAGGCTAGTCCTGAACTTAGAACCTCTGAGCATTTCTTTTTTAATTTATCTGACCCAAGATGTATACAATTCCTTCACGATTGGACAAACAATTCAGGTAATCTAAATAAAACACATCTCCAAGGTGAAGTCTTAGCCAAAACAAAAGAATGGTTAGGTGATTCGGAAAGTGATAGCAAATTAGGGGATTGGGATATCTCTAGAGATGCACCATATTTCGGCATACCTATCCCAGATGAAAAAGATAAGTATTTTTATGTTTGGCTTGATGCTCCTGCTGGCTATTTAGCTGCATTAAAAGCCTATACTAAAAAAGAAGGTTTGGATTACGATTCTATTGTCGATCCAAAGGGAGAAACTTCTCAAATCCACTTTATCGGAAAAGACATTATTTATTTTCATGCTTTGTTTTGGCCTGCCATGCTTAAGTTCTCCGATAGAAAAGTTCCAGATCGCATACAGGTTCACGGATTTATAACTGTTAAAGGCGAAAAGATGTCCAAAAGCCGAGGTACAGGTATCTCTCCACTTAAGTACTTAAGTGTAGGGTTAAATCCAGCATATCTTAGATACTATATCGCTGCTAAATTAAGTGCTAAAGTTGAAGACGTGGATTTTACAGCTGAGGATTTTATGGTCCGTGTAAATTCAGATTTAGTAGGCAAGTACGTAAACATTGCCAGCCGTGCTAGTACATTTATAAATCGCTTTTTTGATGGTCATTTATCTTTTAAAACTGAAGAGCAATTTGAGGAAATCAAAAAACTTACAGATGAAGTCAAAGCTGACATTGAGAATTTTGAATATTCTAAAGCTGTTAGAGCCATTATGGCTTTCGCAGATAAAGTAAACACTGCGTTCGATCAGGCTAAACCCTGGGTTCTTGCTAAAGGATTCTCTGAAGCTTCAGATGAAACCAAGGCACAATTACAGGATATTTGCTCGCAGGCGATTGCTGGGTTTAAAGCTATCTGCACACTGCTTTACCCTATTACTCCCGAATTAAGCACCTCTATTTACGAGGATTTATTTGATATCAAAAAAGATTTGGTTTGGGATGATGCCTATGAGAAACCTCTATTTATCAAACCATTCAAGCATTTACTTCAAAGAGTTGAGGAAAAACAATTGGACGAATTATTTGAACCTACTACAGATCAAAAAGTGACTGAAAGTGAAGAGAAACTTATTCCTGGAGGACAGGCTATTGCAGACACAATAACTATTGATGATTTTTCAAAAGTTGATATGCGTGTAGCGAAAATTGTGGACTGCAAAAAAGTTGAGGGTTCAACTAAATTACTACAACTTACATTGGACGTGGGCGAAGGTAGAAATCGTAATGTGTTCTCTGGCATTCAATCAGCTTATGAACCAGAAGATCTTATCGGCAAACTAACTGTTGTTGTAGCTAATCTTGCTCCTAGAAAAATGAAATTTGGAGTTTCTGAAGGTATGGTGTTGTCTGCTGCTCATGCTGACAGAGAGGCGGTTCCAGGACTATGGATTTTAGAACCACAGTCAGGAGCTCAGCCAGGCATGCGTATCGGTTGATATGACACAAAATACTATCCCTGATCAATTTAGACGAATTCGCTCATTTAGCTCTCAAAGAAACAGTATGACCACTGGTCAGGCTAGAGCTATAAGCGAGCTAGGACCTAAATGGCTAATTCCTTATTCGGACGAATTATTAGATTTTGAAGCTGAATTTGGACGCATTGCCCCGACATATTTAGAAATTGGGTTTGGCATGGGAGAGACTACAGAAAAAATCTGTTTAAGTAGACCTGAACACAATTTTATTGGAGTCGAAGTATTTGCAGCTGGTGTGGGTGCTATGCTTATGCGCATTCGAGATTCACAACTTAGCAATATAAAACTTATAAAAGAAGATGCATATCTGGTTCTAGAAAAGATGATTCCCTTAGAAAGTCTAAGCGGAGTGCATATATTTTTTCCCGATCCATGGCACAAAAAGCGTCACCATAAAAGGCGACTTATACAAAAACCTTTCATTGATTTTCTAAGCCAAAGAATTATGTCAGGAGGTTACATCCATTGCGCAACTGATTGGGAAGATTACGCACATCAAATGCTGGATGTTTTAAAAAGTTGCAATTACTTAATTAATCAAAGCATGCATGAACACGGCTTTTCAGACAAACCCGATTACAGACCTCAAACTAAATTTGAAACAAGAGGCTTCAGACTCGGGCACGAATCATGGGATTTGATTTTCAAAAAACATTAATTTTTGACCTGTATAATGAACTTTCCTAACACATACTTTTAAAGGAAATATTATGGGTATTTTCAATTTCATTAAAGAAGCAGGTGAAGAACTTTTTGGCGGCGATAAAGCTGAAGCTGCAACTCCAGATCAAGTTAAAAGCCAACTTGCAAAACACAACTTCAATACTGATGGTATCGACGTTAAAGTTGAAGGCGACAAAATTGTACTAGGCGGTAAAGCTGATTCACAAGAACTAGCAGAACGCATGGCTCTAGCACTAGGTAACACTAAAGGCATCGCTCAAGTTGAAAGTAACCTTGAGGTTCCTGCTGGTCAAAAAGAATCAAAAATGTACACTGTTAAAGCTGGTGACACTCTTTCTAAAATCTCTGAAGAAGTTTACGGTGACGCTAACAAATACAACGACATTTTTGAAGCTAACAAACCTATGCTTTCTTCTGCAGATAAAATCTATCCAGGACAAGTTCTACGTATCCCAGAAAACGTAGCTTAATAACCTGAATTTTGCAGTTATTTTGACTGCTTATATAGATTAGAAACGCACCTTTTAACGGGTGCGTTTTTATTATATGAAACTGTGGCTAACGGCTAGATTAAGCCTCAATCGTAATCGGCCGGTGTAATCGAGTGCCTAAAACTGTGGCCTAAATCAAAGGTCGTAACTGGCTGGTGTTTATAACTAAAAGCAAAAACTACCGTCTCCCTCCCATAAAGCGACCCATGCTACTTAGAGCATTCATACCTTTCATAAGTTTGCCCATACCACCCTTTTTGAATTGCTTCATCATGCCCTGCATCTGTTCAAACTGCTTAAGCAATTTATTTACTTCCTGAACAGGAACACCCGCACCTTTAGCAATTCGCTGACGTCTTTTTCCATTAATAATTTCTGGCTTAGAACGCTCTTTCGGAGTCATAGAATTAATAATCCCTTCCGTACGTCTCATATGCTTATCGGCTTGCTGCTCGTCAATCTGACCAGCCATCTGCGAAAACTGCCCAGGCAACTTCTCCATCAAACTGCTCATGCTGCCCATTTTTTTAACTTGTTGAAGCTGATCTTTAAAATCGTTCAGATCAAATTTATCTTTTGATTTAATTTTTTTGGCAATGCGCTCCGCCTCAGCCACATCAATATTATTTTGAACCTGTTCAACAAGCGAAACAATATCACCCATGCCCAGAATCCTCTGAGCCATACGTTCAGGATGAAACGGTTCAAGCCCATCAAGCTTCTCCGATACACCAATAAATTTCAGAGGCTTACCCGTTACATGTCTAACAGATAAAGCTGCACCACCTCGAGCATCACCATCCATCTTAGTAAGCACAACACCAGTCAGTGGCAATGCTTCCGCAAACGCCTTCGCTACATTAACAGCATCCTGACCCTGCATAGCATCAACCACAAACAATGTTTCAACAGGATTTAGAAACTGATGCAATTCACGAATTTCATTCATCATCGCAGTATCTATACCTAATCGACCTGCAGTGTCGACTATAAGAACATCATAAAACTGTCGTTTAGCATGATCCAATGCTGCACGTGCAATTTCGATAGGCTTTTGATCAGGTGACGATGCAAAAAAATCAACGCCCGCTTGTTGAGCAACAGATTTCAATTGGTCAATCGCTGCAGCTCTATAAACGTCCGCACTAACAACCAAAACCTTTTTAGGCGGATGTTTTTTCAGATTACCCGATGGCAATAACCCCTTTGATATAAGTCTAGATAATTTACCAGTGGTAGTAGTTTTACCTGCACCCTGCAAACCAGCCATCAATATGACTGCAGGTGGTTGAGAGGCAAATGACAATTGCGAAGCCTGCTCACCCAAATCACCACCCATTAGGGCTGTCAATTCCTTATGAACAATACCTACCAATGCTTGACCAGGATTCAAACTAGTAGCAACATCCTGCCCCATAGCTTTAGACTTCACTTCTTCAATAAAAGCCTTAACTACTGGCAATGCAACATCCGCCTCAATCAATGCCATGCGTATTTCACGCAGCATATCCTTTGTATTTTGTTCAGTAAGACGAGCCTCTCCACGCATTGTTTGCATGACACGGGCTAAACGATTTGATAAATTATCGAACATAGGAATGATTCTTATTAGGTTATACTTGTGACTTATGCAATTATAAGTTATAGGCTTCCTAGATGGCGAATGATGTCGTACTGCACTACGTAGCTTCTCTGATGTACTTAATTTCAGGGATGCTTCTTTTACGTGACAAACACAACCTCATATTGCAAACTCTTCTCCTAGCCACTGCAGTAGTTCATGGCGTTGCTGTGCATTTTGATATGTTCACCCCAAGTGCACACGGCTTAAAAACTATAACTATCAATTGGTCATTAAGCATTTCATTTATGATGTGGCTTGGTGTGCTTTTCTATTTATTTGAAAGTACGTTTCTTAAAATCAAGGGATACTTATACCTCATTATTCCTGCCACTGTTATAAGTTGTGCTTTGGCGGCTACATTTCCACCATCAGAACACAGTATTGGTATTCCTATCATAAATAATATGTTCTTAGTGCATATGGTGTTCTCGTTTTTTGCCTATGCAATTATTGCCCTAGCCGCCATACATGTAGTGATTATGTTTACTTTAGAGAAATATTTGCGCAGACCCATAAACTTATCTGAAGAGACTTCAATCTTCTCAAGAATTATAAATGCCCAGCCACCTCTTATGGTCCAAGAACGTATGCTTTATCGAGTGATTTGGGTTGGATTTTTACTATTAACTATATCTATAATCTCTGGAGCTATAGTATCCATGGACTTAAACGGGGTGCTACTACCTAGAGATCATAAAACATTTTTTACCCTATTTTCTTGGATAATATTTGGTGTTCTACTTTTCGGTAGATCCATATGGGGTTGGAGAGGTCGCAGTTACTTACGATGGACATTGATCGGATTCGGTCTTTTATTCCTAGCTTACACAGGAACACGTTTTATTTTAGAAGTTTTACTTCACAGGGTTTGAAGAGGTAATTATGGCTAGATTATTGTTTTTTGCTTTAGCTTTTGCTGTCATATTTTTCTTTTTACTTGGCTCCTGGTCAATATTTAGAGGCTTTAGCAGAGCAAAAGAAATAGCACGTGCTAATCGTAAACATGTAGAAGATAGCTATCGTGAAGACAACTCTCAAAATCCAGAAAATATGATTGAGTGCGATTATTGCGGATTGCATACACCTGAGAGCGAAACTGTCAAAGCAGGAGGAAAATCATTCTGCTGCGAAGACCATAAAAGAATGGCATTTTCCCGAGATATTAAATAAATTGACGTATCCATATATTGATAAACACGGTTTCCTAAATAATTGCAAGCAAATTGCCTCCCCTAATTTTTCCGACCGCCCAAAGAACACGCAGGTATCACTACTAGTTGTGCACTTTATATCATTGCCACCTTATATCTATGGCAATAATTTCGTCGAACAGCTTTTTACAAATCGAATAAACGCTAGTGATCATCCATATTTTGCTACTATTAATCACCTACGTGTGTCATCGCACTTTTATATACAGCGTTCTGGAGAAATTATCCAATTTGTAAGCACCGATAAAATGGCGTTCCATGCGGGTGTATCTAGTTTAAACGGGCGTGAAAAATGCAATGAATTTTCAATCGGAATAGAGCTTGAAGGGTCTGAGATAGACGTTTTCGAGACAGAACAATATAAAAGTTTGGCTTATCTATGTAGAATTATTAAAACCCGTTACCCTATACAGCATGTGCGAGGACATGAGCATATAGCACCTGAGCGTAAAATTGACCCTGGTCCTTACTTTGACTGGTATAGAATGCGATTTGAATGTGGTTGGAGCTATAGAGAAATCCCTCAATCTTTAGAAAATTTAATTTCATTTAACAAAACTTAAATAAGTTGATATAATTTTAAGCTTTTCCACACTAAGCCCGAGTGGTGAAATTGGTAGACGCAGGGGACTCAAAATCCCCCGCCGCAAGGCGTGCCGGTTCGATTCCGGCCTCGGGCACCATAAATCTTTTATTTACAATTTCAAGTTTTATTTAAAACGCTTGTTAAATTTAACTCAATATCCCCTTTGTTAAGCAAAGCAATTTTAATTTCCACTAATATTTATTGCTTAATAATTAGTCTTAATCTATTTTTTAATAACTTAGACATCTATTAATTGGAAATTTTATGATTAATAATCATTTATTGTTTTCTGAAAAATGCTACCCAAGCTACTGCATTTTTCCTATATAGGGCTGGCAGTTCATTAAGCATTTTAAAAGTTATGAAACTGCTTTATTTAGCGGAAAGAGAGTCTCTACTTCGTTATGGTACCTCTATTACTAACGATGCTTTTGTGTCCATGCCACATGGTCCCGTGCTTTCAATGACACTTGATTGTATAAATTGCTTTCGCACCTATGATTCAAATTGTTAGAATACTTGGATTGCTGATAGAGAAGAAAATCATTTGGTGTTGGCTGCCCCTGGCATGATTCGTTCAACTGACGATTTAAGAGAATTATCAGAAAGTGATGTAGAAGCATTGGATAGTGTATGGAAAGAATATGGATATTACTCAGCAACAAAACTTTGTGATATCACTCATAGCTCCTTTTGCCCTGAATGGGAAGATCCTAAAGGCTATAGCAAACCGATATCTATGAAAAAGCTTCTAACTTCTATTGGATATAACGACAGTCAAGCCAATAGCATCATTCAGAACATGCAAGTTCAGTCAAATTTAGCAGAATCATTTCAATCTTGTTTATGAACCGCATCAAAGGGTAATGCTTTTTAGTACCATATGGCCCTAACAAACACTCATTACCCAGATTTACAAACTTAACAATCAGCCCTTTTCAAAGTTGGCTTGCAAAGCACATCAACGTGATATATCCCTAGTTGATGCCTTATTCTGGAATTGGTCTTTAACAATATCTAGTAAGTTCTGATAGCTTCGTACATGAGCTTTTCGTAGGAAATCTGTAAGATGAGAAACACTAAAAAGGGATTTAATATAGTCTTCTCTTTGCTCGTTTTCAATTAAAGGCGGAATCAAATGCTTCTGCAAACCCCAAAATAATCGAATTGTCCTTCAATGGTTTATTAGGTGCAGTTTCTCCTTTGCTCAATAACTGCTTCGTTTCACCAAAAGTCATCGATAGCCCTTCAATTGCATTGCTATGATGAGTAGTTGCAATACGAAAAAAATTAAAAAGATCTCGTCTTTCCTGAGTGTTAAGTTGACTTATATTTGGTGTTTCCATATATATTTTCGCTTAATAAAAAAGGAAGGGCTGAATAATTATTCTTCTCCCTATCATTTACAATCTAAATTTGATACACGTTGTAATATAATTTTTTCTATAACACTTATAGGGGTTAATTATGAAAAAGATTTTACTTGCTTCAGTAATAGCTTGTACGGCTATCGTGGCTGGTTGTGCAAGCTCAGGAAATCCTGCAATTAAAAACGTCACAGCAGATGAACTTAGAGAAAATATAATCAAAGGCAAAACTACTAAATACGATATAAAAGCACTTTACGGAGAGCCTAATTCTGTAAGCCTTTCAAACGGATATGAAATTTGGACATATCAGTATGGCGAATCAACTTCACACCCTACCAACTTTATCCCTATCGTGGATATGTTTTCATCTGGTGCTGATAGCCAAGGTAAATCCATTATTTTTGAATTCTATAAAAACGGCACAGTTAAAAATTACAGCTTTAGTAAATCTAATGATACCTACAAATCTGGAATCTTAGGTAAAGGTTAATTTTTCTCATTTCTTCACCCAAAGCAGGTCCGCTTTGGGTTTTTTTATTTTAATGAAACACTACATTCTTACAATTTCCTGCCCTGACCGTACAGGTATAGTGCATACTGTTACTGGATTTCTACTAAATCTTGGGGGCAATATTATCGATTCTCAACAATTTGGGGATCACGAGTCTCAAACTTTCTTTTTACGAATCCACTTTTCATTGGCTAACTCAGATGCAGAAACACTTGGGAAAAGTTTTGAAAATATTGCCAAAGAATTTAATATGAATTGGAAGATATGGGATAAGGAGCGCAAAAGCAAAGTTCTGATACTTGTCAGCAAACAAGGACATTGCCTTAATGATTTGCTGTTTAGAACAAAAAGCGGAAATCTGCCTATTGATATTGTAGGTGTTGTGTCTAACCATAGGGTATTTGAAAAGCTATCTAAAAGTTATGGCATTCCTTTTTATCATTTGCCCGTATCTAAGGAAAATAGACCCGAACAGGAAGCTCAAATTATTAAATTAGTTGACGAACTGCAAGTCGATTTAGTTGTTCTAGCTCGATATATGCAAATTCTATCTAACGATATGTGTAAGGCTTTAAATGGTAAAGCTATAAATATACACCATAGCTTCCTACCTAGCTTTAAGGGGGCTAAACCATATCACCAAGCATATGCACGAGGAGTAAAAATTATAGGTGCTACTGCACACTACGTCACGTCGGATTTAGATGAGGGACCTATTATTGAACAAGAAATTGAACATGTAGATCACAGACAAACCGCAGAGGATTTAGTGCAAGTAGGAAGTGATATAGAATCCCTTGTTCTATCTCGTGCTGTGAGAGGTCATATAGAACACAGAATTCTCTTAAATGGCAATAAAACAGTAGTGTTTGATTAATTAAGAATTGATTTAGGGACGGTTAATGAAAACTGCCCCTAAGAATTCACTTAAGACTAACTTCCAACAAAGGTTTTATAGTCTCATCTTTGCTAGGCAATATAGACTGAGCCAATTCATTTACCACTTTCTGAATATCCTGATCAATGGAAGTTTCAGGTGCTGATTTAGTGCTGTCTTGAGATCTAAACTCATTACGGAAACGATTTAGTAATTTCATTTTCTTGTCTCCTTAAAAAGGTTATATAAGACTAATTCCCCATTGTGTCACTATTATTAAAATCGAAATCAACAAAATAAATGGGTATGATAAGATAAACTCAATTTTTAGAATTTAATATAAGGATAAACCATGGGATTTCTAGATAATAAAAAAATAGTAATCACAGGATTAATTTCAGACCGTTCCATAGCTTATGGCATTGCCAAAGCATGTCATGAGCAAGGTGCAGAACTTGCGTTTACATACGTAGGAGATAGGTTTAAAGAGCGTGTCCAGGATTTAGCATCAGGATTTGGTAGTGATTTTGTTATCTCTTGTGATGTTTCAAGTGATGACGAAATCAAAAATGCTATATCCACGATCGGTGAAAGATGGGGAACAATTGACGGACTTGTACATTCGATAGGATTTGCTACTCGCGAATCTATTGCGGGTGAATTCCTTGACGGTTTAAGCAGAGAGGCTTTTAAAATTGCTCATGATATTTCAGCATATAGTTTTCCTGCATTGGCAAAAGAGGCATTGCCATACTTGGAGAAATCTCAAGGGTCCATACTGACCTTAACGTATCTCGGCTCCGAAAAGGTAATCACTAACTACAATACTATGGGAGTAGCGAAAGCCGCTCTAGAAGCCACTGTACGCTACCTTGCTGCTGACCTTGGCCCTCGAGGCGTGAATTGTAATGCTATTTCTGCAGGCCCTATTAAAACTCTAGCCGCTTCTGGAATCAAAGGTTTTGGAAAAATTTTAGACTACGTTGCAGCTAATGCTCCTATGCGCAGAAATATTACCATTGAAGAAGTGGGTAATGTGGCTGCGTTTCTTCTATCACCATTGTCTAAAGGTATAACAGGTGAAATTATCCATGTGGATAATGGTTTTCACGCCGTCATACCTGGCATGGCAGAATAATGCGTCAAATCTGTCTAGATACTGAAACCACGGGGCTTTCTTGGAAGGATGGGCACCGAGTAATCGAACTTGGTTGTTGTGAGATTATTGATGGATTATTAACCGGCAATAATCTTCAAATCTACTTCAATCCAGAAAGAGAGGTTGATGAGGAAGCCCTTAAGGTTCACGGTATTAGTAACGAATTTTTATCCGATAAGCCTTTATTTTCAGATAAAGCAGATAAGATAATTGAGTATTTAAAAGATGCCCAATTAGTAATTCATAATGCAGAATTTGATATGGGTTTTCTTAATTATGAATTATCCTTATGCGGAAAACCCAAGCTAGAAACATTTATACATAATCCTGTAATTGATACACGCGAACTAGCTAGAGAAAATGGCTTCTCATCAGCCGTAATCACACTAAATAAACTTTATAAAGATTTAGTTGATGAAAGTTATAAGCAGAACACAGACAGGGAGCTACATGGAGCACTTCTCGATGCTGTCATGCTTGCAAAAGTTTTTATTAAACTTAACTCTGGGCAAAATGAGATATTTCTTGAAACTTCAGCTAGATCAGAAGCTAGCGATGATTTAGGTTTTAGCTCTCAAAATATTGACTTGTCTAAATTGAATCTCAAGCTAATCAAAGCTAGCGAAGAAGAAATTGCAGCTCACAACGATTACATTGCCACCCTGTCAAAAGAAATAAAAAAAGAGATAAATTGGTAAATGCGATATGTGTGCTTGGACACTGAAACTACGGGTTCTAAATATTATTTAGGTCATCGCATTATTGAGCTTGGATGTGTAGAAGTAATTTGTGGGCAAAAGTCTGGTCGTGAACTACATATGTATTTCAATCCTGATAGGCGTTCAGACTTTGGGGCATTTAGAGTACACAAAATTTCAGATGAATTTCTTTTAGATAAGCCTAGATTTGCTGATTGTGTGGATGAAATTATTGATTTTTTATATGGTTCCACTTTAGTCATACATAACGCACCTTTCGATATGGGATTTTTGAATTATGAGTTCAAAATTTCAGGTCAACCTAAGTTAAACGAATTTGTAGTCGATGTAATCGATACTGTTATTTTGGGTCGGATGAAACTTCCAAAAAAATTACATCCCAATCAAAGATATTCTTTAGATGCACTTTACAAAACCTTAGTTAGGTCTGACTATAATCCTGCTTTGCATCGTAATCCACATGGAGCTTTGATTGATGCACGCATGCTTGCTGATCTATTTATAAGATTAAATATGGGACAAGAAGAAATCCCTATATGAGTGTAAGGGTATTAGTCTCTAAAGTGGTAAAATTAACTCATACTTCAAAGGGAGAACAGTATGTACAAACGAATTTTACTGCCAGTAGACGGATCTGAAATATCTCTTGAGGCAGCTAAAGCAGGTATCGAACTAGCGAAGGTTATGGGTGCAGAAGTTGTAGCCCTTAATGTAACCCAACCGTTTTCTACATTAATTGGATTTGATGGCATGGTTGCTTCGTACGCCATATCAGATGGAGATTTTGAAGAGGCGGCACAGCAAGAAGCTAAAGAATATCTTGAGCCTATTCTAGATTACGCAAATGCTCAACAAATTAAATTTACTTCCATAATAAGCGGTAACTATAACGTAGCTGAAGGCATCGTAGCCATAGCTGAAGAGCAAAATTGCGATCTAATCTATATGGCTACACATGGTCGAAGCGGTTTATCTAGTCTACTTCTTGGAAGCGTGACTAATAAAGTTATATCTCTAGCAAAAGTTTCTGTTATGGTTTATAGGACTCCAGAAAAAACAGAATCCTCAGAGAAATCTAAAGACTAAGTCCTGCTTGAATTCCAGCTGCGACTGGTTCCATCTTCAAATTACTCATTAAAGCTCTATCCGCAGTTATCTGCGGATTAGAGGTAGTGAGTAAACATTCACCATAAAACATAGCACTGGCTCCAGCCATAAAACATAAAGCTTGCATAGTTTCAGGCATTTGTTCACGTCCTGCAGAAAGACGCACAATTGATTTAGGCATCATAATTCGAGCTACGGCAATGGTTCGTATAAACTCAAACTGATCTAAATCATCAACACTTTCTAAAGGTGTACCTGGCACCTTGATAAGTTGATTAATTGGTACCGACTCTGGAGGCGGATTCAGATTTGCTAACTGTACCAAAAGCCCTGCCCTCTGTGCTCTTGATTCTCCCATACCTACAATTCCCCCACAACAGATCTTAATACCTGCATCTCGGACCTTTTGAAGCGTGTTTAGTCTGTCTTCATATGTACGGGTCGTGATAATCTCACCATAAAATTCAGGGGATGTGTCTAAATTATGGTTGTAGTAATCAAGTCCAGCTTCTTTAAGCTCTTCCGCTTGTCCTTCTTTTAACATGCCTAAAGTCACACAGGTCTCCATGCCCAAATCTTTTACGGCACGTACCATTTCTTTGACCACTTCAAGATGTTGATCCTTAGGGCCTCTCCAAGCGGCACCCATGCAAAACCTAGTAGCCCCCGAAGCCTTAGCTACTTTGGCGGCCTCAATAACTTCCTCAACAGCCAATAATTTTTCTTTTTCTACATGCGTTTGATATCGATTTGATTGGGGACAATACTTACAGTCTTCAGGACAGGCACCAGTTTTTATGGACATCAATGTGGAAAGTTGAACTTTATTAGGATCATGATATTCACGATGAATTTTTTGAGCTAAGAATATAAGATCCATAAATGGCATTTCGAATAGCTCAAGTGCCATATTTACGTTCCATTTATCTAGGGCATGCCTTGAAATAGTTTTAATTTGCATTATTATGTTATGGGATTAAATTTAAATAATTAATAATAATAAGTCTAAGTGATTTCTGCAATTTAATCTTCACAGAAGTTAAACGTAATTTATGTATATTTAAAAGATGTTAGCCCATTATTCACGCCGACTTACAGGCAAAGCTAGAACTTATTCAGCAAATGCTGAATTAGCATGCTTTTTGTCCTTTGTTGCGGGAGCTGTAAATGCGGGGGGATTTTTTGCTGTAGGTGAATATACATCACATATGACTGGCATAGTTTCTCATATGGCCGATATGCTTACTATTGGTGACCTGGAGTATTTCTTTTGGGGGTTGGGAGCTTTGATGGCTTTTATAGCTGGCTCGGCATGCACCTCTATGATTATTAATTTTGCTAGGCACCGATTTTTACAAAGTGAATATGCATTGCCAATATTTATAGAAGCAAATGGTCTTATATTTTTTGGTGTTATGGATGGCTTGCAACTAAACGTTTCTTGGCTTTGGACACCTTTCACAGTTGCGACTCTTTGCTTTATTATGGGTCTACAAAATGCCATTATCACCGACATTTCCAATTTTAAACTGCGGTCTACTCATATGACAGGGACCGTGACAGATATTGGTATCGAGTTAGGAAAAGCGTTTTACTGGAATCGAGCACACCACACAGGTCCTAAGGTTAGTCCTGTCCGAGCAAACATGAAAAAACTTTGGCTTCTTGTTGAGGTCCTGATATTGTTTTTTATTGGCGGTGTAAGTGGTGCTATTGGGTATAAATATTTTGGATTTTCATTTACGATTTATGTTGGGCTGGTACTAGTATATATTTCATCTATGCCACTTGTAGATGATTTTAGGCAAATTATTAAGAAATTTAACTCACCTCCTATCGTTTCAGATTCAACTCCTGATGTAGAAAAAGAGAGCATTGTCACTACTGCACAAAACACACCTGATATCACTGTAGCTTGGAAGGATGAATTAAGTCCTGCTGACTGGGCTGAGGCTCAAGAGACTGAAATTTGGAATTTAGATAGAGAAGATCAGGAGAACGCAGATACTAAAGAGGGGTCTGATGAGACCCCTGCAGAGACATGGATGAAGTAAAAGTTACTGATACATGTCTACTTTAAAGTATTGTTTTTGAATTTTGTCGTATGTACCATCTGCACGAACTTCGTCGAAAGCTTTGTTTAAAGATTCTAACAATTCTTTGTCCTGCTTACGTACTGCAAAACCAGTACCTACACCAAAAATCTCTGGGTCATCTTTTGATAAAACTGCATCACCGATAAATTCGAAATCCGCACCTTTTGATGATTTTAAGAACTCATCACCCACACCAACGTCACAGAACACAAGTTCAACTCTACCTAAAACCAAATCATTTAAAGCATCATCGAAAGTTTTATAACGCTTTATTTGAGCATCTTTGAAATACTTAGTAGCATATCTATCTTGGATTGTCGCTTGCTGAACGCCTATTACTTTACCTTTAGTGCCTTCAACTGTAGGCTGAGCTGTAGCACCCTTTTTACCTACAAGTGGGTTAGGTGAATTCCAAATCATTTTTGTGAATGCAACAGCTTTTTGACGCTCTGGAGTGATGCTCATAGATGAAGCAATTACATCGAATTTTTTAGCACGTAATGCAGGGATAATACCGTCCCAAGCTTGGTTTTGGAATGTACACTTAGCTTTCATGCGCTCACACATAGCCTTAGCGATATCAATATCGAAACCTATAACCTCACCCTCAGCATTCATATACTCAAAAGGTGCATAAGTAGCATCTGAGCCAAATCTAATAACTTTATCTTCTGCATGAACGGCTCCAGCCATAGTAGAAGCCATAAACCCTGCAAGTAAAACTTTTCTAATTAGAGTCATAAAACCCCCTTCAAATTTGAATTAGTAAATTGAATATATCACAAGCTAACATTATAGATATGGGTAAAAATACCAACTATTTTTATTAATGTATATCTATAATAATTGCTATTTCACAGTTCATAATAGTTGTTAATGTCAGATTTTGATGTTTTTCTTGATTATTTACCCAGAGTTCTAGAAGGAGCTTTAGTCACTCTAGAAGTCGCACTACTCTCTGTCATACTGGCAGTTGTAATTGGCTTTATAGGGGCCTTATTTAGACTTTCAAAGAATCGCATTATTAGTTTTATAGGCACTTTCTATTCTACCTTTGTACGTGGAGTACCAGATATAGTCTGGATGCTCATGATTTTTTATAGCATCCAGATAGGTCTAAATCAAGTAACAGAATATTTTGATTGGGATTATATTGAGATTAGTCCATTTTTTGCAGGTGTTCTAACTCTAAGTTTTATTTATGGTGCTTTTTTTACTGAAACATTTAGGGGTGCTATTTTAGCTATACCAAAAGGGTCTATCGAAGCTGGAGAAGCCTACGGTATGAGTAAGATGCAAGTATCTTCTCGCATCATATTTCCACTTATGATGCGTTTTGCAATTCCTGGCATGAAAAACAATTGGTTAGTATTAAATAAAGCTACTGCTTTAGTGTCCTTGATTGGTCTTGAGGATATGACTTTAATTGCACATAATGCGGGTTCTGCTACTCATTTATCTTTTGCATTTAATCTGCTTTCTGCCCTAATTTTCCTAATAGCATCTTGGCTTTCGTTGAGTCTATTTAAATATTTAGAGGTTCATTATTCAAGAGGTGTACTTAAAGGAGTAGAGGTTTAATGGAAAGTTTAGATCTTTTACTCCAAGCACTAAGGGATTGCATAACTGCACTTCCTATGACATTATTTTTGTCTTTAGTGTCCGTAATCATTGGGATATGTATATCAATCCCGTTATCCGTTATGCTTCAGAGGAAAACTATTTTTACGCCTCTTATTAAAGCGTACGTATTTTTCTTTACTGGCTCTCCCCTTTTAGTTCAGTTATACATATTTTATTTTGGTATTCCAAGCATTGGATTTATTCAAGATTTGATGCAGCAACCTGGATTTGAATTTCTTAAGGACGGCAAAATTTATATTTTTGCTGCTTTGGGCCTTAATACTGGTGCCTACACTACCCAGATTTTTTCAGGTTCTATACAAAATATGGACAGAAAAGAATTGGAGGCCGCATATGCATATGGTATGGACCGCAAACTTACTATGCGTAGAGTTATTCTTCCATCAAGCTTAAGGAGAGCATTGCCAGCATATAGTAATGAAGTGCTTATGACCATACATGCCACATCCTTAGCTAGTACCGTAACCATAAATGAAGTGACTAATGCAGCAAGCTTATTTAACAGTACCTTTTATGAGCCGTTTATTGCATATACTGCTGCTGGGATAATTTATTTATGCCTAACATTCTCTTTTATATACTTATATAAACTTTTTGAAAAAAGGGTAGTTCTAGCTTCGAAAGCTCATTAATTCATCCTAACTTCAAAAGCTCATTAGGTCTATAAAAGTGGACTCGATAGTCTTGCAAGCGAATGCACAAATCGAGTCCAGAGCCCGTATTTTTGTGGGATATAAATTTCTGAATTAGTGACGCATCTATTAAATTCTTTTGTCAGTATGCTGTTGGCTTCTTTTTCATAGCACAAAACCGAAATTTCAAAATTAATATAAAAGCTTCGGTTATCAAAGTTTGCACTACCCAAAAAGCTGATATCTTCATCAACCACAAGCATCTTAGTATGAATCATGCTTGGTTTATATAGATGAATTACTACGCCAGCTTTATATAGTTCGTCAAACCATGACCTAGTAGCTAAAGTCACCCACTTAAAGTCACTCATTTCTGGTACCAGTATATGAACTTTAACTCCTCTAAGTGCTGCTGAAGTTAGCCCTTCAATCGCCGCCTCGTCTGGAACAAAATATGGTGTTATAAGATAAATATGATGTCTAGCCTGATGTATTGCCGTCATCATTGCTCGCATAATAGGGGCATACTTTGTGTCAGGTCCAGATTGTATAAGTTGCACTCTAAAACGAGAGCCCGATTCCCCCTCTTCCAAATTAGATTGTGAAAGATTGACTTTATTTAACTTGCGATTGTTTCTGCGTTTATAACTATCTTTTAGAATCCTGAACAGGTCTTTATTACCAGTGGAATAAATCCAATCTTGAGCAAAAACACTTTCAAGCCACATAACAGAAGGCCCGTTAAGACGAATATGCACATCATGAAATGCTTCTGAATTTGCTGCATGATATTCTAAGTCAGTCATATTTGTGCATCCAGTAAATGCATATAGACCGTCGCATATAACGATTTTCCTGTGGTTTCTAAAATTTAAAAGAGATGGTAGACGTTTAAAACTTAAATTATGAAAAAATTCTAATTGCCCACCCGCATCTAGAAAAGGTTTTAGAAATCTTCGATTTAGACTCTTAGATCCATATGCATCGACAAGCAAAAATACTTTGACCCCTTGATGTAATTTTTTAATCAATAAGTCACGAAAACGAGTGCCAATAGTATCGCTATCAAATTGATAATACTGCACGAGAACATATTCGGTACTGTTTCTAACACCTTCAAAAATAGCCTCAAAAATATCATCGTCAGTGTAAAACTTATACTCCCAACTATAAGTAGTAGGTGTATGGCTAGTATTATCAATTAGAAGGGAAATATCTTTATAGTTTGGTTCTATAAAGTGAGAACCATCTTGTATCCCCCATATGTTTGCGTTTTTAGAGATTGTTTTGCGGCTTCTTCTACGTGCATTTCTTTGACGCTTGAACTTCTTAGGACCGAAAAAGTAGTACACGACTATGCCCACAAATGGTAGAAAGCCTAAAAGCATGATCCATGCCAATGTCGAGGAAGGATCCCGTCTTTGGAGAATAATCCAAAAGGCCACTCCGAGCATATATAACACCCAGAATAAAACTAACAAAATTGCAATGTGATCAGAGAACCAATCCATCAAGCTCTCTAATCCTTATCTTCCAAAATGTTTTGTATTGCTTTTGCGGCCACAACACCATCCGCCATCGATGTCACAACACAGGGATGCATACGATTAGTTACCTCACCTATTGCAAAAATCCCAGGTATATTAGTCTGTGCTGTCTTGTGATCAGTCCACAAATAGCCATTCTCCTGAACTTTTAGCCCAATATCAGGCATACCATCAAGCTGAGGTTCATATCCGTAGAAAACTAAAATTGTGTCATACCGCTTTCCATTTACTGACATATGGTCTGGGTCAAAATTATAAGTTCCTAAGTGCAACGATTCAGAAGGAATATTTTTCATCCACTTATGCTGAGCTCTAAGCGTGCGACTGTATACATCGATAGACTTCGCTCCTCTCTGAGCAAGATATATGGCGTTTTCCATGGCATTATCCCCACCGCCCAGAATAGCTATCTCTCGCATAACAAAATCATGCTGATAAACATGCTTTCCAGGTCCAATTAAAATCTGAGGATATTTTTTATCCCCCATCTCAGGAGGTCTTTTATACTTAACTCCAGTGGCAATGACCACGAATTTAGTCTCTATCGCTTTAGACTCTAAACCGTCTTTTGCATTTTTAAAATAGACTTTAAATCTAGGAGCTGAACTATCGAAGTCCTTAAGTTCAAAATCTGAATTAGTACTTATATGTTTTATGTCATAGACAGTCTGTTCGTACAAGACTGGCACACGAGCATGCTCAATACTTTTTCGCATTTGCTTAGCGGCATCCTCTCCCGTAAGTTCAGGAGCCGTAACATTCCACACATCCTGATAGGGATTATTTGCCACCAAACCGCCTATATAATTTGACCTTTCAATTACTACAGCTTTAAACCCTAGTAATGACAGCCATACTGCACAGGATACACCTGCTGGTCCTGCACCTATAATCACAGCATCATAAACTTGATTTGTCATAAACTAGAATTTTTGTGGAAATAATCTAGTGATTGTAACCAATTTATACTCAGTAAACATTACAATTTCGGCTTAAAAACTTGTATTGCCAACCTAAATTATGTCTCAGATGAAAATATTTTTTAATAAGCTTAAAATCGATGCGAAGATTGGAATACTTGAGCACGAGCTAAGGGCCACTCAAATTATTGAAGTTGATGTGGTACTCGAAATACTAACTCCGTCTGCGGTTGATGATAAAAATATAAAAACTGTTTTGGATTACAGAAAAATTCGTGACATTATTAGAGAAGAGTCTGTTAGGCAGCATGTACATTTAGTTGAAACACTACTCTTAACTATTTCCGCCAGACTTTATAAAGAATTTGATGTGATTGAAGCTATAGATCTTAAGATTGGAAAACCAGCAGCCTTTTCTGATTCGGATGCTGTTGGCGTGCAGCTTATTTCTACGCGTTCAGATTTCTAAAATGGATAATAAGTTAGAAAAAAGAATTGTCCGCGAAACAGCTATTGCCATTACAAAATATGGCATGATTGAGGACGGTGATCGTGTTATGGTCTGTCTGTCAGGCGGTAAGGACTCCTATACATTACTTGAGGTTTTGCGCATCTTACAAAACAGGGCACCGATTAAATTTGAGTTGGTGGCAGTGAACTTAGATCAAAAGCAACCTGGATTTCCTGAGCATGTACTGCCTGAGTACCTTGAAAGTATTGGAGTTCCTTATCATATAGAAAATCAGGATACATATTCAATTGTTAAGCGAGTAATTCCTGAGGGAAAGACTACCTGTTCGCTATGTTCAAGGCTACGTCGCGGAATTTTATACCGAGTGAGCGATGAGTTGGGTTGCACGAAGATCGCACTTGGTCATCACAGGGACGATATACTGGCGACTTTTTTTCTTAATCTTTTTTATGCCGCTAAGCTTAAAACCATGCCTCCTAAACTTGTTAGCGATGATGGAAAACATATGGTTATTAGGCCTCTTGCATTTGTCGCAGAAAAGGACATTATTCTATATGCGAAACAGAAAGCATTTCCAATAATTCCTTGTAATTTGTGCGGTTCACAAGAAAATCTTAAACGCAAAGAAGTTGGAGACATGATTCGTTCATGGGAAAAGCAAAGCCCGAAAAAAGTATGGAATACATTTAAGGCATTATCGGCTGTTGCACCTTCACATTTAATGGATACAAATCTTTTTGATTTTTTAAATCTAAAAACGACAGGCGAATTTTATGAAGATGGGGATACTGCATTTGATCACGAAACGTACGCAGACTTCGATTTGACCTTAGAAAATGAGCAGGTCATAAATATAAGCAATCTTAAAAAAAATATTTAAATCAAAGAACCTAAAGACGTATATCTTTAGGTTCTTTGCAGTCTGTTTTAGTACTTAAGTTCTAGGGTTAAAGCAAAATTACGCCCTGGAGCTGCAAATTTAGTATATACGCCATTATCCTCATTACGATTTATTGCACCCATTGCAGTCTGCCTTAAAGACTCCCAAGTTACGTATTTATAATTAAATATGTTGTATACACCAGCCCGCAACGTTATGTATTTATATGGTTTAAAGTAAGCCGTCATATCAAATGTTTTCCAGCCATTAGTTCTTGTTTTAGTGGACTGAACATCATAACTATTGCCACTGCCAGCTAGATGTACGCTACCTTTTAGCTCATCAACATTTTTTGGTTTTGAAAATGTTGCCATTAAATTTACGCCCCATTTTTCATATGGATCGTCGTAACCTAAACCTAGCACTAATCTTGATGGTTGAATAGAGTCTAATAGATAGCTCTCAACTCTTGCAAATCCTGTTTTCACCTTGTTATCTACAAGTTTAATTCTGTTATAGCCGATAGTTGAATATAGACCCTCTGGCAATATTGGTAACACCCCATCCCAGAAAATTTTTCCGACTACATTAAATCCTTCAAGAGTAACGTTCTGAGCATTTCTAAAACCTCTTCTTGTACCTTCTGCATCATATGTAAAGGCAATCATGTCCTTATATGTGTTTTTGAAATAGCTAGCTTCAATATTTCCGAAATTACCCATTACGTTTACGGCATATTCACTATTTAAAGCCCTCTCAGGTTTTACATCTGTGACGTAATGATCTTCGTCATTTACCCCTTTTTTAAAGCCAGGCACTCGATATCCAAATAATTCTCTAAAGCTTGGGACTCGATAACCTGTAGAAAATCTATATGCCAGACTTAGGTGATTTATCGGTTTAACAACTAAGCCAAAGTTATATGAAAGATTTGAATATTTTCCAGAGCCCGTCCAACGATCTTCAGTTTTAAAAATATGTCGATCGTATCTAAGCCCTAAACCTAATTTCACCCTATCGGTGTACGCAAGATTGTATTGAAGGGCACCAAATAAATTGCTTCCTTTAATTACTCTAGGCACACAATCAAGATGCGATGACAATGTGGTATTGCAATAATCCGTTTGCTCAAGTGCAGTGGTCATCTCATAAATATATGGATTGGATGCAAAGCCATTGCCACTTAAAACCTTATATTCTGAACTTGCGTATGAAGTAACAAAATTTGTTCTTGTTAATTCGGATGTGAATCTATCGTACCCTATAGAACCCTTAAAGGTATGTGTAAAGTCGTTTTTTACAATCTCCTTCTCTGCAGAAAGATTGATTAAATTATGTTTCTCCTTATAGTTATTTGTGAGCGTATGACTATAAGAATTAGGCTTATCGGCACTTGGTCGGCAATTTTTATCAACATTAGGATATTTCGCACAATTAAGTGCAAGATACGTATTTTCTATATTTATAGACTGATTATCGTATCTCAGAGATATTGAATCAATCGGACTCTCACTTGATTTGGCATCGTATTTATAAATTAGACCGTATCTATTTTTTTTATGTTTTTCATCGATAAATAATGTGCGCGACCAGTTAAGCCCAATTTGCAACTTATTTGTGAAGTTATCCGTTATAAACAGGCCTTGAGCAAGGTCTTGCCCTCTATAAATACCCTTTGAAAACTTAAATTTATCTAGTTCATCCAGCCCAAAATAAGCACGTTCCGTCATATCACGGATATCATATGTTTGAACGGTATCCTCTACAAGAGCCCCAATATAATGATGTTCATCAATTTGCTTGCCGATTCTACCAAACCAAGATTTGCTTTCATATTTCATTGGGTCTGGCAATGCTCTCAATGCACCTGTGTAGTTTTTTGCATTAAACTTTTCAGTTACTGGTTGCATTTTTTTGAGCTGCTCAAGCTCTTCAGGAGTCATGTCTTCTTTGAGAGAAGCATTTTTTAAATATGGCAAATTCGTAATCGCAGCTTTAGGTTTTGCACACGAAAGATCTAGAGTTGGGCACTCATCTTTGAGTATAAAGAAACTGCTATTTTTCTCATTCGGAGCTTTGCCTCTGCGTAAATCATATGTATCTGCAAATGCTGACAATTTACCTATCTCATAGCTTGCATCTTTTTCTATAGCTTCATGTGCCGAGGTTTCATGCCCTTTTCTTTGTGTGAACTGGAAAAGAGCTTCGAATCCTTTATACCTACCCGCTATAGCAGTTGAGTTTGAAAGTTGCTTGTTCTTTGAAATATAAGCTGTTTTATTAGTGATATTCCAATTTGAATTTGGATCAAGAACATCCGATACTTCTTTAGTTCTAAAACCTACAGCTCCACCTAAAGCACCGCTACCATATTCAGATGAGCTTGCACCCTTGCTTATTTCAATAGAACTCAGATTTTCGTATTCGATTTCATTGATAGCCCCACTCCCATTGCGTTTGCCCTGCAAAACATAGGATTGAATTTGCGGAATGCCATCGACCAAAAGTCCCACACGGTTTTTATCTACACCACGAATTGAATACCCTGAGCTTGCACCTCGACCCTGCTCAACAACGGAAATACCAGGGTCATATCGGGTCAAATCACGAATATTATTTACCATCTCCTTACGTAAAGACTGCGATGACTTGACCACCTTTCCCAGTCCAGTGACTTCATTATCCGTTCTTGATACTTCTCTATAACCCTCTACTGATATAGTATCTAGCTCTGCAGAGCTTTCTTGAGCATTTGCTTGTGGCAATATATAAGCATTCCCCAATGCACATAAAAAAATTAGTTTTTTTATATTTTTAATTTTCATTTCTTTTGTTTTAGTTTGTTTTTTTAGCACCGAAAACTACTCCAATATCAGCTTCTGTTTTGCCGTTAGAATCCCCTTTTAAATTTCCTTTTCCTGAAAATGATCCTGCAAGCTCATCTGCTTTAGGACCAAAGAAAGCACCTGTTACAGCAATATCCCTATCCTTAATATCAAATCTTGCACTTGATGTATGGGTAGTTCCTCCAACTGCATTATCGAGTTTGATTTCGCCAACTGAAGTCACCTTACCTGTGAAGGTGTTTTTATCTATTGAGGCATCGATTTCAAACACCTTTGCTCCAAAGTCTTTGAGGTCGCCTTTAATTTTTCTTTCGCCAAAATCAACATCAAAATGAGCAGTATTATGATTTGTTCCAATTGCACGATTAAAGTAGTAGATTTTTCCGCCCCACACACCGTCATACTTAGCTACACCTTGATTAGGCACATTTTTAGACTCTGTTAAGGCTCCTTGGACAAAATAGCCATCTTGATCTGGATATACAGTAGTTATTTTTTGCGTGATTTCCTTATTTGAATCTTCTTCCTCTGAATCTCCACTTTCTACTTGTTCCTCTTCTCCAACCTTGGTGAATCCAGATTTAAAAACTTTACCTAATCGCAAATATTCAAAATCCCCTTTGTAAGCTGTCACGTTCAGTCTGCGTCCATCTTTTTCTATGGATACTGTTCGACCTGGCACTAAGTTCAACTCTCTGCCATCTATTATCAACTTATCAATATTTTCAAATAGTGAAAGATTTTTCGTTGTTTGCGCTCCAGGAACATCTAGATCTTCCAATTCTTTTTTGTATTGTTTTGTTGTCTCCTTTCCCTCTTCATCGAAAGTGACTTCCTTTATATCCGCTGACTGCTTAATTTTTCCGTAAGTCGTATCAAGAAACTGTGCAAGAACAACGCTCTCTATATTTTGTGAAGCATTTTTTTGTTTAGCTGCAAATACCCCATATAAAGAATTATCATCAGTAATAAAGTTACCTGCTAGTTCTTCAGCTTTGGGTCCAAAGAAGCCACCCTCCAGCTTATTTGTCGCATTTGCATATGTTGCTTTAATTTCATTTCCTGGCTCATCAAGTGCCAAAGCAGAACCTACGAAGCGATTTCCATAAAGTTTAGCGACAATATCATATTTAGGAGTATATGTAACATCGCCTGTGAATCTTGTAGTTTGTGTGCCGAAATCTAATTTTCCTTTCAATGACTTTTCTGCAAAATTAACTTCAAAATGGGCATTATTTGTAATTCGGTGTTCTGGTTTTTGGTTTGACCCAAACAAAGGTCTATATTCATGTGATATAGACATAGCACCATGTTCATAGCCTTGAGCTGAGGTTGTATTAAAGCCTTCTGGAATTCCCTTACGCACATCGCCTTTATTGTTTCTATACAATCTAGCATCAGTCATATACTCCCAATGCCCGTCATAAACTACAGATTTATCTGTTGGCAATGCACTAGCAGCTTCCGATCCTTTGTAATAAGCATAGGCTTCAATATTATTAAGACTGCTGATGAGATCTTCATTTTCATTGTATTTATCAATAGTTGAATTGCCTTTGCGTTTTACGATTCCAGCTCTGACATACTTATAATCAAACTGATTACTACCTTTCTCAAAATCTCTAACTACAGGAAATTTTTCTTTGCCATCAATATAAACATACTCAAGGTCACCATCTAAAAGCGGTATGGCTTTAGAATCATCTATAGGCTTTCTGATTTCTCTTTCTTGAGCCACTGTCTTACCTTCAACAGTAAGTGGTTCCAAAAATTTACCAGATTCGTCTCGTTTTGCTACATCCCTGACAGGCACGGCAACTGCATAACCTAATGAAGGTCTCATAACTCCTTTAGCTTCAGGTTTTATTACGTCTGATTCTGATGGTTTATTGTCTTGATTGTTTTGCTTTCCTGGTTTAACAGTGTCAATATTTTCTTTAATTGATAGAGTATCAAAACTGCCTCGTCCTCCGCATGCCGTCAAGCCAAGCGCCAAGAGGCTGGCATAAAATATTTTTTTATTCATATATAGAGAATCTAATAAAATAAAATGAAATTAATAAATATGAAGTTTAATTAAATTGTCATATTTTATTGAGAATAAGAATTATTATCAATAAAAAAATAGTTTATAAATATAGTTTTTCTTGGAGTTCACATGGATTTAAGCCAATCTGCACTAGGCAAAAAAACTGAATATCCTCAAGGATATGATTCCAGTTTGCTTCAACCAATTTCCCGAGAATTAGGTCGCACGGAATTAGGGTCGGATTATATTGATTTTCAAGGAGTTGATATCTGGTATGCCTACGAATTTTCATGGCTGAATCCAATTGGTAAACCTGAAATCGCAGTGATCAGATTTACATTTCCTGCAAGCAATCCCTATCTAATAGAATCAAAATCATTTAAGCTCTACCTCAACTCATTTAATAATGAGCATTTAGAAAGAAATGAAGTAATAAAACTTTTGACTGGCGATTTAAAAAATGCAACCAGGGGTGATGTATCTGTGGAGTTTTTTAATTCAGATGAATTCGAAAATTTGCTATCTAACTGGCTAGAAGGTAGAGCCTCAGCTTCATGTGTTCTTAACTTAGATGAACTGGACATCGATTTTTTCCAATATTACCCTGATCCAAATTTACTTCAGACAGAAGAAATTAACGGGTCTGATTTGATTGAAGAAGAATTAGAGTCTCATCTACTTAAATCAAATTGCCCAGTTACAGGTCAGCCCGATTGGGCTACAGTGCATATCAAATACTCTAGCGATAAAAAAATAAATCATGAAGGACTGCTCCGATATATAGTTTCCTATAGAAATCATTCAGGATTTCATGAGCAATGTGTTGAAAGAATATATGCTGATATATGGAAGCATTGCCAACCAAAATATTTATCAGTATTTGCGATGTACACAAGACGAGGAGGATTGGATATCAACCCTTTCAGGGAAACGGCTGGCAGTAATACTTCGTACAATAAACTAGACGATCAAAGACAATTCCGTCAGTAATTTAAAAACTCTTACTTACTGAGAAATATACATTATGCTTGTTGTAAGCATAAAGGGCGACATTGCTCTTTGTCTTATGATAGGTGTAATTAATACGCGGTGTAAGACCTGCGAAGTGTAAGTTTCTATGCCATATCGTGACACCTAATTCGTAATCATGATTGGTCTGGACCTTGTTAAAGAATCCAATTCCATCAAAAGTTTTTAGGTGTTTTGAGGCTTCTAATTGAGTTGAAAGACCTCCATTCCACTCCTTTATGAGCCCCAGTCTAAGCCCTTTTCGAACATACGAATCGTCTTTAAATTTAGCTTTATATCTCAAAAAGTCCGCCAGTAAATAAATGTTGTGTCGTGCATTTGGAAAATATGAAAGCCCTAAAGATGCAAACGATTGACGACCATTTAGATGTTTTCGTTGCGTATGGTAAAGACGTGAATGCTCGACATATGCAAAGCTACGATTATTTTTAGTAAGCCAATAATTGCCATTGATGCTCATCCCCAAAGACCGAGAATATTTATCTAATTTTTTTTGCTCTTGATTTTGACCGTTTAAATCAAGCCCGAAGATTGGTCCAGTAAACAGACTCCACTTTGCTTCAGAATGTCCAATAGTTAGGCTTAGGCGATTATTTAGTTCATTTTGTCGCCCGTATTTTTTATAAAACTTTCCATTGCTATTTAAATTAATGTCTGCAAAAAAATTATCCGCTATGACAAATCGTTTGGCAATGTTCACGCTCAGCCCCAGCCCCCTATCGGATTTCGCAGGTTCTGCTTTCCAACCGCCCCCCAAATCTGGATTTTCTGGAGCCTGATTTAGGTTATCGTCCACGATATACCTTGCGTTTAGCGTGAACTCAAAATCGCTTTTATTCTCAATGCGTTCTATAAATGTATCGCTTAGTTGTACTAGCCCCGAATTCTCACCTCCCTCACCCTTAAGTTTTTGGAACTGATCTTTGGATGCAATATATTGATTATCTAAATATAGTGCCATTGCAAGTTGAATTCTAGCTTGCACAATATCGGGTCGCTGACTAATGACTTCTCTTAAATCTGAAATGCCCTCATGCACTTTGTTTGAATACACTCCATATACACCCCTGGCCCACGAGTGCACAACTGGCTCTTTTGCTTCTGGTGGCAATGCCTCGTAGTATGGATACAGGAAAACAATATCATCGATATTATTGTTTATAAGTACATATAGCATTGCCCTAACGATAAGGTCAGGATTTGAAGCAATCTCTTTTGAAGTGACTTCAACCGTTGTTTGTTGCTCTTTAAGAGGGTTTTCTAATATTTTTTTCTCGACATGTTCTGGGATATAGACATGGTCATCTATTGCATAAGCATAATTGAAACTAGCAAAAACCATCAAGAGAGATAAAACGTATGGCTTCATGTATTCCCCAAAAATGAAACTCTATATGATAATAATTCTCATCTTGATTTACCACATATTTGTTAAAACGTAAGAAAAATATTTTGTTACTTCTGCGGTGCTAATATGATTTCTTTCAATTAAGCACCACTATGAACACTTACCTTGTATCCACTTTTTTAATGGCTGTCGCTGAAATAGGAGACAAAACACAGCTACTTGCACTATTGCTAGCGGCACGATATAAAAAACCTATTGCCATCGTGACCGGAATTCTTATTGCCACAGTATTAAATCATGCATTGGCTGGAGCAGTTGGTGCATGGATCCAAACACAGATTTCACCTGAAACTCTTAGATATATTATTGGCGGCCTTTTCGTGGCAATGGGCTTGTGGTCTCTCATTCCCGATAAACTTGACGACGGTGAAATAAAGTCACAGGGTAGTAAATATGGTGCATTCGTTGTGACTCTGATTGCGTTTTTTTTCGCGGAGATGGGCGATAAAACTCAAATAGCGACAATTGGATTAGCAGCAAAATATCATCCTGCGTGGGCAGTAATTATGGGAACAACTACAGGATTAATGTTCGCAAATGCACCAGCAGTTTATTTTGGACATAAGATGTCTCAGAAATTGCGGTTTAAAACAATTAGGTATGTAGCGGCATTACTTTTCATATTATTAGGAGTAGCCACTTTACTTAAATTAGATGAGATGATTTTTCGAATTCGGTAATCTGAAATGATGCTCAAAAATTTGGCTTAAATACCCTAAGATTTTTTGCGTATGGATCAATAATCTTCCCTGACTTAGAATCATAAACTAAATAGGGCTCAATTATTGATGCATCAGGTCTATGAAGTTCGTAGTTCCCATCCTTTTTGATATATATAACACCGAATAAATTAGATTTTGGCACACAGCACTTTGGAGATTTAATTTCATCAAAACAGTAATAATCCCCATCATTGGCAAAAATACCGTTGAGCTTATAATTATCTGGGGCTTCTACTAGACCGCCTTCAGCTAACCACACGGTTATTTCTTTTTCGTCGTCAAATTCAATTTCATTAATAATTTTTAAATAATAACTATCCCACCACTTAATATAGCTATTCATTGAATACGGTTTTCTGTTCAAAATCAAGTTATATGTATAATTGGCTGGGCGCTTAGACCCATTAATAACGATTTCTTTTAATTTAAGAAAATAAAGTGCATCTAATTTTTCGGCTGTGATTACATAGTATGCACTTACTCCGAGCCATATCAATGAAACCAGAATAAATAATTTCAAAATAAATTTGAACATATCACAACCTTTTTTGTATTTTTATTTCTGATTGCATATTAAATAAAAATGGTTTGAAAGCAAACTTTTCATATCTTTGAAGGAGAAACCATATTCCAAAGGGTTGTATATAATTTTGAGGAATTTTAAGAACATCATTATCGTCCAAACCGAAATGATCTTGAGCATAGAATCCAATCACCCCATCGTACCCATTTTTATTTATATCTAAATGTTTAATAACTATCCTAGTTGCATGTATATCGTGTATAGAAATTATAGTTCCATTAAAGTAGTCCCAGAACGAATTAAATTTTGGTAATTTTTTACCAGCAATGAGTTCATGCAGCATTTCTACGAGTTGAGATTTTGATTTATCAGAATTGTTATTTAAAATTTCTTCTATATGAGTTATGCTCAAATAACCGTCCTTACTAATACCTACACCTGCATCCTTATATATACGAGATTTATAGATTCTATCTAGGTCGGGATGATTGAACGGAGCGGATGAATTTTGTTGAAATCTATCTATCAATTTGTATATTACCCTTGTGGAAGGTCCTCCTAATCCAAACATAGAATAATAACCAACGAAATGTCGAAATTCGTCAAATAACATTTCAGTAATTAGTTGGGTATTCAACTTTTTTCTTGGTTTATATTTAAATCCAGTTATAGGGTTCGGGTCCAGTTGAAACAGCTGTCCAGTGTAGGGATTTAAGAGTTGAGATGGATTAATTATTTTAAATTTAGAAAGCAGAGTTTCTAAATTTAAATCTCCACACTTCATATCAGGAGAAGAATAATCATTAAACAGATTTACAGATTTAAAAATTTCTAAATTTTCTATATACACATACCACCCCTTGCCTTCCAAATAAAACCATTTTATTGGGGAATTATTTCAATGAAATTAACGTCAAAAGACTTAAAGACATTCTGTTACAAAATTTACAAATTGGTACAAAATCCGTTTAAATTTTTATGCTTAAAGTAAATTAAAAGTATGTGCTTGACTAGACAGATATTAAGGCGGTGGTGAAGTGAATTTAAAATTATAAGGCACTTGCATTGCCAATATTACAAAAAAATGCTCACCGAACATAAATAAAATGTAAGCAACTGTGTAATTTGTACTTTTGCGAGTATTTTGTAATAATTATAAGACCCGATTAATAGCAAACCTCAGGAGGGTTGACTATGACTATGATGAAAGCAGCGGTTTTTGTAGAAAAAAATCGTATCGAACTTGTCGATAAAAAAATCCCAGATGTTGGTCCTAACGATGCATTAGTAAAAATTACGACTACTACTATCTGCGGTACTGATATTCATATTTTTAAAGGTGAGTATCCTGTTGAAAAAAATCTAACTATTGGTCACGAACCAGTTGGTATTATTGAAAAACTAGGTAGTAACGTAAAAGGCTACAAAGAGGGTCAACGCGTAATTGCTGGTGCTATTTGCCCTAGCTTTACTTCTTACCCTTGCCAGGACGGCGTTCCATCTCAAGACGGTGCATACTTGACTGCTGATGGTACTTGCTCTTGCCACGGATATAAGGCTACAGCTGGATGGCGCTTCGGTAATATTATCGATGGCACTCAAGCTGAATACGTTTTAGTTCCAGATGCAGAGGCTAATATGGAACCTGTACCAGAAGGACTTACTGACGAAGATGTACTTATGTGCCCAGACATTATGTCTACTGGGTTTAAAGGTGCAGAAAACGCAAATATCCGCCTTGGTGACTTTGTAGTAGTTTTTGCTCAAGGCCCTATCGGATTATGTGCAACTGCAGGTGCTAAACTTCTTGGTGCTTCTACAATTATTGCGGTTGACGGTAACGATGATCGTCTTGCTATCTCTAAAAAACTAGGAGCTGACATAACTATCAACTTCCGTAATGCAGACGTTGTAGACGAAGTTATGAAAATCACTAAAGGTCGTGGAGCTGACGCTTCAATCGAAGCACTTGGAACTCAAAAAACTTTTGAGCAAGCTCTTAAAGTTCTTAAACCAGGCGGTACTCTTTCAAGCTTAGGTGTTTATTCTGAAGATCTAGTTATTCCACTAAGTGCGTTTGCTGCTGGTCTAGGCGATCATAAGATTAACACTGCTCTTTGCCCTGGCGGTAAAGAACGCATGCGTCGTCTACTTAAAGTAGTTGATAGTGGTCGTGTAGATCTTAGACCTCTAGTTACTCACGAGTACAAACTAGATGATATCGTTGAAGCTTATGACTTGTTCATGAATCAACGTGATGGTGTTCTTAAAGTTGCTATTAAACCTTAAGCACTTCTAGAAATTCATACTTAATTGATTAATAGCCCCGCAAATTCTATTTAAAGAGTTTGCGGGTTATTTTTTCCTATTAAAATTCCGCATAAACACTCGTATTCATGCGGAATAAATGGCAAATAATTACTTACCTAAAAACTTAACTGCAGTATCTGGGAAATCAGTAAAGATACCAGTTGAACCAGCTTTATTTAATAAAGCATCATACATTTGGTTTACGTCAGTGAAAAATGCAGGAAGTGCATCTTTTCTAACTGTGTATGGGTGAAGTTCAAGTTTTTGCTTTTTAAGTTCTTCAACCATTGGTGTATATACGATATTATCAGGTTGAGATTTTTTATCATCAACAAGCATATACCAACCAGGGCCAACACCATCTGCATATTTAGCGATTTCTGCCATAGCACCTGGCTCGAACATCCAGTCATAGCTATAGTTTACCCATTTGCCTTCAGCATTTTTCTCTTGTGTCTCACCCCAATCAGAGTATGCAATTAGTTGAACTAATTTAAGATCCATACCTAATTCAGGTAATAGTTCAGTTTTAATGCGTTTTAATTCATTGAAATCGAAGGTTTGAAAATAAATAGGGTCATCTTTTGAATCATAGCCATATTTTTTCAAAATCTCTAAAGTTGCTTTAGCGATATCCTTACCCTCTTGGTGGTGCAACCATGGTGCTTTAATTTCTGGATAAATACCTATTTTTTTGCCAGTAGATTTTTCTAAACCTTGGATAAATTCAATCTCTTCTTCAAGAGTATGAATTGCAAAATGTGAGTTCCAAAGTGGAAAGCGGTTAGGGTATACAGCCTCTTGTTTGCCATCTTTATCTTTGAAATTCTCAGTCATTTCAAGTGTTTTGATTTCGTCTAATGTGAAATCAACTACGTAGTAACGACCGTCAGCACGTTTGCGATCTGGAAATTTTTTCGCAACGTCTGTTAAACCATCTAAAAAGTGATCATGAATAACAACAATTCGATCATCCTTAGTCATTGCAAGGTCTTGCTCAAGATAGTCAGCACCTTGACCGAAAGCTAGAGCTTTACTCTCTAAAGTGTGTTCTGGAAGATAACCACTTGCTCCGCGATGTGCGATAACTATTTTATCTTTGTTATCCATTTGAGCTTGTGCCATAACTGGCGTAAAAGCAGCTGCAGAAAGAGCAACTACCAATGCAATTTTTGAAAATTTCATAATAACTCCATTTAATAGGGGAAAAGGCGGTTTATTATCATCAAAAAATATAGAAATAAAATGACAAACCTTTATCAATTTAATATGTTGCTTTTGTACTTTATTTATGAAGCACAGAAGTTTCTTAATTAATATCAATGCTCTCAAACTCTTCAAATTGAGTTTGTGGGTATTTTTTTTGTATAAACTCTCGCAAATACTCAATAGTACTGAAAGTAATCTTTGGGTCAAACATCAAATACTTATTAAATACAACTCTCAATACCTGAACACCTGCTTGCTCACATGCTATCAAACTTAAAAGAGTATGGTTTATGCTCCCAAGCTTTCCATTCGTCACTAGAATTACTGGAATTTTATGCTCTGCTATAAAATCAAGTGAAGTCACATCTCTATTAAGCGGAACAGCCAAGCCTCCAGCCCCTTCCAATAGCACATAACTGTATCTCCTTGAAAGATCTAAAGTATCTGCATAAATCTGCTCTAAATTAAGAGGTCGCATCTCCATCTCGGAAGCCATATGAGGAGAGCATGGATATTTATAAATAAAACGACATGTTTTACCCCTTATATCATCTGGCAACATATCAATTTCCTGAATTTTCCGATGCATTTGAATATCCTGTGAAACCCCTTCGCAGCCAGTTTGTACAAGCTTCTGAGTAATCACTGAATAACCTTTTCTAGCGAGTTCACGTGCAAAATATCCCGTATAAATAGTTTTGCCAACATCGGTATCGATGCCACTTATAAAAATAACCTTATTCATATTTTTTTAGATAAAAACAAAAACGCCGAGTAAGTGAGAGCATAATTTCCATTTGGCAATGCACTCGCTTCCTCATAATCACTTAAAAATTTACGAGTCTCAGTTAGAGAAAATGCATTTTTTGAAATCCCATTAACTCCAGTATCTCTTAAATGAGTAAGCATACATCGACCAGAACTGAATTGAAGTTGAACTTTTAAGGGCTCGTAATACAAAATCTCAAAATTAGTTTTAAGTGCATTTAATATGTACTCTGCTTTAAAATAGTTCAAACTTAAACTAGTTAGATTTTGAATTTCAATTAAATTATCAGGCAAAAAAGTACTAATTAAAAGCAAACCTTGGTCATTAAGATGGTCATTTATTTTGTTTAAAAATCCTTTTAAATCACTAAACCATTGGACAGTACTTGCACTTGCAATTAGATCAAATCTCTTATTAATCGCAAGATACTCAGAGTCACTACATATAAAATTAAAATCCAAAGATGGTAACTTTGAACGTAAAATCTCCTCACATTCAGGGACTAAATCATTAAATACCCATTCATCCGCATAACAGGAGTTCACAAGCCTTTCGCTAAGATCGCCAGTTCCACATCCAAGCTCCAAGACGTTATGAAAATTAGTCCGCCCATATTTCGTTAATATTTCTATAAGCCTTGCATTAATCATTTTCTGAGCTAATGCTTGCCCATCATAAGTCGCAATGGATTTTGCAAATTTCGACCTAATGCGTGATTTATCGATAGTATTCATCCCATTAATTCACTCCATGAATTTACTTTATCGAAAAACATATGACCGTAAGGATTAGAATCGATGCGTATATTACGGAAGCATTGCCAAAATAATAATTGCTTGCGTGATGGAAAGATAAAATCCTTATCCGATACGATTGCACGTGTCCAATTTATATGACTTCCCTGCCTGCAATGTGCTAAATGATATATAGCTTCTAGCTCCGCACGTTTATCCTCAAGGTTACGCAAGTCACGATCGCAATAAAAGCGATGCGAATCCAGCGACCTACACATTAATTTATTGAATTTGTAAAGTTGATCTTGATGCAAGTGAAGCATCATTTTATGATATAGATTAGGATCCAAGCCGTATTCAGAGTCGATGGCCTGCAATGTACCATTAATAGCACAGGCTGAGCTTATGCTTATATGAGTGCAATGTGCATCGGCCACGATTACACCAAGCGACCACGCTACAATATGCACATCCCTATAACAGGTGGCAATATCCAAGCATTCATCAACAGTCCGATAGTCCCACAGGCAAAGTACATCAAAGCCTTCAGGCACATCTAAATGGTCGACTAGCTCTGGTCCTGTGCCCCAACCAGCGAAATATATAATCAATCGCTCCGATGGCCCTGCGCCCTTAATCAATCGCTTCTTCATCTCTTAGAAACTTAATGAGTTGCTTCACATCTTCTTCACCAACATCCGCTGTCAATGAAAAACGAATTCTCGACGTCCCCTCAGGTACAGTTGGAGGCCTTATTGGCAAACAGTAAAATCCAGCATCACGCAATTTGCAGGCTAGTTTAGTAGCCACCTCATCCGAACCTAAAATCAAAGGGACGATATGGGAAATATTGCCACCTAAAGCAAAAGACGTACGCAATATTGACGATACTGTAAGAAGCTTTTCACGACGCCAATTATGAGTGGACAATTCATTCACAACAAAATCACTCCATGCATATGTTATAGGTGGCAATGCAGTAGTAAATATTAGTGAACGCATTGAATTCACCAAGAACCGCTTCAAATCTTGCGAACAAATGATATACGCACCATAGGAACCATACGCTTTTCCGAATGTACCTACAAGAACATCTATATCCGCAAGTACACCTGCCGACTCACAACAACCGAGACCACGATCGCCATAAATGCCCACGGCATGGGCCTCATCGACATATAGCAATACATTTGCGTAAGTACGTTTAAGTTTTACTAATGACTGTAAATCACAGAAATCTCCATCCATGCTATAAAGACTTTCCACAACCACGAAAATTTGTTCGTATTGGGCGTGATATTGCTCAAGCAGATGCTCCAAATGTTGCATATCATTATGTCTAAATCGCAGTAGACGAGCCCCTGAGAGCCGTGCCCCATCAATAAGAGAAGCGTGAGCCAGCTTATCCATAATGATTAGCGAATTCTTATTTGTAAGTGCTGGCAATACTCCAATATTTGCATGATATCCACTATTTGCAAGAAGGCAGTCATTCGTATATAGTGAGGACATCGTGTCTTCGAGAAGGCTGGCGGCATGAGAGTTTCCAGTAAGAAGGCGAGAGGACGTGGACCCCATGGTTACTTTGGAAGGGAGATTTTCAAGAAATTGCTTACGTAATTTAATATCGGAAGCTATGCCTAAATAATCGTTTGATGTAAGATTTATGCGAGCATTTGAAATCGATTCTGGTTGTGGCAATGCTCTCAATCGCCCCATTAACTCTAGTTCTTCAAGTTTGCTTTTGTAAATACTCACTTACAACACCTACTATAGCTTCGCACAAAAAACGAATTTCATCTTCTGAGATTATGTATGCTGGCATAATATAAACGAGTTTTCCAAATGGACGAACCCAAACCCCAGCATCTACGAACATAGGCTGCATGCATTGCATATCCACAGGATCATCAAGCTCCACAACGCCTATAGCTCCAAGAACACGTACATCTGCGACACCTTTCATCTTTTTAAGTGGAAGGAGATATGTATTCATATCCATCTCAATTTTTTGCACACGTGCCTTCCACGGCGATGAGAGCAATTGATCAATGGAAGCACATGCAACAGCACATGCAAGAGGATTGGCCATAAACGTAGGGCCATGCATAAAAGCAGGAGACGGGCTTTGCGATATGCCTTGTGCAATATGCTCCTGTGCGATTGTCGCTGATAGAGTCATATAGCCACCCGTGAGAGCTTTGCCTATGCAAATGATATCAGGAACCACTTGTGCATGTTCAAGTGCAAACATACATCCTGTGCGACCGAATCCTGTTGCAATTTCATCGAATATCAGCAATACGCCGTGTTGCATGCAAATCTTAGAAGCCTCACGCAAATATTGCGGAGCATAAAAAAACATGCCACCAGCACCCTGCACAACCGGCTCTAAAATCAAGGCCGCAATTTCTGGACCATGCTCGTTAAGCAAGTTATGAAGCGGTTCTAGGTCTTGAGGGGCTAATTCATGCCCATAACGGCTCTTTGGCTGCGGTAAAAAAAATTGTACTGGCAATGAACTCCCAAACAACCCGTGCATCCCATTTACAGGGTCACACACTGACATTGCATGCCATGTATCTCCATGATAGCCTGAACGTATAGTTGCAAACTTGGAACGAGGAGAATGAGCACATCCAGCATGATACTGAATAGCCATCTTCATCGCTACTTCAACTGCGATTGATCCCGAATCAGCAAAGAAAATTTTATTAAGAGCAGGTGGCAATATGCCCAATAACCGCTCAGCAAGCTCAACAGCAGGCTCATGTGTCAATCCACCAAACATCACATGACTCATCTTGTCGATTTGTTTGCGGGCAGCTTCATTGAGTTGTGGAACATTGTACCCATGAATTGCACACCACCATGACGACATACCATCGATGAGCTGACGTCCATCCATAAGATGGATATGTACACCCTCTGCATGCGATACAGGATAAATAATGGGAGGATTAGTGATGGATGTATAAGGATGCCAAATATGGTTGCGATCGATATCTTTTAGATGCGATAGTTCCATTTAGAAAATAAAAAATCAAAAAAACATTCTAACAAAAAAGCCCTCACAGAGTAAAAAGGATCTGTGAGGGTTGTTTTTTTAGGAGGGTTATATATGAGTAAGAAAAAAAAGAGCTTGACGATGACCTACTTTCACAGGTGTCCACCCACTATCATCGGCGCTAAGGTGTTTCACTGTCCTGTTCGGGATGGGAAGGAGTGGGACCACCTTGCTATGTTCATCAAGCTGACTGACTTGTTATGGCTTAGTATATCTTTAGCCATTTGGAAGAAGCACTACAAGGTTTTTTGTGTGGGTTATTATTTAGAGGGGTTGTTGATTGAATTAACAAGTTTTCATTTTAGTGAAATGAGCATTGTATTATTGTTTTAGTCACTTTAGTCTATAACACTGATAAAGTTATAGGATCAAGCCTCACGGGCAATTAGTACTGGTTAGCTACATGCATTACTGCACTTATACACCCAGCCTATCAACGTTCTAGTCTCGAACGACCCTTATTGGAGCTTAACGCTCAGGGATACCTTATCTTCAGACGAGTTTCCCGCTTAGATGCCTTCAGCGGTTATCTCTTCCGTACGTAGCTACTCGGCAATGCCATTGGCATGACAACCGATACACCAGCGGTACGTCCACTCCGGTCCTCTCGTACTAGGAGCAGCCTCCGTCAAGTATCCAACGCCCACGGCAGATAGGGACCAAACTGTCTCACGACGTTTTAAACCCAGCTCACGTACCTCTTTAAATGGCGAACAGCCATACCCTTGGGACCGGCTACAGCCCCAGGATGAGATGAGCCGACATCGTAGGTGCCAAACACCGCCGTCGATATGAACTCTTGGGAGGTATCAGCCTGTTATCCCCAGAGTACCTTTTATCCGTTGAGCGATGGCCCTTCCATTCAGAACCACCGGATCACTTTGTCCTGCTTTCGCACCTGTTCGACTTGTCTGTCTCACAGTCAAGCACGCTTTTGCCAATGCACTATCAGCACGATTTCCGACCGTACCTAGCGTACCTTCGAACTCCTCCGTTACACTTTGGGAGGAGACCGCCCCAGTCAAACTGCCCACCATACACTGTCCCCAACCCAGATCATGGGCCAAGGTTAGAACCACAAACAAACCACGGTGGCATTTCAAGGTCGGCTCCAGTAGAACTAGCGTCCCACCTTCTTCGCCTCCCACCTATCCTACACAGGCCGGTTCACGATCCAATGTAAAGCTACAGTAAAGGTTCATGGGGTCTTTCCGTCTAGCCGCGGGGAGATTGCATCATCACAAACACTTCAACTTCGCTGAGTCTCAGGAGGAGACAGTGTGGCCATCGTTACGCCATTCGTGCAGGTCGGAACTTACCCGACAAGGAATTTCGCTACCTTAGGACCGTTATAGTTACGGCCGCCGTTTACTGGGGCTTCGATCAATAGCTTGCACCACATCAATTAACCTTCCAGCACCGGGCAGGCGTCACACCCTATACTTCCACTTTCGTGTTTGCAGAGTGCTATGTTTTTAATAAACAGTCGCAGCCACCTATTCTCTGCGGCCTCTTCTGGCTATTCACCATACAAAGGCATACCTTCTCCCGAAGTTACGGTATCAATTTGCCGAGTTCCTTCTCCTGAGTTCTCTCAAGCGCCTTGGAATATTCATCCCGTCCACCTGTGTCGGTTTGCGGTACGGTCAATATGTAAATTATCGCTTAGAGGCTTTTCTTGGAACCACTTCCTGTGACTTCAAAAACATTACGTCTTCTTCGAATCATAGCCTTGAATCCTTTGACCGGATTTGCCTAATCAACTTCTTAGCTACAATACCGAGCACTTCCATCAGCTCGTTCACATTTCGCAATCCGTCCCCCCTTCACTTCACATATCGGTGTAGGAATATTAACCCACTTCCCATCAGCTACGCATCTCTGCCTCACCTTAGGGGCCGACTAACCCTGCGCCGATGAACGTTGCGCAGGAATCCTTGGACTTACGGCGAGGGAGCCTTTCACTCCCTTTATCGCTACTCATGTCAGCATTCGCACTTCTGATACCTCCAGCAAACCTCTCGATTCACCTTCTCAGGCTTACAGAACGCTCTCCTACCACACATCCGCTCTCTTAATTCGTCTATCCACTTACTTCTTTTTCTACTTCTTCTTAACTCTACATAAACAAATTAAAAGAGCGGATGCATCCGCAGCTTCGGTAACTGGCTTAGCCCCGTTACATCTTCCGCGCAGGACGACTCGATCAGTGAGCTATTACGCTTTCTTTAAAGGGTGGCTGCTTCTAAGCCAACCTCCTGACTGTCTATGCCTTCCCACTTCGTTTCCCACTTAGCCAATTTTAGGGACCTTAGCTGGCGGTCTGGGTTGTTTCCCTCTTGAGTCTGGACGTTAGCACCCAGTGCTCTGTCTCCCATGATTAAACTTGTCAGTATTCGGAGTTTGCCATGGTTTGGTAAGTCGCCATGACCCCCTAGCCATAACAGTGCTCTACCCCCAACAGTTATTCATGAGGCACTACCTAAATAGTTTTCGGAGAGAACCAGCTATTTCCAGATTTGTTTAGCCTTTCACCCCTATCCACAGCTCATCCCCTAATTTTTCAACATTAGTGGGTTGGGTCCTCCAGTACCTGTTACGGCACCTTCAACCTGGCCATGGATAGATCATCTGGTTTCGGGTCTACACCCAGCGACTATATTCGCCCTATTCGGACTCGCTTTCGCTTCGCCTTCCCTACTCGGTTAAGCTTGCCACTGAATGTAAGTCGCTGACCCATTATACAAAAGGTACGCCGTCACCTCTCGGCTCCGACTGTTTGTATGCACACGGTTTCAGGTTCTATTTCACTCCCCTCCCGGGGTTCTTTTCGCCTTTCCCTCACGGTACTGGTTCACTATCGGTCGATCACGAGTATTTAGCCTTGGAGGATGGTCCCCCCATATTCGAACAGGATTACACGTGTCCCGCCCTACTTGTTGCAACGCCTAGTACCATAATCATAGTTTCGTCTACAGGACTATCACCCCCTACGGTCGCACTTCCCAATGCGTTCGACTACTACAACTACTATCTCGTTGCGGCTACTCCAATTTCGCTCGCCACTACTTTCAGAATCTCGGTTGATTTCTTTTCCTCGAGTTACTTAGATGTTTCAGTTCACTCGGTTCGCCTCCTCACCCTATGTATTCAGATAAGGATACCTCCTAAGAGGTGGGTTTCCCCATTCGGATATCTGCGGATCAATGCTCATTTGCCAACTCCCCGCAGCTTTTCGCAAGCTATTACGTCCTTCTTCGCCTGTGATCGCCAAGGCATCCACCATGTGCACTTAGTCACTTGATCCTATAACTTCATCAGTGTCTCTTTCATTAAGTATCTCTACCTCTTTATGTACACCAACTACTACTTATAGCCTCTTTCATTTGACTATCGCTTTATATCAGCTTTATCAAAAAAACTGATACACCGACTACCTTCTTTAAAACCCTCACCCTACCTTTTTATTAAAGCAAGAGCTTCTCCAGTAATCTTCTTCTTTTTGAGTATCGCGTCTTATTTATTTTTTTACGCCGTCATCACTTTTTAGAATATTTCTAAAACTTGAGAACTTTCTTCTTTCTTAAAAAAACTCACTTAAGCTTTTTATTAAAAGCTTATTTTTCGTTTGTGTTTTCTTAATTATGCAATCACAACCCATAAAATTTAAAAGGGTAATTGTAAGTACTATCAAGCACCATATAGTGGCACTTTCACACACTTACACAACCTCTTTTTCGTTGTTTTACTTGTTGTGCTTCTTCCAAATTGTTAAAGAACAGCCTTAAAGCATCTTAAAGATACTTTATAAGTCGCATACCATTAGTGCATTCACTAAATATACGCTTTATAAAACATCCTTTTGTAAATCATACCTACTCATACTAAGAGAGCATACACACACCTAAAAGTGTTGGTGGAGGATGACGGGATCGAACCGACGACCTCCTGCGTGCAAAGCAGGCGCTCTCCCAACTGAGCTAATCCCCCCATATACTTAATTGATCAAAGTCATCTCATGGTGGGTCAAGCTGGAATCGAACCAGCGACCCCCGCCTTATCAAGACGGTGCTCTAACCGACTGAGCTACTGACCCTAATTCTCATACTTCTTTTTTTTCTTTTAGCTGTTTTTTTCTTCTCTCTTAATACAACCGATAAGCGTGGATACGTGATTAGCGCTTAATCTAAATCTAATAAACCATATAGACACTTTTTATTTCTCTTAAAGGAGGTGATCCAGCCACAGCTTCCGCTACGGCTACCTTGTTACGACTTCACCCCAGTCATGAATCCTACCGTGGTAATCGCCCTCCTTGCGGTTAGACTAACTACTTCTGGTAAAACCCACTCCCATGGTGTGACGGGCGGTGTGTACAAGACCCGGGAACGTATTCACCGCGACATGCTGATCCGCGATTACTAGCGATTCCGACTTCATGCAGGCGAGTTGCAGCCTGCAATCCGGACTACGATCAGGTTTGTGAGATTAGCTCCACCTCGCGGTTTGGCTTCCCTCTGTCCTGACCATTGTATGACGTGTGAAGCCCTACCCATAAGGGCCATGAGGACTTGACGTCATCCCCACCTTCCTCCGGTTTATCACCGGCAGTCTCATTAGAGTGCCCATCTTACTTGTAGCAACTAATGACAAGGGTTGCGCTCGTTGCGGGACTTAACCCAACATCTCACGACACGAGCTGACGACAGCCATGCAGCACCTGTGTTTCGGTTCTCTTGCGAGCACTCCTAAATCTCTTCAGGATTCCAAACATGTCAAGGGTAGGTAAGGTTTTTCGCGTTGCATCGAATTAATCCACATCATCCACCGCTTGTGCGGGTCCCCGTCAATTCCTTTGAGTTTTAATCTTGCGACCGTACTCCCCAGGCGGTCAACTTCACGCGTTGGCTTCGCTACCAAGACCCGTAAGTCCCAACAGCTAGTTGACATCGTTTAGGGCGTGGACTACCAGGGTATCTAATCCTGTTTGCTCCCCACGCTTTCGTGCATCAGCGTCAGTATTATCCCAGGGGGCTGCCTTCGCCATCGGTATTCCTCCACATCTCTACGCATTTCACTGCTACACGTGGAATTCTACCCCCCTCTAACATACTCTAGCTCGACAGTTAGAAATGCAGTTCCAAGGTTGAGCCCTGGGATTTCACATCTCTCTTTCCGAACCGCCTGCGCACGCTTTACGCCCAGTAATTCCGATTAACGCTCGCACCCTACGTATTACCGCGGCTGCTGGCACGTAGTTTGCCGGTGCTTATTCTTCAGGTACCGTCAGCAGTCCATGGTATTAACACAAACCTTTTCTTCCCTGACAAAAGTGCTTTACAACCCGAAGGCCTTCAATCGCACACGCGGAATGGCTGGATCAGGGTTGCCCCCATTGTCCAAAATTCCCCACTGCTGCCTCCCGTAGGAGTCTGGGCCGTGTCTCAGTCCCAGTGTGGCTGGTCGTCCTCTCAAACCAGCTACGGATCGTCGCCTTGGTAGGCCTTTACCCCACCAACTAGCTAATCCGATATCGGCCGCTCCAATAGTAAAAGGTCATCTCTGATCCCCCTCTTTCCCCCTCAGGGCGTATGCGGTATTAGCTACGCTTTCGCGTAGTTATCCCCCGCTACTGGGCACGTTCCGATACTTTACTCACCCGTTCGCCACTCGCCATCAAGAAAAGCAAGCTCTCCTTATGCTGCCGTTCGACTTGCATGTGTAAGGCATTCCGCTAGCGTTCAATCTGAGCCAGGATCAAACTCTTCAGTTCAATTCCTGCTTAATAAATCGCTTACATATATTCAAAGTAAATTAACTACTGATATGCACTGTTTTTTCACTCTTACTCAAATAGCGCTTTTGTATTTCTTATTACACCACTTTCGTAATACTTAAAAACCATATCTACTTGTACTTAAACTTCACTTTCTAAATAAGTGTAAGACTTAATGTTTCGCATCTTTTAGTCTATATAGACCTACTAAATACACATCAAGTACCCACACTTATCGGCTGTATAAATTTTTAAAGAACTACTATTCACTTAAATCAAATACCACTATTCAATACTGTAATAAATTTGAAAAGCTTTCTGATTAGTGAAAGATTATAATCTTACCCCTATTTCCTACACCTTGTCAAACTTTTTTTGCATTAACCCTTATATTCATCAAAATCCTATATTAATGCGTTGGGAATATGCCACTTTAAATTACTACTTTAAATTACTACTTAAATCTAGTTGCCGAAAAAGGAGAAATGTCGAATGAGAAGATATTGCCACTTATAAGGTCCGCAATAATACGACCCGTAATAGGGCCAAGTGTAAGACCTAGGTGCCCATGTCCAAATGCAAAATAAGCATTTTCCGCACCAGTACGACTTATGACTGGCAATGAATCGGGCATAGACGGGCGGAAACCAAGCCACTTAGCACTCACAAGTCCTAGTTTCTGATTGTGAAGTTCACGAACAGCATTTTCATGTTGCATAATAAGCTCAAAACGAGGCTGTGCCTGCAGACCAGCAAATTCGACGCCACTAGTCACCCGAAGTTTGTTATTCATTGGGGACATAACAATGGACCGTTCACCCCACAAAACAGGTGCAGAAGCCATGCAATCGCCCGTCGCCTCAAACTCGACATGATACCCTCGCTCTGTATCAAGTGGAATTTGTTCACCACAGTCGTGTGCAAGCTTTTTAGACCAAGCACCAGCCGCTATCACAAATGCATCCGCTACATGCATGTGCTCTCCACATAATGCATGCGTAATCACATGGTCTGAGTGCATCTTAAGTTGCTTAATTTGTGCTTTAATAAGTTTTCCGCCAAGCCTTAAGAAGTACTCTCCTAGTGCCTCTACGTAAAGTTGTGGATTTTTAATTTGGTGGCTTTGTGAGTTGTACACGGCATATTTAAAACGTGGTGACTTAGTGCCATTTAAGCTTGGCTCACGGTCATAAAATTCGTCGCTAATTAAATATTCATACTGAACACCATACTTAGCAACCAGCTCAAATCCTTTCTTAGCCGCTTTAAATGCAGCTTCCGTCTCGTAGACCTTATACCAACCGTTGGGTTCGATCATATTATGTACACCCGCTTCCTGTGCCAATTTACACTGCTCTTCTACTGATAAAAGAAGCAAGCTACTCAAGGCTTCGCAAGCATGTTCAACCTGCGACCTTTTGGATGACCTCAAAAAACGCCACAGCCACCCTGCCATCTTAGGTAAATAAGAGGCTCTTAGCCTGATTGGACTATCACTACTAAATAAAATTGAAGGAAGGCTACGAACTAATTCAGGTGTGGCAATGGGCAAGCATTCAGAAACGGCGAGAACTCCCGCATTGCCAAAAGAAGCTCCCTGTCCAAATCCATTAGGGTCGGCAATGGCAACCTCATGCCCAAGTTTAAGTAGATGTAAGCCACAACTTATACCCACGATACCACCACCCACCACGAGAATTTTCATAAACTTACCTGCCAGCGTCTAAAAAAGTCTAAATAAGCTATTCTCAGCTTAATGTAAATCAAAAAACATTAGGGTTTTTATCTATTTGTCATTAAATAGATTTAAACTTTAAATGATACGTAAAAGAGGAGTTTAATATGGATACAAATAACATCCAAAGCAACCAAAGGAAGTCCTTCTTTGGCCCCGAAAAATTTCCTATATTTCTACTGATTGCATTTGTAGCATTAATCGGCATTTTGTTGCTTCCTACGCCAGAAGGCTTGCCAGTAGCGGGTCATCGCATGTTGGCTGTATTGGTTTTCGCTGTAATAGTTTGGGTTTCAGAAGCAGTCTCATACGAAGCGAGTTCAATCATTATTATGGGATTGATTATATTCTTAGTTGGTTTGTCTCCTTCATTAAAAGACCCAACTGTGTTATGGACGGTTAAAAGTTCACTTGCTATTGCATTGGCAGGATTTAGTAGCTCTGGCTTGGCTTTAGTGGCTGCGGCACTGTTCATCGCTGCGTGCATGACTTACACAGGTCTTGATAAACGTATTGCATTAAACACCATGAATCTTGTTGGTACTAGTACTAAATCCATATATACAGGTATGATTTTAGTTACTATCGTGCTATCTCTAGTTGTACCGTCAGCTACAGCCCGTGGTGCTGCTATGATACCTATTGCTATGGGTATGGTTGTTGCTTTTGGAGTGGATAAAAACTCAAGATTAGCTGTTGGGCTTATGATTTTAGTGGCTGAGTGTATCAGTATTTGGAACGTTGGTATTCAAACGGCTGCAGCTCAAAACTTAATTACTGTTGGTTTTATGACCGAAATGTTAGGAGAGCGTGTAGCTTGGATTGACTGGGTTATTGCTGCATTGCCATGGTCAATTGTTATGTCTTTTGTTCTTTATTTCACAGTTCTTTGGATTTACCCACCTGAAGTTAAAAAACTTGAAGGCGGTAAGACAGCCGTAAGATCTCAATTGGAAGAACTAGGTCCTATGACTTCAGATCAACTTCGATTGTTAATCGTGTCTATTGTGTTAATCGGATTCTGGGCAACTGAAGGCAAACTTCATAATTACAGCACTGCTGCGACTACCATAGTTGCCCTAGGTATTTTATTAACTCCTAAAATTGGGGTGATTAACTGGAAGGAACTGCAAAAACGCACACCTTGGGGTACTTTGATTGTGTTCGGTGCTGGTATCAGTTTGGGTAGTTCAATTCTTAAAACTGGTGCTGGTCAATGGTTAGGAAATCAAATTATTGTCCTAACTGGTTTAGATAGCTTAGGTCCGTTCATGATATTTGCAGTACTAGCTGCATTCCTAATCGTTATTCACTTAGGGTTTGCAAGTGCAACTGCATTGTCATCTTCTATGATTCCAATCATGATTTCTCTACTCAAATCATTGCCAGATGGTTCTGTGGACCGTTTAGGTATGACCATGTTGCTTGGCTTTGTGATTTCTTACGGTTTCATTCTTCCTGTAAACGCACCACAAAATATGGTATGTTTAGGTACAGAAACATTTAATGCAAGACAGTTTGCTAAAGTAGGTATTATTATCACTCTTGTGGGATATGGACTTATGTTAGTTCTTGCTGGTACTTACTGGGATTGGTTGGGTCACTTGAAATAAGCTAATCTTCCTTCAAATAAGAGTCTAGTGTTTCATTAGACTCTTTTTTTATGGACTGGACATAATATGATTGAAATTTTTAGAGCACTAAAGAATGGGATACAAACCCAATTCCATCCAAAAATGGTATTTGCTACGTTTCTTCCACTGATTGCAGGTCTGTCTGTTTTTATAATTTTTTGTATATTTGTGTGGAGTGGCATCAATCATTGGCTTATGACATCTACAAGCGACTGGTGGATTCTAAATCAAATTTCAAATATTCTTAATGAAGTTGGACTTAGTGCTCATGGACTTGGAGAATTTGCTGCTTGGATTGTCACATTAATATGTGTGATTGTTATGAGCATTATTTGTGGGATTGTGGTGGCTGGAATTTTTGTAACTCCCATAGCCGTAAATTTAATTAGCAAATCTCATTTTCCATACCTATCTCGTGAAGGCAAATATGCTACAAGCATCAGCATATTAAATTCCTTCAAAGTTACTTTAATATTTGCTTTGGGATGGCTTTTAACATTGCCACTTTGGTTGATACCTGGGCTTAATATTATTTTGCCGATATTTTGGATGTCGTATGCCTACGCTAATATGACCAAAGTCGATTCCATTGTTGAACATGCTTCTCCGACAGAGCGTCAGTATTTGCTTGAAAATTATAAAGGCGGCTTCTGGTTTATCGGCTTAGTGTGTGCACTACTTTCGCTTATACCATTTTTAGGATTAGTTATGCCTGTGTTCTCAATCTTGGCATGCACTCACTACGGCTTATCACTTTTAGATATACACAGAAAAGAAAATCGCTTCCTTCCTACAGTCCCTTCCAAGTAGCATCTTCAGGCAGTTCGAATCCGAGCAAAGCTAGTATGCGGTCGACGGTGTTATTTACTATATCGTCGATAGATTCAGGTTTTTGATAAAAGGCTGGCAATGGAGGAAATATCACGCCCCCCATTTCAGTAACAGCCGTCATATTTTTAAGATGTGCAAGATTTAATGGAGTTTCGCGTATTGCGAGAATTAAACGTCGACGCTCCTTTAAATGAACATCCGCAGCTCGTGATATCAGATTCTCAGAAAGTCCATGAGCACAAGCTGCTAATGTATGCATAGTGCATGGCAGAACAACCATACCCAAAGTGGAAACTGTGCCACTTGCAAGCATATCCGACACATCACGATACCCATGCGTATAATCTGCGTGGGCAATAAATTCCTTTCTATCCATGCCAAGCTCATGCTTAATAGTAATTAAGCCAGCTGGCGATACAATAAGGTGCGACTCCACATCCTTAAACAATCGTATTTTTTCTAAAAGTCTTAGGGCGTAAATAGAGCCAGTGGCTCCAGTAACCCCGAGCACAATCCTTTTAGTCATTTAAAGCGCCTGTAGGTTCCAATACTTGCTTAAGTTCACCGCTTTCAGCCATCTCTAGAATAATATCGCAACCTCCTATAAATTCGCCGTTTACATAAAGTTGCGGAATAGTAGGCCAATTTGCATATTGCTTAATACCTTCGCGAACCTCCTGATCCTCGAGTACATTTACCGTTGCGAGTTTCTTAACGCCCACTTCACGCAAAGCTTCTACCGCCCTCATTGAAAACCCGCATTGCGGTGCATTTGCCGTGCCCTTCATGAACAAAATAACTGGATTTTCGTTAACGATTTTTTTAATAAATTCTTGTACATCGCTCATTCATTTCTCCTAAAAGAATATCATTTTACTAATAATTAAATTTTCAAGCGAAAACCCCACAGGTTACTCTTTCATGACCTGCGAGGTCCTTGTGAGTATTTATTTTATGGCAATGGCCCTGCTCCAAAATCCGCCTCAACTCTGCACCTTGAGTCCATCCATGTTCAAACATAATGGCAGAACCTGAATGAATAAAATCGTGAACTTGCTTCATAATTTTTATGTATTCGGAAAGACCATCATTGCCACCCACAAGGGCAGTGATTGGCTCATACCGCACATCACCTAATTGCAGGTGTATATCATCAGAAGCGATGTACGGAGGGTTGGATACGATTAAATCAAAAGTCCCCACATCATATGGCAATGCATCAAACCACGAGCCTTCAAAAAATTTAATATGCACACCATGATTTTTTGCGTTGAGATAGGCCACTTTCAATGCCTCTTTAGAAATATCCACTGCATAGACTTCACACTTGGGCATGAAATTTGCAATTGAAATAGCAATAGCACCGCTACCAGTCCCAAGATCAAGAATGCGTGCACCTGTCGGAGTGGTTTTTAGAAAATCCAAAGCACATTCTACAAGCAATTCGGTATCGGGACGTGGGATTAAAACGCTATTATCGACATTAAGTTCCAAACCCATAAACTCCCTAGAACCTACCAAGTAAGCAATAGGTTCGCCTTCAATCCGCCTCTGTACAAGGGTATCAAATTCTAACTTTTGCTCCTCGCATATGAGTACATCATCATGTACAAACAACCATACGCGGTCCACTCCTAACACATGTGCAAGGATAATTTGCGACTCTAGCCTATCGAGACCACTCTTTTTTAGAATTTCTCCAATAGTTAAATGAGGCATTACTCGTCGCCCAAAGCTGCAAGAAGTTCAGCCTGCCTTTCGCTAATCAAAGCATTTGTCAGCTCATCAAGAGAGCCTTCCATAATTTGCTGAAGCTTATAGAGCGTAAGATTAATACGATGGTCCGTAACACGCCCTTGCGGATAGTTATAGGTACGAATTCTTTCAGAACGATCTCCAGAACCCACCAAACTTTTACGCTCCGCAGCTTCCTTACTTTGTTGCTCCTGTCTTTTAATATCATTGATACGAGCAGCTAATACGCTCATCGCACGTGCTTTATTTTTGTGCTGTGATCTATCATCCTGACACTCAGCCACAATCCCTGTAGGCAAGTGAGTAATACGAACTGCAGAATCAGTTTTATTAATATGCTGTCCGCCCGCTCCACTAGCCCTAAATGTATCTATCCTCAAATCCGCAGGATTTAAAACAACTTCCGCCAACTCATCCGCTTCAGGAAGAACCGCCACAGTGCAGGCAGATGTGTGGACACGTCCTTGAGACTCAGTTTCTGGCACACGTTGAACTCGATGAGCTCCAGACTCATATTTAAGTTGTCCATAAACCCCGTCCCCTTCTATTCTGGCAATAACCTCGCGATACCCCCCCAGTTCCGAGGGATTCTCGGACATTAACTCTACTTTCCACCCTTTTTGTTCAGCATAACGGCTATACATACGGAAAAGATCGCCCGTGAATATCGCACTTTCATCTCCTCCTGTACCAGCTCGAATCTCAAGAAATACACTTCGTCCATCATCAGGATCTTTAGGCAAAAGCTCTAACTGCAACTTCTGTTCTAGTTGCTCAATCCGCTCTTTTGTTGATTTCATCTCCTCTTCTCCCATCTCTTTAAGATCAGGATCGGACATCATTTCAACTGCAGTATTTAGGTCCCCTTCTGCTGCTTCAAATTCCTTGAATAACTCGACGACTGGATCAATTTCACTTCGTTCACGAGATAGCTTACGGAATCGATCCATATCGTCCGCAACATCAGGTTCTGCCAATAAAGCATCAACTTCAATAAGTCTTTGACTTAACTGCTCCAATCTGGAGCGCATAGAATCTTTCATAATTAAAAATGGAAAAATGAATAAGCTAATGAGAAGGGAATAGCTTAGGAAGTACGTCGAGAATTTGTTCTCTTTCTTCGTTTTGAGATTTATTAAGCGCCTGCATAGGTGCATGCATATATTTTTGAGTAAGCCCTTGAGCTAAACGCTCCAATGCCTCTTCAGGACTAACCCCTTTAGCTAGAAGCCTGCGTGCCTTACTAAGTTCAATTTGAGCAAGAGTTTGTGCAGAGCTATTAAGCGACTGAATAACAGGAACAATTTCCCTAGTTTTAAGCCAGCTCATAAAATTACTTACACTTGAATCGATAATCTGTTCAGCTTCTACGACAGCGGCTTTACGCATATCATTACCCATCTGAACCATACGACCAAGATCATCTACAGTATAAAGATAAACTTCACCCAAGCGACCTACTTCCGATTCAATATCCCTAGGTACCGCCAAGTCAACCATAACCATAGGCTGATAACGACGCTGCTTAAGGGCACTTTGAATCATACCCAGCCCTAAAATTGGCAATGTAGAAGCCGTACAGGAAACTACTACATCAAACTCATGAATACGCTCAGGTAAATCAGCTAACTTCATAGTTTCCGCACCAAACTTAGAGGCTAATGCTTCTCCTCTATCAAGTGTGCGATTTGCAATAACAATCTGTTTAGGTAGACGAGATGCAAAATGAGTTACACATAACTCAATCATCTCACCCGCACCAACAAATAAAATATTGGATTTAGCTAAATCCCCAAAAACTCTCTCTGACATACGTACAGCTGCGGCAGCCATAGAAATAGATTCCTGACCAATCGCTGTATTAGACCTAACCTCTTTAGCTACAGAAAAAGTCTTTTGAAAAAGCTGATTAAGCATAGTCCCAAGAGATCCTGCCTCTGAAGCAGCTCTTACGGCATTTTTCATCTGACCTAAAATTTGAGCTTCACCTAAAACCATGGAATCAAGACCTGATGCAACTCTAAAAGCGTGTCTAACCGCCTTATCCTGAGTGTACTCGTAGAGGTGAGGTGCAATAACAGAGGAATCTAGAGAGTTAAAATCAGCCATCCACTGACCTATATGCATAGCAGCATCTGGTTGAGCAGCGACATAAATCTCAGTCCTATTACAGGTTGAAAGAATGGCCGCTTCTTTTACGCGACCATTAAAACAGGACCTTAAACCATCAAGTGCAGGACGTATCAAATCTCCAGACATAGAAACCCTCTCACGCACATCTACAGGTGCAGAGTGATGATTAAGTCCAAAGGTAAATACGCTAGTCATTAGAATTAAATTATTATTAAATTCAATCACATATTATAAGGTTTTGCATGCACAAATAATACAATTTCGTTTCAATTTAATTTTAAACATCAAGGAAATTTAAAAAATGCTTCACAAACGGAAAGAATTTCAGTAATATATATAGCTTACATATCAATATGGTTCGGTAGCTCAGTTGGTAGAGCAGCGGATTGAAAATCCGCGTGTCGGCGGTTCGATTCCGCCCCAAACCACCAAATCTAGCTCTATTTCACGTCAACTAACTATTGTTTCCTAGAATCAAAAACCGTCCCTCATCTGATACATAATCCTTAGGGTTTGGATCTATTTTAATACTACCAAAAGGCATCTGAGCCACAAGGGACCATTTATCCGAAATTCCAAATTCAGATATTAATTTTTGCTCAATCAATTCGTTGTAGTGTTGTAATGAAGCCCCAATATTTTTTTCAGCTAATGCCACCCATACGGCATATTGTGCCATGCCACTACTTTGCAATGAAAACTTAGGAAAGTTAATTTTATATAGGGGAAACTGCTGCTGAAGGAAATCTATAACGGTCTGATCCTCATAAAACAGTACAGTTCCATATCCTGCCTTAAATGCACCATTAATTTTACTTTCAGAAGTTGGATAATCCTCAGGCTTAACAACTTCTTTAATAGAGGATTTAACAAGCTCCCAAAATCTATCATGCTCCACACCTAATAAGATAACAACTCTGCTAGACTGAGAATTAAACGCAGTCGGAGATTCTTTAATTGCATTTTGAATTAACGATACGATTTCTTCATTAGATAAGTGGATATCTTTTCCAAGTGCATATATGGAACGGCGATTTTTTTGTAAATCATAAAAGTCAGACATTTTTTCTCCTATATTTAAATAAACTTAACTAGTACCTATATATAATAAGCACTAAACAATATGTTGTGTTATATACGGATTATTTCTTATAGGGGGTATTATGATTCGAATTCTTTTAGCTATATTTTTCCCACCGCTTGTGTTTTTCACAATTGGTAGACCAATTCAGGGTTTACTTTGCTTAATTTACTTTACATTAATATTTGTGCTGTCCTTTATACTTGCAATTTTTGGAATTGTTATATTTCCGATTTTTGGATGGATACCTTGCATGGTTTGGGCTTTTATATGTTTGTCTAATTACAAAAACGAACGAAGAATTCGTGAATTTGAGTTCAATCAATCAAGGCAAATTTAGTTGATTAGATATTAGGAGAAATTTATGCGTTTATTATTGGCTATTTTCCTTCCTCCAGTTCTTTTCTTTACTATCGGTAAACCTATTGAAGGGATTATTTGTTTGATTCTTATGGTGACTTTAATAGGTTGGATTCCAGCGATTATCTGGGCTGTATATTCTTTGTCTGAGTACAATCAGGATCAAAGATTTGCTCAATTAGCTAAAATGCAAACTCAGAATAGGCACTTTTCCGAAGATTCATTTAATGGTAAAGATGTTTTCTAACTACTCTATGCCTGCAAGCTTATGAGTTTGCAGGCTTAACTCCCACCTAGGTCCAATTTTTAAACCATTCAATTCCCCAATAATTTTTATAGTCTGTTGAATGTTCATGCTACCATCATGTTCCAATGGGGATAAATAATATTTTTTTGAATTAAATTTCTCATTTATATCTTGTAGCCAATTCAAAAAATCTTCTCGGTTTGTCTCATTAAAATCAACAACAATTCTGATTTCGTCTGCATACCTCAAACCAACCTTTTCGTAACGCTCCTTATAGCAATACTTTGGGCTTATGGCAATATAATCTATACCCTCTGGCACATCACTAATACCGTTAGTTTCAATGCACAAATAGTACCCACGACTCTTAAACGCCTCGATTAAAAGCTCAACATTTGGATGCACTGAAGGCTCTCCACCCGTCAAAATAATATTTGACTGACCCAAATCTTCAACAATCTGCAGAATTTCCGAAAGAGACTTTAAACCAAACGAATTGTAGTTTGTATCACACCATCCACAAGCAAGATTACAACGCCCAAGCCTCACAAATGTAGCAGGCATCCCCGTGTTAAACCCTTCTCCTTGAAGGCTTTTAAAAATTTCAACTATGCGAAATTGCGGTTCCGTCGCACCAGACTGCAATCTTATAATTTCAAATTTCGTCATCGAAAGTGCATTCACTATAAGAAGAAGGTGTCTCCCACAAACGAACTCGATTAACGCCTTCAAGGCGTTCTCTTAGCAAATCTAAAATATGACGAGAAATATTTTCGGCAGTTGTTCTATGTTTGAATGGATAAGTTTTCATGTTCCAGCCCTCTAGTAATTGAGCTATTGCAGTCTCTCTTTCATTAGTAGAATCGTACAAAAAAGCATGGTCCATACGGGCAATAATTAAGTCATCGACCACACTCTTTAGGTCCGCAAAATCAATAACCATACCCTTTTTCGGACCATCTTCAATAACTGGTCCAGCAACCTCAACTTCAAGTCTATATGTATGCCCGTGCAAATTTTTGCACTTACCGTCATGACCATCAAGCAGGTGGGCAATGTCGAAGTTAAACGTTTTTACTACTTTCATTTTTGGAATTTAAATACTCTTCAAGTCCACGATTTCTAAGTACACAACTAGGACAGTTTCCGCACCCACCTTCAACACCTTCATAACATGTATGCGTACGAGTTCTAACATAATCTAAACGCCCCAACTTATCAGCTAACTCCCATGTTTGAGCCTTAGTAAGCCACATAAGCGGTGTATGAACAACAAAATCGTAGTCCATAGCAAGGTTCATACTCACATTCATCGATTTCACAAAAATATCTCGGCAATCTGGATAACCGCTAAAATCAGTTTCACACACACCGATAACAATATTTTTTATGCCCTGAGACTTTGCATAGATACAGGAATATAAAAGAAACAATGCATTGCGACCATCTACAAATGTATTAGGTAGACCTGATTCGTCAGTCTTAATCTCAGCACCCTTTTGCATAAGTGCATTTGTGGTGATTGACTTCATCACACTAAGATCAAGTATAGTCTGCTCAATACCGAGATCAATCGCAATTTCTCTAGCCTTTTTCAGTTCAATCTCATGTCGTTGACCATATATAAAAGTGATTGCTTTAACATTGCCAACACCAAAATTTTCAATAGCTTGAAGCAGACAGGTAGTAGAATCCTGACCGCCAGAAAAAACAACTAAAGCTTTTTCGCTCATGCCTTAGACAGAGTCCTTATTGTAATTACGCAAATGCTCGCAAATTTTACTTCTATCCATCTTCGACCAAATCATCGCACTCAAAAGAAGCCTAGCTTTACGAGGAGATAAAAAGCCACCCATCAAGGCACCTTTTTGTTGAAGATCGATTTCACTACCTTCATACGCATATGTTTTGTAAGTTGTAGTCCCACGCCCAGTCCTGGAGCAGACCAACACAGGCATATCGTTAATTATCTTTTCTATTTTGCTGGCAATGCTACCTGGAACATGTCCACTTCCAAATCCAGCAATCACAAGACCTTTATAAGATGACTTCGGTATCCAATCATAAATTTCACCAGATTCATCTAAAGTAGACTCTAATAGAAGAACACGTGCATCGTAATCCTCAGGAACAGGGAAAAGCATACGTTCATTTGGCGATCTTCTTATATGAAGACTGTTTTCAGTAACCACTCCAACAGGTCCTGTCTGAGGGGATTCAAAAGCATCTACAGCATTGGCGTGAGTTTTTGCTACGTAACGGGCTTGATGTACTTCATCGTTCATAACTACAAATACCCCATGCCCTCGAGATTTAATGTCGACTGCAACTTTAATGGCAGCGAGTAAATTTGCGGCCCCGTCTGCACCAGCTAATTCTGGATGTCTCATAGCACCTGTGAGTACAAGCGGTGCTGCATACGGCCAGTACAAATCTAAAAGATATGAAGTTTCCTCCAGAGTATCTGTACCCTGAACTAAAACAACACCCTGAGCACCGTGTTCCACTTGTTGCTTTGCCCAAGCAAGGGATGCGAAGACCGTATCAAAATCCAGCGACCCACTGGCAACGTTAGCAATTGTTTTTTGCCAAATCTCTAGTGACATGTCCTGCAAACCAGGTACAGAAGAAATCAAATCTTCCGCTGATAATGTAGATTTAATACCACCTGAATCGGTGGATTTTGTCATAGTAATAGTACCGCCAAGAGTACCTATTGCAACAGTAGAAGAAATAATAGACATAAAAATTCCTATTTTGATTTTGGAGTACGCATGGTTACGAGCTCTTCAGCAGAGGTTGGGTGAATACCAATAGTTGAGTCAAAGTCCGCCTTTGTCGCTCCAGCTCTCAATGCAACAGCAAAACCTTGGATAATTTCAGGAGCATCCTCACCCACCATATGTACACCCAAAACTTTGTCCGTTGATTTTTGTACGATGATACGCATTAAGGTTCTTTCATCTTTGCCAGAAAGCGTGTGCTTCATAGCCTTAAAGTTAGATTCGAATATCTCAACATCATCAGAAAATTTTTCCTGAGCTTCGCTTTCAGTAAGCCCTACAGACCCAAAAGTAGGATTTGTAAAGACGGCAAACGGAACATTTTGATAAGACATCTTACGAGTGCCATCTCCAAACATATGATTAACTAGAGTCATTGCTTCAGCAATAGCGACTGGAGTGAGTTCTAATCGACCTACCACATCACCCAATGCAAAAATTGAAGGCACAGATGTTTGAAAATTTTCATTTACTTTTATATGTCCTGATTTCGATGTTTCAATACCAACTTCATCTAAATTTAGACCTTCAGTATTTGGTATGCGACCTACAGCCATAAGAACTTCATCGGCCTGAAGGGATACATTATTATCAAGATGCACTGTCAATTTAAACTCGGACCCTTCATCGTTCAAATCTATGGATTTGATATTAACGCCTTCTTGTATATCCACTCCATGCTTAATCATCTCTTCTTTCAAGAAATCCATACTTGGGGCATCAAAGTTTTTAAGCATCTTTGAGCGAACAATAAGATGTACCTGTACTCCCAACCCATTAAAGATTGAACTAAATTCGCAGGCAATAAATCCCCCGCCAACGATAACAATCTTTTTAGGAAGCTCTTCCAAATCGAAAATCTGATTGGAGTTTACTGATAACTCTCCTCCCTCTATTTCAGGAATACCTGGCCATCCACCTGTGGCAATAAGTATATTTTTAGAGGTGTAATGTTTTCCTTCAACTTCTATAGTGTGCTCATCCACAAGGCTTGCACGACCTCGGATGATTTGAACGCCTGGTTTTTCTAATATGTTTTGATAAATATTATTTAGACGAGAAATTTCTTTTGCTCGATTAGCTTTTAAAACTTCCCAATCAAATGAGATGCCTTCGATGCTCCAACCAAAGCCCCTTGAAGCCTCAAAGTCACCTGAGAAATCTGATGCATATTTGTAGAGTTTTTTTGGTACACATCCTAAATTTACGCATGTGCCACCTAAGGGTGCATCTTCTGCCACAGCAACTCTGGCACCCATACTGGCAGCCATGCGAGAGGCTCTAACACCGCCACTACCTGCACCTATAACGAATAAATCATAATCAAATGTAGGCATAAAAAATATCAAAAAAAACGACAATACTAATTATACTCAGTATTGCCGTATCACTATTTAGCCATAATGCCAATTTTAAGTATAGCTACTTATCCGATGGATACTATTTCTTATCATTATGAGAAATATACTCTTCGCCTGATTCGTAAACTACATTTGAACGACCTACTATTAGTGGGTCAATTTTACCTATAGCTTCCATATCCTTGTTGTTGTAGTTAAATTTGTTAAGTACATAACGCATAGCATTTAGTCGAGCACGTTTTTTACAATTAGACTTAACAACTGTCCATGGAGAATCACTTGTATCGGTATAAAAGAACATCGCTTCTTTAGCTTTAGTGTAGTCATCCCATTTATCAAGTGAAGCCAAATCGATTGGAGATAGCTTCCAACGTTTGAGTGGGTGATGCTGGCGCTCACGGAAACGACGACGTTGCTCATCACGACTTACAGAGAACCAGAACTTAATCAGAACAATTCCGCTCCTCACAAGATTACGCTCAAACTCAGGAGCCTGACGCATAAATTCTTGATACTCAGCATCTGTACAAAAACCCATTACACGCTCAACCCCAGCACGGTTATACCATGAGCGGTCAAAAAGTACGATTTCTCCTTTTGTTGGAAGATGCTCAACATATCTTTGGAAATACCACTGTCCACTTTCACGCTCAGTTGGTTTTTGAAGAGCTACGATGCGAGCATAACGTGGATTTAAATGCTCCATAAAACGCTTAATGGTACCCCCTTTACCAGCAGCATCGCGTCCTTCAAAGATAATAACTACGCGTGCTCCAGAATCCTGAACCCACTGTTGAAGCTTTAATAATTCAACCTGTAGATTATATTTTTGGAATTCATAGTTGCGTCTGCTCATTAAATATTTGTAAGGGTACACGCCCTCTTTTTGCCAGTCATCAACTAATTCCAAATCGGGATTTTTTTTGCTTGATGATTCAAGTCTACGTTTTTCTTCACGTAAAACTTTGAGCAAAGCATTTCTATCATCTGGAGATAGTATTTCTAATAATGCATTCGCCCTTTCGTGACGATCTACCGAAGTCTCCGCATGTGCAAGCTCTCGGGCAAGGTTTGCAGCTTGAAGTTCAGCTTTGGATATAACTTTATGAGAGACTACATTTCGTCTAGTAGCAGCTTGAGTGCTACCCGTAATGGTATCACCCTCGATAGTCTTACGTGATCTAGGCTCTATTGCTTTTGGAGCTCGAGTTGAAGCTCTGGATGAAGTTTTAGTTGTGGATTTTGAGGTGCTTCGTGTTGGCGTTTTAGAACTGGTTTTACTTGCAGTAGTAGACTTAGTTTCAGTCCTTTTGGTTGGGCTTGAAGTCTTCTTTGCGACCATATGGGGCTCCTGATTTCACAAATTGTAACTTCTGTTATTTTACTACTTGAAGCCTTTACAATATTATTAAAAATCTAAAACAAATAAGTATGGATATGATTAAAAACACATTAACAATAGCAGGTGTAGACCCGTCAGGCGGGGCTGGTGTTTTAGCAGATGTAAAAGTAATGTCCGCCCTTGGAACCTATGCTTGTGCAGTCATAGCTGCACTAACAGCTCAAAATACCCAAAGTGTAACTGGTGTTAAACCTATCGGTAGAGATTTTATAAACCTTCAAATCGATACTCTATTTGAAGATGTACGTATTGACTCTGTAAAAATTGGCATGCTCGGGGATTCAAACACTATTAGAACTGTTGCCGATGGGCTTGAAAAACATAACCCACCGTTTATTGTTTTAGATCCTGTTATGGTTGCAAAAAGTGGGGACAAGTTATTAGAGGACTCAGCTATTTCTTCATTGGCTCATGATCTACTTCCATTTGCCCATATGATTACACCAAATTTGCCCGAAGCAGCTGAGTTGTTGAATCAGGGGGGCATTGCCAACCTAAAAGAGGCTTATAAAGCTACAGAAAAACTACATAAACTTATGAACCAATCCAGAGAAAGTTGGGTTCTTTTGAAGGGCGGGCACTCAAGTGAAGCTGAGAGCGTTGATTTACTTTTTAATGGTGACAGGATGATTGAGCACGTTAATCCCAAATTTGATACAAAAAATACGCACGGGACGGGATGTTCGCTGTCTTCTGCGATATGTGCTCTACAAGCTAGATATAGCGATGTACCGAGGGCCACGCGAGATGCAATTAAGTATGTGCACGAAGCCATTGAAAACTCTAACTTATTGTCAGTGGGGCATGGACACGGACCTATACATCATTTTTACAATGTTTGGTAAAATGTGTTCACAAATTTTAAAGGTGTCCTATGTCTAGCTTAAATTCACTTCTCGAGAAAAGCCGCATCAATATGATTCTACAGCAGATTAAACCTGCTGGTGTTTTGGATGAGCTTGTGCTTAACGCACTTTTAGGACTTTCTCGAGAGGCATTTGTGGCACCTGAATTTGTCACAGTTGCTTATTCAGACACTAGCATACCTATAGTAGTAAACGGAGAGCCATCTGGCGAGCACATGCTTACACCAATTACGGAAGCTAGAATCGCACAGTCTCTTTCATTACTTCCTACCGACACTTGCTTAGAGATTGGTACTGGTAGCGGATTTCAAGCAGCACTTCTAAGTCGCCTATGTACAGAAGTTGAGTCAGTAGAGATAAATCCTAATATTGCAAACTTTGCGATGGAGAACCTAGCACGTAATCATATTAGTAATGTACGTGTGCAGATTGGAGATGCATCTTCTGGATGGGGTACACGTGAATATAACGCAATCGCTATTACAGGTTCTTGCCCTAAGTTACCTGATGCCTTGAAGTATCAGCTTTCCGTTGGTGGTCGATTGGTGGGTTTTATTGGGACTCCTCCAGTAATCGAGATGAAGCTTATCACCCGTATGAGTGCCTCTGAATTTGATGAAGTGAACTTAACCGAAACCGTAATAGAAAAACTGCACGGGTCGGCTTTCGTAGAGTCTGAATTTATTTTTTAATTACTTTTAATTTTTTCAACTAGCTTAGTAGTTGAGCAGTCATATTCAAACTTAATCGCATATGCCTGACCACCCCACGACTTCACTAGTTCGGTTTCTGGTAGCTTACTCATATCATAGTCACCGCCTTTGACTATCACATTAGGTCTTAGTAACTCAATCAAATTATATGGCGTTGATTCCTCGAAATACGTCACAAAATCAACGCTTTCTAAGGCTGCTATCATCGCCATCCTATCTGAAAGCGAATTATAAGGTCTGGCATCTCCTTTATTTAATAGCTTCACGGAAGCATCAGAGTTTAAAGCTACAACCAGAACCCCTCCAAAACGCTCTTTTGTGTCTGCTAGATAACTTACATGACCGCGATGCAATATATCAAACACCCCATTTGTAAAAACTACTTTAGAAAAAGTTTTTAATCTTTTACTTAACTCATGAGGTGGCAATATTTTTTTTTCAAACCCTGGCATACTAGTGATTGAAAATAAATATAAACATAACAAGAAGCAAAATAAGAACAAAGATAATGGATTTGAAATTCATATCTTGCTGTTCATTCAGTTTTTCGATTCGTTCAATAAGCTCTTCAGTTCGATCCTGACGCTCTAAATTCTGATATACCAAACGAGGAATTTGAGGAAAAATATTTGCCCATTGAGTTGACTCATGTTTTAGCTGCTCAACAAGTCGCTTAGGTCCTACACGATTCATCATCCATTTTTCAAGAAAAGGTTTAGCTGTCGACCAAAGATCCAAATCTGGATCAAGTTCACGCCCCATGCCCTCAACATTAAGAAGTGTTTTTTGAAGTAACACTAACTGAGGCTGTATAGAAACTTGGAATCTTTTAGAAATTAGGAATAATCTCTTTAGAACATTTCCTAGACTTATTTCGCTGATAGGTCTATCAAAATAAGGCTCACAAACCGCCCTAATGGCCGCCTCTAATTGCTCTTCTCTAGTTCCAGCTGGAACCCATTGGGATTCAATATGAAGCTGAGCAACTCGACGATAATCTCTATTAAAAAATGCTAAAAAATTCTGTGCCAAATAGTTTTTATCAAAGTCTGATAGAGACCCAACTATACCAAAATCAAGTGCTACATACTGACCAAAAGTTTGAGGATTTACTGAAATAAAAATATTGCCTGGGTGCATGTCCGCATGGAAAAAACCATCTTCAAAAACTTGAATAAAGAATATCTCAACACCCATTCGTGCAAGTTTTTTAATATCCACACCAGCCTCAGCAACCGCATCAATCTGTGCTATGGGGATGCCCTCCATCCAATCCATAGTAAATACCTTAGAATTGGAATAATCCCAATGCACTTCTGGCACTAGTAAAAGATTCTCGCGATCACTTTTTTTGAAATTTCTTCTAAGTTGGCTACAGTTGGCCGCCTCAATTTGAAGGTCGAGTTCGTCGTGAAGGTACTGATCAAACTCTGCAATAACTTCTTTAGGCTTTAATCTTTTGCCGTCTGGAACAAATCTTTGAATTAAAGATGCAAAGCTATGTAGTAACAATAAATCCTTTTCGATAATTTTTTGCATCTCGGGTCTAAGAATTTTTACTGCAACCCTACGTCCATTATGCAAAGATGCCTCGTGAACCTGAGCTACTGATGCTGATGCACATGGCTCTTCGTTGAAACTGGCAAATAATTCACTAACGGGTTTTCCAAAAGAAGTTTCAACAATCGAAACTGCCTCTCTAGATGGAAATGGGGGCACCCTATCCTGCAACAACTGCAACTCATCAGCTATATCAGCTGGTACTATATCGCGTCTTGTGGATAGAACCTGCCCAAATTTAATAAATATAGGTCCTAGCTCTTCTAATGCCTCTCGTAGTCTTACGCCTCTATCTTTTGTGGGCTTACGTCCAAATCGGGTCAGTTTTAGAAATGATGATGCATATGGATTACGCATACGCTCCAACAAAAGCTCATCCAGATTGTACTTCCAGCCTACAAAGCAAATGCGTAATAATCGAAAGATTCTCATTGAACACCTGGGGTATCAGAACCTTCGACCACTGAATTTTTAGATTTGAGCTTCCAAGATAATTTATCTAATCTGTTTTCCAAATCCTGAATCTCAAATTTCAGTTCAAGAAAATCATTTCTATTTAAAGTTACGTGAAAATCCTTAGACATAAAATCTTTAGCTCTATCAAATCCCTTATTAGTAATGGTATTTGAAATTTCTTTGGTTTTTCTAAAACCCTCAGACAAAGTGCCTGCAATAAACGGACCTAGCATATTACTTAATTCTGCCTGACTACTAACCCGTAATAGAACAAGTAATTCAGCAAGTGTATTAGCCAAGCCAACCTCACCCTCTATATGCATTGAGTGCATTAAATCCTCTATGGCAATGCCGTCTACAATCAATGTAGGAATTTTAGATAAAGCACTATTATCCAAAGTAAGGGTGACACTTGCATCGTGGTCATGATTACCCTCTATATACTCCAATCCATGTGAGCCCATAATTTTAAAATAATATATTTTGTGCATAAATTTTACACATATATATTTGCCCTTATGAATCTCAAGCTTAGATCTAAACTCTGGATTTTTAGATATGGAAGAATTGATTAAGAGAACTACTATTTTTAAAGGATTTAAATAAGCAAGTAAATTACTAGATTCACTAGAAGTCCTGCCAGCTTGACTTAATAACCCTCCAACACCATTAAGTAAATCAGAAGCTAAACTCATAACTTAATGCCTTCATGTAAAGCTACAATGCCCATGCTCAAATTATGATAATCAACTCTTTCAAATCCTACATCTCTCATCATTTGGGCTAAAGTCTCCTGATCAGGGTGCATGCGGATAGATTCTGCTAAATATCTATAACTATCCTCGTCTTTAGCTACATTTTTCCCTAACCATGGAAGAATATTAAAAGAATACCAATCGTAAACCTTTTCTAATGGCTGATAAATCTTAGAAAACTCTAATATAAGAAGCTTACCCCCTGGTCTAATAACCCTATACATCTCGGCAATAGCTTTATCCTTATGGGTCATGTTTCTAAGACCAAATGCCACAGTCACAACATCAAAATAATTATCCTTAAAAGGCAATTTCTCTGCATCACACACTATGCTTGGAATATTAAAACCCTTATCAATTAGGCGGTCTCGACCTATAGAAAGCATAGAATAATTAATATCCGTATGCCACACCTCTCCTGTAGTCCCAACTTTTTTTGCAAAGGCAATCGTCAAGTCTCCCGAACCAGCCGCTACATCAAGTACTTTCATACCTGGCAATACATTTGCCTTACCGATAGTAAAAAACTTCCATGCTCGGTGTAGACCAACTGACATAAAGTCGTTCATAATGTCATATCTTTTAGCAACCGAATGAAATACATCGGCTACTTTTTGAGCCTTTTGGTCTTCATCGACCGTCTGAAAGCCAAAATGCGTTTTATTTTTACTTTCCTCAGGAGGGATTTGATTTTGCATATTTTTATTGAAATTCTGTCACAAACATGACATATAATGAAATTAATATTGAATGATTGTAACAAAGTTACAGTCAACAAGCCCTTTATTTAAACCTTTTAATTTTACCGTATTATGGCAAGTACTATACTAGTAGTTGAAGATGAACCAGCTATTCAAGAGCTTATTTCAGTAAACCTTACTTTTGCTGGACACAAAGTCCTCAGAGCTCTAGATGCACAACAAGCCAAAATCCTAATAGATGCGGAGCTTCCTGACTTAATTTTGCTTGATTGGATGTTGCCTACTACTTCTGGGCTTTCTCTTGCTAGATCTCTCCGTAGCGATGAACGTACTCAGGACATCCCTATTATTATGCTGACAGCTAAAAATAGTGAACACGATAAAGTTGAAGGTTTGGAAAACGGTGCAGATGACTATATCACAAAGCCTTTCTCTCCTAAAGAGCTTTTAGCCCGCATCAAAGCCGTCCTCAGAAGACGTGCACCTCAACTTACCGATGATGAAATCAGTATTGCTGGTCTGCACTTAGACCCAGGCTCCCACCGTGTCACGGGAAACAATACACTTTTATCACTAGGACCAACCGAGTTCCGTATGCTTCATTTTTTTATGACGCATGCTGAGCGTGTATTCAGCCGAGGTCAGCTTTTAGACCACGTTTGGGGCGATCACGTATTCCTAGAAGAAAGAACTGTTGATGTGCATATTAGACGTTTGCGTAAAGCACTTGAACCTAGCGGTCATGATCAACTTATTGAAACCGTTCGAGGAAGCGGTTATCGATTCACTACAAGAATACCTGCTTCTCACTAGATTAAAGGGACCGTTATGTTCCCACCAATTTTTGCAATTATCTTATCCTTTATAGCTGGGCTGGTAGTTCAATACTACTACCATTCCTATTGGGGGTTGGCAATAGCCTTTGCCACCATAATGATTTTCCATATCATAAATCGTGTAAAACTCTATAAGATAAAAAACTGGGTTAATAATTTAGATAAAACTCCCCCTATATATATGGGCTATCTTGAACCTATTATTAGCCCACTATTTAGGCATTTCAAAAAACTAACTCACGAAAAAGCTAATCTAATGTCCTTAAATAGGGACATTATGGAAGCAGCTAATGCTTTTCCTGCAGGGGTCATAATTTTAAATAGCGACTATACAATCCAGTGGTGTAATAGAAATGCTTTTAACCTAATAGGCATCGATAGTCGAAGGGATATAGGCACCAGCATATTTAACATATTGAGATCACCAGACTTTTATAAATACGTTGTCTCAGGCATCTGGACTAAGCCCTATTTGACTTATGTTCATAAGAATGAGCAAACATACAATCTCAAATACGAATTAACTAAATATCATAACGGGGGTATCTTAGTACTTTGCTTTGATAATACTGCCCTCGATCGTATGAAAACCACGCAACAGGATTTTGTAGCTAATGTTTCTCATGAACTTAAAACTCCTCTTACCGTTTTAATTGGATTTTTAGAAACATTAGGAAGCCTTCCAGATTCACTTACAACGGAGCAGAAGGAACATTTCCACGAATTAATGCAGGAACAAGCTCATAGAATGCAGGCAATCATAACCGACTTACTGGCTTTATCAGAGCTTGAATCTTCAAAATTAGATTACTCAGTTCAGCCAGAAGTCAAAGTTTCTGCCTTGCTTGAGCAGGCTAAACGTTCGATTGAAATGCTTTCTGGAGGTCATCATAAAATCACTTGGAATGTAGATAAAAATCTAACAATCAGAGGTAAGCAAACAGAGCTTGGATCAGCATTTACTAACATACTTACAAATGCTGTTCGCTATACTCCCGAAGGTGGCTCTATTGAAGTTTTCTGGGGGCTTAATGATAAAAACAACCCTGTGTTTAGCGTAAAAGATTCTGGACTTGGAATCTCTCCAACTGATATTTCACGCATTACTGAAAGGTTTTATCGTGTGGATAAAAGCCGTTCTAGGGCATCTGGTGGAACAGGGTTGGGTTTGGCTATTACTAAGCACGTAGCGCTTAGACATCAAGCTAAGCTACTAATTGAATCCAAACTGAATCAAGGAAGTACCTTTAGCTTAATATTCCCAGTCCAAAATTTCGAAAACGAAGATGAAAATATAATAGAATTATAAGTTTTCCTTCGTGTTTAAAAGCAAATGTTAAACGATTATTTGAAACTTATACTAACCTCTAAGGTTTATGAGGCCGCAGAGGAGACTCCTTTAGACCCTGCACCTATACTATCAGCACGAATTAATAATGAAATTTTCTTTAAACGCGAAGATAGTCAGGACGTATTTAGTTTCAAAATTCGTGGTGCCTACAATAAAATGGCACATCTATCTACTAAGGAATTAGAGCGTGGCGTAATCACGTCTTCTGCGGGTAATCATGCTCAGGGCGTTGCCCTCTCGGCTAGAAAACTTGGCTGTAAGGCTATTATCTGTATGCCAGTATCTACGCCTACGGTTAAAGTTAATGCGGTACGTCGTTTAGGTGCTGAAGTTGTGCTACACGGTGAGTCCTACACAGAAACTCAGACCCATGCCAAACACCTTTGTAAGCAGCAGAATCTTACATTTATTCACCCTTTTGATGACCAATATGTCATTGCAGGTCAAGGGACTATTGCAATGGAAATTATGCGTCAGACTCCTCCTGACATAAAAGCAATATTCTGTCCTATAGGGGGAGGTGGTTTAGTGTCTGGTATTGCCATATATATAAAAGCACTATATCCGCATATCAAGGTTATAGGAGTTCAAACAGAGGACTCAGCCGCCATGAAAACTAGCATTGAAGCGGGTAAACGTGTGACACTCTCAGATGTAGGGCTATTTTCCGATGGCACGGCCGTTAAACAAGTTGGTGTGCACACTTTCGAAATTTGCCAAAAATACGTTGATGACTACGTAACCGTAAATACAGATGAAATTTGCTCTGCAATTCGTGATGTCTTTTTAGATACGCGAAATGTAGTTGAGCCTGCAGGGGCATTGTCAGTTGCAGGAGCGAAAAAATATGCCCACGATAATGGTCTAAGTGGTGATAAATTAATTGCCATCACCACAGGTGCTAATATGAACTTTGACCTGCTTAGATTTGTGGCAGAGCGTGCATCCGTGGGTGATTATACTGAGGCACTATTCTCTGTAACCATGCCTGAACGCAAAGGTAGCTTTAAAAAACTTTGTGCTGCGATAGGAAACCGTCAGGTTACAGAATTTAATTATCGTATTTCAGACAAACAGCAGGCACATGTTTTTATAGGTATACAAACTGCGGATCAAGAAGGTATAAGAAAGCTTCACGCTCAATTGGACAGTAAGTTTTATGATGTTCGTGATTTGAGCAACGACGATTTGGCTAAAACTCACATTCGTCACATGGTAGGCGGTAAAAGCTCTCTTGCGGAAAATGAACTTTTATACCGATTTGAGTTTCCAGAAAGACCAGGTGCCTTGATGAATTTCCTTTTGGCAATGAATCCTGAATGGAACATAAGCCTCTTCCACTACAGAAATACAGGTGGTGACTTTGGTCACGTGCTTTGCGGAATTCAGGTTCCACCTGATAGCAAAAAAGCATTTAAAGAGGTTATAAAGTCCTTGGGATATCGTTTTGTAAATGAAACTGATAACCCTGCTTATAAAATGTTCTTATAACTAAAACTGGTAAAGACTAAATACGGATGTACCTGACTCCTCTATAAGCTTTGAACCTCCCAATTCTGGGAGATCTATGATGGCACAGGCTTCGACTATATTTGCCCCGAGACGTTTCAAAAGCCTACTAGCCGCAAGTAGTGTCCCACCTGTAGCTATTAAATCATCCATTAAAAGCACTCTTTGACCAGCATGAACGGCATCAGTGTGAATTTCTACTGATGCACTTCCATACTCAAGGTTATAGTCTTCGCCTAGAGTATTAAATGGCAATTTCCCTTTTTTTCTAATCGGAACAAATCCTAGGTTTAATTCGTAGGCAACGACACTACCTAAAATAAATCCACGGGCATCAACCCCAGCGACAACATCTAAATTTTGACTCATGTATCGAGATATAAATATATCAATGAGCATGCGAAAACATCTTGGATCTTGCAATACGGGCGTTATGTCACGAAAATTAACGCCTGGTTGAGGCCAATCGGGAATAGTACGTATATTTTTTCTGACTGTTTCTATAGGGTTGTATTGCATGATTTGAGAGGAAATTTGTAACTTAATTATTATAAGCTAAGTTAAAATATGCAAATGAAATCAACAGATCATCTTGAGTCCGCAAGGACGACATTTAACATTGAAGCGAGTGCGTTACAAAACATTGCCAGCAAAATTGGGCATGAGTTTATTGACGCCGTCGAACTCATACTTGCACGCAAAGGTAGAGTTATAGTTACAGGCATAGGAAAGTCTGGGCATGTCGCTCGGAAAATTGCATCTACACTATCATCCACCGGAACTGCGGCTTATTTTGTGCATGCTGCTGAAGCCATACATGGCGATTTAGGTATGATTACTAAGGATGATATTGTTATCGCCATTTCGTATTCTGGTCAGAGTGCTGAATTTGCTACGATTCTGCCTATTATTAAAAGGTCTGGAGCTCAAATTATCGCAATCACAGGAGGGCTTGAGTCGGAACTGGCACAAATTTCAAATATAGTACTTAATGTAAAAGTTGAACGTGAGGCATGCCCTATGGGATTGGCACCTACCACGAGTACAACCGCAACTATGGCTATGGGAGATGCTATTGCCATAGCATGCTTGAAAGCCATGCAATTTAGTGATCAGGATTTTGCACGCTCCCACCCTGGAGGTGCTTTGGGTCGCAAACTACTAACTAAAGTTTCAGACATTATGCGACCTCTACATGACCTTCCTATAGTAAGTGTAGATGCCACTATGGACCAAATCCTCAAAACCATGTCATCTAAAACTCTTGGTATGGCTTGCTCTATAGACGATATTCAAAAACCTAAAGGTATTTTTACTGACGGGGATCTACGTCGTCTGATTCAAAAACACGGAGATGTGCGCTCTTTTACTATGTCTCAAGTTATGTCTAAGTCTCCAAAAACTATCTCTGAGGATTTGATGGCTACTGAAGCTTTAAACATAATGGAGACATATTCTATTAATCTTCTGCTAGTTACAGATGAACAGGGTAAATTAGCAGGAGCCTTACACATGCAGGACCTACTTAGATCAAAAGTAATTTAAAGAGGAAAATATGCACAAAGTTAAGCAACCATGCGAATTACAAGTTTTAGCTTCAGTTCCAGTTCAAGTAAGACTTAAAGCTTTGGATATTAAACTGGTCGCATTTGATGTTGATGGTGTGCTTACTGATGGTGCATTGTATTTGGGGTCGGATGGGGAAGTTATGAAAAGATTCCATACTCAGGATGGAGGTGGAATTAACAGGCTTAGGGAGAATGGTTTTAAGGTCGTCTGGATTACAGGCAGAGGCGGTCCAATTGTTGAAAAACGTGCCCAAGAACTAGGCATCCATGGACTTTACCAGAACGCACGTGACAAATACCAAATTATGCTTACGATTTTAGAGGAGCATAAATTAACACTTAAGGAAGTGGCTTTTATGGGTGATGACATACTGGACTATCCTCTTTTGAAATCAGTTGGATTATCTGCAAGTGTGCCACATGCTCCTACATATATAAAAGAAGCTGCACACTGGATAAGCACTAAAGAAGGAGGACATGGGGCAGCCCGCGAATTTATAGACATAATCTTAGCTGCTCAAGGGTTGCTGAGTCAGTCCCTTAAAACTCGAATAAATCTTCAATAGTATGAAAGATAAATTCCCAACCATATTGGCATTCGGACTTTTGATATTGTTGGTCATTGCCACTTGGTGGGCTTCTGAATACGCAAAAAAATCCATAACCGTAGATACTGCCGTAGTTAAAAAAAATAAGCCAGATGCGTGGACTGGAAATTTTAAAATGATTACCTCCGACGAAAAAGGAAATGCTATTAATCGTCTCAAAGGTACTAGAATTGACCATTTCCCGCAAGGTGATTTTTATATTATCGATAATCCTAATCTTATTGGTCAAAACATCGATACCCCCAGAACGATAGGAACTGCAACTAAAGCCCAAGTCCTAGAAAACGGGGACCTTATTATTTTGGATGGCAATGCTGTTGTGAATCGCCCTGCAACCGATAAACAGCCAAACATTAAAATCGAATCTGATAAACTAGAAATCCATACAAAAACAGGTATTATCGAAACCAAAACTGAGGTGGTTGTGCACCACGGCGAGTCTATACTTAAAGGTGTAGGCATGAAGTTTGATAATAATACTGGACTACTTAATGTTATGAATAATTCAGGTGTTGAGATTTCACCAGATGACCTAAACAAAGGGCTTCCAGAGAATAAAAAACGATTTAAAACTGAATTACGATAATTTATGAAACTAAGATTTAATAAATTTGTTTTTGCAACCTTGCTCTTTGCTGGCATTGCCAAAGGTCAAAGCCTTGGTGATTTAATGAAATCCCAACAGAACAAAAACGAAGAAGAACCTAAGACTACAATTCTTTCAGACTCATTACAGTACAACAATAATACGAAGGCGACTGTTTTTTCGGGTAATGTAATTCTTCAAAGAGGTTCCATGAAATTATTGGCTGACGAACTACGTGTCTCTGAAAAACCTGATGGCACACAAACTGGTACAGCTATAGTAAATGGAGATAAAAAGGTTGAGCTTTATAATGAGCGACTTGATTTATACGAATTGCTTAAGGGCACTAGCAAAACCGCAATTTATGATGGCAAAACCGAGAGAGTTTTCTTAAGAGGCGATGCCGTCATTACTAGAAGCATATGCGGTACGGTCGTCGATAGTATTAGAGGCGAGGAAATTATATTCGATAATGCTAAGAGCACTTACAGAGCCAATCGCTCTAAAACAGATCGTGTACGTTCCGTACTTCAACCTCGCTCAAAAGAAGATAAAGCCGTGGAGGAATGTAGAAAAAAGTATAATAGCAAGCCCATGCCCTCTACTCTAAACATAAAAGATGATTCCAATTAACTCTGATGGTACTCTTAAAGCCATTGGACTACGAAAAGACTATGGCAAAAGATCCGTTGTAAAAAATGTTAGCCTTGAAGTTAATAGCGGTGAAATAGTTGGCTTGCTAGGTCCTAACGGTGCAGGAAAAACTACAAGCTTTTATATTATCGTGGGATTAGTGCCTGCCGATTATGGTGCTATTCAAATAGATGATAGGGATATTACTACATTGCCAATTCACAAAAGGGCAAAGATTGGACTTTCATATTTACCACAAGAGGCATCTATTTTTCGCAAGCTTACAGTAGAACAAAATATACTTGCAGTTTTAGAGATCCAACAGTATTTCAATAAGGCAATAGGTAGAAAATTAAACCTTAAAGAGGAACTTAATAATTTACTCGATGAGCTACAAATTCAACATATCCGCACAAGTCCCGCAATTTCATTGTCTGGAGGTGAAAGACGAAGAGTTGAAATTGCACGTGCACTAGCTACAAAACCTAGATTTATCTTATTGGATGAGCCATTTGCAGGGGTGGATCCTATTGCTGTTATAGAAATTCAGAGAATTGTAAATTTCCTAAAAGAAAGAAACATAGGGGTTTTGATAACCGACCACAATGTTAGAGAAACTTTAGGAATTTGCGATAGAGCTTATATAATCTCAGACGGAACTGTGCTTACAAGTGGCACACCTGAAGAGATAATTCAAGACCCAGATGTACGCAAAGTGTATCTAGGTGAAAATTTCCGCATGTAGAGTAACTATTATGAACCAGATTAAAGCTAACTTGTCCGTTGAAAATATTCTTCTTAATGTTCAAGCATCTAGCAAAAAAAGAGCCTTCGAACAAGTTGCTCAAATTTTTGAAGATCAATATGGCATTGCCAGGGCGACAGTTTTCGATAGCCTATTTGCTAGAGAGCGCCTTGGATCAACGGCTTTAGGCCATGGTGTAGCCATCCCGCATGGACGCATCCCTAAACTAGAAGAGACTCATATAGCAGTTCTTCGACTAGAAACGCCGATTGCCTTTGATGCACCTGATAGCGAAAATGTGCGGTTGCTAGTCTGTCTTCTAGTACCAGAGTCTGCCACCCAAGAGCATCTAGATTTACTAGCCACCATTGCAAAAAAACTATCTAACGAAGAGACTAGAAAAAATTTATTTTCCGTAGAATCTCCAGAAGAGATCTACAACATACTAACCCAAGACGAGAGCGATGCTTAGTATTAAAGTTTTAGTAGATGACAATAGTGATACTTTAAAGTTTAATTGGTATCTAAGCGACTTATATGGCGGTCGCATGTTGTCTTCTTCTGAAGAATCCAATACTACAGCTGCTGATTTAATTGGACACTTAAATATCATGCACCCTCAAAGGGTTCAAGTTTTTGGTGTCGTTGAGATTGATTTTTTTCTTAAATTAGATAATCAACAAACAGAGCATTACCTCACAACCCTAAAAGAAGGTCAAGTCCCAGCAATCATAATCGCAGAGGACATTCCTCCTCCACGGTCTATTATTGAATTTTGCGAAATCAATAAGGTCCCTCTTCTAACTTCCCCTGTAGATGCGTCACGTATTATTGACGTGCTTCGAGTTTATCTAACTAGAAGGTTTGCACCCAAAACAACTGTTCATGGTGTTTTCCTGGATGTATTAGGTGTTGGCGTTCTAATAACAGGTGAATCGGGATTAGGCAAAAGTGAACTAGCTTTAGAATTAATTTCACGTGGTCATGGGCTTGTAGCCGATGATGCAGTTGAATTTGCTCGCACGTATCCGAATTACATCGAAGGTCGTTGCCCCGAGCTACTAAGAAACCTTCTTGAGGTTCGCGGGCTAGGACTTTTGGATATTAGGACTATTTTCGGAGAAACTGCCGTTAGGCGTAAGATGAGCCTAAAACTAATCGTTAATCTTGTGAGAGCAAATACAGAATTTTTCGAAAGATTGCCGATGCAGGATCAATCAGAAGAAATTTTAGGTATGCCCATAAAAAAAGTCACATTGCAGGTAGCTGCTGGTCGAAATCTCGCTGTTCTTGTAGAGGCTGCTGTAAGAAATATGGTTCTTAAAATAAGAGGCATAGATACGCTTAGTGACTTTATGAAGAAACAATCAGAAGCTATTCTTAAGAATTCCAAGATATAGGGGCCCTCGATGAAATCTGTAGTGATAGTTACTGGAATCTCTGGGTCAGGTAAATCAGTTGCTATCAAGCAGCTAGAGGACGCAGGATATTACTGCGTTGATAATCTACCTGTTTCCTTAGTTAAAAGCTTTATAGATGATTCAAGCTATAAAGGTGAAGATTTCTTAGCAGCCGCAGTGGATGCTCGCAGTCACAATGACATACATCACTTACCAGCCACAATTAATAATCTTCGTGAAAATGGCTATCACATCAAGGTCATATATTTGGACGCCGCAGATGATGTATTAATGCATAGATTTTCTGAAACTAGAAGAGTCCACCCACTCACTTCACGTATCAAAAATGAGACAAACCATACACCCTCTTTGGAGGAGTGCATTGCCTATGAAAGGAACTTATTAAGTTCCATTAAAGAGACCGAGCAAGTCATTGATACTTCATTATTAAAACCTAGTGAATTGCGCATTTGGATTAGGGAATCAATAGATACGAGACAGGGTGAAACCCTAATTACATTTGAATCCTTTGGTTACAAATACGGAGTCCCAAGTAGTGCAGACCTAGTTTTTGATGTAAGATGTCTACCTAATCCCTACTACGATGCTCAACTAAAGAAATTAACTGGTTTAGATATCGAAGTTGCGGAATGGCTTAATAGCAAATCTGAAGTTTTAGAGATGATATCTGATATAGAAAGATTTGTTAGTAAGTGGCTACCTAGTTATATGCAAGATACTCGTAGCTACTTAACTATTGCCATAGGGTGCACGGGTGGTCAGCATAGATCTGTGTATATAGCTGAAAAACTTGCTGAGAAATTTAGTCATCACAAGCCACTTCGTGTGAGACATAGGGCCTTGGCTCATTTTGCTAGACTCTGATTTTTACGGATATTTATGAACTTTATTGCTCATTTTCCAAAACTTGTTATCGGGCTATGTTTAACTGTAGGTGCATCTGTTCATGCAGAGACTCCTCATTTCTATCATGACTCACAAGCTCAAAAAGGAAAAGCTTACAAGGTTGCAGGTAAAGTTTATCGTCCATACACAAAAATAAAAGAATTCTCTCAAACTGGTACTGCCTCATGGTACGGCCCTGGCTTTCATGGACGCCTTACAGCAAACGGTCAGAAGTACAACCAAAATGCCCTAACTGCAGCTCACAAAGAACTACCTTTTAACAGTATCGTTAAAGTTACTAGTGAAACTACAGGCAAAAGCGTGATCGTGTATATTAACGATCGCGGACCATTTCATAACAATCGCATAATAGACTTATCTTATGAAGCCGCTAAGCAGCTAGGCATTCATAAAAAGGGTACGGACAAAGTTAAGATTGAACTAGTTGGTTTTAAATCTGATTTCTAATTTGACAAATCTTCTTTTATTTTTAAAGCCAGATCGTAGATTTCTTTTTTAGATTTCAATGCATACTCCTGCACAATCGAAACTGAATCCTTAAGAGACACGCCTTTTTTAAGTAGCAAACTTAAAAGCTTTTGCGTATCCACTTCATCACCTTCTACAACTTCGGAGGGATGCACGATTAAAACAAATTCACCCTTTTGATTATTCGAATCGCCATTAATCCAATCAGAAACTTCCTCTAAACTTCCTGTATAAATCGACTCAAATTTTTTAGTCAACTCCCTGCAGATAGTGACAGTTCGGATATCTCCTAAAACAGCCCTTAAATCCGCTATTGCATCCACAATCCTATGCGGAGCTTCAAATAAAACTGCAGGTCTTTGGCAATGCTCTAGCTCACCCACAATAAACGCCCTCCTCTCCCCACTTTTAGGCGGAAGAAAGCCAAGAAACACAAACCCGTTCAGTTCCCCTAATCTTGGTCTTACACCAGAGGCCATCACTGCCGCAATAACAGCAGAGGCCCCAGGCACTGGAATCACCCGATACCCTCTGCCTATCAACTGTTCCACTAGCACACTTCCAGGATCGGAAATAGCTGGCGATCCTGCATCCGATATCAAAGCCACTCTTTTTTCTTCATCTAATAAATTAGCTATATGCCCTACGGATTCAGACTCATTAAATTTATGCAAAGCCACTAATTGCTTATATTCGATTTGTAATTGGTTAAGAAGCAGTTTAGCTGTCCTCGTATCCTCACAGGCAATCACATCACATAGTTGCAATGCGAACACAGCTCTATAACTTATATCTGCTAAATTTCCTATAGGCGTAGAAACCACGTATAGTGCGGGTTGTGGCCAAGTCTGATGGTTTAAATTATCTAGCATTTGTGGTGGACAAAATTGTCCTACTGGCTTTGACATGATGTTTTGAAAGGGCAAAATATAATTTTCTTTTATTTTCGCACGTAATGAACAACACACAAACAATAACAAAACTTCAACTCAATTCTCCAACACAAAAAATTGGGCAAATCTACGAAACAAAAGCTCGATTACACCTAGAATCACAGGGGTTAGAGTTACTAAATCAAAATCTAAGATGCAAAGTCGGAGAAATAGACCTGATTATGGTTGACGGACACGAACTTGTTTTTATTGAAGTGCGATATCGCAAAAAAGCTGATTTTGGCAATGGTCTCGAGTCCATAAACTTTAGAAAAATTAAACGGTTTAAGATGACGGCAATGCATTTATTGCCAATAATAAAAAGTAAATATCCTCAGGTCAAAAACTATCAGATCCGCTTTGATGTAGTGTATTTTGATGGGGTTGAAGGGACAGAAAATATAGATTGGATTAAAAACATATTGCAATAAATTTAATAAACTATAATTTCAGATTAAGAGGAAAATTTGGCAAAATAAATCACTATGGATTTCCAAACACGCATAAAATCACACTTTGATGAGAGTTTTAAGGCTCATATTGACAGTCTACAAACTTTAAGTGTGCCACTTGAAAAAGCTATAAATATTATGAGCTCATGCATCTTATCGGGCCATAAAGTTCTCGCATGCGGAAATGGTGGATCTGCAGCCGATGCACAGCATTTTGTAGCTGAATTGGTGGGACGATTCGAGCGTGAGAGAATTGGATTTCCAGCATTTTCCCTAACTTCCGACACATCTATATTAACTGCAGTATCCAATGATTATGGATATGAGGACGTATTTGCCAGACAGGTTTCAGCCCTTGGAGTTCAGTCTGATGTATTAGTCGGCATAAGCACAAGCGGAAATTCTCCTAATGTTGTGGAGGCTATCCGAGCTGCACACGAAAAGCAGATGCCTGTTATTGCTTTAACTGGTCGTGATGGTGGGGAAATCAGAAAAATTCTTACTAATGATGATGTTGAACTTTGTGTACCAAGTTCTCGTACCATGAGGATTCAAGAGGTACATATTCTACTTCTTCATATTTTATGTGACGGTTTTGATGCTCTTTATATGGGAGACTGATTATGAAATTTTATAAAACAGCACTACTTTCGGCTTTAGCCGCAAGCACATTTTCTGCTTGTGTGCCTATCGTAGTTGGTACAGCCGCTGTTGTTACGGCTGTCGTTGCCACAGATAGACGTACTACTGGCATGCAATTGACGGATAAGACTATTGATATTACAGTAGGAAATGAAGCTAAAAAAGTAGTAAATCCTGACACCTCAAGAATTAACGTTAGTGCTTTTAACCAAAGGGCACTTATTACGGGTGAGGTTGCAACTGCCGAAGAAAAAGCTCGTGTAACTGAGGCGGCTAAGTTATCCAAAGATGTTAAATATATAGTAAATGAACTTGTGGTCGGTCCTAAGTCATCATTTAAATCTAGGACTAACGATTCATGGATCACTTCTAAAGTACGTAGTGAGCTGACATTATCGGAAAATGTACCATCTAGACCTATTGCCATCACGACATCTCAAGGCGTTGTATATTTGATGGGTGAAGTAACTCCAGAAGAAGCCGATAAAGCAGCAAATGCAGCTTCTAGGATTAGAGGGGTTAAGCGTGTAGTTAAGGTATTTGATATCATCGATCCGACTAATAAAACTACATCGCCTGCTTACAACCATATACAAAATAGTTCTTACAGTGGTCCTATGATTCAATCTCCTGCTACTGGTGTAGCTCAACCTGCACCTTCTAAACCACCATCAAATGGTGTTCAAACATTTCCTGTGAATTGAGGGGGTTTGTATGAATAAGTATTTACTTCCTGCTGTTACCTTAGTGTTGATGCTAGTTGCGGGGGTTTATTTTGTTTTCCGCGGTGATACTAGCGAACAAGCAAATATGGATTATTCGCTTATTTCGGGAGAGAAAATTACTCATTCCGACTTAAAAGGTAAAGTTTCCCTTATAAAGTTTTGGGCTACTACCTGCACAACTTGCGTTGCTCAAATGCCTGATGATATTAAGTATTATGAAAAGTACTCTCCACAAGGATTTGAGGTCGTTGCAGTTGCTATGAAATATGATAATTTGGATGCCATTAAAAATTTTGCATCTGACAGAAAGCTTCCATTTAAAGTTGCATATGATCAGGATGGCTCATTAGCCAAATCATATGGTGGTGTGAGATTTACGCCTGTCATGTTTTTGCTTGATCGCAAAGGTGAGGTAGTTAAGTCTTTTGCTGGCAAATACAATCACGAAGACTTCATTAAAACTTTAGAAGACACACTTAAAAATTCATAAAAAAGGGAGGCTTGGACCTCCCTTTTTTTTACTTAGAAGAAATAATTTTTTCAATATCCGCTAAACGAACAAAACCGTTTCTTCGTTCTCCATTAGGAAATAAAATCACTGGCACCCCCTGCACATTAACGCTTCTAGCAAGCTGAAATGTTTTAGGGTTTGGCTCAGAACAACTTTTATTAGCCTGAGATTGTGGCTTCTTGCCGTCTGTAACCCACTCGTGCCATGAAAGAGTTGGGTTCGATGAACACATAATGTCCCGCACCTTAGTCACAGAATCCTTTGCTAATAAGGGCACTAAGAAAGTATAAATAGTGACATCATCCATCTGCTCAAGCTCCTTATATAAAGCCTTGCAATATGGGCAATTCGGGTCCTCAAAAGTCACAAGTTTACGCGTACCTTTTCCTTTCACGCGCTTAACAGCCCCCTCCACTGGCAGGCTTGCAAATGCCTTAGCTGACTGCTCTTTAACACGCTTGTCCGTCAGATCAACTGTCGACTTAGCGTCGATAAGATGCCCTGCCAAAATATAATTATGATCCGCATTTGTATAGATTATCGTCTCATCCGTCAATACTTCGTACAAATCCGCAAAAGGAGTCGGATTTACGCTTAAAACCTTAACTTGAAAAGTCTTCTCGATATTGGATTTAATATTGTCCACTTTATCTTGTGGCAATGCCCCCGCCTTCATCCCTGCAGATTTAGATTCAACAGTTGTAGGAACTTTAGTCTTTTCTGTAGTTTGAGAAACGGAACTGGCAGTCTGAGCCACCACATCTGCCGACACAACCACAGATGACACGACACAAGCAGTCACAGCAGTAAATGCCAACACGAGACCACCACATAATTTATTTAATTCAAATTTCACTTTCACCTCATTATTCATCTAGCTGAAGGTTGACCAGAATTTTTTGGCCACAAAATCCACATAAACCCATCTTGCTTCATACGTCCTGCAAGCTGACCTGCCTCAGGACCACTACCCCAGTAAAAATCCGCACGAGCTATACCCTTAATCGCAGCTCCCGTATCCTGTGCAAACACTACACGTCGAAGTGCAGATTTGCTCGCAGGCATAGTCGTAGATAGATAAACAGGAGAACCGAGAGGCACAACAGTCGGATCAACGGCAATCGCCCTCTTTGCAATCAACGGTATACCATATGCACCCTTAGGTCCAACAATCGCATCAGATATAGGCTCCTCCCTAAAGAACACTAATGCCTGATTGCTATTAAGCATCTCAGGAATACGTGATGGATTATGTGCGGCCCATGCTTTTATATTTTGCATAGAAGCCTTTGAAATAGGCAACTCACCCTTATCCGCAAGCCACTTTCCAATAGACGAGTAAGGGCGACCATTATGATCAGCATAAGCTAACCGCAAAGATTTTCCATCTGGCAATAAAACCCTCCCAGACCCTTGCACCTGAAGAAAAAAAGCTTCAACTGGATCATCTAAGTAGACAATGACTTTCGACTGATCCTTAGAATTCCTAGACGTAAATTGCTCCCTAGTATCATACGGTACTAATTTAGAACCCTTAATCTTACCGCGAACTCGCTTACCAGTTAATTCAGGATATACACTTCCTAAATCAACCGTAATTAAATCTGACGGAACGGAATACATCGGCCACTGATAAGATCCTCCATAGACACGTGAACCTTTTACTACAGGCTCATAATAACCAGTAACCGTACCCTTAGAAGTATTTTTCGATGTAAACACAGCCCACGGCTGCAATTCAGTTTGAATAAATTTTTTCGCAACCTGACCATCAACAGCTGGACCCATGGTTGCAACTTTTGAACAAACAGAATGCCATGCACGAGGAGTAGCTCGAGCTGGAATCGTCAATGATCCCGATACGGGCCTCATAAGCCCACGACAATTGTTATACATACCAAGCCACAATTCCTGAGCGTCATCATCAGCCCAACCTGGCAGTTTAGACCACTCAGATTTAACATATTTTGCAACCAGCTTACGAGCCGATGTTTCCTTTAGGGTGGCAATATCAGGCACTTTCAAAGGTGCCCTTAAGTCATAAACTTGAGTTTCGGATTGATCAGTTCTGCTATCTGATCCTAAGTTGCCAGTGCCAGCACATGATGCAAGCAATAAAGCGATTCCAGATATTAAATATTTTTTCATTAATCAGTCGTGCTGCGATAAAATAAGTGCAAAAAATAGGGGTCATAAATGTCAATCATTGAGTATAACATTGAGGAGGCTAGTTGCATTCGCATTGCCCCCAGTATTCTTTCAGCAGACTTCGCACGTCTCGGAGAGGAAATAGAGGACGTTATTCAAGCTGGGGCTGACTGGATACATTTCGATGTTATGGATAATCATTTCGTTCCAAATTTGACTATCGGTCCCATGGTGTGTGAGGCGATTAAACCCTATGCTAAAACCACCCCAATCGATGTTCATTTGATGGTAGAACCTGTAGATGCCCTTATCCCCATGTTCGCAAAGGCTGGGGCCGACGTAATTACATTTCACCCCGAGGCATCACACCACATTGATCGCACACTTAGCCTTATACGAGATCACGGTTGTTCTGCAGGACTTGTTTTTAACCCTGCAACTCCACTTGAATACATGAATTACGTTATGGATAAACTAGACGTAGTACTTTTGATGTCTGTTAATCCTGGATTTGGTGGGCAGTCATTCTTACCAAGTGCTCTCAAGAAATTATCTGATACTCGTGCCCGTATCGATGCTTACAGAGAGAAAACTGGACGAGGCATATTTCTAGAAGTCGACGGGGGCGTGAAAGTAGAAAATATTGCCCAAATCCACGCAGCTGGAGCAGACACTTTTGTTGCAGGATCGGCTATTTTTGGAGCTTCAGACTATAGACAAGTCATTGCCGAAATGCACAATAGAGTTAATTCCGAAAGTTCAAGAGAGATATAAATTTCAAGAGAGTTTTACATGACCGACCACAACCACTTACACGATACATGTAGTCCATGCAACCATAACCTTGCAACTGATACAGAAACATGCGAATTCTGTCAGGCTTTGGGTGGCACGTTTATTTATCGCGATTCTAAGCTTCGTGTGATTAACGCAAACGATCCCGATTTTCCTATGTATACGCGCGTTATTTGGGAGGATCATTCTAAAGAAATGACGGATTTGTGCATTGCAGATCGTCAATACCTTATGGATATTATTTATTTAATTGAGGGTGTCCAACGCAACCTACTCAAAGCCGTTAAAGTAAACATGGCTCAATTTGGCAATGTAGTCCCCCACCTTCACTGGCATGTTATTCCTAGATTTTCTTGGGATTTGCGCTACCCAAATAGTTTCTGGAGTGACGACATGCGTGAACGCGATGATGAGTATCTAGTGAAGTTGGCCGGGCTATATAAATTATTACCCGATTATCATGCAGCATTGCTTGACGCTTTTATTAAGCACTCAATCGGAGATAAAGCCGTGGAGTGTGGTTGTCACTGATTTGTGTTAGCTATTTAGATGCAGAATAGCAACCCTAGCCTTTTTTGTTGTAAATCAGAGGCTTACGTTTTATTTGGATTGACATATAAAAGCCCATCCATTAAAATAATCGTTTTTCTAAATAATTTATAGGATTATTCAAATGTATGCGGTCATAAAAACTGGAGGCAAACAGTATCGTGTTGCTGAAGGCGAAAAAATTAAGGTAGAACAGATACCTGCAGACATCGATGAAGTAATCTCCCTAGACCAAGTTTTATCAGTAGGTGAAGGCGACTCGCTTAAAGTGGGTACTCCTTTTGTTGATGGTGCTGTGGTTAAGGCTAAGGTTCTTTCACACGGTCGTCATGATAAAGTTCGTATTTTTAAGATGCGTCGTCGTAAGCACTATCAAAAGCGCCAAGGCCACCGTCAAAATTTCACTGAGATTCTAATCGAATCTATCGCTTAAGGAGAAGTACACATGGCACAGAAAAAAGGTGGCGGTTCCACCCGCAACGGTCGCGACTCCGAGTCGAAGCGCCTAGGCGTTAAAGTTTACGGTGATCAAGCTATTAATGCTGGTTCTATCATCGTACGTCAACGTGGTACTCGTGTTCATGCAGGAGAAAATGTAGGCATGGGCAAAGATCACACACTTTACGCCCTAAAAGACGGTGTAGTTAAATTTTCTCACCGCGGTGCACTTAATAAACATACAGTTTCAGTTGTTGAATCGACTAAAAATTAAAATATTTTCGACTATTCGAAATTGTAGAATTCCCCGTTCCTATTGAGCGGGGTTTTTTATGGCGATTAATCATGACTTGAATTTTCTTGAACTTGCAATGATTCAGGTTCAAAATTATGTTAACCATTTATAAGTATCATCGCTCGAAGAGATTATTGTTAATGATAAAAAAGAATCAAGTTTCTGAGATTTTCAAAAAAACGCTCATTATCATCTTATTCTTTATCATTTATTTCACACTAGTATACGGGTTTAATTTATTGCCTTTTAACACTAAGACCCATTTCAATTTTTCTGAATTCCTTATAACTTTAGGCTACCCAGATGATACACTTTCTTACTATGAAATTTTTGATGCGTTATTCATAAGTTACCACTGCATACTTACCCTATTAATACTATCCGTGGCTTATTTTGTAGTTTGGCTTTACCGCAGAACTAAGAACGAAAATACTGAGTCAATACTAACAACAATAAAAAAGAAAATAAATTTTAAAAAATTAGCAATTTATAGCTTGCTGTTTATAGTTGTATTTGTATTACTACTTTGCTTTGTTCCCTTATATAACTTCAGCGATGCTCAACATCATGCATTTAGAGATTTCTTGGTATCCTTGGGCATGCATGATTCATATCCTGCATATAGATTTGTTTATAACTCGGTCTATGCTTTTATACATGCACTGGCATCACTATGTGTAGTTCTATTTACTTATGATGCTATCAAAATCTTTAAGTCTATCTTGAACAAATAGAATTACATTACATATACCTTTGCCCCATAAAAAATCCGCTCATAAGAACGGGATTTTTAACGATTATTTTCAAAAAAGGAATTACTTGCCCCACTTATCAGCCACAATTACATATGCCGTAATAAGAACAGCCACAATTGCCAAAGTAAACAAACCTATTGCTCCCGCCATTCTAGCCTCATAAGCAACAAAGAACATGAAAATAATACCACAAACACAATTAGTGAAGCGATTAATTCTATTTTTGATAATTGAGTAAAACCAAACAAGTCAAGAAAAAAAGCTATTAATGATGGCACAGAGATTAAATCAAAATAGCTCGCTACCCATCCTTTTGATTTCTCTCCAATTTGTTAAAGAAAAACATGATTCCCACATATCCCTACATATTCAAAATAAATTAAATCTATATTAAAAGTCTAATTTAACTAAATCAAATTAGGATGGATAAAATTATCCTACTTTTCCTACTCCTACCACTCGTTCTAATCATCTTTCTAAGCCTCATGCCAAATTGAACATACCCAGCAACTCAATTACAAGTTGATGTTAATTTTTCCCAAAGTATATATACTTATACATAACAATTAAGGGGGTTTATTTATGATTAGTACAATAATTAATATTGCTATTTGGGTTGCAGTTCTTTACTTTTTTACCAAAAAAAAGGGTTTAGTTAAATCTATTCTCTCTGGAGAAGTCGAATTAGGAAAAGATAAAGAAGGTGACATTGCTTTATTTAAAAAGAATGTCACACAACACAATAAAAGCTATAACCCCAAACCCAATCCTCAATCTACTGTTTCCTCTAGTGATGTGACTACATTTCCAAGCCATGACACCTTAATATCTTCTCGACCTAAAGTTAAGGAAAAAACCGACTATACGAAGATTGCAAACCCGTTTAAAGGAAATGACTTTAATAAAAATAAACAAGCAAACAAAAACGGGGACCCCACAAATTCAGAGGACCCCTTTGATCAGTCGCAGTTTTTCTAATACAGTAGCAAATCTAGGCTTTCAGACAAGCAACTTTATGGGTATCGTCACCCGCTAACTCAGGCTTAATTTGTGCACACGTACTGTCTGCGATGGGACAACGTGTCCTAAACACACATCCCGATGGAGGATTGATTGGAGAAGGTAGATCGCCCTCAAGTATCTGTATCTTTTTCGAGCGTTCTAACTTAGGATTCGGTATAGGAACGGCAGACATCAATGCTTTAGTGTAAGGATGCTTTGTCTGCATGTACACTGGCTCGTAATCGCCGAGCTCGACTGCATTGCCCAAATACATAACTAAAACACGATCAGAAATATGCCTTACGACCGACAAATCGTGAGCGATAAAAATCAAGGAAAGCCCCATTTCGTGCTGAAGAGATTTAAGCAAATTTATAACTTGTGCTTGAATCGATACATCCAATGCGGATACGGGCTCATCGCAAATTAGCATCTTAGGATTAACAATTAATGCACGGGCGATCCCGATACGTTGGCATTGACCACCTGAAAACTCGTGCGGATAGCGATTGATTAAGTTTGGCAATAACCCCACTTTGCGCATCATATTTTGAACACACTCCTTAACCCGTTTGGACCCCAAGCCAGGCTCGACCACTTTCAAAGGCTCGGCAATAATGTCACCCACCGTCATGCGTGGATTTAGCGAGGCAAGCGGGTCTTGGAAAATCATCTGCATTGATTTACGAGTTTCATGCCAACCATATTCGGACTGGGCGAGGATATTACGACCAAGGTAGGTAATCGAGCCATTTGAAGCCTCTACCAGACCGATAATCGCCCTCGCAAGAGTCGACTTTCCACATCCTGATTCGCCCACGACACCAAGCGTTTCTCCCTCATAGAGCTGAAAACTAACATCATTTACAGCTTTTAGAAGATGCGGTTTCTCCCAGATAAATGCCTTTTTATCCTTAACTTTAAAACTTACGGATAGATTTTTAACATCGAGCAGAATTGGTTTATTGTTCATATTCACTCCTGCTCAAAACACGGAATTCTTCCACAGGCACAAAACAAGCCCTTCTACGACCAGCATCAAAACTTTCAATTACTGGTTCCTGGTGGCAATGTTCCATCGCATACTTACATCGAGGCTGAAAAGGACAGCCAGCTGGCAGATTCAGAAGATTAGGAGGATTACCTGGAATCGTAACCAATTCATCTTCCTGAGTGTCTAATCGAGGCACGGCACCTATGAGGCCAGTTGTATAAGGATGAGTGGGATCATAAAAAATGTCATTTGTAGTCGCATACTCCATAAGCTGTCCACCATACATAACAAGCACATCATCGCAGATACCAGCGACAACTCCTAAATCATGGGTGATCAATACTATAGAGGTGTTGAATTCTGATTTGAGTTCATTTAGAAGCTGCATTATCTGGGCTTGCACGGTAACATCTAAAGCCGTAGTAGGCTCATCGGCAATAATTAATTTTGGTTTGCATAAAAGTGCCATGGCAATCATAACTCGTTGCCTCATACCACCTGAAAATTCATGTGGGTACATGGACATACGTTTACGTGCTTCGGGCATCTTTACAGCATCAAGCATACGTACACTGTCTTCAAATGCTGACTTACTGTTCATCCCCTTATGCAATTTAAGTACTTCCATAAGTTGATCCCCTACTTTCATAAAGGGATTTAGGGACGTCATAGGATCTTGGAAAATCATAGCGATTTTCTCTGCCCTTAATTTATTTATCTCTTTTATCGATTTATGCAGAAGTTCCTGTCCTTCAAATTTAATCGAACCAGAAACTATGCCGTTATGAGCTAAAAGACCCATGATTGCAAATGCAGTTTGCGATTTTCCAGAACCAGATTCTCCAACAATTCCAAGAGTGTGACCATGCTTCAATTCAAATGACAAATTACGCACAGCCGTAACCAAACCATCTGGTGTTTTAAATGAAACCTTAAGATTACTTACATCTAAAAGTGGAGCTTTATTATTTGTATCCATGCCCCTACCTATCTTTTGGATCGAGGGCGTCACGTAGACCATCCCCAATAAAGTTAAAACAAAAAAGGGTCACAACTATAAAAATGGATGGAAATATAAGCAACCATGGAGAGACCTCCATTGATATCGCCCCATCGTTTAGAAGTGCACCCCAACTACTTAGTGGCTCTTGAGTACCCAGACCCAAGAAACTCAAAAATGACTCAAATAAAATCATAGATGGCACAAGCAACGATGCGTAGACTACTACGACGCCGAGAACATTTGGCACAATATGGTTCCAAATAATTTTTCGCTTACTTACACCACTTACAATTGCAGCCTCGATAAATTCCTTTTTCTTAAGGCTTAATGTTTGACCACGAACAATACGAGCCATATCGAGCCAGGAGACCATACCTATTGCCACAAATATGAGCAAGATATTTTGCCCGAAGAACGTGACGAGCAAAATCACAAAAAACATGAATGGGAATGAGTACAGAATCTCCAAGAAACGCATCATTAGGCTATCTACGATACCCCCCACAAACCCTGCAATCGCTCCGTAAAGCGTACCGACAATAACCGCAATAAGTGCACCAGCTACGCCAACCATCAATGAAATACGACCGCCGACCGCAACACGAACTAATAAATCTCGTCCAGAAGAATCGGTACCAAAATAATGCTTCGACTCAAAATCAGGAGCCATGCTCATCATCGCCCAATCCGTATCCGCATAATCAAAAGGGATAAGCATGGGTGCGAAAATCACAAAACAGGTTATTAAAACTAAGATAACAAGACTGATAAGAGCGGCCCTATTTCTAAAGAAGCGACGTCGTGCATCCTGCCATAAACTACGCCCTTTGACGAACTCGGTGCTCTCAAGATTACTTGCTAAATCCTGCACAAATTCTTTATTTTTTTGTGTAATCATTCAAGCCTCCTAATAACGAAGTTTAGGATCGATGAAGGCATACAAAATATCGACGACCGCATTAAATGTGATGGTCAATGTGCCTACCAAAATCGTTAAACTCATAACTAAAGAGTAATCGCGATTAATCGCACCCTGAACAAATAGTTGCCCAATGCCAGGAATACTAAAAATACTTTCAATCACCATGGAACCCGTAATAATAGCCACAAAAGAAGGACCAAGATACGAGATAACAGGCAATAAAGCGGGTCTCAAGGCATGCTTAATAATAATATGCCTCATAGGCAAGCCCTTCGCTTTTGCAGTGCGTATGTAGTTAGAATGCAGTACCTCAATCATAGATCCTCGCATAATCCGAGCGGTACCTGCGATTGTGGACACGGTAAGTGCAAATATAGGCAAAATCATATATAGCGGAGCACCCCCATTCCACCCTCCTGAAGGCAAAAGCTTCCAAAATATAGCAAAAAACAGCACGAGCAAGGGGGCAATAACAAAATTTGGCAATACAACTCCTGTCATCGAAAAGGTCATGATGAAATAGTCTAACCACTTATTTTGCTTAAGAGCCGCTAAAATACCTGCTGTTATGCCGATTAGCTTTGCAATAATAAAAGCCAAAATCCCTAATTTCAATGAAACTGGAAATGCTTTTGCAACCAATTCATTTACAGAATGGTCTTTATATTTAAAAGATGGACCAAAATCCCCATGGGCGAGGTCGTTTAGATAATTCCCGTACTGAACTAGCAAGGGCTTATCGAGACCATACTTTGCATTAATATTTGCCATGACTTCAGGCGGATAGTCCTTTTCGCTAGTAAAAGGAGAACCTGGTGCAAGGCGCATAAGAAAAAACGATACCGTAATCAGAACAAAAAGAGTTGGTATCGCTTCCAATATACGACGGAAGATAAATTTAATCATTAATATTAGATACTACAAAAATCTGCCCACCAATCGAATCGATGGGCAGGTTAAAAAAAGATTAGTGTTTAATTATATAAACATCTTTCAAGTAGTAGTTCTTAGCTGGGTGTGAATATGCAAATCCCTGAACCCAAGGTTTTACAAGTTGAGGATCAACGTAGTAGTAAACAGGGGCAAATGGAGTGTCTTTGTTTAATACTGCTTCTGCTTTTGCGTATGCTTCAGAACGAGCTACGTCATCTTTTGCAGAATAGCTACCATTAACTAAACCATCATACTCAGCACTTTTATAAAAGGCTTTATTGTTGGAGCTATCAGATAAGAAATAAGTCAAGAAGGTTGTCGCTTCATTATAGTCAGCACACCAACCAGCCCTAGCCACATCAAACTTACCCGCCTTACGGTTATCGAGGTATGTCTTCCACTCTTGATTTTCTAACTTAACATTAACTGCACCACCAAGGTTTTTATTAAGCATAGAACCTACAGCTACTGCAAGTTTTTTGTGGTTATCGTTAGTGTTATAAAGGATAGTAAAGTTAAGCGGTTTGCTCTTACTATATCCAGCCTCACTTAGGAGCTTCTCAGCCTCTACATAGCGCTTTTTCGCATCCCAAGAAGCCCATTCTGGTTTAGTTAATTTATCACCACCACCGATATAAGGAGGTGTAAATCCATATGCGGATTTCTGACCAGCCTGAAGTATCTTAGTAGTTATGATATCTCGATCAATTGCATACGAAAGAGCCTTACGCACTCTTACATCATTAAATGGAGCTTTCTCATTATTAAATTCGTATGTATAAGTACATAAAGTTGGATTAACCTTAAGCTCCTCTGGTAACTCTTTCTTCAATTTTGAAAATAGCTCTACAGGAAGGCTTGAGTTAGTAATGTCCTCATCTCCAGCACGATAGCGCTGAACGTCAGTTGCAGAATTTTCAATAGCCAATAGAGTAATCTTATCTAAAACTGTATTTTTATTATCCCAATAATTTTCATTACGAGTTAATACAGTTTTGTCATTTACTGTGAAAGATTCGATTTTAAAGGCCCCATTGCCAACAAAGTTTTCTGGAGCTGTCCATTTATCCCCAAACTTCTCTACTACTTTTTTATTTACTGGATATAAAACGTAGTGCTCAGAAAGTTTGTCCGCAAAGCCTACGCTTTCATCTAAGTTTAGAACTAAAGTGTAATCATCCTTAGCCTCAACGCCTAAATCGGTAATTGGTTTTTTACCCCCAAGAATATCCTTAGCGTTTTTAAGTTTTAGGAATTCAACGTAACTAGCATATGGCGATGCCGTCTTAGGGTCTACAAGACGCTGCCATGCATATACAAAGTCGTGTGCAGTAACTGGATCGCCGTTAGACCATTTCGCATCCTTACGAAGATGGAATGTCCAAGTTTTAAAGTCATCGCTATGCTCCCAGCTCACAGCCACGCCTGGTCTTAATTGGCCCTTTTCGTCCGAAGTAACAAGCCCCTCGAATACTTGACGTGCCACATTCCCCTCAGGGACGCCTTCGATTTTATGCGGATCGAATGAAGCTGGATTCGCACCGTTATTCCAGATAAGCTCCTGCTTAGGAGCAAGTTCCGTGCCCGCAGGTACATTTGCCGCCTGAGCCACACCCAAAGTGGCAATGCCAGCCACGGCAATACTTAACAAAGATTTCTTAAAATTCATGAAATATCCTCCAAGAAAATTTCTTAAACAATAATATTAATTAATATTAGGGCAATATATTAGGGTTTACCATAGGTTGGGGTGAGGTTTCACGAATGGTGGGGTTGATGTGTTGGTGAGCTTTGAAATGGCTAATTTGTGGGAGAGATTCCTTGAGCATTGAGAAAGAAATTTAAGATGAAAAAACCCCACTTATTATGTGGGGTGTGGGATGTGGAGAAGATGTTAAATATTTATTATTTATTTTCTATTATTGAATTTTTCGATTTCTTCTATTGCTGTATCAACGACCCTACTCTCTAATCCCTGATACAATTTTTTATTACCGATAATATAAAACTCCTCTTTAGCACGTGTTGCAGCGACATTCATAATATTAGGATGATTACTACCCATAGACCAATTTGCAGCACCTTTACTTCTTTCATCTGCCCCTAAAACAAGAAATACAACAGGAGCTTCCTTGCCCTGAAATGTATGAACAGTGCCAATATTTGTTACTTTTCCATTTTTATCCCTTCTAACGAGGCCTTCAGAATTCAGTCTTTCAATAAGTTTTTGAGCTACATTTTTGAAAGGGGAAATAACAAAAAAGTCTTTATTACCTTCTAATTCTTTTAGCTTTTCAACCAAAAATTTGCCTTGCTCCATTACGTATTTATCATCTGCAGAACCTGTAACGTCGTACCACTCGGCTATGCCAGGTTTATCATCAGTTTTCCCTTGCACCATATTTCCATCATAGGATACTTGATTTGAGATTTCGAACATCGGAGATTTACATCTACGATGAACCCAAAGTGGTATGCCAATCCAGTTATCATCTTCACCATTCTTTCTAAAGCCATATTTACTAATTCTGTCAATCAATGTTTGAGTTGAAGAATTTTCAGAAAGATAAGTCTCAGGAATATCAAGTTTACCTGCATTATATTTTTCTCTGATTTTCTCAAGTATCACAGGATCTAATGTGAGAACGGGTTTAATTTGAGCTGGATCACCCACAGCAAGAACTTTTTTGCTTCTAAATATTGCACCAACGCTAGCCTGCGGAAGAGCTTGACCAGCTTCATCTATGAATAAATTACCTATAACCTCATTGTCTAGATTTTTGAACATAGTGGAAACACTTGCAAAAGTTGTACTTATCACTGGAATAGTTAAATTAATCCAATTCCACGCTTGAGTAATAACCACATCGTTCAAAAATTTAGAATTAGGTTTATATAGTTGTTCTTTCCAAATATTGTGAGCCGCTTCAAGATTATCCACATTTTCTAAAAGAAATTGCTTCCTAACTTTTAATGCACTTATAAATAAGTTTGACTGCATTTCTCTGAATTTAGCATCAAACCAGGGATTACTTAGATGCAATGAATCATAGTCATCAGTAAAATCAAGTATGTTTTTGTTTGCCACAGAAGCTATTTTATGAACTTGCTTTAAGTAATTAAAGCGAGCCAATAGTTCTTGTTTTTGTTTCTGTAAAGGTTCGAGTTTTTTATTATGTTCACTTTTTAAATTGTTTAATTCTTTCCTTTCATTACTCCAAAAATCGTACCATTTTGGCTGAGGCAAGTTTTTCAAGCTAAAAGTTTCGCGTTCTTTCGCTATATTTTTACGAACTTTCTCAAGCTCAGTTTTGCAAGCCATAGCATTATTAACAATACTGTCAGGGTTTTTTAACTTAATTCCTTCATTGTGAAATTGCTTTAATATATCTTTTGAAAAGAATTTTTGTTTTTTAAGATGTTCAAATTCCTTTTGTTTTTTAACTATGAATTCGCTGATTTCTTTGAGATATTTTCTAAACTCTTCATAAGCATTTGAGTTAGGATTTGGATTGTTTTTCAAATCTTTTATGACGCCATCAAGGGCACTTAAAATCTGATTGATATTAGCTTTTTTACCTCCTTCTTTTGAAAATAGTCCCCAGTTATTACCGCTTTTTGAGTTGATTATTTCACTTTGATCATTATCAGAATTTTCTCTTAAATTAGCTATGTCTTTGAAGTAATCAACATGTAGAATAGCATCTTTAAATTCATCAGCAATTGACTCAATTTTTGGAAGTTCATCAACAATGTTCTTAACAGCTCCATTGTTTGAACTGGCTACTACTATGCCTCTATCAGAAATTTGCTTTGGCAGTACACCTATAGACTTAGTATCAGAATACTTTGTGGTCTCTGAACCCTCTATTTTCTTATTACTCAGTGAACATATTTCCTTTGCTTGTTCAACCACTAAATGAGCAAAAATATCTTTTAACAAAGTGGTTTTGCCAGTGCCTGGAGGTCCATTTACACTTCTAATTGTATTACTGTCATCATGAACAGATAAATTAACCGCAACCTGTTGCATTAAACTCAAAGCGTATTTAGGAGAAGAAGGAAATCTAGATATAGGATAATTTTTTGGTTGTAATATTTCGAGAAAAGTATTTAAAGTTTTTTCATCAAAATCATCCGACTCAACTCTTGTTGCTAAGTTAACTCTTTGACGCAAACGTGCATCTAAATTATCGATTAAATAATCGTCTAAATTTCTAGTACTAAGGTCTTTCGCTTTTTGAAGATCCTTTATGAAAAAAGAATGCAAATTTGTATTTGCCCCTTCTATGGATGGATATGTTTTAAACCCACTTTTATCTGTATCAACCTTAAATTTATGAAAAAGCTTATTAATATCTTCATTAAAAACTTCTTCATAATTGACTATATTTTCAGTTAAAAATAAGCTAGAGATAAACTCTTTTAATTTATTTTCATAATCCTCAAATTCACCTAGCGATGGAATTGCATTCTTATTTTTAATATAAGATGAAACAGTTACAAAAATCTCTTCTGGCATCAGTTTTAATTCTTTATCAAAACAAAGTGCTAAAGAAAATTTATTATCAAATTTATAAGCTTCTTCACTTGGCTCTAATTTAAGAATCTTGTTTAATTCTTCAAATGTTATGAAGTTCAAGAGAAGTGCAAATATAGGATTTTTTCCTTGAATTTTATTGATTTCTTTTTTAAACGAATTAAAATAATTTGCACTATCTAAGTTCGAGAGTATTGAATAGTCTTTAGGCTTAATTTCGCCTTCTGACAATTGCTCAACCAATATCCAAGAATCCAAAATTTTATTTTTGCTTTACATCCCTATCCTCCAATTAAGTTTTAAAAATACTTACACCACAAAGACTTATATGTTTCAATATAATATTGAAGATGTTTCATGATTATTAATTTGTTTCAACTAATCACAAAAGATTTATGGAGTTTTCATGGCTAAGGGTGTTATATATATAATGTCTACCGTTATAGACGGGGTCGTTAATATAGGTATATCAGATCAATTTAAATCAATAAGAAGATTTAGTATGAGGTTCACCCTCCGTTGCCCCTCAACTGGTAAAACGGCAAAGTTCACAAGGCTGTAGAAGATGGAAAAAAAGGATGGTGAGCTAATTTTTATTTATTGAAAGAGAGTTAATTAGTTACCCGTAAATGTTTTGAGTAAATGGTATATAGATAATTTGTAATTCTATCTTCAATCATAAGACAGAATTGATTCTAATCATATCTCTAATTCCAAATTGGCATGGTCTTTTATCTTCTACCATCTAGTATTGATAAATATGCCACTTTCTTTTCAGTTTAGTAATTTGGAAAAAGCCTGTTTATTTTTGAACTTAATTCTCTTATTTTTTACTTTTGAGAAATACCTGTAGTTTATAGAACATTTTCAAAAAACAATAGCAAATTGCAAATGGCCAGGTGTGGGCTATATCCACTAAACCCTCTTATGTGCAATATTCTTAATTTGAAAGAGCACAAGGTATAAACTTCGCTGAACCTAGATATAAGTACTTATGAATTAAATACAACAAATTTAACTTTAATTTATAATTAACTTTACATTTAATGCCATATCTCCTATCATATAAAAAAGTTCTTGTGGAGATGCAACATGGAATCAAATTACTTAAGTTTTAAAGTATGGGGAAGAGAAGCCTTATTCACTGACCCACTTACTAAGTTAGGTGGCGAAAAATTTACATATCAAGTTCCAACTTATGAAGCTATAAAAGGTATAGTTAAAAGTATATATTGGAAACCGACTTTTATTTGGCATATTGACAAAATAAGAATTATTAATCCAATCAAAATGGCTAGTAAGTCAATGAAGCCTAGAAAGTGGAACGTTGACGAAAACAGCCTATCCTACTACACATATCTAACAAACGTTGAATATCAAGTTCTAGCACATTTCACATGGAATGAAAATTGGGTAGAACTCGAAAAAGATAGAAATACTGAGAAGCACTCATCCATTGCCAAAAGGATGTTGGAGAGAGGAGGCCGTCAAGATATTTTCTTAGGCTCAAGAGAATGCCAGGGCTATGTTGAACCTTGTGAATTTAATTCAGGGAATGGCTTTTATGATGATGCAGATTTAACTTTTGGGAATATGTTTCACAGTTACGGATATCCTGAAGAAACTGGGGAAAATAAATTAATAAACAGATTCTGGTCAGCTGAAATGAAAAAGGGGATTATTTCCTTTCCAGAAATTAATGACCCTAAATTAAAACTCAATTTCATAAGAGAAATGAGACCTACTAAATGTTTTGGGGAAGAAAGCATAAACAATACTAATAATCTCTATTCAGAGAAAGAGGAGTAAAAATGAGTTGGATTAGTTCTTTAGTAGAAGCATATGATTTTATTGATCAAGATATAAAATCCAATATAAACGAATCCAAGAAGATTGAACCATTAACACCCATTCTGCACAACAAACAGAAAGTTGATTTAATAGTAACAATTGATATAGACGGAAATTTCAAATCAGTAGAATCAATTTCTTCAGAAAGCAAAAATAACTCTTATTTAATTCCTGTAACACCCCAGTCCGATTCCAGAACTAGTGGCACCGAACCACACCCACTCGCTGATAATCTTGGCTATGTTGCTGGAGATCTAAAAGACTATTTTTCCACACCTAAAGAAGTAAATAAATTTGAAGAAAAGAATTCCAAATATTTAGAGTTAATAGGTCAGTGGAGCAAAACTGAAAGTTATAAAGTTCTCCAAGCTATTAACAAATATGTAAATAAAAAATCTCTAATTAAAGACCTGTTAAACAACAATGTACTCGCTATCTCAGAGGAACAAAAATTAATTTATTCCTTAACTGAGAAGGGTGATGTTGATAAATTATTTGTAGTGTGGTCAGTAATTGACTCTGCAGGCAACTCATATCAATCGTGGAGTGATGAAAATTTAATTTCCTCTTGGATCGACTTTTGTTCAACAAAACTTGACAATAAATTCTGTTTTTATTATGGCGAAAACAAAACTTATTCTACAAGTTACTCTTGCAAAATTTCGAACGCAGGGGACAGAGAAAAAATAATTTCATCTAATGATTCAAAAGGCTTCACATACAGAGGAAGAGCAATAGAAGCTCACGAAGCAGCGACAATTTCAGTTGAAGCCTCTTATAAATTGCACGCTATGTTGAGATGGCTAAAAGAGAGGGGTCAATCTTTTACTTACGATAACATTGAAATAATTTCTTGGGCTAATTTAAATTTAAAACCTATAGTATTGCCAACTTTAGAAATTGAAGAACCTTCAAATCCTTTTGATGATGAAGAAACGAACAGTGAACCTGATTGGACTTCTTCTTATGGATTTCAAGCATCTAAAAAACTAAAAGAAAAACTTGCTGGTTTTAGTAATAACTTATCTGACAGCGATAAGATTTCAATAATCATCTTTAAATCTGCTTCTCCTGGTAGGAGATCAATACTCTACTTTCGAGAAATGCTTAAAGATGACTATTTGAGGAATATAAACAAATGGATTGAGGATTTGTCATGGACTTTTTCTATTAAGGGTGAAGCATATGAATTCAGCCCTTCACCATGGATTATAGTTAACGAACTATATGGAAACGAATCCACTACTTTAAAAACTTCCATTTTATCAAACCTAATCCCAATACAAATTAACAATTTACAAATTCCATGGGACTTGGTTTCTAAAGCTTTTCATAATGCATGCAACCCATTGAAATATGACAATTTTAAACGCAGAAAAAACATATCCTTGGCTTGCTCAATTTACAAAGGATACTCTATTCGAAACTTAAATAAGGAGGTTGAAATGTCACTTAACTTAACAAACAAATCAAGAGATTATCTATACGGTAGGCTCTTGGCCGTAGCACAGGCAGTAGAAGATTCAGTAATTAAAGATATTGAGCCTGGCTCTAAAAGAGATACATCTGCGGAGAGATATTTCCAAAGATTCTCTACTCGACCCTATACAACTTGGAAGGTAATTTACGATTCGCTAAAAATATATTCAAAGAGATATAGATTTGGCAATCCAGACATAATAATTGGAGAAATTATGGAACTATTTGATGAAGAAAGCTATAAAAATGACAAGGCACTTAGTCCTGAATTTTTATTAGGATACCATTGCCAGTTAAATGAAATTTATAAAAGAAAGGGCTCTGATACTCATTCAGAAACCACTGTTGCAACAGAAGAATCAACTTTAAATTAATAGGAGAAGATAATGACTTTAGAGAATAAAATTGATTTTGCTTTAATCATAAAAGTAAAAAATGCTAATCCAAATGGAGATCCACTTAACGGTAATAGACCGAGAGTAAATTTTGATGGTCTCGGGGAAATCAGTGATGTATGCTTGAAAAGAAAGATTCGCAATAGGATTTTAGCTCTAAAAGGAAACGAAGAAGGATTCAAAATTTTTGTTCAGTCAGATGATAATAATGTTGATGGTATAACAACTCTAGAAAAAAGAGCAGAAGATGAAGAGCATGGATTAGGTAAAAGAGGATTTAATGATCGTAATACTGCCTACGAGAACGCATGCAAAAAATGGTACGATGTCAGAGCTTTCGGTCAAGTTTTTGCTATAAAAAAGAAAGCAGGTGAATCAGAAGGTGTATCAATAGGAATAAGAGGCCCAGTAACAATTCAACCTGCATTTTCAGTTGACCCAGTTAATATCACATCTACACAGATTACAAAAAGTGTTAGCGGATCTGGAGATGGAAAAAAGAAAAGCTCCGATACTATGGGTATGAAACATAGAATAGATGAAGCTGTTTATGTATCATTTGGCTCAATTTCACCTCAGCTAGCTGAAAAAACAGGCTTTTCTAATGATGATGCAGACATACTTAAAAATGCTATGTTATCTATGTTTGAGGGAGATGCTTCATCTGCGAGACCTGAGGGTAGCATGGAAATATTAAAGCTTATTTGGTGGAAACACGATTCCAAATTAGGTAAGCATTCTTCAGCTAAAGTTCATCAATCCTTAGAGGTAAATTCAGATGGTTCATTTAACATTAATGATCTCAGTGAATTAAAACCTGAAATTTTAGATGGTAGATAAACCCTATTTTCAACTCTCAGCCCTTCAACATTATGCCTTTTGCAAAAGACAAGCGTACCTAATTTATGTTGAGGGGCTTTGGGCTGAAAACTATCTAACAGCCTCTGGTGACTTGATACATTCAAAAGTTGATTCTGGAGTTTCAGATTCAAGAAACAACATAAAACAAGTTAGAAATATTCAAATCGTTTCTCATAAATATCAAATGTCAGGGCTTATAGATTTGATTGAATATTCAGATATGAATCATATTACCATCATTGAATATAAACGAGGAAAGCCTAAACCAAATGAAATGGACGAGGTTCAAGTTTGTGCTCAAGCTTTATGTTTAGAAGAAATGTTAGGTGTTGTACTCAGCTATGGTTACATTTGGTACGATCTAAATAAAGCTAGACATAAAGTTTGTTTTACCGATGAACTTAGAGATATAACCATTTCATTAATAAACGAAGTTCAAATTTTGTTTGATAGTCCTAAAGCTCCAAATCCTGTACTTTGCTCTAGTTGCAAATCTTGCTCTATATATGACACTTGTTTGCCAAATATAATTAGTTTAGATAAAACTAAAGAATATATTGATAACCTCTACGATAGTTCTTATGAAGAAATTGACTAATTCAATTTATGTTACTTCTCAAGGTAGTTATTTACACAAAGAAAGGGATACAATCGTTTTGGAAGTTGATAAAAAAAAAGTTGCTCAAATTCCTATCCACTCAATTGGGCAAATTTTCTGCTTTGGCAATGTATTAATATCTCCTTTTCTAGTTGGTTTCTGTGGAGAAAAAAATGTTCTTTTATGTTTATATACTGAACATGGTAGATTTCTTGGGAGATATGTTGGAAAACAAAATGGAAACGTACTTCTAAGAAAAAATCAATATAGAATGGCGGATAACTGCCCTTTGCCGATTGCTAAAAACATAATTGCTGCTAAGATTCAATCCTCTAAGCGTGTTTTACAAAGATTCATAAGGAATCATACGAATAATTCAGAAATAGAGTCAACAATAGGTTCTTTAACGTTTATATTAAACAATATTAAAAATATAACTTCTAAACAATCATTGCTTGGCTTAGAAGGAGATGCAGCTTCAAGGTATTTCTCTGTCTTTGATACCTTAATACTTAAACCATCAAACTTTAGATTTAATGGAAGATTTAAAAGACCTCCGACTGATCCAGTGAATGCCATTCTTTCATTTTTATATTCAGTTTTATCTAATGATATAACAAGTGCTTTACAAGGTGTAGGACTAGATCCACAGGTTGGTTTTTTGCATTCAGATAGGTCAGGGAGAAGTAGTTTGAGTTTAGATATTCTTGAAGAGCTAAGAGCATGGTTGGTTGATAGACTCGTTCTAACAATGATAAATCTAAAGCAAATAGATATAAATGGATTTGAGGTTGAGCTAAGCGGTGCAATTAGGATGAAAGATGATTTAAGAAAAAAAATCTTAAGTATTTACCAATCAAAAAAACAAGAATTAATCATACATCCTTATATCAACGAAAAAATACCTATAGGGTTAATTCCACATATACAATCACAATTGCTGGCTCGTCATATAAGAGGTGAATTACAAGAATATCCTCCCTTCTTAATGAGGTAAACATGTTAGTACTTATTACTTATGATGTAGATATGAAAGACAATTCAGGTGCTAAAAGAATGAGAAAAATTTCGAATGCCTGTCAAAACTTCGGACTTAGAGTTCAATACTCGGTGTTTGAATGTGATATAGACCCAGAAAAGTGGATAAAATTAAAGAGTACTTTGCTTGATTTATACGCCCCTGAAAAGGATAGTTTGAGATTTTACAATTTGGGAAGTAAATGGCGGGGAAAGGTTGAGCATCACGGTGCAAAACCTTCGATAGATATTTTCAAGGATCCTTTAATTCTTTAACGCTAACCACTAGTTGACATTAGACTAAGATAAGATTAGCGATACTTTTGTTCTTTAAAAATCAAATAGTTTTTGAACTTTTGCTAAAGTTCTAATTTGAATCCTTATCACTTTAATAGCTTAGCGATTATAAGCTTTAAGAATAAGTACTAAAGCCATTTATAATGATGGCTTCAGCCACGTACGCGTGGCTGTGTGTTTAAACATTATCTATCCACCTTAACTTCAACCATTTCGGTTCAGCCACGTACGCGTGGCTGTGTGTTTAAACTATACATTTTGCGAGACTATTTTAATTGTTAACTCTCAGCCACGTACGCGTGGCTGTGTGTTTAAACGCTTGAATAGATTCGGGCTGTCTGATTAATTCTCTCAGCCACGTACGCGTGGCTGTGTGTTTAAACGATGAGCTCATCAATCGATTTCACGGTCATCTATTCAGCCACGTACGCGTGGCTGTGTGTTTAAACTGCAAGTAATTCACACGCCTTAACTTTTATGACATTCAGCCACGTACGCGTGGCTGTGTGTTTAAACCTGAGATTAAAAACTTGTTAGTTGAAAATAATATTCAGCCACGTACGCGTGGCTGTGTGTTTAAACGGCTAATGTCGCGGAAATGCTAGCACCTGCTTGATTCAGCCACGTACGCGTGGCTGTGTGTTTAAACGGAACGTTCGAAACTACAGCATCAAGGGAACCCTTCAGCCACGTACGCGTGGCTGTGTGTTTAAACCTGAGATTAAAAACTTGTTAGTTGAAAATAATATTCAGCCACGTACGCGTGGCTGTGTGTTTAAACGGCTAATGTCGCGGAAATGCTAGCACCTGCTTGATTCAGCCACGTACGCGTGGCTGTGTGTTTAAACACGTGACAATATGAGCACGGTTGCTGATTGGTTCGTCAGCCACGTACGCGTGGCTGTGTGTTTAAACAACAGAGTCCATTAGAGGATTTGCAGATGAATCAAGTCAGCCACGTACGCGTGGCTGTGTGTTTAAACGACGAGAGTCTAACTAAGACACCAATCGCAAGGTTCAGCCACGTACGCGTGGCTGTGTGTTTAAACCAAGATTCATTAACAGAGCTATTTCAGCTTACAATCAGCCACGTACGCGTGGCTGTGTGTTTAAACCCCGCTGGAAAACAGCTTATCAAGTATGGCTCGATCAGCCACGTACGCGTGGCTGTGTGTTTAAACATGTCCAAGTAGACCTTAGTGCGACGGTCCATAATCAGCCACGTACGCGTGGCTGTGTGTTTAAACCGCAAATAATCGAATGGGTACACCGTAAAACTTGGTCAGCCACGTACGCGTGGCTGTGTGTTTAAACTTAATTAAGTAAAAGGACAAAAAAAATGAATCAAGTCAGCCACGTACGCGTGGCTGTGTGTTTAAACGAAGTTTCGACTGGATACGCTTGCAAATTAACAGATCAGCCACGTACGCGTGGCTGTGTGTTTAAACGAAGTTTCGACTGGATACGCTTGCAAATTAACAGATCAGCCACGTACGCGTGGCTGTGTGTTTAAACGAACGTCACCAACTTTACGATTGCTTAAAGGTCGTCAGCCACGTACGCGTGGCTGTGTGTTTAAACCTATGGCAATTAATGCCACTTCATTTTTTATGCAATCAGCCACGTACGCGTGGCTGTGTGTTTAAACGATTGTGTAATCTCGTCCAACAATATACTTCATTTCAGCCACGTACGCGTGGCTGTGTGTTTAAACTTTTCTCAATCATCGCTTGTGTAACCCCAAATTCTCAGCCACGTACGCGTGGCTGTGTGTTTAAACGTAAAAAACATCGAATAGAAAAAGCACTAATTGGTCAGCCACGTACGCGTGGCTGTGTGTTTAAACTCTGCCGAAACTATACGGTCACCACCGAACCAGTCAGCCACGTACGCGTGGCTGTGTGTTTAAACTAACTGGAAGGACGGGTTGAATGGCACTTACTGATCAGCCACGTACGCGTGGCTGTGTGTTTAAACTTTTCTCAATCATCGCTTGTGTAACCCCAAATTCTCAGCCACGTACGCGTGGCTGTGTGTTTAAACGTAAAAAACATCGAATAGAAAAAGCACTAATTGGTCAGCCACGTACGCGTGGCTGTGTGTTTAAACTCTGCCGAAACTATACGGTCACCACCGAACCAGTCAGCCACGTACGCGTGGCTGTGTGTTTAAACTAACTGGAAGGACGGGTTGAATGGCACTTACTGATCAGCCACGTACGCGTGGCTGTGTGTTTAAACTTCTAAACTACTTATTCGGAAGTAAACTTCAAAAGTTCAGTCACGTTCGCTTGACTGTGTGTTTAAACGACAGATTAAGAAATGAGTTATAGTTGAATCTATAACTGTCAAGTCTACTTGTTTTAAAAGCTTAACTAGTATCCCATGTATCCATTCTCACATTAAATGCAATATACTCAACTAGCTTTGTTTTTAAGTATATTTATCAATACTGTTACAACACTAACAGGCAAAAATTCAAAGTAGCTTCTAAATCCTAAATCGATTTTAAAATCGAATTTTGTTTTACATAGAAAATCCTTATTTTTAATCACTTTCTGGAAATAAAATTTCTTTATTATTTATAAGTATTTTTTTCTATCGATTACTAAATTGAAATTGGGATTAACCTTTTATTTACCTAGGCTCTGGGTAAGTATTAAAATTAACCTCTTGCTTGCAAAAAAGTAAGTGTGTTTAAACAATTTTTAATTGACTTTAATCTGAGTCGTGCAGCCTTAGGGCTGCACATCCATTTTTAGGAAATCATATAAATGTTTATAGCACATACTCGGACTCTAGACTCTGTTACCCAACCTCTTGATGCCCACCTCATGAATGTTGGCTCCTTATCTGAAAAGTTTGCTCAAAAACTAAACTTAGGGGAAATAGGTGCATTATTAGGCTTGCTTCACGATTTGGGCAAGTTTTCAGATAATTTTCAAAATTACATCAAATACAATTCCTTCAATTCTGATAAAGATGACGCTGAAATAAACAATAACATTCATATTTCAAGAGTGGATCACTCCACTTGCGGTGCTCAATGGATAAAAGACCACTTTTTAAATAGTAATAATAATGTTTTACTTGGTCAAATACTAAGTATATGTATTGCATCTCATCACGGAAAGGGCTTGATAGATGTCATAAATAATAACGAAAAAACTTGGTTTAATAGACTCAAAAAGAGTAGGCTAGAAACCAACTTCCAATCAGCATTATCTAATGCCGTTAATTCAAACAGTATTGCACTAAAAAAAGCTGTCGAATTAAAGGAATCATCATTTGATACTTTCAATAAACATATTTCAAGCTTATATAACAGCAATAATCTAAGCTATATTGAAAAAAAATTCTATTTGGGTTGTCTTACTAAATTTTTATTTAGCTGTTTAATAGATGCCGATAGGATTGATAGTGCAGATTTTGAGAGCAACACTAGTACCTCAGATAGAAATATATTTAGAAACTACGAATGGGATATTGCCCTAAAAACTCTTGAAAATCACCTTAAAAATTTTTCTTCTGAATCTGATATACAAAAAATAAGAGAATCTATTTCAAATAAAGCTTTTGAATGTGGCTCTAAACCTAAAAATATTTTAAAATTTACAGTTCCTACAGGAGGTGGAAAAACTTTATCAAGTTTGAGATTTGCCTTAAAACATTGTTTAGAACACAAACTTGACAGAATTATATATGTAATCCCCTTTACTTCGATAATTGATCAGAACGCTCAAGTTGTTAGAAAAGTCTTGGGGGATGAATGGGTACATGAACATCACTCAAATATTGAACCTGAAGAAGTAACTTGGAAAAACAAGCTAATTTCATCAAATTGGGATAAACCAATAATTTTTACTACTATGGTTCAATTTTTAGATTCATGGTTTAGCATTGGTACTAGAGGTGTTAGACATATTCATCCTATGACTAATTCTGTGATTATTTTCGATGAAATTCAAAGTCTTCCCCTAAAATGCACATACTTGTTTTGCAACGTCATTAATTGGCTTAATCTATATGGCAATAGCTCAATAGTTTTATCAACTGCAACCCAGCCCCCTCTTGAGCTTCTAGAACCAAAGGAAAATGGAGCTCTAAAGTTTGACAATGATTCTGAGATAATTGGTAACCTAAATGAAGTTGATGAACTTTACGATAATTTAAGTAGAGTAAACATCCATTTTGACAGTGTAAAAAAAGATATCGATAAAACATTTTCATTTGTTAAGGAAATCTCTAATAGCGAAAATAAAATACTTTTCATTGCCAATACAAAAAAAACAGTCCTGGATTTATTTAATAAATTTAAAGAAAATAATTACTCACTGGAAAATATATACGCACTAACAACTTATCAATGCCCTTCACATAGAAAAGCAATTATTAATGAATTAAAAGAAAAATTGCGAAATAATGAAAAGACTGTTTGCATAAGCACTCAATTAATAGAGGCTGGTGTTGATATATCCTTCCAAACAGTTATAAGAGTGCTTGCTGGATTAGATAGTATCGCTCAGGCAGCTGGCAGATGTAACAGGAACAAAGAACAGGATAAAGGAAATTTATATATTATTGATGTTCTTGAAAATTTAGATAAACTTCCAGAAATATCAAATGCAAAAGTTAGTGTCCAAGCAGTTCTCCATGAATTTAATAATGATTTACATAAAATATTAAAACCAGATGCTATTAACAAATACTTTAAACAATACTATGAACTCCAAAGAAATGAATTAATTTACCCAATTGAGTCTGAACAAACATCAATGCTTGATTTGTTGTCAGCTAATTCAGATTGTATTTATCGCAAAGCTTTAGATGACCGTTTGCTCAAACAATCTTTTAGAATTGCAGCGGAAAATTTCAAATCAATAGATGCACCTACAAAATCAGTTATATGTCCATATGAAAAGGGCGTGAATTTAATAGCTATACTTTGTGGTGAATGGGATCCTAAAAAGTTTAGAGAAACTCTCATTGAAGCTCAGCAATTTAGTGTGGCACTATACCCTTCCACATGGAAAATGCTACTCGATGAGGGAGCAATTCATCCAATTAACGACACAGGGATCTATTATTTGGATGAAAAGTACTACGATTCAAAATTAGGGTTGAATTTCGAAGGTAATGCACAAATGGGCGAGTTTTACATTTAACCTCACTCCCCGCTCACCCCAGTCAGCTTCACTAACCGCTCTCGCTCGCCCTCGCTCAACAACCGAGCTAATAATGCCCCCTTCTTCCCATGCATATTCGGGATGCGTGCTTCACGACCATTGCCAGGAGCGAGGTCTGTGGGCTCCCCGTCAATCTCCATCGCCTCGAGCACAACCACGGCGTTTCCGCTTGGGTGAATTATCTCTATCTTATCACCCACGCGGAAACGGTTCTTGACCTCGACGGTCGCCCACCCGTCATCATCCACATCAAGCACCACCCCTGCGAATTGCGACAATCGAGAAACCGAATACCCGTGTAAGTAATTCTGATAATCTTGTGTCTGATGACGCTCGAGGAAGCCAGGTGTATAACCACGATTTGCTATGTTCTGTAAATCAGCCAAGAGCTCTGGATTAAACGGACGTCCTGCAACTGCATCATCAATCGCCCTGCGATAGGCATTTGCCACACGACCCACGTAGTACATAGATTTCGTACGACCCTCGACCTTAAGAGAGTCGACTCCGATTTTCACCAATCGTTCTACTTGCTCAATCGCACGCAAATCTTTTGAATTCATGATGTATGTTCCATGTTCGTCCTCCATTATTGGCATATACTGGCCTTTGCGATTGCCCTCTTCAAGTAGATATACATTTTCCGCAAGTGGATGACGTGGGGCACCTCCTACTGAGGCAAATTGTTGGTCAGCTTCTTCACGCATTGCGTTGAAATCGAATCCTTCAAGACCAGTATAAGGCACACGAAATTCATTCGATGAATATGAGCCTGTTAAGTTACGGCTCTCTGACGAACCCACGCTGCCTGTTGAGTCACTACCTGCCACAAGACCACCTGCAACACCGCCTGTTGAGCCACGCCCAAAAGCGGTTCCATCCGTAGCACCAAAACCACCTCCAGGTTCCAAGCCACTACCGTATCCTGAATCTAGTGACATACCCCCACCAAATCCAAATCTCTCCGCACCTGGTGCAAGCCTTGCATCGCCTGCATCACTTTCTACTGTTGGCAGTACCTTGTAATCCCAACGGCAAGAGTTAGTACAGGTACCTTGATTCGGGTCGCGTTGATTAAAATATCCTGACAGCAAGCATCTTCCAGAATAAGCAATACACAATGCTCCATGCACAAACACCTCGAGCTCCATGTCGGGGCATTCTTGACGGATTTCCTCGATTTCATCTAAAGATAATTCCCGTGACAAAATAATTCGGCTAATGCCCATGCGTTGCCAAAATTGCACACCCCAATAATTTGTAGTGTTCGCCTGTACGGAAAGATGGATTACAGCATCTGGCCATCGCTCTTTTACCTTCATAATCAAGCCAGGATCCGCCATAATTAAGGCATCTGGCTTAAGTTCCATAATAGGAGCAAGGTCATCCAAATAGGTCCGTAGCTTCGAATTGTGGGGAAGCAGATTTGAAGTGACGTAGAATTTTTTGCCCAATGCGTGTGCTTCGTTTATGGCTTGTTCCATCTTTTCGAAGCGGACAAATTCGTTGTTACGAGCACGTAGTGAGTATCGTGGTTGGCCAGCATATACAGCATCAGCTCCAAAAAAGAAAGCCGTACGCATACGCTCCAAACCACCAGCTGGTAGTAGAAGTTCAGGTTTTTTCATATTGTAAATTTAAGCAAGACACCTTTGTCTGCAATGGACGGGATGTACATTGCCACAAAACTGTTAATTTGATTTTATATAAATTAGATTAATTTTTAAAATTTTCTTCTAGATATATATCCAACTCCCATGCGGGGATATGCTTTATGCCTTCGTTTGATGGGATTTTGAATTCATCCATACTTACCACAAGTTTTTCGAAGTTATCGGGGATCATTTTTAAGGGACTATATTCTCTGTCTAAAGTTGGCTCATGCGATAACTGAAAGGAAACTTGGAAATAAAGGACAAGCTACGATCTCATACATACAAAATTGATTTCCTTATCCTTAATTGAACCAACATATACACGAAAACCAGCTCGTCGTAAGCTCAAATAAACGGCGTTTTCCAACAAATGTCCGACCACGTAATCATAAGCTACGTAGAGATAATTTCGATACGAAAGGTCGTTAAGATAATACTTACAATTGCCTGATATCGTATCCTTGCCTTTAATGCTATAGCACTCAGCACGATGAATCAGGAATGCGTTATCGAAATAATTTATGTAGGATGAGAGTGTCTCGTAATTTGTCTTTCGCTTTTTGGTTGCGAAGAAATTTACGATATTTGTTATGGAAACGAGGCTAGATGCGGTGTTTACTAAATATACAAACAGATCTTCGAGCAGTTTTATATCCTTGACCTTGTACCGTGCAACGATATCACGCAATAAAATCGTATCTTTTAAGGAAGAAACATAGTTATGCTTCATTTCGTGCGAGGACAAATTAAATAACTCTGGTAGTGCTCCCTCTTGCAAATATTTTGCATAACTCGAACGGTTTTGTTCTATTTCATTAAGTGCACAATACTCCGCAAAACTGTATGGGAAAATTTCAAATGCAATTGAAAATTTTTACACCAAATTAACTTCTAGCAAACTTAAATATACTCAACCACCAAATCCTGCAATCCAGCGATTTGTCCCTTCAAGACGTCACCTCTCACAACTGGACCCACACCACTTGGTGTACCCGTCATAATTAAGTCTCCCGCCCGTAAATTATAGAATTTTGATAAGTAGGAGACACATTCATCGATTTTCCAGATTAGATCTGAAGTATCTCCGTCCTGACGGATTTCATCGTTAACAGATAATTTTATGCCCACGTCATCCATCCACGGATTAGCCAAAGAGGACTTTTCTGTCAGTTCTCCCAGTATCACGGAATCTTCAAAATCCTTAGCACCGTCCCATGGAAAGCCATTCTTCTTAGATATGGACTGAAAATCGCGACGGGTCATATCTAGCCCAACACAGTATCCATAAATAGCATCTTGAATTTCCTCTTTGGAGGCACCGTCGGCAATATCATTGCCAAAGGCTAAAACCAGCTCGACTTCATGATGAAGGTTTTGAGTTCCTTTTGTGTACGGCAACTTGCCCACTTCCCCTGACTCAAAATGTGCAACGTGGCATGCAGATTTAATAAAGAAAATCGGATCAGTCTGAGATTTATCGACCGCACCGTAACTCATTTCAGTAGCATGCTCTTGATAGTTACGTCCGATACAAAAAATGCGACCGACAGGAAAACGCTCTTTCCTTCCGTAGATTGCAATAGTGGCAGGTTTTGGGAGCGGTAAAACTGTTTTAATTTCAGACATATGAACCTTAGATAGTTAGTGGATCGACCTCGATATGATAGCTAATTTTAGAGGATTTTATATTATCTATATGTGGCAATATCTCGTAAACCAAACTGTGTAGCCTTGTTCGGGACTGGGATTCGAATAAAAGCTGTGCCCTTTCTACATTTGCTACTCTTACAATTTGCAATGGAACTGGATCATAAATCCGCACGTCTTCATATTTTGCGTTTGCACCTATGCTTGCGACCTGCTCCAAAAATTCCAATGCATTTAATATTTTTTTCGATTGGGCGGTAAATAGAATTTGATAGCTGTATGGGGGAAGGGTTGCAGATTTGCGTTCTTCTAATGCAGATTGGGAAAATTGCTCGTAGTCTTGTGCGATTAAGGCATCATATACTGGGTGTCTGTCAAATTCCGTCTGCACCACTACCTTTGCATCTTTGATATGCCTACCTGCACGACCAGCAACTTGTAAAAGCTGGGAAAATAACCTTTCACTTGACCGAAAGTCGGCATTATATAGCATAAGATCTGAGTTTAAGACTGCGACTAAACTTAATTTTTTAAAGTCGTGACCTTTAGCAAGCATTTGGGTGCCAATTATTATATCTACGTGACCCTCAGTGGCTTGGGTAAATAGTCTCTCTGCACTTCCCTTTAGACGCGTGCTGTCAGCATCAATTCTAAGGATTTTTGCATCGGGGAAATGATTAATTAGCCCTTCCTCTATTTTTTGAGTGCCATATCCCAGTGCACTCAAATCCACCTCACCGCAATCTGGGCAACAAAGTGGCACATGAGATCTGAAACCGCAATGATGGCATTGGAGTATGTTTAAGTCTCTTTTGATATTCCTGTGCATGACCGTATGCACTGAGCAATTTGGGCACGTGCTTACCCATCCACAACTTCCGCATCTTAAAACAGGTGCAAATCCTCTTCGATTAAGGTATATCATCACCTGTTCACCATCAGATAATTTTTTTGAAATAAGATTAAAGAGGGGCTGGGCAATACCATTTATAGATTTAAGCTTTTTAGTATTGAGTATGTGAATCTGTGGAGGATTACCAGAACTTGCTCTTTTCTTAAGGGAAAGTAGTTTGTACCGACCAGTTTGCATATTTCTCCATGTCTCAAGAGAAGGTGTTGCCGACCCAAGGACTACGGGAACTTCTAATTGATTTGCCCGCCAAATGGCTAGGTCTCTGGCCGAATACCGAAGTCCATCTTGCTGTTTATATGAGGCATCATGTTCCTCATCTACGATAATTAAGCCTATGTTTTCAAAGGGGGAAAATATGGACATTCTAGTACCGACAAGAATTTTCGCTTCCTGTCTGCACATACGAACCCAGGATTTCAAACGTTGTCCGTCCGATAAGCCACTATGCATGGTAACCACGGCATCTTGACCATATAAAGCTGAGAATCTATGACGTATAAGCTGTTCAAATTGAGGAGTTAGGTTGATTTCAGGGACTAAAAATAGAACCTGTTTTCCAGTTGAAAGTATGTGCTCAGCTACATTTAGATATACTTCAGTTTTTCCACTACCAGTAATCCCATGTAAAACAACTGTTTCGTAACCTTTAATGGATTTGATGTAGTTAGCCGCTGCCAATTGGTCATCATTAAGTTCTGGTGCAGTGTTTTGTGAATATTCTGAATCTATTTTAATTTTACGTTTATCAAGACGTTCTACTGGGCTAGTTTTTGTTTTGCCTCGATAAGAATTTATGTTTCTAAGTGGAGGGGCTATTACGGGCAGTATCACTTCACCCACGGGACGTATATAGTAATTTGCGGCAAATTCACATAATTTAAGCCATTTTTCACTAAATGGAGGTAAATCATCTATAACTTCTTTCAACGGTTTTTGCTTATCTTCTGGAATTTCGCATGAACTCAGAATATTTACAACAACACCAATAAGCTCTTTTTTTCCAAAATCTACTATTACTCTTTGCCCCCGCTCAACCTTCATACCACTTGGAATAATATAGTCGAAGAAAGAAAACAACGGTACATCTAACGCAATTCGAGCCCAAGATTTAGCCATATCTAGGCTTTCCTATAGTATTTCAGTTTGATACAAATGCTGTGGATAACTTTGGGCATAACTTAGTCATGATTATTACAAAAGTTTTACAATAATCTCGAAATCTACAAAATTTTTTTCTTGACAAATAAATTAATCTATAAAATCAATGGGTTACAAAGCCTATATAATTAATCACTTAAAGTAGTTGTGCTAACTTAAGCAAAATTTTACCTGTGGATAACTTTATTACAAATGCTTTGATTTGCTGTAATTATGGACCTCATCCACAAGAGCCTCCACTATATCGGGGTTTGTAAATTGGGAGATTCCGTGCCCTAAATTAAACACATGTCCCCCAGAAGCAACAGGTCCAAAATCATCTATTACATTTCTAGCTTGTGCTCTTACAGATTTTTCGTCGGAAAATAAAGCCATGGGATCTAAATTACCCTGAAGGGCAACTCTGTCCTGGACTCTACGACGGGCATCACTTAGACCAACAGTCCAATCTAACCCCAGTGCATCAAATCCTGCATCTACCATATCTTCCAGCCAAAGACCTCCACCCTTTGTAAATGCTATTACAGGAACAGTCACGCCTTTGTGCTCGTTTGAATTTAGAAACCCACGTAACGTATCAAGCACTGATCTCATATATTTGAGTGAGAATTCTTGGTAGTAGCCATGAGCTAGAACCCCACCCCAACTATCAAAAATCATGATAGCCTGTGCCCCTGCTTTAACTTGCTCTATTAAATACTGAGCAGTAGATTGAGCACAAATTTCAAGAACAGAGTGTAAAAGCTCTGGTCTAGAATACATCATGGATTTAATTTGACGATACTCTTTTGAACCGCAACCTTCAATCATATAACAGGCAATAGTCCAAGGGGAACCTGCAAATCCTATAAGTGGCACTCTATCCTGTAACTGCCCTCTAATAAGCTTAACTGCATCGAAAACATATCTAAGCTCGTTCATATCTGGCACTTTCAGATTTTTAACATCCTCTTCATCTCTAATAGGATTAGCGAACTTAGGTCCCTCACCTGCAACAAAATCCAATCCTAATCCCATAGCATCAGGAACCATCAAGATATCTGAAAACAATATAGCTGCATCAAGATTAAACCTGTCGATTGGTTGCAATGTAACTTCACACGCAAACTCAGGACTTTTTGCAAGCCCAAGAAAAGATCCAGCTTTTTCTCGAGTAGCTCTATACTCGGGAAGATAACGTCCAGCCTGACGCATAAGCCATATAGGTGTGTACTCACATTTTTGTCGCAAAAGTGCTCTTAAAAAAGTATCGTTCATTTTTTTATTAAGGGTAGACTAGACTTAATAGCAAATTATACAGACTAATGTCTAAATTGCTTAGCTGAGATTTCGTGCTTTCTCATTAATTCCCAAAATGATCGTCTATTCTTACCACTTCGCTTTGCTGCTTGAGCTATGTTGCCTTTGGATTGAATCAGTGCATTTATAATAAACTCCTTCTCAAATGCACTTACAATTTTATCTTTTGCATCCTTAAATGAGTCATCATCCTTTATAGACTCTTGTTCTGATGGGGTGGATTCTACCGTTGTTATATTTGCTGTAATAATTTTTCTTTTAGGGGATTTTCTAAGAGGTGGCTTTACATCTGCATCATCTAATTCTAGATGACTAAATGGAGGGACAAAGGAGATTTTTCTAGTCTCTATACTTGATGGTTGACCAATTAGAGATTTTTCATAATTTAGGGATGAACTAGAGTCTGAAAAGTTATATAACGTGTAACTTCCTACACTTTCTGTATACTCGAGTTCCTTAAGTGCATTCTTCCTAGCCGCCAAACCTTCACGTATACTTGCCGATGTATATTTAGGCTCACGATTTTGATCATCTACTTCGGCCATTAATCTATTAATAGAAATTATCTCCCTTTGCCTAAAATAAGAATACCTCTCTATAGCACTTTTAATGCGAGCCATAATAATGGGAGTAGAGTCTTCAAAGCTTATAAAATCAACAACTCCAAGCTTAGCTAAATCTGGCAATGCTGTAGGATGCACATCATCACATAAAATCATGACTGGCGTTGGAAAGTCTGGACAGTTGCTCAACATAACTCTAAGCCATATCAACACTTTTTGGTTAACAGGCAATATCACCACATCATATCTATGAAGTAAGGGTCCTAATTCTCTTAAAGTATTTGGATGGGGAAGTTCATAATCATTAACCACATAAGAAGGAAGATTAGAGTTAGTTAAATCACCCAGATTAAATTCCTTAAATTGAACTCGCTTTGTTTTATCGGTTAAGTTAACCAAACTAGCTGCCTGGGCTTTAAAGTGGTCTGTATACAACACTGCACAATCTAACGTTTCTCTCATTTATCTTCCTAATTCATGGCATTTCTCTTCAACACTTCAAAAAGATGTTTCACTGTAATAATTGGGAAATGTAGGAATTTAGGGGGCTACTAGAGTCAAATAAAGCCAGTTAGCAAACGACTAAATTAATCACGCTAAAAATTGCACTTTTATCCTATAAATCAATACGTTATGTGCATAGATGCTTCTAAACATAAATCTACAAAAATATTGCCACCAAAAAGTTGTAAGAGATGTAACGAAAAGTGGAGAATTTCTTAATTTCTGTTAGAATTTTGAAGTTTGACTATCTAATAAATGATGAATTAGAAAATCGTTTATACTAGTCCATTAATTTTTTTAAGTAACAGATTGATTGTCCTCTCGGGGCATGGAGTTACCTATCATGGCAAAAGCCGTTAAAAGCCCTAAAACCACTAATAAATCTAAATCTAACTCTGGCTCAGAAGTTATTCTTACCGAAGAGCAGATTAAGCAGATGTCAGAAGATGAGTATATGAATGACCTGCAACTAGCATTTTTTAAGGACCGCCTCAAAAAACTTGAGAGTGATATTCTTAATAATGCTGGTGTAACTACAGAAAACCTTAGAGAAACCCAATTCGTTCCCGATCCTGCGGACCGAGCTACCATAGAGGAAGAGCACACTTTAGAGCTTCGTACACGAGATCGTGAGCGTAAGCTTCTTAAGAAAGTGCAAAATTCCCTACAATTGATTGAGTCTAAAGAGTATGGATGGTGCGAGGAGACAGGAGAGCCGATTGGTATTCCGCGACTGTTAGCTAGACCTACGGCCACACTTTCTCTTGAAGCCCAAGAGCGAAGAGAAAAACGTCAAAAACTTTATAACGATTAACAGAAAAGCCCCGCAATTGCGGGGCTGACTATATGTTGAGAGTGGCTGAATCTACCACTCAAAACATACTATTTAGCTTGAAGGAACTCAGTAACTTTAAGTTTAATAAGTTCGTTATCGTCAGCTTTATTAGGGTCACGAGAAGCTGAACCTGGAAGATTGTTATCGTTACCGACTATGATATGATCTTGATCTAATACATCCACGTCCTCGATAGTAAAGAATGGGAATGTGAATTTACCGTCAACTAGAGGTTTACGTGCAACTTTATTAGGATCTTCGATAGCCATTAAGTCGATAAAGCCAATTTTTTCTGCCACATCGCTGTTTGGATCTAATTTAACTTTATAGATACGTTTAAATTTAGCACTAGTCTCAAAGCAGTTATCACCTTTTTGACCTTGTGGGCAAAGCTTATCAGCAGAACCTTCGGAGTTATCGCGCTCGATAATCATACCGTATGTATCGTCAATCATATTGAAATCGCCGATTGCATTGCCATTATCTTCTAGATGATATTTCCAAGATTTACCAGTCCATTTTTTAGCTTGTGTATCAAACTCAAGAATTCGTAGATAATTTTTACCGTCAGTGTTTTCGTATTCTTTTTTGTCGTGATCGTACAATGCACCTTCTAGAAGTGGGTAAAGTTTGCTTTGGTCTGGAGACGCAGCCATACCTTCAAACCCTTTTGAGCGACTAGATTGGTACATAGGCATCTTGCCATCAGGTTTACCTGGTAGATTAATGCTGTAATGATCTGGGGAAATGATTTTTTTACCGTCAACTTCAGTTTCAAAAATAGACAGTACAGTTCCGTCTGCACCAAGTTCTAAAAGGTAAGGTCCAAATTCCTCACCCACCCAAAAATGCTCACCTATAGGTTGGAAACTTTCAGGATCAAGGTCCATACCTGATAAATAACGCTCTTTAGTAGCTTCTTGAGTAATGTGGAATGGAATTACTTTATTTGGATCTTTGAAAAATACTGTTTTTAGGGGTTCAAATTTTCCAGATTCAAAATCAACTTTGTATTGATTTAAGAAAAGCATAGCATCTGGGGAATTAAGTTTATTGCCAAAGCCGTTATCTGAAATTAACCAAAATGTACCGTCCTTCATAATCTTGATGCCAGAATGACCTTGTACAGGTTGGCCGTTAAAAGGTTTTTTAATGCCAGTTTTGCGTGGACCGTTAAAACCGTCCATGCTTTCAGCTTCGTCAACGCGGTTATATTTATCGTTTTTATAACGAGCACTGATTTTGAAGTAATCAGGTGCATCTGCTGGTGGATCGATAAATGTAGCTGCTGGCAATACCGCATGCCCAGCCAATGTTGCAGGATATTGTTCAGCTGCATATGCTCCAGAAGCAAAAGCAAGACTCAATAATAGTGCTATTTTTTTCATAGATTTTCCTCAAGAATGTAAAAAAGGCAAAGTAAATGTAACAAGCCAGTGTTTCACGTACGTTAAACTTTAGGTTGAATTTAAGATAATTGCCCCCAAATTAGAAGACTAATACTTATAAGGAAGATCCATGGAACAATTCCACGCAACAACTATACTTTGTGTCCGTAAAGGAGATGAAGTTGCCATCGGAGGAGATGGGCAGGTCACACTAGGAAATGTTGTGATCAAAGGGTCCGCTAGAAAAATTCGAAAACTTTATCACGATAAAGTTTTATCAGGGTTCGCAGGAGCTACTGCAGATGCATTTACATTGCAGGAGCGTTTTGAAGCTAAATTAGAAAAACATCAAGGTCATCTTTTAAGAGCCGCAGTAGAGCTCACAAAAGACTGGAGAACCGATCGAGTTTTACGCAGGCTTGAGGCTATGCTTATCGTCGCAGATAAAGACCATACTCTAGTCCTTACAGGTAATGGAGATGTACTCGAACCTGAATTAGGTGTAGCGGCTATCGGTTCTGGTGGCTCATATGCACAATCCGCAGCTCAAGCCCTTCTACAAAATACTGACTTAACTCCAGAGGAGATCGTTAAAAAATCTCTAGAAATTGCTGGAGACCTATGTATATACACAAATCAAAATCATGTTATCCAAAAATTGGATATAGATGAATCTAAAAATAAAAAGGAATCTTAATGGACCAAATTAGTGTTATGACTCCGAAGGAGATTGTGTCCGAGTTAGATAAGTATATTATCGGACAAACAAAAGCTAAAAAATCAGTAGCAGTCGCTTTACGAAACAGATGGCGTCGTCAGCAAGTTGCAGAGCCATTACGCACCGAAATCCATCCTAAAAATATTATGATGATTGGGCCAACTGGTGTGGGTAAAACAGAGATTGCACGTCGTTTAGCTAAACTAGCAAAGGCACCATTTATTAAAGTGGAAGCTACAAAATTTACCGAAGTTGGTTATGTTGGTCGCGATGTAGAAACCATCATACGTGATTTAACTGATATTTCAGTTAAGCAACTTCGTGAAAGCGATATGAAGCGCGTAAATTCTATTGCCCAAGATGCAGCAGAGGACAGAATACTTGATATTCTCGTTACGCCAACTCATGACTCCGAAGGCAACCCTGTACGCGAAGAAAATACTGCACGTCAAGTATTTAGAAAAAAACTTCGCGAAGGAAAACTGGATGATATGGAGATCGAAGTTGACGTTAAACCTCCTGCAGTTCAGATGGAGATTTTAGGAATAGATGCGGTAGATGATATGCGTGATAATCTTAAGGGGTTATTTTCAAGCATATCAAAAGAGCGAAAAAACAAGAAAAAGATGACCATCAAAAAGGCTTTGAAAGTCCTTACAGATGAGGAATCGGAAAAGCATTTAAATGAAGATGACATTAGAGAACGTGCGATTATTAACGTTGAACAAAACGGTATCGTGTTCTTAGATGAGATAGATAAAATCACATCTAGTTCTGAAAAATCTTCAGCCGACGTATCACGTCAAGGGGTGCAGAGGGATTTATTGCCACTAATAGAAGGGACTACCGTAAAAACTAAATATGGTATGGTCAAAACTGATCATATTTTATTTATTACTTCGGGAGCTTTTCATCTAAGCAAGCCTTCAGATCTTATCCCTGAACTACAAGGCCGTCTACCGATACGTGTAGAGTTGGATGCATTGAGTACAGATGATTTTGTGCGAATTTTAAAAGAGACCGACTCATCATTGATTAAGCAGTACACGGCTTTGTTAGACACTGAGTCTGTGAAATTGGATTTTACCGAAGACGGTATTCGCAGAATTGCTGAACTTGCGTACGAGGTCAACGAAAACATGGAAAATATCGGGGCACGTAGGCTTTATACCGTGATGGAAAAATTGCTTGAGCAGATTTCTTTTGATGCGGATTCTAATTCTGGCTCAACCCTAACAATTGATAAAGACTACGTTAACGATAAACTTCAAGACATAGTTAAGGATCAAGATCTATCGCAGTACGTCCTATAAACAAATCGACCCTCAATTATGAGGGTCTTTTTTTGTGGGAGGCAATGCTATGTGGGGGATGGATGCACTCCAACAAAATCTAATCACTGATTACTTTTTAATCTCTGTGATGATGTACTTTTTATTTTCGTGTTTAGCCGTAAAACTAACAGTATCTCCAGCTTTAATGCCATTAAGCAGATTTGCTGGGATATCATAAACCAATGTCATGGCTGGAAGCTCAAGATCGCTTATAGGACCATGCTTAATAGCAATCGTGCTTTTAGCAGTATCGATGCGTCTAACTTCACCCTTACTAGAACCTACAGCCTGAGCAAATGCTACAGAAGTACCAGCTGCAAGTAATATACCTAATAGTGCTTTTTTCATAAGTCACCTCCTTTGTTATGTATTAATTATATGGTCAAAATCAAATAAAAAAACCCTCGGCTCTACTGGAACCAAGGGTTTGACCACTACATACAACTTACTTTCAAAGGAGATCTATGTTTAAACAACACATGCTGTAATTCTAAGGTGAAATATCTTTAATTTCAATAAGTTTCAGAAAAAATTAACGGATGTTTCAGTAATTTACAACATTTTTCACAAACATGTAATTATTAAAAATTATTATCCGAAGGTTTTCTTATCTAATGAATTGGAGTCATAATGACCAAGTTTTCTCTTAAAGCAATCGTGCTTTCCATAGCAACTTTAGGTGCTTTTGCTCAAGCACAAGTAGCCCTTCCATATACCGACCTTGGTAAAACAGGTGACGTAGAAGTGCGTAACGGCGGGTTTGGTTCTGCTGCTTACAAAGATGCTACAAATCCAAATCGCTTTTATGCAATAACTGACCGCGGTCCTAACGCAGACTCAGCAAATAAAGGTGAAAAAATATTTGTAGTTCCAACCTACTCTCCAACTTTAGGTCATTTTGAAATTTCTGAAGACGGAAAATCTATCAAAACGCTTAAATCTGTAAAACTAAAACGTCCAGATGGAAAAGAAATCACAGGTCTTCCAAACCCAGAAGGATACGGAGCTACTGGCGAAAAAGCTATTAGCCCAGATGGTAAAGAACTTGGAGAAGATGAGTACGGCATTGACACTGAAGGTTTAGTTGTTCTTGAAGATGGAACGTTTTGGGTATCTGATGAATACGGTCCTCATATTGCCCACTTTGATGCAGAAGGCAAACAAATAGAACGTATCAGTCCACTAGGGTTTAAAAATGAAGGTCGTAAAATTCCTGCTGTTTTCGCTACTCGCAGACCAAACCGTGGAATGGAGGGTTTAACAATTACTCCAGACGGTAAAACATTAGTTGGTATCATGCAATCAACTATGTTTAACCCATCTAAAGATGATTTAAACCGCACAGTTACTCGTATTTTGGCATTTGATTTAGAAACAGGTAAAACAAAACAATACCTTTACCGTCAAGAACAGAAGAACAACTCTAACTCTGAAATAGTTGCTATCAGCAATACTAAATTCTTAGTTGACGAGCGTGATGGTAAATTCGTTGGCAAAGATGATGTAGTTCAAAAACACGTCTACCTAATTGACATTGAAGGTGCTACTGATGTTTCTGATACCGATGAATCTAAAAATGGCAAAATGGTTAACGACAAAACTCTAGAACAAAGTTCCTGGGAAGATCTTGAAGCTGCAGGCATCAAACCTGTGAGCAAAAAACTTTTAGTTGACCTTGTTAATGAAATCAATTATCCACACGATAAGTTTGAAGGTATGTGGCTTAAAGATGAGAAAACTCTCGCTGTAATCAACGATGATGATTTCGGTATCACTTCAGATAAAGAAGGCAAAGTATCTCAAAAAGTATTGCCATCAACTAAAAATATAGATGCAAATACTGTCTACTTCATCCCAGTAGAATTACCAAAAGAATAATTTATAATATTCGAATTGGTTAGGAAGGGCACCATTAGGTGTCCTTTTTTATTAGTGAGTTTAAAATGAAATTCGTAGATGAAGCGACTATCGAAGTAATTGCAGGTAAAGGTGGCAATGGTTCCGCCTCATTCCGCCGTGAGAAATTTATTCCTAAAGGTGGTCCAGATGGAGGTGATGGCGGTCGTGGTGGGAGTATTATTGCAGTCGCAGATCGAAATATAAACACATTGATCGATTACAGATATGCTCGTCTTCATCGTGCACGTAATGGTGAAAATGGCAGAGGTTCTGACCAGTACGGTGCAGCAGCGGAAGATATTGTTCTACGCATGCCAGTTGGCACTGTTATTTATGATGCAGATACAGGTGAGCAATTATTTGATTTAGATAAGCACGGCGAAGAAGTTGTACTAGCTGCAGGCGGTGCAGGCGGACTTGGAAATCTTCACTTTAAATCAAGTACTAATCGTGCTCCACGTCAATTTACATACGGCAAAGAGGGTGAACATCGCAATCTTCGCATGGAACTCAAGGTATTAGCGGACGTAGGTTTGCTTGGGATGCCTAATGCGGGCAAAAGCACATTTATAACTCGTGTATCAAATGCAAAACCTAAGATTGCAGATTACCCATTTACAACCTTACATCCAAATTTGGGAGTTGTTCGCACATCAGATTCGCGAAGTTTTGTAGTGGCTGATATACCAGGTTTAATCGAAGGAGCTAGTGAAGGTGCTGGGCTTGGACACCTATTTTTACGACACCTAACTCGTACAAGTTTACTGCTACATATCGTTGATGTATCAAATCTTGACCCCGAAGTGGATTCCATTACAAAAGCTGTTAAAGATGCTCGTGCAATCTCGGAAGAGTTGCGAAAATATAGCGAAGAACTTTATAACAAGCCTCGTTGGCTGATATTAAATAAGTTTGACATGATTGAAAACCCTGAAGAAGTTCGAGAAAAATTTGTAAAAGCTTACGGTTGGGATGGTCCTGTTTATACCATAAGTGCACTCACTGGAGAAGGTACGCAAAATTTAGTTTATGCACTGCAGGACTATATCGATGCACAAAAAGTTACTCAGCACAAAGAAGAGGATATAGAAACAGGGGTATTCGAAGAGGAAGACCCTCGCTTTAGGTGAGCACCTCTTTTATTTTGAAATGTACAAAATGAAATATATCTTAGCCACTGTTCTAGTAGTATTATGAGTTTTCTATCCAATGGTAAAGTGGCTCTCAATTGAGAGCCACTTTTTTGTTATAGGCAAAAGAGAGAAAAGCTTAGATTAGTAAAATCCGACTCCTCACAACTATTTGCGAGTGATTTGAGATAAGTCTCTAACCGCACCTTTATCCGCAGAAGTTGCAAGAGCCGCATATGCTTGCAATGCTTTTGATACAACCCGATTACGAGAAACTGGCTTCCACGCATGTTCTCCACGTGATTCCATCTCCTCACGACGATAACGTAATTCTTCCTCAGAAACAGCTAGATGAATTGTACGATTCGGAATATCTATCTCAATTTGATCACCATCTTTAACCAAACCAATAGTTCCACCCTCAGCAGCTTCTGGTGATGCGTGTCCAATTACAAGTCCAGAGGACCCACCAGAAAAACGACCATCCGTAAGAAGTGCTGCTTTTTTTCCTAATCCCATTGTTTTTAAATACGATGTAGGATAAAGCATCTCTTGCATGCCAGGTCCACCTTTCGGACCCTCATAACGGATGATAACTACATCACCCTCTTTTATGCGTCCGCCCAAAATACCCTCAGATGCTTCCTCTTGGGATTCAAATACAACTGCACTGCCCTTAAATTTTAGGATGCTTTCATCAACACCAGCAGTTTTAACAATGCAACCATTTTCAGCTAGATTGCCGTAGAGCACGGCCAATCCACCGTCTTTTGAATATGCATGTTCAATATCTCGTATACATCCTTCTGAACGATCAAGATCATTTTCTTTGTAGTAGGAATTTTGTGAAAATGCTTGAGTAGTTCTAACATATCCTGGAGCAGCACGATAAAACTGTAATACTTCATCGTTAGATCTAGCTCCGCGTACATCCCAATTTTCAATCGCTTCGCCTAATGTACCACTATGAATATTTGCCACAGAAGTATCAAGTAATCCGCCTCGATTCAATTCTGCGAGAATCCCCAAAATCCCACCTGCCCTATGCACATCCTCAATATGGAATTTCTGAGTAGCAGGAGCAACCTTACATAAGCAGGGAACACGTCGAGAAATAGCATCGATATCACGCATTGTAAAATCAACACCAGCTTCGTTAGCGATTGCAAGAATATGAAGAACTGTGTTTGTAGAGCCTCCCATAGCAACATCTAAAACCATAGCATTTTCAAAAGCTGCTTTTGTGGCAATGCTTCTAGGAAGCACCATCTCGTTATCGTCTTCATAATAAGCCTTTGCTAACTGAACAATCAGTTCACCCGCTTGCTCAAACAATTGACGACGAGACGCATGAGTGGCTACTATCGTGCCATTTCCAGGTAAAGCCATGCCCAAAGCTTCGACTAAGCAGTTCATAGAATTCGCGGTAAACATGCCAGAGCATGAACCACAGGTAGGACAGGCATTGGACTCAATTTCGTGCAAATCACGAGTATCGATATCTGGATCTGCCCCATGAATCATGGCATCAACCAAATCAAGCTTAATCTCTTTTTCCTCGGAAACCAATGTCGCCTTTCCTGCTTCCATAGGTCCGCCAGACACAAATATCGTAGGGATATTCAAACGCATAGCCGCCATCAACATCCCTGGAGTAATCTTATCGCAGTTCGAAATGCAAACCATAGCATCCGCACAGTGTGCATTTACCATGTATTCAACAGAATCCGCAATTAAATCACGCGATGGAAGTGAATACAACATGCCACCATGTCCCATCGCAATTCCGTCATCAATCGCAATTGTATTGAACTCTTTGGCAATACCACCCGCAGCCTCAATACATCGAGCTACAAGCTGACCCATATCCTTAAGGTGCACATGCCCTGGTACAAACTGAGTAAACGAATTAACTACCGCAATAATAGGTTTACCAAAATCGGTTTCCTTAACGCCCGTCGCACGCCATAATGCACGTGCTCCAGCCATTTGATTTCCGTGAGTTGATGTTTTGGAGCGGTAGTCAGGCATTATTGAGTCCTTGCAAGTGAAAAATTAACTAAATCTTGAAGTGATTTTTTGTAAGCAGAATCTGGAAGTCCATCCAAGGCTGAAAGGGCTATGTTTGCTTGCTCTTGGGCAATATTACGTGTGTAATCCAGTGCATCAGTACTTCTGATAGCCTGTGCAACTCTTTCAAAGTCTGCATCTCCTTCTTCGATTGCATGTCGAATTAATGCTTTCTGTTCAGGTGTACCAACTGACATAACTCTAATAAGTGGCAATGTAGGCTTACCTTCACGCAAATCATCACCCACATTTTTACCAAGATCTTCGGCAGATCCAGAGTAATCCAACACATCATCTATAACTTGGAATGCCGTCCCTACATGAGTACCATAAAGAGCAGCTTTTTGCTCGACAGCATCATCAGCTCCAGCAAGAACGGCCGCAACTCGAGTGGCAGCTTCAAATAATTTTGCAGTTTTAGACTTAATCACATCCATGTAACGATCGAAGTCCACATTAGGGTCATGAACGTTAAGAAGTTGCAATACTTCGCCTTCAGCAATCACTGTAGTAGCTTCTGACATAATCTGCATAATACGCATAGAATCAGCTTCCACCATCATCTCAAAAGAACGAGAGTACAAATAATCGCCGACGAGGACGCTAGCCGCATTACCAAATACTGCATTAGCAGTAGCGGAACCTCTACGCATATCGGATTCATCAACTACATCATCATGCAAAAGCGTAGAAGTATGAATAAACTCAATAACAGCCGCCATCAAATGATGGAGCGATCCCTCGTACCCCAATGCTTTGGACATCATAAGAAGCATAGCTGGACGGATACGCTTACCCCCTGCACTAATGATATACTCACCGATAGTGCGAATTAGGACAACTTCAGAATTCAAACGGGATCGAATTACTTTATCGACAGCGGACATATCCTCGGATATCGGCTGAAAAATCGCTTTAATGCTCAAAATGATTCCAAAATCTATTAACAATATCCTGTATTTTACAATATGAAAGATGTGTTTTTTTCAAGGGCAATTTCAGTTTTAGAGCAGCTGGAATTTTATCTACCACGTGTTCCAAAGCCTGTGGATTGGTCAGCATCGGCTTATCGTTTACGAACGGTTCAAAACAAGTTTTATTTAGAATCTTTAAAAAATATTGATTTAGTAAAACCTGAAAGCCTACACAATATAAAACAGCAATTCGATGCCATAAATCAAAACACCTTAGCATTTCTAAATGGAAAACCTTCTAATAACGTGCTTTTAACAGGTGCTCGAGGCACTGGCAAAAGTTCTCTTGTTAAGTGCATGCTCGAAATGTATGCAGATAAAGGATTAAGATTAGTAGAAATTGATAAAGCAGATCTTATGCATCTGTCCGACTTAGTTGACATGCTTCGCGAGCGGTCAGAAAAGTTCATTATTTTTTGTGATGATTTATCTTTTGATGAGGGCGATGTAAGCTATAAGGAATTAAAGTCTCTTCTTGATGGGTCCATCGCACGTAGAAGTTCTAATGTTCTAATATACGCAACATCTAATCGCCGACATTTGATGCCTGAGTATTTCTCAGAAAATGAAATTCATGCTAGTGAAGCTATAGAAGAAAAAATCTCCCTCTCGGATAGATTTGGATTGTGGATTTCTTTTTATCAGTTTTCACAAAATGAATATCTTGAAGTCGTGGATAATGGCTTGATATCTATGGGCTGGCCTGCAGATCGCATAGCCGAAGCACATATAGAAGCATTGCAATGGGCAACCCAGCGCGGATCTAGATCTGGGCGCATTGCCATGCACTTTGTTCGTTATTGGGTGGCAATGCATGAGTGAAGAAAAACCTTTTTTTGATGTATCGGCTTGCGTATTGGTCGATTCAGAGGGACGATTTTTAATGGCTCAACGCCCTGAGGGCAAGTCTTGGAGCGGTTGGTGGGAGTTTCCAGGCGGTAAGATTGAGGAAGGTGAAACTCCCAAAGATGCGACAATCCGCGAACTTCGTGAAGAACTGGGTGTTGATCTTGACCCCGAGAGCACCTATCCATGGGTGACTTTGAGCTATGAGTATCCTAAGACAGAAGTTCTATTGCATTTTTTCAGATGTTATAAGTGGACTGGCAAGTTGTGCAGTCTTGAGAATCAAGCGTTTGAATGGTTTACAGAGATGCCGACGGACCGAGATTTATTGCCAGCTTCAGTGGAACCTATCGAATGGCTAGGTTTAGGAAATGTCTATCTTATAAGTAACTTTTTCGAAGATGCTTTGGAGATCAATTCAAACATAAAACCTGAAGAGACTATATTTTGGGGGCGTTTGGTAAAGGCTATTGATGCGGGCGTGAAACTTTTCCAGTTTCGAGAACCAAAAGCTTCTCGTATATTGAAAAATGAGGACCTTAAAAAATATTTTGATGCGATGCTGGAATATTGCCACCTGCATGGTACAAAAGTTCTTGTAAATAGTTGTCATCCTAAGACTTGGGCAGCACAGGCGGATGGGATTCACTTGCGATCTGCGGATGCCTTGATTATGGATATAGAAGATGCACCCGAAAAGGGATTGCTTGCGGTATCATGTCACAATATGGCTGACCTACTCTATGCCCATGAATTAGGTGCGGATTTTGTTGTGCTTGGGCACGTGCTTGAAACCGCTTCTCACCCTAATTCTGAGCCTCTTGGATGGAAAAAGTTTGAGGAATGTGCTTGCGAAAGTGCTATACCAGTTTTTGCTATAGGTGGTCAAAGCAAAGAGACTTTGATTGAAGCCTTTAAGCATGGAGCTCAAGGTATTGCGATACTTAGAGGTGGAATTATTGAATAGGCTAAGTGAAGTATCCATACATTTTTTGTAGGCAACTATTGAAGTAATTGAAGGCTTTTACTTACCCTTCAACCGCATCCACATCCTTTGTTATCCAAGCATTACCAGGGATAACCGCATTTTTACCGATAGTGATACGCCCTAAAACTGTCGCACCCGCATAAATTACTACATTATCCTCCACAATAGGATGTCGCAATAATCCCTTTTTAAGAGACCCATCAAGGTCAGCCGGAAAGCTTTTTGCCCCCAAAGTCACCGCCTGATAAATCCGTACATTTTGCCCGATAATACAAGTTTCCCCAATCACAACGCCAGTGCCGTGATCAATAAAACAACCGCCTGCAATTTGAGCTCCAGGATGAATATCAATACCCGTATTAGAATGAGAAATCTCAGAAATTATGCGTGCCATAAGCGTCAATCCTAGACGGTACAACTCATGTGCAATCCTATGATAGATCATGGCATGAATGCCTGGATAGCACATCAAAATCTCGTCATAGCTTTTAGCAGCAGGATCTCCTCGATACGCAGATGTGACATCCTGCTCAACCAAACCATGTATGGTTGGCAATGCCTCAGCAAATTCCTCCATCGCTTCTTCTGCCCTTTTTTTGCAGTTTTCGGAGGAATCATCACCACATCCAAGAAGTCCAAATTCTAAGGCGGCTTGGTCGATAAAAACTTTAATTACATTATTAATCGTGTATGAGACAAAATTATCCACATTGGAAAACTGCAAATCTGCTGGTCCAAGTGTTAACGGAAACAATGCAGATACCAGTTTTTTTGTATAGTCCCCAATTACAGTTCTAGATGGTCGACGTACACCACGAATTACATGATAGTCCTTTTGATTTTCCTGCCACGAGAGACGAGACTCTTTTAACTTTTCAAAAATATCATCATTTTTCATTTGATTAAACGTGGCACAGGGCCATCTTGAATTGAATTGGTTTTTTAATAAAGGATTGCTGAAAGTCCTTATCGATATTAAAAAAACGTATCATAACTACGTATTTATTACCCGACATTTCTGGATAAATTCGATCTCCCGTAGGAACCCATACACGCACCATTTGATAGATGCGTCCTCCCACGGATTTCTCAAAAATTCCGCTAGTTCCAGTTACTTCTTCTGTCGGCTCAGCAGCTTCGCGCAAAACCATAAGTGACATGGCAATAGCATCGTAAAGCGGCATAAATGGGTCAACTAGACTACGCATAACTTGAAGTCGCTCCGATTCACTTCCATTCATCCAAGCGTTGTACGATGGGCTATCCATAGGTGAAGTCGCCCCTGGCGTTACAAATCGATTTCGCAATGACATAAGCCATTCCGATTCTCGCATATGACCACCCAATTTACTAACAGCTGTGAGTTTTTTGGAAACTCGATTTAATTTATTAAGCGTGTCATCAAGCAAGTCTTTTTGAACATCTGGATGGGTTCTAAGGGCTTCAAGATTAATTTTTTGTTTTTCGATTTCCTGTATAACCCAATTACGACAATCCCCGCGCTCACACACATCCAAAATTTCGAACAATATCGAGAATGCTACGTGCTGATACATAGCCTCTGGAAGCCTAGAAAACTCAAACAGTTGCTTAAATAGATACTCTAACCGTATCATATAACGTGTGCGCTCGTTAAATGGATGCTCGTATAAAATCAAAATCAGTCCCTCAACGTGGTGTGATTTTCATGTAACCTCATAAGCTCAAGATGCACTTGATCCACCTGCAATCGCAACCCCTCTAGGGTGGTATCAGAACCATTATCTATAACGAAATCGGCATGCTTAAGCCGTTCATCACGACTAGCTTGGCTATGAATAATTTCTAATATTTTAGCCCTATTAAAATTATTGCGTTTCTGAACTCTTGCTATCTGTGTATCAATATCACAATCAACAGCACAAATTACATCAAGCTCGCTTCGATAAAATTCATAGGACTCAATTAGAAGTGGAATATCTGCAATTACATAGGGGGCAATGCCACTGATTACAGCCTCAGAAACCTGCTCTAAAATTGTTGATCTTATAAGTGGATGAAGAATGCCCTCTAATCTGGTTTTGGCCTTTGGGTCGGAGAAAATTAATTCACGCATTTTGGTTCTATCCATAGCCAAAGTATCATCGATATAATCCGATCCAAATTCAGCACGAATGGCTTCAATAGCAACACCATTAGAGGCTGTTATCAATCGGGAAACCTTATCCGCATCTACTACAGGTATCCCCTTTTCCTCAAAAAATTTAGCCACTGTAGATTTACCAGATCCGATACCGCCAGTAAGCCCTACTTTTAAAATCTTCATAAACTTATGTATGCACTAAGACAAATGCACGGTGCAAAGGGAATCAGTTTTTTATTCATAAAAATTCTAACTACCATACCGAACCCAATACCAAGCACACAAGACAGAACAATCATATTAAGCCATTCTAACGTATTGAAATGTAGTTTTAGTGCGAGAAGCAATAATATGTCACCTGTTCCAAACCAAGAAAAACTCCAAAATTTAATAATTAAAATCATCAGACAAAAAACGCTTAGCAGCTCGAGGATATCGGGACTTACTTTATATAGACTTAATAACACCAGACCAAATACACACCTTAATGACACCAAATTTAGACGTAGATCAAGTGCACTTAAGAGTAAAAATATATAGGATATGGCAATGTAATAAAAACCATCACTCCTAATAGCAAATAATGCGGACCCAATCAAAATCAAATAATTAGTTGTTATTGGGTCCAGATAAAACGCTTCGAATGGCAATATCAATTCTCTTAATTCATATCTACGAAAATAATTAGCAAATAGTCGTGCATATGAAAATCGTATCGATGAAAATAGAACTAAAAAAATTAAGACTGACAATACATATTCATGCATCTGTGTATCCGTGTAGTCGACACATCAAATCAATTAAGTTTTTAGAATTAGTCTTCTTAATTATTCTTGACCTGTGCACCTCCACAGTTCGAGGCGAGCATTCTAGCCTTTTTGCCACCTCCTTTGTGGTGTGGGCATACATAAAAAGATTAAGCACTTCATTTTCACGTGGTGTTAGAATCTCCAAATCCCAATTTTTCTGCATATGATTCATATTTATCTCCTAAATGAAGGGATTTTTTCAAAAAGCATTGCCACCCGCAATTGGACAAAAATATCCTTGATTTTTTTATCCATATTGATTTTTGCATTTGATATAATTTCTCTTTTAAGCGTTCGAGATAGTTATGGCTAAGAGCTTTGAATCTGAAACTACTCTTTTTCTTCAGCAACTCAAAAAAGACGATCCGCAATTAGAAGCGAGACAGAAAGCTGGACGTGCTCGTTGGTGGGTGCGTAAAACTGACCCTCGTCAGCAGGAAGAGTTTGAGGAAGCTCGCATACCACAAAAGCCTTATCAGTACTATTCCATAAAATAAAACCCCATGGCTGAATTTCAGGCCGAGCTGGATAATTTAATTAATCCAGAGGTTGATACAACCACCGATGTCGTCGACTCGCAGGCCTTCGCTAAGCTTTATGGAGAGCCATTATTCCAGATACCGAGTGATTTATATATTCCACCTGATGCCCTAGAGGTATTTCTAGAGGCGTTTGAGGGACCACTCGATCTTCTTCTATATCTAATCCGTAAGCAAAATTTCAATGTTCTCGATATTCCTATGGCTGAGGTTACAGAGCAATATATGCAGTATGTGGAGCAAATACATAATCACAACTTAGAACTTGCTGGAGAGTATTTGCTTATGGCGGCCATGCTTATTGAAATAAAGTCACGGATGTTATTGCCAGTAAAAAAAGCGGACAATGCGGATGAAGTGATTGAGGATCCGCGGGCTGAGCTAATTCGTCGATTGCTCGAGTATGAAAAAATAAAAATTGCATCGCTGAAGTTGGATGCATTGCCACAATTAGGTAGAGATTTTTATGTGGCTTCGGCCGACCCTTCTTTAAATAGAATGCGACCCCTGCCCGATGTAAATGCAGAGGATTTGCGACTTGCATGGCTTGATATTTTAAAGCGTGCCAGTTTAAACAAAAAGCACCATATTCGCCGAGAACAGCTATCTGTGCGAGAACACATGAGCCATATACTTCGCAGACTGTCGAATACTGAATATATGGATTTTAGAGAATTGTTTATGGAGCGAGTGGATCAGGGGGACCCTCCTGCGGTTATTGTCGTTCATTTTATGGCAATGTTGGAGCTTTGCCGTGAGCTTTTAATTGAAATAACACAGACTGAGCCCTACGCACCTATTTATCTCAAATTAAGTTACACACCCGTTGTGTCAAATGAGGAAAATTAATGAAAGTTGTACACACTATTGAAGAATTACGCGAACAGCTTCGCGGTCAGACACGAACAGCATATGTTCCAACTATGGGCAATCTGCACGAGGGGCATTTGTCGTTGATGCGACTTGCTGCTCAAAAAGGCGACCCCGTGGTTGCGAGCATATTTGTGAATCCGTTGCAGTTTGGGCCAAATGAGGACTATGGGAGTTATCCGAGAACATTGGCAGAGGATATTGCGAAGTTGGAGGAGCGACGTGATGTTTATGTTTTATTTGCTCCATCTGAAGAGGAGCTGTATCCTGAGCCTCAGAATTTTCGTGTGCAAACTCCTGATCTAGGGCATATTCTCGAGGGAGAGTTTAGACCTGGATTTTTTGAGGGCGTGTGTACTGTAGTTTTAAAGCTCTTTTCATGCGTAGGGCCACAGGTAGCTGTTTTTGGGAAGAAAGACTACCAGCAACTGATGATTGTGAGGGCAATGTGCAAACAGTTCGCATTGCCAGTTCAAATATATGCACACGAAACTGTGCGAGAAGCCTCTGGTCTGGCTTTATCTTCTCGTAACCGCTATTTAACTGAGACTCAGAAGGCAAAAGCCCCAAAACTTTACAAAGAGTTGTTTGGTCTTAAAGAAAAAATCTTATCTGGCAGTAGGGACTTTGCTTCTATTGAAGCGGATGCTATGGAGCGCTTAAATTCCGATGGGTGGCAAATAGATTATTTCACAATTCGTAAACAAAGCGATTTGCATGAACCTTCAATGGACGAAATTAATGCTGGAGTGCCATTAGTAGCTCTGACAGCAGCGAAAATCGATGGTCAAACGAGATTAATAGATAACATCGAAATTGAAGGTTATTAAGAGCTTACTATTTTGAGGTGATTTTGAGGGAGATTATGAGGGTTTATTGAGGGGCCTTTTAAGCCCCTTCAATTAAATCAGGATAGTGTTTTTTGATAGTGCTTCTGATTAGACCGAATAAATGATCAACGGAGATGTAATCGACTCCTGACATAAAAAGATTTTCGAATTCTTCATCTCTATTCGCATCATAAGTTTGTTCAAAATCATTCAGTTCTTTTAAGAGTGCTTTTAAAGTATTTTTGCTTACATCGGTAACATAATAATCAATAGCACCTTCTAATGAATCAGTGTGGCAGATTAAATCGAAGTCCTCATTCAGATATCCATATATCAAAAGGTCTAATTCATTAAATTGAGGCATTAAATTTATATTCCAACAAATGAAGTTAATATGAAGTAAGGTTTCCCATTGTATTTTATTGGCTTTAATACAACTGTAAATTTATTTGATCCAATAATTTCAAATGAAATTGGCTTCATTAAAAATCCAACTTTATAACTAACTACATGGTGAATAATTAAGTTTTTTTTAATTCCAGATCTTATCCAATTTTCAATTAACAATTTATTTTTTTCATAGCATCAGTTATTGCTCTTTCAGCTATATTCAAGTTGTAAAACGTGCTCACATGAGATTTAATTCTTGGATCATTTTTTAGTCTATCTAACAAATACTCTTTAGATTTACCTACGTGTTTTGAAATTGTATGTCCTCCAAGTTCAGAACCAACCCTTGCCTCATGTTCTATTAACTTAAAGTAGCATTATTAGTAATAGCCAAAAGTTGAGCTGGAGTAAGCACAATTTTTAAACCTTAACTTTCCTGCATAATTTAAAATTTTTAAAAAAATATTGCTGTGAGCGTAATATCAAAAAATTATATTATTATGAAGTAATTTTTTATTTAACAAATTCAATTAAATCAGGATAGTGTTTTTTGATTGAGTTTCTGATTAGACCGAATAAATGATCAACGGAGATGTAATCGACCTCAGGGTTAATTATCTCATCAAAATGTTGTTCTCTATCGTACGGAAATTCAATATCAAATTTTTCTAATTCTTTTAAAAGAGCAATTAAAACTTCAGTTTCAACGTTTTTAACATAATAATCAATAGCTTCCTCAAGAGTATCGCAATTACAAATAAGATACATGTCCTGATTGAGATATCCACCCATTAACTGAAAAATTTCTTCGAATTCTCTAGCCATCAAGGTTCTCTATCTCTAAATCAGACACAAAGACCTAAACAAATCTACAAAATCTGCTTTAAGAATGCCTGTCCGCGCTCGGTCTTAGGATTAGTGAAAAACTCTTGAGGTTTAGCCTGCTCGACTATAGCACCCTGATCCATAAACACCACACGATCCGCAACTTGCTGAGCAAATCCCATCTCATGAGTAACGACCAACATGGTCATGCCCTCATTTTCCGCAAGAGATACCATCACTTCTAAAACCTCTTTCACCATTTCGGGATCGAGTGCTGAAGTGGGCTCATCGAAAAGCATAATTTTAGGTGCCATGCATAAGCTTCTTGCAATAGCTACGCGTTGCTGTTGTCCTCCAGATAATTGACCAGGATATTTATTTGCCTGATCTGCTATTTTTACGCGCTCGAGATATTGCATTGCCACTTCACGGGCTTCTTTTTTGCATTTTTTTAAAACCCATATCGGACCTAATGTCAGATTCTCAAGAACAGTCAGATGTGGAAATAAATTAAACTGCTGAAAAACCATGCCTACATTTTGTCGTATCTCGCGCAAGTGTTTTAAGTTATGGTCAACACGAACCCCATCAACTATGATTTCCCCTTCCTGTGCAAATTCCAATGCATTGATACAGCGAATTAGTGTAGATTTACCGCTTCCTGAAGGACCGCATATTACAATCCTCTCGCCCGTCTCAACTTCAAAATTTATATTATTAAGAACTTGAAACTCCCCATACCATTTATTGAGATTGCTGATTTTTATAATTGGTTCTTTTGACATGCAAACTCCATTAATGACGATGACCTGTACGAAGTCGTGCTTCAATATATCTTGAGTATTTAGACATCGCAAAACAGAAAATAAAATATATAAATGCTAAGAAGACATAGGCTTCAAGACCCAATCCCGACCACTGCGGATCTGACAATGCAACCTTAGCTGACAGTGTTAAATCATATATCCCAATAATTACGACTAGAGAAGTATCCTTAAAAATAGAAATAAAAATACTAACTAGGGGAGGAATCACAACAGTAAGTGCTTGTGGAAGTATGATTAATCTCATGTACTGCCAATATGAAAGACCTAGAGATTTAGCCCCCTCATATTGCCCTTTTGGAATCGATTGCAATCCACCGCGCACAACTTCTGCTATATAGGCCGACATATAAATGATAACGGCAAGTTGTGCACGCAAAAGTTTATTGAACGTAACTCCCTCAGGAAAGAAAAGCGGGACCATCACGGAAGCCATAAATAGCAAGCTCACAAAAGGGACACCACGAACAAGCTCGATATAAGAAGTGCTAAGAGCACGTATCAATGGCATATGCGAACGACGACCGAGTGCAAGGATTATCCCTAATGGGGTAGCAAACATAATCCCAAAAATAGACAACATAAGGGTGATTGGAAGTCCGCCCCAACGTGCCGTCTCGACATGGCTTAGCCCAAAAACGCCACCGTACATTAATATGCCACAAATAGTTAAAACTACGAGCCATACAAAAATAAGCGATCGGTTCCAAGCCCGTGGCAATGCACTGTAAATCAACACTGCGATTAATAGAAGAGTCACAACAAATGGGCGCCACTGCTCAAAGTACGGATAAAGTCCAAACAAAATCATGCGATATTTATGACGGACAAATGACCAGCAAGCACCTGCAGAATCACGACAATCGGCTGCTTTTGTGGCATCGAAATTTGCATCGATAAATAGCCAATCCACTAAAAGTGGTATTGAAAAAATCAAGAACCACAGAATCAAAACAGTCGCAATAATGTGAGCGGGAGAGGCAAATAAATTTTTACGTAGCCAGTACCAAGGACCTGAATGTGAAGTCATAGCAAGTGACATACTATCTCTCCACGATAACCATGCGACGGTTTAACCAAGCCATAAATTGTGCAATACACAAGCTTACAGTTAGGTAAGCCATCATAATTACGAAAATAGCCTCGATAGCCTGCCCAGTCTGCGTAAGCATGGTATTTGATATGGATACGATATCTGGATATCCGATAGCCACCGCAAGAGAGCTGTTTTTCATAAGATTCATGTATGTATTAGACATAGATGGAATCATGACTCTTATGGCTTGAGGCATAACTACAAGCTGTAAAGTGCGCATTTTGGACAGACCTAAAGACTCGCCCGCTTCCCACTGACCTTTACCTACTGATTGGATACCAGAACGTACAATCTCGGCTACAAATGCGGACGTATAAAGCACTAGGCCAATTAAAAGAGCAGACATTTCGGGTGTAAATAATGAACCCCCACGGAAATTAAATCCCTTAAGCTCAGGAACAGATAACCCAATTTGAGAATTAAAAATCAATCCAACTAAAATCGGTAAACCAATAATCATTAATGTATTAGTCCAGAATACTGGGCTACACTTTCCTGATTTAGCATGTTTAAGCTTACATCTATAGCTATTTAAAATTGAAAGTACTAAAGCTGCCACAAGTGCAATCCAAATATAAATAACACCGTCCCCCTCCAATTTAGGGAACATAATCCCACGATTCGAAAGATACACACCCTCAACAGGATTTAAAGCTTGTCTAGGACCTGGCAATATTTCTGTAAGTAACGAATACCAGAAAAACAAATGAATTAGAAGAGGAATATTTCTCATGACTTCTACATAGACTAATGAAAGCTTACTTACTAGCCAGTTATGTGAAAGCCGTCCAATACCCACTAACGTACCCAAAATAGTGCAACCGATAATACCTAAAAACGATACAAACAACGTGTTCAGAAAACCGACAGCAAGAGCCCTTAGATAGGTGTCAGTAAGTTTGTATTCAATGAGACTTTCACTTATGGCAAAGCCAGCTTCCTTATCTATGAAAGCAAAACCAGTCTGAATATTTCTTGAATGTAAGTTATCCAGTAAATTGCTAATCAAAAACCAAATACCAGCAACAACCAAAGCCAGTACTAGAATCTGATAAACAATAGCTCTAAACCGCTCATCATCCCACGAGAAGCGAAATTTTCTCATACATTTAATTACTTTTAAAAAAAGCAATATACCATTAAATGTATACTAAATTCTATTTGTATATTCCCTAAAAAAATTATGATTACGTTTCAGCACGTCTTTAAGTTCTACGGAAAAAACCCCAATATTCTTGCTGATATTAATTTTCAGATTGAGGATGGAGAATTTGTTTTTATATCTGGTCCTTCTGGAGCAGGCAAATCGACACTTCTTAAATTAATTGCTGGATTGGAATCACCATCTCGAGGAACTATAACTGTAAACGACCAAAAATTTAGTGAACTAAATTCTAGGGGTCAGCCATATGTTAGACGTGCTATCGGAATAATCCTGCAAGACACTCATCTTTTATATGACCGAAATGCATTTGAAAATGTTATGTTGCCTCTTGCGGTTATGGGCGTAAGTCGCGAAAAGGCTGGTGCTAGAGCTAGAGCAGCCTTAGAAAAAGTTGGATTAGGAAACAAAGAAAAAGTAAACCCTATTGAATTATCTGGTGGTGAGCAGCAAAGGCTAGCCATTGCAAGGGCGATTGTAAATCGCCCTAAGGTGCTTATAGCTGACGAACCAACTGCTAATCTGGACAAAAACACAGCACGTAAAATCTTAGATGTATTTCAGGACTTTAATCGTGTAGGTGTTACTACCTTGATATCCTCACACGATACTGATCTTTTAAGCAATTATGCTAATCGCACTTTCATAATTGAACCTGGTAGGTTTACTGACTTAGGAGGGCGTTCATGAAGTCCTGGATAAGACATTACGGTTATGCCCTAAATACTGCATTTCGCAGGCTTGCACAGATGCCTGCTTCGAGCATCTTAAATATAATTGTTATCGCATTTGTGCTCTCAATTCCTATAGTTTTAAGCTCCATAGTAACCACTTTGGAGCCAGCTACTAAAAGGGTTTCAGTCAATCCAGTGATTACTGTATTTATGAAGGATTCTATAAGTCTTGAGGATACTAAAGCTTTTGATCAGAAACTTAAAAATCAATATGCAGATTCCATAGCAAGTACAGAAGTAGTTTCTAAAGAGGAGGCATATTCTTCATTAAGGCAAGAACCTGAGTGGGCTGATTCATTAAAAACTTTGGATCAAAATCCATTGCCACATAGTATTATTGTTACCTTAAAAGATTCGGTTTCAAGTGAACAAGCCAAAAGCATTGCTGAAGCTGTAAATCGAGAGGATGCCGTCGACCTTTTACAATTTGATAGTGATTGGATTAAGAAACTTCAAAGCCTTTTGAATTTTCTGAGAGCACTACTTGGAATTTTGGCTCTAGGTGTAATTATTGTTGTAGTATCTACAGTCTTCAACACAATTAGAATGCAAGCCCTAGTCCAAAGAGACGAGATAGCTGTAGCTCGACTTGTGGGTGCTACGGAGAGCTTTGTACGACGTCCTTTTAGGATGTTCGGAGCTATTACAGGATTTTTTGCTAGTTTACTTGCAATTGTGTTTGCAAAGATTGCACTTGTCAGTCTAAACGGTGCTCTTGGAGAATTTGCTAGCACTTACGGTTTAGCATATTCACTTGAACTACCTAATGTGTTTTATCTAGTGATTAGTATTTTGGTTGTTATGTTTGTGGCTTCACTGTCAGCAGCTTGGTCTGTGACACGTACCACGAAATTCTAATTGTTCTGAGCAGGTGGGGTGTATTTTGAGATACTCATCATCAACCCCATCGCAATCCCCAGAGTCATAAGGGCAGTCCCACCGTAACTCATAAATGGTAGGGGCACACCAACAATCGGCAGTATGCCCATAACCATGCCCATATTTACAAACACATAAAAGAACAAAATCATGGTCAATGAACCAGCCAATAAAGTACTGAAATGTGTTTGAGCATTTAGTGTAATCATGAAGCATCTTGCTATTAGCAATGTGTACATTACGAGCAAAAATACGCTACCAAAAAGTCCAAATTCTTCTGCGTATACCGCAAAAATAAAATCTGTCGACTGCTCTGGTATAAAGTCTAAATGTGTTTGAGTGCCCTTCATATACCCCTTACCGTAAAGACCTCCAGAACCTATTGCAATCATCCCTTGAATCGTATGAAAGCCTTTTCCAAGTGAATCGGACATGGGATCGAGCAATGTACACACACGGGTTTTTTGGTAGTCATGAAGGATAACCCAATCAAAATCTGGACGACACAAGGTATCCTCATAATAAATTATTAACCCAATACCAACAGCCAAAATTAAGGCAATTGGAATGATTAATTTAAATGACAGACCTGCAAAATAAATAACGAAAAATCCAGATGCAAAAACCAATAATGCGGTTCCTAAATCTGGTTGCTTAATAATCAAAAGAAAAGGAATTAAAAGCAGTACACCAGCGATAAAATAATCGACTATATTTAGATCATTTTTGCGTTTATCAAAGTACCAAGCCAACATCAAAGGAACAGCAATTTTCATAATTTCGGAAGGCTGAATCCTAGCCACACCGATGTTAAGCCAGCGCGTTGCCCCCTTGCTGGTTTCTCCAACTAACAAAACACCTAAAAGTAGCAAGCATCCGATAACGTAAATAGGAATCACGAATTTCATTATGGTTGGCGGTGTCCATAACGACACAAACCACATTACGATAAGAGAAATAACAAAATTCTTACTTTGAGCGATAAACCGACCCTCAGCCCCTCCAACTGCTGAATGCATAACAAAAAGACCGACCACCGCAAAAAGAACAAGAATAATCATTAGTGGCCAATCAATTGATTTGATAGAGCGATAAATTAAATTCGCAATCAGGTTGGCAAAGTTATTTACATACTTATTCATCGGGATACCTGCTTGCGTTAATTTCTCTTAGAATTTCAGGGCGAGTCTCCTGCGATTCATCTTCAGGATTTGAAATTGGCTTTTCAGGGACTACCGTATCTGGAGAGGACTCGCTTTCGGATTCAATATTATCCTCAGCATTTGGTCCTGCTGTTACGATAACCTTTGGATGAAGCGACTCTTCGTATTCCTTTTGACGTTCGGGAGTAAGCCAGTAATCAAATACCTGTTTGGCAATAGGTGCCGCCACAGCAGAGCCCCACCCTCCATTTTCAACTATCAAAGCGAGTGCAATTTTAGGATTTTCTGCGGGTGCGTAACCTATATAAAGTGCATGATCGTGAAGACGTTTTTTTAAATGTCTTGCATTGTATCGAGACCCACGAAGATTAAAAACTTGAGCTGTACCTGTCTTACCTGCAGATGCATAATTTGCACCTGCAAATATTTTTCTTGCGGTACCCGATCTCGTAACCTGTACCATTGCCCTTTTAATTACATCCAGATGCTTTTGCTTAAGTGGGATTATGTACTCGGGTTCCTTTACGACGGGCGTAACCGAACCATCCAATGGATTTTCTAACAGATTAACTAAATGCGGTCGCATGTAGACACCATTAGCCGCTAATACGGATGTCGCTTGAGCAAGCTGCATAATCGTAAATGAGTTGTACCCCTGCCCCACAGCTACGGAGATTGTTTCACCCACAAGCCATGACTTTTTCTTTGGATCTTTGAATGCCTTGGACTTCCATGCTTTGGATGGCAATATCCCTCTCTTTTCCCCTACAAGGTCAATTCCTGTCTGTTTTCCAAATCCAAACTGTATTGAAAAATCATGCAAACGATCCACACCCAACTCAGGTCCCAAACTAAAAAAGAATGTATCCGATGAAACAACAATGGCCTTGTGCATATCAATGCTTCCGTAGACCGCACCACCTGCATTTCTAAATTTCTGCTTTCCATACTCAAAATAGCCTGGGTCATAAACTCGTTTTTCAGGACCTCTAACCCCTAACTCCATAGCTGCCAATCCAACAAAAGGCTTATAAGTAGATCCTATTGGAAATGTCCCTGATATGGGTCTATTTAAAAGAGGAGAATTCTCATCATCTGAAAGCCTTCTCCAGTCATCGACATCGATGCCGTCCACAAATAAATTTGGGTCATATGATGGTGATGAGACATAAGCAAGTACCTGACCTGTCCTCGGGTCGATGGCAACTAAAGCACCTCTTTCAGCAACACCATTTTTAACAAACAACCCCTCTGCAAGTTTTTGCAATCCCAAATCGATTGATAGTCTTAGGTTATAACCAGGTTCAGGATCCGTACTTCTAAGAACACGGACAGGTCTACCAGAGGCAGAAACTTCAACTTCCTGCCACCCAGTTTTTCCGTGAAGCTGAGTCTCATAACTAAGCTCGATACCCTTTTTTCCAATTAAATCAGAGCCTCGGTAATTACCCTCTAACCCCTTTTCTTCCAGTTTTTCCTGATCTTTTTGAGAGATGCGACCCACATAACCGATTAGGTGAGCAGCAGATATACCTTGAGGATACTCTCGCACCCACCTGGCCTTAACACTTACTTTTGGAAATCTATAAGAGTTCGCAGCAAAAAGTGCAGCTTCTTTGTCGGTAATATTTCTGCGTAAAGGGATAGATGAATAGCGACTCGATCCTGCGACCCTTTGCTTAAACCTCTTAATATCAAGAGGTGTAATATCGATTATTGTTTTTAGTTCATCTATAACCTCATCAATATTTTGAATTTCTTGAGGTACTAATTCAATTGTGTAATCTCTATAACTTCTCGCAAGGACCTCTCCATTTCTATCGACCACGTCTCCGCGTTTTGGAGGTATAGGCAAAAGTGTGATGCGGTTGCGTTCTGCTCTTTCTGAAAATCCTTGATATCTCTCAACCTGCAGGAAATAAAGGCGATATACGAGCAAAGAAAAGCAGCCAAGTACAAAAAGCATTGCCACAAAAACACGCACAAGCAGTTTTTTGCGATTTAACCCTTTTTTTTGACCGAACGCAAGCATATCATCCCTGCTCGTAATGAACAGTTCCGAAGAACTTAAATATGATATCGACGACAATCCATAAGGCTGAAGTAATAAGCCCTGAAATCAACCATGACCAACCACCCCAGTACCCATGCAACCAGGATTCAAATAGGTGTGATGGCAATGAAGCAAATATAAAAATAGGCAACACTACTATAAACTGCACTAATACAGAGTATTGCATGGTCCGCTGACGCATAAGTGCAATCCCAGCCAATACCAATATATAGTTAAGGGAATGCGATCCTAAAAGCGTGGTGTCAAAAACATCCATAAGTAAACCAACAATTATCGCAACCACAAAGCCCATACCAGGAACATTATGAGCAAACCAGTAAGCTATCACTAATATAAGTAGATCTGGAGAGCCCTCCCATGTACGCCATGGCAATAATGAAAACAACCATGCAAAAAACAAACTGCCCCACACAAATAAAAACGAAGGGCGGAAAGTATCTAAATTATCTCCGATAGGATGTATTTTATTTTTAGGGCTATTCATCATCGCCCTCATCTTTATCTATAGTGCCTTCTGTTTTAAGCACTAGGAAATGTTTATTTCTGTTTGGTTTAGCTTGAGGATCTACCAATCCAATGACAAATCCTTGGGCTGAGCTTTGATCTATGCGACCGACTTTTCCGATAGCTAAGCCTGAAGGATAAATATCGCCTATACCAGAGGTTACGATCTCATCGCCAACTTGTACATCTGCACCTGGTGATAGATAACGTAATTCAAGTGGATTACCAACTCCTGCTCCGTAAACAACGACTCTTAGACCATTTCTAACAAGAATTGCAGGTATTTGAATTGATTCATCCGTAATTAAAAGTGTCTCAGATGTTTTATACGATACACGTTGAATTTGGCCAACTAAACCTCCCTCACCTATGACAGGCATGCCGGGCTTTATGCCCTCTCTTTCACCCTTATTAAGAACAATATTTCCGCGAACTGGATTATTAGGAATATAGAGAATTTCAACTGCAAGCGATTTTACAGGGACGTTTTCTTTAAGTTCTAAAAGCCTTCTAAGCTGGGAGTTTTCCGCTGAAAGCTGAATAGCCTGCGTTTCTACCTGAGCAAGTTCTATAGATTTATTCTGAGACTCTTGAACACTAGATTGTGCAACGTCTACTGCATTAAACCAACGATAGATTTTATCAACTAAGTTTTTAGGCCAGATGGCAATTCGGTATGTTGGGTCAATGACGGCAGAAAGCGTATGACGAACAGGCGTAAGCCACTTCGTCCTAGAGTCAATAATCATGACTGACACGCAGAAAATGATCATTAAGAGAACTGTAGAACTAGAAAGATTTCCGTCCTTAAATAAACGCCAAGATTTCTCTTGTGCCATGCCGACCCCAATTCATATACAAATATTATTCTTGTATAAATACAGGTCCAAGACTCTCTAAATGTTCAAGGGCTTCACCACAACCTCGCACTACGCATGTTAATGGGTCCTCAGCTACCATAACTGGAAGTCCAGTTTCCTCTTGAAGTAAACGGTCAAGATCGCGAAGAAGAGCACCACCACCAGTTAAAGCAATACCTTTTTCTGTAATGTCAGCTCCAAGCTCAGGAGGTGTGTGTTCAAGTGCAATTTTTACGGCAGATACGATTTGATTTAATGGATCGTTAAGCGACTCAAGTATTTCATTTGAATTCACTGTGAAACTGCGAGGCACGCCTTCGGATAAATTACGACCCTTAACTTCAATTTCACGCACTTCGGCTCCTGGAAATGCAGCCCCTATCTGCTTTTTAATAATTTCGGCTGTCTGATCACCGATAAGCATGCCGTGATGACGACGTACATAATTAACGATGGCATCGTCAAATTTATCGCCCCCAACACGAACTGAACCTTTGTATACCATACCGCCAAGCGAAATAACGGCAACCTCAGTGGTACCACCACCAATATCAACTACCATAGAGCCACTTGGGTCAGATACATTTAACCCTGCACCTATAGCAGCAGCCATAGGCTCCTCAATCAGATAAACCTGACTAGCTCCCGCACCGATAGCGGCTTCACGTATAGCACGCCTTTCTACTTGGGTTGAACCACAAGGTACACAAATAATAATCCTAGGGCTAGGTGAAAAGAACCCCCTAGGATTCACGATCTTAATAAATTGCTTAATCATCTGTTCAGTCACAGAAAAATCAGCAATTACGCCATCCTTCATAGGACGAATAGCCTCAATATTACCTGGTACACGACCAAGCATCTGCTTTGCAGCCAATCCTACAGCTTGAATTACCTTTCTACCATTTCCCCCGTCATGACGTATAGCTACCACCGAAGGTTCATCAAGAACAATTCCTTTTCCGCGGACGAAAATAAGAGTATTAGCGGTACCAAGGTCGATGGCCATATCTGTGGCAAAATAGTTTCTAAGAAATCCGAACATATTATTTAAAGAATTTGGATAACGAATAATTTATAATTAGTTCAATTTTAGGATTTTACCATTATTGATTATTAATTTTCTGATATGTCTATCGAATCTTCTGATATTACTCGCATTGCCAGATTGGCTCGCCTAGATCTTGATTCTGAGGCTCAAAATCAACTTAAAGTTGAGCTTAATAAGATGTTCAGTTTGATAGAGACACTTCAATCGGTAGAAACTGAGGGTGTTGAGCCCTTATCTCACCCACTATCCCTAAATCAATCCATAACTCTTAGACTTAGAGAAGATGAGATTACTGAAACTGCTAGTATTGAGCAGCGCGAAAAGCTTATGGCTAATGCGAGTGCTAAATCTAACGGTCTTTTTTTAGTTCCTAAAGTAATTGAGTAAGTTTGAATAGTTTGCTTATTGCTTATTGCTTACTTCTGTCTTAACTGTATTACCTGTCTTAGATGTTTTAGCTGTATTAAAATAGTCTAAACAAATTTCTTAACTAAATTTTCATGCAATTAAAATCAATTCATTCAGTGCGTAAAGCACTGGATAACAAGGAAGTTAGTGCTTTAGAGCTTGCTAAGCTATGCCTCGAAAAAGCTGAAAAACTTTCACATCTAAACGCATTTCTTCATATAGATCACGACTTAACTCTCGCACAGGCGAAGGTTGCGGATGAACTTATTGCCAAAGGTAACCATTCGATTTTGACTGGGATTCCAATCGCACATAAGGATGTTTTTGTGACTAAGGGTTGGCGAACTACTGCTTCTAGTAAGATGCTCTCAAACTATGTAAGCCCATTCGATGCTACGGTTGTAGAGCACCTGCTTTCAGCTGGAGCAGTAAATATTGGAAAACTTAATTGCGATGAATTTGCTATGGGCTCGGGCAATAAAAACTCTGCTTTCGGCCCTTGCAAAAACCCATGGGACATAAATGCCGTTCCAGGCGGTTCTTCTGGTGGCTCTGCAGCTGCCGTAGCCGCGGGAATAGTATGTGCCACTACGGGCACTGACACTGGCGGTTCTGTACGTCAACCTTCTGCACTTTGTGGGGTATCGGGCATTAAGCCAACTTACGGTTCTGTTTCGCGTTACGGTATGATTGCGTTCGCTTCTAGTCTCGATCAGGCTGGTCCGATTGCTCATACATGCGAAGATTTAGTAGAAATGTTAGATGTGATGTCTGGGTTTGATCCTAAGGACTCAACTTCATTAGAGGTTTGCGGGGTCTCTAAAAACGCTCAAGGTCGCGTAAAATCAGACTTTCAAGCCAGTCTATCTAAATTTAATTCAAATAAAGAAAAGCCTTTAAGCGGTGTTCGCATAGGTGTTCCAAAAGAATACTTTGCTGAGGGTTTGTCTGATGAAGTTAAAGCTGCTACTGAGGCTGCTATCGAAAAATTTGTTGAATTAGGAGCTAGGCGGGTTGAGGTGTCATTGCCACGTACAAAATATGCGATTCCTGCTTATTATGTAATTGCTCCCGCAGAGGCATCAAGTAATCTGTCGCGCTATGATGGTGTTCGATATGGTCACAGAAGCTCTAACTATCAGGGTATTGAGCAGATGATGTCACGTTCGCGTTCTGAAGGGTTTGGTCCTGAAGTACAAAGACGAATTATGGTCGGTACTTATGTGTTGTCACATGGATATTATGATGCCTACTATTTGCAAGCTCAAAGAGTGCGCAGGTTGCTTGCACAAGACTTCGATCGTGTACTTAAAGAAGAGTGTGATTTTATAGTTGGTCCTGTTACGCCGACAGTTGCGAAAAACATTGGCGAAAATTCAGATGATGTGACTGCTGATTGGTTAGCTGATATTTATACGCTCGGTGTTAGTTTAGCTGGTTTGCCTGGGATGTCCATTCCGTGCGGGTTTGGTGGCACTGAGGGTCGTCGCCCAATTGGACTGCAGATAGTCGGCAAGCATTTTGATGAGGGGGCATTGTTGGCACTTGGTCATGTGTATCAGCTTCACACTGATTGGCATTTGAAAGAGTTGGAGGTTGCATAATGGAATGGGAAATTGTTATCGGTTTAGAAACCCACGCACAACTTTCGACTAAATCTAAAATTTTTTCTGGCAGTAGTACGGCATTTGGGGCCGAGCCAAATACGCAAGCAAATGCAGTTGATATGGCCTTGCCTGGGACATTGCCAGTTATGAATTATGGAGCGGTCGAGCGGGCGATAGCCTTTGGTATAGCCGTCGACGCGAAGATTGCCCCTATTTCTATTTTTGCTCGCAAGCACTATTTCTACCCTGACCTTCCTAAAAATTATCAAACATCGCAATATGAAGATCCTACTGTTGTGGGCGGAAAGGTTAGATTTTTTGTTGATGAGACTGAGCATACCGTCAATTTGACACGTGCACATTTAGAAGAGGATGCGGGCAAATCACTACACGAAGATTTTGAAGGACCATTGGGCGAGAAGTCCTCAGGTATAGACTTAAATCGCACTGGCACACCTTTACTTGAAATCGTTACTGAGCCTGAGATACGTTCAGCTGCTGAAGCTGTGGCATATGCACGTGCCTTGCATAGTTTGGTCGTTTGGCTTGGCGTTTGCGATGGCAATATGCAAGAAGGCTCATTCCGCTGCGACGTAAATATTTCAGTACGTCCTAAGGGGTCAACTGAATTTGGTACACGAACAGAAATTAAAAATTTAAATTCATTTAAATTCATGGAAAAAGCCATTCAGTATGAAGCTCGAAGACAAATTGAACTTATAGAAGATGGCGGTAAGGTAATACAGGAAACTCGACTTTACGATGATATTAAGGATGAGACTAGAAGCATGCGCACAAAAGAAGATGCCCATGATTACAGGTACTTTCCGTGTCCCGATCTTCCGCCTCTACATATCGATGATGCATGGATTCAGAAGGTTCGCACCCAAATGCCAGAACTTCCACAAGCCAGAAGAGATAGATATAGCAAGGATTATGGTCTATCGGATTATCATTGTGCACAACTTACTCAAACACGTGAGATGGCCGATTATTTTGAAAAGCTTTTGGCTCTAGCAGGTGTTCAGAATGCACAACTAGTTGCTAACTGGATTATGGGTGATATTTCTGCAAGTTTAAATCGCGACGAGTTAAGTTTTAATCAAAGCCCAATCTCAATTGAACATATGGCATCTTTGATTAAAAGAATTGAAGATAAAACCATATCAAGCAAAATCGCAAAAGATGTCTTCCAATCTATGTGGTCTGGCGAAAATGGGGGCGACCCTGATGCCATAATAGAAGCCAAAGGATTAAAACAGATAAATGATAGCAGTGCTATTGGGGCTATGATTGATGAAGTTTTAGCGGAAAATGCGGAAATTGTTGCGGAATACAAAGCAGGAAAACAAAAAGCCTTCAATTCTTTAGTAGGTAAAGTTATGAAGGTAGCCAAAGGCAAAGCGAATCCAGCTCAAGTTAATGAAGTTCTACTAGAAAAACTAAAATGATGGGCAAACATAGAGTCTGGCAGTTCACTAAAATGCACGGCATCGGAAATGACTTTGTCGTTCTTGACGGTGTGAGTAATTTTATAAATGTCGACTCTGAAATTATTCGTGCAATTGCCCACAGACAATTTGGAATAGGTGCAGATCAAGTTTTGTTAGTGGAAAACCCAACCCACCCCGAAGCCGACTTCAAATATCGCATATTTAATTCTGACGGATCCGAAGTTGAAAATTGTGGCAATGGTGCCCGTTGCTTTGTCCAGTTTATACATGATAAACATCTATCTGGACGTAATCCAATTAAAGCTGAAATTGCAACTGGAACTATAGAGCTTTATAGAAACGAAGACAAAACTGTAACCGTGGATATGGGTTGCCCTACATTTAAAGCCTCAGATGTAGGGTTTGATAGCGAAGGTATAAGTTTTAAAAATGAAAACCAGGCTCAAGTGTGGGCATTGCCACTATCAAATGGAAGCGTGATAGAAATTTCTCTTGTAAGCATGGCAAATCCTCATGCAGTCCAGATTGTTCCTGATGTGTATACTGCTCCAGTTAGCTCTCAAGGTCCTCTAATCGAATCACACCCATACTTCGCAAACCGCATAAATGCTGGTTTTATGCAAATCATCTCTGAAAACGAAATTAATCTTAGAGTTTATGAAAGAGGTGCTGGAGAGACTTTTGCCTGTGGGACTGGAGCTTGTGCGGCCGTTGTCTCGGGTATCCGACGAGGTCTTTTAAAAAGTCCAGTTAAAGTTAATATGCGTGGTGGCTCTATTGAAATAAGCTACGATGGCGAAGCTGTTATTATGAGAGGTCCTGCGACTACTGTGTTTGAAGGAGTTATTGATATCGATAAACTCCTATCAGATGTTCCTATAGAGGTATTGAAAAATGAATGAACAAAAAGCTCACGAAATAGCTAATTTTCTATCTGAAAATCCTGAGTTTTTTATTGAGTATGAGGATATTTTTATTTCCATGAAAGTACCCAATCCTCACGGAACTGGGACGATATCACTACTTGAAAAGCAAATTGATACGCTTAGGACTCGCAATAAAATTCTTGAAGATGGTTTAGAGGTTTTAGCAACCGTCGCAGATGACAATAAGTTGATTAACGACAGTATTTTGGAGTGGTGCGTGCAGCTTGTTGCAGAAAAAAATCCACATCAATTGCCACTTGTGATTCATACTGGATTGCAAAAAGTTTTTCCAGAACTAAATGTTGAATTAAAACTTTGGGATATTATTAACGATAATCATCCTTATAGCTATAAAAACGAAGAAGTTCAAAACTGGGCTCAGGGTCTCGAAAAGCCATACTTAGGTAGTCTCGTTCTTGATAGCGTTAAAGAATGGTGGTCTGCAGAGTCAGGAAGTTATGCATTGATACCACTACGACTTGAAGATAAAGTAGTAGGCATATTAGGATTTTCTCATCGCAGTGTTTCTCATTTTAGCGATGAGATGGGTACTACATTTTTACAGATGATTCACGATTTGGTTGTAGCAGCTCTATCCCGCTTCAATCAAGATGAAGACGAAGAATTTCCTGAATTAACTCCAGTTTAGATATGTCCAAATACGTTGAGCAGTGGCTACAGAGTTTAGTGACGGAGAAAAACTCATCACCTCATACAGTCGCTGCTTATAAACGTGACCTACAACATCTTATTGACATTTTTCCCGAAAAAGACCTTAGCAAATTAAATAATATGGATGTGAGACAGGCCATTGCCACCTTGCATTCACGAGATTTTAATCCTAGATCGCTAACTCGAATTTTATCCAGTTGGAGAAATTTTTATAAATGGTATTCTTTGAAATACGAGTTAGATATCAATCCAACTTTAGGGATAAAGGCTCCTAAAGTTGCACGTCCATTGCCAAAGGCATTGACTGCAGATGAAGCAAAGCTGTTGCTAGATGTTGGCCTACAAACGGACGACAATTCCGCTGTACACGCCCGTGATCAAGCTATGTTTGAACTTTTGTATTCAAGTGGTTTGCGACTTTCGGAACTTGTGAATTTGGACATTGAGTATCATAAAAGCCAAGATCATGTATCTAAGGGGTGGTTGGATATTAATAATCATGAATTAACGGTGATTGGTAAGGGCAATAAACCTAGAATCGTGCCTTTGGGTGAAAAAGCCGAAGAGGCTATATTGCATTGGCTTAACCGAAGAATTGAGCTAGAAGGACCCAAAACATCAGCATCCGATAAGTGTGCCTTATTTTTAGGGGCTCAGGGTAAACGCATCTCAACTCGTGTTGTACAACTTCAGCTTAAAAAACTAGCCTTAAAAACAAATATCCCATCAAACATACACCCTCACGTACTTAGACATAGTTTTGCAAGCCATATCCTGCAATCATCTCAAGACTTGCGTGCAGTGCAGGATTTGCTAGGTCACTCAAAAATTTCTACCACTCAACTTTATACGCGTTTAGATTTTCAACACCTATCTGAAGCCTACGACAAAGCACACCCAAGGGCGAAAAAAAAACCTCGAAATTAATCGAGGTTTTCGTGCTACTAAGCAAAGTTATCAAGCAGTGCTACCAACTATATTTGAGGCCAACATTACCTTTATAACCACTGCGGTTTTCTCCGCTAAAGTTTTTGGTAAATTTAGCATCAGCATAAATGGCTGAAGATTTGCTTAGGCTTAGCTGTCCGCCAACACCAACTTCACCCCAGTATTTATTGAAAGATTCTTTAACAGTATCTTTGCCAACTTTAATACCTTCAGGTTTTTTCAAATCTCCAAGAACATTTGCACTAATGTAGAAATCATTTTTATGGGCAATGCTCAAGCCAACTCTACCTCTTAGACTGAAGTCTTTAGATGCTTCAACCTTGCGAATAGAGTGTTGGAACCCATCCAATTTCATGTATTGACCCACTAGCTGTAGCTGTGGTGTAGCTGACCAACTTGAATCGCCCAATGGGAATGAATGACCAACTTCCGCTGATAGCAAGCCAACCAATCCTTTTTGAGATGATTTATAGTTATCGGATGTTTTGTATTTGTTATCAACTTTATTAACTTGGGCAACAAAGTCGTAGTACGCACCGTTAGCTAAATAGCCAGTTGTATATAAACCAAGGCTAATAACATTAGAATCGATTGATCCAACTTTCTTAGCTTTTGATTTTGTATCAACGGTAGCGACCTCACTTTCTTTAGCCTTAGCTTTCTTTTTAGAGAAAGTCTTAGCTATATTTTTGCCTATACCCTTGAACTTCATCAATGAGTTAGAGCCTGTCTCTCCATCATATACATCTACGTCGTTTTTGCCGTATGAAGCCAATAAACCAACTTCAGTTTTAGAATGGTCTTTTCCATGACTTGTAAGCAAGCCTACACCCAACTGAATTTGCGAATTTTTGAACTTATACTCATCCCCACGTAGGCTAGTGAATTTAGCATTTCCATGGGAGATTCTTCCAAAAATATTGCCCCCATAATTCATGGAATGACGCTGTGCTGAAACACGCTCACTTAACGTACCAACGCTATCGAAGGCATTGTTAATACTTGCTAATTTACCAGCAATAAATGTTGGAGTTACTGGATTTAGCTTAGCACCAATTTTCCAACGATAGTTGTTACCTTCCTTAACTAGGTCTGCCTTGAACGCACCGTCAGTCTCCGCCTCTCCAAAGAATACTGGTTCGCCGTGCTCTGCCCCTACAGTAATAACATCGGAAGAAAACTTATCTACACTTCCTTGCTTAACATCACCTTTAATAATGTTGTCAGCACCTGCTTTGACCAAAGTTTTACCTGTGGCAATGCCCTTGACTACAAGCATGTCGGATTTAAATTCACCTGAATTTTTCCATTCTGCACTTAGTTGTAATTCAGATCCTTCGGCACCATCGTAACTACCAACAGTGTAGGTGTCGCCTGGAGTATTGTTATCGCCTATTTGAACGATACCAGCATTATTTAGGCTACCTTTAAGGCTACCAACCGCTTGCAGTGTTTTACCTTGAAGAACATTGATTTCCTTAGCGTTCAATGCCAATGGTGATGCAGCTGTACCTGCAATTAAGCTGCCGTCAGACAGATTAATCACGCCCTCAAATGCACTTGAACGCTCGCTTGGATTTAGTGTTAGTGCACCTTTGCCGAACTTAGTTATAGTACCGTTCCCTTTAACCTGATTTGCAAATGTAGCAGCTTCAGCAAAATTTAGGTTTAGGTTACCTTTTTCATGAATGTCCACTGCACCAGTACCCAAGGCCTTCACGTCGGCAATGCTTGCGTGTGCTTTATTACGGATTGTCGTTGTACCTTTGTACGCATCTTGAGGTCCTTCGAATGTTGTTTGACCTGCATACAGAACAACCCCAGCATCAGCAGAGGAAATTAAAGAGTTAGCTTTAATTGTAGACTCTTTTGTTTCGCCGTCGTGAGCGATGTTTAGCATACCATTGCCAATATCAAGTTTTGATGAGGCTGCCTGGTCGATATTGCCAACGAAAATTTTGGCTTTATCTGCAAGTTTGAGTTTCGTATTTTCTGCAAGTTTAAGCGTTTTGGTGTGACTTTGTTCGCTACCAAGTACGTTTGAACCTTTTGCAAGTAAAGTGCCTTTAAGAACTGTAGTTGATCCTGTGAAATCGTTGTTAGGATTTGATAGGCTAAGAACAGTGGTGTCTGTGCCTTCCTTGTTGATTGAGATTCCACCTTTGCCTGTAAGTTTTGCAGATAGGTCAGATTTTGTGCCTGCCCCGTCGCCATCAACTACGAGATCAAGTTGTTTACCATCAAGAAGTTCAATTTCTTTTAGACCGTAAACCGCATTGATACCTTTAGGTTTTTTGTTGTCCGTACCATCGTCAATGCGTGCTTTGTAGCCGAAGTTTGCACGTGCAACTACTTCATCCCCTTGAACGATATCAGTTTTATGAACTGCATCGGATGAGTTATTCATATCCTTGCGGATTTCTAATTTAAGGCCGTTGCCTTCAACTTTGCCAGAAGCCTCGACTAGATTCGCAACGAACTCGCCTTCGTCTTGAGATAGAAGCCCTTGCTTGTTATTGCGGTTGGCAATGCTGTTGTCGTATTTATTAAAGCTATCTACAACGATATAGCCGTTGCCAAATTCATTGCCAGCTTTAGGTTTGACGATTAGGTCTTTGACTTTTAGCGAGTTGTTTGGGTTTTGACCAACAGGTGTGTGTTTAGCTAAATGCAAAGCACCGCCGTCTAGAGTTAGACTTTTGATTACGGAAGGCTCTTCATCTGCGGACCTGGCTACTCTATCTTGCTTACTTGCTTGGACAGCATGAGCAGCATTAAGCACACCACCCTCTTTTAGAGATAGAGATGCCTGAGTTAGAAGTTCTTTAACTTTTTCGTTGTGCTCAAGTTGACCACGAGATAGTTCCACTGAACCTGCGAATTCAGATTGATCACCACCAGAAATATTTAACTTGTGATTGTTAAGGTCTAGTTTTAGAAGACCATCACCCATCAAGTTGTAGCCTAAGTTATAGTCTGCGGATGCTTCGTTGTGATTGATAACTAAAGAAGAGCCACTATCAATAGTAACGTCTGTTCCAGATTCTGCTTTGTCTTCTGAGGTTGCAAGTTTGATATCTGCAGGACCATTTAATACAAGCGATGAATTACCACTAATGTATATGGACTCGATATTAGAGATAGCATTTTCTGCTTTTAGCGAAACGTGACCTGATTTAGAAACATCGAATATATCGTAACCATCACCGCCATCTACACTTGTAAGTACAGATTCTTTGATACTCTCTGGAGTACCAACAACTCTGACAATATCATCCCCAGCACCTGTTGAGATGATTTTGTTTTGAGATTTAGTGTAAATATTAATGGTGTCATCACCAGAACCAGTTGTGATATTACCCTTAGTTACACTATTTTTTGATAGTGTAATTGAGTTAGATCCGTTGCCTAGATTTATATCGCCGCCGATTTCTGCATCTTTAATTGCAAGTGAATCATTGCCCTCACCAGTTGTGATGGCTCCCGTGATTTTGGAGGTGAAGAATTTTGATATAAATTCTTGGGTTTTTCGATTTTGACCAGTGGCATTGCCCCCTTGGAGGATAATTTTATTGTTACCTGCCCCTAGATTAACACTACCTTGAACCTCACCAACGGACACTATTAAAGAATCATTTCCAGATCCAGTTGTTAAATTGCCTTTCAACAGGGAACCGTATTTAACATCATCATATGTTAAGAATCCAAATGGTTTTGTGTATTTTTCTGTGTTAAGACCAAGAGGTATATCTATTTGCGAATCCTCTAGCTCAGAACCAGACAATATGACTTGATTTTCACCATCATTAAGATTTACATCACCAATAATTGCGGAAGATTGCACAGCAACCAAGTCTTTACCACTACCTGCTTGGATATTTCCACGGATAATACTGTTTTTATCTAAATAGACAATGTTTTTATTTAGGATATCAGCGATAGAAGTTGCCTGGGCATCACCTAAACTGATTGATCCTTCGAATGATGAATGATTATCCAGCCCTATAAAATCCGAATTTACACCACCTTCATAATTAGCAAATACTTTTGAATAATTTTTAATTTCTAGACTATTGATTCCATTATTTAATTTTATGGTGCTGTTGGATTTATTTTTGTTTACGGATGTCCAATTACTAAATTTAAGAGTATCATCATCAAGCCCGCCAGTATAGTTACCATCAAGGCTACTAAAGTAGCTTAGATCAAGTAAATTACTAGAGTTTTTAAGATCTATATCACCTTTTATGTCAGTGTTTTCCAACGATATGTTATCTTGATAGGAATTACTGTAGATTTCATTATTTTCTCCTCCAGTAATATCCCCAATAATTGCAGAATTGACAATAGCTGTCCCTAAGTTTAATTTAAGAAGCGAGCTAATTTTGTTTCTTCCATTACCTAAATTAATATTGCCAAGAATATAGGAATTTGTGTCTAGAACAATCTCATCGTTGTAGTCTTTTTCCTTAGCCATTGAATTAGATAAAGTTATATCTCCTTCCTGGTAAGAACCATATCTAAATTGGAGACTATTTTTATCATATGTGTTTAGATCACTCACCAATTTAATTTTTCCATAATGGTACGATTTAGTAGCTTTTAAAACTAATGAGGTTCCCTTTTTGCCTATTACATCTCCAAGTAATGAACTATTTTCACTAATAGTCAAAAATGTTTTATTAGAAATATCTAGTTCACCATTTAACTCAGAACTGCCAGCAATTCTAATATCATTTGTTAATGAATCAAGCGTAGCATTTCCTTCTAAATTACCGTAATCGAATACAAATACACTTGAAATATTTCCATTTGATTTGATGTTGCCTTTAAATTTTGCCCCATAACCTAGGACTTGAAGTAATACATTCCTGTTTTTCTTTGATTCATCAAAACCTAAGTAGTCAGTAGGTTCGATAGTAAATTTTCCAAAATTTACTAACTTAAAGTCTTTTAATTCTTTCTGTTTCATGATTAAACCTTGTACATACCTAGTTTTATTAGCATCAAGATTTATCACTTCATTTGGCAGAACATACAAATATAATGTTTTATTATCACCGTCAACGCCTTTAGGGTTTTTATCCAAATGTAAAATAGCTCCTTTATGGTTGTCTTGACTTACGATTTTTTTTGCTATTGGATGTCTTTCATAAAATCCTAATATATCTTTTGATAAATCAACTTTTGCATCTTTATCGAAATTTCTTTCTAGTGAAATTTTCTTATTGAAATACTCACTGAAGGTACGATACTCTTGGATTTGTTCATTTTGAAAAGGCACATCCTCAAGAATTTGCCTACCTGGCAACCCATCTTTTGTTAAAAATCGATTACTATTTGGAAGTATATTTTCATCATTTACAGGCACAGCTTCAAAACCAGCGTTAACTAATGAATCACTTACGCCATTGGGTGTTAATGGTGTAACACTTAACTCTACATCAATACCACTAGCAACTCCCGCCAACGATAGAAGTCCCGTTGCCACTAAAGCTGAAGTCTTGGTCTTCGAGCTTTTACTTTTCCCTTTTGCTAATTCGCTCACGGCGACATAAGTCGACAACGACTTATTGAACACAACTTTAAAAATTTTATTCATTAATGAAACCTTAAAAAAGTCAAAACAATTACAATTTTGGGAAAATAATAATAATCTGAAATATTACAGTTTTATGTAAAAAGTAAGGTTTTTTTCTGTAATATTTGTCATAAAAATGTAAAAAAAGCCCCGACTTAAATCGGGGTAATTTTATAGGAGATGAAAAAAATTTAAACTGGGGAAGCCTGAATTTTACTAGTTCTACGAAGTATACCCTTCTGAGAGCCGAAAAATAGGGCTAATAGATAGCATACACCGCCAAGAAGTGCAATAATAGCTGAAGGTGGTAGATTGAAGTTATATGCTATAACTAAACCAAAGTATAAAATCAGGATAGAAATCAAAGATGACAGTAATATTTGCTTCTCTAGACTTCGGGTTATAAAAGTAGAAGTTATAGCAGGTAAAAGCATAACGCTAACAACTAGGAGCGTACCCAATACTTTGTACCCAGCTACCAAATTAAACGCAAGCATTACAAGAAAAAGAATATGAGTAAAACGACCCAAACCACCATCCATACGCATAAATAATGGATCTAAGCACTCCATAACTATAGGACGGTAAAAAAGTGCTAGCAATATCATAGTTACACTAGACACAATTAAAATAACCCAAATATCTATATCTGCGATGTTATAAATCGAACCGAACAGAATATGCGAAAGCTCGTGTCCATCATTGCCAACTAAAATCATACCTAAAGACAGAGATAGGATATACGTAGTAGCGAAACTGGCATCCTCTTTTAAGTGGGTGTTTCGCATAATCACACCCGCACCGATGGCCACTATGAGACCCGCAATCACACCTCCTGCGAGAACTACAAGCGAAGTGGACCCGGCCAACATCATCCCAATAGCCACACCTGGTAGCAAAGCGTGCGACATAGCATCTGCAACCAAGCTCATACGTCGTATAACCAAAAATACGCCCAACATACTCGCAGAAATGCACAGAAATAGCCCTGCGACCAATGCATACGACATAGTCAAATCGACGATAAATGGCTCTATAAAAAACTCGTACACCTAAAACCCCTTTAATGCTAGCTCGCGTGCACGATATAGATTATCAGAATTAAGTGCGGTTTCCGTGTCACCCCAATAAACCACACGCCCTGACAGTAATAGTGTCTGAGGAAAATACGTACGAATTTGATTCTGATCGTGCGAAACGACGATAACAGTTTTTCCAGCTTCTACAAATTCGAGCAACACTTCCATTAAATTAGGAAGTGCATCAATATCTATAGCAGAGAAAGGCTCATCTAGAAGTACAACTTGAGGATTACGAAGAATTAGTCTGGCAATAAGTAAGCGCTGCATCTGACCACCAGAGAGCTCAGATATAAGGCAGTTTGACCTACTGTGTAAACCGACTCGCTCGAGAGAATGCTCAATCAATCTGAGTTCTTCATCTCTAAAGCGACTGAAGAGACCTACGCGGTATCCTGCTCCCAGTGCCACAAAGTCGGCCACAGTGATTGCAAAGCCCCTATCGATGTGATTAATCTGTGGCACAAAACTCACATCACGATGGAGAGAAGGGGCGTAGTCAACGCATCCTTGGTCAGGCTTAATGAGCCCAGCCAAAGTTTTCATCAGCATGGTCTTTCCGGCGCCGTTAGGCCCATATACCGCAGTGAGAGACCCTGCTTGAAACTCTCCCGTAATATCCGATAATATAGGTGAATGCGTATGATGCGGATGATAGAGGGTTACATGAGATAACCTAATAGCGTCCATAACTACCACTCAAGCAGATTGAAAGCTATAACCCACAAAACCGCCAATAACACCAAAACCATGACTAACCTACTAAGGGCAGAGGAAGTAAGTAAGCTTAATCTTACTTTTCCGTGATCATGATCCTGATTCATACTGCGTGACACCTATCAACGAAACAACGGGTTTAAATAATATGTAAAAAATCGCATATAAAATATGTCAATTCTTAATGATACATAGTATCGTTATATTATTTCATAATGTTATAACATATCACATTAGGCAATGTCTATGGCAGTCCCAAAAATTCTTACAGCAAATATCCAGGACCGTATTAAGCAAGCAACAGAAATTTGCAACCTTAGAGGACAACGCCTTACCCCCATCCGTACACAAGTACTTATACTCTTATTGCAGGCAGGTCGTAGCCTAAAAGCATATGAACTTCTCGATATGATGAAAGCTCATCACAAAAGCTCTCAGCCTGCCACCGTCTATAGAGCCCTTGAATTCCTAGTTCAGGAGGGATTTGTACATAGGGTAGACACCGTAAATGGATGGGTTGTATGTAATAGTTTTAATAACGAAGATGAAGAAAGTTCTGACGATGTCAGTGTAATAGCAGTTTGCTCTAGATGCAGTAAAGTTCAAGAGCTAGACCACACCGATATCTCCCCATATATCTCAAAACTTCTAGAAGAAGCTGGGTTCGAGCATAGAGCCCCTAAAACTGAAATTCGTTCAATTTGCAGGGAGTGTCGCCAAAAGCACATTTTCTTTTAAAATAAGAGGATTATTTAGAACAAAAACATTCTCTTATGCAAAACACTATGATCCCAGTTACGGTTTTAACTGGCTTTTTGGGAGCAGGTAAAACCACTCTTCTTAAACGTATCCTGACAGAATCTCACGGCCAAAGAATTGCCGTTATTGAAAATGAATTTGGCGAAGAAAATATTGATAACGAAATTCTAATCCAATCTACCGATGAAGAAATTATCGAACTTAATAATGGTTGTATTTGTTGTTCTGTTCGTGTGGATTTAGAAAACACATTGCTTGATCTAAAAGACCGTCTTGAGTCAGGTCAAAGTAAATTTGATAGAGTCATAATCGAAACTACTGGTTTAGCTAATCCAGGTCCCATTTGCCAAACCTTCTTTCTAAATGATGATGTGGCAGCGTTCTACAGACTAGATGCTGTAATTACAGTTGTAGATGCAAAACATGGTATGGATACGCTTACAAATGAAATTGAAGCTCAAGCACAAGTTGGTTTTGCAGATAGGATATTGATCTCAAAAAGGGATTTAGTTTCAGATGAAGAGTATGAGGACTTAAGGCACAGGCTTATTCATATGAATCCTAGGGCTGAAATAATGCCTGTTAATTTTGGTGAAGTAGATTTGAATAAGATACTTAGTGTATCTGGCTTTAATCTGAATGAGATTTTAGAGATTGACCCTGAATTTTTGAAAGAAGAAGAGCACGATCATGATCACCATGACCATGTGTGCGATGATCATTGCCACCATGAACATGGGGACGGGCACCAACACGGGCACCAACACGATCACGATCACCATCACGATCACCACCACTCACACCACAACGATGCTATCAAGGCATTCGTATATACATCTGAAAAACCATTCGATCCCGTTAAATTAGATGAGTTTTTAAGTGGTCTTGTGCAGGTTTATGGACCTGATATGTATAGATATAAAGGGATTATCTATATCAAAGGTGCCCCAGTCAAGTTCCTACTTCAGGGTGTACACATGGTGTTGGGTACTAATCCAGGGCAACCTTGGGGTACAGCGAAAAAACAAAGCAAAATCGTTTTTATTGGGAAAAACCTACCACACGACGTGTTTACTGAAGGGTTAAATCAGTGTCTAGCATAGTCTAGGGTTTTCCTTAAGTTAGGGATTTTCCTAAGGGCTTCATACTAAAAATAGCTTAATAATACAAACATAGAATATTACCGAGGATTTTTTATGAAGCCATTTTTTCTAAAAGCATTATCCATAGTAGCTCTTGGATGTGCATTTGTTAGTCCTTCATTTGCTGAAGAACCTATCGTAATCAAGTTTTCGCACGTGGTTGCTTCCGACACGCCAAAAGGTAAGGGTGCAGATTTATTTAAAAAATTAGCTGAAGAAAAATTCCCAGGTCGCGTTAAGGTAGAGACATTCCCAAATTCCTCTCTATACGGTGACGGAAAGGAGATGGAAGCACTTCTGACAGGTAATGTTCAGATGCTTGCACCGTCATTGGCTAAATTTTCTAAGTACCAAAAGAAAATTCAATTATTCGATTTACCTTTCTTATTTGACGGTCCCGAAGCACTTGAGAAATTTGAAACAAGCGATAAGGGTAAAGAGCTTTTAAACTCTATGCATGATAAAGGAATTATCGGTTTAGCTTATTGGAATAATGACTTCAAACATATGTCGGCTAATAAGCCACTACGCAAACCTTCTGATGCCCGTGGTCTTAAATTCCGTGTTCAAGCCTCTGACGTGTTAGATGCTCAATTCAAACGTCTAACCGCTATCCCTCGTAAGATGGCATTTGCCGAAGTTTATCAAGGACTTCAATCTGGTGTAGTTGATGGTACAGAAAATCCTTACTCAAACATCTACTCACAAAAAATGCACGAAGTACAAAAATACATCACAGAAACTGGACATGCACCTCTAGCATATATGGTGATTACAAGTTCTAAATTCTGGGATGGTCTTCCAGAGGATATACGTACAGGTTTAAGCGACATTTTAGCTGAAGTTACTAAAACCGTTAACCAAGAGGCTCAAGCTCTTAATCAGCGTGAAAAAGAACGTATTGTTAAAGCAGGAACTACTGAAATCCTTATTCTTAGCGATGCTGAAAAAGAAGAGTGGCGCAAAGCTATGAAGCCTGTTTGGAAAAAATTTGAAGGCGAGATTGGTTCTGATTTAATTGAAGCTGCTCAACAGTTCAATAAAAAGTAACTCACAGATAACTCCTCCTTGAGCCCTGAAGCTAAATGCGACGGGGCTCTTTTTACTTTAAAGATGGTTGTATATTATGTTCAATAAAGTGCTTGGTAGACTTGAGGAATTCTTCCTCATATTTGGTCTTTCCGCCATGACTATCGTAACTTTTGTTTATGTCGTACTAAACAAACTTTACGAGCCTTTCTTATGGCTAGGTTCTAAGATTCCAATTTTCGAAGAAGTTGGTGTGTTTATTCTTCAGCTGGCTTCATCTATGACTTACACACTTGCACTTACGAAATTACTTTGTGCCGTATTAGTATTTCTTGGTGCTTCATATGGTGTCAGAACTGCGGGACATATTGGCATTGATATACTTACAAAAAAATTTCCACCGTCTGTGCAGAGGTGTATTGCCATATTAGCTGTCATATTATGTATAGTTTATTGTGGAATAGTTTTATATGCTGCTTGGGATTGGGTAAAAGCATTGTATATAGCCGATGTTGAGGCAGAAGATTTAGAAATGTTCGGTATACGTTTATGGCATATCGGTCTTATTCTTTTTGTCGGATATATACTCATAATTTATCGATTCGTCGAAATTCTAATTCGAATTTTAAAACGTCAACAAAGCAATCTTGGCTTAGCCGATGAAGCTGAAGATGCATTGAAACTTCAAGCAGAAGGAGAGGTGTGATGTCCATAGTTATATTATTTGGCACTCTTTTCCTATTTATGTTGATGGGGGTACCCGTTGCTTTTTCATTAGGCTTATCGAGTAGCATAATAATTTTATTTTTCAGTGCGGACTCACTATCATCGATAGCCGTTAAGATTTTTGAAACTTCCGAACATTACACCCTTCTTGCGATTCCGTTTTTCTTACTTGCTGGTGCGTTCATGACTACGGGCGGTGTGGCTAAGCGATTGATTGATTTTGCAAATGCATCGGTTGGCCATATTCGTGGTGGGCTTGCTATCGCATCAGTGCTTTCATGTATGTTGTTTGCTGCATTGTCAGGGTCTAGTCCAGCCACTGTTGCCGCTGTGGGCTCTATCACTATTGCGGGCATGGTACGTTCAGGATATCCGATTGATTTCGGTACGGGTATTGTGACTAATGCAGGTACATTAGGCATTTTAATTCCTCCTTCAATCACAATGGTTGTGTATGCAGCTGTAACTGAGCAATCTGTAGGTAGATTATTTATGGCTGGCGTGATACCGGGTCTATTGCTTGGTGTGGTCCTTATGGTCGCAATATATATCGTGGCACGCCGCAAAAATCTACCTGCTCAACCACGTGCAACTTTCCGTGAATGGATTGTTTCTGCTAGAAAAGCCCTATGGGGTTTGATTTTAGTGTTTATTATTTTGGGTGGGATATATTCAGGAGCATTTACTGCAACTGAGGCTGCGGCAGTAGCAGCTGCATATTCGTTTTTTGTAGCTGTGTTTGTGTACAAGGATATCAAACTAAAAGAGTGTCCACGTGTAGTTTTAGAGGCTGCAAAATTAAGTGTAATGCTTATGTTTATTATTGCAAATGCGATGTTATTTGCTCACGTACTAACTACGGAAAATATACCTCAAGACATAACTCGCATTGTGGCTGATATGAACTTAGAGGCTTGGCAGTTCTTAATAGTCGTAAATATTATTCTGCTTGTTGCAGGGGCGTTTATGGAACCGTCAGCGATTATTTTGATTATGGTGCCTATACTCTTCCCTATTGCCACCCAATTAGGAATCGATCCTATCCACTTGGGTATTATGATGGTTGTTAATATGGAGATTGGTCTGATTACACCTCCTGTGGGATTGAATCTATTTGTGTCCTCAGCCATTACAAAAATGCCAGTTGAAAAAGTGATTAAGGCGACATTGCCATGGCTTGTGATCATGCTACTCTTTTTGATTTTGATTACGTACGTACCTGATATTTCGCTGTGGTTGCCAAATGTAATTGGTCAAACTTAATTTACGTAGTTAGCCTTATGCACTAAGAACCCGACATTTCAGTCGGGTCTCCCTATTTTTACTGGTCCTAGAATCAATAAAACAATCAGCCCATAAAAACTTGTTATACATAAAAAAAGCAAATCCCATATTGATGGCCTTGCCCATCTACTCCAACTTCTACCCCTATTACACACCAACATATAAGCAAATACGGAGACCATGGACCCAAGAATCATAATCCACCACTCCGCCCCCATTAAGCGTAAATAAATGTTATTTTGCGTTCTTTCTTTTAAATCAAACTTAACAAAATAAGGAAAGAAAAATCCCACTGCATTTCGCACATTCCATTTCTTATTTTTATAGTCTTTATCTAATTCCCAATGATGGCGTTTGTAAGTATTTAAATCCCTATCAGTAACTACAAAATCCCGTCGTGAATCATCGACAGCAGATCTCGTAAACTCCCAATTTAAATAATCCCCATCAATGGCAATGTTTTCTGAATATGGCTTGTACTCATTAAAAGGCACCTTCACAATTCTATAATCATCCCACTTTAACAATAAAAGCGAATCTGTAGTCGTAATCATTGCATGAAACTGCTGTCGAGCTTGCTCAAGCACATCAATGTCCACAGTATTTTGAGGAAGAATCGTATCCGTACGCACTAGAGAAAACCTACCATTAAGAAGCTTCAGATGAAACACGCGATAATCTGAGTCCACTATAAACACGCCATTATCGATTGTTTTCCTCGGGTCTGGACTGTCGGCTATAAATTTATGAGGAAAGTTAAATCCCTGCGATTTCATTAACTCTGTAAGTTCATGACTTTTAGATTTATTAACATTATTAGTTTCAAGGTCGATAAACTCTATGCCATAATCCGTGATTCTAAATAAATCGTCAGGCGTATCAAAACCATCTATACCAGGATTCGATTCCATAAGGGTATACAGTTTCAACTTCGGCTTATCTAAACGGTGAGCAGAAAATCGCTCCCTATTAATAAACTTATATGCAAGATCTGGATCAAATGTCCAATCCCCCACCTTTTCGGGTAGTTGCTTAAGTCGCATTAACGAATATAAATTTTTAAATGGCAATGCCTTATTCATCTCCTCCTTCGTTAGCTCCCGCCCGTCCTCATCGGCATAAGACCAATTTCCGTTTTCATAATTACTGAAAATCAATTTATCAAGGTCCGCACTGTAGTTGATTATTGAAGTTTTATAACCTAGAGGAAAAATTTGTTTTACATATGATGGCAATACCGACGCCATTGCCATCACACAAACAAAATATAAACACAATCGAGAAAACACAATCATGCTCTTGACCTTTTAACACGATCTAATAGAGAGAACATTGCCACCAGTAAAGCTAAAACGACTAAGACAAAATATAAGCTAGAGTTTATATATGTACCGTACACATCCGATGCAAACAGTGCTTTCAAGAAAACCGCCCCCACACATGCGTACAGAAGACGTGCCACAAATTTTGTTTCAATCAACGTCATTGCAATCACCACATACCCGATAACCCCTGCGATACACCAAGGCACAATCGTCTGCATGATATAGATCGAGACTTCATGTGGAAGGAATTTCGTTGACAAGTACCCCTCTCCAAAAATCAGCAATAAACTTATTGCTATCATAAACAACAACCCAACGCCCAAACTCAGACCCAGTGCAACGTATTGGTTTACGGGCAGATGCAGAAATACACGAATTTTTTTATTCAGAGTTTCAGGAAGCCACTGAGCAGCTCCAATTAAAATGCCTGACACCAAGGGGATGTACTTTATCGGTTTAAAGGGCATCTCATCTTTAAACACAACCATTCGCCACAAAGCCACGCCCCCGTGAGCAGTTTGAACGCCTAGCATTTCAAAATAGGAATACGCTAAGACGGCAAACGCAAGCACAAACGGCAACCAGCAGATAAACCTAAGTTTCAGCCACTCCTTGTAAATCAATCCGCAGTACGGGCTGGCAATACGCCTATTTTCCATGCTCTTACTCATACACTAATACTTCCCAGTTAGACAGAGAAAGGCATCCTCAAACGATAGTGGAAGTTCATGCCAACCTCTTAACTCTAAACCTTGATCACGCAAATAATTTTTAACAAAAGCCTCATCTTTAAATGAGCTCACAAACACGTGTTTATTAATTTGCTCGAGTGAAACTAAGATATTGGGTGCAAAAGGCATTGCCACCCCGTTAGCTAAATCAAGTTCAAATTTCCACTGCTTTAAATTTTCAAAAAAATGCCCGCGAGACGCAGAGTACAACAGCTGCCCATCTTGAATGATAAGCATGTGGTCTATAAGTCGCTCCAAATCCTGCACAATATGAGATGTAAGTAATACGGTCGTCCCGTGCTCATCCACATAATCTTTTAGATAATCTAGCAATAGCCTGCGATAGCCAACATCCAAGCCCATAGAATAATCGTCAAGAATCATGAGTTCAGGGGATTGTGCCATAAGCAAGCCTAAGCAAACTTGAGACTTTTGACCGAATGACAGCTTGGATAATTTTCTACTTGATGGGACTTTTAGCTTAAACACAAGATCCCAAAATATGTGAGATTTCCAATTTTGATAGAACTTAGAATAGAACTTTTCAATCTGCTCAATCGTCATAAAATCATATTGAGTGAATCCTTCGTGAAGAAGTCCTATTTTGCTACGTGTCACGGGTTGCAGGTTGTGACTCGCATCGCCCAGCACCTCGCAGACACCACTACAGGGTTCGATATATCCCATCAAGATATTGATAGTTGTAGTTTTTCCAGCTCCGTTTTTCCCGAGAAGTCCATAAATACCACCGCGTTGGATTTCGAAATTAAGATTTTTAATTACTTCGTTTTTTCCATAACGGTGATATAGATGCGAACATCGAATAACTGGATTTGCCATACTGAATTGCTAGAACACATATTCAAGACGGGCTTGCACTGACCTGCCAGGTTGGTAATAGTTAAAGTAAGTTTTTTTGTCCGTCTTTCTATCTTTTATGAAGCCCATGCCGTTAATATTTTTTTTATTAAACACATTGAACACGTCCACAGTGGCTTTGAGATGAGAATTAGTCCTTTTAAAAAGCTCCAACTCTAAAGACATATCTACAGTTAATCTTGATGGCAATGTCCCCCTTTCATACGATTTTACTTGCGTTCCATCTTTCAATGTCTCCCAGCCCTTTTCAACTAGTACTGGAGTTTTACCCTTATATGAAAGCGTCGAAGACAGGAGTACATTATTTGAGAGTCTACCTTTCCAATATCCAACTATATTCCACGGCGTGTTAAATTGGCTCGCATCGAGCTTCGAGGCATTCATCAAAGTACCCTCATATATAACACGCGAACGGTCACGTTTTAACTTTTCATCGTAGTCAGTAAGCGTAAAGGTTTTATAGTCTGTAAAACTAGATCGGTTGCGAGTCCACGTTGCACTTAAACTAAAGTAATGGTCAGCGAAATAGTCATTTGTAATGGACAATGTATGACTTCTAAAATGGCTATGCCCATCATTAGAAGCTGCATATGTAGTATCTCCGTCCTTAGTTTTAACTTGATGTTCCGTTATGCCTTTTTTCGAATCACGATTTATGAAGTTGTAGTCCACATGGAAACCGCGTGCTAGTTTCATTTCAAATCCTGCACTAAATTCATCTGAGTACGGAGTTTCCATTTCGCTTGCGATATAGTCCGCACCCTTCATCCAATATTTTTGAAATTCAAATGGTGGCAATGTCCCATCTGGCAATGGTGTCATACCTTTGCGTTGATATCTTGCTGAGTATAAGCCCTTGTACAATGAGTGATATAAACTAGGACCACCATAATAACGACCAGCACCAGCTTTAAGTATGATTCTATCTTTGCCCATCACATTCCATTCACCACTCAAACGTGGGGCAATGTTTAAATTCTCAAACTGATCATCATAATCAAGCCTAACACCAGGTCTTAGCTTAAAGTCGGAAAACGAAATTGTGTCTTCCACCCATAACGAGATGCGTTGAGTTCTAGCTTTTCTCTCAAATGCAGGCGATATATTTTTTGCGATGAAGAATTGATCGGGAATAGCACCATTTGTACGTGCAAAATTATACCCTACACCATCTTGACCTGGAGCCAATGCACCTTGGAATTTGGATGTGAGAGTCAATATGTAGTCGATATAACCCCCATTTTTCATGTAACCTAGAATCGTCTCAACCTCCGCACCGAGGGCGATTTTATGTTTTGTACTGCCAATATCAATTGGATTGAATTCAAAATCTGTATCAACTAACAATGTGCGTTGTTTTAAAAACATGCTACCAGTTGCCTGCGAACCTTCTGCTGAATAAGGATAAGGTTCACCCCAGTTTTTATCGCCTAATGTAAGCCACGGCAAATATGTACTGGATTCAATGTCTCTAGCTGTCCGTAACTGACCATATTTGAATTTAGCCGTACCCTTACCGATCCTAAACTGTTTAGATAATTTAAGTGATAGGTCGTAAGTTTCTTGATCTTGGGCATATCCTGACTTAATGGCACGACTATTAAAATAATCGCCCTTATATTTGTAGTAAATGCCTGTTAACTTAACATCAAGCCCTGATGCGGTTCTCCCACCAAGGGTTGCTAGAAAAGTTTCTGAACGGCGCAATTGATCTTTTGGGACCGCGGTCTCGGCATCATTGCCAGCATAATAAAGGATTGGAATTTTAGAATCCTTGCGGTCGTATGACATTATGGCACCCCAATTGTTGTTGAATGGGATGTTAAGCATAACGCCAGCAGAGTGTTTGGTATAGTCGGGCTGTCTTGTTGCGTCGTAGGATTTATAGAAATCTTCACCTTTTAACTGGACTTCGTCGTAGTGTTTGATATCCCAGGAACTACGTGCATGGCCGTAATAGATTTTTCCGCCAAATCGCGTAGTGTCTGGTTTTCGTGTCTCTGCCTTTATGACACCGCCTGTGAATCCGGAGTACTTGACGGATATTCTGGAATCTTCTATTTCTATGTTTTCTAATTGGTCGACCGATAGGTTGTAGCTTTGTGCCGTAGAGGCAGGGTCGCTTCCCTTAACAAAATTACCTACATAGTCACTACGTCCCTGCGTATTGACAATATTAGACCGTACCTTTTCTGGAGTGATATAGTTGTTATTACTGAGACCGTCGATCACATATAAGCTTTCATATGGTCGCCCTCCCGAAATAGAAATTTGTGGTGGTCGTATTTCACCCCCTTGCAAACTTCTAAATGCATTGCTCGCAGTTTGAACTTGAGACTTAAGACTTAATGCCTCTTCGATAGACCCTGTTTTGCTGTGCTTTTCTACCAATGCTTTGTTAGGTGATGTACTGATACCAACAACTGTTATGGATGGCAATGTCCCTTCATCCACATTTTTTGCATTTTGAATTTCAGTGGCATTAACTTGAATAGAAAGAAGAGAAGTAGATAGCACCGCAAGTGTTATTAAACTTATACAAGTTAAAGGACTACTTAAAAAACAGGCACCGCTTATTGGGTGCTTAGAGAAGGACTTATTAGACATAAACTATTGAGATATGATTATTTTGAAAGATAATGATAACAATTATCATTTTCATTTTAATTCAATTAGTCACAAAATCAACAGTTTTTTACAAATTATTTATTTGTATGCGTTTAGGGCATGAGTTAATAAAGGGAAAGGTTTGTATCCAAAGCTTTTTTGAATAGTCTACTTAATTAACTTAGGGTCATATTTAATAGAAGCATAACCTCATATGTATTTAAGTTTTAATAAATCAAAATTAATATGTAAATTTCTGGAGAGTTTATATGAGTCGTCCAATTTTTTAACAATGAATTGGCAGCTTCTAATTTATTTAAGCGAATTGAAATCAGACCTAATACCTTTTCTTTTTAAAGGGAACAAATAGCAGAAACAATAGGAGGAAATTTATACTTAAACTTTCTGAAAACTGACAATACTTGGAAAAATACTTGTGCCGTCAGAATGAGTTATATATTAAATTTTAGTGGTCAAAAAGTACCAAAAATTTTTAACAAAACGGTTTCAGGTCTTAATAATAATTGGTACTTTTTTCGAATTGCAGATTTAGTTCATTATTTAACACACACTTGGGGTCAGCCTGACATAGAAATTTCAAAGCCAAATGTAAGTAATGAAATATTACTTAATAAATGGGGATTTTAATTTTTTTATTACCTGGACATAAAGGCTATTCAGGTCATGCAACTCTATGGGACGGCTCAAATTGCTACGATAGTTGCTTTTTTGGTGATGAAGCTAGCAAAGCTTATTTTTGGGAGCTTAAATGACTATGAAAAAACTTATCTTGTTTAGTGCTTGCTTTCTTCTTCTGAACAACTCTTTGAAAGCTCAGGATGAGACAAGCTCATTTCCAAAATTTACCTCTAGAACATATGAGCAAAATTATAGAGATTTGGTACTTTCTGCTTGCATTGCTTGGATATACAACGACAATCCAGCTGTTAAAGAAGATGTACTTGAAACTGAAGATGCCCTCAACAATGCTACTAGTTATGACATTGAAAATAACACAGGTAAATTTACAGAAATCATAGATATATTCACTATAAATTCAAACGTTAATACTAAAAGAAAAGCCAATCCAATTAAATTGTTAAATTGTTTAGATCTTTATCATAGTGAAGAACTAAATGCGTGTTCATGCCTGTACATTACCATACAATGAAAAACCGCCTATCAGGTAGGCGGTCATTAATTTAAAGCAGAAATACAAATTTTACTTCTTAACTTTCTCTGTATACACTCTTGCATAATGGGCTTGAGCTGAAAGCATTTCAAGTTCGTGCTCAATAACTGCAATCTCTTCTCGTGAAGTTGCATTTTTACGAGATTCTTCGGCTCTCTTGCGAGCTTCAAGTGCTTTTTGCTCATCGAGATCTTCCATACGAACAACCGTGTCCGCTAACACAGTTACGGCGAACGGTTGCACTTCAAGCAAACCACCAGCCACGAATAAAGTCTCCTCAGAACCATCTTCACGTGTAATTTTTACACGGCCAGGCTTGATGCGTGAGATTAACGGTGTATGACCTGGCAACACACCTATCTCTCCAGTCACACCTGGTAAAACTACCATACTTGCAGTACCAGAGAACATGCTCTCCTCTGCACTTACTACGTCAACTTTTAAAGTTTTAGTCGACATAACAATTCCTCAAATTATAGTGACTTAGCTTTTTCAAAAGCTTCGTCAATAGTTCCAACCATATAAAATGCTTGCTCAGGAAGTGAATCACACTCCCCTTCAACAATCATCTTAAATCCACGGATAGTTTCACTAAGTGGAACGTACTTACCAGGAGCACCAGTAAATACTTCAGCAACGTGGAATGGCTGAGATAGGAAACGTTGAATTTTACGAGCACGGGCAACAGTTTGCTTATCTTCTGGACTCAATTCATCCATACCAAGAATGGCAATAATGTCTCGTAAGTCTTTATAGCGCTGAAGGGTTTGCTGTACTGCACGGGCTACAGAGTAATGCTCTTCACCTACAACATGCGGATCAAGTTGACGGCTAGATGAGTCAAGAGGATCAACCGCAGGATAGATACCAAGTGATGCAATATCACGAGAAAGAACCACTGTAGAATCCAAGTGTAAGAATGTAGTTGCTGGAGATGGGTCAGTTAAGTCATCCGCAGGCACATAAACAGCTTGAATAGAAGTAATCGAACCAGTTTTAGTTGAAGTAATACGCTCTTGTAGTACACCCATCTCTTCTGCAAGTGTAGGTTGGTAACCCACAGCTGAAGGCATACGACCTAGAAGTGCTGACACCTCTGTACCAGCTAGTGTATAACGATAAATGTTATCGATGAACAACAGAATATCACGTCCTTCGTCACGGAATTTTTCCGCCATAGTAAGGCCTGTAAGTGCCACGCGTAAACGGTTACCTGGAGGCTCATTCATCTGACCGAACACCATCGCAACTTTATCTAGGACATTTGACTCTTCCATCTCGTGATAGAAGTCATTACCCTCACGAGTACGTTCACCAACACCAGCAAACACAGATAAACCAGAGTGCTGCTTAGCGATATTATTGATAAGTTCCATCATGTTTACGGTTTTACCTACACCTGCACCACCGAACAGACCAACTTTACCACCTTTTGCAAATGGACAAACAAGGTCAATCACCTTAATACCAGTTTCAAGCAATTCTACTGAAGGTGACAATTCATCAAACTTAGGAGCTGGCTGGTGAATGCTACGTTTTTCTTCGTGCTCAATAGGACCAGCCTCATCAATAGGACGACCTAGAACATCCATAATGCGACCAAGTGTACCGTTACCTACTGGTACAGAAATTGGAGCATTTGTACGTTCAACTGGCATACCACGACTTAAACCATCACTTGAACCTAGAGCAATAGTACGTACTACACCATCACCTAATTGCTGTTGCACTTCAAAAGTTAATCCTTTTTCAGCGTAAGAGGAGTCATCACCCTTATTATCCAATATAAGAGCTTCATAAACATTAGGCATATTATCGCGTGGGAATTTGATGTCAACCACTGCTCCAATACACTGTACGATGGTACCTTTACTCATTTTATTTCCTTAAATAAACATCTGGGCAACGCATATGCTGATTAAACAGCAGCGGCACCTCCCACGATTTCTGAAATTTCTTTTGTAATAGCTGCTTGACGAGTTTTGTTGTACTCCAACTGTAGCTCGCCTATAACCTTCTTAGCATTATCCGAAGCGGCTTTCATAGCAACCATACGAGCAGACTGCTCAGAAGCCATATTTTCCGCTACGGATTGGTAAACTACACCCTCAACATATCGATGAAGTAAATCATCAATAACTTCCTGAACGTTTGGCTCGAAGATATAGTCCCATCTATATTCTGTTTTAAGTTCATCCTCAGCATGAATAGTTCCAACTTCAGTTGTGAATGGGTCTTCTAACCCATCTGGAAGTGGAAGCAATCTGAAGAATGATGGCACTTGACGCATAGTATTGATAAATTGACTAGTAGCGATGTAAAGTGCATCGATTCTACCTTCCATATAATCATCTATCTGAACTTTTAATGCACCAATAAGTAATTCAAGATTTGGTTTATCGCCTAGATTAACTTGCTCAGAAACAATATCAACACCTGCTCTCTGTAGAAATCCTATGCCCTTACTTCCAAATGCCGTAGCTTGAACTTCGATGTTTTGAGCTGAAAATTCTTTTAGGCGGTTAACCATAAGACGTGTGATATTGGTATTTAAGCCACCACACAAACCTTTATCAGTTGTGATAAGAACAACCCCAACTTTTTTCTGATTTTTTCTTTCTTCCAGATAAGCATGACTATAGTCGGGATTAGTCATCATCATATGCATGGCAATCGTGCGAATTTTTTCCGTATATGGACGACCAGCCTTCATGCGTTCTTGTGCCTTACGCATCTTAGATGCGGCAACCATCTCCATCGCTTTGGTGATCTTACGAGTGTTTTGGACACTCTTAATCTTTTTACGGATTTCCTTAATACCAGCCATTTAGATTCCTGTCTTAGAATGAGCTATTTTTCTTAAAGTTTGCGATTGCTTCTTTAAGCTTAGCTTCATTTTCTTTAGTAAGCTCTTTTTTACTTTCAATATCGTCGATAATCTCTTTATGAGAGCGCTCTAAATCATCTTTAAGAAGCTTTTCAAATTTAAGAACATCATCAACCTGAATATCATCTAGGTATCCGTTATTTACTGCATAAAGAGCTACAGCTAACTCCCAAACTTTTAATGGCTGATATTGAGGTTGTTTTAAAAGCTCAACCACACGTTTACCACGCTCTAACTGACGACGGGTTGCTTCATCCAAATCTGATGCAAACTGAGAGAAGGCTGCAAGTTCACGATATTGAGCAAGGTCTGTACGTATACCGCCAGACAATTTTTTAACAACTTTAGTTTGTGCTGAACCACCTACACGAGACACTGAAACACCCGCATTAATAGCTGGTCGAACACCCGCATTGAACAAGTCAGTTTCAAGGAAAATCTGACCGTCAGTAATTGAAATTACGTTAGTAGGTACGAATGCAGAAACGTCACCTGCTTGTGTTTCAATGATTGGCAATGCTGTTAATGAGCCTGTTTGACCTTTTACTTCACCATTAGTAAATTTTTCAACATAATCCGTATTAACGCGAGCAGCACGCTCAAGCAATCTAGAGTGTAAGTAGAAAATATCACCAGGATAAGCTTCACGTCCAGGTGGGCGACGAAGTAACAATGATACTTGACGATATGCCCAAGCTTGTTTGGTTAAGTCGTCATATATTATTAAGGCATCCTCTCCGCGGTCACGGAAGTACTCACCCATAGTACATCCTGCATATGGAGCTAGATACTGCATAGCTGCAGATTCAGATGCAGTTGCTGAAACTACAATCGTATACTCCATAGCACCATGCTCTTCAAGAGTTCGAACTACGTTATTTACAGTAGCAGCTTTTTGACCAACCGCAACATAAATACATTTAACCCCTGTGCCTTTTTGATTAAGAATGGCATCCACAGCAACTGCTGTTTTACCAGTTTGGCGGTCACCAATAATTAATTCACGCTGACCACGTCCGATAGGCACCATAGAATCAATAGATTTAATACCAGTTTGAAGAGGTTGTGAAACTGATTGACGATCAATAACACCAGGAGCAACTTTTTCAATCACATCAGTTAATTTTGCGTTAATAGGACCTTTGCCATCTATAGGCATACCTAAAGTATTAACCACACGACCTAAAAGTTCAGGACCAACTGGAACTTCTAAAATGCGACCTGTAGTTTTAACTTGATCGCCTTCAGAAATACCTGTGTAGTTACCCAAAATAACTGCACCAACAGAATCTCTTTCTAGGTTAAGTGCAAGACCGAAAGTATTATTAGGGAACTCTAACATCTCCCCTTGCATTACATCTGATAACCCATGAATACGAGTAATACCATCGGTTACGGATACTACTGTACCCTGAGTGCGAACATCAGTGGACGCATTAAGTCCCTGAATGCGACTTTGCAATAAATCACTGATTTCTGATGGATTGAGTTGCATTTTATACTCCTGAAACCCCTGTTACTTGGTAGCTACTGAGCTACCAAGGACTCGCGCAAGCGTTCTAGTTTTGCTTGCACAGATGAATCTAAAACTTGGTCACCCACAATTACGCGAATGCCACCTATAATTGAATTATCGATAACCACTTCTGGCTTAAGCTTAGTTCCGAACTTTCTTTCAAGACCGCTCATAATCTCATTAAGCTGAGATTCACTAATCTCATAGGCACTAATAATTTTTGCTACTGCAGATCCTTCCTGTTTACTCTTAAGCATCTCATACTGATCTGCTATCTCAGAAAGTGCCTCAATTCGACTATTAGTTACTAGCAAGTCTACTAAGTCCTCAAGCTCTTTTGGTTTGTCCTGATTAGAAATCAAATCTAGAAAAACCTTCTTTCTTTGATCTTTAGAAAGTTTAGGATCATGAAGCATAGCCAAAACACCTTCATGAGAGGCAAGTTGAGCCATCTCTTCAAGAATTGGAGACCACTGAGCGATGGTGTTATTTTTATGAGCAACCCCAAATAAAGCTTCAGCATATGGTCTAGCTAATGTCGAAAGTTCTGCCATAATTACCCTAATTAAAGCTCAGCTTTAAGTTGATTTAATAAATCAGCGTGAGCACTAGCATCCACTTCTCTACGAAGAATTTGCTCTGCCCCTTTAATAGCAAGAGTGGCAACATCCTGTCGCAATGAATCTTTTAAGCGCTGAATCTCTAGCTCTGCATCCTGCTTAGCCTGAGCAAGAATACGTGCACGCTCAGCCTCAGCCTCTTCTCTGGCATCACTAATAATTTGAGCAGAAAGTTTTTCTGCTTCAGCAAGACGAGATTGATTATCCGCTTTTGCTGATTGCTCAATTTGTGTGATACGAGCTTGTGCTTGAGCTAGGTCGGATTTACCTTTATCAGCCGCTGCTAAGCCTTCTGCAATCTTTTTACGACGTTCGTCAATTGCTTTGATTAGCGGTGGCCACACAAATTTCATGGTGAACCATGCCAACACAAAGAATACGATCATCTGGAAAAAGAGCGTCGCATTTAAATTCACGGTCGTTTTCCTTTTACTATATTAGATAGTACATCTATCGAATAACTGACCATGACAACTCATAGCCAGCGACTTCTTTGTAGTGCAAATAAAACACTTAATTAAGCACCGAATGGGCTTGCAAATGCGAAAAGCATAGCGATACCAACACCGATTAGGAATGCAGCGTCGATAAGACCAGCTAAAAGGAACATCTTAGTTTGAAGTGCATTCATAAGCTCTGGTTGACGAGCAGATGCTTCTAGGTATTTACCGCCCATGATTGCGATACCGATGCAAGCACCAATAGCACCTAAACCAATGATGAAAGCACACGCTAGTGCTACGAAAGCTGAAGTGGTCATAACAACTCCTTTTAGTGATAAACCAATTTAAAACAAAAATTAAAAAACTTAGTGACTCTCATGAGCTTGACCGATATACACAAGGGTCAACATCATAAAAATAAATGCCTGGAGCAAGATAATCATAATATGGAATATTGCCCAAACGGAACCAGCCAAAACATGACCGAAACCCAATCCAATACTCAATGCATTGAATCCTGTCCATGCACCGCCTAATAGCGCAATCAGCATAAATACAAGCTCACCAGCAAACATATTACCGAATAACCGCATACCTAAAGACACTGTTTTAGCTGCATACTCAATTATATTAAGTGCAAAGTTAGCGGGTGCAAGTAAAATTGCTGCGATACCTTTAGCGTGGAAAGGTGCAGTAAATAAGCCAACAATAAAATGCCCGATCCCATGAATTTTTGCTCCATAATATAAAGATAAAAGAAGCACACCCATAGACATAGCTAATGGGATATTAAGATCGGCAGTTGGCAGAATACGGTGATAGTAAAGAGGACCTGGATGGTGGTGATCACCAGCAAGACCTAGCCAGTTATAAAGTTGACCAGCAAAATCTACGGGCACTAAATCCAGTGCATTCATCAATGTAATCCACAAAAACACAGTAAGTGCTAGGGGAGCTACGAATTTGCGTGAGTTTTCGTTTGGAATGATACTTTTCGCTTGATCTGATACCATCTCAACGACCATCTCTACTGCAGCTTGAAAGCGACCTGGCACACCAGCGGTTGCACGCTTAGCAGCCATATATAGTAGACCTATAACAATCAAGCCCATAAGAACGGACCAAAAAATAGAGTCGTAATTGATATAACTGAAATTAGCGATTGTATCTTGGGGGTGACCAAAATTATTTAAATGTCCTAGATGGTGCTGTATATAAGCTTGCTGTGGTGATGCACCTGCTGCCATCAAAAAAACTCCTGCTTAATCGCTAAAACTAAAACTTGTTAAATAATATGAGTAAAAAGTAAGACTTCATGGTGGCAATAAACCCTACCAATAAAGGGAGCCACATAATTGAGTCTCCATAGTGTCTTACAATCAACCACAAAATCACTAGAGCTCCGATAACTTTTATACCCTCTGCTATAAACAATCCAGCAAAAGAAGCCATCCTGCCTGAGTAGATGCGTAAAATCATACGCAATACGACAAAAGCCGTGGGTATTAGATAAGCTAATCCTCCAAGACTAGACCAGTATGCATGATTCCAAGATCCGAACAATGCAAATAAAGCTGATACTGCAAGGAGGAAAATTAGCTGAGATATCAAAACCCAAATTAATCCACGTGAAGCCTGAGTGTCTAATCTAAGACGCTCCTCAGCTGTGAGTTTATAAGCTTCCAATAGATATAATCCCTAATGTTTTGCGAACTCAAAACTGTCATAAGTATATACAGTTTTATGTTAAATGTAAAATACAAAAACCCTTTTATACAAAAAATTTTTTATGATTTCAGAAGTTTTTTTTAATGTACGACCACACAAACTTTCAGAACATTTGCTGTCGGTTGAGATGTCATTTACAAACAATTCGGACGATGAAAAGTTAGAACTCTATTTTCCTCAATGGATTCCTGGTTCTTACATGATTAGAGATTTTTCTAAGAACATAATCGATCTTCAAATCAATGGAAAACCCTTAACTCCACATAGTTACGAGGTTATTGCCCCCAGAGGACAAACCGTTACTATTACATATTTGATATATGCTTACGACCTGTCTGTTAGAGCTGCACATGTAGATGACACACATGCGTTTTTTAATGGAACAAGCCTATTTTTTGCGATTAAAAACTCGGAATATGTACCACACAATTTAAATATTACAGATTTTCCGAGCGATTGGAAAATTTACACTTCCCTTAGAAAAGCAAACGACTCACAGGAAAATTCATTTGGTGAATATATAGCAACCGACTACTTTGAACTAGTAGATTGTCCAGTAGAAATAGGAAAACCTCAAACTGTTTCTTTTACGGCTCATGGGGCAGAGCATATGTTGGTGTTTACGGGGGCATTGCCAAATATAGATTTAGACAGGATTGCCCACGATGCTCAAAAAATATGCGAAACCGAAATTGCGTTTTTTGATCCGATAACTAAGCGAGCACCGTTTTTAGATACGGCACAAAAGTATCATTTTTTGGTCCTTGTTACTGAAAATTCATATGGCGGGTTGGAGCATAGATCGAGTACGGCATTGATTTGCTCAAGGGCTGATTTGCCCACCGTTCACGGTTTTGAGATGGATGACGGATATGTGAGATTTCTAGGGCTTGTTAGCCATGAATATTTCCATACGTGGCTTGTGAAGCGGATTGTCCCAGCTGAACACAAGTATTTACAGCTCGATGGCATGCGTCCTATAGATACTTTGTGGATTTTTGAAGGCTTTACCTCATATTATGATGATTTAACGTTGGCAATGTCCAAGTTAATCGACCCAGAAAAATATCTCGAACTAATTTCGAAAACTTATAATGCGGTTTTTGGTGTTGAGGGGCATAAACATCAATCCATAGCCCAAAGCTCCTACGAAGCATGGACCAAGTACTATAAACAGGATGAAAATTCTCCTAACAGCATCTCTAGTTATTACGCAAAAGGTGCCTTGGTTGCATTCTGCATTGATATGTTTTTACGTGCTCGTGGGCATTCGTTGGCAGAGGTTTTGCAGTTCATCTGGAAAAAACTTGGTGAAAATTTCTACTCTAAGGCACCTGATGAACGTGGAGGTATATTAGCCATAGATAACGCAAGCTCTGGCAATGATATCAATATCATCGATTTAATCGAAGAGGCTGTCGGAATTCGCATGTACGATGAGATAAAACAATGGGCTTATGGCAAGGAGGCATTGCCACTAGAAGAACTGCTAGAGGGCGTTAATTTGAAGTTAGAAAGCAATCAAAGCGAGTCGAAAAATAATGCGGCCCTTAATGCGAAACTTAAACAAGAAAATGGGCGATTAATTTTTTCTAACGTTTATTCAGGTGGAGCTGCTGCTAATGCGGGTATTTCGGCGAAAGATGAGCTTATTGCCATAGATAAAGTCAAAGCAAAAACCGAAAAACTCGAAGTGCTTTTAAAAGGATACAAAGTGCAAGACCGTGTATCCATCGATGTGTTCAGAGGTGACGTACTTAAGACTTATGATGTAGTCTTAAATCAGCAAGACGATGAGAAAAAAATTTCGCTATCAGGGGTGAGCCCGAATTTCTTCGATCAGATCCTTTCCGAATAGCTTGTAGTACTCTAAGTCGTCATTGCGTGCTGGAACTGCAAAGGAATCCTTATCCACATCAGTGACGACTTGCATACCTTCAGCACGCAACTTTTCCAAACCTTTGGATTCCATATTGTCTACAAACGCCCTCATTTGCTGTGCACCGAGGTGAGCTGCTTTTCTTACCTGCTCTTTTTGCTGTTCGCTAAGTCTATCGTAAAAATGTTCGGAAGCCAATATGACCGCAGGTGCATAGAAATGTGCAGTCAAAGATAAATGTTTTTGGTACTGATAAACTTTTTCTGACACCATAACGCTTATAGAATTTTCTTGACCATCGATAACGCCTTGGCTCATAGCTGAGGGCACCTCTGTCCATGACATGGGAGCTGGCGAAAATCCCATGCTTTTAAAAGCACGAATATGTATGGCATTTTGTGTTGTTCTGATTTTTAATCCACGGGCATCTTTAAATGATTGAACTGGGTGCTTGCTATTTGTCAGATGCCTAAAACCCTGTTCTCCCCACGCAAGAGCAACGACACCCTCTCGACTGATTTTTTTAAGCATATCATTGCCAATTTGGTCATCGAGGACTGAGCGTGCATGTTGAATATCTCGAAATAAATAGGGCATATCAAACACCCCAACCTGCGGAACAAAATTCTGCAACGCACCCGTGGAAACTATGGCCATATCAAGCGTTCCGAGCTTTAGGCTTTCTATCATTTCGCGTTCACTTCCTAGAATACTGTTTGGAAATAACTTTAAGTCTAAACTTTCATTTAATTCAGACTTTATGCGAGAGGCACTTACACCATAATGAGATTGAGCCTGTAGGGCAAAGCCTATCTTAACGGTTTTAATATTTTTAGGAAGTACAAATTCGTAAAAAATAATTAGGGTGGCAATAACAACGCCAATCAAAATTAAACGTAATTTCATCTCGAACAAATACTACATTCAGTGTTACGCTTCAAATCAAACTTAGACCATGTACTTGTTAAAGCATCGAATCTGAGCAATCTACCTTTTAGAGTTTTAATTGCTTGGTCCTGATTTTGTGAAACATCATGATTTACATCATCGTTCTTTACTAATTCATCGCCCTGACAGCACTCATGACTGTCGAACTGACCACAATCTTGAGCTTGGTCAGGACCAAGTGCGAGATTGCCGTTTTGATCTACTACATCAGAATGACCACAATCTAAAATAAGTTTTATAGCCTCCAAGGCTTGCATACTCCCCATAACGCCAAGCAAAGGAGATATCACCCCAAGAGTGGCACAAGACTCGCATGGAGCCTCATCTTCAGGAGCATATAGACAAGCATAACAAGGTGACGTAGCATCTCTGAAATCAAATGTAGTTATCTGACCTGACCATTCGATAGCAGCTGCTGACACTAATGGAATCTTATTTTGTACACAATACCGATTGATATCATGTCGCGTAGCAAAATTATCTGTGCAGTCGAGAACCGCATCAATAGCACCTTGCAACAAATTCGGTGTAAACTTTTTGCCGATTTGAGTAATCTTTATTTCTGAATTTAATTTAGTTAATGATTCTTTTGCTGATACGACTTTTTTAAAGCCGACTTCGCATTCATTATGCACAATCTGCCTTTGTAGATTCGTAATATCTACTACGTCATCATCCACAAGAATAAGCTCGCCTACTCCTGATGCCGCTAAGTATATGGATGCAGCGGAACCTAAACCACCTAGCCCAATTATGGCAATTCGTGCATTTGATAGCTTTTCCTGCCCCTCAAATCCAAAATTATTAAGCATAATATGCCGAGAATATCTCAGCATTTGCTCATCATTTAGAGACTGGACCATTTACTACTGACTTACCTTTAAGAAAATTTATAGCTTGTTGAAGTTGGAAATCTTCTGGAGATCCAAATTTAAACGACTTAGCTCCTTTTGCGGGTTTAAATTCTGAGGCTTTTGATTTTTTATCTTTCTCTAATGGAGGAATAAACCCAACCCCTTTTGTTTTATTTTGAGTTTTAACCTCGTCATTAGCAGACTCGGATTTGAGTTCGTCTTTAGCTTTGTTTGAAATAGACTTTTCGTTTTCTAAATGAGAATCTAAATCCGCCTCACGTGCTGGTGGGAACAAATCGCCATACACAGTATCAGTAACTTGAATATCAGGAGTTATGCCGAGAGCCTGAATTGACCTGCCACTGGGTGTGTAATAACGTGAAGTTGTAAGTTTCATGCCCGTTTCTTCATCTATATTAATAACGATTTGGACAGAACCTTTTCCAAAACTGCGATTACCAATTATTTTGGCCCGTTGAAAATCTTGCATCGCTCCTGCAACAATTTCTGACGCTGAAGCGGACCCCACATTAATAAGAACAGCCATTGGCAATGTCTTCAGCCAAACTGGCAACTTCCCTTGATCTACATCCTCGCTCGCATATGCTTCAGACAACATAGATGCGTAATCCTCAACATTGCCATCACGGCCCTTAGTAGTTACTACTGGCTTATCCGTCTGAACAAAAAGTTTGGATATAAGTACTGCAGAATTAAGTAACCCTCCAGGATTATTGCGTACATCAAGAACTAAGGCTTTAGGCGGAGTGTCAACCTTCGAAACCGCCTTAACTAAATCCGCATATGAATTTTGCTGAAACTGCGAAATCCTTATGTAGAGTATATCTTCGATAAGTTGAGTTTTAATACTGTCGATATGCACAAGTTCACGAGTAATATCAAAGATAAGCGGTTTATCCGAACCTTTGCGCTCAACAACCAAGTGAACTTTTGTACCTGGCTCGCCCCTAACAGTTTTAACTATCTCTGATAGGGTCATCTTTTGGGTTTCTTTGCCATTAATTTCAGTGATTAGGTCCCCTGGCAATAACCCCGCTTTCGATGCAGGTGCATCTTCAATGGGGGTAATTATCTTTACCTTTCCTCCAGACATACCCATCTCAATGCCAAGACCGCCAAACTCTCCATCCGTTTCCTCACGTAAATCGGCCATATCATCTGCATCTAAATAAACAGTATGAGGATCTAGATCATCCAGTAGCCCTCTAATCGCGGCATCTACGATTTCTCTATCACTCATTTTTTCAATATATCTGTTTTTTATGTTTGCAAATACCAATGCAAATCTACGCAACTCCTCATATTTGAAATTTGCTTCATCTTCAGCTTTAGACGTAATCTTGGAACCCAGTGCATCATAGTTAAGATAGTCAAAAGTGTTTTTATATTTTTCAGAAGTTTCAGAGTCAATATCTTCAATATTCTCTGAAGGCTGTGTCTGCAATGGGGGTTTTTGTGCGGGCAATTGAGCCCACACACTAAACTGCATCCCTAGAAATATAGGTAATAAAAACTTTTTGAATAATTTCATATTATTGAGCTAACCAAATAAGTGGATCTACTGGTTGAGTTCCACTTCTAATTTCAAAGTACAGTGCAGGCTCAACTTGACCACCAGTAGCCCCGACTTTTGCAATCACATCACCTACGTTTACGGTTTGACCAACAGCACTTAGCAAACTCTGATTATAGGCATAAACGCTTAAATAATGATTTCCATGGTCGATAATAATCAAATTTCCAAATCCCCTCACCCAGTTTGAAAACACAACCTGTCCCGAAGCAATAGCTTTAACAGGTGCACCTGCAGAGGCTTTAATTAGTATCCCTCTCCAAACATCGCCTGTATCCACTCTATTCTGACCATAATTGGCCATCAGTTCGCCTCGTATAGGCCAAGGAGAATTTTTTTGTAAACCAGATCCAAGGGTTGCGTTTCTTTTTGAATTAATACGCTTTTCATCCTCTTTAGCTTTTTTAAGAAGTGTCTCGGCTTTGATTGCTTTATTGCGAGCAAGTTTAGCTTTCGCTTCTTCGATTTCAGCATTATCTTTTAACTGTCGTGCCGCAGCCTCGGCAATTTCAATTTCGCGTAACTGCTCTGATAGTATGCGTTTTCGCTCCTCTGGGGAGGCATTAAAAAATTCTGTATTTATATGGCTTTCTTCAATGTTTTTAGCTGATTCTTCTGATATACGCTTACGTGCTTCTTCTAATTTTTTTGTAGCCTGATTTGCCTGAACAGCCGCTTCATCCGCAGTTGACTGAGCTTTTGAGGCAATGTCTTTTGCTTTTTGTGCCTCAATTTGAGCTTTTTTACGTAGCTCTTCTGCTCGCAAGGCCTGCTTTAAAACTTCCTGTTGATGTGCTAGCTCAGCCTTTCGAAGCTCTTCTCGTTCAGATTGTATCTTCGTCTCGATACCCTCAATAATTTGACTCAACCTAAGGTCATCATTTTTAAGAGACTGTGCTTCCTTACGTCGCTTTGCCAATGTCTTTTCTACATTTTTAAGAGATTTTTTATACTGTTCCTGCTCTTTAATTAAATCAGCTTTGACTTTTTTTTCGTTGGCTTGAACAGTCGCTAATTGTTTCTGAGTTTGATTGATTTGAACTAATGTCTGGGATATACGTGCTAAATCCTGTGTAATTGCAGATATAATGCGAATCTTTGCACGGGATACATAAGTTAAATATCCCATTTCTCTGGAGATTTTTTGTGCATCATGACCAGATAAAAGAGTAGCCCATGGGGATACTTGACTTTTATATTGAGTACTAATTTGTAAAGATAGCTCGGCCTTTCTATTGTTTAATGCAGTCTTCTGCTCATGCTCTTCGAGCTTCAAGGCCTCCAACTTATTCTTAAGTTCTGCACCCTCTTTTTCAAGGTCCTGGAGTTTTTTGGTTTGCTCGGAAATTAGCTTTTCAGATTTATGCAATTCATCCAGAATATCGTCTTTTTGAGTCTCTTTTTTCTCAATTTCCTGCTCGAGTTTTTTTATTTTTTCTTGGAGGGCGATGCGTTGTTTTTCAACCTGATTTTGCTGTTTTGTTAAATTAATTTGGGCTGGCAATGCCGACGTAACACATACGCCCAAACAAAATGCAACAGCCCTAACCCACTTCATTACTTAGCCTTTCCTTGAGCAGCTACGGCAGCAACCGCTTTAGCAATCGCTTCCTGATCGCCAATATAGTAATGCTTAATTGGTTTTAAATTCTCATCAAGCTCGTAAACAAGAGGTTGTCCAGTTGGTATGTTTAAAGACACAATATCATCGTCGCTAATTTGATCCAAATGCTTAATTAATGCACGCAAGCTATTTCCATGTGCGGTAATAAGAACTCGCTTACCTTCTTTGATATCTTTTGAGATTTGCTCCTCCCACAAAGGAATAACACGAGCAACAGTATCTTTTAGGCATTCGGTGCTTGGAAGCTCACTCTGATCTAAATCTTTATATCGAGCATCGAATCGAGGATGTCTTTCATCATCATTAGAAATTGGATCTGGAGCAATAGCATAGGCACGACGCCATATCAAAACCTGCTCATCTCCAAATTTTTGAGCTGTCTCGGATTTATTTAATCCTTGAAGATTACCGTAATGACGCTCATTTAAACGCCATGACTTCATAACAGGTAGATGCATACGATCCATCTCATCTAATGCGATCCAAAGTGTTCTAATGGCACGCTTTAATACTGAAGTGTAGGCAATGTCAAAGTCAAATCCCTGCTCTTTTAATAATGCCCCCGCTTCCTTTGCTTGTTTGCGACCCGTATCTGTAAGGTCTACATCAGCCCAACCGGTAAAACGATTTTCAAGATTCCATTGACTCTCGCCATGACGCATCAAAACAAGTTTATACATAAGTCGCCTATAAAGTTTTCACAAATGTTTGACTATTTTAACTTGTTATAATTTATGGCTAAATTATTCAATGAATTCAAGGTATTTTTAAGTGGATTTTCTTTTACATAACAATAACTATTTGTTTCTCTTAGCAGCAATAGGTTCTGGCATACTGCTCCTACTAAGTTCACGTAAGGGCGGTCTAAGCTCACTTACACCTCAAGAGGCAGTTCGATTAAGTAACACTGAGCACGCACAATTTATAGACATTAGAGCACCAGAGGCTTTTCAAGAAAGTCATATTGCTCAATCTAAAAATTTCCCTAAATCAACACTCGAATCCAAAGCGAGTACATTGCCAAAAAAACCACTTATTCTAGTATGTGATACAGGTCGTACTGCTCAGGAAGCTGCAGGCATATTGAAAAAACTTAATATTGAAAATGTGTATACTTTAAAAGATGGATTGACCGCATGGAAAAATGAGGGTCTGCCACTTAAATCAAAGAAAAAATCGAAGGAGTAGCTATGGCTAATATCACGATGTACTACAAACCAACTTGTCCTTACTGTATGAAGGCGGATAAGTTGTTACGCGAGAAAGGCGTTACCGATATTGAAAAAATTAATGTAGAATCTGACCCCTCAGCTAAAGCTGAAATGGTTTCTCGTTCTGGCGGTCGTACAACCGTACCTCAAATTTTTATTAATGACGAACATATCGGAGGTTGCGACGATTTAGTGAAACTTAACGCCGAGGGCGGTCTAGATTCTAAGTTATCAGCGGAAAGCACAAAAGGTGGCTGCACTGGTGAGGGCGGTTGTTGTGGTGCTTGTGGCGGTAAAGGTTCAGACGAAACCGAAAACAGCAACTCTAACTAGATTTATGTTCACTTACAGGACTTTGGTCATAGGAGCTGGTAGTTGGGGTACAGCCTTGGCTACATTAGCTAGCTTAAAGGGCGAAGTTCTTCTATGGTCACGTGACTGTAAGCAAGTAGAAGCAATAAATTCCACACATCACAACCCTAGTTATTTGTCAGAATTTCCTATTCAGGATAGGGTACGAGGTACCTGTTCTTTCGAAGAAGCTAAGGATTTTTTAACTGGTGATGCTGATGGATTTTTAGTCATATTAGCATTGCCAGTTGCGGGCATGAGAGATGGTGTAATCCAATGGAGTAAGTGGTTGCCTGCAGATATCCCCATAGTATGGACATGTAAGGGATTTGAATCGGATACAGGATTGTTGCCTCATGAGATTATTGCTAAGGAAAGCGGTTTTACTGAAGTTGGTGTTCTTTCTGGACCGTCATTTGCAAAGGAAGTAATTCAAGGGTTACCCGTTGCTCTTACTGTTGCGACTGCTAGTGATATGGTCATTGAAATCGCTACAAATGTTTTGCATAACGGGTCATGTCGCGTGTATGGCAGTTCTGATGTTGTTGGCGTAGAGGTCGGCGGGGCACTTAAGAATATTATTGCTATTGCATGTGGTATAAGTGATGGACTTGGGCTTGGGCTTAATGCTCGTGCGGCATTGATTACACGTGGTTTAACTGAAATGTCACGATTAGGCGTAGCCATGGGGGCTTTGCATTCGACGTTTTATGGTCTCACTGGTATGGGCGATTTAGTACTAACTGCTACAGGTGATTTATCAAGAAATCGGCAAGTTGGTCTAGCCATTGCATCGGGGCGAAGTTTAGAGGATATCCTGAGTTCTGGGCTTACGGCAGAGGGTGTACGTTGTGCTCAAATTACTTTATCTAAGGCTAATGAGTTAGGAGTAGCATTGCCAATTACAGAGGCAGTTTGCGATGTTTTATTTGGTGGTGTTCAACCACTCGATGCGGTACGCAAATTATTGATTCGCGACGCAAAATCTGAGTAATATTATTTGTAATATATATACAATACAATTGGAAAATTAAACTGAATTCAACTTGAGGACATTATGTCAGAAGAAAACAAAAACTTAAATCAAGAAAACGCACAATCTAATGGTTCTACAGAATCTGCAGATCAATCTCGTGGCGAACCTTCTATCCGTAAAATTGGCGAAGATAAACCACAAGAACAGCAAAAATCATTTACTCTACAAAGAACATATTTGAAAGAAAGCTCTCTTGAGATGCCTAACGCTCCACATATTTTTATGGCAGAAGAAAATCCTCAATACGAGATTTCAGTAAATATCGGAGCAGAGCCTTTGTCTGACAGATTCTTCCATTCGTTAGTTCGTGCTACTGTGCATGCAAAAATTGGTCAACACACGCTTTATATGTTAGAAGGCACTCAAGCTGGTATATTTGAAATTACTGGTTTTGAAGTTCAAGAAATCGATCAATTGCTTGGTATCGTATGTCCTGCTAACTTGTTCAATTACTTGCGCGTAAATCTTGCTGATATGGTTACACGTACAGGTCTTCCACAACTTAATTTAGCTGACATAAACTTCCAAGCTTTATACGAGCAAAATCTACAAGCACGTATCCAAGAAGCTCAAAAACAACAAGCCGCACAGCAAGGTGAATCTGCTGGAGCTTCGGGAGCAACTCCTGGAACTCAAGGTAGCCAAGCACCAAACTAATACTACTATTAAATGCATTATAGGGGTCTTATTCGAGACCCCTTTTTTTTTCATCAATCACTTATACTTGAATTCTCATCTTTCAAAATAACAAAAGTAGTAGGTCTATGTCTTAGATATTTGATGTTAACCACTTCACCTTTGTTGGGTTCACTAGAGAAGTCCGTAGGCGGATAATAGGGATTGCTGGAAGTTAAATAGCTTACCGTCACATCTTCTTTATCATGAGTCTTGTAGCTCAATGTGATTCGTAAAGTATCTTCGTAATTCACTAGTATCGATGAACTCTCACGATTTACAATAAACGCTTCTGTTTGGACACCATGCTTTCCTACATAACTCGAAACGAATTCCTCTAATGAGAGCATGGCAATTAAAACAATAATAAAATTCAAAACTGTTGGAATAATCCACCATAGCGGATGAAAAATCATAGATAGTCCATAGCCATAAACACTACGGACACCTAAAGCTCTAAAAATCAGCACACGAACAACATGAGCAAATGCGTAGAGGATATAGAAAATTATTGGCAATGGCCATACTTTATCGACGGCCCAAATTAGCCATTCGTAAATTACTTGCACGCAGGCACCCTATTCCCTACATAAATCATTGTCCTCAAGTATTTTTGGAGCGACGTGATTTTCTTGCTTAGGAGAAATGTTTTCTCTCTCAAATTTTTGTATCTTTGTTCAGTATGCGACAAGCCTTTACCCCTGCTCATTCTACGTTCAATGATTTAGATATTACTACTTTTGAAAAATTATCTCTTACAGCTCTCAAAGGTCTAAGCTCTTGCACTTGCTTTGAATCCGCATCCATATTTAGGGCTGATTGAATATATAACTGATGAACTCCCTTACGGGCAATGAAATCGATTTCAGTAGACTTTGAAACTTTCCGCTTGTAAGCACTAGTTTCATATTTTCACGCCAAACTTTGAATCAAGAGTTCGCAATATATTAGAAGCATTGGTCAATCACCCGATAGGAGAACTCAAAACCTTAGTTATATCCGCAAGCAACTCAGGATACTTGATTATGAAGCGTTCCTCAAATTCTCCAAATCACGGAAGTGCCTAAACTTAAAAAACACTATGTGATATTCAAATATTACTCAAAAGTAGGTAGAATATTCGACTAAGTTTCGAGCGAAATGGTGAGTTTTGCTTGATTATTAGTCAGTTAATTTCGAAGTAACAATTGATATCAGTATAATTTCTGTCTTCTTGGGTTTTTATGGGGTACCCAACTTAAACGCATAAACATCAACATCTTAGGCAAAATTAATGAGTGCCTTATTTTCCCGTAAATGATTTTATGCGTCCTTTTTTCGAGAAATTAAAACATTCACGAACAGCCAAGTCACTATCTTTTAAGTCAAATTTTCTTAATTCGTCGCCTAGCTTTTTAATTTGTTCAGTGTAAATTTTGGGTTTGGACATTTTAATAAACGACTCATGCCCCAGTTTAGCCATACATCCCTCGAAAGCTATAATTTCTCCCATTTCTTCATCGCTAATAATCGGAAACTCCTCAATTTTCCAATTTTTATAATCCATAGAAATTGGGGGCGACATTATATTTAAGTTATAAGATACTCGCTTACATAGATAAAATACATTTTGATTAATCTTAGGCACGCCATCTGACTCTGGCTTCAAGTACATATATTCTTTTAGTGGCAATGATGAAACAAGCGACTTTACAGCCTTACCTACATTCCGTCTATTGATATCATGTACTGGATTTTCCTTTAGAAAATCCTTCTTCCAAGAATTCCCCATTGTTTTGTAAATATCGTCATCCTGCATCTGAAGACAAGAAAAAAATGCAATTTCTTCCTCTAGATTGTCAACATTTTCATTTGAGAATGATGGAAGAGATATTAATATTAAACTACTTATAAAAAGTGTTATCTGACTATAGAGTAAGTTCATATCAATCCTCAAAATTATTTTTCAATATCGAATGTATTTCAGGCTTTTCAGACAACTTGAAGCAAAACTTAAGCACACCATTTAGATCATGATAATTTCTAAAATTTTCACTGGCAAAGTCTTTCACTTTAGGCAATAACGTATTATTTATAAAATCTAAATGTTCATCCAATACAGATAAATCATTTGACATACGAGTAGATGTACTATTTGACTGACTGATAAAAAAAATATCTCCTGACTGGGAAATGCATTTTTCTACAATTAAGTTTTCAATAGCTTCTTTTTTTGTGAGTGGTGAAAATTTAATATTTTTATATTCTTGAGGCGGAGGATTTCTAGATAACATGTTTGATACAAGAGAACAGTGATATATGGGTTCAGCAATATGACTACTCTGAGAACATGAAACACAGTTACTCTGTGTATTTTCGCGAAAATGCATTGGATGAGATTTTTCAATTTCTAAAACAGATTTATAAATTTTTGTGTATTGGCTTTCATCAAACCAATCATTTGTTTTATATTCCTGCTCCCACTCTAGGGCGTTTTGCACTAAAAGTGGGTGTTGCTGTAACGAAAAACATGAAATCAATGCAGCTTCTTTTACGTTTAAATCATTTGCAAAAGCACTGTTAGAAAACATGTAAATCAATAAAAAGAAATACTTATTCACTGAAATACTCCTTAATGAATGACTGCAATTGAGTACCCTTAGTTTTTTGATAGCACGTCATAATGGGCGATTCGGAGTCAGTATTTTGAAGGATTGAAATGTTTTTAATTTTATTTACAAAGTCGCTGTCAAATTGAATATTTCTGTCTTGATAGGAGTGTGATAGGTTTGACAAATATTCGTTTGAATATGACTGCAAACAAAACTCGAATGAAAGACCTTCAATCATTTCCTTTTTTTGAATTTGTAAAAAACTTTTTAGAGAATCGTCTTCATACTTTTCAAAATATTTTCTTTGCTCAACAGCACGCTTACAAAAGAAAAGTCCATTTGAAAAATATTTTTTACTAATTCTATCCTCATCAAAAAGCTGAGGGAAATTCCATAGAAAATAAAGAATTTTAAAATCATAAAACTCAGAAGAATCGAGCAGTCCTGACGTTCTGGAAATTAGTTTTTTACGCCATTCATTGCCCTGGTTTGCTAGATATGGATGGGGTTGATTTTCAAGACAAATTGCAAAGGCCATTTCCTCCTCAACCTGCTCTATATTGTCTATAAAGTATTTTGCATTTACTGAAGTACAACTAATCATACTTATGTAAATCAAGAGAGAATTTATTAATTTCATCTTTGTCTACTTTGCCTTTGCTGAAAATGGTAGCAGTATTTCGCAGGTACCGATTTCAAATCAGAGTTATCTTTTTTGATTAAATCTTGTATAAGTGGCAATGCATCCTTGAACTCTCTACTTAACTTGATTTCGGCTTCTGTACCTTCTATAAAATCTAAACCACCAAAAGAATTATTAGTTAATTCACTCATACAATTTACAAAAATAATGTTTTTTTCGTAAAACGTTTCTATACCCTTAAACAAAAGTTCATTCATAGAAAAATTCTTAGACCTTTCATCCGCAATCAAATCCACATATCTATGGCAGACGAAAAGAGGGTTTGTATAAAAGCGATCGGGTTCCTGATATCTGTTTTTTGTTACGGAAAAATATGGAATTGGCAATGAAGATATTGACTCTACAGAATTCTTGAATAGTTGATCAAAGTTTTTAGGATTTTTTTGATAGGAGCTTCGCAAATCATTTAACCAAATCTCTCCTTGCTCTTTATAAACATTAAGATTTTGTGAGGCTAGACAAGTCGCAAATAAAATTTCCTTAGGATAATCCGCTTCAGGTGCCTTAGCATCGGCTTTTAGAACCATAAAGGCAACAAAGTAAAAAATTATCACTAATTTTGGTACTAATCTTTTAATATCCATAAACTCACGTAATTCAAAGCCTTATGACCAAAATAATCGTCATGGACCATATCAGGGAATTTTCCAAAATTAGTTCCAGATCCATTAAAAAGTGTTATATGCCCTGAAGCATCTTTAAAAGCTATATTAAAATACATTATTCCCTTATTTCTACCAAAATCTTCAATAGTATTTTTTTAGAAATTTCTGGTTTACCCCACTTATAAGTCAAATATTTAACTAATACATCTAATCTATAGATTATCGGTTTTTTATTTTTGTCTGAAAAATATTGGAAACCAATTTTATTTAAATAATAGGAGTCAATTGTATGACCTGCACCATTAAGGGCGACACTTATACGTGTAGCACAAGTATTAATGAACTCTTTACCTAAATTTAGTGCTGCAGTACCCCCCAAATGTTTATGCAACGTAATATAATCTTTATATAAACTTCTTTGAGGATATTGTTTTGTTAGATCAATGTATTGTGGTCGGCTCATAACGGTTTCTAAATTTAAAAAAGGTGATTAATTTCTATTATCTACCAAATAAGTTAAACCAATGTGTCAATCGCAATATAATATATCCCACTCTTATACAATAAGTGTATAACACCCTGTATTTAGCCATATTTTCCTATTGTTCAGAATAATATTTTGTTTGAAATAAATTCAAGGAGCAAATGAATTTCATAAAAACTTAATATATCCTATCGAGATTTCAAAATTCTTTTGTATTTATTTCTTATAAATTCATCTTAGATGGGTTATTCACATATTCAAAACAAGTAGCTACTAGTAATGTTTAAGTATGATCTTCACTAGGTTTATAAAAACCAATGTAATACGTAATAGGCTCCTTTAGCGATTTATAAATTAATTCATTTATAGGAAATATAACATTATCAAGGTCAAATTCTAAGTTGCCTTCATATATATTTTGGCCCATATAATCCCTTCTAGAGACAAGATTTTGTTGTCTTGTCCAGCAAAACAACTTGAAAAAAGTAAAACTTCTCAAATTATGCCATATTCCTTTGTTTTCTTTAGATGCTGATTAAGAGATTGAACCTAAAACGGATAGAATAAAAATACTTAAATTTAATAAATCTCATACTATCCCCCAAAATAAACTTCTTTGAGTTTTATTTTTTTGGATTTGACTCTTTGACATATGTAAAGTAATCATCGAAGGTAGGTTATCTATAATTTGTCCCATTCTTTAGAGTGAATAGGGCTGTAGCTTTACCAAATGGGATATCAAAAAAATATCTCACTTTTCAATTTTAACTAATCATCAAATGGGGTTTTAATGTATTTTAAGCTTGGAGCTCCTATGATATGTGTAAGGTATTTCTTAAGTTCACTCATTCTAAAGTTAATGAGCGTTCCAACTTTAGCCTTTAAAGTTTTTATTTTCAGTTTCTTAATTATTATGGAATCAATTTATAAACCCGACTTATTCTAAGCAACACTAATCCTACTAGCACATGCATTACCGCTTTATCCAAAGCCTCGTATAAAGGTATTAGCAAATGGGTTATTGCGAGTGTTACGAAAATTTATTTAATGAATTTAAAAAATAAATTTTTTATATTAACAATTCAATTATTTTAATTTTCCGAAATACTAAAATTTATCTGTTTCATAAAGATTTAAAACATTAGCTAGCAGACATATCTGAACTGCATTTGACATTTCTCATTTGCTTCTTTGCGATATCATTCACCCCTGGACTACGTTTTCTGCCTTATACGATTTAAAATTTCAAATATATAATTGCAATAGTCAATCTGAAATTACCATTGAAACAATAATGAAAATAAGATTCATTATCATTGTAAGTAGTAAATATTTAGAGTAATCATACTAATTTCATGCTTATTTGTCGATTTGAAATCAATAGCTCCAAAAAATCAGCTAAGTTGATTTGTCCTGGTATTGGTACATTTGAAGCTTTTACTGGAAAAGAACCCTATACCAATAGATTGGAGTGTGCTCATATAACCTACGCTCCTATTCCTCCAGGTAGTTACTGGATTGTTGATAGACCTTTGGGACATTACAAGGAAACTCTTAAGTATTTCGGTATTAATCCCAAACCAACACTGAAAGATGACTGGTTTGCTCTATTTAGAGTCGATAATAAAATTGACGACTTTACGACTTATAATTCAAATGAAAGAAGCCTTTTTAGACTCCATCCCAAGGTTGGAAGAGGTGCTTCATTAGGTTGTATAACCCTTACATATAAAAGTGAATTTGATTTTTTAAGGGCTAAGCTTTTAAACCAAGAGCCGATGAACATTCCAAACACAAGCATCAGAACATACGGGATCATTCTTGTTAGAGCTCTAGATTCTATTAAAAACGTATGTTAGCTAAAACCTTTAAACTTTTACTGGTTATTTTTACTTTCATAGCCATTTATTATTTTGTATTTGAATTGAATGAAGAAGAATTGAAAATGTTCTTCGAACATGACCCTGACCCCTATGATGGCGAATTTGCACTAGGTGTAATAATTAAGTTCTGTCTTATTTTTATTCCTATCTCCTCCTTAGCATCTTCAATACTAATCACTTCTATTGTTAATTTCATCAAATTCGATGCCATTAATGTTCTTTCAAATATACACAAAATAATTGATCAGATAATAATTTTTATTTTGCTTTTTATTGCACTCGTCTTAACGACATCCACTCTAAATTTAAATCTAGGTTTAAGTATCCTAAATGAAGAAGAAATGGAATATGCATTCACTATTTTTGATGTAATGATGAAATTTGATATGCAATCTGCTGAAGATATTTGGGCTTACGAATATTTTCATGCAGCATTTATTAATTCCCTGGCTGTAATAATTCTGTACGTGCTTTCAAAAATATACGACTTGATTTATTACAAATTTGTAAGCAAACATTTGAAAGCTAGTTAAAAAATATCCCATGTTATGTAAAATTTGTATGGATCAAGTTTGATAACTATATTTTCTCTAGGAGAATAGGCAGAGGACTCCTTTTCTTCCCTAAGGTATTTACGTACAGTATTTCTAGAAACATCAAGCTCTTTTGTGAGCTTAATCGAATAACCCAGCTGATATAAGTTTTTAATGAACAAAATCGCCTCCTCATCTAACTTGAATTGCGACCTAAAAAATCGCTATTCTAACTAATTAGAGGGAGTCCATTTTAATTGCCGACTGGGGTCATTTTACGATTGCCGACAACAAAATTGTATACATAATGACAGTTTTTTAAAATAGCTACTCAACTAGTGGAACCTTGTCGAGAGTTTTTTTAAACTCAGGCACAAACCTCCAGGGCTTTCCTGTGAGTGCAGAAGGAGTTACTTTTTTACATTCACTAGTTGTAACTGGCTTTCCCGAAGTTCTAAATAATTCCACACACTTTAATAATATGTCAGCCCTTTTTTCCCAATATTTTTTATTGTTCAATCTTGGGTGTGTGAATATTTCATCATTGGGAGTTAATTTGGCTAATATCTTATTAACCGCTAATAATCTCGATTCAATATCATTGAGTACAGATAGGTCATTATCTTTATCTTTAAATTTTGTTAATGCTATAAAATAAAGTGCATGTTCGCATTTAAACAAAGTTTCTAAAGTAGGATAATTCGGTGCACAGTAATACTTAAATAGACCATATGGTCCATAGTAATGTTCTCTAATTATATCTTGCTGCAAAGCCTTAACGAATTTGTTCTTATCAGCCTCTGAAACATTCTTTCTTGAATATTTTTTGAACAATAGCTTCAGCATCTATTTCTGGTGATGAAAGTACACACTCAGAAAAGCTAGATAAAATTAATGCGAAAAACAACCTTAAAACTTTATTCATAAATCACATTCAACAGAGCCAAAATGGGTTGCTTATTTGGAAGTTTAGGTGATGAGTTATACATGAAAATTACAGGCTCATAAATTTTTATATGCAAGTCTGAATATGCGAAACTTTTTTCCCCAAAAAAGAGTTGCAGACTTCCAAGATATTAATTCTCTAAAATTCTCCTTAACACCTCTTTTGGTAATCTCCTCGGTTTATTTAAATAAGGTGATCTTATAGGTGTAATGCATGACATATCTATATCTTTATTTGAAAAATTTGCTGTGTATTTATCCAAACAATTCTGCAGATGATTTACTTTATCTTGCCAAAAGTCCTTATTATCGTATTTGGAGTAATAATACGCATAGTGATGGTCATATTTCTCTAACAATATTCTAGCTAGTTCTAAGTAGATACTTATCCACAAATGCATCATTTCATTAGATTCTGGACTTACTTCGGATCTATATGCCATATAAGGAATAAAATAACTGAATGCACACTCATAAGCAGATTCTGCAGTTGGGTAAATAAGAACTTCACTACAGAAAATTTTTCCTTGTGGGCTTGGACGATATACTAACTCATCCCTTGAATCCCATTTCTTTTTTTTACCTTCTTCAAATAATTTATTAATCTTATATTTTGGATAGCTTTCTCTTGTTTCCAGGACACTTTTAATGAATTCATCTTTAGTTTTATTTCTATCATTGTTAGCTAAAGATGGATTTATAGTAATCAATACACACACAAAAATATAAATAAAACTATTTTTTAAGTTCATATATAATTAACCTTTAAAAACCCTACAGTATCAAAATTATTTTTAACTCTGCTTGTTAATAGGTACTCACATAAACTTGTCCATAATTCACCACCCGAGCATGACACACAACCATGAGAGGTTTGTCCAATATGAAGATAGCGGTCTGTTATGTTTTCACTACCTATTAGTAATTCAAGACCAAACCATACTTTATATAAATGTGTATCAGTATTATATGTAGTAGATCCTTTATGAGGATAATCAGGAAACTTAATTCTATAAATAGAGTCTAAAATTATTTGAAACCCTGGGTGATAGGGTCTACCCCATGATTTACAATGCAAGTTACCTATAGGGGTTACAAGGATTCCATCAATTTGTTCCTGTTCGTTGCTACTAGCACTAACATTAAGATTCAAAACCAAATTAACATTCTCTCTATAATTAAGCATCCTACCCATGAAAGGGTCACCATTTTTTAAACTTATTGAAGCTTCCTGATTTTTATATAACCCTTCATAAAATAAAAAAATCGCCTATCGTTCTTAATCTCACCAAGAATAACTCTTGTATAAGAGGGAACAGATACTTCTAAATGACTATTCAGTTTAACCCTCCAAAATCCATCATCTGAGTGCTTAAAGCAATCTATACCTTTATAAACCATACTTAATGAAAGAAAAATTCTTAAAGCATTATAAATATAAATAAGTATTATGAACTTATAGTTACTTGAACAAAAATAAGGTTATGGCACTTTACTATTTTGTGGTGTAATCGGCAATTAAAATGGACTCCCTCTAATTAGTTAGAATAGCGATTTTTTAGGTCGCAATTCAAGTTAGATGAGGAGGCGATTTTGTTCATTAAAAACTTATATCAGCTGGGTTATTCGATTAAGCTCACAAAAGAGCTTGATGTTTCTAGAAATACTGTACGTAAATACCTTAGGGAAGAAAAGGAGTCCTCTGCCTATTCTCCTAGAGAAAATATAGTTATCAAACTTGATCCATACAAATTTTACATAACATGGGATATTTTTTAACTAGCTTTCAAATGTTTGCTTACAAATTTGTAATAAATCAAGTCGTATATTTTTGAAAGCACGTACAGAATTATTACAGCCAGGGAATTAATAAATGCTGCATGAAAATATTCGTAAGCCCAAATATCTTCAGCAGATTGCATATCAAATTTCATCATTACATCAAAAATAGTGAATGCATATTCCATTTCTTCTTCATTTAGGATACTTAAACCTAGATTTAAATTTAGAGTGGATGTCGTTAAGACGAGTGCAATAAAAAGCAAAATAAAAATTATTATCTGATCAACTATTTTGCATATATTTGAAATAACTTTAATGGCATCGAATTTGATGAAATTAACAATTGAAGTGATTAGTATTGAAGATGCTAAGGAGGAGATAGGAATAAAAATAAGACAGAACTTAATTATTACATCTAGTGCAAATTCGCCATTATAGGGTTCAGGGTCATGTTCGAAGAACATTTTCAATTCTTCTTCATTCAATTCAAATACAAAATAATAAATGGCTATGAAAGTAAAAATAACCAGTAAAAGTTTAAATGTTTTAGCTAACATACGTTTTTAATAGAATCTAGAGCTCTAACAAGAATGATTCCGTATGTTCTGATGCTTGTGCTTGGAATGTTCATCGGCTCTTGGTTTAAAAGCTTAGCCCTTAAAAAATCAAATTCACTTTTATAAGTAAGTGATATACAACCTAATAAAGCACAACTTCCAACCTTGGGATGTAGTATAAAAAGGCTTCTTTTCCAGTAAAAGCTTCAAATGTACCAATACCAGGACAAATTAACTTAGCTGATTTTTTGGAGCTATTGATTTCAAATCGACAAATTAACATAAGATTGGATTAATACTTGGGAATTTTTAAGCACTGACGATTCTAATAAAACATATTTACATAAGTATTTCATCGATGATTTAAAACGGCAAGAAATGCTATTGTTATGAAAAGTGCCAAAAAAGCCAATGTAGATTTATATTGACTATTTAGGTGTGTAATCTTTAAGAAACAGATAAGTTTTACTATTTTTGTAAATTCAAATTTTGCATCGATATTATGAAAAAGCCAATTTTTTTGAATTTATGGAATAATTTTCCTCTGCACTCACAATTTTCCACACTTAAAGATCTCTATACTTGGCTAGGCGGTCAGGTTGAAAGAAATATAAATATACGTGGCTTTGGAGAAAGCGGTAATGCATGTGCAAGCAGGATGAGTGTTGCTTTGAACAAATCTGGATTTTTAATTGATCCTAAATTGGCTAAAAAACTAAATGTTACGACTCTAAAAGCTAAAGATGAAACGCACATTATCTTTAGAGTCAATGAACTAAAGAAATACCTTACACATACCATAGGAATACCAACCATAAAAGACATTAAAACCCCATTTGACGATTTGTTCGTATTAAAAAGTGGGATAGTATTTTTTGATATCCCATTTGGTAATGCTACAGGTCATGTTGCTCTTTACAACGGGATAAATTATAGAGAACCTACTTATGATGATTATTCGACATACGTTAAAGAGTCGAATCCAAAGATTAAAACTAAAAGAAGTCTATTTTGGGAGATATCATGAAGTTAAATAAAATTTTTCTTATGCTTCTTTTTTCTTTTTTAAGCACAAGCTCATATTCTTCAACTAAAGAAAATAAAAGACTATGGGACGATTTGAGAAGTTTTGCTTTTGCAAGTTGTTTAGCTACACAAGAAAACAAATTTCTGTCTCAAGAAGGATGGATATGGGCAAATAATATTAATGAAGGCAACGTAGAATTTGATCTTGATAATGTTTTATATCCTATAAATGAATTTGTTGATAAATATCTTAAGGAGCCAGGTGCATATTACATTGGCTTTTACGAACATAGTGAAGATCATACTAAAACATTGCAAGTAGCTACCTGTTTTGAATTTATCAACAAACCCTCTACAGAAAAATTTTTAAGAAACATATATAAGAAAGTTTTGAAATCTAGGTAGGTATAGAAATTTGTATTTTGTAATAAGTTTTTAGGTAGTCTATAACCTGACCAATACACAATCGTAGCCCCTGTCAACGGTAATCCAGTAGTGGACATCTTAAATCGGCATTGACAACAAACATAATCCCATAACATATGCTATTGTTATGAAAAGTGCCAAAAAAGCCAATGTAGATTTATATTGACTATTTAGGTGTGTAATCTTTAAGAAACAGATAAGTTTTACTATTTTTGTAAATTCAAATTTTGCATCGATATTATGAAAAAGCCAATTTTTTTGAATTTATGGAATAATTTTCCTCTGCACTCACAATTTTCCACACTTAAAGATCTCTATACTTGGCTAGGCGGTCAGGTTGAAAGAAATATAAATATACGTGGCTTTGGAGAAAGCGGTAATGCATGTGCTAGTAGAATGAGTGTTGCTTTAAATAAATCAGATTTCCAAATTGATCCCACAATAACTAAAAAATTGGGTCTCGAAACTTTAAAAACCAAAGAAGGACATCACCTACTATTTAGGGTAAGGGAATTAAAAAAATATATTCTTTAGACTTTGGGAACACCAAGCATATTGGATATAACAAGCCCTTTTGATGATTTATTTGCCCTAAAAAGTGGAATTGTTATTTTCGACATAAACTGGGTTAATTCCACAGGACATATTGCTTTGTTCAACGGGTTGGAATATAGAGAGCCTAAACATGATAACTATTCTAGATATATTATGAATTCTAATGCTAATATCAAAACCAAAAAAACACAATTTTGGGAGCTATCATGAAATTAACTAAGTTTTTTTTGTTTTTATTACTATTTGTTTCTTCCCCATTCTCTTATTCAAAAACCCATGTAAACAATAAACTATTACATAATTTAAGAAGTTTTGCTTTTGCCAGCTGTTTGGCTAATCAAAATAACGAAACTATTTCTGAAGAGGGAAAAATTTGGTCTAACTCACTTAACGAGGGTAATTCAGAATTAAAAGTTAAAACGGTTATGACGCCTATTAATGAATATATTAATAAATCTTTAAGAGAATCAAGTGCTTATTACATTACTTTTTATGAGCACAGTGAAGACCACTCCAAAACCTTATTAATTGCAACTTGTTATGATTTGATTAGTAAACCCTCTACAGAAAAATTTTTAAGAAATATATACAAGAAAATATTGAAATCCAGATAGTGCCAACGACAACCAAATTTAACTCGCTTTACCAAAAGCTAAAATTTACTTCATATGAATAAAGCAATTTTCAAATTTATAAACTTTTTAATTTTGGTTTTGTCTCTTAATTTAGGTTTCATTTCACATGGGATAAGCAAAGACTTCAGCAATAACAAAGTGCCATTAATTGGATCTGAGCAATGTAGAGTTATATTGCCATTAGAAATTAAAAATGAAGATTGGAAATTCTATGCAGAATACATTTTTTATAGATTGCTTTTTGATAATCTAAAACTCATCAATGTGAGACCAGATCTTGTAAAAGCAGATAGTGTAAGATTTGGTTTTGGCTTCACTTTATCTTGTCCAAATGTGTTCTACCAAAATTTAATGCATGAGTTTTTTCACCTGAATATTTTCGAGAATTTCATGAAGTATACAGTGAATTATCTAAAGATGATACCAAATTTGAACAAAATGGAGACACTTGTCTAGTTACGTCAAACTTACCTTTTTATCAGGAATCTTTTCCTGAACAAGTTAAGATATTTTTAAAGCAACATATGCTTTCTTTTGTTGATCTTAAGGTCAGTGAATTAAATTGGGGGATGGGCAAATATACATTTACCTTTAATGGTAAATGCGACGATATTGTAGTTGATTATTATCATCAGAAATTATTTCCGTTGGACTATTTCAGGGAAAAGATTAAAAATAAATAACTGAGCCTGTAAAGATTTTTCTAGGTAATTTTGGATTGCTTTTATCCCTTGTGAAGCACAGTATTTTGTATTTTAAGAATATTGAATAAAAGCCCAAAAGAATATTTAAACTAGCAGTAACAATCATTAAATTAAGTACAAAATTATAGTCATCAGGAATTACAGATTGACTTAGAAAATTTTTTATAACTAAAGTGCACAATTTAAATATAATTACACTAAACAATCCATATTAGATTATCCAACCTACTAAATCAATAATTTGATATACAAAGAAGATAAGTAAACCACCTTTAATTCCAAATCTAAGGCCAATTTGTTTTAATGAGGCTGCTTGAGTATTCATCAGAAGAAGTTTGTGTGGGAAAAATAAGGTATTGTAGCTAGGGTACTTTTACGGGAATATTTAGGGTGAAATTTGTAGCCAAAATTGTTGAATAATAATTTTGGACATGTTATATTTATAATCAGTTAACTTCCAGAATTTGGAACTTATCATGATAATTACTGGGATAAAAATTAAGAATTTTTTTTCTTTTAAAGATATATTTATAGATTTAAGCATTAAGCGAAAATCTAAACATAGTACTATTCCAGATGAATTTCTTGAAGGGTTCAATAATTTCAGATTTAAAAAAGTCTGTATAATCTCGGGCTCTAATCCAAGCGGGAAAAGTTCTCTAGGTAAACTTTTGTATGCTTTACAAGCTCTTGTTTGCCTTTCTCGTATTCCATCAATAGAAAAATTTATCTATGATAAGTCCTCGGAAGCAGAAATAGAAATTGAATATGTTTTCCCTAACGATGAAGATAAGAAACTCAATCGACTGAAACTAGTTTGGCATCCGTCTAAATTGGAAAATGTTCCACATATAAATGCCACCTACTACTTCACACGTCTAAGGTTAGAAGATACAGTTTATTCAGCTAGGAAACGGGTTAATCTAATTTCAGACAGTAAGAAGAGCAAATATTATTATGAATTTAAGGAAAATATTTTTTCTTTTGAATTTTTCTCTTTAATCTCTCAAGGTTTAACTAACCCTTGTTTTGGATGGTTCTATCAAATTGAATCCAATATACAAAAGGATTTAGCTCAATTGCCTCAATTAAAAAATAATCTAATACTAGAAGCGGTACTAAAAACCTTTGACCCATCGATAGAGAATATATCTGAAAATAAAGATGATGAACACAATTTACAGAGCTTTACCATCAATTTCAAAAACAAAGATAAATTGGTTCTTGATACCTATGGTGATATAACAAACAAAGATCGATTATCCAATGGCACTTTTAACGGGTTAGCTATAGCCAGACTCTTCGATGTAATGGTTCAATTTAGGGATAATGATATAAGTTCTATATTTTATGTGGATGAGGCTATGGCTTATGTGCACACTGAAATAGAACAAAAAATAATTAGCCTTGTTATACAAAATTTACCTAGACACTCCCAGTTATTTTATACAACTCTCAATTATGATGTTCTCGATTTAAACTTGCCAGTACATTCATATTTATTTATGAACAAACCTCAAGAACACACAAGTGTTGTTCAAGCTGAAGACAAGATAAAGAAAAATGACCGCAGTTTAATTGGTTACTTACGTAACAATGTATTTGGTACCATTCCAGATACTTCTAAGCTGGAAGATTTATTAGATGTCTAGATAGAACTATGTCTATTGGTATTTAGTTGAGGGTGAAACTGAGAAACACTTGGTTGATTCATTAATTAAAAACGATTATTTACAATCAGGACGAATAAATATTCTTAGCTGCTGGTTTAATAAAAATAAGATTTCAACACAAACCAGGCTATTTTCTAGAAGTCAAGATAATATAGTTTACCTAATATTCGATACAGATGATCTAACCAATTTGGATTATTTTGAATCAAACTGCAATTTAATAATAAGAGAGGCAAGTAAGGTTTATTTATTAGGTCAGGCTAACAATTTGGAAAATGAATTGTTAAAGTCATGCTCTTTGTTAAAAAACAAAAACGACCTATACAAATTATTTTCTTCTCAAGGCTCCAAAGAATTTAAGTCAAACTTTATTAAAGATCAAAACCTCCTAAAAAAATTAGAACGAAAAGGATTCGATAATAAGAGTATTTGGATTTCAAATAACTTACTACCAGAAAAATTATTATCTTTTCTAAAAAAATTTAAAGACAATAGTAAGGTCAGTCTTAGCCCAAAAGATATTTGGTTTAAGTAAAGAATCTAAAAATATTATTTATATTTTAGTGTGCCCCTAAGCCATATTTCGAGGATATATGGCTAGGGCTCGATGTTTATTCAGGTATTGCTATAACCTCTGGATAATATGGCAAATAATAAATTTCATGCGAATGTGAATAGATAGGCTCGCATCGATCAATTAGATGTTCCGTGCCGTTCATAGTCACATAACTCAGCTTGTAGCATTTGAGTGCATCATCATTATGAATGCCATTTCGATTGTGCTTTGAAACCTCGGCCACAGCCGCCTCAACGCCCAACGCATTAACAACGAAATTGTTGATTGGCATAAATAGGAGTTGGACTAAATGCATGGTGAGATACGAAGTTATTGCCACCCCAGCAAGGAAAACAAGCCTCCAAAACAAAGGTGTCTTTTTTGTGTTATGAGAATCTTCTTCGCCTACCCATACCGATTCGTTTGATTTTTTTCGATTTATTAATGTGGCAATGCCCCCGACCACTACCAGTACTACGGGTACATAAATCCAAGGCGATACGAAGAAATAATAAATTGCGGCGTAAATGTTTGAATTATGTATTGCATATACAACTTGTAATGAAAAAATCGGTAATTTTAACAAAAATATGCAAACGTAAATGTAACTAGATTTTTCGGTTTGGAGGCAGGTAGCGAATTTAGTCAACGACTAGAGTCTTCAAGCTCAGCGGGCGTGAGTGAAACGACAGTGGCAATTGAAAGTTACCTCCATATCACTGAACACGAAATTATTAGGATAAAAAACGTAAGTCACAAGATCTAATTATTTATCTTGATTTGAAATTGACATCACTTTTGGATAATGGGGCAAGTAAACAAGTTTATATCCTTCAAAATACCAAGGTTGACACCTATTAATTTCAATTTGTTGATTGTCTAAAGTTTTGTAGCGAAGTTTAAAACAATTGATGTACCGGTAATTTATCAGAGTATTAGACTCCCATGAATCTACAACTTCGACGTCAACCTCATGACCTAATTTGTTTAGAATATAAATATTGGGAGATTGGATAACATTACCCAATAAACCTATAGGACCATATGAGAATATGCCAAACAATACCGTAAAAAAAGGGAGTCCAGAAGAATCCACTTCTTGTTTTTCTTATTTTTACCTTTCTTTTTATTCTCAAGATAAATTGAAAAGCAAAAAAACAGCCCTGTCACAATTAAGACAAACCACCACTTTGTTAGTACCAAATAATACCAACAAGCGTAGAGTGATTGAATTATATAATCCATAGGATTGACTTGGAAATTAAAAATAAAGCACTTATAGATGGATTCTACCGAAAATAGATAAGTATAGTAAATTATTTGTGTAAAACAACCCTTCGTCAACGGCAGTTAATTTGCCTCGATACTCATGTTTATGTTTGCCAATTTGGGAAACCCAAATTTATCATAAAAGAGATTTAATTTTATTAAAATCTAGCTATAATTGGATACCCAAAAAACCGCAAAAACAGAAAAAAAATTAATATGTTTTCCACTTTTGAAAATAGAACTACTTTAAATATTATAAATATGCACTAACAATGTTTAAATGACATTATAAAATTAGTGAGGATAACTTGAATAAGTTCTAATATTTGATAGGATTTATAAATTCATGGACACAAAAGAATTTCTTTAAATTGACTCGGGACTGTCCTATAAGAAAGTGGACAATTAATTAAATTTGCAGGACCCATACTAGTAACTCTAGTATGTGGTGCACCTTTTACTACAAATGTAAAAGAACCTGTTACATGCCTTTGTTGTGCCATAACTGTTTGTGAAACCAACCCTAAACCTACACCTGGTGTATCACCTTGAGTGATGGGTCGAAAAGACATTAAATTATGACGGGGTGTACACATAAGTAAAGTATTAAAACACACTGGTATAGTTGTTGGACCTAGTGCAATATTAGGGTATGGTACAGGAGGTACTGGAGTTTTACATACATCTGGAAAACCTAAATCCATTCCACCTAACTGACAATTTGCAAACATAATTTTTCTCCTTAACCTGCTAGCATTAATTTACCATCATATTTTAGAACTTCATTGCCTTGAACGTATGTCAAGTTCCCACTCAGCTTAGCAATTCCTGTAGCCGTATGATCGAAATTCATGGCTCTTAATTCATCCTTATAAATAACGGTTTTATAAGAATAATTAGCTAAAAAATTTAATTTGTTAGAGAACACATTAAAATTTTGAGTGGTAGCTTCAAAATCACTGGTTAGCAATTTATAGTCTTGAGTTTTCACTGACATTCTTTTAGAACTAATTGAAAATAGTGCGGATGAAACTTTAAAACAAGGTGATGTAAATGTTAAATTTAAGTCCACTTCATAAGACAAGTCAACATTATCTCTATCTAGGATGTACAAGATATAATTATCTTCAAATTTATTTTTGTCCAAATTCACTAATACAACATCACCTAATACTGGTTTAATTAAGCAACTAACTGACCTCTTACACTTTATTTCAATTTGATTATCAATAATTACTGTGTATAGATTTGATGAATCAATTGAAATTACTTTAGCTCTATGACCAATAGTGGATTTTTCCTGATTATTAAAATCTCTATCTAAAAGATCCTTCAGAGAATTACCAATACCATCTTGAAAGTCGAAATCTATAGGAATTTTTTCATTAGTTTTTATATTTTTGTCAACCATAGTTCTGCCTCCAATAAATCTTTATCATCACCTATAGAATTAATTCTATTACCCCAAACAACATCTAAATCGATAACAGAGTGAAACTTGGTACGATCCAAGTTTGATTCCATAAAATTTGATCCAGTAATATTTGAATGAGAAAAATCTGATAGTTGCAAATTACTTTCCTTAAAATTGCATTTAACGGCTTGTGCATTCTTAAATATAGACATCGATAAATCAGAGTTTTCAAAATTGGAACCCGAAATATTTGAACCAGTAAAATTACAAATTTTCATTAAAGAATTATTAAAAATAGAATTTTCTAGGTTGCAGTCAAGAAACAAACACATTTCTAATTTAGCGTTTTTAAAATTACAATTTTTAAGACTACAAGATTTAAAACATGAATTTGATAAATCGCATCCAGAAAAATCAATATTGTCTAAGGTGCTATTTGTAAACTGGGATTTAATCAAAGAAATTTTATTAAAAGTATATTCTTCGGGCAATGAAGAGTCTATATATATAAGTGACTCAATGTCAGATAAATGAAAAGATGCATTTGCCAATGAAATCATATTCGTTGTAAAATACTTAGTATTTGAATTGGAAAAATTCAATTTAGGGCAAGCAAACTTAACTTGATGATTCAGTAAACTAAACACTTCAAGTGAACTATCTAAGATACTTAATTCTATAGAATCAGATTCTGTAATAAAAAAATTTTTTATCGTACAATAATTTAATAAAGTGGTTTCAAAAACTGTATAAGCAAAAGCAAATATATCAATAGAACAATTCAAAAAAATACAGTTTGAGAGCTTACAACCAGTAAATACGTTATTATTTAATTTACAATTATTAAACTTGCAATTTAAAAAAACACAATTAAGAAAAGTATTATCGATAATATCCAATTTTTCAAAATTTATATTTTTAAAAATACATCTTGTAAATTCGTAACCTTGCAATAGATTTTTATCATCTAGATTTAAATTTTCAAAGGAAAAATTTTCGATTTGATCTAGATTCAAAAATTCAGCAAACTTAATTGAATCATTGCTTTGCATTTACTAATTCCTCAATTTTGGAAAAATATTCATTCTATTTAAATAGTTCTCATCGAAAACAGTATTGGAATCAATACTCATCTCTGAGACGTCTGAGGAGAAAAAACTGATTTTTTTAAGTGTACTTTTTAAAATAGTTAGTTTGTTAAAAAGCGAGAAAGATAAATCAATACCATACCAAAGGCTATCTTCTATCTTAGATCCTGTAAAAATAGAATTAGATAAATCAACTTTTGAAAATTTAGATTTTCTTATAATTGATTTAGATAGATTAATGTTTTTTAAATCACAGTTTGAAATTTCAAAACAATCAAATTCACACTGCCTTATAGTAGATAATACTAATTTTGAATCCTTTATAACGAAATGGTTTACTTTGGATAAATCTTTAATAAAAAAAGAGTCTAATTTCGAGTTTTCTATTGTAAAAGAATCGATAACAAACTTTTTATCTGTAGAAAAATTTAGACTAAGGGCTTCAGAATTAATTAATTTAATAGAGTTATATTTACCGCTGATTATTGTAAGTTTATTAATCTTGCAATTGTAAAATTCAATATCTTTTATGATTGCTCTATTGAAAGTCACAAAATAAACATTGCAATCATTAAATAAAATGTTTGATGAAACAAATCTCGTATGATTCCATAATGTAATGTTACATTTTAAAAAAATTACATTATGAAATTTAGAATTATCATTATTAATGCCGTTTAAATCGCAAGAAATTAGTTTACAACTTTTTAGTTCTGCTTCGTTTAAATTACAATTTAAAAATATACAATTAATGAATTCGCAGTTTTCAAATGCTGATTCTCCTAACAAGCTATCACTGAAATCAACGTCTAAGAATGAAACATTCTTAAAACTACAATGTTGCATTGGTTTTCCACTTAAATCTAATTCCTGAAAATCCTTATCTATAATTTCAGTTTTAATTCCACTAACAGAGTACTTAAAAAGTTGATTTATATGCGTCAGCTCAACTACAGAATCGACAGCATTATTGACTGAATTCGAGTTGTAAACAATAGTCGGTGCATTGCTATCAAAAAACATTAGAGATTTATCATCACAATCTTTAAAAAATGAATCTAAATCCGAATCTGTTTTGTTACGATTAGACGTATCAATAAATTTCCTATTTTCTACAGTTTCAATAAGTTTGTTTCTAGTCAAGCTAATTTTATCTTTAAGATATTTTAATTTCTCATCAGGATCAACTTCAAAATTATCAATCGACTCAATTTTTTTATTTAATTCTTTTCTTTTTGAATGAATTTTTCTAGCAGTTTCTAACACTGATTCATCTTTGCTATCATCTAATTCTACTAGCAACTTAAGTAAGAAATCCATTTCTATATAATCTAATTCAACTAATTCAAATAATTTATATAAATTATTGGAGTCAATAGATGAAAGGATTTTTTTAAATTCCTGTGATGCAGGAGAGGAATCTGAAGTTAATTGAGCTAAAGTATCCTTTAAATCTTTTTCGAAATCTGGTTTATAAGAATAATTTCTAAAATTTAACTTAGCATCTTCAACAAGTTCCAAATCTAAATTCTCGGCTTTTTTATTTATATCTTTAATGTTGCTTAATTTTCGTTTGAGTTCAAATAATTTTCTTTTTAAAAGTTTATTTAGAGGCACAGGGGGCAAACCCTTAAAATCAATACCCTGATCTATCAACATTTCATCAAAGGTAGCATAAAGGTTGGCTTTTCTCAGATTTGATCTAATGTTTAAAACATTTTGATAATGTTCTAAAGACCTTTTACTTTGTGTTTTTTCGATAGCCAACATTAAAAAATCAAAGATATCAGTTACTTCTGAAGATTCAACTGGAGTTGAAACATGATAACTAAGAATATAAGTTTCTTTATGAGGATAAGCCAAACACGATTGTAATTTCAACTCTAAGGGTGTTTTTAATGACTTATCCCCCCTAGGCAATAAAAAAATTAAGGGCTTTAAGTCTGGAATTTTGAAATGTACTATTTTTTTGTAAGGATTCATATTAGTAAATTTCATTTTCAAACCATTAATTGTTGCTAATCTCTGGTCTACAGGTGAGAGATTGAAATAAGACCAATCAATATCACTAGCAAATCCAGGAAAGAATTTTTCCTGCCAATTCCTATCGTATGTACCAAGTAATTTATTTCTATTAGGAGATTCAATAGGAAGTGCGCTGAAAGTTGCTACTGGATATATTTTATCTGGATATATCACAGGGTGATTAGGATCCTCAACGTTTGGAAGAGGAGTAACAACCGTTCCATCAGGCTTAGATATTTTTTCAGATCCCTTGCCTATTGTATTGGAAGGTACATTTTTTCCTCCAAAAGCTTTACTAAGAGAAATTGGTAACTCGTCAAAACCCTCTGGGGAGCTAGGCTTACCATTTATCCAAAACCTATCACCATATACAGTTAAAGTTTTATTTATATTACCTGCCTCAATATTGACTGCTGACCTATTGTTTTCTGAATATTTACCATAAGCGTAGCCATTTACAATAATTTCGGGTTTATCTTTAGGCATACCAAAATCAATCAATTCACTGTTAAAATCTTTAACAGAAATAGAAGTGAAATCCTGCCACATCTGTTGCTCACTAAGTAAGCGAAATTCAACTTCATCAACATTTTTGTCAATATATAAATTAACAGACAGTGATAGATATGTTTGCCTATTAAACTCGTACACCCTATAAAAAAGTGAAGTTGAAAGTGGTTTAATTATTCTCATTTTAAAGACGGATACGAATTGCTGAACGTATTCCTTGAAATACCCCTACTAGGAGTGTTAATGGGCCGAGAGATACTTCTGAATTAGCAACATCATTTTTTGATTCAGTTGCACAAAATTCTGTCTTAACTAAACCAAAATCAGATTTGAGACCGTAACCAGTTATAGCAGATCCATTAAGCTTAGCTTCAACCAGTCTTTGATAAAATGAAACAAAATAAAAATCAACCTTCAATCCTCCAATCCAATCCCATTTGGCATCAGCATTAACTTTGTTATGAGGTGAATCCTGTCTAATCATTGGGGCACAAAATCTAATTTCAGGAGCTTCAAATTTAATTTTTGAGGTAGAAGATAATTCTGTACAGCCATTTACATTTAAATTATAAGAACCTGTAACTTCATTTTTAAATGAAGATTCGTGAGTGTACTTAGTTAAACCTTTGACAGTTTCTTTGAGACCTAATTTAAAATTATTTGTCACAAGTTTGTCAGTAATGTTTTCGTAAGGGCTTTCGAAAGTATCCTTAACTGGTGATTTAAATTTAAGAATTGTGGATTTTTCGACGTTTAAAGTGTGATTATCATTTAAACTTTCCTTTAAATCACCGTTAATTCTCATTATTCTATTCTTCGAGACATTTATTATTTGGTTACCTTGAGTTAAGGTAACGTTTTGACCACCGTCTAATACCTTGTGAATTTCACCTTTAGTAATGTTAACAAGCTGACCTGAACTCTCAATATAATCTTCTCTTCTATTAAAAAACTCTGCAGTGTCCTTATCATTTATTAATGTTGTTCGAGAACCAGTGCCAACAAAAAGTTTCTCATTTCCATTATGAACTTTTACGGAACAATTATTTTCGATATTTATAAATGCATTTGGCATAGAACCCTCTATTAGTTTAATAAACTAAATCCAAAAATTGAAATCATTACTATACTTAACTCAATTCCAGCAATTTTATTTGTATTTTTTAGTGCTTCCTCTTTCTTTTCAACTATCTTAAAATCATTTTTGTGTACCATCTTGTCAATTTTCCAAGCATACTGTGTTAATTGAACTTCCGCAACTTTAGCTTCACAACCAATTCTACTTGTGATACAAAATTTCACATTATCTTTTTTAATCTCCCCTGCTTCTACATTTAAAAATGCTAATAACAAATAAAGGTTGGTTTGATAGTCAATAGCACTAGTACCCAAAATATCTATAATGCTATTACTGGAGATGTTGATTCTAGATGTGGATTTTATATTGGCTTCACCACTATTTACAGAAGTTTTCCAAAAATTTTTAGTTTTTTCCGTATAACCAGAGTCACTAGTATATTTAGCCGCAGAAGATTTAACAGTTTCATCTAATGAATCCATCTCTATAGTAGTTTTCTTTAAAACATCTACCACATGAATTCCACCTATCTTATCAGAAGTTTGACCTCTAAATGTTCTGTTAGTTTCACCAGAAATTGTTTGTCTATAATCTTTAAAACAATCAGAATTAGCTGATTTAACGTCAAGAGTCCGATTCCCTTCAACTACTGTTATTTTTTGTGATCCAGATTCAATGTTTATAGTCTGGTTACCATCAAAAACCTTATGTTCCTCACCACCACTGATTCTTGTAGTTTGTCCATTAAATATATATAACTCACGCCTGTTAGAAAAAGTATTTTTTTCTAGAAGTTTGACCTTGGTATATCTTGTACCAGTATTAACAGAATGAGTGAGATTACCCTCTATAACTTGAGTTTCAAGATTATTTAGAATATTTTCTGTATAGTTTCCCGCCATCATACCCCCCAGTTAGTTATCATTTTTTACACCAACCACTTCGTTTTTAATAGAACCAGCTTTATTATTAACATCTTTCTTTTCAGGTATACGAAGAGGTTTAGTACCGAACTTTTTGATATAATTATCTAACTTTATCAAACCGTAATCCGATTTGGAAAACCAATTTACTGCACCTAACACAGTACCCGCTTTTTCATCAAATATTCTTGTAGTAAAAGACGCTAAGTAAACGTCACCTTTGAAAGGCTTTTCTGTTTCTTTATTTTGCTTATATATATAGTGTAAGGGAGTCTCAATTGTTATTTTAGCATTTCCTAAAATCTCAATTTTTGGAGAATCAAATTTAATATTTCCTGAAGACCAAATATCAATATAACCATCTACATCAGTTATCCATTCACCTGAAGTAACATTGTGCTCAAACCCACCATTTCTGTTATATTCAGTTAAGCTATTAGTTACATTCTCTTCAATACCTAATTTAAAAGTATTAGTAACTGAGGAGCTAATAACATCGTAAGTTTTATCATATGTTTCTTCAACAGAGGTTCCATAAGTTCTCTCAGTTATTTTTTCAACTGTTAAATCATATTTACCTTCAACTGTATCAACACCAAAAAGTCCTACATCTAAACTTCTAGTACCCGAACTAATTGTAACAACTTGATCACCTTTAACCTCGATTACTTGATCATCTGAAAGTATTGAACGCTCCTCATTACCATGAATATGGGTTTTTTGACCACCGGCTAAAATATGTTCATCTCTTCCATTTTTAAAAGTACCTTTTTCTAGCTGTTTGACCTTAGTGGTTCTACTTCCACTTTCAACTATATGAGATTCATTACCATTATGGACAGTAAATTCAACATTATGCTGAATCTTCTTATAAGCACTAGGCATTAAACTCCCCTCTATTAACCGCAATTACCAACTGTTAAGTAAAAGTCATTCTTAACAAATATCTTCATATCTTTTTCTGCTTGAATGTCAACCAATTCATCTCCTTGTTTGTCTCTAAACAAAAGGAAATTTTGATTGTCGCTACCACCTTGAATTGTTCTTGTGCGGAAGCCTGAGGTATGAGAATCATCTGGTAGATTAACTAAAGGCTGGTTATCCTCGTTATAAACCCTGCCGATAATTAATGGTCTATCTGGGTTACCACCAATAAAATCAATAACAACTTCATCTCCAATACGAGGAATTTGTAAACCACCAAAACCAGTACTAGCCCAAGGACTTGATACACGAACCCAACATGAAGAGTTCTCATCTTTTTTACCATCACGATCCCAATGGAATTGCACTTTAACCCTACCATATTTGTCAGTGTAAATAACTTCTCCAGATGGACCTACCACTGTAGCAGTTTGCGGACCATGAGTTTTAGGCTCAGGAGATCTTCGTGCAGCACGAAATTGAATAGATGCTGGTAAAGAATAGAAACTAGTACTAAAGAAATCTTGTCTGCCAGAATTGGAGGAATATCCATTTACTTGAATCATATAGTGAGCACTGACAACAACATAACCTTGATTTTCAGCAACTCTAGGATGATTTGCCAGAGTGAATTTATATCCTGGACAAATTCCTCTTATGTTTGAATCCGCTTCTACAATCTCCTGAGGAACTTTCAATTCCTCGAGTCTTAATTTAGTATAATTGTCTCCGTCGGATAATTCCTGATACCCCCCTTGCCACTCATAAACTTCAATACTATCATCACCATCTAATTGGTTTTCTTTATCGGTATCTAATGCAAAACTTGGCTTTCTAAAATCAAAATCTACAACTGTATATTTAGAAGGTGTTACTACAGCATTATGCCTCCATGAAGTAATAACCTCTCTAGAATCAAATATCTTAAATCCAGATGACAAATAATTAAGAACCTCATAAGAAGGGAATTCTTCGTGAGCGGAAGCATCATCAGCGATAATCATAGTCGATTCATTTTTATCATGCTTAAACCAGTAATACATCCCTTCATGTTCCATTAACCTTGAAACGAAATTGAACGGTGATTCATCATATTGAACTACGTATTCCCAATTTCTATACGAACCTGAAAGTTTAAATTCATATTTAATTTCAAATTTGTCTAATACTTCTTTGATTATGTCTTCAATTTTTTTATCTTGGAAAATTTTATAATCTTTACCTTGGGTTAGGTACCATAGAGGTGGCACAACACTTGCTTTGTAAACTAAATATTCAGAACCATCTTGATCAGTACCTACTAGTTCAAATTTACGTACACGACCAGTTAAATACCTAGGAGCCGACATAAAAGACTCAATCTCAACGGTAAGCTGAGTTCCAAGCATTTTTCTAACGTCAATAAAATGATCCATTGAAGCAAGTTCAACTTCAAATTCATACAAATTTGAAAGGGATTCATGCCCGTTAAGACTTAAAAACTGAAGACTAGGTATCGCTACATGTGCGATTGCGTGACGGTCTGCCATAACTACTAACTCCTGAGAAGTAAAACTAGAATACTTCTGAAATATGAAAATTCAATTAAAGGGAAGGGAATTCTTTAAGACAATAATAAGGATTTAGTATTTCAATTTCGTGACAGAATCAGGAAGTTTATTTAAATTCAATACCTTATATTTTCAACATGTGTTTATTTAACACAACTAAATTACATTTTTAAATAATTTGGAATTTACAATAGCTCCAAATAAAATAAGTCCATTGAAAAAGATCTCGTTAACTTTTCTTTCAACACCTTTAATACTTTAATAATTAGGGAAACCTGGGGGGTTAACTAAGACTTCACAAAAATTATTATTTGCAGGAACTAAATCTTTATAAGCACCTAAGATTAAGAGTTTTTATAAATTCAGAAGAATTAATTCTCTAAAATTCTCCTTAACACCTCTTTTGGTAATCTCCTCGGTTTATTTAAATAAGGTGATCTTATAGGTGTAATGCATGACATATCTATATCTTTATTTGAAAAATTTGCTGTGTATTTATCCAAACAATTCTGCAGATGATTTACTTTATCTTGCCAAAAGTCCTTATTATCGTATTTGGAATAATAATAAGCATAGTGATGGTCGTATTTCTCTAACAATATTCTAGCTAGTTCTAAGTAGATACTTATCCACAAATGCATCATTTCATTAGATTCTGGACTTACTTCGGATCTATATGCCATATAAGGAATAAAATAACTGAATGCACACTCATAAGCAGATTCTGCAGTTGGGTAAATAAGAACTTCACTACAGAAAATTTTTCCTTGTGGGCTTGGACGATATACTAACTCATCCCTTGAATCCCATTTCTTTTTTTACCTTCTTCAAATAATTTATTAATCTTATATTTTGGATAGCTTTCTCTTGTTTCCAGGACACTTTTAATGAATTCATCTTTAGTTTTATTTCTATCATTGTTAGCTAAAGATGGATTTATAGTAATCAATACACACACAAAAATATAAATAAAACTATTTTTTAAGTTCATATATAATTAACCTTTAAAAACCCTACAGTATCAAAATTATTTTTAACTCTGCTTGTTAATAGGTACTCACATAAACTTGTCCATAATTCACCACCCGAGCATGACACACAACCATGAGAGGTTTGTCCAAAATGAAGATAGCGGTCTGTTATGTTTTCACTACCTATTAGTAATTCAAGACCAAACCATACTTTATATAAATGTGTATCAGTATTATATGTAGTAGATCCTTTATGAGGATAATCAGGAAACTTAATTCTATAAATAGAGTCTAAAATTATTTGAAACCCTGGGTGATAGGGTCTACCCCATGATTTACAATGCAAGTTACCTATAGGGGTTACAAGGATTCCATGAATTTGTTTCTCTTCTTTGCTACTAGCACTAACATTAAGATTTAAAACCAAATTAACATTCTCTCTATAATTAAGCATCCTACCCATGAAAGGGTCACCATTTTTTAAACTTATTGAAGCTTCCTGATTCTTATATAACCCTTCGTAAAATGAAAAAAATCGCCTCTCATTCTTAATCTCACCAAGAATAACTCTTGTATAAGAGGGAACAGATACTTCTAAATGACTATTCAGTTTAACCCTCCAAAATCCATCATCTGAGTGCTTAAAGCAATCTATACCTTTATAAACCATACTTAATGAAAGAAAAATTCTTAAAGCATTATAAATATAAATAAGTATTATGAACTTATAGTTACTTGAACAAAAATAAGGTTATGGCACTTTACTATTTTGTGGTGTAATCGGCAATTAAAATGGACTCCCTCTAATTAGTTAGAATAGCGATTTTTTAGGTCGCAATTCAAGTTAGATGAGGAGGCGATTTTGTTCATTAAAAACTTATATCAGCTGGGTTATTCGATTAAGCTCACAAAAGAGCTTGATGTTTCTAGAAATACTGTACGTAAATACCTTAGGGAAGAAAAGGAGTCCTCTGCCTATTCTCCTAGAGAAAATATAGTTATCAAACTTGATCCATACAAATCCTATTTATCACAGAGGATAGCTCAGGCTCACTCTGAGTGGATAGCAACCACTGTGATTTTTAGAGAAATAGTAAAGCTTGGCTATGAGGGTAAGATCCGAATACTAAGCGAATATGTTAGAAATTTTAAGCCCAAAGCTAAGGAAGAGCCACTGGTGAGGTTTGAAACAGAGCCAGGCCGTCAGACGCAAGTGGATTTCACCATTATTAGAAGTGGTGTGGCTAAGAACAATCCACTAAAAGCCTTTGTGACCACATTGGGCTATTCAAGAGCCAGTAATGTAATTTAAGAAATACTATTATTAATGCTGTTAGAAAAAGAACTACTGTGTTATGTATAGCTAAATAATAAAGGTTGAAGCCTGTTGTTAAGAGTTTTGAAGAACTTCTAGCTTAAAAAGATATAACAAGAAAATTTCTCTATTAAACAAAGATGAAATAAATTAAATTTACTTTGAGATTTTTTAAAATATTCAAGTCCTAACACAGGAGTATCTTAAAAGTTAAACATTTTATCTAAATTATCAAGAGCTATAATTGTTATGACTTTAGCGGTATCAGTGTACAATATTACAATTCTAATAACAAATAATAAACTATTGCACAGAAATCCTCTACTATAGTGGTGGTATTGTTACAGGTGTAGCAGGTGGGAGCGTGGCTGCAATGCTATGTGGTTCTGGTGTCCCAGCATGCGTGGCTTTAGGTCTTTGTTATTTGGTGGACCAAGTTTTTTAATGAATTTAAAACCCTGCAGTTCATTAACTTTATTAAGTTTAGAAAGTGTTCAAGACATTAGAACTAAATCATTAATTACTTGATGAAAATGGTCATAAACAATTAGTTGAAGGACCCTTTTTGGAATGCCAGCTTAATTTTGGAGAAAATTATTTGGTGTTTTTGTCGAACAATTACCCATTTGAAGATACTCTTTATATCTATTTTTTAAATAATAATCTTGTTATTTTGAAGAAAGTCTCTATATTGGCCCTTATTCAACAGGATTTTTTCGACTATTGATTTACGATGAAGAAAACTTAGTGAAGTATAAATTCTACAATGATGGAAAGATTTGGAAGTTGAAAATAAAAGAAAAACCATCTTTAATGCCAATCTTTGAAGATTCTACTATTCATAGAAATGGTTTATTTCCAACTAAATGGATGATATTTTGTTGTGAGAAGACCGAATTAAAAAAATAGATGATTATTAAATTTATTTTTGAGAGAAAAAATTCATTTTTAAACTAAAGACTGCCCACCTGATTTGGTGATTCACTTAATTAGTTAATTTAATTCAAAATGCCTGATAATGCGGACTAAAATTGAATCTTAAGATTCTGCAATGATATCCTTTTTTAAGATTCAAAACACAAAATAGTAAAGTGCCATAACCTTATTTTTGTTCAAGTAACTATAAGTTCATAATACTTATTTATATTTATAATGCTTTAAGAATTTTTCTTTCATTAAGTATGGTATATAAGGGTCTAGATTGTTTTAAGCACTCTGATGATGGATTCTGGAGGGTTAAACTGAATAGTAATCTGGAAGTTTCTGTTCCTTCTTATACAAGAGTTATTCTTGGTGAGATTAAGAATGAGAGGCGATTTTTTTCATTTTACGAAGGGTTATATAAGAATCAGGAAGCTTCAATAAGTTTAAAAAATGGTGACCCTTTCATGGGTAGGATGCTTAATTATAGAGAGAATGTTAATTTGGTTTTAAATCTTAATGTTAGTGCTAGTAGCAAAGAAGAGAAACAAATTCATGGAATCCTTGTAACCCCTATAGGTAACTTGCATTGTAAATCATGGGGTAGACCCTATCACCCAGGGTTTCAAATAATTTTAGACTCTATTTATAGAATTAAGTTTCCTGATTATCCTCATATAAGTTTTGCTCCATATAACACTGAAACACATTTATACAAAGTGTGGTTTGGTCTTGAATTACTAATAGGTAGTGAAAACATAACAGACCGCTATCTTCATTTTGGACAAACCTCTCATGGTTGTGTGTCATGTTCGGGGGGTAAATTATGGACAAGTTTATGTGAGTATCTTTTATTAAGCAGAGTTAGAAATAATTTTAATACTGTAGGGTTTTTAAAGGTTAATTATATATGAACTTAAAAAATAGCCTTATTTATATTATTTTGTGTGTGCTGACTGTTATAAATCCATCTTTAGCTAACAACGATAGAAATAAAATTAAAGATGAATTCATTAAAAGTGCCCTTGAGACAAGAGAAGCCTTTCCAAAAGATGAGATTGAAAGATTATTTGAAGAAGGTAAAAAAAAGAAATGGGATTCACGGAGTCAAATAGTTTATCGTCCAAGCCCACAAGGTAAAATTTTCTGTGATGGTGTTCTTTTTTACCCCACAGCAGAATCTGCTTATGAGTGTGCATTCAGTTATTTTATTCCTTATTTGGAATATAGATCCGAAGTAAGTCCAGAATCTAATGCAATGATGCATTTGTTGATAAGTAAATACTTAGAACTAGCTAGAATATTGTTAGAGAAATATGACCATCACTATGCTTATTATTATTCCAAATACGATAATAAGGACTTTTGGCAAGATAAAGTAAATCATCTGCAGAATTGTTTGGATAAATACACAGCAAATTTTTCAAATAAAGATATAGATATGTCATGCATTACACCTATAAGATCACCTTATTTAAATAAACCGAGGAGATTACCAAAAGAGGTGTTAAGGAGAATTTTAGAGAATTAATTCTTCTGAATTTATAAAGAGACTGTAAATAATAAAATTAAGAAAAAAATTAGTTACCGTCCAAAAATATGCTTAATAACGTCATCTGGTAATTTTCTAGTTTCATTTAAAAAAGGAGATTTGGTAGGGATTATACAAGAAGCATCTACGTTTGCTTTTATAAAGTTTCTCGTATAATTATCGAGGCAGGTTTGTAGATGCGATACTTTTTTCTCCCAAAAAATCTTGTTATCGTATTTTGAATAGAATTCTGCGTAATGAAAATTGTATTTATCCATCAAAATTCGTGCTAATTCTAAGTTCGTGTTTATCCAAACAATATCAATATCCTTAAGGTTTGGATTTTTATTGTACGTATTGGACAAATAGAATATAAAGTAATTAAATGCACATTCATATGCCGATTCAGCTGTTGGATACATAAGTACAGAGGCACAGAATATTTTTCCCTGTGGACTAGGTTGATATATTAAGTTTTCTCTGTAGTCTGTTTTCTTTTGTTTGCCTTCTAAAAAAAATCTCTCATTTTCAGATATTGAAATTGATTCTCTTGCATCCAAAGCTTTATTTATATAGTCCATATCGACTACATGTTTAGTATCAGTTGCAAACGACTGAGAACAAAGAGTAGTAATAAGACCAATTAGCGTTAATAAAAGTTTAAATTTATTCATATGTAATTAACTTTCAACAAACCAACGTTATCTAAACTATTCTTTAAGCGACTCCTAAGCAAAAGTATAACCAATGATGTCCATAATGAACCTGAAATGCAGGATACACACCCCCAAGAAAGAGAACCAAAATGAAGGTAACGGTTAAAGAAGTTCTCATAACCAACTAGCAATTCTAGCCCAAACCAAACCCTATAAAACTTGCTGTAATTATTGTATCGACTAATACTTTTATGTGGGAAATCTGGAATCTTTATCTTATACACATTGTCCAATATTATTTTTTTACCCTCTTCATTTGCAAGCCCCCATGACATACATTTCAATTGTCCTACTGGTGTTTCTAGAATTCCATGAATCTGGGACATAGATTGATCTCTAGAAACATAAAGTTTTAAGACAAGTTCTATATTGTCATAATACGTTATGCACTTTCCAACAAATGGGTTGCCGTACTTTAACGAAATAGAAGCATTCTTACTCCTGTGCACCCCATCAATAATGGTAAATTTTTGTCTATCCTCAATGACATCACCTAGTATAACCCCAGTGAAACTAGGGACGGATACCTCAGACTCATTATCCAATCTTACTTTCCAAAATCCATCATCAGTTAATTTAAAACAGTCTAAATTATTCATCTTAAATATTTATATAAAAAAACCAATTTAAAATAAAATTGTTAAAATTTTATGTACCTAGTCACTAAAATAACTTTATGTTAATTCATCCTAGTCTTCTTAACGGACCTAAAAATTTATCAGTTGTTTTTATTAGGTGAAAGTTAAAAGTGAGAATTGTAGCAATGTTACGATTGAGAATAGAATTGCGAATTACCTGTAAATCCTTTGCACACAATAATTACGATTAAAAAAACGTTAATTGTAGCTATTAGTAAATTATCTTAGATTTATCTGCTCACATTTTTGTGCATGTCAACGGCAATCCAAATTTAACCCCTTTTTAACTAAATCGGCAATTCTCGAATAAGCTCTGATTTAGATCACTTATAAATGCACAAAATTTTTATTAATGAGTGCTCTGTAACATTGCCTATTTCAGATACAGTAAAACAAAAAAATTTAACTATAAGTTTTAAATATAATGACAGTTTTTTAAAATAGCTACTCAACTAGTGGAACCTTGTCGAGAGTTTTTTTAAACTCAGGCACAAACCTCCAGGGCTTTCCTGTGAGTGCAGAAGGAGTTACTTTTTTACATTCACTAGTTGTAACTGGCTTTCCCGAAGTTCTAAATAATTCCACACACTTTAATAATATGTCAGCCCTTTTTTCCCAATATTTTTTATTGTTCAATCTTGGGTGTGTGAATATTTCATCATTGGGAGTTAATTTGGCTAATATCTTATTAACCGCTAATAATCTCGATTCAATATCATTGAGTACAGATAGGTCATTATCTTTATCTTTAAATTTTGTTAATGCTATAAAATAAAGTGCATGTTCGCATTTAAACAAAGTTTCTAAAGTAGGATAATTCGGTGCACAGTAATACTTAAATAGACCATATGGTCCATAGTAATGTTCTCTAATTATATCTTGCTGCAAAGCCTTAACGAATTTGTTCTTATCAGCCTCTGAAACATTCTTTCTTGAATATTTTTTGAACAATAGCTTCAGCATCTATTTCTGGTGATGAAAGTACACACTCAGAAAAGCTAGATAAAATTAATGCGAAAAACAACCTTAAAACTTTATTCATAGATCACATTCAACAGAGCCAAAATGGGTTGCTTATTTGGAAGTTTAGGTGATGAGTTATACATGAAAATTACAGGCTCATAAATTTTTATATGCAAGTCTGAATATGCGAAACTTTTTTCCCCAAAAAAGAGTCGCAGACTTCCAAGATATTAATTCTCTAAAATTCTCCTTAACACCTCTTTTGGTAATCTCCTCGGTTTATTTAAATAAGGTGATCTTATAGGTGTAATGCATGACATATCTATATCTTTATTTGAAAAATTTGCTGTGTATTTATCCAAACAATTCTGCAGATGATTTACTTTATCTTGCCAAAAGTCCTTATTATCGTATTTGGAATAATAATAAGCATAGTGATGGTCGTATTTCTCTAACAATATTCTAGCTAGTTCTAAGTAGATACTTATCCACAAATGCATCATTTCATTAGATTCTGGACTCGATTCGGATCTATATGCCATATAAGGAATAAAATCACTGAATGCACACTCATAAGCAGATTCTGCTGTGGGGTAAAAAAGAACATCACTACAGAAAATTTTACCTTGTGGGCTTGGACGATAAACTATTTGACTCCGTGAATCCCATTTCTTTTTTTTACCTTCTTCAAATAATCTTTCAATCTCATCTTTTGGAAAGGCTTCTCTTGTCTCAAGGGCACTTTTAATGAATTCATCTTTAATTTTATTTCTATCGTTGTTAGCTAAAGATGGATGAACAAATGTCATTAACAATAATATAATTTTCGTTATGTATGCTCTAAATTTCATGTGTATTTGACCATTAAAAACCTACGGAATCAGAGTTATTATTAAGACTGTACATCAGCACCAACTGCAATCCAAATTTAACCCCTTTTAAACAAAATTGAAAATTCAAATTGCCCTTCTGAACGCAACCTGCAACAGTAACCATTTAGTAATATGTAACACTATTCGGTCTCATTGCCATCCCAAATGTTACAAGTCAAATATTCACTCTGTAACGAGTTGAGAATATAATCTAGCGAAATTTCTATACAACTTTTTTACAATATGAAAACATTCCTTGATATTTATCCAAAAGTTATTTCTTGCTGTTTGTTGTTTACCTCTACGTGTTACTCTTTTGCACAGGAAGCACAAATCCAGTCGGTTGATGTTGTCGATTACACATCCGACTCAAGCTCAGAAAAGTTAATAGGTAATAGTGACTTTCTTCTGAACAGTGACGATGTGTCTAGCGATCAAATCAAACGCTATCGTGCGGTTTCGTTGGGACAGACTATCGAGAAGGTGAGTGGCGTTCAAAACAACAGTATGGGTCCTAACAATGGTCAGCCCCAAATCCGCAGTCTGACTGGATCTCGCGTATATGTATCCGAAAATGGGCTTGCTGTTTCAGATGTAGCGGGCTTTGCGGGGACGATGCCGTTGGCAGTCAACCCTTTTCTTGCGGAGGGCATAACCGTGCGTAAATCCTCTGCATCCGTTCTTTTCGGGGGCAATGCTATTGGCGGGGCTGTTGATGTGAATACGGCGTTGATACCGAATGCATTGCCAGAGAGGATAATTCAAGGGAAGGTGGAATTTAGTGGCGGACCAAATGCTACTCGATTGCAGGCGTTTTCTCTTAATGGGCGTGCTGGTAAATTTGCGTGGCACATTGATGGAATGAACAATAACATCGATGAATACAAGATTCCAGGAAATTCTAAAGCTGATATCTGTTATGACGGGAATTTTTTGCTCAAAAAAGATGGGGGACGTGAGGATGAGATTTTGAGGCGTTGCCAGACAGTGTTGGAAGTTGAATATTATTTCGAACCTAAGTCTTTTAAGTATATTAACAAGTATTATTTAAGCGAGCTTAAAAAGGGGCCTGAGGCGGCTCAAGCATATATCGATAGGTATGGAATTGGTTTAGGTGATGTGTACTCGACCAAGCTTACCGACTATAACAAGTACTATTTCGAAGAAAATCCTGATTACGACCCGTCATTGCCACCAGGAGAAAAGGGCAAGCGATTGCTAGGCGTTAAAGATAAGGTTCCGACTAAAAAGGGAGTACTTTCTAATAGTCATCTCGATAATCAAAATATCTCCGTTGGTGGGAGTTTTGTAGGTAAAAACGGATATATTGGCATCGCCTATAGTAGATATCAAAACGAATACGGAGTTCCTGGATTTGCGACGCTAGTATCGAAAGTTGCGGGGGCGGATGTATTGCCAGTTAATATTATTTCATCTCAAAATCGTTGGCAGCTAGAGGGTTTGTACAGGCCAAACAGCAAGATCCTAAATAATATCAAAGTGCAAGCAGCCCTGACGGATGCGGATAACAACTCATATCTAGGGCATATATTTGCAAGTAGTCTGAATTCAAGATCTAAGCAAATTAGGGTTGAACTTAATCATTCTTTAACTGATTGGTCGCAAGGTTCGTTTGGTATCGATGCACGCAGACGAGATATCACTTCTAGGGGTGCCGATAAATTTCTGCCCGATACTCAAAGCGATAATTTAGGAATATTTTTGGTCGAGAAATTGCAGACAAAATACGTTGAGGCAGAGCTCGGGTATAGGTTAGGGAAAGTCAAACACACAGCCAATCCCAACACAATCGGTAAAACTGATAGTGCGACGGCTTTTTTCATAAGAAAAAATAACAGTAGGTCATTTGATTTGCACAGTACGACGGTGGCTTTGACAGTTAAGCCTATCAATATTTTGCGACTACGTGCTCAGTATAGTCGCTCACAAAGAGCTCCTGAGGTTAATGAATTATTTGCACACAATAGAAATTTTGCAAATCTCGTAAATGAAAATGGTGACCCCGAACTTAAAAAAGAGACGGCAGAAACTTATGAAGCTGGGGCGGAGCTTTCGATTCTAGGGGGCTCTGTGCGTGCTACTGCATATAAAACTTACTACAAAGATTATATCTATGCAGGTTTCACAGGTGGTAATCAGGATGGAGATATGGCACGACGTGAATGGCGTCAGGGTGATACTAAAATTTCAGGACTTGAGCTTGAGTGGACGAACCTGTGGGACCTTGGATCGGCTGGAGAGCTTGAAACTAGGCTATTTGCGGACATTGTAAAAAATCAACCTGTGGCTCAGTATGCTGTAGGGTCTGTAAAGGATATAAGCAAATTAACACCACAACAAAGACATGACTATTTACGTAGCACACGTGATGGCAATGTTATGCCCAACCTCCCTACTTCTCGCTACGGTGCAAGTCTAAACTGGAAACGCGGAGGATGGCAGTTTGCTACAAGTGTTACTCGATATAAGAATCAGACACGCTTAGGTCGCAATACTACTGGTCCCGAGATATCTCTAGGTGGTTATACGATGGTTGATGCTTATGCAAGTTATTCACATAAGATAGCAAAAAATTTTTCTGCAGAATGGTTTATGGATGCACGCAATTTAACTAATACTGAAGCAAGGCCTCACAACTCAATCTTGAGATTTATAGCACCATTGCCAGGACGGTCAGTGAGGGCGGGACTTAAGGTGACTTTTTAATATTGTGGTTGGAGATTTTTGTAGAGTGGGGTTACTTGGTCTCATATGAGGACTAAGTAATCCTCTCACACGTGCAATCAACTTACAACAGTCAGTTTACCGTCTAGGGTAATAGTTCCTGTTCCAAGCGTGACATTCTTCTTGCTCTGAAGATTTGCAGATATATCAGCTGTATACTGGATACTTCTAGCATCCACACGGTCCACGCCCTGCACAACTTTTCGAGACTGCTGGAAGTTTTGTCTTATGGACTGTGCCTTAATATCATAATTTTTTGAAGTGCTTCTGATATCTGAAGCTTTTAAATCGTAAGTCACAGACACGATTTCAACATTATTTGTATTTAGGTTTAAATGATTATTAGCCGCAAGCCACATATCGTGTGCTTCAAAGCGTAATCGCTGACCAGTAAATTGCAATTCATGCGATTTAATGGTCTCAACGTTTGTAAAATCAAGTGTCAGTTTACGATTTTGAACTGCTTTCAATACGCCTAATATAAAATGCCCATCTTCTTGATCAAAATCGATTAGAACCTTATCCCCGATAGCAAGTGTATGATGGCAAAAGGCTGCTTTTTGTGCTTGGATAGTCTCTTGGTTTGTAAGCTGAACTTCGCATAGGCCACCACCTAGAAAGTTAGTAATAGTGCCTCGTGTAAAGCTAGAAGAACCATCCTCCTGTCCCCTAGCCTGCCGTGAAAGCAATGCATTAAGTTCATCGCTTTTTTGGAGCAACGTATCTATAAAAACTTCTTTTTGTTGGTCTAGAGATTGAGGCACAAGTCTAATTCTTTCTTATAAATTACCTAATTGTACAAGAATTATGACAATTGGACAAATTTTATATTAAATCAATAAGTTACACTGTGGGCCTACCACCAAGTCTAGGTTTCCAAGTAGCTATCAATCCTGACTGCAAAGATGACAATTCAAGCTCTGTGAGCATATTAATAGAAACGTGACGAGAAAAGAATTGGTCTAAAATTGATCCAAATAAATAAGGACTAATACCTGCAAATTCATTTTCATCGACCAATACTTTAATACTAACTCCACGACCAAATACTATAGAACCTCTGACAGGCATACGTCTATAAATAGGCTCAAGTTTAATGCTTCTAATCCCCTGAATTTGTCTAGCTAACATCGGATCTCCAAGGTCAGAGTAAATATGCAATAATTCTCTAACCGCCTCCGCACCAGATTCCTCATTAGAGTCTAACAAATTAAGGTAATTTAAATTTAAGTGATTGATCAACCGCCACGAATAAGCTTCTCTGCCTATTGGAGCCCTTGTACGAGTTGGTTTTTTTATAAAACTTATCCTATCTACCGGAACAGAAACATTAAATCTAAAATCAACATCTCCACCACTGTTAAAAATATATGGCAAGTCCCTATTCGTGGACATCGTCTCAATATTAAGTCCAAATACTGTATGATTGTCGTAAGGAGGATTATCGACATCTACGATTGAAATAAAGATTTCACTTCCTCGATAACCAGTTCTTCTGCTAATTTGATTAGCACTAAGAGATGCTTTACGTGCTTCACGCCTAACAGAATAAAACTGATGGATAGTTTGACCTTCAGCTCCATAAACATCAAAAAATGGTCGAAATTCCTTAGTCTCTTTAGCTCCAGGAGCATTTACCGTAACCTTAGTCAGCGAGTAGATTTCATAATCAAGAGGTTTAGCCTTATCCACGACTACATGATACTCATGAGCATTCGGGAGGATATTTATCCTATTAGCCAACATAGGAAACAAATTAATAACTGGAACACTATGTAGACGCAAGTTTTCAGCTGTAATTACACCCTCAAGGTCATGTGCAATTTTATCGAACAGGAAAGTGACCTCAAAAGACTTGATCTTTTGCTTTTGCAGTTCCTCTGGCAATGTTATTGCTTGCTGTATCCCACTTAAACTTACATATAAATACTTGTACGGAAATGCAAAATATTCATGAAGTAGTCTGTATCCCTGAAAAACCCTGCTATCAGTTGGCAATAATGATTGATTCGTCTCAAACCCCTCATGCTTGAGATTTTTTACATCAAGAAATTTTGTCCATCTAACTGGTCTCTCATGATCGTGCACAACTATGCCGATAGTGTGAGCCATAAGCATCTCAAGGAGTTTGTGAGTATAAACCTCTTCGCCATTAAGAAAAAAATTCAACTTATTGAAGTTTTTCAAATCTGCAATATTACTTCCGCCTACGACTTTGATTTGAACTCTAAGTGCACTTCTAATTTGCTTGTTTCCTCTAAAACTTTTTAAAAGTTTAGGAGGTAGGTCGCTCATAGAGGATGTAACTTCAGCTTCTTCAATTACTAATGGGTGAAATGTAACCTCACTTCCAGTAGAAAATCGGCACTCTTTGCCACCAGTCCTAGCTCTGAAAACTGTACCTTTTGGCAATGTATACCCTTTTACTAGGTCCCCCTTTTTAGAATTAACATCGAAGTCGATTATTCCGATTGCAGGTGTAGGTGATACGTAGTGTGGGTACAGAACTTCTAGCAAATTCTGTGTAAATTGAGGAAACTCGGCATCCATTTTTTTATGGATACGGGCTGTTAAAAAGCTAAAGCCCTCCATAAGACGCTCAACATAAGGGTCGGGAACTTGTATGCCCTCCATACCCAAACGACTAGCAACTTTTGGATATTGCTCAGCAAATTCTCGTCCCATTTCGCGAATATAAGCTAACTCGCGATTGTAGTACTCAATAAAATCGTTTTCCATTATAAGGATCCTCTACCTTCGTCCTTAATCTCCATGTGACCTGACTCTAAGTCAACTGAGGTACGTAGAAAAAACTCCATAGGATGAGGGTTACACCATAATCTGCCCTTGATTATAAGAGACAACACGTTGTAGTGTTCTAAATCTGACTCTTCTAATTCACAGATAACTTCAAGATCATTAGGTAAAATTCTAGGCTCAAAATTAATTATTGCGTTTCTTACTTGATTCTGAATTTCAATATGATTGATTTCTGACATTTTCTGACCAGCTACAGGGAAAACGCCAAAATTTATAGTTGAACTTTTAACGTGATTATATCCGTCCAAAGACTCAATAGATTCTAAATTAACAGTGTTTAGCAACCAACCTAAATCTCTAAGTACGGACTTTTTTAGTTGTTCAAAATTAATAACTGTAGCAGCTTCCCTGAGTTCTTTTCGTCTTTCTGGATGCTCGTCAGTAAGTTTATCAAGCAATACAGGCTGAAGTTTATCTTTGTAATCCTGATCGCTTTTTCTAGAGATGCTATCGAGTTTTCTTTTTTGATGAGCTGTAATCATAAATTACACTTCAGCTTTCCGCATCATCCTGAGTTAAAACTGGATTAAATTTAATAGATTCAATTTCTAAAATTGGGTGATCGCCCAAATCAGAAATGTATGTCTTTTGACCTACACCTTTATAGTATTCTGATTCTTCTGATTCAAAAAGTGGTACCCACTCTGTACGATGTCCTAGATTGAATTTATCATCTAGTGAAGCATAATCACCAGGATAACGATTAGGCACCATGCCTACTATAGATCTTCCGTTAGTAAGAACTAATTCAGCCTGAGACCATATTAAATCAGAGATACCTGAAGGTTCAATGATACGAAGCGATTCGATTTCATTAAATGGTACCCAACCATATTGACCATTATTTAGAAATTCCAACATAGGACCTAGGCGGCTATCTCCGTCTGCTAGCCATTCAAAATTAACTTCTTCACCGTTTCTAGTCTTAATAGTTCCTGATACTTCAGGAGCAAGTTCCATAGCTTTATCTAACAATTCTTCAGATTTAGATGGATCCTTTTCCTCAATAGAGGCAATTAGATACCCCATCCACTCGTCAGCATCACCAAAAATAGCAGGTCTGCCATTACCCTGGAAGACGTTTTGCCTGTCAACCTCAGCATTAACAGCGGCTACATAAAGCATGGCAACGGGTTGTGCTTGCGAATTCATCTCAGCACTTAGTTTCAGAGAATCAACAGCTCTAGTCCAATCCCCTTTAAGTGCTAAAAGCTGAAATAAATTTGCACGCAAATCCGCACTGTCTGGATTCTTACGAACTTTATCCTTGGTTTGCTCAATAACTTCATCAATAGAATTTGTTTTAAAAATACCAGCTGTGTTCATATTAATCCTTAAAAAAATGGGGCTAACCCAACCTGTGCTGAATTAGCCCTTTTGACATGCGATAAATCTTGATGAGATTTACAAAAATTAAGCAGTAGCTTTATTTTGTTTGATGTCGTAACCAACAACAGATTCAGCACCTTTAGTACCTTTATCTGATTGCTCCCAGTATTGTTGTTTAACTTTAGCACCTTGGAAAGAGTAGCTAACCATCATAGCGTCGCCATCTTTTTCACCAGTGTATTGAACTGAAGTAACAAGAACGTCTTCTAAAGTGATTTTAGAGTATTCAACTTGTTCGCCACCAGCTTTGTTTACAGAAATTTCAACTTTGTCTAAGTGTTTACCAGTAGCACAATGTTTCATTACTGTAGGTGCAGCACGGTCGATGCGGCAAATAACGTGAAGGTCGTTGAAACTAGCTTTGCCAGTACCGCCGCCACCACCAGTAGCCATAGAACCAGGTTGAGTAGCACCCCAAGCGAATGATTCGATGTCAGTCCATTTAGCGTGTTTAGAGTCTTTAGATTCACCTTCAACACTTGAAATTTTTAAGAACATATCAACAGCCATTTTTTCTCTCCTATATAAATGGGCAATTGTTAAAAATACTATAAACGGAAATGTCTATAGTTACGGATTAGCCAGCCTTTTTAAGGGATGGCAGTTTAGAGACTAACCTTAATGAAACGGTTAAACCCTCTAACTGATAATGCGGACGCAAGAAGAATTTAGCAGCATAATAGCCTGGATTATCTTCAATCTCCGCAACTTGTACTTCAGCAGCAGCAAGTGGTTTACGAGCTTTAGTTTCTTGAGAAGAGTTAGCTGGATCTCCATCAACATAGTTCATAATCCAAGTATTCAACCAATCTTCCATCTCAATACGACTAGTAAATGAACCCACTTTATCACGCACGATGCATTTTAAGTAGTGTGCGAAACGGCAGCAAGCAAACAAATAAGGTAAACGTGCAGAAAGACGAGCATTTGCTGTTGCATCAGGATCATCATACTCTGCAGGTTTTTGCAATGACTGAGCTCCGATAAACGCAGCAAAGTCTGAATTTTTACGGTGAACTAGTGGCATGAAACCATTTTTAGCTAGTTCAGCTTCGCGACGGTCTGAAATAGCAATTTCAGTTGGACATTTCATATCCACGCCACCGTCATCGGTAGGGAATGTGTGAGTAGGTAAGCCTTCAACCGCACCACCTGACTCTACACCACGAATTGATGTACACCAACCATACTCTTTAAATGAACGGTTGATATTTGCAGCCATCGCATATGCAGAGTTAGCCCAAGTGTAGTTATTGTGGTTTGCACCTTCTGTATCTTCTTCGAAATCAAACTCATCAACTGGATTAGTACGAGCACCGTATGGTAGACGAGCCAGGAAGCGAGGCAATGTCAAACCTAAATAACGTGAGTCATCAGTTTCACGTAGGCTTCTCCATGCTGCATACTCAGTATTTGTGAAGATTTTGCTTAAATCACGTGGATTTGAAAGTTCCTGCCATGAATCCATCTGCATAAGTGAAGGGTCAGCACCAGAGATAAATGGGCAGTGAGCAGCAGCAGATATCTTAGCCATTTCACCTAAAAGCTCTACATCTGGAGGACTGTGATCGAAGTGATAATCTCCAACGATACATCCGATAGGTTCACCACCGAATTGACCATACTCTTCTTCGTATATACGTTTGAATATAGGACTTTGGTCCCATGCTGTACCTTTGTGACGTTTTAATGTACGACCTAATTCTTTTTTAGAAATAGGCATGAAACGGATTTTTAACATCTCATCTGTTTCAGTGTTATTAACTAAGTAATGTAGACCGCGCCAAGCACCTTCTAGTTTTTGGAACTCTTCGTTATGAAGAATTACGTTAATTTGTTGAGATAATTTACGATCAATCTCAGCAATAATATTTTGAATAGTAATGTATGAATCTGAGGAGATAGTTACAGCAGATGAAAGTGCTTGTTCAGCTAGAGTTTTAACTGCACTTTCAACAGCACTTTGTGCTTCTTCTGTTTTAGGTTTAAATTCTTTTTTAAGAAGTGAAGATAAGCCCTCAACTTCAATCGTGCCTTTTTCTTGACTTTGTTTTAAAGCTTCAGTAGCCATATATTCACCTATTCTTGATCTTGTTGAGCATCATCTGAAGATGATTTGTTTGGAGCAGCAGCAAGGGATTTAAGTAAAGCAGGATTTTCAAGAACTTTGTTAATCAATTCTTCAGCACCAGATTTACCATCCATATAAGTTAATAAGTTTGAAAGCTCAGTCCTAGCTTCTAATAATTTTGCTAGAGGCTCAACGTTACGGGCAATGTTTGCTGGGCTAAAATCATCCATACTGTTAAAAGTAAGGTCAACGTAAAGTCTACCTTGACCAGTAAGAGTATTTGGAACAGAAACATCCACGCGAGGGGCAATTGCTTTCATGCGATCATCAAAGTTATCTACATCGATTTCGCTAAATTTACGTTCACTTACTTCAGGTTGTTCCACAGTAGACTTACCAGTCAAATCTGACATAACTGCCATAACAAATGGGAGCTGAATTTTACGCTCTGCACCGTAGATCTCTACATCATATTCAATTTGAACACGTGGTGCACGGTTACGTGCAATAAACTTTTGACCACTTTTACTTCTTGAGCCCATAGTATCTCCGAAAATAAGCTAAAAAATAATAAGATGATTAATAATCATCAGAAGAACTACTTGAATCCTCTTCTTCTCTAGGAACCCAAGTCTGTTCAAACTGCTCAGAACCAGATGGGGCCAGGTTCTTAAGCATTTCAAAGAAATTAAGAGGAATCGCTTGCTGCAATCTGCGAATAATAAAAGGTGCTGGATGACTAGGCTCATAAACTTCGAAATAAGCACAAGCCTTCTCCAATGCCAATATCGCATCCGCCCTAGTTTTAATCTGAACCTCACGCCAAGAAGCAAACTTAGCTGAAGAATCAGAAGATGTATCACTTGATTGAGTTGATGATTCTGAAATTTCAGTGCTTTCAACAACCGCCTCCGAACTACTAGTTGAAGGTCTAGAGTTAATTAAGTGAACAAACGAACCAAATAAAGACTTAATAGTTGGAAAATCTGGACGCCAATCATGACCCAACTTTTCAACTACTAAATCCTCTATGCTTTGTAAAGCATTAAAAGCAACGGGAATAGCCAAAGCGATTTCATTTTCGGATTGAGTAGCTTGAGATAAAAGCTCAGACAATCGATTTTTTCCACCTGGAAACCCATCGTTACTTCCATCGATGATGGCTTCACCTTCACGTACAGTTAAATTACCGTAGTTATCCGATAAAAGTTTTGAACTACGAATACCTCTACCTAAGGTGCTCAAATCACCCAATGCCGAAATCGCATTTACGCGAGGCATAGGATCTTCATAACCATCTTCTTCAAAAAGCGGAGGATTAATAGAATCCCAACACTTTTCTAATGCCTGATGAACTAAATCAATACCCTGAGCATAGCCAACGAGACCACGTTGAAATGTCCAGGCATAAGTCAATATCTGTAGTATGCGAACATCACATGAACGCTTACATAATTCCAATGCCATTTTTTCAACTTTGGCCCAATCAGGCGGCTGGGCTTCGATAACAGCATCCCCGAACTGCTGTTCAGGTTTTGGGACAGAAGCCTGTACTAGATTCAGAAAATCTGAATCATACTCAAGATTGGCCCCACAATCATCATTATCGAATGAGGGAAATAACTCATCAAAATTCATCATGAAACAAATAATAGCAACGAAAGATTAAAGAATAATTACAGTAAATAAAAAACCCTTTATTCACAACAGAAATAAAGGGTTCACTAAATTACTGAAACACGTGATGTACAGTTGTTGTTTTTCCTTCAGTAACTTCCACGTTATAAACAGCAGGTGGGAATTCGCCGTTTGTAATTGTAATTTTATACTTACCAGGAGAAACGTTTAGGTGTTTAAACGGAGGGCTAGCACCATACTTACGTCCGTTAACTTTAACATCACCCCAAGGAACAACTGAGAATAGAAGAGTACCTCGTTTGGCAATTTTCTGACGATTAGCTTCTTCAAGTTTTTTAGTTTGTCTTCTTAACTCTTCAGCATCTTCTGCCTGTTTACGCTTAGCTTCATCTTCTTCAGCTTTGCGTTTAGCAGCTTCATCAGCTAAACGTTTTTCTTCCTCTTTAAGTGTGTCCTCAGTTATTTGTTCTTCGGTCTGCTTATCAGGATTAGCAACTAGGTTTGACAAATCTGAATTTTGACCACTTTGCCCATTTGCATCTTGATTGTTTGTACTAGAAGAATCAGTTGTAGCACTTGCGGTATTTGTTGTTTCACTTTGCCCTTGATCCACAGTAGTATTTGTTGTTTCACTTTGCCCTTGATCCACAGTAGTGTTTGACTGTGCAGGTGAAGTCTCACTAGCTGACTCAGTCGGAGCTACTGTAGTTGACGAATTTGCAACTTGGTTAGAGCTATCAGTTGAATTTGTTGAATTTGTTGTATTTGTTGTATTTGTTGTATTTGTGTCTTCAACTGGAGCTGTACCAGTAGCATTGTCAGTTGGTGAAGGCTGAGCTGGTTCTTGTTGAGTACTTGTTGCATTAGTATCAGTAACTGTTGCTGTACCAGAATCAGTTGCATTTGAAGTTGGTTCAGGATTTTTTTGTTTGTTTTCTTTATCTTCTTTATCATCAAATAAAGCAGACAAAGCACTTTCAGGCGATTGGTTGTTATTGCCAGAATCTGCAGTACTTTTAGGTTCCTCTTTTGGAGGTTCTACAGGAGGGTTAAGAGCAGGTTGCTCTTTTGGTTTTTCTATCGGTGCAATAGGAGCAAAGCCACCTTGATTAGGAGATTTTTTATCATCTCCAGAAAGTAGGAAATAAGTCAATCCACCCAAACACAACAGCAAAATAACAACGAAAATAATAGGTAATAATGAACCTTTTTTCTTGTTATTTTTAGCATTTGCCGATTGCAATTTAAGCATATCGATCTGCTCAGGAGTACTAGATTCAGAACTAGTGTTATCTTTTGAAGCCACAGAGTCAGTAGCAAGACTACTAGCTGAAACAGGAGATTTGTCCTCAGTTTTTTTCGATTTTTCATCTCCTGATTTGGAAGATTTAGAAGTATCAGCTTTTACGGAACCAGTAGTTGCGATCGTTGTGGTGGCTACAGATGCAACAGTTTTATTTGATGTGCCCTCATCTGGAGATTTTGAAGTCGAGGCATTCGAGTTGGTAGACGCTGGTTTAACAGGTTCCAAAGGTCTAGCATTTTCGTTATCGAAAATAGATAACAAGTTGTCATCATTTTTTGCTTTTGGAGATGATGTAACAGAGCTAGATTTAGCAACTGTTGCTGAAGCAAGGATAGCTTTACGTTTACGTTCTTCATCCTCGTGGCGACGTTTTTCTTCTGCTTCACGCTCTGCACGGACTTTGCGTTCTTCCTCTTCACGCAACCGTTTTTCTTCAGCTTCACGTGCTTCGCGAGCCTTGCGTTCTTCCTCTTCACGCAACCGTTTTTCTTCTGCCTCACGCGCTTCGCGAGCCTTGCGTTCTTCTTCTTCACGCAACCGTTTTTCTTCTGCTTCACGTGCTTCGCGAGCCTTGCGTTCTTCCTCTTCACGCAACCGTTTTTCTTCTGCTTCACGTGCTTCGCGAGCCTTGCGTTCTTCCTCTTCACGCAACCGTTTTTCTTCGGCTTCACGCTTTTCGCGGGCTTTGCGTTCTTTGTTTGTGTCTAATGATTTATTTTCTTTGGATTTTCCTTTAAACAATCCGCCTATAAATCCTTTAGAAGTTTCATCTTTAGGTTTAGAAGTATCTGATGATGTAGGAGGTACATCTTTTTGTTGCTCTTCATCTTTTTGTTGAATATCTTCTTTTATTTGATCAGATGTATCTGCACCAGTTAAATTTTGCTCTTCAGGTTTACTTTCAAAATCAAAATCATCAGGGAGAATAATTCCACTTTCATCTGTACTAGAGACTGGAAGGTTGTAACTTTGCCCTGATGTACCAATAGCAACACTGAACTCATCTAAGTTTGCAAAACGTGCAGGAATTTCAAGTGCACAAGCCTTATCAATTGCTTGCAATTGTGATTGAGTAAAAAACTGAACTTGATAGTTACTTAACGGTTCCTGATCCTGCATCGTCCTATTAACAGCAGGAGTAGGCATAACCTTCATAAGCAATGTACGAATAACCTGTCCTAAACCGTACACATCAGTATGCGGACCCAAAGGCCAAAGAAAATTATCTGTAACTAATTCGTAAGCAGAAAATGGTGAAATTAGCTGCTGTAAGCTTGGGTTTTTAATAATATCAAGACTGAAATTAGGAAGTATGTGGAAATGTCCATTACTATCCTCAAAAATAGTATCAAGCGTCCACACTCCATAAAATCTATTTTGCTCGTGAAGTGGCTTAAGCTCAATAGCTAAATCTTCAACAAGATCCTGAGCATCTTCTGCTTGGATATGTCCATGCCATAAGTCTGTTTGACTAAGGGGCACCCAGTCAGAACCGATAGATCTCAGAGCGTTAGTTAGTTGTATATTTAAGTACATAGTTATTATGCCTGAAGAAATAATACATTGAACAAAGTGTTATTAGGAACACCGCCATGAATATAAGTTTTATATGGAGCACCAGTTATATTACTAGTCCACCAATAGCTATTAAGACCCTCTGGGTTAAAGAATTCACTAAGCCCATCCCATACATTATAACTGTCATCTGAGTAATCCTCCATAAGGGCATCATCAGAGTGCCCGTCGTTAAGGATTGATAGAATGTCTTCAGAATTAATCTGAGGAGCAACTGTCTGTTGGGGTCCTGACAACATATTGCCAAAAGTTTCATTTGCCAAGGAAACAACGTATTCAAAGTCGCTTGCAGGACAACCATATGAAACAGCCTGTCTTAAAGCCTCTCCAATTTTGCTATAAAAATTAGAAGCACCATCAATTAATTGAGTATTGTAATACTGAGCTGGTAAATACAAAGTAATTAGAAGTGGAAATATACGACCAACTCTATCTCTTGAAGGAGCTAACGATCCAAGCTGAAAGTAGTTTGAACCATTCGAAGCAGGAATTGCAAAATTCCAAATAGGTGCGTGGAAATACGATTCCTCTGCACCAAAACGTGATTTGCTATAAATCAATCCCTGCTCAAGCCACTTATGCCACCAGTCCATCAACTCTGTAGGAATTCTCCGATATAGAAAATCGCCACCAGCTGGCATTTTGCCGTACCAGCCAAGCACACTACTAAGATTTTCTTTTGTAAGCATCTTAGTTAACTCCTGGGCAAGTAAAACTGCGCATCTCGCCAAGTCTGAACGGGCTCTTAGCGGAATTGGCTGTGATTTCAAGTTTCACAGAACGTCCCCCAATATTAAACGTTGCGAAAATTACTTCAGGCGAGCGACCATTTTTAATTTTTGCATTATCGATAAGACGGTTTAAAGCCCATGGACCATTTGTCGTCAAGGATGATGTTCCATCAATCGGGCTAAGAGTAATTGAAACTTGATTGCTTCCCTGACCTGGCCAATCAAACGACTTACCAATTTGTGGACCGTGTTCATAAGTCAGAGTTTGACCATCAATATTAAGAACCATCTGAGTTATACTTGCATCCATCTCAACTGGCCTAATAGACACTTTAAAAGAAGGTTCAGGTTTGCCACCAGCAAAATAAACATCACGAATTACAGATGCTTTTTCGAAAGAAGAAAGATATTTGGCAATATTCCCTTTTGAGCCGTCTACACCTGGTTTAAAACGCCATGGATGTTTGGACATATCCACCATATTGATTAAGTGCTTATTAAAGAATTGATCCATCAAACCATTTGGTGCAAAGAATCTAGCAAAATCATTAGGAGCCACATCCCTAGTAGTAGATCTAAATGGATATCTGTTTGTAATCGAGTTCCTGCAAGACATACCTATCTGTGCATTAATATCCGCACCGATATTGGCTTGTGCTCCAGAGTTAATCGCTTTTGAAGCTTCTGCAGTAATCGAAGTAAGCATGTTACCCACAACAGGTGGTAAACGACCTGATTCAGCCTGAAGCTTAGAAATAACATCTTGGGATGGCAATGTTACTTTGGTCCTAAGTGCGGTCTCAGAAGCCGTCAAGAAATTGTATAACTCCTCGATTAAGTCAATAGTGCCTTCAATAGGTGCATCTTGGTTATTGCCAGCACTGACAGCTAACTCATGGTAATCGATAAAGTGGTTATCAACCATGGACTCAAGTTTTTCAGGCTCTTCTTTACCCTTAATAAGGTCACCCGTATCAAGAGGTCCCATCAAGGAAGTTAGCGAAGATGCCATACTTGAGGCACTTTCTGTAGCCCTATCAACCAATGTTCTTTGGAAGTCAACATCCTCACGAAGCAATGTTGTGTCTGCAGCTACACCCTTAACAAATTTTGTAAGAGGTGAATTAGATGATGACATACTGCGAGAAAGCTCAATTGCATGACTTAAATTTTTAGGTGGAATTACTTCCACATCCGCTAAGAAGGCATCCCACTCCCTGATATAGTCTACAAAGTAGAGTTTTTTTACATCATTAACAAGTTTGTTTGCACTGCCATCAGCAAATTTTGTGTTGTTAATCCCGAGAACCCACTCATCATCTTCTCTAAGTTGGATGGCAATCTTTTCAATATTTTTATTGAAGTTATTCCAATATCCCTCATAAGAGAAAATTCTATTTACACCTTTATTCAAAGCATCACCACTTTTACGACGGAATACTGTGGAGGCCTGCACCCCAGCAAGGTTCATAAGTGATACATCGTATTTTGAATCTTGTTTTAGAATTTCTCTTGCTCGATTGTAGGCACGTTCAGCTAAGTCATGAGCATCTATACGGTCACGTGCCAACTGCACTAATTCCTCATTTAATGGGAATGGAGATACAAAAGCACCCTGTCCAAATAAATAATCCATATGCTCACGAAGTAACTGGAACTGTTCGTTATTGAATTGAGCAGATTTATCGGCTACTACATCATGAAGCACCCACTGCATAAAGTAGTCTTTATCGTAGTGTTCGGGTTCATACATCATTAAATAAGCACGTAAAGCCTCGTAATAAACAACGATATTTGCATCGCTCATTGTGGCTAAACGTTTTTCAATTCTTTTAGCTATCTGAGGTGCAAAAACCTGATGAATAGCCTCATCGTATATAGAGCGCGAAGCTGATTTAATTTTGCCACCCTGGTACAAACCAAAGCCATAAGAAAACGGAGCATCCTCAACATTGAAAGTCTCACCGTTTGGAAGCTTTTTAACTAAACTGAGGTAAGGCAATATACTGAAAACATCACCACTTTCAGAAATTTTAATGTTGTTACTATGATTTTGAAGTACTGGTAATTTCTCTTCCACAAAATCAAGATATCTAGTGTTATTGCGGTAGCTATTAAACCAAAGAGTTAAGGCTCCTAGCAAAAGCAACCCAACTAAACCATACCCAATCCACTGCATTTGACGATAACGCTTCTCCCACTTCAGATTCACACCAGCCAAACCTGATTCCTTGAAAATTAAATTTTGAAGTAGGTCGGTTAGGAAATAGCTTTTTCCGCCCTCAAGCACAGGTGCTTTGTTGTGCTGAGAAATGCCGTCGATTTGCAGATAATCTTTTAAGTCCTCACTAACTTTATCGAAACTAACACCACCCTGAGTTCCGCTAGTGAAGTAAACGCCACGTGGAACAATTTTAGATTCCAAGCGACTAAATGAGAAAACTTCGGTTAGGAAAGTGCCAAGTACAATTCTTAAATTTGCAAATTGCTGTGGCAATAAATACGCCAATGAACTGCTTTCTAAATTCCTGTTTTTCATTAACAAATCTGGAAGCCCGTCGAATAAACGCTCTTGCAGAATTTGGAATTCTTTTTCGTACGAATCGTAGAAACTAAATCCCTCCTCTTGAGACTCTTCATACGGGAACGTGAAACCCCAAACCTGCTGATGCTCCTCAACACTAAGGTTATCGAAGTAATCCTCAAAACCATGCAATTGGTCCATCTTAGTAACGAGAATATAAACAGGAAACTCTGTACCCAATTCATCGCGTAATTCTTGGAGACGTTTTTTAAGTGCAACTGCGTGTTTCGCACGCTCCTCTTGAGTTGAAGCAAGCAAGTCGTACACACTGACAGTCAACATAACACCATTAATCGGCTGCCTTGCTCGATATTTTGTAAGAAGTTTTAAGAAACCCTTCCACTCATCTTCGTCAGTCGCAGTATTACTATCTTGTGTAGTGTATCGACCTGCGGTATCCAGAAGTACAGCCTCATCAGTAAACCACCAATCACAATTACGAGTACCTCCCACGCCTTTAAGAGCCATACGACCAAATTTCTCTGCCAATGGAAAATTAAGCCCAGAATTTACTAAAGCCGTAGTTTTACCTGAACCTGGAGCCCCAATAAACACATACCAAGGCAATTGATAAAGATATTGTTTAGAAAATCTAGCAGATAACGATTTGTCTTTACCATTTTCAAATCGGGATTGTTTTAAAAGTGCAATCGCCTCATCGAAGCGTTCTGATAATACTCTGACTTCTTCACGCTCTTTCTCGGTAAGTTTTTCATTGTCCTTAGGTTTTTTGCTTTTAAGTTGTCCTAAGAGCTTTGCATTAAGCCGTCCTTCTCGATATTTCCTCCAAAACAACCTTAAGAAATAAAGTGCAAAGATGGCAATGATTAAGTACATCCTCACATCACGAGATTCAAGTGGAGCAAACTCTCCAACCCTTAGTGCAGGACCTAAAAACCAAATCAAACAAGAAAGAATTACAAGGCCAAGAAATGACCACAAAGCTCTACTAAACAAAAAACTAAAAATTCTTGTGATAAACAAATTTATAAGGCTGAACATGCTTACCCTTACTAATTATCTGGATTTATAGTTTTTGTACCCTCAGGTGTTGGAACTATAAACGGAGTGGTCGGACGGGATTTTTTAGATTGCGCAGGAATCAATAATGTGATTTCAACCCTACGATTTCGTTTTCTATTTTCTGGTGTATCGTTAGAGGTAACAGGCATGGTGTCCGCTTTACCTTCAGACCTAATACGATTAGGTTGTGTCAAACGAGATTCAATAATTTTAGCTACGGCATCAGCCCTAGCTTGTGATAGATCCCAGTTTGAAGGGAATCGAATCGTTTTGATAGGTCTATTATCTGTGTGTCCAGTAATAAGAATATTACCTTCTGTTTCATCTAGTGCATCGCCCAAACGATTAACTACAGATTCAAATTGTTTTTTAATATCTGCAGAACCTGATTCGAAGAATTCATCTCCCCTTAGTTCCACGACACTTCGGTCAGACTCATCGCGTACAGTAAGCAAGTTTTCTCTGATTTCAGATTCAAGATATTGGGCTAGTCGTTTAGGTCCTTCAGTTCTAACAACACGAACGGGTACAGCAATCTGCATAGCAGGTGGTTTGATCTTAACTATGTCATATGCGACATCATCTGACTTTCCGCCGAGTAGCCATGAAAATAATATATATGCTAAAACCGCTAATGCAAATCCAAACACTGCAACAACCCATAGTGGAATTGGAAGGCGTTTAATCTTATTTATAATCTCATCTCCCTTCCAATGCGGAGAAAGAGTGTCAGGATAGGCACCCCTAACTTTTTTAATAATAAGCAACAGGCGCTGTTTCAGGGTTTCTAATTGCGAACGTCCATTTTCAATAACTCTGAATCTTCCTTCAAATCCAAGCATCAAACAGAAATACATAAGTTCTAGAAGATCAATATGATTTTCTGGATTTTGAGAAAGCTTACGAAGTAGTTGGAAAAACTTCTCACCACCCCATGTTTCGTTATGATAGGTAACTAACAAGCTTTTACCAGACCACAATCCCTGTTGCCCCCAAGGAGCCATGGCACAAGCTTCATCTATTGCGGTACATAAACAGTACCTAGCACCTAGAATAGTCTCCTTACTAATTCCCTTTTCTTGAGCCCTAACTTCAAATTGTCTAACTTCTTCAACCAACAATTCACGTAGCATATCCACATTATCGTGATGCTGTGAGAACCTAATTTGTGGTAGCAGTGTCAATAATGGATTAGCGGCCGCAACCAAAGGGTTGGAACCACTAATTACAAAATTATCGGGTCTAATTTTATTTGAATCATCGTAGCGCTGTTGGTGTATCTGCCCCCAAGGCCCCATCTTCGAATCTACATAATCTCTAGAAGACATTAATTACTCACTTCGAATTACGTTTGTCAGTGTTTTTAACAGCCCAGAATAACATATCAAGTCCAGGATATTCACCCGCCAAATGCAGTGCCAATGTTGAAGATTTTTCAAATTGATTCCACATATCTCCATCTTTTACTAGGTTAAAGTAGATATAACCCGCATGGTATGGCAATGCTGCAGGAACTTGATCCATATGCTCAAGCGTAATACCTGGAAGTTGTAAATGTACAAGATCGCGCATACGATTTGTAGGTCCAAGTTTTGCTTGTTGAGGGAATGTCTTGCGTACAGACTCTCCTGGCAAATCCGCTTTGACAGCAAGTACAAATTGCGATTTTGCAAAAAGGCTTTTGTCTGGTACTTTACCCACACTAAGACCATGCCCTTTATCTTCAAGCGGTATAGATACGTATGCATCTTCAAATACGATATTAAGTGCATCACCTATCTGACTCATAAGATTTTCAAGTGGAACTTTTAATGCGTCGTGGTCATAAGAAGGGATTTTATTTATGGCAATGCTATCTGGATGGAACATTGCAAGTTCTGCTACCAACATAGATAAGTATCTGAAGAACACCTCTGGGTGCAGATACTCAAGCGTATATAAGTGTCTAAATAAAATTAAATTTCTATTAACGATACCAAGAATAATTGTTTCGTAAGTAGTACTAGCCGAAGTTCTATTGTTAGGATTAAAGCGCTTAGAAAGCTCAGTAGACCTAAGATTTAATAATTCCACTACTTTTGAAAGATGATTGGTAATAGGATTATCAACAAACGTACAATTTAAAGTTGGTTGGATAAATCCACTATCAACTTCAACTATATTTAATTTATTTTTGCCTTTGTAATGAACAAGTGGAAGCTTAATCCAACTTCCATCGATTTCAGAATCAGGCATAAACCTAAATTTTGGCTTACCTATTTGAACAGGTGCTTCACCTAAAGTTATATCGGAAACATCGGATAGAGTAGTCTCAACAACACTAAATCTAGCTAATAAATCGCTACCTTCGTCATAAGAAACTTCCTGACGTGAAGCCTCTCTTGAAGGTAAAACTAAATAAATAGTTTCCTCTCTAGTTAAAGTATCTAAAGGTAGCATAGGAACCTCATTAGGTCCCAAAGAAAAAGCTGTCCCATCCTTAAAAATACCTGAAGCCTTTAATATTGAAAGTTTATTTTCCTTAAGTGCGTTTTGGTCAATTTCTAACTGAGAGAAACCCCAAAAATAAGTTGAAGATGCCTCAAGAAGCACCTTCTGCTTTGAATCTAAATATCTATCTTGCTGTTGAAAATGCTGAGGGCGCAAGAACATGCCCTCAGTCCATATAACTTTACTTTCTATGCTCATGAATTAAGCCTATTATTTTGTTTCTGGTGGCAATACTACAAGTTCCTTCGCTCCGGCTTGAATTCTAATACGTGCACTTTTAGGGGAACGCTGCCAGAATTTATAAATGTTTGTAGATTTAGCTTCAGGAAGATCAACTAATAATCTCCATTTAGAGGAGTTAAATTCTTTATAGTAGCCGATAACACCGATATGTTTGCTGTTTAAGCTACCAGAGAACTTAAGTTCTTTAGTTTCACCTGGAGAAAGTATTACTGATTTAACTCCAAGAACTTGGTCACCAAGTACTTTTCTGTAGTCTTGTTGTAGAGTAAAAAAGTCTGCTTGATTAAATGCATCAGAACTAGATAATTCATAAACAACAACTTTAATTGGTGAAGGACGACCGTTGCTTTGATTAGAATCTGGAGAAGCTGAAATCTCAACTATATATGGAACAGCCAATTTTTTCTCTGTAGAAGCACATGCCACCACAATAGTAGCAACAAGTGATAAAAGCACCAGTTTAAATAAATTCTTCATAACTAACTCCTATGTTGTATTTTTGAAAGTAACACGTAACAAAACAAAACGTAAAATAACGGTAAAAAAAACGTTATAAAATATCATTTTATGCTTTTACACAGCACTAAGTGCTTGAATAATTGCAATAAATTACTCAGTTTTGCTAGATTAATTATCAATGTTTGACTGACTATTATTAACAAGGATTGTTATATTATCGTTACGGTAATAATTTTTAGGGTTTATTATGAAAAAAAATTTATATCTTTTAAACTGCCTTCTTATTTCTGCAGTGTTGGCAGCTTGTTCATCTCCAAAAAAAGAAGAACCAAAATCACCTTATAGTGAAAAAGAGCAAGTACTACTTGAAGAACTACGCAAAAAATTTACTGCAGGTTCATATGATGCAGTTATCGAAGATGTCTCTCAAATGCCAGAATATCAAGCTGGCGGTTTACCATTCCGTACTCAATCTTTAAAATTCCTAGCATTCTCACAATGTGTTTCTAACAAAGTTAGAGATTGCACAAAAACTTTTGATACCATTTTGGATTTAGATCCTAATTTCAATCTAGAACCAGCTGAAGCAGGTCATCCGTCTTGGGGCCCTGTGTTTGCTAAAGAAAAAGCAAATGCTCACATTGCCACAAAAGCAGACGGATCTCCTAAAGGAAGTTTAAGAGTTATTAACCCTGAAACTGGTAAAGCAATTAAAATTAAATAATTACTAGAAATAGAAAATAATTCTTTAACATTAATTTATTATCCTCATCTGTTACTAGGTTAATCTTAGTCACATTTGAGGATTTAATTTTTTAAGCGAGGTAACGTTTTGGGTATGAAACTATCAATTTACTTAGAAGGAAACTCCTATGCTGAAGTTGATATAGTTCCTCCAGGAATTACTTTAGGTACGGCTTCACATAATGCCGTGATTTTGCAAGATGACTCCAATTCTATAGCTCTTGTACAAGTTGCAATTAGAATCATGCCTAAGGGCGTTATTCTAAAAAATATCGGCGACCTTGAAATTGAGGTCAATTTTCTGCCAGTAGTTAAAGGTCAGGAGATAACTCTTCATGTGGGCGATCAAATCCAAATAGCCCAATACAACTGCACCTGTTCTGAGTCTAAAAATCAGCCCGGAAGCGGTCCTGAATTACAAAACCCAAGGCGTAGAGAAAGACCACAGCCTATACCAAACCAAAATCCAGGTCTTAGACAAAGATCTCCTAATAATATGTCTGGTATGGGGAATAATTTTTATCCAGGCAGTTATAACAACCAAACCCCGAACAGTACTGGTTATCCCCCTAATCAAGGGATGTACAATCAAAATCCTTATCAGCCCAATTTATACCCGCAAAACAATAATCAGGGCATGCCATACCCTAATTCACCATCACCTATGCAAGGTATGAGTAGACCTCAATCTGGATATCCTCAACCTTACGGATACGGTATGCCAAACCGTGCCCCAAACCCTAATCCAAATTTTCAAAATCAGGTTAGACCACAAGTTGGATTTGGTGAACAACCTAATCCACAATTTCAGCCTGCTAGAACTTCTACACCTATGAAAAATCAGAATACTGGATCTAGGCGTAGAGAAAGGGCTCACGGTTTAGGTCCGACAGTTCTTCCTATGGGTGCACCTCCTGTTAAACCTGGTACTGAATTACCTCAAAGGGGTACAGGTAGAAGAAGGGATAGAAATTCCTCAAATAGGGCTACAGCTCCAACTGTTTTACCTATGGGTGCAACGCCTGGCATGCCACCTCCAAACCCTCAATTTCAAGGAAATTATCAAGCAACTCCGATGGGGACTGGTTTGGGTTCTGATATGGGAGTTCCGATGAATCCATTTATGGGTGCGAGCATGAATACACCTATGAGTTATGGTATGGGGAACATGCAACCCATAAGTAGCCATGCACCTATGTTTGAACCTGCTCATTCCACTACTGTGGCTCCTGTTATGGCTTCTGCAAGTGTACCGCAGGTTCAAGCTCAGCATGTTCCACAAGCCATAGAACAGGTTCAAGCTAAACCTGTATTGCCAGTTCAATCACAAACTACAGTTATCCAAGAATCACAAGCTGAAGCTGTAGCTTCTATTAATATGGATGCAGAAGCACCTGCTCAAACTTTACCACCTGCTCAAACAGAAACAACTCACCATTCAGACATACAGCCTGTGATTCCTAATTCTGTTGCAGAGCAAAATATTATTCCTACAGATTCAACGGAACAAATTGCAACTTCTGGATTGGTTACCAATAAATCCATAGATACATCTCAAGTTTCTACACAAATACCAGTGGAAGCTTCACAAGAGGCAAATAGCATAGCTTCAATACTGGCTCAGAAGACTGAAGTGCCTGTTGATATTAGTCATGTACCTCACGGAAACGATGCTATTTCACAACAACCCAATCCTTCATCTTTAATAACAAATGTTCCTGTTGAAGTTTCGACACCTATACAAATTGCACCTTCTTCTGATATTAACCAATCCGAATCATCTGCACCTATAGAAACTGCTGCATTCACACATGATACACCTTTAGAAGGTTCTCCTTTAGCTATTGAGCAAAATTCACAAACAATGGGATCTGATGACCCACTTGGGTTTGACGATTTATTGACACCAGAGGGGCAGGCGGAGGCATTGCCACAGGAACAAATTAATTTTCAACCTGGCATGGAAGCTCAGTATATTGATCCTAATTTGTCAATGGCACAAGGTCAACAACCTGTTATGGAAGCACAATATGTAGACCCTAATCTTGCGTTGGCACATGGTCAACAACCACAGAATATGATTGTAAATACGGGTCAACCTATTCCTGAGCCCGCAAAAATAGACCCTAAAGAGCTAATGCGTGATTTTGATTCAGCTTCTAGGAATCTTGATAGTTTGTCATTAGATGATTTAAGTTTGGATGATTTGTTTGATGATGGGGATTCTAGCGACGACCCATTTAGTATGTTCAAAACTCCGTCGAAACCTGCTCAGAAAGCCAATCCGTACTCACAAAATCCAAATTACCCACCACAAGGTGGATATTACCCAGAGCATCAAGGACAGATGCAAAATCCAAATTACGGTGGATATCCACAAGGAAATGCTCCTCAGCCCAACATGGGCACTCATCAAATGGACAGTCAGTTTTTTAATGATTTATTCAAAGAGGAAGAGAATCCTGAGCAGTATAACTATGATGATAATCAACATCCATTTGCATACCATACTCAAGGGGACAATAAATCTCATGAGCCTATGGATGGGATTGTTGCTTCATCAGTAATTGAGATGGAGCTAGATCCTTTACGTGAGGTTCAATCTGATAGTACAGAGCAGTATGCTCATCATATTTTTTCTAATGACACACCTTCAACTTTAAATGAGTCACAAAACCCTGCAAAACCTACTATTTCAGAGGAAGAAGAGCTGTTTGCACTTTTGGATAGCTTAAAAGAGGATTAAAAAACGGTGTTCTAAGATTTATGTGAACACCGCTATGTCAAGTACATGAGCTTACTGGCTAAGCTATACACATCAAATTCATGTGCAAACTTAATCAACTCCGCCCTAATGGATAATGGACGGAGTTTTATAGCTCACTTAACGTGACTATTTATTAGGCACTTCTGTATAGTCGTATACAAATTCTCCATCTTTTGCATCAAGCGAAAGTGAAGTAATTGTTTGACCACTAGTCGTACCCTCAAGTATTTTGTGTGATACGTTTGGCAATACTGTATTAGTTAGAATTGCATCTACCATACGACCGCCAGACTCAACCTGTGTACAACGGCTAACGATAAGCTTGATAGCTTCATCGGTAACTTTAAAGTCGATATTGTGGTTTTCTTTAAGACGTTTCTCAATACGACGCAATTGTAGTTTGACAATATTGCCCAACATTTCATCCGATAGAGGGAAATATGGAACTACAACTAGACGTCCTAGCAATGCCGCTGGGAATGTTTTAAGTAATGGCTCACGAAGTGCATTTGTTAAGCCATCAACATCAGGCATTAGCTCAGGGTCCTTACACAAATCCACAATACGGTCTGTGCCTACGTTCGAAGTAAGGATAATTACTGTATTTTTGAAGTCGATATATCGACCTTCTCCGTCTTCCATAAAACCTTTATCAAAAACTTGGAAGAAGATTTCATGAACGTCAGGGTGGGCTTTCTCAACTTCATCAAGTAACACTACACTGTATGGACGACGACGAACCGCCTCTGTCAACACACCGCCCTCACCATAGCCTACATACCCTGGAGGTGCACCTTTTAATGTAGACACAGTGTGAGCTTCTTGGAACTCTGACATGTTGATAGTGATAAGATTTTGCTCACCACCGTATAAAGATTCTGCAAGAGCAAGAGCTGTCTCAGTTTTACCAACACCTGATGGGCCAGTTAGAAGGAATACACCCACTGGTTTGTTAGGGTCGGTAAGTTTTGCACGTGAAGTTTGAATACGTTTAACAATAGTTTCTAAACCGTGACGTTGTCCGATAACACGTTTTTCAAGCGTATCGGCTAATGTAAGGATAGAATTAGCTTCGTTTTTGACCATGCGACCAACTGGGATGCCTGTCCAGTCAGCAACTACAGAGGCTACTGCATTGCCATCCACAGAAGGGAAAATCAATGGATATTCGCCTTGTTTTTCTAGTAGTTTTTGTTGTACATCACGGAGTTCTTTGCGTACTTCATCAAGCTCTTTCTCGGAAAGTTTTTTAGACTTAGGTGCTTCTTTTAAATCCTCACTAACATGTTCCTTAGGTTCTTCTTCGGCTTGTGTTGCTTCTGTAGGTTGAGATGCTTCTTCAGATGAGGAGTCCGCTTGAAGTTCAGGATTTTTAGCAAGTTCTGTAGGGATACTTTTCGATTTTTTACGAGAAAGGTCTGTATTTTCTTGGATAATTTTGCGAAGTTCAAAGATTTTCTTAATTAGCTCTTTCTCTTCGCTCCATTTTGCATCTAATTCTTTTTGACGCTCTTCAAGTGTATCAAGCTCTTTCTCGATTTCTTCGAGGCGTTCAGATTTATCGTGACCAAGTTTTTGTTCACGTAATGCAATTTCACGCTCTGTGTTTAAATACTCTATGGTTCTACGTGTATCTTCTAAAGCTGCAGGCTCAGCATATTGGCTAACAGCCACACGTGCACATGCCGTATCTAGGAGGGCAATGGCTTTGTCTGGCAATTGTCTAGCTGGAATATATCTATGTGATAGTCTCACCGCAGCTTCGATTGCTTCATCTAGAAGAAGAACTTTGTGGTGATTTTCTAATGGTTCAGAGATACCACGCAACATGATTAATGCTTTTTCTTCATTTGGCTCGTGGACTTGAACTGTTTGAAAGCGTCGTGTCAATGCTGGGTCTTTTTCGATATATTTTTTATATTCAGCCCAAGTTGTAGCACCGATAGTTCTTAGCTGACCACGTGCTAGAGCTGGTTTTAAAAGGTTAGCTGCATCCCCAGTTCCCTGAGCACCACCAGCCCCTACAAGTGTATGGATTTCGTCTATAAATAAAACTATAGGTTTTTCACTTGATTGAACCTCATCGATCACAGATCTTAAACGAGATTCGAACTCACCTTTCATGCTTGCCCCTGCTTGAAGCAAGCCAATATCAAGTAGGTATAAAGTTACATCACGCAAAGTTTCTGGTACATCACCTTTAGCAAGGCGTAGTGCAAATCCCTCAACGACTGCTGTTTTACCTACACCCGCTTCACCAGTAAGTAGTGGGTTATTTTGACGACGTCTCATCAAAATATCTACAATTTGACGAATCTCCTCATCACGACCAGAAACAGGGTCGATTTCCTTATTGCGAGCTTTTGCTGTAAGGTCAACAGCATATTGAGCTAATGCAGATTTTCCAGAATTTTGAGGCGATGCTGAGGCTGAAGCTCCAGTCGATGCTTGACCTAATCCAACTGAATCTTTCTCTTCAGCCGAATTTTTAACAATATCGATTAGATTTTCTGCAAGCACATCTGGTGTAATTTTTTTAAATTCAGAACTGATACCGTATAGTACTGAACGTAAAGAATTTGTTTTCAATATACCCAATATCAAGTACCCACTGCGAATGCGAGCATCTCCATATTTTAGAGATCCATAAACCCACGCACGTTCAGTAGCACTATCAATATGCTCTGATAAATCTGAAACAGAGCTTGCACCACGAGGTAATTCATCAAGCGATGCTACAACATCACGCTCAACGGTTTCGATTCGCAAGTCAAAATGGCGAATAATTTTTTGCAAATCACTGTCATGTTCATGAAGAATTTGATGAATCCAATGCACAAGTTCAACAAATGAATTTCCGCGAAGTTTGCAAAATGAAGTAGCACCCTCAAGAGAACGGTAAAGCAAAGTATTAAGTTTGCCAAAGAGGTCGGTACGATTGATATCAGACATATATGTAGTTTTTGATAGAAAGAGAAAAAATTTTGAGAAAATTTAACATGTGAAGTTTATTGTTTTATTACAATGTAACAATCGACTTTGAGGCTTAATAAAAAATGTAGCAATTTTTTGATATCATTGCCAAATTATTGAGCATGACTATGACTAAGAAAGTTTCTAAACTTCCACCAGATTATTGGGTGAATCTAGCTGAGTATCCATACGATCACAGCTTCTACCAAGTATTACGTTATTTAGATGCCAAGCATCAATTGCGTAAACCTATAGGTCGCAATACGTCGCCTTCGCATGAGCCGTTCCGCATGAGGCAGGAACCGTCAATGATATTTGCACCTTCAAATCTAACACGGGTAGATATTCACGATAACGGAAGACCTCCCACTATTTCAATTTTAGGCTTCGGCTTGTGGGGTCCTAACGGTCCACTTCCTCTTCATCTCACAGAGTATGCAAAAGAGCGCATATATCATCATCGCGATAAAACTTTATCGGCGTTTACGGACATATTTCATCATCGCCTAATTACGCTTTTTTATCGTGCTTGGGCTGATGCACAAAATACTGTCGGCCTGGATTTACCTAATTCACCTTTTAAAAAATACATTGGAAGTTTTATTGGACTGGGCATACCAAAGGCATTAAATAACGACTCCATTTCCGATAGTGCGAAATTATATTTTTCAAGCCATCTTTTAAGACAGACACGAAATCCTGAAGGTCTTACGCAAATGCTTAGAAAGTATTTTGAAGTACCTGTAAATATTTTAGAGTTTATTCCTCAATGGATTTTTATCGAGAAAAATGAACGCTCAACTTTAAACGGCACTGTTCAACTGGGCGTAAATTGCATTATCGGCACTCAGGTTCGTGATGTTCAGCATAAGTTCAGAATACAAATTGGTCCTGTTAATCGTGCAAAATTCGAATCCTTTTTCCCTGGCACAAAAAATGCTAAGCAACTCATAGAGTGGGTTCGCCTTTATGTAGGTTATGAATTTGCATGGGATGTTCAGCTGATATTACTTGATGAATTCAGAGGGCAGACACGCTTAGGAAGAAATGCACTTCTTGGATTGTCTAGTTTCTCAGGCAAAAACACTAAAAAAACAGATGACTTTGATGAACTGTTTATAGACTACGAAGCTCGTGATAGAAATAAACGCCATCAGGATGCACTCATAAGCACTATGTTTGTTTCCGATTCAGATGAGAGCGAAGCCCCTCAAGCGACACTCTAGTTTCATCGCCCTTTCTGAAGCTAGAGGCTTTCCATGCATGCCCGTAAGCAATTTCTAAAGTAAGCTCAAGTAAACCTTCTCTGTTTCTTTTGGCCTCTAATGCTTCGAGCAACCTTTGCAATCCCGATTTCGTAGAAAGTTCACTTCGTGGCAATGTACAAGCATTACCACCAAAAGCATATATATCATCCATCAATTTTTTGCTACTTTTGTATGTCAATTTTAGTAGCTCTTGATCCATAACGGGGTCTGCAAATCCGCACTCCAACAGCATATCACCATAATCGTGCATATCGATAAAAGGATGCGTCTGTACATTTTTTAACCCTGCATGTTCAATAGCATCTCGAAGTTCTCTGAAAGTTGCAGGACCAAATGTAGAAAACATCAAAAGCCCTTCGGTTTTAAGTAACCGCCGAATTTCGCTAAAAACAGACAATGGGTTTGGGTGGCAATGCACTGATAAATTCGCCCATACCAATTCGGCACTTTCAGGATCAATTTCCGTATTAGCCATATCTGCAAGCAAACAACTAGCTTCAGCAGGCTTAAAGCCAACAAGAAATCGCTTTTTTAATAAAGGATTTTTATTTAGAAAGGACTGACAAATTGCAAGACGCTTATCAGAAAAATCCACACCAATGTATTGGGCATTTTTAAATCGATTACGAAAATCTGAAAAATGCCGTCCATCACCACAACCCAAATCGATAATTCTTTTTGGATCTACTTTTATATAATCCAATTTTTCAAACATTCTGTGGAAAATTTCATCGTACAAAAATAGTGAATCTTTTGAATATGCTCTTCTATCAAATTGCTTTTTGACCCGATTTTTATTGATTATTGATGGATTTATTGGGGTGGACAATTTCATCCTCGTATTGATGATTAAGTGAATAAATTATACATTTGACTATGAATTTCTTATCTCTAATTCCAAGTGTTTGCCCTATGTGCGAAGGTCCTGCAAAATATAGAAAATTTTGTGAAGGGTGCACAGAAGATATTTTATTTAGCATGCATAATCACAAGTACAGGTGCGATCATTGTTTACTAGCCCTGCCCGAGGAGATGGATTGCCCAAATTGCCTAGATTATTTTATTGACGTGAATAAAGTGTACGCATTATTTGACTACATCCCGCCCTTGCAAAGCTTAATACTAAGATATAAAAATGCAGGCGAATCCTACCTTGCTTCATACTTTGGGGCGTTATTTAAGCAACATATTAAATTCGAGGATTTTGATGAAGATACTGTGTTTGTGCCCATTCCAAGTAGAAACCCTTCATTAAGAAAAAGAGGGTACAATCCAGCTTCTCTATTTGCACAATCCCTAAAAAAACACTATTTAGGTAAAATTGAAACCTCAATTTTGCGTTGTAGACATCATGACAGCAAAGTTTTAAAAGCACTTGACCAAGCCCAGAGGTTTGCCTCAAGCAGTAGCCAGTATTTTTGTGCATACAGAGCAAAATTTAAAAAAGTAATTATAGTGGACGATGTACTAACCACAGGAAGTACAATTCATGCAGCTTCTCGTGCACTTAAAGCTGCAGGAGTTGAATCCATTCAGGCCGCAGTGATTGCAAGAGCGGCTATTCCAGGTTTATTTTGAATATGTTTAATATCGTATTAGTTTCGCCCGAGATGCCAGCCAATGTTGGTAATATTATCCGACTATCCGCAAACACAGGTTGCAATTTACATTTAGTTAGGCCCTTTCTTTTCCATTTAGATGATAAACACCTAAAAAGAGCTGGATTAGATTATCACGAGTATGCAAACATAAAGATTCACAATACGCTTGAAGAAGCTCTAAATACGATAGGTACTGATAGAAATAGATGCTTTGCCATATCAACAAAAGGAAAAAAACATTTGTCCGACATTAATTTTCAAAAGGGAGATGTTTTTATTTTTGGCAGAGAAAGTGCGGGACTTAAAGACTATGAATGGTCAATAATTGGTATTGATCAAGCAGTTCGTATACCAATGAAGGCTAATTCCAGAAGTCTAAATATTTCTAATGCAGTTGCCATCACTGTGTATGAGGCATGGCGTCAGATTGGATATACAGATAGTTTGTAAGCTTAACTACTTTTTCCAAAAGTGTGGCGACATAAATACCAAAACAGTAAATATGTCTAACCTGCCTATAAGCATCGCTATAGAGCAAACCCAAAGACTAAAATTTGAAAATCCGCTGTAATCTCCCATAGGTCCGGTCTCGCCGAGGCCAGGACCGATATTACTCATATTAGCTATGATTGAGGTAAATGCAGTATGAAAATCCACACCACTTATTACCAACAAAGAAGAACCTAAAACCAGAATTGCTCCATAAATTATGAAGAAAAGCAAAATTGATAAAACTATTTTGTTGGATATTTTGTTGCCCTTAATGCTTATTGGAAATACTCCGTGAGGGTGCAAAATTTTGCGTATCTCATTTTTTATTTGTTTAATGAGTATAACCATGCGGATAATCTTCATACCTCCTCCAGTTGAACCTGCAGAGGTAGCAAATGTCCCTAAAACAAGCATCCAAAGCGATAAACCAATAGGCCATAATGAATAATCTGCACTTGCATATCCAGTGGTGGTAGCAAGAGAGATGGTATTAAAAAGACCTTTTCTTAAAGTGGTACCAAAATCTAAATAATAGCCTGCAAGGTATAAAAAAATACTGATAATCAAACCACTAAAAAGGGTAAGAACTAAAAATGGCAATGCTTCTGGACAATTAAAATAAGCTTTAAAATTTCTGGTCCTTAAAGCCGAATAATGGGTTGCAAAGTTTACTCCCGCAAAAAGCATAAATACACATGCTACGATTTCGGCTGCAGGATTATTCATTTCTGTAAACCCACCGGTATAAGTAGAAAATCCGCCAGTACTCATGGTAGAGCCTGCGTGGCACCATGCATCAAACCAAGACATCCCACACAACCTGTAGGCTAAAAAACATATCAAAGATGCAGAGATATATATCGAATATAAAACTTTAGCAGTACCCGCAATTCTAGGAGTTAGTTTTTCTTCCTTCATCGGTCCAGAGGCTTCGGTACGAGAAACCTGATGACCACTGACGCCTAAAAGAGGAAGTATAGCCACAGCTAAAAGAAGAATTCCCATACCACCAAACCACATAATCGTATGTCGCCATAAATTTATGGATTTTGGCAATGATCCCACATCACTAATCGCCGTACCACCAGTAGTTGTAATGGCAGATACTATCTCAAAGTACGCTTTAGAAAAACTAAGAGAAAACTCGGACTCGGTATGAAAAGGCATTAAAAATGGCAATGTCCCTAAAGCAGGAAACAAGAACCATACCAAAACGACCAGCATAAGCCCATCTCGAAGCTGCAGGTCCCTTTTAAAGTAGTACCCTAAAGCAAATAAAAAAGAACCAATACTGAATGCGATAAAAAAAGCGTACAGAAAATTTCTATCCCAACCGTCCTCGAAATAGATTGATGCTACATATGGAATTAGAAATGTTAAGGACCAACAAACAATTGTTACTCCTAAAGAATGCGAAATATATAAAAAGCGTTTCACTTAGGAACCTAGACGAATAAAAGCGGCGCTTGGAATATTTTTTCGATGCGCTTCATCGCCTTACGATTATTGGAATAGATAATTGCATGGTCGCCTGATTCGATGGTCGTATCCTGTTTTGGAATAATAACTTCGCCATCGCGAATTATGGCTGCAACTTTTACTGAATTAGGAATGTGAATCTGATCCATTCGCTTGCCGATAATAGAAGAAGTGTCCTTAGAACCCATAACTTTAAATTCAATAGCTTCAGCTTCTCCACGTCGCAATCTATGCCCACGTACAATTGCTCCTACACGGACTTCATGCATGAGTGCCCCGATAATCGCCTCAGATGGAGATACGGCAACGTCAATCATGCTTCCTTCCATCAGTTCGCCGTACATCTGACGAGTAATAATGGCTATCACTTTTTGAGCACCGAGACGTTTTGCAAGCAAAGAGGACATGATATTTTCCTCATCGTCATCGGTAATTGCAATCCACGTGCCCATCTCTTTAATGTTTTCAGAGACCAAAAGGGCTTCATCTGTTGCATTTCCGTTTAGAACAAGTACTTCCTCTGGCAATGTAGCAGCCAGGAACTCACACCTCTCTTTGTTTTTCTCAATTACACGTACATTAAAACCCAACACAGCCAACGACTCAGCTAATCGTGATCCTATTTTTCCACCTCCTGCAATCATCACTGACTGAGAAAATTTTCTATCTCTCGAAAGCGTGTTTATAATTCTGCTTGATTCCGAGGTATCAACCGCAACAGCAAGCTCATCTCCAGCTTTTAACGTAAATAACCTATCCAACGGAAGCGATTCACCATCACGAATTAGCTCTAATATCCGTCCCTGACCGTTAGGAAGATTGAGGTGATTTTTATCAATTTGAAAATCAAGAAGACTGCTTCTTTTACCTAATTTTATGATGGCAATGCTCACATCATCCTGTGCAAAATTTACAACTTGAAGTGCATCAGGAAATACAACCAAACCCTTAAGAAACTGAGTAACACTAGCTTCTGGGCTAATGATAGTATCGATACCAAAATGATCTCGCAGTACTTCTCTATGGTCATCATAATATGGTGCACGGATTCTGGATATGCAACGTGGCACATTAAACATATCACGTGCTAGCTTACAAACTACAAGATTTACTGGGTCGGATGAAGCACAAGCTACAACTAAGTCCGCATCGGCAATATTAGCTTTCTCTAGCACTTCTGGAATTGAAGCATCGCCTAGTACACTTCTTAAATCATATCTTTCTTGAAGATAACTTAACTGCTTAGAATCAGTATCAATGACGGTTATGTCATTATTTTCGGAGACAAGATTTTCAGCTACGCTAGAACCAACGCGACCTGCTCCAACAATTAAAATTTTCATGTAAATGTACTAGTTATTGCGATTCTTACGAGAATCCACACCAAGTTGACGTAGCTTACGATAAAGGTGAGTACGCTCTAACCCAGTACGTTCAGAAACCCTAGTCATACTATGATTTTCTTTTTCAAGATGATATTCAAAATAAATTCTTTCAAACTCATCGCGCACGGTGCGTAGTGGTTTGTTAAGTGAAAGACTGCCTAAATAACCGGTTTTAGTGGGATCATCGGCTTGTGAAGAAACCATCTGAGGTTGAGCTATCTGCCGTGGCTGAATCACATCGGGATGATATGAGGTTGTGTGATGATGAACTTGTGGAGCAGATGGCATTGTAGTGTAATGAGTTGGACGTACAGGCACAGCCCCAGGTCGAATGATTGGTCTTTGAAGGACCTGACGAACTGTAGTCATCAGCTTATTAAGTGTAATAGGTTTTTCTAAAAAATCAGCAGCACCAATACGAGTTGCTTCTATTGCAGTGTCAAGTGTGGCATGACCGCTCATCATAATGACTGGCATATCCAACAAGCCCTGAGAACTCCACTCTTTTAAAAGGCTCACACCGTCTGCATCAGGCATCCATATGTCTAACAGAACTAGATCTGGTCTTTCAGATAAACGTGCTGCTCTAGCCTCCGCAACATTAGCCGCAAGGTCGACACTATGACCTTGTTCATAAAGGATTTCTTGTAATAACTCGCGGATACCGATCTCGTCATCGACAACTAGGATTTTAGCCATAAAACTTGCTCTTAGAATAAGTGTATTTAATCTTTAAGAATTAACAAGACTCTTATTATTCGGAAAGATTATAACAAGGTGAAATTAATTTTTTACAATTCTTGTAAGGAGTATAGAAATCTTAGCCCCGCCTTCTGTTCGATTTGTGATATCTATTTTTCCTTGATGCTCATCTATAATTTTACGAACAATCGCCAAACCTAAACCTGTTCCGTGTGCCTTAGTAGTCACGTAAGGTTCAAATGCTTTTTGAAGAATCTGTGCAGGAAAGCCTGGACCTCTATCCAAAAACTCTACTTTTACTCCAAGCTCTCCATCCTCTAATTGAACAGCACAAGCCCTGATAGTAACACCTGGCTCTGATCCGCTCAACTCCATATTCTCCATAGCATCCCTTGAGTTAGATAATAGATTATTAAAAACCTGTCTAAGTTGTGTTGGGTCTGCTAACACTAAAGGCATATCAGGTTCTATATCTAATTTTATCTGCCTCGAAACATCGATTGGTGCAATGTCTAAACTTTCCTCTTCAATCTTATACCCTTCAGCCGACCATCCATAAAGGTGGGCAATGTCCATGAGCAAATCTTCAACATTTACGCTTTGAAATTGAGCAGGTGGAGTGCGTGCATACTCTCTAAAGTCATCTACCATAGTTTTAAGAGAAACCACTTGATTAACAATAGTGGTTGTAAGTCTATCAAGGAATTTTGCATCGTCTTCATCAAGCTTATCGATTAATTTATATTTTATTCTTTCAGCTGATAATGAAATTGGTGTAAGCGGATTTTTAATCTCATGAGCTAATCTTCTAGCCACTTCACCCCAAGCCACAGACCTATTTAAAGATATAACTTCACTGATGTCATCGAAAACAAGAAGGTAATTTATTCCATTTGGTGTCATTAACTTAGTGCCTCGTAGTAGTAAAGTAATCTTCTTATCCTCACCTTCATCGTTGATATCTAACTCGATCTGTTCCTGCCAATAAGATCGCAATGACCCAACAGCAGCGTGAGAAACAAATGCTGATTTAACTAATCTGCCGAACTCACTTAAATTATCTTGCATAGGTTGTCCAATCATCAGATCTAGATCTTCATGCAAAGTATTTTGAGCCCCCTTATTAACTCTAGTAATTCTAAATTCAGAATCTAAAACTATTACACCATTTGTAAGACCAGCTAAAACACCTTCCAAAAAATCATTTGATTGTTCAATGCTTCTTCTATGTCTATCAACTTGATATCTAGCCTCAGTTAATTGTGCAACCATAAGATTAAAAGATCTACTAAGTTGCCCTAATTCATCACTCTGATTTGAATCTGGTATTGAACGATAATCTCCCGCAGCAACAGCTTGCGTACCCTCTGCTAAGGTTAGCAATGGTTCCACTAATCTCCTTGCCATCCAGAGTACTATGGCTAACGATGCAAAAGTCGTAAGTAGCAATGCCATAATCATAGTAATGGAGAAAATTTTTAAAATCCCTTGTCTTGAAAGATTAAGCTCTTGGTAATTTTGATATCCAGTCTGAACAGCTTTCAAATTCTCTGACATGCTTGCAGGAACTAAACGTGTAAGTTGCAACCAATTTGGTTCTCTTAAAGATGCAATAGATCCATCCAAACGGTTATCTGACGAGAAAATCGGTACGATAACTCGTAATATGTATTGAGGAGCTTGCATACCACTCTCATCAACAGCAAGTGATTCCTCAGCCGATGCATATTGCCTACTAATTCTTAACTGACTCATAACATTATTAGGAGGCATTTTTGGAAGTAAAGAACCAAAAGTAGAACTGGAAAAAGCAATAACTCTATTTCCGCCACTAGAAAAAACAAGCAAATCAAAACTCGAAAAGTTCTCTCGTAATGAATTTAATGCATTTGAAAGTTGATCCTCAGGGACGTTATATAAACGGTCTGAAAGATTTCTAGCATTACTAAGTTGATCAATTATCATGGCATCCAAAGAAGACTGCCCTAAATAAATACCAGAAGAAAGTGCTGAATCAACTTTATTATTAAACCAAGATTCAATATACCGAGATACGTACTGAGTTGATAAAACATAAACAACAACACCAGGAACGATGGCAATTAAAGTAAAAAAGAAAATAAGTTTAGATGTGAGTCTGGCACCAAACCTTTTTTGCTTAACCTGCTTAACAATCCCAATAATCAATGATAGAAGCCAAATAAAAAGTGCAATGGCTAAAGTTGCGTTAAATAGCATAAGTAAATCGAAACGATTTTCGAATCGACTTTCATTGCCACTAGATTGAAATAAAAAATAAAGGAGAACGGCACTTAAAATAACCGCAACTATTAGGCTAAAGCGTAGTAAATTGCGTAGAAATTTCTTGGTCCGACTTAGTGATGAATTTGAAATTTTGCCCATGATGATGAAAATGACCAAGCACTAGAATCGCTAAAGGCACTAATCTGAAACGGTCTTGAGAGTAGCGACGTATCTAATCTCAAACGTACTTTTCCATAATATTTTTTTGAGGAGTCCATAGGTTCATTTAAAAGAATCTTCCAGTCATCATTTGTTGTGATTAAATCAATGGCATCCTCAAGTGAATACCCTTTTGCTACATAAGGTCCTCTTTCGATTCTCCACTCTCTAAGTAAAACATTGTAGTGAATCATCCAAGTTAGTGATTGTTGTGCGATTAGCTTATCAAACCAGTAACCACGTTTTTGATAGAAACGAGCATCTAGTGTGAAATAAAGTGGCAATCCCTTGCTTAAAGCCTGTCTTAGTTCTGAATCTAACTGAAGGTTTATTTTTGTACTTAGGGATAAACTGTAATTGTCAATTTTGGTGGGATTAATTTCCGTAAATACGGCACTCGATTTAATCGGAGCCTCTGTTTCTGCAGGTGTAGATATAGCTTCTGTTTGAGCATACACACTTTTATTAAAAAAAGTAAAACTTGCAATTACTAAACAAATTGCAAGGCTACTAGCATACATAGCAAATTTAATTTTTCTTAAAAAGTGCATAGAAAAATCCATCTTGTTTAGGTGGAAAGATATGACCTAATGACGGCAATCTCTCAATACCTTCAAGTTTAGTTGTGAAATATTGTGCTTGTAATTCACCTTCTTCTTTGAAAACCGAGCAAGTCACATATAACAAATAACCGCCAAACTTTAGCATATCCCACAGATTAATGATTATTTTACGTTGTAATTCAACAGTTTTAATGACATCCACCTCTTTTCTAAGCCACTTGATATCAGGATGCCTACGAACAACCCCCGACCCTGTGCATGGAACATCAGCCAAAATCGCATCGAATTTACGTCCATCCCACCAATCTTTCAAACTTGCATCACCCTCCAACAAATGTACATTTTGACCTAACAAATCAAGACGATTCAAATTCTCCTTAACCCGCTCTAAACGTTCCTTATCTGCATCCATGCACAATAAATCTATATCAAATCTCTCAAGCAAATGAGCCGCCTTTCCGCCAGGAGCACTACACGCATCAAGCACATAATCTCCATTTTTTATAGGCAGTTGAAATGCTGCACTCTGAGCTCCGATATCTTGCACAGAAAACAATCCCTCATCATATCCAGGTAGGGTGGCAATATTCACGCTTTTACTCAGTTTAATACCAGATTCACCAATTTCTTCAAATTCTATATTTTGCGTAGAAAGCAACTTCAAATAGTCAGCTCTAGAAATTTTTCTAGTATTTATTCTTAAATTGATAGAAGCATATTTTTTGTCCGCATTCAAAACTTCTAAATAAGTATTAGGATATGAATTTTTTAATTTTTCATACCACCACTGAGGATAAGATAAATTTTCATATATATTGAGTCCTCGAATTAGCTCTGTCTTATTGCGTAAAAAATTTCTTAGACATGCATTAAGTAAACCCTTAAATGAGGCCGTTTTTGGCATTTTAGAACAAGCATTTACTGATTCATCTAGCACTACAAATTCTTTGTAAACTGGCTGTTCATCGAACAGTTCAGAGTCATCTACAATCAATAGACTTAAGCTAACACAAAGTAAATTTAGAAAAAGAGAGTTAGGGGGAGATTTAGTTAATAATTTATTAGCTATCGACAATGCTTTCCCATAATGGCGCAATGCATGAAAACTAATTGCATGCACACCCGCACGAATCGTGATATCTACTTTGGGCAATAAATCACTTGTCGACTGACCACCCATAACATCACGCACAAGTTTTGAGCTTGATACCAGCAAAGTGGATAATGCGATTTGCTCAGCCATCCAAATGCCAACCATTAATAAATGTAGCTACATCTTGCTTTTTAGCCCCAGCCTTTTGTAATTCCAAAAGTCTCAAAACGCCGTCTTTAGTAGCTACCTCAATGCCTTCACTGCTAATCTTAAGCACTTGTCCTGGAATCGCATCCGCAGGTTTTTTTAAGTCGGAAACTGCAGACTTCCAAACCTTTACTTCCAAATTTGGCAATGCCAACGTGACCCCAGGAAATGGATTAAATGCACGAATTTTTCTTTCAAGAATTTCGGTCTCTTCATTCCAATCCAAAAGTCCCTCTGATTTTGCAATTTTCTCTGCATAGGTTATACCTTCTTCAGGTTGCTTTTTAGGTGTTCGTCTAAATGACTCAATATTACTCATTACTTCTGTAATAGCATCACCCCCAAGCACTGCTAATTTATCGTGTAACTGAGAGGAATTCATACCATCAATAGCCAATGATTTCATCAGCAACACATCACCTGTGTCCAACCCAACATCCATCTGCATAATAGAAATACCTGTCTCTGCGTCACCAGCCTCAATTGCACGTTGAATAGGGGCAGCACCTCGCCACCGTGGTAGCAAACTAGCATGAATATTTAAACAACCATAACGAGGCAAATCTAATACCCATTGTGGCAATATCAAACCATACGCTGCGACAACCATTACATCTGGCTTAATATTTTCCAGTTCACGTTTTGCTTCAGTTGCCTGCTCTACAGCTTGAGGACCAAGCTTACCTACAGTCAATCTTAATGATACGGGTTGTATAACTTTTGAATTGTGATTTAAGGCTGAGACTTTAACTGGACTAGACTGTAATTTCATACCTCTACCAGCAGGTCGATCGGGTTGTGTCATAACCAACGGAATTTCATGACCTGACTCAAGCAAGGCTTCATAAGCTACTCTTGCGAAATCTGGTGTACCAGCAAACACAATTTTCATAGATAATTTTTAGAATTTACAAATAAGTTCCTATTGTATAATTATGACATGCAAAACTTCTCTGAACTCCCTCTATCTGAAAGCCAAATTTCTAATTTAAGCTCTCTAGGCTTTATTCAAATGCGACCTGTTCAAGCTAGGAGTCTACCTCATATTCTTGAGGGTAGTGATGTACGGACACTAGCTAAAACAGGTAGCGGTAAGACTTTGGCATTCGGATTAGGTATTATTCAAAAGATAAATCCATCATTTTTTGCCTGTCAGGGATTAGTTCTTACACCCACGCACGAACTTGCCGACCAAGTTGCTCAAGAGATTAGAAAACTAGCTCGAGCACTTCCAAATATAAAAGTTCTTACATTATGTGGAGGAGTAGCTCTTAGACCTCAGATAGAATCTCTAAAACATGGTGCTCATATCATAGTTGGAACTCCTGGTAGGATTTTGGATCTTATTCAAAGAGGAGATTTAGATTTAAGTAAGGTTAAAGTATTCGTTCTAGATGAGTGTGATCGCATGCTAGACATGGGGTTTTTCGATGATATAGGTGAGATATCTAAAGCTACCCCTTTGAGAAAACAGACACTTTTGTTCTCGGCTACATTTCCAGAGCATATAAAAAAAATAAGCGAGGGATTTCAAAGAAATCCTGTACATATCGAGCTTATTGAGGAAGAAAAAGTTCCTACAAATTTAGATCACATATTTTTTAAAACCAGTGATTCTGAAAGGTTTGCACATAGCGTTCAAATACTTAAACATTACCAACCCATATCAACTTTAGCCTTCTGCAATACTCGTACTCAATGTGAAAAACTCAGCTCTTTTCTTAATGAGCAAAATATATCATCAAAATTTTTGCATGGCGAAATGGAAAAACGTGAACGTGAAGATGTGCTACTTCAATTTAGCAATAAATCTTTATCCGTTTTGGTGGCTACAGATGTTGCTGCTCGAGGGCTTGATATTGAAGGATTAGATGCGGTTTTGAACATTGAACTTTCACCAAATGTACCTACTCACATACATAGGATTGGACGAACTGGTAGACACAGTGATCGAGGTTTAGTTTTTAATTTAGTAACCCCTGAAGAAATGTATCGGTTTGATAGGATAGACGCTCAGATTCCACTTGAATCCAAATGGGAGAAAATTCCTTCTAACACAAGAAAACGCAATCTGGTCGCACCTATGCGAACCATTAGTATTAAGGGCGGAAAAAAAGACAAACTACGCAAAGTTGATCTTATAGGGGCTATGACTAAGCATCTTCAAATACCATTTGAGGATATAGGTAAAATTCATGTGGCGGACTTTGTTAGCTTTATAGCAGTAAAGCATGAAAATGCGGAAGATATTTTAAATAGAATGCAAGAAATCCCTATTAAGAATCGCTCTTGGATGATGCGTTTGATGGATTAGGTGCGTAAGGTGGCTCCCTAAAGCGGTTATAACTCCAAAGATATTGTGTAGGGGCCTTTCTTATAGCCTCTTCTAATTCATTATTTATCAATTGTGCCTGCTCAGTCTCGGGTAATCCTTTTAATTCAGGTCCTTCTTTAAAGTAAATCTCCCAACCTTCACCCACTTTCTTTCTAATTGCATACACTATGACTACTTGTCCGTCTGTTTGATTTGTTAATTTCCCTGGCAATGTAATCGTATAAGCATCTCTGTCGAAAAACTTAACCCATACTCCATCAGCAGTTGCTGGCACTTGATCGGGCAATAATCCTATAGACCGACCACTTCTTAATGCTCTTAAAAACTCTCTTACACCCGTGAAATTTGTAGGGACTGAGGTCAAATTTTCCGATGTTCTTACTTGAGATAGTACGGGCTCAAAAAATTCCTTTTTTGCTGGTCTATACATAACAACCACAGGAAAATGCAGGGCTAAAAACCGCGAAACAATTTCAAAACAACCTAAATGCAAAGATAAAAATAAGTAACTTTGATTTTTTTTGGATTTGAGTTTTTCTAGTACTTCGGGAGTTTTAAGTTCTAGCTTTTGAAGGGCTTTTACAGAATTAAACCAAATATATGGATCTCTCCAAACATAGCTCCTATCTGCTTGGTAGCCTCTTTATGAAAACTCTTAGAGTAATAACCAGCTGTATTAATATGATCATCTATTCTAAAGGCATATTTCTTTCTTGATACTGAATATATAACTAAACCAAGAAAACGACCCATTCGTTGTAAGAAACTTAAGGGCAGTGAACCCCAGAATTTAATGATTTTTAGGAGCATAAATGATTAGCTAGATTTTATTAGAAGTATTTTAAAACCCTGTGAAACATTTTCATTCCTTGTTAGGTACATTTAGTTTTAAAAAGTTAGCACTCTAACATCAAGAGTGCTAAAATTTGTTTATCAGAAGTACAAATATTTTAGGAAAATACATGTCAAATCAATCATTTGCCTTACAAACGCACAAATCGATGGATCTTATTAATCCAAGTGCTTTAGGGACGATTGAAGCGTATATCCAAGAAGTAAATCGAATCCCTATTCTTACTGCAGAACAAGAGAGAGATTATGCTGAGCGTTTGCAAAAAAGTGGGGATTTAAAAGCTGCTCAAGCTCTGATTCTTCCTCACTTACGATTAGTAGTTTCAGTAGCCCGTCAGTATTTAGGTTATGGTCTTCCACATGCAGACCTTATTCAAGAGGGTAATATCGGTCTTATGAAAGCCGTTAAAAGATTCGATGTTTCTCGTGGTGTTAGATTAGTAACCTTTGCTATGCATTGGATTAAAGCGGAGATACACGAGTACGTTATTCGTAACTGGAGATTAGTTAAGATAGCTACTACTAAAGCTCAAAGAAAATTATTTTTTAATCTTAATAGTCTACGTCCAGAGGGTAAGTCTTTGGATAACGATGATATTGTTGGTATTGCCAAAAAACTAAATGTAAGACCCGAAGACGTAGTTGAGATGGAAAAACGTATGTCAGGGCATGATATCGCACTTGATACCTTGATGGATGAGGATGATGATTATGCACCTATTCAGTATTTGGCTGATGATGAGGCATATGAACCAGAAAACGTTATGTTAGCCCAGGAGCACGATAAACTTGAAAATCAAGGGCTAAAATCGGCTTTGGATCAGCTAGATGATAGATCACGACACATTATTGAAAGTCGTTGGTTAAGCGAGGATAAACCCACCCTTCATGACCTGGCAGCTCAATATAATGTTTCGGCTGAGCGTATACGTCAAATTGAAAATGCTGCGATTAAAAAGATGCGTTCGTACCTTGAGGATTATGTATAATTTTAAGGTTTATATACCTTAGTCCGCTTGTTGTGCACCTTCCTGACCTAAAAGACCTAAAAAAATCTCTTAATGATCGTGCAAGTCTTCCACCAATTGAAGGCTCGCACGATTTAATATTTAATGACCACCATATAGGGTTTGTACACCCTAGTATTATGGAAGATTTTATTGGTTTCGCTTACGTAAAATTTTCATCGGGTAAATTCAAAATTGATATGCATAAAGAGCTTTTAGGTCTTGCTGACCCAGAACTTTTTTTTGCGTATAAGTGTCAGTATTTCAATCAACTTGCACAGTATTTACGAAACAAGGGGCATGCTAAACATTGGAGAAACGAGCAACTTAGCATCTGGAGTGGTGAGACGGAAATTGCACATGTTGAAAGGGCTGTGTCACGTGAGTTAGGAATTATGACTAAAGCGGTCCACGTAAACGCTTGGACTAGAGAGAAAAAAATTTATCTATCTCTAAGAGCACCCACTAAATCAACGGACCCTAATAAGTGGGATACACTTGTTGGAGGTTTAGTATCGGCAAATGAATCACTGGAATATGCACTAATGCGTGAATCGGTTGAAGAAGCGGGTTTACATTTGGAGCCGATACCTTTAATAATTCCCTTACATTACATAACTACAATGAATAGACCTCTTATTGAAGGTTATCAGGTAGAGGAAGTATTTAATGCAGATTACCTGATACCTGATGATGTGCATCTTGAGAATCAAGATGGTGAGGTTACAAAAATCGAAGCATTTTCAATCGATGAAATTATAGAAAAAATAAACAATGATGAGGTTACGCTCGAGGCTAGTATAGTTTTACTGGATAGTATCGAGCGCATTGCCAAACAAGTATAAGCGAGAAAAATATGATACTGAATATTGTGATTTTGGCCGCAGGTAAGGGAAAAAGAATGAAATCCAACCTGCCCAAAGTTTTGCATAAAATCGCCTCTAAACCTATGCTTATGCATGTGTTGGATACTGCTTCTGAATTGCAAGCTGATACTACAACCATTGTTATCGGTCATGGGGCGGACAAAGTTAAAAATGCTTGTGAGGGTATAGAAAATTTAAATTTTGCACTACAAGATCCTCCTCAAGGTACTGGACATGCTGTTTTGCAGGCGTCTTCATTTTTAAAGGTTGGAGATGCAGATAATAGCAAAACCTTAATTCTTTATGGTGATGTACCCTTAATTCAAGCTTACACACTAAAAAAATTATTAGAATCATCAGGTGCTGGAGTCGGGCTATTAACCGAGTATTTAGAAGACCCAACTGGATACGGAAGAATTATTAGAAACTCATCTGGTTTTGTTGAATCCATTGTAGAACAGAAGGATGCGAGCGAGGATGAACTTAAAATCAAGGAAATAAACACAGGAATTATTTGTGCACCTACATCTAATCTTTTAACTTGGCTTACTGAAATCAAAAACGATAATGCCCAAGGCGAATATTACCTTACAGACATTATTAAATTTGCAAATCGAGATGGTGTTCCTATCATTGCCACCCAAGCTTGCACTCAATTTGAAACCGCAGGGGTAAATAGTCGTTTGCAACTAGCTGGATTAGAAGAGCAATATCAAAAAAACAAAGCCTACGAATTGCTTGATGATGGAGTAAGTATTGTGGACCCAAGCAAGTTTATGCTTCGTGGCAAACTTAGTTGTGAAAGCGATGTGACCATCGATATAGGTTGCATATTTGAGGGCGATGTCGAAATTAAAAGCGGTGCACACATTGGTCCATATTGCATAATTAAAGACTCGATTATTGGAAGTAATGCACGCATCGAGGCTTTCTCTCATATTGATGGTGCCACATTAAGCAATGATGTTGTTGTCGGTCCATATGCTAGACTAAGACCTGGTACGAATCTAAAAGACCACAGCCATGTAGGTAATTTTATGGAACTTAAGAAAACCACTTTGGGGTCTTATAGCAAAGCAAATCATTTAAGCTACTTGGGGGATGCTACGATTGGTGATCGGGTTAATGTAGGTGCTGGCACGATTACATGCAACTACGATGGAGTTAATAAATTTCAAACGATCATCGAAGACGAAGCATTTATAGGCTCCGATACACAACTCGTGGCTCCTGTTACTGTAGGCAAAGGTGCTACTGTAGCGGCTGGTACCACAGTGATGAAAGATGTACCAGCATCTCAATTAGTATTAAATAAGAAAACTCAAGACGTTATTTCTGGTTGGCAACGTCCGCAAAAAAAGAAGGACTCTTAAATGGCCACTACTCATGAGGGTCTTAAAAAACCTCAGATATATTGGGCTGCTACGTGTGTGTTTGCAGTCATTGCCGTTTGTGTTATCGATGGCATTATTACTAATATCGCCCTTCCAACTATACAATCTTATTTCGGTGTTTCACAGCAAGAATCAATTTGGGTTGTAAATGCTTATAACATCGTTCTAATCTCTACTTTGTTTACCTTTAGTTCATTAGCGGATAGGTACGGTTTTAAACGACTTTTACGTGTAGGCCTTATAGTTTTTGGAGTAGGAGCTTTTGGAAGTCTTATGTCTCAAAGCTTATCAATGCTTATTATGTGTCGCATTGTTCAAGGTTTTGGGGCTGCGTTAATTATGGCTTTAACTGGAGGCCTTATTAGAAATATATACCCTAAAGAGCGTGTAGCCATGGGTATTGCATTTAACGGTATGGTCATAGGGGCGTGTGCACTAATTGCCCCTTCGCTTGGAGCATTTATCATCAAAATTGCAGACTGGCACTGGATTTATGGTTTTTCAATTCCTATTATTGCATTAGGCTTATTTTTATCTAGATTTCTCCCTAGATTACCGCGACACGATAACTCTATTGACTATAAAAGTGCAATTCTTAATGCAGTAACATTTGGTTCCCTTGTAGCAGGTCTAGATATTATTTATAGCAATCCACTATGGGGTAGTCTTTTACTTATTATCTCTATCACAAGTGTAGTCACACTTTATAGGCATGCCCTTTCTCAAGAACATCCTATGGTGCCAGTCGATTTACTTAAAATCGTACCCTTTAGGGATGCGGCTTTGGTTTCTACCTTTGCCTTTCTTTCAGCTACGGCAAGCATGGTTTCGGTGCCCTTTTACTTTGAGCATATATTGCACTATAACACTGAAACCGTTGGGCTAATATATAGCTCATGGCCCGTGGCAGGTGTCATTATGGGTCCAGTTTCAGCAAAGCTTAGCGAGAGGTTTTCAGCTGGTTTACTTTCTGGAATTGGTAGCCTTATTTTGATGTGTGGCATAACCACGTTAACTTACTTACCTACCGACAGTTCTAAATTAGTATTTGCTTTGGCAATGTTTGTAGGTGGCCTCGGTTTTGGTCTTCTACAAACACCTAACGGTAAAACGTTGTTATTATCAGCCCCACACAATCGTGCCAGTGCTGCCGGAGGTATGCAAGCTACTTCTAGAATTCTAGGTCAGTGTTTAGGGGGAGCCTTAGTAGCAACTTCATTTTCTATAAATTCTCAACAGGGTGCTCACTACGGTCTTATAGTTAGCATAATAACTGCCTTTATAGCAGTCTTAATAAACCTTTACCGAATTCTTTCAAAGCAAGATAGACAGGTCATGTAGGGATTTGAGGAGCTTCTAGCTGGGACCACGGCTGGGGTCACTGCTGGGGGCTGAGGGTTTCGATCTGTGAACCACTGTTGGAGACCGCGGCTGGGGCAGGTTGATGATAGGAGCTTCTAGCTGGGGCTACGGCTGGGGTCGTGTATACGGTTCAGGTTGAGTTTTCAGCTGTTGGTGGCTTTGAACTGAGAACCTCGGCTGTGGACTCTTCGACCGCTATATGGAATTCAAAAACTCCGACCAAGTCATACCTTGGCGATCTTTCGGTGAGAGTACATAATCATCAGCAGAAATTTCTCCACCCCAATCAATATTAAGGTACTGGTCATCATAACGAATTGAATACTGATCCTTGGGATCATAAAAGTCCGATAACTTATACAAAACATAAGAACTCTCGCTCAAAGTCAAGTATCCATGAGCATACCCCGCAGGCACAAACAATGAATCACCTTGTTTTAATTTGAACGACTTCCAAGTGCCAAACTCATCTGAATGCGGTCTCAAATCAACTACAACGTCTAAAATCTTTCCCTCGAGAACTTGAATTAACTTGGCCTGAGGTCTCTCGCGCTGAAAATGTAGCCCCCTTAGAGTACCCAGCACTGATTTCGTAAAATTTTCTTGTACGAAATTAGTGCCCGTCTGGTTATGAAGTGCGTGGAGTTCACGTGGGCTGACGCTTCCGCGAGTGTCTGTATATTTGGGAAAGTGGAGAAGGTGTGCCTTTTCTGTATGTGGCAATACTTCTGGTGAAGCACCCTCTACCAGTTCATTGATGTGGTCTGCGATGAGGCGAGTTGGGGTCCACGATAAGGTGCTTTTGATTTTGCTCGAGTCGATGGCATAACGCATATCGTGACCAGGTCTATCATCTACAAATTCAATCAATTGTTTATAAGAGCCTTTTGAATGAGGTTTAAGTTCATCTAGTTTTTCGCAGACCATATTTGCTAAATCAATGTTAGTGTAGGAATCGGAACTCGTTATATTAAAAACCTGTCCCTTAAACTTTATATCTGAAGTTAATAAACCATGAATAGCTTCGCAATTATCAAGAACATGCAACCACTCGCGGGAGGCGTGTCCATTGCCATAGATAGGGATAGAGGACCACTTCAAAGCCCTGTCAATTATTTTAGGGATAAACTTTTCGGTGTGCTGACCAGTGCCATAATTGTTGGAAGAACGCGTAATTACAGCTGGAAATGCAAATGTATTAACCCACGCTTGCACAAATAGTTCAGCACTCGCTTTAGATACTGCATATGGATTTCTAGGATGCAAAGGTTGAGTTTCGCTCAAAGGACTTGTATTGGGGGCAATGCTTCCGTACACCTCGTCAGTCGATATATATACAAATTTAAAATTAACGCCAGTCTCTTTTATATATTCAGTGCAACAAGTTAGAAGTGAAATAGTGCCTTGTATATTGTCCGTTACGAATGGAGTGGGATTTTGTATAGATCTATCAACATGAGTTTGAGCAGCAAAATGCACCAAGGTATCGATTTTGTGCTCCCTTAAAACTTTGTATAGAAGTCCTTCATCACAAATATCACCTAGAATAAAATCCCCATTTGGACAATTTATAGAAGCATAAGAAAGATTATCTAAATTTAAAACTTTCTTGTATATCTTGGATGAATGATTGGTAGCGAAATCTACAAAGTGGTGACCTATAAAGCCACATCCTCCAGTTACTAGAACTCGCATCTATGCAGTCTCTAATCCTGCTTGATGTGCTTGCTGATCTGCATGATATGAAGATCTAACAAGTGCTCCTACAGCTGCATGAGAAAAGCCCATTTGCTCAGCTTTTTCTTCAAACATAGAAAATGTTTTTGGGGTGACATATCTTAAAACTGGGAGATGATGGTCAGAAGGTTGCAGGTACTGTCCGATTGTGAGCATATCTATGTTGTGTTCTCTCATATCCATCATAACATCCAAAATTTCTTCATCGGATTCACCCAGACCAACCATAAGACCAGATTTAGTTGGGACATCAGGATACAAAGTTTTAAAATTTTTAAGTAGTTTTAAGGAATGAAGATAGTCGGCTCCAGGTCTAGCTTGTTTGTATAATCGTGGAACTGTTTCTAAATTATGATTCATAACATCAGGCAGACCTTTGGAGAAAATATCCAATGCCCTCTCAAGGCGACCTCTAAAATCAGGTACCAATACCTCAATCTTAGTTTTTGGAGATTGATTGCGGATTTCATTTATGCAGTCCACATAATGCTGTGCTCCGCCATCACGCAAATCATCTCTATCAACGGAGGTTATAACGACATAGCTCAACCCCATACGAGCAATGGATTGTGCAAGATTGTGAGGCTCACTAGTATCCAAAGGATCTGGACGTCCGTGACCCACATCGCAGAAAGGGCAACGACGTGTACACTTGTCACCCATAATCATAAAAGTCGCAGTGCCTCTACCAAAGCACTCTCCTATATTAGGGCATGAGGCTTCCTCGCACACTGTGACCATTTTATTTTCTCTCAAGATACCCTTGATTTCAGAAAATTTTGAGTTAGTAGGTGCTACTTTTACTCTAATCCACTCAGGTTTTTTTAATTTTTCAGCAGGTACGATTTTGATTGGAATTCTTGAAGTTTTATCGAAAGATTTTTGCTTTTTCGTTGCGTCATAGCTTAAATCTTTATCTGCAGGAGTTGTTTTCTGTAGTGTCATTAGTAATTATTGGATTTAATATACAATCCATTTTTCTTAGTGAACTTGAATTATAACTAAGTTGACAATTATAGGTAAAAGCTAATTAGCTTTTTGAAATGGGACTCTATTTAGCTTAATTTTTAAAGATAGATAAAGCCCCATATGTAGTAGAGGACTAGAGATTCTCTTACACAAAATTATTATGAAAGAGAATATTAATAATTATTTTTGTGGTTTTAAAAGATTTGCTACATCTGCATTAGCGTTTGAACCAAAAGTATTTCTAACATTTGGAGATTGTTGATAGTACTTAGTCCATGCAAACTTAATAACAGAGACTATTGCTAACAGAACCACATAAGAAATAATTGTTTTAGAGCTATTTAGTCCAAATGACACAGCGAAATAAATATTTATTAAAGCATAAACTAAGAGTGGCACAATTTCATACCACATTGTTTTAACAACAAGATTAGGAGTCTCTGGACTTCTGTTTTTAGCCATTAAAGCAGGAATTCGTTTGTACAGAATCCAAATTTGGAAAGCTAATAGGATTAGGGTTATAGCTAAAAATATATAGATTTGAGTGCCAGAATAAACTTGTAAAACGTTTAAGTAATTACTAACCTCTCTTACTAAAAAGATTGCAATAAATGCACCCCAAGCTAAATCAAGTGCTAAATAAACAGCCAACCAACCAGATAATCCCATAAACATAAGAAACTCCTAAAAATATAAACCCCGTACTAAAACGGGATATTGAAAATTAATAAATATTATTGTGCATAAAGACCAGCACACTCAACAGGTTTCCAGTAGAAGTTCTTAGCTCTATTGTCCTTATCGAAAAGGATTTTAAACTGGCATTGTTTCATAACACCTTTGTCTTCAACACGGAATAGGTAATCCCATTCACGCACATCCCAACCTTCAGAAAAATGAGGAACACCAATTAAATTATAGAAATCATTTTTGTGCATGCCTGTCTTAAGCTCACGAACCGTTTGCTTTGGAGGCATAGTTCCAGTTATGCCCGAATTTACTTCTGGCCATTTAATATCTGATTGAGGTTGTCCCTCAGGAGAAACTTGAGTTAAAGACCCACATGCTGTTAGCCCTAAAGAAAGAACTAATGGTAAAGCAAATTTTTTCATATGAAATCCTATTGATTTTTGGAATTATATAGATAGATTATTACGGAAATATAAAGAAAAAAAACTTATTTTAATAGCTTTAAACGACTTAGTAGCCGCTCAATTAAAACAAATTTAATTTTATCAATTTTACAATTTGAAGCAATTGTTTTTATATCTATTACTTTTAGATGTTCGTAGCCACATGGATTTATTCCTAGAAACGGCGATAGGTCCATATCTACGTTTAAAGCAAAACCATGATAACTGAAACCTTTGGTTACCTTTATACCTAGTGAAGCTATTTTTGATAGAGAATTATCTGAATTCGGAACGTAAACTCCAGGTGCACCTGGCATCCTTTGGGCATTAGGTATGCCTATGAGCTTTAAAGTATCTATCACACTTTCTTCTATAAGATTCACATATTCTTTTACGAAAAGGTTTTTTCTATGTAAATTCAGTAGTGGATATACGACAATTTGACCAGGTCCATGATATGTTACCTGACCACCCCTATTTGTCCTGATTACTGGAATTTGCTTTGGGTTTAAAACATGCTTAGGATCGCCTGCCACACCTAGAGTATAGACAGGATTAAATTGCAAAACCCACAACTCATCATCAGAATCAAAATCACGAGAGTCACTAAATGATTTCATCAAAGTGAATATGCTTTGATAATCACTAAAACCTTCAAAATCTTTGATCTGAACTTTTGACTCTAAGGGATCTGCCATCAAAGTACCATTTTGACTTTTTCGTGTGAGTGCAGAGCTCTATAAAGATTATCTAATTGCTCACGGGAAGTAGCTTTAATGGTGAAGGTATAACCTACGTAAGTTCCCTTAGAACTTGGTCTAATTTCTACGGTCTCCCGTATAAAACCTTCGTCATGACTTTGTACCAATCCTAAAAGCTCATCTAACACAGCGTCTCCCGACAAAGCCATAACTTTTATCGGGAAATCAGATGGATACTCGATTAATGAATCTTCAGGTGATATGTCTGGAAATGTTAATTCTGATTTTTCACTCATAGAGCAGCTAAAACTTCATCGTGAGCTTTACGCATCTTAGCGTATATAGGGCCAGGTTTACCGTCACCTACAGGTTTTCCATCTAACTGCGTCACTGCTGTAACTTCCTTAGAGGCAGACGAGATCATGATTTCATCAGCCTCGTATACTTCTTCTTTTGTAATTTTTCTAAGCTCGAATGGAATGCCTGCCTTTTGAGCAAGCTCTTCAAATAAACCGAATCTAATACCCTCCAACTTAAGATTATCTTTCAATGGACCCATAAATTTTCCATCCTTAACAATCCAAAAATTAGAGCATGACCCCTCGGTTAAAAATCCGTCGCGGAACTGGATTACTTCATAAACTCCACTATCTACAGCATGTTGATTTGCGAGAACATTGCCCAAAAGGGAAATAGATTTAATATCGCAGTGCAACCAACGCATATCTTCGAAACTTACTACGGCTATACCTTCAGTACGAACTTTTTCTGATGGAGGATTAAATTTCATACTCATAGCAAATATAGTAGGCTCTACTTTAGGATTTGGAAATGCATGGGTACGAGCCGCAACCCCACGAGTAACTTGGAGGTAAACGAAATTGTTTTCCCATGGAGACTCTTTAATTAACTTAGTGAAAATATCCTTGAAGAATTGCTCGTCTTTTCCAACTTCGATGCCAATTTTCTTAAGACTACGCATAAGTCTAGCTACGTGATGGTCCATTCTAAAAGGCTTGCGATTATATGCAGGCACAACTTCGTAAATACCATCTCCAAATATAAAACCTCTATCTAAAACGGAAATCTTTGCCTCACTAATATTAACCATCTCGCCGTTTAGGTAAACAGGATAGTCTATATCAACACCTTGAATAAGTGGATTCATAATAATTGTCCTTATAAAAAAATCAGAAAACGCTAGTAATTCTGTTCAGCAAACGCTTGAAAAATCCAGCTCTTTCAACATCATGAGCCAAAACCAAACGTTCATTTTTAAGAAGCTTACCGTTTAGGGCGAATTGTGCTTCCGCAAATGCCTGACCAGCTTTTAATGGAGCTTTAAGATCATTACTAGTGTTTGATAATACCTGAATATTAGCCTCATGACCTCTAGGTACAGTTATAACAACAGGTTTGGTGGATTGGAATACAGCTTTTTTATTTTTAGCATCTCTTATTGAATGCTCTACAAATGGTGTATTTGCTTTTGCCCACTCAATATTAACGAAATTTTGGAATGTCCAATCTATAAGTTGCTTACTCAGTTGCTCACGATGCTTGATTGAATCTGCCCCCATCAATATAGTCAATATCCTACGATTATTTCTTTTAACTGATGTAACCAAACAATAGCCAGCCTCATCTGTATGACCAGTTTTTAAACCATCAAGCCCCTCTATTTTTCCGAGCAATCCATTAGTGTTTGTTTGACGAATTTTGTTGTAGGTAAATTCTGGCTGACTAAAATAATGATAAAACTGTGGAAAATCTACAATAATATGCTGAGCTAAAACTGATAAATCTCGAGCTGTCGTATATGTATTTGGAGATGGTAATCCAGTTGGATCAGCAAAATGCGAATTAAGCATATGAAATGCCTGAAGGCTATCATTCATCTCTTTTACAAAGGCATCGATAGTTCCAGATACAGATTCCGCAAGCTGAATAGAAGCATCATTACCCGATTGGACAATCATGCCCTGAAGAAGTTCGCCAATAGTGACCTTTTTATTTACATTAATAAACATGCGAGAGCCACCAGTTTTCCAAGCTCTCTCGGAAACGATAACCTCCTGATCTAGTGAAATACGCTTATCCTTAATAGCTTCAAATACCAAGCTTGAAGTCATAAGCTTAGTTAAAGATGCAGGTGCAACTTTTAAATCGGGATTATATTGAGCAATTATCTGACCGCTTTCCATATCAATAATAATCCAAGACTTAACATCAAGTTGTGGGATGGCAATGCCAGCTACATCAGCCAAAGCAGGCGTATCCTTTGTGGTTGGAATGATGCTTGATCGCTCGGAATGGTCACGGATAGAAGGTTTAAGCGGTACAACAGGCGAAGCAATAATATTACTTTCAGTATGCTTTGTGGAAGAATGTTTTGCATTAAAAAATTTGATTGCAACAAAAATCCCAAGAACCAATAACAATAAAATTAAAATAAGTTTTACAGGAGATTTTCTTCTAGTCATACATCCTCATCAACGCAAAAATTCTTCAATTAATTTTTTAATAATTATAAGTTTACCGTGAAAAAAATGCCCTGAATTAGGAATAGTAACTAGGGGTAACTCATAATTTTTAAGCCATTCCAAAACGTCTTTAAGTGGAATTATTTCATCATCAGAGCCATGAATTAAAAGAGTTTTTGAAGGAAGCTCTACTTCTTTTTTTGCATACTTCCATACTGCAACTCCTAGGAGTATCAATGCGCTTGGAAGCTCAAGACTTTCATCTTTTAATGTCTGGTGAAGTTGAGCGGCAACAGCAGACCCAAAAGAAAAACCCCCAAGTACCCAAGGCTTATTTTGAAATTGAGGAAAATTTTGTTTTATGTAATCTATGAGAAATCTCATATCCTGAGTTTCACCCACAGAATCATCAAACTTCCCTTCCGAGCCTCCAACCCCTCTGAAATTAGGTCGAAAACACACATAGCCCATTGATACACATGCACGTGAAAAAGTAGTAATTACCTTATTATTTTTAGTTCCATCAAAAAGTGGATGAGGATGCAAACATAGTGCCCAACCAGTTATATCCGATTGACCCTCATCTGAAGGCCAATCTATATCGCATTCGATTACACCTATGGGACTAGGAATTTTTAGGGCTTGTGTTTTCATTTAGTTGATTAGAGGTTTTAAGGATCTCAATTTTAAGGGGCTTGTATTCTACCTTTGTAGATTTGTGCGTAAAACTTAAAGATTCAGGAGACACCCCAAAATACCCCATACCAAATGCAAACATCGCAATATTAAGAAGTAAAAGTATAAATATTTTGCCCATTACATTTCCTTGGATACAAAATACTGAAGACCATCTAAAACAGTAGTCTCAAGTTCGATACATTCAACTGACGGAAGTCCAGCTGCAGTAGACCAATGCGAACATATAGACCTAATTTCATCGACAATTGTATCCTTAGCTCCTCCGCTTATAAATACATACGGGACTTGGGTTGTTAGAAACCAGAGTTTTTGAACCTGTCTAAAAACAGCTCCTGCTTGAGCACATACAACACCAGTTTGTATAGCAGCATGAGTATTTAGAGGAAAGTTAACTATGTCGCTAGCACTCGTTGCCACCTTAGGGAGGTGTGCAGTTCCTCTAAATAAACTATCAAACATCATCTGTAACCCAGGCAAAATAGTGCCACCGATAAGTTGCTCGTTATGCATACAATCAACAGTAGTGGCCGTCCCAAAACTTACATGTATCAATGCACGATTAGAGTCATCCTTAAGTTGCTGTGTAAGATGATAATGTGCACCAATAATTCCAAACCAACGATCCACGCCTAACTGTTTTGGACTTTCATACATATTAGTCAGTGAAAAGGCCTTCTCTTCGGATTCTAACCAAATAATTGGTTCAGATTGTTTGAACTCTTTAGCTTTTTTTAAGTTTAGAGATACAAAAACATTTTCTAAATCTGAACGGATATTTTCGGTGGCTACTGATATCCCATAAACTTTAACTATCTGCCCTTGTCTTTGTATTTTTTCTACAAAGCCTAAAATACGGGCATACTCTTGGTTATATATAGTGATTTCATCGATAATCGCTTTATTCAAATCGCTTGAAGCATCGGGATGACCAACTACAAACGCTCTAGCCTTGATTCTAGTATTACCGCTATCAATTAGTATGCAAATTTTATCCATCTATTTTGATCCTAATTTTCTTATAGATACGTCTACATTTAGCAGTGGGATAATCTGATCATTAGAAAGTTTCACTAAAAGCCTAGCATTCTGGTCTAAGCCTAAACTTTGACCTGTAAGCACATACTCTCCATCTTGATATACATCGATAATCTGATCTTTTAAAGCATCCATGCTTTCGTGTAGCTTTCTAAAAATATCAAAACCCTGTGACTGATATATTAAAAAAGCATCCATCCAGGATTGAGAAATTAAAGCAACTAAATCAGATATAGAATGACTAATTTGGGCAACATCAATTTGATGATCTCTTATAACCGACAACCAATCCGCAATTGGCCTACCCAAAAGCTTACTCAATTCTTTGGCATGGTTAAGATTCATGCCCATACCCACAACTACGACGTGATGATTTTTATCTATTTTACCAGTGCTAGGTCGGATAACTTCTACTAATAAACCCGATAATTTTGCATCTTTATAAAAAATATCGTTCGGCCACTTCATGGTCAGAAGCTTATTGCCAAATCCTTTTATAGATTTTTTAAGGGCATCACAAGCCACTATACCCGCTAAAGGTGCTAGGGTAGCCAATTTTTCTGGTGGCAATGAAACGTCATACGCACAGGAAAACATCAATGTATCGCCATTTAAATTCGACCATTTTCTCCCCTGTCGTCCTCGACCTGAAGTTTGGTAATGAGCGCCCAATATCGCTGGTCTCGGCGTAGGATTTGATAATTTTGTCGATTCTAAAAGCCTATCATTTGTAGAATCAATTTGCTCTACCCATTCAATTGATTTGAATTCTTTTAATTTATCTTTCAAATCTGGGACTATTATTTCTGGGCTTGGCAATAAGCAGTCGCTCATTTAGCTCTCTATTCTCTTTTTGTCCGAAATAAAAGGTAGTAAGTAATCGAAAATTCGCTTGCTCACACCTTGATGTAGTGCAAGCCACTGTTTTGCAGTTCTGGCCATAACCGAAAGTTGATCTGGCTGAGAAAGCAGAGTATTAGCCAGTGTAAGAGCTTGATAGGTGTTTTCGGCACGTCTCGCCACACCCTCAATAATCGCATCGTCAACAGATTTTTCAAAGTTTTGTGTATGCGGACCAACTATAACTGGCACTCCAGCAGCACAAGCTTCGATATGATTTTGACCTCCAAAGTCTCCAAAACTTCCAGCAACTATAGAGCAATCTGCTAAACCATAGTAAAAGAAAAGTTCTCCCATAGTATCGCCAAATAAAACATCAATGGAATTTAAGCTATCAGCTTGAGGGTTATCCGTTCTTCTAGCAAACGTTAGGGGTGATTTTTTTAAAAGATGCTCAACTTCAGCAAACCTTTCTGGATGTCTCGGAATAATTACATAAAGAGGATTCTGAGCTACAGGATTTTCCTTTTTAATTTGGATGATATCTTTTATGAACATCTGCTCTTCACCATCTCTGGTGCTAGCTATTACAACAACTTGTCTATTAAGTTGTTTCTTAGTTTCTTTTCCTAGTTCAATTTGATCTTCGGGTATATCTAGGTCAAATTTTAGATTTCCGGTAACCTGTGAGCTAATGCCTATACTTTCAAAATGTTTGTTATCCAAAAAACTCTGAGACAAAATAAGATTGAGAGATTTATAACTGTCTTTTAATACTCCACCCAAAGAATTAACAAATTTTGCCGACTTTTCAGAGAAACGAGCACTAACTAGAACCATCGGTATGTTTAATTGTTTAGCTGTATAAACTAGGTTTGGCCACACTTCTCTCTCGATCAAAACTCCACATCTAGGTTTCCAATGTGCAAAAAATCCATTAACAGCATCAGGAAAGTCATAAGGAATCCAAGCCTGAACCAAACTACCTTTTGCTATATCTTCTGAAAATAATTTTGCTCCCTGTGCTCTTCCAGTATCTGTCATATGCGTGAGCAAAACTGGAAAACCATTATCCAGTAAAAGCCTCACTAATGGCTGACATGCCCTAGTTTCGCCTAAACTAACAGCATGTATCCATACAGGAGCGTAAATCCTTGGTCTATCGGCTGGATATAAACCAAACCTCTCAGGGTGATGCATATCGAAATCACGACCACGCTGCTTTTTCTTGTTTTTCAAGTAAGAAAATATTAAGGGTTTGAATATTCGAAGTAAGCCGTTATAAACCAATCGACTCATGGGCTATCTTCCTAAAGCTTCATCGAGTTTGGTGATGACCATGGCTTGAGTTGGGGGAACACCTACGTCTCCAAGGCTAGCAGTGTACCCAGCACCTACTACAGGAGTTCTGATAGGCGATGTACATGTATAAATACCTATGGTTGGTCGTCCTAAAGCTGCAGACAAATGAGTCAGTCCGCTATCAAGCCCCACCATAACTTTACAAGAAGCAAGAGTATGTGCAACTTCAGTTAAATTCATACGTGGCAATACTTCCGCATCAGGAAAATTTTTTACTAATTCCTTAGCTCGTTCAGTTTCCCTCATGCTTCCTGAAAAAACACGAATAGGTAAATCATAATCACGTAATCGATTAAAAACACTGAACCATGCCGACTCATCCCATAATTTCTCATCAGTAGAAGCCGATGGCATAATAGCTGCAAAATTTTGAATATCAACATCCTTAGTAAATGATTGAAGACCAAAATCTGGATCTCCATCAAATTCGTATCCGAAAACTTTTGAAGCTAAAATTCTTTGGCGAGTAACGGCTGTTTGCCAATATTCAACATTGTGCTTTATGTCATAAAACAAAGAAGCGGGTGATTCCTTTGCTGACTTCCAGTTAAGACCGTGTTTTGTTCCCTTTGCCAACCAAACGACCCAAGCAGATTTAAGTAAGGACTGCATATCTAAAATGTAGTCGTAATCAGTAGCTTGAAGCTTATTTTTAAATTTTTTTCTTTCCGATCGAGAACGCGATCCAAACCAATCCTTACGCCAACGCCTATGGGCAATTTCAATTATGTCGGATACGGCAGGGTGCCAGAGCGGAATTTCGCTAAATGCCTCTTCAACAACCCAATCCATCTTAAAATCGGAAACATGTTTTTGAATGTCAGATATCGCTGGCAATAGATGAACAATATCTCCCAATGAAGAAGATCGGACTATTAATATTTTTTTCGTCATATTCTATAAACCAACAATGGTAAACAAAAACCTCGTTATAGGATTTAATAATGGTGGCAATATATATTTAAATCCCCCTACTATCACCAATAATAATACTATATACATCCCATAAGGTTCGATGTTTGCTAATTTTATGGATAATCGAGTTGGTAGTAAACCTACTAAAACTCTACCCCCATCTAGAGGAGGAATTGGAAGTAAATTAAAAATCATCAAAAGCAAATTAATCTGTACGCCAACTAGTGCCATATCCGTTAAGACCTTGCTTTCAAGCCCAAAAGAAAATATAACTTTCAACCATATAGTCCATAACAAAGCCATAATTAAATTAGCTAATGGACCAGCGGCCGCTACAAATACCATATCTCTTTTGGGATTATTCAAAGCTCCAAAATGTACAGGTACAGGTTTTGCCCAACCAAAAATTGGAGCACCCATAACTGCAAGCATACCTGGCAATAAAACCGTCCCTATCGGATCAATGTGTTTTGCAGGATTTAAACTTACCCTACCCAGCAAGTAAGCTGTACTGTCACCAAAATAGTTTGCGACATAACCGTGTGCTGCTTCGTGCAAAGTAATGGCAAAAAGTATAGGTAACGCATAGATGCTTATATAGTAGAGAATTTGATCCATAATTTAATATTTCATTATCGTTATCAGAAAGGTTAAATGACATTTCTGTGACAAAGCAAGATTTAAACAAATAAATCAATAATTTTGTTTATCATTATCAAAGGTATCAATAACATATAGAATTTTAGTCATGACCCTTCAATTAAAACACACATTAGCATTTATTTTCTTGTTATTTGCATTTGCCTGCACACAGTATCAACCAGTTGTAGATAGAACAGGTGTGGACGAAGCCCTTTTAAGACAACACAAATTAGAATGTGAAATGTACTATAAAGAAGCACAAAAAGACCCAGCTATTCTTAGAGGTTTAACTACAGCCTTCCCTTATGTAATGCTTGGAGTTACTACTGACTTTATGGCTGATAGCTTTAGAGGCTATACTGGAGACCACTGGACTATCGTAGGGGCAGTAATTGGTTTAATTGCTGGTACATTACAGTCTATGGACCGAGATAACCAAATTCGTAGATCAATTCTTGATCAATGCCTAGCTTCAAAAGGCTACCAAATCTACCACTACTAACCTAAAATCTACATGTGCAAAAGCCCACTATTGTGGGCTTTAAATTACTGTACGACTACGGGATTACGAAGTCTTATATGTAACTCACGAAGTTGTTTCTCATCAACTTCTGAAGGAGCTTGAACCAATAGGTCTTGAGCCCTTTGAGTTTTAGGAAAGGCAATTACATCTCTGATAGATTCTGCACCCGCCATTAAAGTCACCAACCTATCCAATCCAAACGCAAGCCCGCCATGTGGCGGAGCTCCATATTGCAATGCATCTAACAAGAAGCCAAATTTTTCTCTAGCTTCATCAGGTCCAATTTTTAATGCCCTGAAAACTTTGCTTTGAACTTCTTCTTTGTGGATACGCACGGATCCACCACCAACTTCCCAACCGTTTAAAACCATATCATATGCTTTAGCATAGGCTTTAGATGGATCAGACTCAAGTAAATCTTCATGTCCATCTTTTGGACTTGTGAACGGATGATGAGCAGCTGTATAACGACCTTCCTCTTCATCGTACTCAAACATAGGAAAGTCAACAACCCAAAGTGGCTTCCAACCAGCTTCAAAAAATCCATGCTCTTTAGCAAAATCGCTAAGCCCTAATTTAACCCTTAGAGCACCCATCGCATCATTAACAATTTTCGCTTTATCAGCTCCGAAGAAAAGCAAATCTCCATCCTGAGCTCCAGAGCGAGTAATAATCTCACTTAACGTAGCATCATCTATATTTTTAACGATTGGAGATTGCAACCCTTCACGACCTTGAGCAACAGAATTCACTTTGATATAAGCTAAACCTTTTGCTCCATAAATACCCACAAATTGAGTATATTCATCAATTTCTTTTCTTGATAGAGCTCCTCCACCAGGAACTCTCAATGCCACAACACGACCTCCAACCATATTAGCCGCAGATTGGAATACTTTAAAATCCACAGACTTCATAAGTTCAGTCAGTTCAGTAAACTCTAAAGAAATACGCATATCGGGTTTATCAGAACCAAAGCGACCCATCGCCTCATCCCAAGTCATAACAGGGAACGGATCTGCAAGCTCAATGCCCTTAACCGCTTTGAATACATGGCGCATCATAGCTTCAAAAATATCACGTATTTCTTTTTCATTAAGGAATGAAGTTTCGCAGTCTATCTGTGTAAATTCTGGCTGACGATCGGCACGCAAATCCTCATCGCGGAAGCACTTAGTGATTTGATAGTATCTGTCATAACCCGCAACCATAAGCATTTGCTTAAATAATTGAGGAGATTGTGGCAATGCATAAAACTGCCCATCATGCACCCTAGAAGGAACCAAATAATCGCGTGCACCTTCTGGAGTTGAACGTGTAAGCATTGGTGTCTCTATATCGATAAACCCAAGCTCATCCAAAAATTTTCTAGATTCAATAGCAACCCTGTAGCGCAACATCATATTGTTTTGCATAACTGGGCGACGAAGATCTATGATTCTGTGAGTCAATCGAATAGTCTCTGAAAGATTTTCATCATCAAGTTGGAATGGAGGTGTCACTGAAGGATTTAGAATTTCAACTTCCTTACAAAGAACTTCAATCTCACCAGAATATAAATCCTTATTTATAGTCCCTTCAGGGCGATTTCTTACTAGTCCTGTAACCCTAACACAATACTCATTGCGAATAGTCTCTGCAATTTTGAAGGCTTCTTCATTATCTGGGTCAAACACTATTTGTGCCAAACCTTCACGATCACGAAGGTCTAAAAAAATTACTCCGCCGTGGTCACGACGACGATGACACCAGCCGTATAAAGTTACGGTCTTATTTAAATATTCAGTATTTACTTTGCCAACATAGCAAGTACGAGTCATAGAAAATGCTCCAATTAGGATGGAAGAAGGAATAGTCCAGCAGCGATAAGCGTAGGCACAATAGCCGCTAAAACTAAGTATTGTGGAGAAATAGCATTATTTGGGAAATGATGCCTTAGAATTGAGAAACCTGCTGGGTTAGGTGCATTTGCGATAACTGTCAAACCGCCACCAGTAACTGCACCTGCGACAAGCATATACTTCCAAACTTGGGATGTTCCGTCAACTAAAGACCCAAAATAGGTTAAAGCCGCATTATCTGTCAAGGCAGTTAAGAATGTAGTACCCCAAAATAATTCCTTAGGAGATAATGCAGATAAAACTTCCTGTAGCCACCATTTTTGAAGACCACCTAAAATAATAAGTCCTGCCAAGAAAAAGCCCACCATTAGCCCTTCACGAATGAGCAACGGTCTTTGATAACGGCTATATGCATCACAGAAACCAATAAACAACAGAAGTAGGCCAATAAATACAACTATATGATGTGAAGTCAAAACTACAGCAACCAAGAAAACTACATGAATAATAGTAACGGGGATAGGAATCTCTGGTAGCGGTTTTTCTCTATCTAAAATTCTATGTCTGTAGTGGTTTTTAATACTGGATGATGAATTTAGGATGATATCCTTTTTGGCAATAAAAGTAATTATGCTTGTATTAATCATAATCGCTAAAAATGCCTTCCATCCAAAGTGTGTAAGCATGTACTGAGTATCCCAACCAAATGATCCAGCAACCATAAGAACGGGAGGTGCGGCATAAGCAGTAAGCACACCACCTATAGAAATATTTACAAATAAAGTACCGATAACCATATATTTAAATCTTGTATTACCGGTACGTGCAAAGAAGCCCTCTTTAAGCATAAAGGCCGCAAGTGTCATAGCTGCAGGCTCTGTGATTAAAGACCCAGACAAAGGAACTAGGCTAAGTGTAATAAAAAAACTAGCTACCTCAGTTCTAAAGGGAAGTTTTTCAGCTAAAAACTTAACAATATTTCTAACTAGAACAACTATCGGTCGGCTGGCTGCAACGACCATAATTACAAATACAAATAATGGTTCGGTAAAATTTCTAGATTCTAAGTAAGCAATCGACTCATGAAAGCCGTTTGTAAGAATCATAAAAATTAAAAGAATCGTAGCCCAAATACCAAAAACCGCTTCTACTTCTGCAAATAAGTGCCAGATTCCAGCATGCGGTCCACCTTTGTGGGAGAGTTTTGCGAAAACAGGTACTGAGAAAGTATGAATAATAGCTATAGCAAATAATACGGTGGCAATTACTTCTATAGTGCTAGCCAAAATATACTCCTATGTTTAGAATACGCATAAAATAAGTAATCTTAGATTTTACCAAAATTAAATGGACCAAACTTCAATTAATCACAAGGAAAATACTGACCTTAGCGATATAGCACAAGATGATTGGCTTACACAATACCTACCTAAATCATGGGTTCCATATGCACGGTTAGCTCGTCTTGATAGGCCTGCAGGAACTTGGTTTGCACTCATAACTACATTTATGGCACTAGTGCAGGCGGCTGGAACATTGCCAAACATAAAAAGAACAATAGTCTTTATGTTAGGTACTGTTTTACTTAGAAGTGCTGGATGTGCAATAAATGATATTTGGGATCGAGATTTCGATAAGCACGTGGAGAGGACACGCCTTAGACCACTAACATCAGGTCAAATCACCTTAAGGCAAGCGATAATCTTTTTTGTAGTCCTTATGCTTATTGCGTGCTTGTTGCTTTTTTTCCTAAACACGTATTCGATACTACTTGCACTTGCATTGGTACCTTTAGTGATTATTTATCCACTAGGCAAAAGATTTACTTTCTGGCCACAGATTATTCTAGGCATAACATTTAATTGGGGCATGCTTATGGCTTGGTCAGATACGATTAATGAAATTCCTTTTGGTGCGTTTTTGATGTACCTTGGTGTTGTATCTTGGCATCTAGCTTATGATACTTTTTATGCTTATTGTGATGTAGAGTTTGATACAAAATTAGGGCTTAAATCAACCGCAAGATATTTCGGATCTGAAGGTAAGAAATGGATATCTGGGTTCTATATTGTATCTGTGTTGTGCTGGTTGATTGCTGGTTATCTGCTTTATATGAGTTGGGGATATTTTGTATTTTTAACTGTAGTAGCCTTTGCACTCTATGGTCAATTAAAAAGATTTGAAGTAGATAACCCAGCTGGTAACTTTCAATTATTTAAAGATAATTTGTTTGTAAATGTGCTTTTGCTAGTTGCTATTTGTCTTGGGGTAATGTTTGATCTACGGACAATCTAATTAATGTAAAGTAGAAAAATAGCCCCATAATTAAGCCTGAAAGCCACCATAATTCTGGAAATGATTTGCTAAAGTAATCATATATAGCAATAATCACCGCACCGCCCGCACTCCAGAGCATTAAGTTTTTCTTTGTGGTGCCTTTGTTCAATAAAAAATAAGATCCAACAGCAACCAAAAATGCTGGCACAGACATAACTGGTACGATGTATCCGAGGGTATAGAGAAGTAGCCTAATTAGATTATTGAGCTGTATATTAAAATCATTTTTAAATAAAAGAGTTAACGCGAAGACCGCAGTAACCACCACGCATAATAACAAATAGAAAAAAATAAAATTAAGTACGTGCTGTACAGGGTCGTGTCGGTTAACTCTCATATTAAATTACTTATAAAGTTTTACTTTGTTAGAGATTTTACAATCTTTAAGCACCGCTTTGCCGCCAGACTCTAAAGAAGCTTCCTCCCCCTTAGTTACTAATGAGTAATCATAGTTTGAACCCATAGCAGTATAAACAGCTCCCGAAGCACTAGGAGTATTTTGTAGAGGAATAATTTCGTCCATGTCTGTAATAAGTGCATAAGATTCTTTCTCAGTATTTACATATACCACTTGCATAGTTTTACTATTTTCACAAAGGTAAATGTATTTTTGTAGCTCCTCTTTAGCCATCATACCGCTATCACTCATATTAGAATTAGTATTCGCTTGAGATGCACAACCAGCACATAAAGCCAAAGTAACGAGAGCAAAATTTACTTTTTTCATATAACTTCCTTTAAAAAAATCATATAAGCCCAAACTCAAGCAACGATCGCTTAAGCATAAGAAGGGCGAGAAAAAATAACAAAACAGCAAACACTTTTCTCAAAGTATTTACTGGCAATGAGTGAGCTAACTTCGCCCCAATCGGTGCAAAAATCACACTCATAGAAATCAAAGCCAAAAGTGCTGGCCAATAAACAAACCCGACCAACCCATTTTGAACTCCAATTTCACTCATTCCCCCATATATATATCCGATAACATTAGACACTGCAATAGGGAACCCACAAGCAGCAGAGGTCCCAACAGCATTACGCATAGGAACACTACACCACACTAAAAAGGGAACTGTTAAGAACCCACCGCCTGCCCCAACAATGCCTGATATCAACCCTATCCCAACACCTACTAGTGCAATTACATATGCAGGTGGCAATGCTCTAGTACTAACCTCTTCGGATTTTTTTCTAAACATATTGAAACCAGAATAACTAACAAATATCGCAAAAACGAGTGCAAGCCATCCAATATCAATCATCTTAAAAATTACACCACCAGATAATAATCCACCTATCAGAATCCCAGGTACAAACTTTATGAAAATATCCCATCTAACACCACCCCTAAGATGATGTGCTCTCATACTAGATAAAGATGTAAACATAATTGTGGCCATAGCGGTAGCTATGGATATGTGTACGATATATTGCTGAGGAAGATTATGAAAAGTAGAAAAAAGAGACGTTAAAAAGGGGACGAGAACCATCCCCCCACCAACCCCTAGGAGTCCAGCCATAAGGCCACCAAAACATCCTAAAAGTAAGAGAATACCAATAGAAAATAATGACATTAACTACTTGAGATTACCCGATAAGAATTGTTGAAGTCTAGGGCTCTTCGTATTGTTGAAAACTTCTTCAGGAGTACCAGATTCCTCAACCACACCTTTATGTAAAAACATAACTTGAGTGGCAATATTTCTAGCAAACCCCATCTCATGCGTAACCACAATCATGGTTCGACCTTCTTCAGCAAGTTGCTGCATAACTTTTAGAACCTCACCCACAAGTTCAGGATCAAGTGCTGATGTAGGTTCGTCAAACAACATTACCTCAGGTTCCATAGCAAGAGCACGTGCTATAGCTACACGCTGCTGCTGACCACCAGACAACTGAGATGGGTATTTTTTCTCAACGTCCTCTGGTAGTCCAACTTTTTGCAAATACTTTCTAGCTCTCTCTACAGCCTCTGCTTTATTTAATCCTAAAACATGAATAGGTGCTTCCGTTATATTATCCAAAACATTCATATGAGCCCAAAGATTGAAATGCTGGAAAACCATAGCAAGTTTTGTACGAAAACGCTGAAGTTGAGCTGCATCGGTCACACGAGTTTTACCTTTAGAATCTTTTTGCATACCTAAAGACTCTCCCATCAATGTGATGGTTCCTGAATCTGGATATTCCAAAAAATTAATACATCTTAAAAAAGTACTTTTACCTGATCCAGAAGATCCAATTATCGCTATAACATCACCTGCTTTAGCCTGAAGTGATACACCTTTTAGAACCTCATTTTGTCCATATGACTTATGAATATCCTGTACGTCTAATTTATACATAATCCCTACTCTTTGTCGTAAGCCAAAAAGGCCAAAGCACGACGTTCTATTAATCTAAAAATCCAAACAATAACAAACGACATAACCATATAAATAACGGCCGCAACTGTATAAGAAGCCATAGTCAAATATGTATCGTTCATAGCATCACGGGCCACTTTAAGAATATCAGGCACTGTAGCAGTAAATGCAATCGTGGTTGAATGAAGCATCAAAATAACTTCGTTACTATATGCTGGCAATGCCCTCCTAAGTGCCGATGGAAGAATTATCCTTTTATAAATTTGAGGCTTAGACATACCATACGCACGTCCAGCCTCGATTTCACCACTAGGAGTGGACTTAATATATCCTGCAAAAATTTCTATAGTGTATGCAAGCGTATTTAGTGTAAAAGCCAAAATTACACAATTAAATCCACTAAAGAAAAAATTATGTAATACAGGAGTATTTTTTACAAACTCAAGGCTTATAAACCCGCTATATATCAATAAAAGCTGGATATAAAGTGGCGTGCCCCTAAATACATATGTAAACACCCAGATTGGACCACGTATGAATGGGTTTTTTGAAACCCTCATAAGTGAAAGTGGCAATGCTAATATAAAAGCTAAAAATATAGAAAGGGATAAAGTCCAAAGCGTGATGGCCAACCCAGAATACTGGGTTCCATCCCACCAAATCAGAGGCTCCCAATATTCATTTGCTACTGTAAGTACATCATTAAAAAAGCTCATTAGATATCCACCTCTTTAATTCCAGCTGAATACCTCCGCTCAAGCCAATACAAGAAAATATTCGAAATAGTAGTAAGCAATAAATAAATAACACCAGCTACAAATATAAATAGGAACATCTTCTGAGTGGCTCTACCCGCTTCTTGAGTAACAAGAACCAAATCCTGCAAACCCAAAATTGAAACCAAAGCAGTAGCTTTAAGTACGATAAGCCAATTATTTCCCACTCCTGGCAATGCATACCTCATCATCTGAGGAAACATAATATGCCACATGGTGCGGTGCTGGGAAAGACCATATGCTATAGAAGCTTCATACTGACCCTTTGGAACAGCTAAGAATGCACCACGAAAAGTTTCACCAAAAAACGCTCCGTACACAAACCCAATTGTTAATACACCCGTGACAAACGGATTAAGATCAATTTGGTCTACCCCAATAGCATCAGTAATTGAATTTAATAAAATCTGAATACCAAAAAATATCAAAAGCATTAAAACCAAATCTGGAACACTACGGATAAGAGTCGTGTAAAGAGTGGCGATAAATTTAAAAAAACGATTTCCGAATACTTTAGCAACCGCTGTGAGCATGCCTAACAAAAAGGCAACGACCAAAGACGATAGGGCCAAAACAATAGTGGAAATTGTTCCGTGAAGGATCTGCCCTTCGTAACCTTCTAACATAACTATACAACTTGAAAATCAAAAAAAGCACCCACTCATTATAATTAACAAGTGGGTACCCTATTAAGTGGAAGGAACTACTTTTTATTAAGAAGATCTAATTCGCCTTCTTTAAAGTATTTTTTAGCAATTTCGGCAATTTTACCTTCGTCACGAAGTTCAGATATAGCTTTATCTAGAGCTTCTTTAAGGTCTTTATCACCTTTTCTGATACCGATAGAGATACGATTATTAAGAAGTTCATGTTCAAGAGGTTGACCTACGAATTCGTAGTCTGCACCTTCTGGAGTGGCAATAAACGCACTATTAGCGTTTGGTTTTTCTACGATAGCAGCATCGATACGACCTGCTTTTAAGTCGATGAAAGTTTGTGGTTGCTCTTTATAAGAGACAACTTTCACGTCCTTTTTAGAGATAACACGACGTGCGTATGCTTCCTGTGCAGAACCTTGAAGTGCTCCAAGGCGCTTACCTTTAAGGTCATCTTCAGTTGCAATTCCTGAACCTTTTTTAGCGATAAGTTGTGTAGGAATAGCATATACATCATCTGTAAAGTCGATCACTTTTTCTCGTGCTTCATTATGTGTAATAGAAGCGTGAATGATATCGAACTTGCGTGCTTGCAACCCTGGAATTAGGGCATCGAATGGTTGCTCAACCCAAGTACATTTAGCTTTAAGTTTTTCGCAAATTGCATTACCTACTTCAATGTCAAAACCGATTAACTCACCTTTTTCGTTTTTATATTCAAAAGGAACATAACCAGTTTCAGTACCAATACGGAGTTCTGTGAAATCCTTAGCTTGTACTACTGAAGCAAGACCTAACACCAAACCTGCTGTTAATAAAAGTGAACGCATAGTGAGTCTCCTACAAAAAAACTATATACTTTTAATTCGATTATTATTTAACAAAAAAAATACAAATACTAGTTATTTTTATTAGTAAAAATACCTAAACTAAGCCAATTTATGACCCACTTAATTCAAACCATTTCTCCATTATTTCTAGCCATTGCAATGGGTGTTTTTGTAGGTAGAACAGTACCTAGTAAATTCACAAAACCTGCTGTATTAAAACTAGGTGTTCTCGTTTGGATATTGCTTTTTGCAATAGGCTGGGAGTTTGGATTGGTTTATGAACAATTATCTAATCCTAGTGCGATAATTAAGAATGCATTAATATTCAGTTTGTCTGTGTCATTGGGCATTGCCACCCTGATGGCAATAATTTATAAACAAAAGCCTGCCACAAATAAAAAGGATACACGTGAGGATATTAAATTTTCACATATCATTCTGGAAGTGGTTCTTGCATTAGCTTCTGTATCAGCTGGCCTAACATTCTCAATTTCTCTTGTTTCTAACGGCATATCTGCTAATTGGATGCCAGCTCCTATGGTGTTTTTGTATATCATGCTTTTTTTAATCGGCGTGGATATAACATTTTCACCGCTTAAGATTAGGCAACTTAAGAAAAAAGTTTTACTTATGCCTATTGTAATCACCACAATTAGTCTAATTACGGGCGTAATAACCGCTCAAATTTTAGGGCTTTCTTGGAAGGACGGATTGCTATTTTCCTGTGGGTTTGGATGGTTTTCGTTGTCTGGAACTATGGTTGCTGGTCAGATAGGTGAAGTGTATGGTGCTACTATGTTACTGACCGATTTGTTCCGTGAGCTATTAAGTATTTTTGTTATATTTTTTATAGGACACAAGTATCCTGACTCTGCTATAGCTACAGCTGGCGGTACGGCAATGGACACAACACTACCAATCATTCGAAAGACCTGTGGATTTGAATATACCTTACAAGGTTTGTATATTGGCATTGCATTTACACTTATTACACCTTTTTTACTTACTGCAATACTTAGTTCTTACTAAATGCTTGATTTATCTCGCTAGGTGTTACAATTTAGGGCGTTGAAGACCTTGTTATCTTCAAATCAATCCTTATCTATTTATTTATAGGAGTTTTAATTATGAGCATTTTGTGGACCATTCTTATTGGTTTTGTTGTAGGTATTATTGCTAAAGCAATCATGCCAGGAAACCAAGGCCTAGGTTTCGTCTTAACTACTTTACTTGGTATTGCAGGTTCTGTAGTTGGTGTATACGCTGGTCAAGCTTTAGGTCTATATCATGTAGGTGAGCCTGCTGGATTTATTGGTTCAGTTATCGGTGCTTTACTTATCCTATTTGTTTTAGGTTTAGTAACTAAAAGATCCTAATCCTAGACTTACGTCTACTTAAGGCGTGTCTAGGCACGCCTTTTTAATTGGAGGAAATATGTTCTCAAGAAATAAGTCTAAAGTAAATAACGAAGCCAGTGATACAGAATACGCAAATTCGTTTAAAAAAATAGGTTCTCGTTTGGGTAAGCCATTACTAGAAAAAGGGCTTACACTTTACTATGCTTTACGTAGCCCTAAGACACCTAAATGGGCTAAGAGAGTTATTTACGGGGCATTGGCTTATTTGTTCCTTCCAATTGATGCTATCCCCGACCTTCTTCCAGGCGTAGGATTTACCGATGACCTAAGCGTGGTTGCAGGTGCTTTAGTTACTATCGCTGCCTACATTACTCCCGAGATTAAACAAAAAGCCCGCGACAGCATGTTTAAGTGGTTTCCTAAGTATAAGGATTAACCTGACCTGTGCGATTTCGTGATTTATGGACCGTAGAGACTATATCTAATACAGAAGCTGAGATAGGTCCTTTTGAAGATCAGCAAATCGTAAATTCTCTTAGAACAGAGCGACTTCCTATTAAGCAAAAAATTATTGCACGTGCACATAAATTAGCTTTACGTGATTCGATTGCTCAATCTATGGATAGATGGGCACTTGTCGCTAAACTATCCACAGTCTTATTTGTTTTATTTGCAATATTGTCTGGAGCTGGACTTGCTTACGGTAACTTCGGACCTTCCAATTCATCTATAAATATATTGAATCTATACGTAACTTTGCTTGGAGTCAATTTAATAGCATTTACGTTTTGGATTCTAACCTTCTTTTTCACTAAGTTTAAGGTTACTCCATTAGGTAGAGTGTGGATTTGGATTTCAGAAAAAATTTCTTCTACTCCTAGTTATGTAAGAAGTTTCCATGCTTTTCTTACAACTATTGGAAAAGCAGGTGCAACTAAATGGCTTTTTTCAACTTTAAGTCATGGGTTTTGGTTATTAAATTTGGTTACCGCAACGATATTAATTATGTTGCTTTTAGCCACTAGAAGTTATTCATTTAACTGGGAAACCACGATTCTTAGCTCGAGTAGTTTTGCAGATTTTGTAGATTTTGTTGGGTACGTGCCTTCATTATTGGGTTTTGAACTTCCTTCTAAAGAATTGATTATTAATAGCTCAAATACTATTTCTGGATTTTCAGAAGACCATAAAAAATGGTCTTGGTGGGTTCTAGGACAGTTGACAGTGTGGGGCATTCTTTTAAGGTTTATTGCTTTTGTGTTCAGTTCTTTGATGCTTAAGACTAAATTAAAAAAAGCAGATATAGATTTAGAAAGTACAGGCATTGCCACCCTTGTAAAAAGGCTCCAATATAAACCAATACAAACTTACAGACCATCTGATACACATAACCAAAAGTATGACCTAGAAAGCATCAGAGTTAATAGTTCCGCACTTCCAAATTTAGGAAAAATTACAATTGCAGGTGTTGACTTATCTAGCAGACAGATTTGGCCACCATTTAAGATTAAAGAAGGTGTGGTCGATGCTGGGCATTTAAATAGTCGCAGTATGAAAAATAAATTTATCAGCAAATTAAGTGATAATCATGTTGATAGACTGCTAGTTGTATTGGATTCTAAGCCTATTCCAGATAGGGGTATTCAGTATCTAGTTAAAAGCTTTTCTCAATATGCTAGTGATATTTCTGTTTATTTACTGAATTCATACCAAGAGGGTTTATTGACTAATAGAGCTCAAATTTGGATTCAAACATTAAGAGATATTGGAATTAAAGAAAATAATATTCATACAGATGAGAGTGATTTGGGTTTTTGGAGGGCATCATGAATTCAAATCTAAAACTTGCAGTTGTTGGGCATACAAATACTGGTAAAACTTCACTTCTACGTACGCTTTTGGAGGATAAGTCTTTTGGAGAAGTTGAAGACTCTCCAGGTACGACAAAAGCCCTTGAAGCTGCTGTTATACCACTTGATGATTGTGAAATTACCCTAATAGACACACCTGGATTTGAAGATTCTGAAGGGTTACGTGATTATCTAGAACAATTACAATCTTATGAGGATTCCAGATTATCAAATCAGGAGTTAATAAAAAAATTTCTTAAATCCCCTGAAAGCACCCGAAGATACGCACAGGAAGCTAGAGTATTACATCAACTATTAGATAGCACTGCAGGACTGTATGTTATTGATATTCGTGATTCAGTTCGTAGCAAGCACAGAGATGAATTACATATTATGAGCATGTGTGGGAGACCTCTTATTGCCATCCTAAATTTTATGCATAGCGAAGATAATTTTAAGGATGAATGGAACGAGGCATTATCAGATAACAATATACATTTAAGCATAGAGTTTGATACCGTAGCTCCGCCTATAGATGGAACAGAGATGCTTTACAAAAAGCTATCTATTGTTTTATCTAGTTATGATCAGCCTCTAAAACAGTTGGCTGAAAGGGTTGTTGAGCAAAGGACCAGCAGAAAAAAAGCGGCATTGTCCTTGCTAGCCGAAGCCCTTGTGGATATTGCATCATACAAATATCCTAGCAAAACTGACGAGGAAAGTGTGCGAGAAAACTGGGAAATTGTCCAAAACAATGTTCGGAAACGAGAATATAAATTTAACTCTGATTTGTTGAAGCATTATCGATTTACTGAAGAAGATTATCCTAATAAGCATATTCCAATAGAGGGTGAACGATGGGGTAGCGATTTATTTAATCCAAGTACACTAAAAGAGATATCTGTACATGTGGGATCTGGATTTGCTGCAGGTGCAATGACAGGAATGGCATTAGATGTGCTTACTGCTGGGTTATCGTTAGGTACTGCTGCTCTATTTGGTGGGATTATAGGTAGTATGGCTGGAGGTGCTGCTAAATTGGGCAACCGCCTAAAGGCAAAATATCAGGGATATCAGGAACTAAGCGTAGATGATAATGTAGTTAGGCTTGTGGCTATTCGTGGGCTATTGCTTATTGCGGCACTAGATAGGAGAGGGCACGCATCGACTAGTCCAGTATCATTGCCATCGGAGTATAAGACCTTATGGACCAAGGGGATGCCCGAAGAACTATCTGATGCACGTGGCCACCCAGAATGGTCATCAATTGGGGGTCGTCATAAAACATCAGAAGCCAAAAGAGAAGCAACAAAAGGTCTAAGCAAAGAGCTTCAAAAAATTGAAATTCTATAGGAAGTAAGGCTTATCTTTATAAGATGTACGGTTTGTCTTTATAAAATGTGAGGCTTATCTGGAAAACGATTAATTTCAGGATTTTCGACATCTTCCTGATGATATTCGGAGAGATAGTCCGTAATCTCTTCTATGCCCTTTTTAAGCCCAACTAGATACTGCTTCTGTGCAAAATGGGATGAAACACCTGCACAAACCGACTGCCAAAGGTTATTAGGTACCGATATACCTCTATCTGCAATTATTTCAATGGAGCGTACGGATAAATTTATGTATAGCAAAACACCAGAGTTCTTAGGGGTATCCCAAACACGTAGGCGACCAAAAATTTCTAGTGCCCTCTCATGACTTGTAGTCTCACCGCTAGGGGGATATGTTTCTATGGCAACAACAAGTTCAGCCTTGTGTTTTGTTTCACTATTTTTAACTAAGGCTTCCAATTCGGCAATATCAGAGTCTTTAAAATAACGACGCTTGATGTAGATGCCAGATAGTTGAGTAACGCCAAGTGCGTTTATAAATTTATCACCAGCCACTTGTCGCACCTCCGCCACCACTTATGCCGCCGCCTCCGCCACCGAAGCCACCACCTCCGCCGAAGCCGCCGCCTCCGCCGAAACCACCACCGCCCCAACCACGAGACCTCGAACCTCTTCTAGAAATTTCTGTTACAGGGCGTCCGAACGATCTAAGTTTCATACATACTAAAAATATAAATATAGCAATAATAAGACCAAAAACACCCAATCCTTTTGCAACAGCATAAGCAACAATTAAACCAACAATTGGGTGGAAAAATATGCCTGCAACTAGACCTCCAATAAATGCACCAACTGCTAATCCAAACGATTTCAAAGTACCAGGCTTAGAAGTGGTTTTTTGCTCTTGTGGCAAGTTTTCCTGGAGGATTAGTTTTTTAATAGAATCTACGGCAGCTGTAATACCGCCTGCATAATCATTTTTAACAAAATAGGGTTTCACCACATCATCTAATATTCTGATAGCAACTAAATCTGGAATACGACCCTCTAAACCTTTTCCTATTTCTAGTCGATGCTTGCGGTCATTAACTGCAACTAGATATAAAACACCATCATCATACTCAGCTCGTCCAGCTTTCCAATTTTCAAAAACTCTAACACCATATTCAACGATATCTTCTGGTCCTGTAGAAGGTACTGTTAGAATGAAAATCTGTGAGCCAGTTTTATCTTGGAATGCTTTTAAATCTGAATTAATAGCATCTTCTTGATTTTGTGGAACTACTTGAGCATAGTCAACAAGATAATTTGTAGATTTGGGAATTTCTAATCTTTGAAAATTATCAACCGATAATGCAGGGTTTGGTTTTTCAACAGGCTGTGATTGAGCTTCTAGGTTTAATCCTAAAAGTACAGTTAAAGTTAATAAAACCCTAAATATAAACGACTTCATCTTTAAGTGAGCATGTTTTATGGTTGAGCTGGAGCTGGAGTAGTCGAATTTGATTCAGAAGACCTTAAATCTCTAACTGCGTCACTAATACGTCCTGGTCGTTTAATCTGCTCAGCATCTGGTACGTTATAGTATGGTTTACGTTTAAAACCTACTATCTTAGCCACGATAATAGTCGGGAAGCTACGTATTTTAGCGTTGTAAATCTTAACCGCTTCGTTATATCTTTCTTTGGCAACTTGGATTCTGTTTTCGGTGCCAGCAATCTCAGTTCTTAAATCCTTAAATGCAGGATCAAAATTAATATTAGGATATTTTTCAATATTCACTAATAATCTAGAAATACTTGCACCTAACGAGGTCTGATTTTGAGCGATTAAATCCATCTGTTCTTGAGTAAGATTTTTATCAAGAATAATATTAGGCTTAGTAGCCGAAGCCCTAGCATCTGCAACATCTTTGTATAGTTTTCTAGTTTCTTCGGTTTGAAGTAAATTAGATTGAACTAGATTATCGATCAACCCTAAACGACGCTCAAATTGAGCATTAAGATCTGATAGCCTTTTATCTACTTGCTCTTCTAAAGATACAAGTTCGTTATAACCACATCCAGAAAGCATAAGTGGCAATAAAACAATTGCTAAATATTTATAAATCCTACTAAATAGGCTCATATCGATCCCCAAGGCACCCTCTATTTAAACCAAATCATTATACAATATGGCTGTTTATAAAAAACTATAAAAAAATGTCAAATATTTCTCAGGAAGTTTCACGTCGTAGAACTTTTGCTATCATTTCCCACCCAGATGCGGGTAAAACTACACTTACAGAAAAACTGTTGTTATTTTCGGGTGCTATTCAAATAGCTGGAAGCGTAAAAGCACGTAAAGCCAGTCGACACGCAGCATCTGATTGGATGGAGATTGAAAAGCAAAGGGGTATTTCGGTTGCATCTTCAGTTATGCAGATGGAATATAAAGGCTGTGTTATTAATCTACTAGACACTCCAGGACACCAAGATTTTTCTGAGGATACCTATAGAGTACTTACCGCTGTAGATGCCGCAATTATGGTTATTGATGCTGCTAATGGTATTGAACCTCAAACCATTAGATTGCTACAAGTTTGTAGAGCTAGAAATACACCCATAATTACATTTATAAATAAACTAGATAGAGAAGTTAAAGAACCTCTTGATTTGTTAGCAGAGATTGAATCACACCTGAATATGGATGCCGTTCCATTTTCATGGCCTATCGGTATGGGCAGGCACTTTGCAGGCGTGTTTGATTTGCAAAACAATCGCATGAGAGTTTTTAAAGCGGGTACTGAAAGAGTTGATAAATCCGAAGAGACAATCGAAGATTTATACAATCCTGTTTTAAAAGAAAAATACGGTAGTTACTTTGAAAAAGCACTAGAAGAAATTGAACTTTTAAAAGATGCTTCTCCAGCATTTGACCAAAAAGAATTTTTGGCTGCAAAACAAACACCTGTTTTCTTTGGTTCAGCGGTAAATAACTTTGGGGTGCAAGAAGTGTTAGACACACTAGTAAAATGGGCTCCGAAACCTGGTTCTAGGGAGGCCATTCAAAGAACAGTAGAGCCTGAAGAGCCAAAATTTACGGGGGTCGTTTTTAAAGTTCAAGCTAATATGGACCCAGCCCATCGAGACCGAGTAGCATTTGTACGTGTATGCTCAGGTAGATTTGAAAGAGGTATGCGTCTAAAAAATTGTCGATCTAATAAGGAAATAAGACCTAATAATGTTGTTTCTTTCCTTTCTCAGCGAAGGGAATTATTGGAGGAAGCCTATGCTGGAGATGTTATAGGGATTCCCAATCATGGAATTTTGCACTTGGGAGATGTTTTGACCGAAGGTGAAAATTTACAGTTTACGGGCTTACCTTTTTTTGCACCTGAACTATTTCAAGCAGTTGAAGTTAAAGATCCATTGAAATCGAAGCAATTAAGAATTGGGTTGACTCAATTAGGAGAAGAGGGTGCGATTCAAGTTTTCAGACCAGAAGCAGGATCTTTATTACTTGGTGCAGTAGGTCAATTACAATTTGAAGTCGTTTTACATAGGCTTAAAACTGAATATGGTGTAGATGCACAACTTATGCCCTCGAGGTATACAATGGCACGATGGTTTTCGTCAGACGACGAAGTAGCAATTCAGAAATTTATGCGATCAAATGCCCAACATATAGCTTATGATGTTGTTGGGGGACCTGCTTTCTTGTTTAGTTCAATGGCACAACTTCGTGTACAGGAAGAATTACATCCAGCCATAAAATTTCATACAATGAGAGAGCAAGGGGCAAATATTTACCATAAAGGAAATTAATACATGTCTTGGCGTCTATTATTTTTTACATTAGTACTGCTAGCTGGAGTCGCTACCCTAGCTGGTTTACAAGCTGGAGACTGGTTAGTTGCCCATGCACCTACACAAGCCAATCTTAAAAACTTAGCTGAAGAAGACCCTTCCCCTGTTCTAGGTCCAGATGGTACACCTATTCTTAAGGAACCTCCTCAGCCATTGATGAACGGCTCTATAGGAGTTCCTCAGCGAAGCTATACAGCTGATTGGGCTATTAAAAAGTCTTCTGCAGATCAGATGTTAAATCAGCTTAAAAACGACCCTTTGGCTCCTTTAATAGATCCGAATTCACCCTCAAGTGTATATTCACAAGGTGCAGGGGATAATTTTCCTGCCCCTGCACCGTTTACTCCTCCTGTTGCACAAGAGTCGGGCAATTGGGAGGATAGTTTTCAAGCTGAGTTAGCTGCTTGCAGAAAATTGAAATTTGGTCAAAGGGGTGAGTGTGTCAGCCGTGTTAGAAATAACTACTGCACGGCTAACAATGCATGGGGTACTGTTAGTGAGTGTGAAAGATAGTACTACTCAACTTCTTCTACTGAAGATTGTAAGTAGTTTTCTAAACCTGTAGATTTAATAAGATCTAGTTGAGTTTCGAGCCAGTCTATTTGCTCTTCATTTTCCTCAAGTATATCTACTAACAAAGCTCTAGATACATAATCCTCAACAGATTCCAAATGTTCTACACCCGCAACTAGAGCTACTCTTAAATCGTATTCTAGATCCAGATTACATTGAATGATTTCAGGTATAGATTCACCAATTCTAAGTTTTCCTAAGTCCTGAAGGTTCGGTAAGCCCTCAAGTAAAAAAATCCTCTCAATAACAGAATCAGCCATCTTCATATGATCTATGGATTCGTGGTAGTCTTTTTTGCCAAGGTTTTTATAACCCCAGTTTTTTAACATGCGAGCATGTAAAAAATATTGGTTAATTGCTGTTAATTGATGCTTTAAAACGGAGTTAAGTTTTTTATTTGCGTCAGTAGGAGCTTTCATATAACACCTTCTTTTTTAGATTAAATTTAATTCTAAAAGTGAATATTTAAAAACTCAAATTTCTAGGCTAGGTGATAAATCTCAATTATTCTCATTAACAAAAAAAACGCCTCATAAAGAGGCGAAGTCTGGAGATAATGAAATTAAATAAAAGTTATATGAATTTTATAAATGAGCCACATCTACGATAAGAGAGTCCTCTGTTTTAGGAATATAGGACTCAGCACACGATGCACAGCAACCACAGCAAGTAGCAACTCCAAGGGTGGCTTGCAAATCTTCAAGTGATGATGCACCCTGAGACACAGCCTCTTGTACATCAACCTCACGTATACCATTACAAATGCAAACAAACATATTCTTCTAATTAATTGTTTAAATAAGCTTATTTGCTATTATAGTTAATTAAATACAAAAAGCAATAAGAATTATTCGCATTCTCATTGAAGGTTGTTTCTAAAGTTTTTAACCAACTCGCAGCTTTTTGTATCGCCCAGTTCGCACTTATTACTTAGGGCTTGCAAAACCTTCTCTGTATTAGCTTTTGTTAATTTCCCCTCAGAGTAAATTTTGGTCACTCTATTGCAAGAAGCATAAAACTTCAAATTGCATGATTTTTCCAGATAATTTAACCCTTTGGCAATGTCACGTTTTTGCTCATACAAGCCACCAACATATATATCCGCAAGAATTGCACAAGATAAAGCACCCGAGTTTTCACAAGCAGCCTTAGCTGTAGCTATACCCTTTTTAACGTCTGCTTCTCTATCTATACCCTCAAGCTCGCTAAGAGCCTTTGATGCACAACTCAAATCGTGACCAGACTTACATAAATCTGATAATTTTTTTGCGAATCAGGATCATCAAATCTAGTTGCTAACACGTGGCAAGCTTCCTGATTACCAGATGAACAAGCCCGATTGAACAAAGTTTTTGCTTTCGAAACATTTTTCTTGGTGTCCACCCCATTTAGATTTGCATATCCGCTAACCAAACAGCTCTTAACTTCTCCTGTTAAGCAATTATTTTCGTAAGTTTTAATGTCCACCTGAGCATAACTTGGGGTGGCAATAAAAACGCATGCCACTAATAAATATTGTTTAAATTTCATAGTTTTACATAAGGATGTGGTTATTACATTGTAATTTGAATAGAAAATTTATCTAGTAAAATATGAAAACTGCTTACTTCTGGGACTTGACATGTCATCTAAACAACACGATATTAAAGTAATTAATAAGACTCTTTCCAAACTTTCACGTAGTCGAAACATAATAAGATTTCTTGTTAGCTTATTAATCATAGGACTTTGGGCATGGGGTGCCTATGAATTATATAAATATAGCCAAACTATAGATTACAAACCACTAACTCAGTACAGCGAACAAGTAGTTAAATTTCTTGATCAATATGGAAAATACATATGGATAGGCATTATTGCTTTGATTTCACTTATTGTTCTTTATGCAATTAGTTCTTGGATAAGCGGAAGCATTGCCAGAGCAGGAGAAATTATTCCTCCATATGATGCGGTTAATGAACTTATATGCGATTTAAGTACAGATGGTCGTAGAGTGTTAAATTGGGTTTGGAATACTCAACGTGAACCTATAACTATTAAAGATATTAGGGAAACGAAAACACAATTGAAAAATGATCGACTTGAGCTTTTGAATATTATTGAGAAAGAAGCTAATCTTTTAGGTATAGTTCCTGAGCATTTGAGCAATGATAAAAACCATATGATGCAAACTAACCATTTACTTTCTGAGAGACAAAAAGTTGATCGTTTACTTGGAGGTGTTGACCTAGAGTTAGAGGAGCAAAATGCTTCTGCTAGAGCTAAATCTATTGCTACTCCAGTGTCACAACCTGCAATTAAAACGCAACCACAACCTGTGCATAATATGACACCTAGACAGTACTCCTCTCAGCCGACTGTTCAACCTGTAAATCAAACTACAGCTCAACCAGTTCAAGGCACTGTAGCTCAACATGTTGCTAAACCCACTTCTCAACCGAAAACTCAGCAAGCACAAAGACCTGTAGCTCAGCCTGTACACCAAACAAATACTAGAACTATAAACCCAGCTACTACACATGTACCGCCTCAGGTTCCATCAGTGTCTGAAGGTTTTGTAGCAGCTCATCCGCATACTGCTACTTTAGTAAATGCACAACAACAAGCTCAACCACAACAACAGACTCAGTTTCAGGGTCAATATCAGGGTCAACAGCAAGCTCAAACTCAGTACCAAGCACAAACTTCTGCAGGAGTTCGAGTAGAGCCTACTATTCAGACTGTACAGCAACAACCGCAACCTTACGTACAAGCTCAGCCTGTACAACAACCGCAACCCACACAACAACCACAACAAGTACATACTATCAATCAGCAATCTGATGATGTGCCTTTAGCTAATCCAGAAGTGCGTGTTCCTAAAGTAAACTTTATTAATAACCCGAAGAATAAGTAAAACAAACAAAATAATATGATTGAAAATCCAGAAAAAAAATATATACCTTTCAAACCGTTCGAATCTGACTTTTCGTCTCGTACTTGGCCAAGTAAATCAATTACTAAACCTCCTATTTGGATGAGTACTGACCTCAGAGACGGAAATCAATCCCTGATTGAACCTATGAATTCAGAAAGGAAACTGAGATTCTTCAAACATCTAGTACAAATCGGTTTTAAAGAGATTGAAGTTGGGTTTCCTTCTGCTTCTCAAACCGATTTTGATTTTGTTCGTAAGCTTATCGATGAGGACTTAATACCTGAAGATGTTCGCATTATCGTTCTAACCCAAGCTAGACAGGACTTAATTGAGAGGACTGTTGAGGCTTGTATCGGGGCTAAACAAGCCATTGTTCACTTTTATAATGCAACGGCCCCTTCATTTAGAAAAATTGTATTCAATATGGACAAACCGCAAGTGAAGGAGCTTGCGATCAAGGGTGTAAAATGGGTAAAAGAAGCCATATCTAAGCACCCAGAGACAGAGTGGTTCCTTGAGTACTCTCCAGAGGTATTCAGCACTACAGAACCAGATTTTGCTATTGAAGTTTGTAATGCTGTTTCTGAAGCATGGGGTACAAGTTCTGATAAAAAAATTATCTTCAATCTTCCTGCTACCATAGAGTCAACTACTCCTAACATATATGCTGATCAGATAGAGTATTTCTGTTCAAAAATAAATAATCGTCAAAATTGTATAGTTTCGGTACACCCTCACAATGATAGAGGAACCGCTGTAGCAGCCGCCGAATTAGCCGTAATGGCTGGAGCTGACAGAGTTGAAGGCTGTATTTTTGGCAGTGGAGAACGCACGGGTAATGTCGATTTAGTAACGTTAGCTTTAAACCTATACACCCAAGGCATACATCCAGGACTAGATTTCTCAGATATCGATGCTGTTAGAAATACTGCCGAATATTGCAATCAACTTCCCGTACATCCCAGACACCCTTATGTAGGCGACCTAGTATTCACAGCTTTCTCAGGGTCACACCAAGATGCAATCAAAAAAGGTTTTGCCAAACAAAAACCCGATGCTCCGTGGGAAGTGCCATATTTACCAATAGACCCCGCTGATTTAGGTCGTAGCTATGATGCTGTAATCCGCGTAAATAGCCAATCTGGCAAAGGTGGTGTCTCATATCTACTTGAAAATGAACATGGATTTAACCTTCCAAGAAGACTACAGATAGAATTTAGCAGGGCCATTCAAAAAGTTACAGACCAAACTGGCAAAGAAGTTAATGGCAATGCCGTCTACGACATATTCAGTAATGAATATTTAAAACAAACTCATCCCTACTCATTAGGTCAACATCAAATTTCTACCTTTAGTGACGCTCAGAATAATCAAAGATTCAAAATTAATGCAGAACTGATAAAAGACAGCCAAACTGTAACTATTTCAGGTGAAGGTAACGGTGCCCTTTCCGCTTTTATAGATGCCCTTGATTTGCCAATTCAATTTATGGACTATCACGAACACGCAATGGGCTCGGGAGAATCTACAAATGCCGTTTGTTATGTTGAGTTGCGACTAGGCGATTCACAGACTGGTTTCGGTGTGGGTATACATAAGGATATAGTAACTGCATCCTTTGTGGCTGTACTGAGTGCTATAAATCGCCATCTTAATTCTAAAAACTAATTACCAAGAATTAGCCGCCCTCCAAACGATTTGATCATCTGCATTTCCAGCTAATGATTTACGCATCATTTCCAAAAGAGGGTAAGCTCTTTGACCTATAGACACATGCTCTTGAATAGGCTTTTTCTCAGTCTGTTCTGAATCTTCTTCCTCTTTTACAACTAACTCCTCCTCGGGTTTTTCCTCGATAGAGGCAATAGAAGCCTCTAAATTAGAAATGCTATTCTCTAATTGCTCATGCGTAATAACCCCCTCTGGTGGCAATGTATCGTAATTCCTACCTATCGCATTAAGCACTTGAAGTGCATGCTTTTCAAGCATAACCACGTCACCGCTTGATTTCGAAGAAAAAGTCACCAACATAAAATCTCCTTAAATTACTTAATTTAATACTACATTAAACCACCTAAAGATTAAAATTACAGTTATTTTATGGGGGTGGCAATATGATAAAATTTCAGAGGTTTACAAAAATTTATCTTTTTAAATGCTACCATCTCATCAGAATGATTTAATTGAGATTATTGCACAATCAGTCAATCATCTTTTTGATCTTAATAACGTATCTATCCAATTAGAGCGCCCAAAAAATCCCGAACACGGAGATTTATCCACAAACATAGCCATGCAATTGGCTAAACCACTTAAAAAAAATCCTAGGGAAGTTGCACAAGATATAGTGGATACTTTGCAATCCAACCCTTCTTATAATCTTTTGCTTGATAGCGTTGAAATTGCAGGTCCAGGATTTATAAATTTTAAATTCAATGTTTCTGTTCATCAGGACATAATCCACCTTATTCAATCGCAAAAAGAAATTTACGGTAATTCTCCCAAAAATTATAAAAAGGTAATTGTTGAGTTTGTTTCTGCTAATCCTACGGGACCCCTACATGTTGGACATGCTAGGCAAGCAGCTTTAGGTGATTGTATTTGTAGATTACTAGAAGCTGCTGGTTACGATATATATCGTGAGTTCTACTATAACGATGCGGGTAATCAAATTAATAACCTAGCCTCAAGTGTTCAGGCTAGGCTCAAGGGCATTGACCCCGATCACCCAGACTTTCCTGCTGATGGATATCGAGGAGATTATATTAATGATATTGCCAGGGATTTCATAACAAAAGAAACAGTAAAGGCTGATGATATAGAAATCACCGCTAGCGGTGACGTGGAAAATCTAAACGATATTCGTAAATTTGCAGTTGCTTACTTGCGTAGAGAGCAAGATTTGGATTTGTTAGCTTTCAATCTTAAATTTGATAGGTATTATCTTGAAAGCTCTCTATATACTGATGGCAAGGTTGAAGAGACAGTTAACACCCTTACATCTAACGGTCATACCTATGAACAAGACGGTGCATTGTGGTTACGCACTACTGAATTAGGAACTGGAGATGACAAGGATCGTGTTATGCGTAAGTCAGACGGCACCTATACCTATTTTGTACCCGACGTAGCATACCATAAAACAAAATGGGATAGAGGTTATCAAAAAGCTATCGATATTCAGGGTAGTGACCACCATGGGACTGTAGCTCGTGTGCGTGCTGGTCTTCAGGGACTTAACCTAGGGATTCCTAAAGATTACCCTAGTTATATTCTGCACAAGATGGTTCGTGTGATGAGAAATGGTGAGGAGGTCAAAATCTCCAAACGTGCAGGGTCTTATGTAACCATGAGGGATTTGATTGATTGGGTTGGCCAAGATGCTACTCGATATTTCTTGATTCAAAGAAAAGCAGACACTGAATTCACCTTTGATATCGATTTAGCTTTGAGTAAAAAAGAGGAAAATCCAGTTTTCTATATCCAGTATGCACACGCACGTATATGCAAGCTACTAAAAGATGCTGGGGAATTAGCTGGACAGGTTGATCAAGCAGATATTAGTTTACTGACTGCTCCTTCAGAGATTAATCTCTTAAAGCGTCTTTCTGAATTACCAGACTTGATTCAGATTGCGATTAAGGAACTATCACCTCATTTGGTTGCGTTTTGGCTTACAGATTTAGCTAGAGATTTTCATTCATGGTATAGCTCAGAAAAAGTTTTTGTTGATGATATCTCATTAAAACTCGCTAGACTTGCTTTGGCAGATGCCACAAAGCAAGTGCTTGCAAATGCGTTGGATTTATTAGGGGTTTCAGCTCCGACTGATATGTGATGGCTAGGAAAAAGACGATAAGAGTTAAAAAATCTCGATCATCCAGCTCTGGATTTGGATGGATGATTTTTGGGCTAGCATTAGGGCTAGTATTTGCATCTTTAGCCATGTATTTTTTTAGCTCTAAATCACTTAATACAAACACACCAAAGGTTGCATCACATAAAGAAAGTTCTAATAAGCCCACTGAGACAATTAAACCTAAGCCACAAACTCAAAGTAATTCTCATCAAGTAAAAGAAAACATTGCCACAGAAAGTACTAAAACTGAAAACCCACCCCCTCCAAAGGCAGAACAGAAGCCATCAAACACTCAAGACAAGTCTGATGCATTGGGGGCGATGATTGCACTTAAAGAGGATGCAAAACCTGTAGCTCCTGTAGTTACGGATGCTTCTAACACTCCCTCTACTGCTACACCTACGGACACAACAGCAATTCCTACAGTTGCGACTGCACCAGCAACTTCAACGGCTGATACTAATAAAAATGAGGTTAGTAAGGAGGCATTGCCAAAAGCAGAAGGTACTGTAGCACCAATTGAAACTACTACTGAAAGCGAAGTTCAGGAACCAAAATTTAATAAATTTTTGTTTGCTGGCAAATTTTTAGACCGTGCTGATGCTGAAAGCTTTAGGGCAAATTTAATCATGAACGGTTTAAGAGGTGCCAAAATAGTCACAACTAAGGTTAAGGGTATAACTTACTATAAAGTTCGTGTGGGTCCATTTAAATCTAAGTCAGAATATGAATCTGCGAAACAGAGAATTTCAAGATAGATATTAGTAACCACTTGAAGTTTTTAAATAGTTTTCATTTGCGTTCGAAATCTCTCAATTTTTATATCTTGTGCTTAAAATAAACCGTTATTAATCCGTGAGATCTTCTATGTATGTTAGAAATTATTTAAAAAATCTTTTTGCTTTAATCGTTTTATTTTTTAGCTCATTTGCATTTGCCCAAAGCAGTGCACAATATCAAACTTTCGATAAGCCATTTCCATCTGAAACTCCTAATAAAACTGAAATTATCGAATTTTTTATGTATACATGTACGCACTGTGCCGCTATAGAGCCTATGGTTGAGAGCATGAAAAAGGATTTGCCTGAAGATGTGAAACTAATTTTAGTTCCTATTGCTTTTAACGAGACTATGGTTCCATTTCAAAAGCTTTACTACACTCTTGAATCATTAAACCGACTTGATTTGCATTCAGAATTCTTTAATGCATTACACAAGCAAAGACAAAGATTATTTACTGAAGAAGATATGGCTAAATGGGCTGAATCTAAAGGTATTAAAAAAGAAGACTTTATTAAAGCTTTTGAATCATTTGGCGTGAATATGAAGGTGAAGCAAGCATCGGAAAGACAAGAGCAATACAAAATTGACTCTACTCCAACATTTGTAGTTGCTGGTAAATACCTTACTTCTCCAGCGATGACTGGTACTTATCACGACACAATTAAATTAGTAAAAGAGTTAATAAAAATGAATTAATTCCCACCTAGAATTGATTTATACATATAAATCAATTTTGAGGTTGTTATGAATTTAAATTCTTATTTATTAGCATTAAGTGCCCTAACTTTACAAACTACTGCAGTACAAGCTCAAGGGTACAAATTTATTACTACCCTTCAAACTACCCCATTAGAGATTGCTCAAAAGGACACTTGCAAGTACAGGTGTCCTGAAATACATGCTTATTTTGTTGAGACTGATTATCCAGCTTTAGATAAGGCAATTAACAGTGATACTTTAAATTTTATAAATTCTTATAATCAGGACTCTATAGAGGATATTAAAGTCGAAATAGATGCTGTGAAGGTTGATGACTTTCTAAGCAAAATTTATCAATCTTTAAAAAAGCAAGAGGCAGATTTTGATGTTCCTGGAATCAATATGTATAGCACCATATTGGTTCAACCTGCTTTCACTGGTACTTTCAATGATTTATTTATGTATGAAAGCTCTCAATATTCCTTTATTTTAGGTGCCGCCCATCCATATACTGGAATTAAACAATTTGTCTACGACACTAAAAACAATAAACTTCTAACAGCTAAGGATTTAGTCAAAGAAGGCATGTTTGAAAAATTTCAAAAATTAGCTCATGCTGAATTTATAAAACAATCAACGGCAAATAAAGTTGATAAAAACATTGCCAAAGAAGCTGATTTTTTTGTATCGGATAATTTTACTTTTAATACTGATGGAATTATCTTTACATACAATCCGTATGAAATCTTAGGTTATGCTTTAGGAAAACAAACGGTCTATATTGGATATGAAGAATTAAAAGATTTATTTAAACCTGAGTATTTGCCTAAATAATTTTTACTTAACGAAAGGTTTAGTAACCAAATAGCTGAGATATATTCTTAAACTTATTGACCTTTTACAAATGGACGATACAATATATTTATCTGAGCAAGCTTAGGAGGTTGATATGTTCAATGTATTGTTGCACATCATGGAGAATTATCAAACGCCAGATAACTGCCCTACGGTAGATATCCTGTATAAGCATCTCTCAGACGCAGGGTTTTGCGATGATGAAATTGATGATGCCATGGATTGGCTCATGCTTCTGACAGAGACCTGTGAGCAAGCTACAAATTTTAATCACCCACAAAGTATTAGAGCATTTACAGATAGAGAATTTAGGCATATCGGGGTTGAGGGTATCCATTACTTGCAATCACTTGATTTACAGGGAGCATTGCCACCATACGTTCGAGAAGTTGTTGTTAACTACTGTATGGCCATAAATTCGGAATTCCTAAACCTATCAAGCATGAAAGTTCTGACGCTTCTAGTTTTATGGAATCAGAATTTCCCAGTAGATAAACACGTAATTCAAGAGCTATTAGCAACTGAAAGTGTCATCCAGTACAACTAAATATATAGGTCGTTTTGCCCCAAGCCCAAGTGGACCACTTCACTTGGGCTCTTTACTTGCAGCTACAGCAAGTTATCTAGATGCAAAAGCCCATAACGGTAGATGGCTTCTACGAATTGAAGATATCGACACCCCTAGAGTCGTGGTTGGGGCTGATTCTACAATTATGCGACAACTCGAATACTATGGCATGCATTGGGATGGTGCGGTCCTATATCAGTCGAATAGATTAAATAGGTATGAGGAAATTTTCCAATATTTGCAACTTGAAAATCGGATTTATGGTTGCTCCTGCACTAGAAAAGAAACGGCTGATAGGCGGTATGACGGAAGATGCAGAAACGGGTCAGCATTGCCACCTAGATCATGGAGGCTAATTATGCCCGACCTTCTTATTTCTTTTGAGGACAGGATAGCGGGGCTTGTAAAACAAAACCCTTACAAAGATGTAGGCGATATTATCGTTAAGCGTGCGGATGGTTTGTTTGCATACCAACTCGTAGTTGTTATAGATGATGCGGATCAATGTGTGACCGATATCGTGCGAGGGAGTGATTTGCTTGATTCTACATGCAGGCAAATCGCAATTCAGAATTATATCAATGCCCCAGAACCCGCATACATGCATGTTCCACTTATTCTCGATGAATTTGGTCGTAAGCTTTCAAAGCAAAACCATGCTGAAGCAATTGATGCTCAATGTTCAAATCCTCTGATAAATTTAAATCTTTGTTTAGAGCATCTCGGTTTCAAAAAATTAGATACAAAGAATATGACGACAAGCGATTTTTGGGAGGAAGCTACAAAAATCTGGGCTTCTAAATATCATAAGCAAACCGCTCCTTAAGAACCCCAAGATGATACGAATTCAATATATCGAGCTGACGTTCACGTGAACTTTTGCGCTTTTGACCTATATATTTGGCAATGATCAACTCATTTTTCATAGAGTGCTCCCAACCTACAAGCTCTGTCACCGTGACCTGATAGCCCATAGCCTCTAACTGTAGACATCTAAGAACATTCGTAATGTGGGAACCAAATTCACGCGTATGAATTGGATGTCTCCATAGCTCTGAAAGGGCGGTTTTTCCTAGAACAGACCCCTTATCGCGACGTAGTACTGATGCCACTTCGGCCTGACAACAAGGAACTAAAACTATGTATTTTGCAGATTTTTTTAATCCAAATTTCAAGGCATCATACGTAGCTGTGTCGCACGCATGAAGTGCCGTAACTATATCCACTTTCTCAGGGATTTTATCGCTTACTAAAGCTTGCTCAACTAGGATATCATAAAACATCATCCCTTGAGTGAACCCTAATTTATCCGCAAGTTCCTGTGATTTTTTTACTAATTCAGGCCTAGATTCTATGCCAAAAACTAAGGCTTTGGGATAAGACTTCAGAAACAAATCGTACAAAATAAAACCTAGATAAGATTTGCCAGCACCATGATCCACTAATAAAAGCTGCCCATCATTTGAATCGACAACATCCTTCATAAGTGGCAATATAAACTGATATAGATGATACACCTGCTTAAGCTTACGCCTGCTGTCCTGATTAATCTTTCCTTCACGAGTTAAGATATGAAGCTCTTTTAAAAGTGCAATGCTTTGCTCTGGCTTAAGCTCTGTAAGTTGATCGCGTATATCCTTAGGCATACTAAACCGTCATAGAAAATATGCGTGTTTCAGGCTGATTTCTAAGCATCCGTAGATCAAATGCCATGCAGATATTTCGTACATAAGCACGACCCTTATCAGTAACCCTAATACCATCTGGATTAATTTCTAAAAGTCCGTCAGACTTCATCTCCTCAAGCCTCTCTAAAACCGATGGTAGCTCATCGAACTGCAAACTAGGGGCTGCCCAACTTGTCTCGAGAAGGCACATTAAATTGAGAATATGTCTTCTTATTATTAAGTCCTCTTTGTTTAAAATATGCCCTCTTAAAAAAGGAAATCCCTTATTAAGTCCTTCATAATACTGTTCGACTTCTTTGAGGTTCTGTACAAATCCATACCATGAATCGCCTATAGAGGACGCACCCAAGCCTACCATCACTTGTGTGCTAGAAGATGTATATCCCATAAAATTGCGGTGTATTTTTTTGTTTAGCATAGACTGATAAAGTTCGTCTGTTGGCAATGAAAAGTGGTCCATACCAACTTCAACATAACCTAACTCTTGAAGTAGCAATTTACCTTTTTCATATAACTGACGCTTTTCCTCACCCGATGGCAAGTCACCTTCATCAAATCCGCGTTGCCCTACACCCTTAATCCAAGGTACATGTGCATAACTATAAAATGCAAGCCTGTCTGGTTTTAAATCAATAGTCTTACGTATAGTAAGCTCCATGCGCTCCCAATTTTGAAATGGCAATCCAAAAACTAAATCATGGCTTATGCTCTCAAAACCTATCTCACGAGCAGCATTTGTAATTTGGACAACATCATCATAAAGCTGTTTTCTGTTGATTGCTTTTTGAACGATTGGATCATAATCTTGAACACCAAAACTTGCCCTTCTAAACCCTAAGTCATAAAGAGTTTTAAGGTGTTCAACTGTAGTGTTGTTTGGATGGCCTTCAAAACTAAAACTATGGCCAGGGGCCACAACTGCACGCCCCCCTTCAAATAGCCCTTCTATAAGTTTTCGCAAATTTTGAGGACTAAAAAATGTGGGAGTTCCCCCGCCTAGATGAATCTCTTTTATATTTACAACTTCATCGAATAAATCTAAATAACCCCCCCACTCACATAAAACAGCCTCTATATACGTATCTTCTACCGTATGCTTTTTGGTGATTCGCTTATGACAGGCACAAAATGTACAAAGTTGCTCACAAAATGGCAGGTGTATATATATGCTGATACCTTCTTTTGAATTTGATTCCTTAAAACTTTTTTTTAACGATTCAAGGTATGCATCAGTTGAAAATGTATTTTCGTCCCAATAAGGAACGGTAGGATAGCTGGTGTATCTAGGACCAGGTATATTGTACTTTTGTATAAGATTTTGCATGGATTATTTTTTACTAGACTTTCTACCAGTACTAGATTTCTTCTCAAATTCAAATCCTACATTACCATTTTTTTCTAGAACTAGGTAGGCTTTGAATGCTCTTTTTGTTCTATTGGAAATGAATTTTTCCAACAAATCAGTTCGACCATTACTCAATAACTTCTGCATCTGCTCAAGAGGAATTTCTTGTTGCAGAATCACTTTACCAGATTTGAAATCACATGATTTGTCTTTTATCTGTTTTTCGCAGGCATAATTTAGACCAGTGTCATAAACGTTTGAAGAGCACTTAGGACATTTGCCCACAGGTTCAAGTGCGGTGAGATCAATATCTTCTTTTTCTTGTGCGTTATCATTGCCAAAATCGAACTCCAACTTATTATCGTCTGTAAGTTTTAATATGGCAGCAAAAGGGCGACCCATTTTACTTATAAAACCTGAAAGCGGACCGATAGAGCGATTCGTAAGAAACTCCTCTACCTCTGCCGTCTCAAATGGTCTCGATCCAGGATTTTTAGTTATAGAAAAATCGCAATCTGTACAGGCATATCGACGATAATTCTCTTTGATCACACCACCACAAACAGGGCAAGGAGTTTCAAGCGTCGCATAATCCCCAGGTACGGTATCGTGCTCATACTCTTTAGCCCTTTTAACGATAATTTGCGTGTTTTTAGCAATCTCTTGCATAAACTTATCACGATCTAAATTGCCTTCCTCAATTTGACGTAGCTTGTACTCCCATTCACCTGTAAGTTCGGGAGAAGTGAGCTCGTTGATAGACAGACCATGCAAAAGCGTCATCAATTGTTTTGTTTTGATAGTTGTAATTAAATCTTTCCCTTCACGGCGAAGATACTGTTCACTAATAAGCCCTTCAATTATGCTTGCACGCGTAGCAGGGGTACCTAAGCCCCTCTCAGACATAGCCTCCCTCAAGTCATCTGAATCCACAAGCTTTCCTGCACCCTCCATAGCTGACAATAACGTAGCCTCATTAAAATGAGCAGGCGGTTTAGTTTTATTTTGGATGCTTTCAATTGACTCTGTCAGTACAGTTTCATTTGCCTTAATTGGCGGCAATGTCTCGTCCATCTCCTCACGACCATATATTTCCAACCAACCAGGGGACACTAAAATTTTTCCTTCTGTTTTAAATTTGTAGGAAATTACTTCGGTTATACGTGTCGTTACATTATAGATAGCAGGTGGATAAAAAACTGCCATGAATCTTTTACAAATCAAATCATAGACTTTAAACTCTGCCTCGCTTAAAGTTGCAGTAGAATTTGATGTCGGGATAATAGCAAAGTGATCAGAAACCTTACTATTGTTAAAAATTCTTTTATTTGATTTTACCCACTTGTTAGAAATTATTTTTTGAGCAAATTCTTTATGTCCAGTATGTAGACTGGAAGAATCCGAAGACATGGATTTTATGTTTTCTTTTACGGTATTTAAGTAGTCCTCGGGCAAATATCTCGAGTCAGTACGGGGATATGTAATTAGTTTGTGTTTTTCGTATAATGCTTGAGCAAGAGCTAAGGTAGTCTTAGCAGAATAACCAAATTTAGAGTTAGCCTCTCTTTGAAGTGTAGTTAAATCAAAAAGAATCGGCGAATTTTGTGTATTTTCTTTTGTTTCTTCGGTTACGGTTCCTTCTTTGCCCTTACAAGCTAGTACTATGGTTTTAGCAGTATTTGCATCCCAAAGTCGGCTCTCTCTAGCATCGGGATCTTTTGGGTTCTTCTTAAACTCAGGATCAAACCATTTCCCTTCATATACGCCTGCACTAGCTACAAAAGTAGCTACAACCTCCCAATAATCCTTAGGTTCGTAGGCTCTAATCTTTTGGTCTCTATCATATACTATAGCCAAAGTCGGAGTTTGAACTCGTCCTATGGGTGTTTTATTAAATCCGCCACCCTTGCTATTAAATGCAGTCATGGCTCTAGTGCCATTTATACCTATAAGCCAGTCAGCCTCTGCCCTAGATCTAGCAGAATCCTCGAGAGGTTTCATGCTTTCATCTGATCGCAAATTTTCAAAAGCTTCTTGTATGGCTTGTTTAGTCATAGACTGAAGCCAAAGACGCTTAATTGGTTTTTTAACCTTTGCGTACTGCATGATGTAGCGGAAGATAAGTTCACCTTCGCGTCCAGCATCACATGCATTAATAATTAACTCTATATCAGCTCTTTTTATAAGCTTAACCAATAATGTAAGACGCTCTTTGGATTTTTTATCAATCGGCTGAATTTCAAATTTCTTTGATGGAATAGCAGGAAGGTTTGTAAATGACCACTTACCTCTGACAGCATCATCTGGATTAAATAGGGTAAGAAGGTGACCTACACTAGATGATATGACATAATGATCGTTTTCGTAAAAGCCCGTCTCCTTTTTAAAGGTACCTAGGGCTTTGGATAAGTCAGTGGCAACTGATGGTTTCTCAGCTATTACTAGAGTTTTACTCATTATTTATTATTAGGGCAGTTTAAATTCATTTTGAGGAATTGGATTTTTTACTTCTCCGTAAGATTGAAAAATGGTTCCAATTCTTTCCTCGAAGTGAGCTTGGTCAAGAAGCATTTTTAAAGTTACTAATGATCCCTGCATTCTAGCTAAAAACTCTGGCACAGTAATCTGTTCTCCATTATAGTTAACTTCCGATTTTTCTATATTAGAAGAGTTAGGGAAAAAAGTAACACTAAAGCTAGGTGCATCTTCAGGAGCTTTCATAAGACCACTTTGTACCCAATATTTTTGAAGATTGTGAACTAAGTCGGATAATTCTTTTTTATGTTCCTCTGAAGCACCTGGTTTTTTATTTTTCATAGCCCAGAATTGAACTGCTTCTTTTAGGATATCATCTAGCCAATAACCATTAAACTGTGCCTTGAGATAGGCATTTTTAAGCATACTTAAAAAAATCATAGATGATGAACCCTTCAAAGCCTCAGGCGAAGGAGCAGGGTTAGTCTCTAGACCATAACTTAAATCAAATTTTCCAGAAGCATTTTGTAGATTTATTGAATAATTTAATTTTGGAGATGAGCTTAAAAAGCTCATTACAATATCCAAGAATTCGCCGCCATGCTTTTTACCAACTAAATCATTTAATTCATCATTAGAAATGTTAGGCTTTGTTTTTTGCAAATCAACCACTTCTTTGAAAATCGTACCTAATGTATTTCCTAATTTCTTAAAGGCATTAGAACTTAAATTATCAAGGTCCATCTCAATCTTATAGCTACCAAATGGTCTATCTTGAAGGAGAACATCAGATATGTTTTGTAAAGAATAAAAACGAGAGTTGACTGGGTCGTGAGTAATAACCACTCTACCATCGCCTTTATTTAACTTAAGTTCTACGTTGCCAAATTTTTGAATTTGTGAATCTATTTGGGTAACTTGTTCCAAGTTCCATTTTCCAAGGTCAAGTTGTTCAAATTTAGTATTTGCTTTTAGGTTTGTTAACTCGTAATAGAAGCGATCATTTTTATCGACAACATCAAATAAAAATTTGGCTTGATTAAATTCTGAGCTTAAGTGATTCATATCATAATCAGACTCAAATTTGATATATGCAGGCTCAGATTGAATAGAACCTTGTTGGTTTACATTTACGTAAATCTTTTCTACTATCATTTCACCTTCAATATAGTTATCGTAATTATGAAGGTACTTAATCAGTAGTGGCTCTTTATCCTTATTAGGGAAAGCTGAAGATATAGCTTTATAAAAATCCGAAGTTTTATTTAAAGTAATGACTTGTTTTGTTTTGATTGGAGATAGGTGACCATTTTTAATTTCACTAAATGGCAATGGTCCATGTTCCGTATGCACATCAAATAGAGGAAATGTCCCTTTTGGAGTTTGTATTTCAATAATGGAATCAGTTGAAAAAACATTTATACCATCATCAGCCTTTTTCTGTGAAAATGAAACGCCCTCTACACCATAAGATTTAATAAGGCTATTGAAATTTTGAAGTTGCTTATCAATAGACTCAGTTGATTTTTGCCCTTGTAAATAACTGGCTACTGGATAAATACCAATAACTATAAGCAAAAGAAGAATAACTAAATATTTAATCCATCCATTACTTCTAGATTTCTTTACCGGTGGCACTTGCTCACTATTTTGAAACTTTGTATTCATACGGCTTTCCTAACATGAAACGCGACTTCATTATAAAATAGCATAATTATATGTTAGATTTATGAGAGGATAATTATGTCATCTTCTGCCTTCATGGAAGGTAAAGTTCTTTCAGTTCATCACTGGACGGACAGATTGTTTAGCTTTACTACTACAAGAGACCCATCATTTAGGTTTAAAAGCGGTCACTTTACTATGATAGGGCTTAGGGTAGACGGAAAGCCATTACTTAGAGCATACAGCATTGCCAGCCCAAATTGGGAGGAGACACTTGAATTCCTTAGCATTAAGGTACAGGACGGACCTCTAACTTCAAAACTACAACATATACAGCCTGGTGATACTATCATTATTGGCAGAAAACCAACTGGTACACTTTTACTAGATTACTTACTTCCCGCTAAAAGGCTCTATCTTCTTTCAACTGGCACTGGTTTGGCACCATTTTTAAGTATCACGCGTGATCCTGAAACTTATGAAAAGTTTGATGAAGTAATTTTATGCCATGGTGTACGTGAAGTAAAAGAGCTTGCTTACTACGATTTATTTACCAAGGATCTCCTCGAGCATGAATTTCTAGGGGAGATGGTGAGAGAAAAACTTAAGTACTATCCTACAGTTACTCGTGAAGAATTTAGAAACACAGGGCGCCTAACTACATTAATCGAAAACGGAAAATTATTTCAGGACCTTGATGTTCCTCCATTAAACCCCGAAACTGATAGAGTTATGATTTGTGGCTCTCAAGCCATGCTTGCAGACCTTAAAAGAATGTGTGAGGAACGCAATTTTATTGAAGGTAACACCACAAAACCTGGTCACTTTGTAATAGAAAGAGCATTTGTAACTACTTAATTAAGTGTTCTAGAGGATTCAGATCAAATTTTATATTTTTATCCTTGATATTTTTAGATATTGTCCTAAGCTCACTTAGGGCAATATTCTTAGTTGATCCATTTTCTTCAGAAATTCTATCTAAGCTTCCTACTCTCATATGATTATGCAAGTCCTGATATCCATTTTTATCAAAAATATATTCATCAGGACAGTCTATATAAAATAAATTTTTCTTAACTCTAGTTATGGCAATATAAAACTGATTTCTCCCTAAATTAGATGCCTCTCCTCTAAACTTATTGCACTCAGAATCAACACCAAACAAAATGGCTTGCTCGAACTCTCTACCTTTAGCCTCGGTTACAGTTAAGAAATCCATCCCTTTACCTTCACTATATCTACGCTTAAAAACGTCCAACTGATCAGGCCAACTACCAAATGTGTAATCCCTAGAATAAGCATCCTCCTTTAAACCTACCCAAGAAGCCCATCCTATCTGATGTCCAAGAAGTGCATTAGAGGCCATTCTAAACAGTTGCGTAAGATTTTCAAATTCCGACATAACCTCATACATTTTCTTATCCTTAAGGTCCTCATCGAAAAACCTCTTAAACCCTTCTACAAATCTTTTATCATAAACATCGGAATCATAAAAATAACAATTTACATGAGACTGCAATAAATTTAAAACGGCTACAAATGGTTTATTTTTAGTGGCAATGCTTTTGTATATTTCCTCTTTAGTATCTTCATCCAAAAAACAAAATGGCAGATCTATAAGAGTCCTGAAATGGCTAGGTAGCAATTTTTCTAAAAAATGTCTTTTAGGCACATTGTAGGGATAACGCATAAAAAACAATAATGAAATCAAAGCTACGCCCATAGAATAATAAAGAGGCGTATTTGATTTCTTTTTAGTCTCAGTAAACATATAAAACTGAGCCATCATGCTTTGAACATAATCCTTAGAGATAACTGTAGTTACTTCCTTGCTAGTTTTTTTAGGATTAAATTTTTCGATTTCCGTTTCATGTTCAACCATAGGCACGATAGGGCGTGAGATAACATTGCCAGCTTTGGCTGATAAATTTTGACCATATCTATAACTGTGGTTTAGATATGTGCATTCAGACTTAAATTCTGTTAAAAAGCTTTCAAATAGGACCTCTGTGTTGGATCCGCGCCATTCAAAAATATTTTGAAATTTATCACCTACAGCCACAAAATTATTTGTTCTAGTAGATAGAAGTCTTAAAAATTCGAACTGTTTTGGGTTTGTGTCGTGATATTCATCTATAGCTATCAGGGGGTAAGTATCTATCAATTCTTCAATTGGGTTGTCCTTGAGTAGCTCTACTAGGTCATGGACTATATCCGTAGGTAGACGGAAACCATGCTCAACATCCCAGTAATCATCAAGTTCGCCATAAAGTCCGTCTTCTTGGATTAGTAAATCATGGTCATCAGGTAGCCATGTAGTCCTAAAACCGTCGTAATTTGAAAGCACCCTTCTTACAACCATTGCGTTATGTGTTAGATTACCTCCAATTAGATCGTAAATAATGTCTGGGTTTGAGTCGTACTTATCTACTGCGGCCGCTCTATAAAACCGCATATCATGCATAAGAGCTTTTAAGCTCGTAAGATTTGAAGCATGAATTTCTATATTATTTTCGCTAAGATAGCCAGAATAATAAAGCTGATCTACACTTAACTTATATAAGCATGGAAGAATATTTTTAAGAACATATTCTTCCTTAAGTAAAAACTGCTTTGACCCTAATCTAGTTAGCAATGAATTTGCTAATCCGTCAATGGTCATCACGTGATGATGTTTTAGACCTTCCTTTTCTAGGTAACTTTTTAATACATCTCTTCCAGTTCTGCTGAAAGTCAGAAGTAGTGCGGGTTTTGTGGAAACCAAAGACTTTGCAAGCTTAGTTATATACGTTGTTTTGCCGCTACCTGCGACACCTTCGATTAAAATTGCTTTCATATGCTAGGTGATTTTACTTTGGTTCTAAACATGATTAATCGGATGGTCATATTATTAACTCTGTTTTTTGTATATAGCTTACCCCATGCTAAAGCAGTAAGTCCCTGCATTGATTACAGCACAAAAAATGAAAAGCGTGTGCATATTTTAGCTATAGACTTAAGTTGTCCTAATATCAAAATCATAGGAACCCCTGAGGGAGAAGCAGACACAACATCCTCATTCGCTTTAAAAAATAATGTGACCGTCGCAATCAATGGCACTTTCTTCGATGAAAACCGATCACCTATGGGTCTGAATGTAACCTCAGGACTACATATAAAACCATATAAGGATACTGCTAGATATAGTTTTTTTGCTTGCACTAAAGAAAAAATATGCTTTATAGAACCATCAAATAGTATCTCAACCATAAGTTTGGATTGGGACTTTGTTATTAGTGGCTGGCAAACCTTAAAAAACGGAAAATTTTACTGCGAAACTCAAGATCAGACTTCTAAGTGTATGCGTAATGGAAACTATCATCATCCACGAACCGCACTTGGCTTAAGTAAAGACGGCAAAATACTCTATATGATAGTAGTTGAAGGACGGCAATTAGATTTTCGAGGATACACTCTAAGTGAATTAGCTCAAGAGTTTAAAAAGCTAGATGTACCCCTAGCCCTTAATCTTGACGGAGGCGGAAGCACTACTATGGTTGTAAAAGGTGTGCGAGTAAACCGCCTGCCATCAGGTCAATTTTTTATAGAACGTTCAGTTGCTAATCACATAGGTATCATAGACTCAACACCTAATTAATCCTTGCTAGCTTCCTTTAGATCTATATATCCAACAGGATGCCTTAGTATCCCCTTAACATTTGGCTTTTGCATAAAAATTTGATTGTAGTAGTAAAGAGGAAATATTGGGGCTTCATCCAAAAGGATTTTTTCTGCTTCTACTAACAAATTCCATCTTTTCCCAGCATCTACTTCATTTCTAGCAGCTTTTATAAGTTCATCATATTTTTGATTTGACCAGTTGGTCCTATTCATAGTTGAGCCTGTAATAAAACTCTCTAGAGAATTATAAGGATCTGCATAATCGTTTAAGAACGAACTACGGGAAAACTGCAATTCGCTTGCTCTTTGTTTAGCAAAAAATACCTTACTCTCCATGCTTTGAAGCTTAATATCCACACCAAGATTTTGCTTAAGCATATTTTGAATGGTTTCTGCTATTTTTTTATCGCTAGGATTACTTACAAAACTAAGAGTAACCTCTGGAAGCTCAGAATAGCCCTGCTCCTTCATACCCTCTTTCAAAAGTTTTTTAGCTTCAGTTGAATCAAACTTAATTAATGCTCCAGCATCTTCCCTAAAATCCTTCGAATTAGGACCAATAAATCCAGGAGCTACGAAGCCGTCTGCAGTCTTGCGTCCCTGCTTAACGACATACTTAACCAGATCGTCTCGGTTAATAGCCATAGCAAAAGCTTTACGTATATTTTTATTGTTAAAAGGCTCCATGCCTACATTAAATCTAAAAAAATACGTACCTGCAGTTGGTAAATTTTGAAGTTCCTTATTGTCCTTAAGCTTATCGTACATAGCAGCTGGAATTGGAGAAGGTGTCAAATCCAACTCATCACTTCGATACATTTGATATGATGTGTTTTCGTCATTAACCATAACCATATCAACTTCATCTACTTTAACGGCATCTTTGTCCCAGTAATTTGGGTTTTTCTCGAGCTTTAAACCCTCTGAATGCTTCCACTCTTTAAGTAAAAAAGGACCGTTACCGACAAATGTCTTCGCTTCCGTAAACCACTTAGGATTATCCTGAGCAACCTTGCGATTTACAGGGAAAAAATTGGGATTTGAAATTATGTTCAAGAAAGCAACATTAGGTTTTTCTAATATCACTTCAAACGTATAGTCATCAATAGCTTTAATACCTAACTCTGTGCCTTTGCCTTCGTTGAAAGCTTGAGCACCTTTTATATCCAATCCCAAAAAAGCTGCTGGCGAAGCAGTTTTAGGATCAAGCATACTGGTCCAAGAATATACAAAATCATGTGCCGTCAGTGGATCCCCATTAGACCATTTAGCTTCTTTTCGAAGCTTAAAAGTATAAACAAGCCCGTCTTCTGAAACGCTATAAGATTCGGCAACGGCTGGAGCTGCATTATGATTATTATCTAATCTAACAAGCCCTTCCATAATATTATTTAACGGCTCCCAAGAATTTGTATTAAATCCCTGTGCTGGATGCAGAGAGCTAGGCTCCTCCACATTATTCATATATAAAGTTGTTTTAGCAATAAGCGGAGAAGTGGCAATAACCAAGCTCGCACAAAGTAATTTTGCAATTCCAAATTTCATAAAAAACTCCTAATAACTAAACAACATTACACCTAACTCTTTCATCTTTCAACCAACATTTGACTAGGTTATTCCCTAGTCTGAAGCATGGAGGTTCATTGGAGAGACAGACTTTCATTGCCATCCTACAACGATCAAAAAAAGCACAGCCTCTCGGAGGATTTGATAGATTAGGCGGTTGCCCATCAATTGCATGAAGCTCATCAATACTAGTTGTGATGGAGGGCATAGACTCAAGCAAAGCCTTAGTGTAGGGGTGTTCAGGGTTTTTAAGAACATCTGAAACGAGTCCAGATTCAACCACTTGTCCTGCATACATAACAAGCATGTTATCCGCTATCGCTGCTACTACCCCTAAATCGTGTGTCACTACCAATAAACCCATTCCAAGCCGATTTTGCAAATCCTTTAGAAGTCGTAAAATTTTTAGCTGAATCGTTACATCAAGTGCAGTAGTCGGCTCATCTGCAATAAGCAACTCTGGCTCGCACATCAAGGCCATAGCAATAACGATTCTTTGAAGCATACCACCTGAAAATTCGTGTGGATACTGTTTAAGCCTGTCATCGGGATTCTCTATGCCCACCAAAACAAGAAGCTCCCGTGCACGCGCTAGAGCAACCCTGACAGTACAATTTCTATGATATTTAATGCCCTCAACAAGTTGATCACCAATACTCATTGTAGGATTTAGTGCGGTAAGTGGATCTTGGAAAATCATGGAAATTTTCTGCCCTCTTATGCTCTTAATTTGGGTGGCAATGTCCTCGCTTTTAAAAAATAAGCTTTTTTTAGAAATCTCAGTATTTCTACTAGAATATAGCCCCATAATGGCATTACAGGTTACTGACTTTCCACAGCCAGATTCACCTACTATCGCAAGCGTTTGACCTTTTGAAATCTCGAAACTAACTCCCCTAACAGCTTCTACCTTAGAGTTTTTAGATTTAAATGTGACCTGAAGATTTTCAACCCTAAGCATTAATGTCTCTTATTTTTAATCGAGGATCGAAAGCATCCTGAAGTCCATCTCCTAAAACATTAAATCCAAACATTGTTAGGGAGATGCATAGTGCTGGAAAAAACAACTGCCACCATTCACCAGATAAGATAACTCCTAATGCATCGTTAGTCATGACGCCCCAAGAAGCATGGGGAGCTTGCACTCCAAGACCTAGAAAACTTAATGCCGCCTCTGCAAATATGGCACTTGGGACAGTTAAAGTCATCTGTACTATTATCGGACCTATGGTATTTGGAATTAAATGATTGCGGATAATGTGGACATTGCCACCCCCAAGGAGCTTAGAAGCTTCTACATACTCATAGTTTTTAAGTTGTAATACCTGACCTCGAACTAATCGGGCCATACCTATCCAACCTGTAACTGTTAATGCAACAATTATCGTAAAAAGCGAAGATCCCATAACAACCATAAGCAAGATTACGATTAATAAATTTGGTAGACCGTAAAGAATTTCTACAATACGCATCATAATCGTATCTGTGTATCCGCCTTTCAAACCACTAAATCCACCATAACTTACACCAACCACTAAATCAATAATCGCCGCCATAATGCCCACAAACAGCGAAATCCGAGCACCATACCAAGTACGAACAAATACGTCGCGTCCCAAATCATCAGTGCCAAACCAATGTTTTGATGAAGGCGGTAAATTTTGCTCACTCAAGGATTGCATGCTTACATCGTAAGGGGAAAAAATAGGAGCAAAAATTGCGAATAAAATCAGTACCACAAGTACGAAAAGTCCCAACATGGCAAGCCTATTTGCTCTTAAGCTTTTCCACACATCACCCCAAAAAGAAACTGATTTTTTATTTTCGAAGGTATAGGTAGGCTTTTCTAAAATGGGCTGAAAATCGCTCAAATCAATATGATTTTGGTTGTTCAAAGCCGTCCTGTTCAAAGCCGTCCTGTTCAAAGCCGTCCTCCTTTGCGTCCCAAACGAATGCGAGGATCGAGAAATCCATAAGCGATATCAACCAAAAAAAGCATTATTACTAATACTGAGCTATAGAATACTGTCACGCCCATGATTACAGGATAGTCGCGGTTTGCAATAGAGTCTATAAAGTATCTACCCATGCCTGGAATTGCAAAAATCTTTTCAATAACAAATGTGCCTGTTAGTATAGAGGCTAGAAGCGTACCGAGAATCGTGATCACTGGTAGGAGTGCGTTTCTTAAGGCATGTCTTAAGATAATTCTCGTTTTTGGAATTCCTTTTGCATATGCTGTTTTGATGTAATCTTGAGATAGAGTTTCGAGCATGCTACTTCTAGTAAGCCTAGCGATTATAGCCATAGGAGCTGTTGCTAGTGCGATGATAGGCAGTATCATATGCATAGTGGTTTTCCAAGTTGCTACAGGAAACCAACCTAAATTGACAGCCAGCTCCTGTATAAGCCATGTTGCGAGAACAAAATTAGGAATAGATATCCCAAGTACTGCCAAACCCATAGCCAAATTATCTATCCAGCCTTGATGATGAACAGCCGATATAACGCCGAGAGTTATGCCAGTAAACATTGCCACCATAATCGACCAGATTCCAAGCTCAAATGAAACTGGAAACGCACGCAAAATTAAATCCACAACACTTGTATCGGGCTGATTTATAGAAGGGCCAAAATCAAATGTAAAAATCGATTTCAAATACGCCATAAACTGCATATATAGCGGTTCATCAAGGTGATAAAACTTTTTAAGGTTTAGCTCTTGAGCACTATTTAGCGAGCGATCGCTGTCAAATGGAGACCCTGGCACAAGATGCATAAGAACAAACGTAATGCTTGCTATAGCTAGGATAGTCAGTATCATAAGCAAACATCGTTTTATTATGTAATCTCTCATATTACTCATGCCGCTCATGCCACTCATGCCGCTCATGCCGACGCCTCTAATTTTGATTTTGCAATAGATACATCTGCTGGCAGTACAGCGTTTAATAGTGTCTTAGTGTAGTGATTTTGTGGATTGCAATACATATCAGAACTACGATTTAGCTCAAGCAACTCGCCCTTATATAAAACTCCAACTCTATCTGAAATCAATCTTACAACCGATAAATCATGAGAAATAAAAACCATAGTAAGTCCATATTCCTTCTGTATACGCTTTAAGAGCAGGATAATTTGAGCTTGGACAGATACATCAAGGGCCGATACAGCTTCATCGCACACTAAAAATTTAGGCTTAAGTGCAAGAGCACGTGCTATGGCAATTCTTTGACGCTGCCCCCCAGAAAACTCGTGAGGATATCGATTCGCCCATTGTGGATTAAGGCCAACCTCCTCAAGAAGCTCATAAACACGTGATTTTAATGCTTGCTTAGAATTAAATTTCTTATGAATTACAAATGGCTCCGCCAATACGTCCATAATGCTCATTCTTGGATTTAAACTAGCGTACGGATTTTGAAAAACCATTTGAATATTCTGAGTTAGATACATCCGCTCAGACTTGGAAGGGTTGTGTACATCGATACCTTCAAACTCCACCAAGCCACTATCAGGTTTCAAAAGCCCTACCATAATCCTAGCAAGTGTTGATTTACCACTTCCAGATTCGCCAACTATCCCAAGAGTTTCACCTCTAATAACATCTAATGTAACGTCACAAACTGCACAAATAGACTTCGATTTGAGTTGAAAAGTTTTGAATAAGTTATGGATGGCAATGATCGAGCAACTCGTCGTAGAAAGCATAATTTATAATATTTTTCGTTTATATATTTTATCTTATGGTCATGCTCCAATCCCCTCTCCCAGATCGTGATGGAATCACAGCTAGTCGGTTATATCTACCGAGGGAGAATTGGTCAAGCTTGATTGACTTCCTTATATTTAGATTCCCTCATATTCCTCCTACGATACTACAAAAGCGCTTAAAAAAAGGGGATTTCGTTAACTCTGAGGGTATATCTGCAGATATAGATTCACCATATGTTCCTGATAGTTGGTTATGGTATTTTCGTGAGGTCGATGAGGAGCCAACAAATCCGTTTGAATTAACGATATTGTATGAGGATGATTTAATTGTAGCAATTGATAAACCTCATCTTTTAGCTAGTGTGCCTGGTGGCTACCATCTGCACGAATCTGCACTTATTAAATTGCGCAGATTACTAAACAACATAAATATAAATCCCATACACAGGCTTGATCGTGAAACTGCTGGGGTGCTTGTTTTTTGTAAGCAATCAAAATACAGAAATGCTTATCAAGTAATGTTTCAGGATCGAGTGATAAACAAATCTTACGAATGCATTGCCCCCAAGCCTATTGATTTATCAATATTTCCACAAGTACGCAAATCCTATATTTGTAGGAGCAATAATTTCTTTACTATGATCGAAAACACAGAGCTCATACCAAACAGTGAAACTAGGATTGAATTTGTACATACTGTAAAAGGTGGCAATGCCCTTTATCGCCTCTTTCCTTCAACAGGAAAAAAGCACCAATTGCGTGTCCATATGAGTGGTTTAGGTCTACCGATTGTGCATGATAATTTTTATCCCGTATTATTAGCTCAACGGGATAAAAACGATTTCAGCAATCCATTACAGTTGCTAGCAAGGAGTATTGAATTCAAAGATCCTATAAGTGGAGAACATAGATACTTTGAATCCCATCAAAAGCTGGAGCTTGATACGTTAGATGACTTAGATCATGTTAAATGTCTAAATCGCTAACTGTTAGTGCATTTTCCTCAATAAACTCTCGTCTAGGCTCAACGCGGTCGCCCATAAGCATATCAAATATTTGATCTGCCGCTATGGCATCCTCTATCTGCACTTGCAGAAGCCTTCTAACAGAAGGATCCATTGTAGTTTCCCACAGTTGGTCTGGATTCATCTCTCCCAAACCTTTATACCTTTGCTTGTCTACAGATTTAGAAGCCTGCTCAAAAAGCCAATCTACCACCTGTTTAAAGTCGCTTACAGCATACTCCATACGTTTTGTAGCTTCGCCTCTAAATACTTTTGCACCATCTTTTATAAGTCCTCTAAAAGATTCTCCCGCATTTAAAAGTATCTTATAGTCATTGCTAGCAATAAAATCTCTATTAAATATAGAAGTGTCCTTATTGCCGTGAATCAAACGATCAACAACTAGGTAATGACTATTAAGCTCAGCATCATATTGGGGCGTGATTTCAACCGCTTTAGGTTTACTTGGATCGAATAATACATCCTTAAGCTTAGTTGCACTTTCCTGTGCATTTTGCTCCGTATCAAGCTTAAGGACAAACCCATGTGAGATAGCCTGTAAAGTAGATTCATCCATAATTCGGCTTAAACGACGAATAACTTTATCGGCTGACATATAAGTTGAAAGGTATGACTTAAGTTCATCACCTTCGATAATCCTATCACCTAAATCGATACCAGCATCCTTAAGAGCTAGTTCTTGCATAAACTCAGTCTCTTCTGCATCATCCTTTAGGTAACGCTCAACTTTACTACCTTTTATACGGACCTTATATAAAGGAGGTTGGGCAATGTACACATGACCTTCTTCAACAAGTTTAGGCATTTGACGATAAAACAAAGTTAAAAGAAGAGTACGGATATGAGCACCATCCACATCCGCATCGGTCATGATAATAATGCGATGATATCTTAGCTTTTCTAGATTGAAATCTTTATCGATGCTTGTGCCTAATGCAGTTATAAGCGTTTTGATAGCATCACTAGCAAAAATGCGGTCAGCACGTGATTTTTCAACATTTAAAACTTTACCTCTAAGTGGAAGAATTGCTTGAAACTTACGGTTTCTCCCTTGCTTAGCTGAGCCCCCCGCAGAATCTCCCTCTACTATGTAAAGTTCACATTTTGCTGGATCTTTTTCTTGGCAATCTGCAAGCTTACCTGGTAATCCTGCACCTTCCAAAATGCCCTTACGTTTAGTTAATTCTCTAGCTTTTCTGGAAGCTTCCCTAGCCCTAGCAGCCTCAATAATTTTTACGCAAATATCTCTGGCATCGTTAGGATTTTCTAAAAGCCATGTCTCAAGACCTTCAGCAACAACTTCCTCAACTGGAGCTCTAACCTCACTAGAAACAAGCTTATCCTTAGTTTGGCTACTAAATTTTGGCTCAGGCAATTTGACAGACAATACGCAACTTAACCCTTCACGCATATCTTCGCCTACTAGCTCGACTTTAGCTTTTTTAGCTAAATCAGTGGACTCAATATACTTGTTGAACACCCGAGTAATTGCAGCTCTTAAACCTGTTAAATGTGTACCACCATCGCTTTGTGGGATATTATTTGTGTAGCATAGGACTTGCTCATTAATACTGTCGGTCCATTGCATGGCAACGTCAACCTCAACTTCTACGCCACCAGCAGAAGATGATTTAGATACGTGGAATATATTGGGATGTATAACTTGTTTGCTTTTATTAATATAAGAAACAAATCCAGTTACGCCCCCAGAAAACTCAAAGTTTTCCTCTTTTTCGTGTAACTCATCAACCAAACGAATTTTTACGCCATTATTCAAAAAAGATAGCTCGCGTAATCTTTTAGAAAAAACCTCGTAACTATAGTCTATAGTTCCAAAAATCTCAGTGTCCGCAAGATAATGCACTTTTGTGCCACGCTTATCTGTATGACCTACAACTTTAAGAGGTTCAACTTTTACGCCTCTATTAAAGCTCATCTCATGAACTTGACCATCACGTCTAATTGTAAGACGAAGCCACTCTGACAATGCATTAACGCATGATACGCCCACCCCATGCAAGCCACCAGAAACTTTGTATGAATTTTGATCAAATTTACCGCCTGCATGAAGTTCTGTCATAACGATTTCAGCAGCACTTCTGCCGTACTCATCGTCCTTATGAACCTCTACTGGAATTCCTCTACCATTATCCGCTACTGAAATAGAATTATCAGAATGGATAGTCACAACAATGTCGTCACAATAACCCGCAAGTGCTTCGTCTATAGAGTTATCAACTACCTCAAACACCATATGGTGCAAACCAGTACCATCTGAGGTATCGCCGATATACATGCCAGGACGCTTACGCACAGCCTCCAAGCCCTTAAGCATCTTAATTGAACTAGCGTCATAAGATGGCTTTTGATTTGAATCAGTCATATAAATGTTCTTATTGTTAATTGTTAGATTCTAAGAGGCATAACCACATATTTAAATTGATCATCTTCTTTTATAGAGATCAACAAGGAAGAATTAGACTCTCCACTCATAGATAGAGTTACGTTTTCATATGAATTTAGGACACTTAAAACTTCCAGAAGATATAGGGCATTAAATCCCATATCTATTGGGTTATTGTTGTACTCAATATCAAGCTCCATCTTAGATTCTTCCTGATCAAGATTGCTTGAAGATATCGTTAATCGATTGTTTGCAAAATGCAATTTAATACTGTGAAGCTTATCCTCGTTAACCAAAATATTTGCTCTTTGTAAGTTATCACTAAATTCAGAGCGGTTGATAATGATTTCGGTGTTATAGCCTTTAGGAATAACTTTTTCGAAGTCAGGGAATTTACCTTCAACTTGTTTAGATAAAACTTCAATATCCCCAAATTTAAATTGAATGCTCCTACCTGAAACACTAACTTGTACTTCATTATGAGATTCATCAAGAAGCCGTAATAACTGTTCAACTGTCTTACGAGGAATAATAACCTTAGTTTGATCAGTTACTCCCTCAATAGTTTCGGCAGCATGAGAAAGTCTATGACCATCTGTAGCAACTCCATGAAGCATACCAGGCTCAATCACTAACAACATGCCGTTTAGATAGTAACGAATATCACTTTGTGCCATAGCACACGATACTAAATTAAGGATTTTCTTAAGAGCTTGGACATCTATAGAGAATCGAACCTTCCATTCAGTATCAAAATTTGCATCTGGATAATCAGCACCTGGCAATGTCTGTAGTGTGAATCTACTATCATCTGCACTAAGTGTAATTTTAGATTCGTTAAGATTAGCCTCAATCATGGCTCCAGTAGGCATGACACGTATTATGTTTTGTAATTTCAAAGCTGGAACTGCAACTTTGATAATCTCAGCATCATCAACTGGAGCTGAAGAGCTATCATCCTCTCCAAATCTTAATTTCGTAGTTATTTGAATGGACAGATCACTAGTGACTAAATCTAATGATTGCGGACCTTTTTTAATAAGTACATGGGAAAGAATTGGTAATGAAGCCTTTTTCTCCACTATACCGACTACAGTATCAAGTGGCTTTCTGATAGCTTCAGTCCCTAACTGAAAAATTTGCATATACACCTCTAAGGTTAACTTCCTAGTATCTGTTCAAGAACTCTAATATCATGGTTAAGCTGGCGATCTTCTCTTCGCCTAGAGGCAATCTTTTCGACGGCGTGATGGATAGTTGAGTGATCACGACCTCCAAAAGACTGACCTATCTCTGGAAGACTATTACGCGTAAGCTCCTTAGTTAAATACATAGCAACATGACGAGCTTTCACTAAATTAGCACTTCTAGATTTTGAATAAATGTCCGAAATCCTTATTTTATAGTAATCCGCTACAGTTTTCTGAATATTTTCAACTGTCAAACTACCATTTCTTTGACGTAAAACATCCCTTAAAGCTGCCTTGCAGGTATCAACCGTAGGTTTATCAATTTGCTTAAACTGAGAATAAGCCATAACTTTTTGCAATGCTCCTTCAAGTTCTCGAACATTACTCTTAATATTGCTGGCAATATATAACGCTACCTCATCGGTAAATTCCATATCAGGAAAATCTTTTGCTTTAGATTTAAGAATTGAGACCCTAAGTTCAACATCAGGCGGTTCTATTTCTATAATTAGTCCATTTTGGAATCTTGATTTAAGTCTATCCTCAATAGCATCTAAATTATCTGGGAAAGTATCACAACTAATAACCACTTGTTTGTCATTATTCACTAGTGCTTCGTACAATACAAAGAATTCCTGCTGCGTACGTTCTTTACGTGCAAATAACTGTACATCGTCCATAAGCAAAAGATCGGAATTAATGTACTTATTATCCTGAGCCCTATACTCAACCCACCTACCTTCAATCATACGGCGCGTTATTTCTGTATAGTAAGTCTCAGCATGTATATAAAGCACATTCCTCATTTTGTGCTTGGTAAATAGCTCATTACCAATCGCATGCATAATATGCGTTTTACCCAATCCCGTTTTCCCATAGATAAATAATGGGTTATAGCCATGCTTACCAATGTTTCGAACAACATTTTGAGCTGTTACATATGCAAGCTCATTAGAATCTCCTACTACAAGATTCTGAAATGTAAGCCTTTGATTTAAATTCGTAGCTTTGTAGAACTGCTGCATATCCCTAGGAATCTCTGCCATGCCACGATAAGCATAACGACCCATAGGTTCTGGCAATGCCTCTATACTCTCTACCGCCTCAGATTCTCCTTTCTCGGGCTCAAACTCCATTACAAAAGTATTATCCTCGAAAGTTTTATCCCTATAAGATTCTTTAGTTGGAGTGGCAATGCTCCTATCAATAATTGGTTTTTCTGCAGAAACTACTGGATCATTGGGGTTAAAATCAGCACTAGGAATAGTTTCTGAAGAAGTCTGAGGTTTAGGTGCTAGTACTACTTCAACCCTTACATTGATATTAAGAATTTCTAAAATGACATCTCTGATAGTGTTTGCGTAATAAGATTGCACCCAGTTTTTCTTAAGTTCTGTGGGAGCCTCTAATTTAATGACAGTATCATCTTCTGAAAATCCTAATGGCTTAAGTGGTTTAATCCATTTATGTACAATATTTTCGTCTAATATCTCTGTAAGTTTAGTTAGACATTCCTGCCAAAACTCGCCCAACTTTAGTTCCTCCAA